>NZ_AP043783.1:1105000-1367500 GCF_055387725.1 Lutaonella thermophila
CTTGGCCATTGCGCCAGAAACATCGTAGTTGTTGCCGTTATCTTTATCCCAAGCTGCTTTTAAACAAAGGTGTCTGGCAGCTTCTATTTGGGTGGCCATATCTGCTAGTTTGAAAGCAATGGCTTGGTGGTTGCATATTTCTGTTCCGAATGCTTTTCTAACTTTAGAGTATTGCTTGGCAAGTTCATATGCTCCAGAAGCAATACCGAGGGCTTGAGAGGCAATACCAATACGGCCACCAGAGAGTGTTTTCATAGCGAATTTAAATCCGAAACCGTCTTCTCCGATGCGGTTTTCTTTTGGCACTTTAACATCGTTAAATTGCAATGAATGTGTATCGCTACCTCTTATACCGAGCTTTTGTTCTTTAGGTCCAATATCAAAGCCTTCCCAGCCTTTTTCTACGATTAAAGCGTTAATACCTCTGTGTCCTTTTTCTCTGTCTGTTTGAGCAATAACAATATAGTAATCTGCCGTACTACCGTTAGTAATCCAGTTTTTTGTACCATTAAGCAAATAATGGTCGCCCATATCTATTGCGGTTGTTTTTTGTGAAGTAGCATCAGATCCGGCTTCAGGTTCACTTAAGCAGAAAGCTCCAATGGATTGCCCAGTTGCTAACTTGGTTAGGTATTTTTGTTTTTGTTCTTCTGTGCCATAAGTTTCTAAACCCCAGCAAACTAAAGAGTTGTTTACAGACATTACAACCGAGGCAGACGCATCTATTTTAGAAATTTCTTCCATGGCGAGAACGTACGATATTGTACCCATACCGCCTCCACCATATTTTGGGTCTACCATCATACCTAAAAACCCAAGTTCTCCCATTTTTTTGATTTGTTCATGAGGAAATTCTTGTTTTTCATCGCGTTCAATAACGCCCGGTAACAATTCGTTTTGCGCAAAATCACGTGCTGCATCACGAATCATTAAGTGTTCTTCAGAAAGATTAAAATCCATGTTGAGTATACGGTTTAATAAATTGTCAAAAAAGGAGCCCAAATATACTGTTTAAATAACAATTTTTCAATATAGTAAAGGGTTTTATGTCAATTATTTAGTGATGTAAGTAAGCATTAAAAAACTAAAGAGTTTGGTGATAATTTGCATTAAAACCCAATTACAATTTTTATATTTGTTTTTTCTGAAATGTGGGGAGTTTATCTTTTAATGCTACCCAAAACGATGGATTTTTTATACTAATACTAACTTAAAATTTTATGGAAACAATTGTAATTCTTGTTTTTGCAATAGGATATCTTGCGATTACTTTAGAACATAATTTAAAGATTGATAAGTTGATTCCTGCTCTTGCCATGATGGCATTATTATGGGCTATAATAGCTTTAACTCACATGCCTGTTTTTGAAGTGGTGGCCGGAGAAGGTAAACATCCTGTGCATTTAGAAGAAGTACTGCTACATCATTTAGGAAAAACAGCCGAGATTTTGGTGTTTTTATTGGGAGCAATGACTATTGTTGAAATAATAGATTATTTTGATGGTTTTGCTACTATAAAAGGATTTATAAAAACAAAAAGCAAAGTAAAGTTACTCTGGATATTTTCTATTCTTGGTTTTATATTATCAGCTATAATAGACAACTTAACTGCAACAATTGTATTGGTTACTATTTTACAGAAAGTTATTAATGACAGAAATACGCGTATATGGTTTGCAGGTATGATTATAATAGCTGCAAATGCTGGTGGTGCTTGGTCTCCTATAGGCGATGTAACTACTACAATGCTTTGGATTGGAAATAAGGTGACTACATTACAATTAATAGAGCACGTTTTGTTACCATCTATCTTATGTATGGTTGTTCCTGTTCTTTTTGCATCTAAGCTTAAGATTTTTAAAGGAGAAATTGACATGGATTTAAGTAACGATGCGCCAAAATCTAAACATGGAGCTACAATGTTATACTTAGGATTGGGTGCTATAGTATTTGTTCCAATTTTTAAAACGATAACACATTTACCTCCTTACGTTGGAATGATGCTTTCTCTTGCTGTTGTAGCTGCTTTTGCTGAAATATACAGTAGTGCTAAATTTAGTGTTTCTCACATAGATCAGGAAAGCGTTGATGCTTCACACCACAGCCCTGTTCACAAAGCATTATCTAAAATAGAGCTACCAAGTATTCTATTTTTCTTAGGTATTTTAATGGCCGTAGCAGCATTAGAATCTTTAGGAATGTTATTAACCTTTGCTGAAGGTTTAGATGAAGCAATGCCTAATAGAGATATTGTAGTTTCTTTACTTGGTATTGGATCGGCTGTTATAGATAATGTGCCACTTGTTGCGGCAAGTATGGGAATGTTCTCTGAGCCAATTGATAGCCCGTTATGGCACTTTATAGCTTATGCTGCTGGAACCGGAGGAAGTATGCTAATTATAGGTTCGGCAGCCGGAGTTGTAGCTATGGGAATGGAAAAAATTGACTTTTTCTGGTATTTAAAGAAAATTGCTTGGTTAGCCTTAGTAGGTTTTGTAGCCGGAGCAATTGCATTTGTATTGTTGAGAGATTTTGTGTTGAATGTATAATTTTCAAATAAAAATAACGTTACAAACAGAGAACATTAATTAATCTGTACCCTATGCTACTATATCAAGATCTAGCCCAAAACGCGCTAGAGAATGTTGCTACAGAAGAGAAAACACTATCTGTAATAGATTTAATATTTAGCGGAGGCACAGGAAGTATTGTAATCATTGCAATACTTTTTGTGCTTCTTTTTGTTGCGCTATATATTTATTTTGAACGGTTATTTGCCATTAAAGCTGCTTCTAAGATTGATAAAAATTTTATGAATCAAATTAGAGATCACATATCTAACGGTAAATTAGAGGCCGCCAAAATTTTATGTGCACAAACAGATTCTCCGGTTGCCAGGTTAACAGAGAAAGGAATTTCTCATATAGGCAAACCCTTAGAAGATATTAACAAGGCAATAGAAAATGCCGGCACGTTAGAGGTTTATAAACTAGAGAAAAATGTAAGCATATTGGCAACAGTTGCCGGTGCAGCACCAATGATTGGTTTCTTAGGAACCGTAATTGGTATGATTTTGGCATTCCATCAAATGGCTAACAGTGGCGGTCAGGCAGAAATGGGATCTTTGGCTGCCGGTATTTATACAGCAATGACTACTACCGTAGCGGGTTTAATTGTTGGTATTATTGCTTACATCGGTTATAACCACTTGGTGGTTAGAACCGATAAAGTGGTGCACCAAATGGAAGCCAATGCAGTAGAATTTTTAGATTTATTAAATGAACCCAGTTAATAATGAAGCTTAGAGGTAGAAATAAAATAAGTGCAGAGTTTAGCATGTCGTCTATGACCGATATAGTTTTTTTACTGTTAGTTTTCTTCATGCTTACGGCAAATGCTCCTAATGCTTTAGATTTGTTACTACCCAAAGCGAAGGGGAAATCTACCAATACACAAAATGTATCTGTTAGCATTAATAAAAACTTAGAGTATTTTGTAAATAGCGATAAAATAAATCCACAATACTTAGAAATAGAGTTAAAAAAAGCACTTAAAGATCAAGAAAAACCTACTATTATTTTACGTGCAGAAGAAGGTGTCCCAATCGAAAAAGCGGTGAATGTAATGGATATTGCTAACCGCAACAAATACAAAGTTATACTAGCAGTGAGGCCAAAATAAAAAATATGTCGTTGTTAGACACCAAGCATAAAAGAAAATCATTTACAATAACATCGTTGTTATTGTCTATGCTTTTGCTTGTTCTTTTTTATGTAGGACTTACCTATCTTGATCCGCCTCCTGAAAGTGGAATTTCGGTAAATTTTGGAACTACAACCACCGGAAGCGGAAGAATTCAACCAAAACAAAAAATTAAATCAGAACCTGTAAACACAAAGCAAGTTCAAGAACAACCTGTAGAAGAAAAGGTTGAGTCTAAGCCTGAAACCACTGCTGAAGAAAAAACAGAAAAAGCTACGGAAAAAGTACTTACACAAGATTCTGAAGAAAGTATAAAAATTAAGCAACAAGAAGAGGCAAAACGTAAGGCAGATGAGGCAGCAAAAAAGGCTAAAGAAGAAGCAGAAAGAATAGCAAAAGAAAAACGCGAAGCCAAAGAGCATGCCAAAAGAGAGCAGGAAGCAAAAAAGAAAAAACTCGATGAGTTAATGGGCGGACTAAACAAGTCTGAAGGAACAACAACAGGAAGTGAAGGAGACGATAATTTACCGGGAGATAAAGGGCAACTAAATGGAAATCCGTATGCAAGCAGCTATTATGGTGAGCCGGGATCCGGAACAGGAGGTGCAGGATATGGGCTTAAAGGTAGGACTCTTTCCAACAGGGGAAAAGTTGCACCAGACTGTAATGAAGAGGGTAGAGTTGTGGTAAAAATAGAAGTAGACAGAAGTGGTAAAGTAGTAAGTGCAATACCTGGGGTTAAGGGTTCTAGTAATGTTGATCCGTGTTTATTAGAACCTGCTAAAAAAACTGCTTTTTTACATAGATGGAATCCAGACCCCAAAGCTCCGAGCAGACAAATAGGTTTTGTTGTAGTGAATTTTAAACTTGGAGAGTAAAATAATGACTTACCAAGAAACGATTGATTGGATGTTTTCACAGCTTCCAATGTATCAGCAAAAGGGAATAAAAGCATTAAATAATAAGCTAGATAATACTATAGGTTTTGCCAAACACTTAAATAATCCTCATAAACAATTTAAAAGTATTCATGTAGCCGGCACTAATGGAAAAGGTTCAAGTAGCCATATGATAGCTTCTATTTTGCAAGAAGCCGGTTATAAAGTTGGATTGTACACTTCGCCCCATATAAAAGATTTTAGAGAACGAATAAAAATTAATGGAGCACCGATTAGTAAACAATTTGTTATTGGATTTATAAAAAAGCATAAGCCATTTTTAGAAAGCCAAACACTTTCTTTTTTTGAGATGACTGTTGGTATGGGATTCGCTTATTTTGCTCAAAAAAAAGTTGATATAGCTGTTATAGAAGTTGGGTTGGGCGGAAGATTAGACTCCACAAATATTATAACTCCAGAAGTTAGCTTAATTACCAACATTGGTTTAGATCATACGGCTATTTTAGGAGATACGCTATCTAAAATAGCAAGAGAAAAAGCAGGTATTATTAAACCGCATGTTCCTGTTGTAATTAGCGAATACCATAAAGAAACATTGCCTGTTTTTAAAGAAGTGGCTTTGAAAAATAATGCCGAGTTAATCGAAGCATTTACAATAAAATGTAATTATAAGACCGATTTGCTTGGAAAGTACCAGCAAAAAAACATTAAAGGAGTAGTAGCCACAATTAATCAGCTAAAAAAGTTTATTATAAAGCAAGAGCATATTGTAGACGGTTTACAGAATGTAGTAAAAAATACCGGGTTAATAGGGCGTTGGCAAATTTTAAATAATTGTCCGTTAATAGTTTGTGATACCGCTCATAATGTAGATGGTATTACAGAGGTTCTTAACCAAATTTACAGCCTCAGTTTTACAAAGTTGCATATGGTGTTAGGTTTTGTGAATGATAAAAATGTTGATCAAATACTTAATCTCCTTCCAAAAGATGCTAAATATTATTTCTGTAAACCCAATGTTCCTAGAGGGCTTAATCAAGAGTTGCTCGCAAAAAAAGCAAATAACTTTGGTTTAGTTGGAAGGGTATATAAAACAGTATCAGATGCTTACAAAGATGCATTAGAAAAAGCAACACCAACCGATTTTATTTTTATTGGCGGAAGCACATTTGTGGTTGCAGAAATAGTGTAAATTTTTAAAAATTTCTTTTGGCAAATAAAATATCTATTCTATATTTGCATCCGCAAACAACAAGGATAGGGTTCTTAGCTCAGTTGGTTCAGAGCACCTGCCTTACAAGCAGGGGGTCACTGGTTCGAATCCAGTAGAGCCCACAACAAAAAACCTCAGTGAAAACTGAGGTTTTTTTTATTTTATAACTATTAAACTATAATTTTTAAAGCCAGTTTAATAATCGTTCTAAAGCCATACCTCGTGATCCTTTAATAAGGATAGTTTTATTTTTTAACGGGTTGTTTTTAATAAAACTTTCCAGCTCTAGATAAGTTTTAAATTTTATGCATTGAGTTTGCGTTAAATAAAAATTTTCACCAACTAAAATAGGTTCTATTTTTTTAAGGTTTAAAGCTAAATCAGCTATGTATTGATGTTCTTTTGGGGCATCGTTACCTAACTCAAACATATCGCCTAATATTGCTATTTTATTTTGTTCGGTTAAGATCTCAAAATTTTTTAGAGCGGCTTTCATGCTAGAGGGGTTAGCGTTATAAGCATCTAAAATAATTTTATTGTTATTTGTGTTTAAAATTTGAGATCTATTATTGGTTGGCACGTAATTTTCTATACCTTTTTTAATATCTGAAGACGGTACTTTAAAATACAAACCAATAGCAATTGCAATGGCAATGTTGGTAAAATTATAGGCGCCTATTAGATTAGATTTAATTCTGGTGTTGTTTACTTTAACACTTACAAATGGAGAAGTGTTTTCGGGGTAAATATAAATGGTTGCTTCTGAAGTGTCACCAAAACCAATTGTGTTAGAATAGTGGTTTAGTTTTTCTTTTTGTATAGTATCATTTGTGTTATAGAAAATCGTTTTATTTCTTTTAATTAAATGCTCATATAACTCACTTTTTCCTTTTATAACACCTTCAACTCCACCAAAACCTTCCAGATGTGCTTTTCCGAAATTTGTAATTACACCATAATCCGGAAGTGCAATTTCACATAAAGCCGAAATTTCTTTTTGATGGTTTGCCCCCATTTCTACGATGCCGATTTCTGTTTGTTTTGTAAAAGATAAAAGCGTTATAGGAACTCCAATATGATTGTTTAGGTTTCCTTGAGTAGCAACAGCATTGTATTTGGTACTTAAAACAGTATAAATTAATTCTTTTGTTGTAGTCTTCCCGTTACTACCAGTGAGCGCAATCACGGGTATATTTAAAAATTTTCTATGATGGGTTGCAAGTTCTTGTAGCGTTTTTAAGCTATTGTTTACTAAAATTAATCTTGAATCTTTTTCTGCTACTGTAGTATCATCAACAACAGCGTATTTAGCTCCTTTGTTTAATGCATCTATTGCAAAAGTGTTACCATTAAAGTTATCGCCTTTAAGGGCAAAAAAAATAGACCCTTCTTTTATTTTTCTAGTGTCTGTACTTATGCCGGTTGCTTTTAGAAAAAGCTGGTGTAATTGCTCTGTTGTCATAAGCTCGAAGATAAAAAAAAAGCCCTTTGTGCAAAGGGCTTTTTTTAGTTATGAAAAAGATTTATCCTCTAGGTCTTTTCTTTAGTTTTGATTTAGAACCTACACGAGACATAGCACATCTAAATCCGATGTAGTCTGTAGCCATGTACTGTGGTAAATAGCGTCTTTGAGCAGGATCTAACCAATATGCTCTATCTTTCCATGAACCACCTTTGTAAACTCTTACTTCGTCATCTATAAGAGTGGTTCTAGAGTTTGATTTATCGTATTCACGAATTAAGTTTCCAAGAGAGTCTCTAGTTACACGATGATTAGGAGAATTGTACATTCTAACCTTATCGTCTGCAGCTTCTTCATCATCATAAGCAAACCTATCGTAGTATCTAGATGAGCTCAAGTCACCATCTCTAAAGCTTCTATTGTCGCTCTTAGAGAAGTTGGTTCTTAAATAAGTTTCTTCTTCTCCAATCGGAACGGTAGCTAACTCACCTGGCATATCTCTTGCAATGATTTTTCCATTCGGAAGCGTATCATATACTATATTCTCTCTAGAAACTACTGCTACTTTTCCGTCTTTGCCTATAGCAGCTTTTGTATATACATTTCCTCTATAGTAATTAAAATCGTTAGCTTCGTCATCTACAATAGGTCTGTAAACGTCTGCAACCCATTCGGCTACATTACCGGCCATATCATATAACCCAAAATCGTTAGGAGGGTAAGATTTTACAGGTGCAGTAATATCTGCTCCGTCATCAGACCAACCGGCAATTCCGCCATAGTCTCCTTTACCTTGCTTAAAGTTAGCAAGCTGATCGCCACGGGTAGCACGTTTGCCAGAACGAGTGTACTCGCCTTCCCACGGATATTTTTTTCTTCCTCTATAATTATTGTATTCTCTAATTCCAACTAATGCTGCAGCTGCATATTCCCATTCTGCCTCTGTTGGAAGTCTGTATTCCGGTAAAATTATACCACTGGTGCGTTTTGCAAAGCTAGGAACGGTATCTTTTTTTCTTGCACGAGCAAGCGAGTCTATATTACCGCCATAAGTGGCTTCAGGACGGTTTAAATAGGTTTCTGTGCTAAAGGTTCCGCTTACTTCGCCTTCTGTAACAGCATATTTAGTTCCTTTTTCTAAATAGCCCTCACGTTCTAATACAGCTTCATTTACACGGTCTGTTCTCCACTCGCTAAATTGTACCGCTTGAACCCAGTTTACACCTACTACCGGATATTCTGCATAGGCAGGATGACGCAAATAATTATTGGTCATTTGCTCATTAAAACCTAAACGATTTCTCCATACCAATGTATCTGGTAATGCTCCTTTATATATATTAGTATAATTTGGATTATCTGGAGGGAAAACACGCTTAATCCAATCTAAGTACTCAAGGTACATAATGTTGGTTACCTCGGTTTCATCCATGTAAAAAGATTGAACATGTTGTTGTGTTGGAGTGTTGTTCCAATCGTGCATAACATCGTCTTGCACTTTACCCATAACAAAAGTACCGCCTTCTATAAAAACCAAACCGGGAGCAGTTTCTTGCTCTTTAAAGCTGGTGTTGTACTGGAAACCGCCTTCTTTAGCATTAATTTTCCAGCCAGTAGCTCTCGATACATTTTTAGAAGACGATGAGTTTTTACAGCTGTACATGCCGCCTAACACAACAAGTAGCGAGAATGCAATTCTAATAGATTGTCTTTTCATAACTAAGATTTGAGTTCTAAATAAAATTTGACCACAAGAATAACCAATTTTAAGCTATTGCAGCCAATTCAAAATAAATGTTTACTCGCTATTTAAACGCAATCAAATTCAATTTATTTTATACAAATTAAAAATTACCAAAATAATTGTCAGCCTTTAAACGCAATGATTTTTACTTAACTATTAAACGTTGTATTTTTAAATACATTGTAAGCTGTTTTATAGGGTGCTATGTTTTTTTTTGATGTAAAACATTAGTGTTAACATAAGAATAAGAAAATTTTAACGTTAAGCATAAAGTAATAAAGGTTTGCGCACTTTGTTACAAATTTCTATTTAAACTAATCACATGAAAAAATATTTAATAGCTTTTATTGCTTTTTGTAATGTGTTTTCTGGGTTCTCTCAAGACGATACACAATCTAGAGTAATTACCACGGCTGTGCCCTTTTTATTAGTAACTCCAGATGCCAGAGCGGCCGGGATGGGTGATATTGGTGTAGCTTCGGCTACAGATGTATACGCTCAACAGTGGAATCCTGCAAAATATGCATTTGCACCAAGCAAAATTGGGTTTGGAGTGAGTTATACACCTTACCTAAGTAGTTTAGTGAATGACATTGCACTTTTAAACGGCTCATTCTATAATAGAATAAATGAACGTAGCGCTTGGGGAGCCAGTATTAAATATTTTAGTTTAGGCGATATAGAGCTTAGAGATAATGCCAATGATATAGGTTTAACAGTTAGACCAAACGAGTTTGCAATAGATATTTCGTATGCATTACGATTAAGCGATCATTTTTCTATGGCGGTTGCAGGTAGATACTTAAGCTCTGACTTAAAAATACAATCAGAGAATATAGATGCTAATGCTGCCGGAACTTTTGCAGTAGATATTGCCGGATATTACCAATCGCCGGAAATAATGTATAATTCTTTTGATGCTCGTTGGAGGTTTGGATTTAACATACAAAATGTTGGGCCAAAAATAAAATACGATGAGGCTGGAAGAGAAGAATTTATCCCTACAAATTTAAAATTAGGAGCAGGCTTTGATTTTTTATTTGATGAAGCTAACAGGCTAAGCCTCCTAACAGAAATTAATAAACTACTAGTACCTACACCTAAAGATTTTGACGGTGACGGAGATATAGATTCAGACGATCAAAATCAATATCAAGAAATTAGTTTTCTTAGTGGAATATTTAAATCATTTGGCGATGCGCCCGATGGTTTTAGCGAAGAGCTAAAAGAAGTAACTTGGGCGCTTGGTGCAGAATATGTTTTTCAAGATGCATTTGCTTTCAGAACAGGATATTTTAATGAAAGCGAAGAAAAAGGAGCCAGAAAATTTTTTACATTAGGCGCCGGATTTAAATTTAAGGCAACAACAATAGATATTTCGTATCTTTTCTCCGCCTCTAAAGTTAGAAATCCGTTAGAGAACACTTTGCGTTTTTCATTATCGTTTAACTTAGGGGAGGAATTTTTTGATTTTTAAACCTAATAATGAAAAAAGTAACCGTACAAACTACACTTACACAGTATAATAGTTTAGAGCAACTACCGGAACAAGCTCAACATTTAATGCAAGAAGCTATCAAAGCCAGAGAAAAAGCATATGCACCATACTCTAATTTTAAAGTAGGAGCTGCTTTGCTTTTAGATAATAATAAAATTGTTACCGGAAACAATCAAGAAAATGCTTGTTATCCTTCAGGCTTATGTGCAGAGCGTGTAGCTATTTATCATGCCGGGTCACAGTTTCCTGATGCCAAAATAGTTGCACTGGCTATAAGTGCAGCATCTAACAATTATACAGTAACAAAACCGGCGCCCCCTTGTGGCGCTTGCAGACAGTCTATTGCAGAATATGAGTTTAAGCAACAGCAGCCTATAACCATATATTTTATGGGAGAACAAGGGCCAATAATGTCTTCAGAATCATTGGCTAATTTGCTACCTTTTTCTTTTGATAAAGATTTTTTGTAGCCTATCTCAAAAAAAATGCAATAAAACTAGCGTACATTTTTTCACTTTTACCGAAAGTATTACTTTTGTAATTCTTGTTTTTAAGGGTTATTGCTTAAAAGCTAATAAGTAGTTATACACCATGAAAAAAATTACAAAAGAAGTATACCTTAAGTGGTATGAAGACATGCTTTTTTGGAGAAAGTTTGAAGACAAACTTGCAGCAGTATACATCCAACAAAAGGTAAGAGGATTTTTGCATTTGTACAATGGTCAAGAAGCGGTTTTAGCAGGTTGCTTACATGCAATGGATTTAACCAAAGACAGAATGATTACTGCTTACCGTAACCATGTACAGCCAATTGGTATGGGAGAAGACCCCAGAAAAGTAATGGCAGAGCTTTATGGTAAAGCTACAGGAACCTCTAAAGGATTAGGAGGTTCTATGCATATTTTCTCTAAAAAGTACAGGTTTTATGGCGGTCACGGAATTGTTGGAGGGCAAATACCTCTAGGAGCCGGATTAGCCTTTGCCGATAAATATTTTAAGCGCGATGCAGTAACCCTTTGTTTTATGGGTGATGGTGCTGTTAGACAAGGTTCACTACACGAATCATTTAACCTGGCTATGTTGTGGCAATTACCAGTTGTGTTTATTTGTGAAAACAACGGGTATGCCATGGGAACTTCAGTAGAGCGTAGTTCATACTCAACAGAAATTTGGAAATTAGGATTAGGGTACGAAATGCCTTGTGGCCCGGTAGATGGTATGAATCCTGTTAAGGTAGCAGAAGCTGTAGACGAAGCAGTACAACGTGCCAGAAGAGGTGGCGGTCCAACTTTCTTAGAGATGAAAACCTATAGATATAGAGGTCACTCTATGTCTGACGCACAGCACTACAGAACTAAAGAAGAAGTAGAAGAGTACAAGAAAATAGATCCTATCACTCAAGTACTAAACATTATTAAAGAAAATAAATACGCTACAGACGAGGAGATAGAAGAAATTAACAAAAGGGTAAAAGATTTAGTAGATGAATGCGAAAAGTTTGCAGAAGAGTCTCCGTTCCCTGATGTTAATGTAATGTACGATTCTGTTTACGAACAAGAAGATTATCCGTTTTTACCACATAAACTTTAAAAAACTATGGCAGAGATTATAAAAATGCCACGTTTAAGCGACACCATGGAAGAAGGTGTTGTTGCCAAATGGCTTAAACAAGTGGGAGATACTGTAGAAGAAGGAGATATTTTAGCAGAAATAGAGACCGATAAAGCTACGATGGAGTTCGAGTCTTTTTACTCGGGTACATTATTGCATATTGGTATTCAAGAAGGAGAAGGTGCTCCGGTTGATGCGCTTTTAGCTATTGTTGGTGAGAAAGGAGAAGATATTTCGCATTTAATAAATGCTGATAACAACAAATCAGATTCTTCTCAACCACAAGAACAAGAAGCAGAAACGCCAAAAGCAGCGCCATCTGCAAATGTTTCTATGCCGGAAGGAGTAGAAGTGGTAAAAATGCCAAGATTAAGTGACACCATGGAAGAAGGTACCGTAGCATCTTGGTTAAAAAAGGTTGGAGACACTGTAGAAGAAGGAGATATTTTAGCAGAAATAGAGACCGATAAAGCTACAATGGAGTTCGAGTCTTTTTACTCGGGTACATTATTACACATTGGTATTCAAGAAGGAGAATCTGCTCCTGTAGATGCCGTGTTAGCAATTATTGGTCCTGAAGGTACTAATGTAGATACTGTGCTGCAGGCATTAGAGAGTGGAGCTTCAGAAACAGTAGCTGTTGAGTCGGAAGCACCTCAAACCGCTTCTGAAGCTAAACCGGAAAAGCAAGTAGCACAACCTACTGCTTCGAACACCTCCGGAAGAATTTTTGCTTCGCCTTTGGCTAAAAAAATGGCGCAAGAAAAAGGAATAGACTTGTCGCAGGTTAAAGGCTCAGGAGAAAACGGTAGAATAGTAAAACGCGATATAGAGAATTTTGTTCCGGCTGCAGCAAGTGCATCTTCGCCATCACAAGAAAAGGTACAAGAGCAAGTTTCTGCTATGCCTTTTGTTCCGGCAGGAGAGGAACGCACAGAAGAGGTTAAAAACTCTCAAATGCGTAAAACTATTGCCAAACGTTTATCTGAATCTAAATTTACGGCTCCGCATTACTACTTAACCATAGAGGTAGATATGGATAATGCGATTGCTTCAAGACAGCAAATAAATAGCTTGCCGGATACTAAAGTTTCGTTTAACGATATGGTTGTTAAAGCCTGTGCAATGGCTTTAAAGAAGCATCCGCAAGTAAATACAAGCTGGAAAGGAGATACCACAGTTTATAATCACCATGTACATGTTGGTGTGGCTGTTGCGGTAGATGAAGGTTTGGTAGTACCGGTTTTACGTTTTACAGACCAAATGACATTAAGTCAAATTGGAGCACAAGTAAAAGAGCTTGCCGGTAAAGCACGTAACAAGAAGCTTACACCGCAAGAGATGGAAGGTAGCACGTTTACTGTATCTAACTTAGGAATGTTTGGTATTCAAGAGTTTACATCTATAATAAATCAGCCAAACTCTGCTATATTATCGGTTGGTGCTATTGTACAAAAACCGGTAGTAAAAGATGGTCAGATTGTTGTTGGTAATACAATGAAAGTTACCTTGGCTTGCGATCACAGAACTGTTGACGGTGCAACCGGAGCTCAATTTTTACAAACATTAAAAGCCTATTTAGAGAATCCGGTAACAATGTTGGCTTAGTGTAAACAATTTTTAAAACTTAATCATACGTTAAAGCATCCTTATTTATAGGATGCTTTTTTTATATTTAACTCCAATTATAAAAATCATGAAAAAAACAATCTACCTCTTTTTATTTGCTGTACTTACAGTAAACAATTTAAGCTTAGCACAATATGCTGATGTTAAGGTTGAAGCAAAATCAGAAATCACATCAAAATCTATAGCCGATATAATGAATTTTTTAGCTTCGGATGAGCTTATGGGAAGAGACTCTGGAACTGAAGGCTTAGAAATGGCAGCTAATTATATCGAAAAAATTTTTAAAGAATATGGGGTTAAACCTTACTTTGCTTCCTATAAAGATACCCTCACTAATTTTGATAAAACTACCTATAATATTGTTGGAGTAGTGCCCGGTAATGACGAGGTGTTAAAACATGAATATATAATTATTGGAGCTCACTACGACCATATTGGTAAAGGAAAACCGGTAGATGGAGACGATATTGCCAATGGAGCTAATGACAATGCTTCCGGGACAACTGCTGTTGTAGAGTTGGCTAAGTATTTTGCTAAAAATAAAACCAATCAAAGAAGTTTAATGTTTGTTTTATTTGCTGCCGAAGAAAAAGGACTACTTGGCTCTAAACATCTTGCCGAAAAGCTAAAAGAACACGAGCTTAATTTATATGCAATGGTTAATTTTGAGATGATTGGTGTGCCCATGAATCATGATAATTATTTGCTTTACGTTACGGGTTACAACAAATCTAATATGGCTCAAAAATTTAATGAGTATGCTAATAACCCAAAACTAATAGGTTTTTTGCCAACTGCTCAAGAGTATATGCTTTTTCAGCGTTCAGATAATTATCCGTTTCATAAAGTTTTTAATGTGCCATCACAAACGCTTTGCACATTTGATTTTACCAACTTTAAACACTACCATGGGGTAGATGACGAAGTATCTGAGATGGATTTTTCTCATATGGCGCATGTAATTAACTCGCTCATACCGGTTTTAGAAAAAATGGCTGAAACTCCTGCTAAAGAAATTCAATATTACAAGTAATGAATGTTATAATTACAGGAACAAGTAGAGGTATTGGTTTAGAGCTTGCTAAGCTATTTGCTCAAAACAATGCTAAGGTGCTTGCGCTTTCGCGTTCTCCTTTTCCGTTAAAAGATTACGATAAAAACTTAATAAAACCACTTTCTTTTAATATTGCAGACACAACAGATATTGCAAAAGTAAAAGCGTTTATAAAAGAAAATTGGAAAGAGGTGAATATTGTTATTCATAATGCCGGAACGCTTTTAAATAAACCTTTTAGTAAAACTACACTACAAGATTTTAAGGCTGTTTACGATGTTAATGTTTTTGGAGTTGCAATGCTTACACAAGCAGTTTTACCTTATATGAATAACAATTCGCATGTAGTTACAATTAGCAGCATGGGAGGAATACAAGGAAGCGTAAAATTTCCCGGTTTAGCAGCCTACAGTTCAAGTAAAGGAGCTGTAATTACTTTAACCGAGCTTTTAGCAGAAGAGTATAAAGATAACGGACCTAAATTTAATGCATTAGCTCTAGGGGCCGTTCAAACCGAAATGTTAGCCGAAGCTTTCCCTGGGTTTAAAGCTCCTGTAACAGCCCAAGAAATGGCAGCATATATTTACAACTTTGCGATTACGGGGCACAAATATTTTAACGGAAAAGTGTTACAAGTTTCTAGTACCACTCCGTAGCGTGTTCGTGTATGGTTTGTGCGGATTTTCAGCCGAGCAATTTTTTGCTTGGATGAGCCAGACACTAGTCTGACGAAAAATCCGTTGGATGAAAATTGCAAGGCTACTACTTGCCAATTTTCAGTTTAGTTCAATTGTTTTTTTAAAGTTATAAATATTATTTGAAGTTCATGCGTTAGCATGAACTATACACGTTGTTGTGATATGTTTATTCGATTACTTTATACCTTTTCCTTTTTTTCAAAACCAGACCTTTATAACCTTTAAAGTATATAGGAATTGAAATATCTCTTTCTTTTCTAACCACAAAGTGTAAATGAGGTCCTCGAGTATAACCGGTTAATCCTGCAATTCCAATTTTTTGTCCTCTTTTCACAATCTCACCTTCTTTAACTAAAACTCCTTTATAATCCAAGTGTGCGTAAGATGCTAAAGTCCCGTCGTTATGTAAGATTATAATTTTATTAGCTGCTTTTCTTAATTCTTTACCTCCTTGCTTAGAAAACCAGTCAACCACCTTAACTACAATACCTTCTCGTGCTGCATAGACTAGTTCTCCTACATTTAGTTTAAAGTCTATGGCATACTTAGATATAATACTATTGTGTGAAAACTTGCCATTAAAACTTTGTGTTACTTGATATTTTTTTCTACTCTTAAACGGTAACCTGTATTCATAATTTAAATCTGGTTTAATAACAGATTTATGTCCAAAATAATATCCTATTCTAATGCTGTCATTAAATTTAGAGGCAAAAATAGAATCTGATAGTTTTCCGTTATATTTAATCAGCACTAGGCTATCTTTAGGACTTAGTAAAAACGATTGTAATTCTACTTCACTTTTTTTAGATGTAAAGTAAATTTCAATTGGGGCAAGCAGTTTGTTTTTCACTACAAGTTTCAAAGTATCAAAATGGGTTTTCCACTCAATAGACAGATCATCTCGAAAAGAAACTGGTTCGTCTTTTTGTTTTTGACCGAAGCTATTGATTATAGCGAAAAATAAAAGAAAAGCTATAAGATTTTTATTTTTACTCACTTCTAAATATATCACAACTTGTTTATACTATAACTTAAACTTAACTATAGGTTTTTAATAGATAGCAACGTTTAAAAGCATTAAACAAATTAATATCTACATAAAGTTTTTTGTGCTTTGCATGAAGCTTGTCTTTAAAGCGCTTAGAGGATTTATTAAAATATTCTGTAACACTAAATTTTTGATCAATACCACTATTGTTTAGTAGCTGATAACTTTTGTAACGTAAATACGGGGCTAGGTTTTTACCCCTATACTTCTCAAAAGTGTACATGCTTAAAAGATAGGCTTGGTTTTTATCTAAAAAAAAGCGTTTAGCTCTAAAAGTAAAGTTATTATTCTCTATAAACATATAAGCAGCTATTTCATTGTTATGAAACAAGCCTATACATTTTTGTCCTTTTTTAAAATTTTCAAGAAGCTTTCGATCTCTAATACCAACAATGCTTTCTTCAATTTTTATAATATCATTCTCAGTTAAAAAATCTAATTTAAATTCTTGTTCATCTCCTTTTATTTTAGGTGGCGGTAGGGGCAACACATCTTCTTCTGTCCAGTAATAAGGCATAATGTCTATACCAATCTTTGCCAGCCTGTTTCTAATACCTTGTATGAGCAAGCCATGCTTAATAATATTAACAAACCAATTTATTTTGTAAGATAAAGAAGTGTTTTTTGTTTCCATATAATTTATGTCCTGCCGTAGCTACCATTGCCGGGGTTAAGGTTCATGAAACTTCTGAACGTTTCTGGAGTTACAACCTGTTTTTCGCTAGCTTTAATTATGTTATGAATTCGCTTTAATAAAGATTTATTGGTTGCTAACCGGGTTCTGTTAGTATCGTACCAAATATTGTCTTCTAAGCCAACTCTTACGCCACCACCAATAGCAATAGAAAGTGCATTCATTTTTTGTTGGTTGGTGCCAATGCCGGCCATACTCCAAAAAGAATTTTCCGGGAGTTCATTAATTAATACACCAGCATGTAGTACTTCTGCCTGTGCGCAGGCTATGTTTCCAAGCAAGAGATTAAAATAAAACGGAGGCTTAATTAATCCTTTTTTACTTAAATACTTAGCGTAATTAATCATTCCTAAGTCAAACACTTCAAGTTCTGGTACAACTCCTTTTTCTAACATCATTTGTGCTAAATTTTGTACCATGTCCGGCGCATTAACACTTGCTGTTTTATTAAAGTTTAGAGAACTTAAAGTTAAACTGGCAAAATCAGGTTTTAGGTCTCCGTCTAACAAAAGTGCATCAGATCTTTTTTCAAGTTCATTAAAATTTCTACCGCTTAGAGATACACAAATTACCAGTTGTTTATTGTATTTTCTAATGTCCTCAATAATTTTGGCATATACCTCTTTTTTATAGGTTGGCTCACCGGTTTTATCATCTCTTGCATGTAAATGCACCATAGTTATTCCTAAATCGCAAGCTGCCAAAACATCCTCTACAATTTCGGTTACACTTACAGGTACATGGGGAGTCATTTTTTTAGTAGGAATCATTCCCGTAGGAGTGAAGTTTATAATTACTCCGTTATTCATAAATTAATTTAATTAAATGCGATTAGAAAAATATAGATACTCAAAAAATAAATAAACTATTTTTGTTTTAATGAAGAAAACATTGTTGAAATACATTCCTGAGCGTGCTGTAGAACCTTGTTTTGAATTAATTAAGATAAACGAAGCACATGTTAAAATTGTAAACAAGCGAGTAACTAGGCATGGAGATTACAGGAAACTACCAAACGGATTACATTTAATTACAATTAATGCATCATTAAACCCTTACAAGTTTTTAATTACATTAATACATGAGATAGCACATTTGGTAGCTTTTAAAAAGTACGGTTATAATATTAAGCCTCATGGCAAAGAGTGGAAACTTACATTTAAAACACTAATGTTACCTTTTTTACGACCGGATATTTTTCCGGAAAGCATATTACCTGTTTTGGCCAATCATTTAAAAAATCCGAAAGCAAGCAGTGATACCGATGCTAAGCTATCTTTAGCATTAAAACAATTTGACCCTGCAAATAGTAAAAGTTATATTTTTGAGTTGCCTTACGGGAGCCTTTTTAAAATATATAACGGTAAGGTTTTTAAAAAGGGAAACAAGCGTGTTAAACGATATGAATGTGTAGAGGTGTCTAGCGGTAAATTATATTTGTTTCAACCTAACGCAGAAGTAGAATTTTTACAATAATCAAGATATTTAATAAATAATGAAATCAAATTATTATGCTGTAATTATGGCTGGTGGTGTAGGCTCCAGGTTTTGGCCGGTAAGCACACAGGCCTACCCGAAGCAATTTCACGATATGTTAGGAACCGGGAAGACGTTGCTTCAAACTACTTTCGAGAGAATTAATACTTTTATACCAAAAGAAAATATTTTAATACTAACTAATGAGCAATATAGTGGTTTAGTTTTGAGTCAATTGCCCGCTATAACTGCAGAGCAGGTACTGTTAGAGCCGGTTATGCGAAATACAGCTCCTTGTATTTTATATGCTGCTTTAAAAATTTACCAAAAAAATCCTGATGCAGTAATGCTGGTAGCGCCAAGCGACCACTGGATAGAAAACACAGAAGCTTTTACAGCTAATTGTACTTTAGCATTTACGACATGTGCCGAACAAGAAATATTAATGACTCTTGGTATAAAACCTACATTCCCCAATACCGGATACGGCTATATAGAATTTAATGACACAACTATAGAGCAAATAAAAAAAGTAAATCAATTTAGAGAAAAACCAGATTACGCAACTGCTAAAGAGTTTTTAGCTAAAGGAAATTTTTTGTGGAATGCCGGAATTTTTATTTGGGGTGTCCATACTATAATAAAAGCTTTTAAAGAACACCAGCCGGAAATGTATAGTTTATTTTCTTCTGGTACTACAAGTTACAATACAGAAAAAGAACAAGAATTTATTTCTAAAAATTATCATAAAGCACAAAATATATCTATAGATTATGCTATCTTAGAAAAAGCCAATGCTATATATGTTTTACCTGCAACGTTTGATTGGAATGATTTAGGAACTTGGGGGTCTTTGTATAATAAACTAGAAAAAGACAGTAATCAAAATGCGGTGGTTAATGCAAAGGTGTTTTGTGAGAATGCATCAGGTAATATGATTAGAACAACTACTAAAAACAAATTAGTGGTTGTGAATGGTTTACAAGATTATATAGTTGTAGATAAAGATAATGTGCTGCTAATTCATCCAAAAAGTAAAGAACAAGAAATTAAAGAGGTTTTAAATAAGGTTAAACAACAATTTGGAGAACAATACGGCTAACCTATGCAAGAAAACAACCAAAATAATAATTCGGGGACTAGCTCAGAAGAAATAAAAAAAGATTTTACCGGCTTAATGGGTAAACTAAAACAGTTTTTTTCTGAGCTTTTAGACATTAGGCATGATACCGATCAAGAAGCCACCAAAACAGCCATAATAAACGATATTCCGTTTAAAGGTCATACAGCTTGGATTTTGGTTTGCTCTATTTTTATAGCATCTGTAGGATTAAATGCAAACTCAACGGCAGTAGTTATCGGGGCCATGTTAATTTCACCATTAATGGGTCCGATTTTAGGCATCGGTATGTCATTAGCTATAAATGATATAGATACACTCAGACGGTCGTTTAAGAATTTTGGTGTGATGGTAGGTTTAAGTATTCTAACCGCCTTTTTATTTTTTAAGTTTTTCCCGTTAAAATCAGAATCTTCAGAGCTTTTAGCACGTACAGCCCCAGATATTAGAGATGTGCTTATTGCATTTTTTGGTGGTTTAGCACTTGTTATAGCACGAGCCAAAAAAGGAACCATGGCCAGTGTAATTTATGGTGTTGCTATTGCTACAGCACTAATGCCACCGTTGTGTACTGTTGGTTTTGGTTTAGCTATTGGAAATTTAGAATATGCTTGGGGCGCACTTTATTTATTTATAATTAATACCATATTTATTGCTTTAGCAACCTTTTTGGTGCTTAAATTGTTGCGCTTTCCAATGGTGCGCTATGCAAACTCTAAAAAGCGTAGAAATATAGCTAATATGGCTTCTTTTTTAGCTGTAATTGTTATGATTCCGGCCGGATATACATTTTATAAAGTTTGGAGAGAATCTACCTTTTTAAATCAGGCGCAAAACTTTATTAACGATCATGTGGCTACTTACCAATTTAAAGGTGGAAGCAGATTTTTAAAAGACTTTGCTAATATTGAATATAGAGATGGAGAAAGCCCAATTATAGAACTGGTTTTTGTAGGCGATGAAGCCATTCCGGCAAATGTTATAGACACCTGGAAAATTCAAAAAAATGATTATCCCAGATTACAAGAAGCCGAGCTAAAAGTAATTCAAGGAGCAAATAATGATGATCAAGAACGCTTTAAATATGTAAGCGAATTATACGAAGCTAAAAAGGCAGAGATAGCTAATAAAGATGAACGAATACGTATTTTAGAAGAAGAGGTGGCTTTACTTAGTAAAAATACCGGAATGCAAGTTCCCTTTGTAGAAATTAGCAAAGAAGCTAAAATAAATTACGATTATTTAGAGCGTTTAGGTTTTGCTTATACCATTGTAACAGATTTTAATACTATTGATACCATTCCGGTTTTTGAAGCTAAATGGAAGAGCGATGCTCCGCAAGAGGAGGTTAGAAAAAGCAAAGAAAAGCTAAATGCTTGGTTAAAGTTAAAACTTAATAATGCTAAAATTAGAGTTAAAGATATAGAAGAGTGATTTATGCTCGCTCTTCTATATACATTTGTCTTACTTTTTTAAAAAGCTCAGAAGAGTAAACAAAATTGGTAACCGCCTCGTTATCAGTTTTAAAAATATCTTTATTGGTTCCTTCCCAGGCTTTTATACCATCTTTTAAAAACACAATTTTCTCGCCAATCTCCATAACAGAGTTCATATCGTGTGTATTTATTATGGTGGTTATATTGTATTCTTTAGTAATTTCTTGAATAAGATTATCAATTAAAATAGCTGTTTTAGGATCTAATCCGGAGTTAGGCTCATCGCAAAATAAATATTTTGGGTTATTTACAATAGCTCTGGCAATTGCCACACGTTTTTGCATTCCACCAGATATTTCGGCCGGATATTTTTTGTGGGCATCAATTAAATTTACCCGTTTAAGCACAAAATCTACTCGATCTAGCATCTCGCTTAACGGTTTATTTGAGAACATTTTAAGCGGAAACATTACGTTCTCTTCTACAGTCATAGAATCAAATAAAGCACTCCCCTGAAAAACCATTCCCATTTCTTGCCGTAAATCTCTTTTTTCGTTTTCGCTTAATTCTGCATAAACTCTATCATCATATTTAATAGTACCTTCTTCGGGTTTAAAAATACCAAGCAATGTTTTTAAAAAAACTGTTTTCCCCGAGCCGCTTTGCCCAATTATTAGATTGGTTTTTCCTTGTTCAAATTGTGTAGATATGCCTTTTAAAATATGGGCTTTACCAAACCATTTATGTATGTTTTTAACTTCTATCATTACCCTAAAAGCATTTGGGTTAGTACGTAATTTAAAATAATAATAACAACACTTGTCCACACAAACGATGTTGTACTGGCTTTACCAACTTCTAAAGCACCACCTTTCATATAATAACCGTGGTAGGCCGGTATAGTAGCTAATACAAAAGCAAAAACAAAGGTTTTGGTAAAGGCATAAAAAACATGAAATGGCCTAAAATCTAACTGTATTCCTTCTATAAATTCTGTACTGGTTGTGTAACCTCCAAAAACACCGGCAGTCCATCCTCCTAAAATTCCTAAATACATACCAATAGCAATTACAAACGGATAAAAAAGCAGTGCAATTATTTTTGGGAACACCAGGTAGTTTAAAGAGTTTACGCCCATTACTTCTAAAGCATCTATTTGCTCTGTAACACGCATAGTACCAATACTAGAAGTAATATAAGAGCCCACTTTACCCGCCATAATTATTGAAGTAAATGTTGGTGCAAACTCTAAAATTACAGATTGCCTGGTAGCAAAACCAATTAAATTTTTTGGTATTAACGGGTTGTCTATATTTAAAGCAGTCTGTATAGCAACAACACCTCCAACAAAAAACGATATAAAAATAACTATCCCCAGAGAGCCATAAATAAGGTCGTCTATCTCTTTTAAAATGAGGTTTCTCATTATAGACCATTTGGTTGGCTTTTTAAAAACCTCTCTAATCATTATAAAGTAACTACCTATGGCTTCTAAGTAACTCATATGTTAAAAATAGTTCATCAACGAAAGTAACAAAAAATTAATGATTAGAATAACCTGTAGTATCGATTAGTTAGTATTAAACAATTATTTTTGTTGGTAAATTTTTAGATGCATGAAAAACAAGATACTGTTACTTACAGCTTTATTTGTGTTAGGAGCTTGCGCTACACAAAACACAAAAAATAATATTCAAAATAACCCAAAAGTTGTAACCAATACAACACATATACAGCCAAAACTGGTTATTGGTATTGTGGTAGACCAGATGAGGTATGATTATTTAAACCTGTTTTGGGATAAATATGGAGAAGGAGGTTTTAAAAGATTAATAAACGAAGGGTTTAACTGTAAAAACAACCATTTTAACTATATACCTACCTATACTGCTCCCGGTCATGCTTCTGTTTATACCGGAACCACTCCTGCTGTACATGGTATTATTGGTAATAATTGGTACGATAAAACACAAGATAAGAGTGTGTATTGTGTGTATGATGAAAATTATGCTTCTGTTGGAACAACAGCATCTGCAGGAAAAATGTCACCGCATCAACTTACTACAACAACTATAACCGACCAGTTAAGGTTAGCCACCCAAATGCAAGGCAAAGTTGTAGCAGTTTCTATAAAAGATAGGGGGGCGGTTTTACCTGCCGGGCATACCGGAAAAGCCTTTTGGTTTCATGGTAAAAACGAAGGAATTTGGATTACCAGTACATTTTATAGTAACGTATTACCAAAATGGGTTGTAGATTTTAATAATGCAAAAAAAGCAGACGCTTACAAGAAACCATGGAATACCTTATTTAATATAGAGACCTATACGGAGAGTGGGGCGGACAGCAATAACTACGAACGATCTTTTAATGGGCAACCAAAAGCTGTTTTCCCACATAATTTACCTGAACTGTGGGATGAAAATGGCGGATACGACATCTTAAAATCTACCCCATATGGTAACAGTTTAACTTTAGATTTTGCTTTGGCAGCAATAGATGGAGAGCAATTGGGAGCAGATAACATAACCGATTTTTTAGCAATAAGTTTTTCTAGTACAGATTATGTAGGGCATCAATTTGGAGTAAACAGTAAAGAAGTTCAGGATACTTACGTAAGATTAGATAGAGATTTAGAGCGTTTACTTACCGAGCTAGATGCTAAATTGGGCAAGGATAATTATACAGTATTTTTAACTTCAGATCATGGTGCAGTACATGTGCCAAGTTATTTACAAGACCATAAAATTCCGGGAGGCTATTTAAACTCTTCGGAAGATTTAAAACGATTAAAAGATTTTTTAACTTTTAAGTTTGGCACATCAGATTTAATTAAAAACATATCAAACAATCAAATTTTTCTAAACAAAGAGCTTATAAATAATCTTGAGTTAGATTTGAATAAGGTAGAACAGGCTATTGTAAATGAACTTTTAACATACGGACCTTACATGGCTGCTTATACTGGGAGTTCAATGCAAAGCAAGGAATTCACAGAAGGTGTTGCAGGGATGCTGCAAAACGGATATCATATGCAACGTTCGGGTGATATTTTATTAGTTCCTGCGCCTGCCCACATAAGCTATTCTAAAACCGGCTCTACGCATGGCTCCGGATTTATGTACGATACGCACGTGCCTTTAATTTTTTACGGTAAAGGTGTAAAACAAGGAAGTACAACCAGAAAAACAGTAATTCCTGATGTTGCTCCTACTATTGCCACTTTGCTGGGAATTAGTTTTCCTAACGGAGCTACCGGAACTCCTATTTTTGAAATTTTAGAGGATTAAGTTTTTTAAATACCCCTTTATACCTAAGAGACCTTATAAAAGAACCTTCTTTTGGTGAAACCAAAAAAGGTTCTTTTTTTAAATATCCTCTACAAAAACCTATAATACAGTTTATAAAAAAAGCCGGGTTTTGTTTTTTTACGGCCAATTTAGCTGATGCAATAATAGTTAAAAACAGTCCATAACGAAGTCTGTAAAATGCAATCCCTTGCTTATACTTGGCTTTTTTGCTGTAAGAGATTCCGGTGGGCTTTAAGTGCTTAACTTTAAGTGAAGTATCGGTTTTTATTTTCCATCCATGATATTGGGCTAAAAGCTCATCAACCGTATCCCATCCCATAGCGGGTTTAAGTTTTCCAATATCAAAAAAACATTTTTTTCTGTAGGCTTTTAATGCTCCTCTAACGTGATCTTTATTAGTTAAGCTTTCTAAAACCCATTTGTTGTTATTTAGAATGTAACAAAAACCTCCGGCTATACCAACTTTTGGGTTTTCTTTAAAAATTATCTGCAGTTTTTCTAAATAGTTGTCAGGTAAAACAATATCGGCATCAAACTTACATATTACATCAAATTCATCGTCTAAAGTGGCAAGAGCTTTGTTAAAAGCCTGAATTACTTTACTTCCCGGAGCATGTATTGCCTGTGAGGGTGTGTTTATAACGGTAATAAAATCATATTTTTTTTCAAATGTTCTAGCTACAGCCTCTGTATTATCTGTAGAGTTATCGTTAACAACAACTACTTTTTTAGGTAAAAGTGTTTGCGAAACTATAGAATTCAAAGTTTGGGCTATAAAAGCTTCTTCGTTATGTGCCGGTATTACAATATAAAACCTCATTTTAATTTAGTGTTGTAATAGATGTGATTACAAACTACAGATGCTTATTTACGTTCTGCATAAACGGCATAGTATCTTGGTGTAAAGTGTCTGAGTAGCGGTCTTATACCAATTTTAGAAACCGGGTTAGTCCATTTTTCGCGCTTTTTTACTTCCCATCCGGCTTTGTCTAAAAGCCAATCAAATTGCCAATCTTCAAATTCGTGATAATGACAATCTCTTTCATCATTAGGATTTTTATAGGCAGGAGAAAACCAAAGATTAAGAGGCACAGTAGCTACAAGCTTATTGGCTTTTATGGCTTTAAGTAACGGAAACGGAGAAACTAAATGCTCAAAAATTTCAAAAGCAGTTACCACATCATAGTCTAACGAGGTAACTGCTTTAAAATTTAAATCTAAATCTTCTCCTTTTGTATTTGTAACTAAGTAGCCTTGTTTTTGCATTAACTCTGATAGTGGATTAACAACACCTAAATCTAAAATTTTTGCAGGTGGCGAAACTACAGAGTTTAAAAAGCTAATTGTTTTAGAAAATCGTTTTTTTGGATAATATTCTTTATACATATTAATATCTATACACAATGGCATTGATGTTCATACCTGCACCAACACTTGCAAATATAATAACATCACCTTTATGTACAGATTGATTGTCTATCATTCCTTTTCTAACCATATCAAATAAAGTAGGAACAGTAGCTACAGAATTGTTCCCCATGGTTTGAATATTCATAGGCATAACATCTGCCGGAGGTTGGGTTTTGTACAAACGGTAAAAACGTTTTACAATAGCTTCGTCCATTTTTTCGTTTGCCTGATGAATAAATATTTTTTTTACTTGATCTATAGGAATCCCACTCTTATCTAAGCATGCTTTCATAGCTTGTGGTACATGCGATATAGCAAATTCGTAAATTTTGCGCCCGTGCATTTTTATGTAACGGGTATTAGCATCTGCTTCAGGATTGTTTGATTTTCCGAAGAATAAATAATACGCTTCGTTATGAGCATAAGTAGCAGATTCGAAAGCTAGTATACCGCTATTATCATCCTCAGTAGCTTCTACAACAACAGCTCCGGCACCATCAGAATATATCATAGAATCTCTATCGTGTTTATCTACCACTCTAGAGAGTGTTTCGGCTCCAATCACTAAACACTTTTTTGCCATTCCGCTTTTAATAAAGGCTTGCGCTTGTATAACGCCTTCAACCCATCCGGGACAGCCAAAAATTAAATCGTAAGCAACACATTTAGGGTTTTTAATTTGAAGCGAATGTTTTACTCTAGAAGCTAAGCTGGGTAATGTGTCTCCTTGAACGGAGTTATACCTAACATCACCAAAGTTGTGTGCAACAATAATATAGTCTAAGGTTTCAGGATCTATATTGGCATCGTTAATGGCATTTTCTGCTGCAAACGATGCTAAGTCTGAAGTGTTCTGATGTTTTTTAGCGTATCGCCTTTCGCCAATACCTGTAATGGCTTTAAATTTTTCTATAATTACGGTATTATCGTGTGTAAATTTATTGCCGTCGGCATCAAAAAAAGCGTGTTTAGAAAAGTTAGTGTTTTGTTCTACAACAGCAGGGATATAACTTCCTGATCCTGTAATACGAATATTCATAGTTTATTTTTTTAAACAAGTTTAATTATCCTTGCTTAAAAATAAAACTGACTATTGGGTTAAAATATGATGTTCAATCAATAGATTTAAAAACTATACAAAAACAAAACAAGCGTTTTCAAAAATCTGAAAACGCTTGTTTTTATAGGGATTACAAGGTGTAAGCTATGCTTCGGCGTAAGCCTCAATAGGTGTACATGTACAAATTAAATTACGATCTCCATAAGCATCATCTACCCGTCTAACACTTGGCCAAAACTTATTTTCGTGCAAGTAAGGCAATGGGAAAGCAGCTTTTTGTCTAGAGTAAGGAAAATTCCAAGAATCATTTGTTACCATTGCTAATGTGTGAGGAGCATTTTTAAGAACGTTGTTAGGGTTATCTGCAGAAACCTCCTCAATTTCTTTTCTAATGGCAATCATTGCATCACAGAACTTATCTAATTCTGCTAAACTTTCGCTTTCTGTAGGCTCTATCATTATAGTGCCGGCTACAGGGAAAGATACGGTTGGAGCATGAAAACCATAGTCCATTAAACGTTTAGCAATATCAGTAACTTCAATGCCTTTCTTTTTAAATGGTCTGCAATCTATTATAAGTTCGTGTGCTGCTCTTCCTTTTTCTCCGGTGTATAGAACAGGATAGTACTCTTCTAAACGGCTTTTTATGTAATTAGCGTTTAAAATAGCATATTTAGTAGCTTCTGTAAGACCTCTGTAGCCCAACATGGTTATATATCCATACGAAATAAGACATACTAAAGCACTACCCCAAGGAGCTGCAGAGATAGCAGTTATTGCGTTTTCACCACCGGTTTTAATTACCGGGTTAGAAGGCAAAAACTTAACTAAGTGTTCTGCTACACAAATAGGACCAACGCCCGGACCGCCACCTCCATGAGGTATAGCAAATGTTTTATGCAGATTTAAATGGCAAACATCTGCACCAATGGTTGCCGGATTGGTTAAACCAACTTGGGCATTCATGTTTGCACCATCCATATATACCTGTCCACCGTTGTCATGTATTATTTTGGTTATTTCTTTAATAGAAGCTTCGTAAACGCCATGTGTAGATGGGTAGGTAACCATTAAAGCAGCCAAACTATCTTTATACTTTTCTGCTTTTTCTTTTAAATCGGCAACATCAATATTACCTTTTTCATCTGTTTTAGTTACTACCACTTTCATACCGGCCATAACTGCAGAAGCCGGATTGGTACCGTGTGCAGAAGCTGGAATAAGACATATATTTCTGTGACCTTCATCGTTAGACTCATGGTAGGCTCTAATAACCATTAACCCAGCGTATTCACCTTGAGCACCTGAGTTTGGTTGAAGTGAAGTTCCGGCAAATCCGGTTATTTCGTTTAGTTGATGCTCTAAACGCGATAACATTTCTTGATATCCTTCTGCTTGATCAATTGGTACAAAAGGATGAATATTTGCCCACTCTGCCCAGCTTAATGGGAGCATTTCGGTTGCAGCATTGAGCTTCATAGTACAAGAGCCTAATGAAATCATTGAGTGGTTAAGAGCTAAGTCTTTACGCTCTAACTTTTTTATGTAGCGCATCATTTCTGTCTCAGAGTGGTAGGTGTTAAACACTTCGTTCTCTAAGAAAGGTGTTTTACGCTTAACAGCATCCGGGATTACATCAGTTTCTACATTAAAATCAACAGTTGTTGTAGTGCCGACCAATGTAGCAAAAACAGAAACTATTTTGGCAACATCATCTTCTGATGTGGCTTCGTTTAATGAAATAGAAATAGTTTGGTTATCTATATAATTAAAGTTGATGTTGTTTTTAAGTGCAATGTCTCGTAATGCATTACTGTCTGAAACAGCAACTTTTAAGGTATCAAAATAAACAGAATTTAATTGGCTAAACCCTAAGTTATTTAATACTTTATCTAGAGCTTTAGTATGATTGTGAACTTTTTGTGCTATATACTTTAATCCGTTAGGGCCATGATATACGGCATACATTCCGGCCATAACAGCTAAGAGTACTTGAGCGGTACAAATATTAGAAGTTGCTTTATCTCTTTTTATATGTTGCTCTCTTGTTTGCAACGCCATGCGTAAGGCTCTGTTACCATCTGTGTCTTTGGTGACTCCAATAATTCTGCCGGGAATACTTCGTTTATATTCTTCTTTTGTTGCAAAAAAAGCAGCATGCGGACCACCGTACCCTAGCGGAATTCCAAAGCGTTGTGTAGTTCCTACAACAACATCTACACCCCATTCACCCGGAGCAGTAAGCATAACTAAGCTTAAAATATCTGCTGCAACAGCAACTTTAATTTGGTTTTGTTTTGCTTTTTCTACAAAAGAGGCATAATCATAAACTTGTCCGTGTTTTCCTGGATACTGGAGTATTGCTCCAAAAAAATCTGTGCTAAAATCAAATTCTTCGTGGTTGCCAACAACTAGCTCTATACCTAAGGGGAGAGCTCTTGTTTGTAGTAATGATAAGGTTTGCGGAAGTATTTGTTCTGATACAAAAAACTTAACTACATTATTTTTTTTCTGTTCTCTGCTTCTTACATCAAACAACATAGTCATGGCTTCTGCAGCAGCAGTACTTTCATCTAACAAAGAAGCATTTGCAATTTCCATTCCGGTTAAATCGCAAATCATGGTTTGGTAGTTAAGCAACGCCTCTAAACGTCCTTGAGCAATTTCGGCTTGGTAAGGTGTGTAAGCTGTATACCATCCCGGATTTTCCAGTATGTTTCGTTTAATTACAGAAGGTGTAATGCTTTCGTGGTATCCAAGACCAATGTATGTTTTGTAAATTTTATTTTTTTTAGCCAGTTCATGAAGGTGGCTTAAAAACTCATTTTCACTAAGGGCTTTAGGTAAATTTAGTGGATTTTTTAACCGAATATCATCAGGGATAGTTTCATAAATAAGTTGCTCCATGTTATCTACCCCAATGGTGCTAAACATTTTTGGTAAATCGGTCTCTCTTGGCCCAATATGGCGTAATACAAAAGAATCGGTTTTCATTAAAAAATAAAATGTGTTGTTTAATTGGCTGCAAAATTACACATTAAATTAATGATACATATGCTTTTGTAGCATTAAAAAGTTACGTTTGTAACTTAGTTATTAACAAGTTACATAGCCGTTAGCTACCTTTGTTATATGCAGTTACTAAAAAAGCTTTTTAACTTTTACATAGATGCCAGCATTCATGTTGCGTTAGCTGTTTTTGCTTTTGTTAAACTAACTCATTTAACTTTAAACCTACCACCGGATAATAGTGTAGCGTGGTTTGCTTTTTTTAGTACAATAGTTAGCTATAATTTTATAAAGTATGGAGTAGAGGCTCAAAAATACATTATTGTTACTACTGTTTATTTGAGGATAATTCAATTAGTAAGTATTATAGCTTTTGGGCTTGCATTATATTATTTTTTTAAGCTGTCTTCAGCAACCTATTTGTACCTGGTAATTTTTTTGTTTTTAACTGCTTTGTACGCAATGCCTGTTTTACCACAAGCTAAAAATTTGAGAAGTTTTAGTGGGCTTAAAATTTTTATTGTTGCTTTAATTTGGGCTGGAGTAACGGTTGTTTTACCTGTGGTTAATTTAAAAGCTACGTTTAGTTTTGATGTTAAGGTTGAAGTGTTTAAACGGTTTTTATTTGTGCTAGTATTAATACTTCCATTCGAGATAAGAGATTTAAAATACGATAGCGCTGCACTTAAAACACTGCCTCAACGATTCGGAATTAAAAGAACTAAGCTATTAGGAATATTTTTGCTTGTTGTTGTGTGGGTAACAGAGTTTTTTAAGGATGACTTTGTATTTAAACAAGTTGTGGTTCTTTTTATTGTACTGGTAATTACTACTGTGTTGCTTTGGTTTACTAAAAAAAAGCAACCCAAATATTATTCTAGTTTTTGGGTAGAAGGAATTCCTGTTTTGTGGTGGATGTTAGCTTGTATGCTACTGTAAATTAGATAAGTGTTTGTTTATTTCTTGTTTAAGCTCTTGTTTTTTGCTTACGCTTAAAACTTTAAGTTGAGCCTCGCTACAAAGTTGGGTAAGCTTTTTATTTTTTTTAGAAAATTGAGCACAAAACTTACAAATAAGCAAATGTAAAAGGAGTTGTAATCGTTCTGAAAATGAGGCTTCGTTGTATTGTTTTTTGTTACAAATTTGTGCTGCTTTCTCGCAAGAAATCATAATGTGTTTTTAATTTTATTTAAACCAATTGTCTTGTAAACAAGATATTAAAGCTATACGGGCTCTATGTATTATAACCCAAAGGTTAGACGGTGTAATGTTAAGTTCATTACAAATATCTTTGGTATCCATTCCTTCTATAGTTTTCATTTTAAAAACAGTTGCTTGCTTTTGGGGTAGCTTTGCAATACATTCTTGTATAGCTAAACCAAGCTCTTTATTTTGCAATTTGTCTTCTGCAGTAAAATCAAAAGGATCAGATACTTGTTCTTCTAACCAATTGCCATCTTTATTGCTATCAGTACTATAATTAATTTTAACTTCTGCTTTGCCTTTTTTTGAATTTATTTTGCGATAATAATCAATAATTTTTCGCTTTAAAATAGATATTAACCAAGTACGTTCTGCCGCATCTCCTTTAAAGTTTTTGGCAGATTTTAAGCCTGCTAAAAAAGTTTCTTGTACTAAATCTTGTGCAAGTTCAGCATTATTAACACGAATTATGGCATAGTTATACAGGTAGTCTGCATATAAATCTACCCACAAATCTGGTTGTAGTGTATGGTTAGGACTCTTGCTCATACGTAATGTAAAAATAGAAAAAGTTAAAGGATTATGTATATTCGTAGTAGTTATACTAATTTATTGACTTTATGAGAACGTTTATAAAACTATTAGGATGTTTATTGCTTTGTGTTATAATGTCTTGCGAAGCTCAAAAGAGTAAGCTAGAGAGCATGCCTATAACAGAATTGACTTTTGAAGAGTTTGAGGAAGGTATTTTGCTTGATGTTAGAACAAAAGAAGAGTTTAATGAAGGACATCTTTCGGGAGCATTAAACATTGACTTTTTACAAGACAATTTTGCAGAGCAAGTACATATGTTAAATAAAAAGAAAACGCTGTATGTATATTGCAAATCTGGAAACAGAAGTGCTAAAGCAGCCAAAATATTAATAGATGAGGGTTTTAAACACGTTATTAATTTAGAAGGTGGTATTACAGCGTGGCAAGAAATACAGAGCAAAGTACAATAAAAAAAGCCTCAAGTTATGAGGCTTTTTTTATAAGTCCGGCTCTACGCAATAAAGCTTCAGGTTCGGGTTCTTTACCTCTAAACCTTTTATAAAGTTCCATTGGGTTTTCTGTACCTCCTTTAGATAAAATATGTTCTTTAAATTGACTTGCAACTTTGGCACTAAAAATTCCGTTTTCTTTAAAATACTCAAAAGCATCGGCATCTAAAACCTCTGCCCATTTGTAACTATAATAACCAGCACTATATCCTCCCTGAAAAATATGAGAAAACGAGGTGCTCATGCAGGTTTCCGGGTTATCCGGAAACAGTTGAGTAGGCTTAAAGAGTTCTTTTTCATAAGCTTTTACGTTGGTAACATTTTCCGGGTTGGTAGCGTGCCATCCCATATCTAACATTCCAAAACTAAGCTGCCTAACGGTCTGCATTCCTTCCATAAAGTTTGCAGCTTCTTTAATTTTCTCTATATATTCTGTTGGAATAGTTTCTCCGGTTTGGTAATGCTTGGCAAACAACGCCAACGCTTCTTCTTGATAACACCAATTTTCTAACAACTGGCTGGGAAGCTCAACAAAGTCCCAATAAACACTTGTTCCGCTTAAACTCGGATATGTAGTGTTTGCTAACATGCCATGTAACGCATGACCGAATTCGTGAAAAAGTGTTGTAACTTCATTAAAAGTTAACAGAGAGGGTTTTGTTGGAGTTGGTTTTGTAAAGTTGCAAACTATAGAAATATGCGGACGTTCATTCACACCATCTTTTACATATTGTGGCTTAAATGATGTCATCCAAGCACCATTTCGCTTCCCGGGTCTAGGATGAAAATCTGCATAAAACAGCGCTATAAAATTATTGTTTTCATCTAGTACCTTATAAGTTTTTACATCTTCATGGTACACATCTACTTCTGTAGTTTCCTCAAATCGCAAACCAAAAAGCTTGTTGGCTACTGTAAAAGCTCCTTGTATTACATTAGTGAGCTCAAAGTAGGGTTTTAGTTTTTCATCGTCTAAATTAAATTTTTCTTGCTTTAATTTTTCGGAATAGTATGCATTGTCCCAAATCTCTAATTGATCTATGCCATCAATATTTTTTGCAAATTTTGTAAGTTCATTAAACTCCTTAATTGCAGCCGGTTTAGCTTTTACTAATAAATCATTTAAAAATGCTGTAACTTTCTCAGGTTTTTCTGCCATGCGTTCTTCTAAAACATAATGTGCATGTGTTTTATAACCAAGTAAATTGGCACGTTTGTAACGTAAAGCAGCAATCTTTAAAACAATTTCTTCATTATTATATTCATTGTTTTTAAATGCTTTACTGCCAAATGCCAATGCCATTTTTTTTCTGAGTTCTCTAGACTTGGCATATTTCATAAAAGGGATGTAGCTAGGGTAATCTAACGTAAAAATCCAACCATCTTTTGATTTGCTTTGAGCTGTTTGTTTAGCAGCTTCTAAAGCACCTTCTGGGATTCCTGCTACATCTTCAGGGTTAGTTAAATGAAGTTCAAAACTGTTGGTTTCTGCCAATACATTCTCACCGAATTTTAAACTTAGTTTAGCAAGTTCTTTATCAATCTCGCGAAGTTCTTTTTTCTTAGCTTCAGGAAGGTTAGCTCCATTTCTGGCAAAACTCTTGTATTTTTTATCTAATAAAGTTTGTTGCTCCGGTGTTAAATTTAGGTTGTCTTTATTTGTATAAACCTCTTTTATTCTGTTAAAAAGTGTTTCGTTTAGCCTAATATCGTTACTAAACTCGGTTAAAAGGGGAGAGATTTGTTGTGCAAGTTGTTGAATTTCTTGATTAGTTTCTGCACTGTTTAAATTAAAAAAGATGCTTGTAATCCTGTCTAATTGCTCTCCGGCATACTCTAAAGCTTCTATTGTATTTTTAAAAGTTGGAGGCTCAGGATTGTTAGTTATTTGATCTATTTCTTTCTTAGTTTTTTCTATTTCTGCTTTAATAGCCGGCAAATAATCATCTACCTTTATTTTTGAAAACGGAGCCGAATTATAGGGTGTTTTAAATGGTTTATTTAATATGTTGTGCATAGCGATGTTTTTTGTCGATTAAACAGGTTTTTTATCGATGTTTAAAGTCTAAAAATTCAATCTTCTCGTAGTTACTTTATAACGTATTTATATAGCGCAATTTTTACTCGCCTTTTTTGAATTTTAACCTAACTGAATTACTCGCAATATGCGAGCATAAATAATTGATTAATAGCAGAGAGAACCCTTAGCCTAGCTTCGGGTTTTTTTATTGTTTTATTTGATTAGAGCCTTTAATTACTTTTTCTTTTAATGCTTCTTTATACGCAATAACTTTTTTTAAAACATCAGGATTACTGCTTCCTATTATTTGGGCTGCTAATATACCTGCATTTTTTGCTCCGTTTAAAGCAACTGTGGCAACAGGAACACCACCGGGCATTTGTAGTATAGAAAGTACAGAATCCCACCCATCTATAGAGTTACTGCTTTTTACAGGAACACCAATAACAGGTAGTGGAGAAAGAGAAGCTACCATGCCGGGCAAATGCGCTGCACCACCGGCACCGGCTATAATTACTTGAATACCTTTTTTGTGAGCATTTTTACCAAACTCAAACATCTTATCGGGTGTTCTATGAGCAGATACAATATCTACCTCTACAGCTATTGAGAATTCTTTTAAAATATCTATGGCGTCTTGCATAACAGGAAGATCGCTTGTGCTTCCCATTATTACCGCTACTTTGCTCATAATTAATTTTTTTAAGGTTTTTATTTGCTAATTACGCGTATTGTGCTTTTTACTTTCTCTGCTATATTTCGGGCTTCATTAATATCTTTATTTACAATAGTTACATGCCCCATTTTTCTGAAAGGTCTTGTTTCTTTTTTACCGTATATATGGGGTGTTACTCCTTGTAAAGCTAAAATATTTTCTATGTTTTTGTAATGAACATTGCCCTTAAAACCTTCTTCGCCTACTAAATTAACCATTACACCGGCAACTTTACTGTCTGTATTACCCAAAGGTAAGTTTAAAATAGCCCTAATATGTTGCTCAAACTGATTGGTGTAACTGGCTTCTATACTATAATGGCCACTATTATGAGGTCTCGGAGCTACCTCGTTAACCAACACAGTATTATCTTGTGTTAAAAACATTTCTACAGCCAATAAACCTACATGCTTAAAAGCTTGAGACACTTTTAAAGCAACCAATTGGGCTTGTTTTGCAATTTCTTTAGGTATTCTTGCCGGGCATAAAACGTATTCTACTTGGTTAGCTTCCGGATGAAACTCCATTTCTACCACCGGGTATACAGCTACATCACCATCTGCATTACGAGCAACAATAACCGCCAGCTCATTTTTAAAAGGCACCATTTGCTCTACAATACATTCTACATTTGGTAAACCTTCTAAGTCTGAATAGGTTTTAACTATTTTTACTCCTTGGCCATCATACCCAAACATAGCGCTTTTCCAAACAAACGGAAATTGTAATGTTTCGTGTTGTATTGCTGTTTTTATTTCGTCGGTGTAAGCAAATCTTGTAAATGGTGCTGTTGGAATAGAATGATCTGTGTAAAAAAGCTTTTGTTTGGCTTTGTTTTGAATGATGCGTAAAGTTTTAGAAGAGGGGTAAACAGTAACCCCTTTTTTTTCTAGAGCCTCGAGAGCATCTACATTTACATTTTCTATTTCTATGGTAAGTAAATCTACCTTTTCGCCAAAAGCAACTACGGTTTCAAAATCCATTAAATCTCCAACTTCAAATTTATTACAACCATGTTTTGCTGGAGCATCCGGATTTTTATCAAGTACATGGGTGGTAATATCAAATTTTCGTGTTTCGTATAATAACATTTTGCCAAGTTGGCCACCACCTAATATGCCTAATGTGAAGTTTGATGAGAAAAAGCTCATAGAGCAGTTATCAATTTGTGATTGTGTTGTTTAAAATTGCTACAAAAATACGCTTAATTATGAAATGGTTATGTTGAAAAATTAAAAAAGCAAAATCAAAATAGTATCTTTGCCACTCTAAAAATTAGAATTGTTGATACAACTCGAAGATAAATACTTTATTCCGTTTATTTCATCAGCAGAAATTCAGGAACAAGTAAAAAGAGTTGCCCACGAAGTTGCAGAAGATTTTAAGGATGAGGTGCCAATTTTTATTTGTGTCTTGAACGGAGCATTTATGTTTGCTGCAGACTTTTTAAAAGCCTATCCGTACCCGTGTGAAGTTAGCTTTGTAAAGTTAAGCTCTTACAGAGGTATTTCGTCTACCGGTATTGTAAAAACATTGTTAGATGTACCGGAAAATGTAAAAGGCAGAAGCGTAGTTATTTTAGAAGACATAATAGATACCGGAAGAACACTTAAAGAGTTGCTACACATATTTTCTGATATTAATGTAAAAAGATTTAAAATTGCAGCTATGTTTTACAAACCTGAGGCGTACAATGGGGAGTATAACATAGATTATGTTGGTATAAAAATTCCGAACAAATTTATTGTTGGCTACGGTTTAGATTACAACGAGCTTGGCCGTAACCTACCAGATGTTTATCAATTAAAAGAAACACACATGATTAACTTAGTGCTTTTTGGGAAACCCGGAGCAGGTAAAGGAACGCAAGCAAAATTTTTAAAAGACAAATACAATTTAAAACATATCTCTACCGGCGAGGTGTTTAGATATAATATTAAAAATGGTACCGATTTAGGTAAAGAAGCCAAAACATATATAGATAAAGGAGAGCTGGTGCCCGACAGTATTACTATACAAATGCTTGAAGAAGAGGTAAATAAAAATCCTGATGCAAACGGATTTATTTTTGATGGTTTCCCAAGAACCATTGCACAAGCAGAGGCGCTAGATAATTTGCTTAGTGCAAAAGACATGAAAATAGACGCTACCATTGCTTTAGAAGCCGATGAGAACGTGCTTTTACAACGCCTTTTAGAGCGCGGTAAAGTAAGTGGGCGCACTGATGATCAGGATGAAGAAAAAATTAAAAACCGCTTTGAAGAATATAATCAAAAAACAGCACCTCTTATAGACTACTATAAAAAACAAGGGAAATTTTATAGTGTAAACGGTATTGGAGAAATTAATGAAATAACAGATAGATTAAGTAAAGTAATAGATGAGCTCTAACGTTAACTATATACAAAACTTAAACGCACAACTCGAGCCACTACGTAAACAAATAGTGGCTCATTCTTTATACAACAATGTACACTCTGTACAAGATTTAACCGTTTTTATGCAATATCATGTATTTGCTGTGTTTGATTTTATGTCGCTCTTAAAAGCATTGCAAAACATGTATACACAAACACATGTGCCTTGGACACCAAAAGGAGATCCAAAAATTAGACGCTTTATAAACGAGATAGTTCTTGGCGAAGAAAGCGATTTAGACGCACAAGGAAACACAATGAGCCATTTTGAGATGTATTTGCAGGCTATGCAACAAGCTAATGCTAACACTCAGTCAATTGAAAGTTTTATAGGTGCACTTAATCAACAAAAAAATATTTCAGAAGCTTTACAAATAGCTCAAGCTCCCCAAGCCATTAAAGATTTTGTAAACTTCACTTTTTCTGTAATTAACACTAACGAAGCTCATAAAATTGCAGCTGTTTTCACCTTCGGAAGAGAAGATTTAATTCCGAATATGTTTTTAAGCTTGGTAAAAAACATACAGAACCAAGTTGCCAATAAGTTAGATAAATTTGTTTATTATCTTGAAAGACATATTGAGTTAGATGGTGATGAGCACGGACCAATTGCTTTACAAATGATTAGTGAGTTGTGTGGAGATGATGCAAATAAATGGGAAGATTGCTTACAAGTTAGCAAACAAGCATTATTACACAGAAAGCAATTGTGGGATGGTGCTTTACAAGAAATAAAAAACAAAGCTGTATTAACAAGCTAAAAAACTAAAACAATGACCGAAGGTAATTTTGTAGATTATGTTAAAGTATATGTAACGTCTGGGAATGGAGGTAAGGGGTCTACACACCTTCGAAGAGAAAAATATGTAGCCAAGGGAGGTCCGGATGGTGGAGATGGTGGTAGAGGCGGTCATGTAATTATTAAAGGAAATAAAAATCTTTGGACACTATATCATTTTAAATTTAAGAAACATTTTAGAGCCGGACACGGAGAACACGGAAGTAAAAACCGAAGCACCGGAGCAGACGGAGAAGATGTGTATTTAGAGGTACCTCTGGGAACTGTAGTTAGAGATACAGAAACCAACCGGATTTTATTTGAAATAACCGAAGACGGCCAAGAAAAAATTATAGCTCAAGGTGGTAAAGGAGGTAGAGGAAATTGGCATTTTAAAAGTGCAACCAACCAAACTCCTCGGTATGCTCAACCTGGATTGCCCGGCGAAGAAAAACGTATTACGTTAGAGTTAAAAGTATTGGCAGATGTTGGCTTAGTTGGGTTCCCTAATGCAGGTAAATCTACGTTGTTGTCTGTTATTACATCGGCAAAACCTAAAATTGCTGACTACGAGTTTACTACCTTAAAACCTAACTTAGGAATTGTTAAATATAGAGACTTTAAAACCTTTGTAATGGCCGATATTCCCGGAATTATAGAAGGAGCGGCAGAAGGTAAGGGTCTTGGTCATTACTTTTTAAGACACATAGAACGTAACGCAACATTGCTTTTTTTAATACCTGCAGATAGTAAAGACATAGTAAAAGAGTATAATATTTTACTGGACGAATTAAGAAGGTACAACCCGGAACTGCTAGATAAAAACAGGCTCATTGCTATTTCTAAATCAGATATGTTAGACAATGAGTTAAAGGCAGAACTTAAGGAAGAACTAGATAAAGTTTTTACAACAACCCCTTATCTTTTTATCTCTTCGGTTGCCCAACAGGGTATTACAGAGCTAAAAGACAAACTCTGGCAAATGCTTAATGAAGAGGCTTAAAAGGGAACGCTTTTTGTGTTATATTTAAATAAAAAACATGAAAGTTAAAGGGGTACTATTAGTATTAGCATGTTTTGTTTTTGGTTGTTCTTCACCAAGAGTAGTATATGATTTTGATTATCATACTAATTTCAGCACCCTGAAAACCTATGCTATTTATAACCACCTAGATACAGGACTTAGTGATTTAGACACTAAGAGGTTATTAGAGGTCTTAAACACATCTATTACTAACTTAGGTTTTAAGCACAGCAATAACCCAGATTTTTATATAAATGTAACTACTAAAAAATTAGAAGTTACTCCTAATAGTCAGGTTGGAGTAGGAGTTGGCGGTACAGGACGAAATGTTGGAGGTGGTGTTTCTGTTGGGATTCCTTTAGGAAGCAATATGCCTATAACACAATTTACTTTTGATGTTGTTGATGCATCAACCAATCAACTTATTTGGCAAGCTATTGCCGAACATAAAATTAGCGAAAAGGCATCACCAGACACAAAAAAGGAACAACTAAAAATAGTAGTAAATGCTGTTTTTAAAAACTTTCCTCCATCAAACAAATGAAGCATTTTATTTTAATAATATTTATAACTTTTTGCTTATCGGTCTATAAAACAACTGCACAAGAGCATATAATTGTGCAAGTAGATTCTTTATTAAAAAGAAAAAACTATAATGAAGCTAAACAATTACTTATTACCCAAATTAACACTAATAAATCGGATGATTTAATTGAAAAACTGGGAGATGTATATGGTTTAGAAGAGAATTGGGATAAAGCCATAGAATATTATAAAATGCTAGTTAAAAGCAACCCCAAAAGTGCAAATTATAATTATAAGTTGGGAGGAGTTTTGGGAATGAAAGCCTTGTCGGTAAATAAATTTAAAGCACTTGGGTTAATATCAGATGTTAAATATCATTTTACACTTGCTGCAAACTTAAATAAAGAACACATAGATGTAAGATGGGCACTGATAGAATTGTATTTGCAATTACCAGGAATTTTAGGAGGAAGTATAAAGAAAGCTAAAGAATATGCCTCAGAGTTAGAAAGCCAATCACCAATAGAAGGGTATTTGGCAAAAGCCTATATTGCAGACTACACAAATAATAAAGAAGAGCATAAAAAATGGTCTATAAAAGCCATTAATCTTGCAGAAAATATTAGTAGTACCTACCCCAGAGTTAATATACACTACCAACTTGGTAAAATAGCTTCAACATACAATGTTGCATTAAACACCGGTTTAAAACATCTTACATGGTTTGTGAAAAGGCATAATCAATCAAATAACATAAAAGTAGAGTGGGTGTACTATCATATAGCTAAAATTTACTTGCTGAAAAACCAACAAGACAAAGCAAAAACTTATATAGCAAAGGCCTTAAAAGCAAACCCTGATTTTAATGAGGCTATAAAACTCAAGAAAAAGTATTTATAGTTTTCTTCTTTGCTGCATAGCACATCAAATAATTATCTTTACCCAAAAATTTTAAATATGCACATTCATTTTATAGCTATTGGCGGAAGCGCCATGCATAATTTAGCTATAGCACTACATAACAAAGGATATAAAATAACCGGAAGCGACGATATTATTTTTGAGCCCTCTAAAAGCCGATTAGAAAGTAAAGGTTTGTTGCCGGAATCTTTTGGTTGGTTTCCTGATAAAATAACTAAAAATGTTGATGCTGTTATTTTAGGAATGCACGCTAAACCCGATAATCCTGAGCTTATAAAAGCGCAAGAATTAGGGCTTACAATTTATTCGTACCCTGAGTTTTTATACGAGCATTCTAAATATAAAACCAGAGTTGTTATTGGCGGAAGCCACGGTAAAACCACTATTACCTCTATGATATTACATGTGTTAAATTATCATAGCGTAACAACAGATTATATGGTTGGTGCTCAATTAGATGGTTTTGAAACCATGGTGCAGCTATCTAATGAAAATGATTTTATTGTGTTAGAAGGCGATGAATATTTATCTTCTGCTATAGATAGGCGACCTAAATTTCACTTATACAAACCCAATATTGCATTGCTTAGTGGTATTGCCTGGGATCATATAAATGTATTTAAAACGTTTGATGATTATGTAGAGCAGTTTAAAATTTTTATAGAATCTATAACGCCCGGAGGTATTTTGGTTTATAATGAAGAAGATGAAATTGTTAAGCAATTAGTAGAAGATACAACGGCACCAATTAAAAAATATCCATACAAAACCCCCGACTATTTTATTGAAGACGGTGAAACCTATTTGCAAACTTCAGAAGGGCCATTACCGGTATCTGTTTTTGGAAAGCATAATCTAAATAATTTGGCCGGCGCTAAATGGATTTGCCAACATATGGGAATAGACGAAATAGATTTTTACGAAGCAATAGCATCGTTTAAAGGGGCAAGCAAACGTTTAGAAAAAATAGCAGAAAACAACAGCTCGGTTATATATAAAGATTTTGCTCATTCACCAAGCAAAGTAAAAGCAACTACACAAGCCGTAGCAGAGCAATATTCTAACAAAAAAATAGTAGCTTGTTTAGAGTTACATACTTATAGCAGTCTTAATGCTAATTTTTTAGAGCAATACAAAGGAACACTAAATGCAGCACAAGAAGCAGTAGTTTTTTATTCGCCTAAAGCAGTTGAAATTAAAAAATTACAGCCGGTTTCTAAAGAGCAAATTGCAAACGCATTTAACAGAACCGATTTACAAATATTTACAAATCCGGAAGATTTTAAAGCGTTTTTATTTTCTAAAAACTTAGAAAATACAGCTTTGTTGCTAATGAGTTCCGGAGATTATGGCGGGTTAGATTTTAATGAGGTAGCTAACCTGGTTAAATAATATGTTTAACGTTGGTTGTGGGCTTCATACAGAGCATTAATAAAAGCAGAAATGTCTTTTTTCTGGCTCTCAATAAGCGCTTTTTTTGCAAGCTCTTGATCGGTTTTTAATTTATCTTGAGATAATTTAAACTTGCCTTCCCATTGTGTTATTGCAATTTCAAAACCTACAATGTAAGGTAAGGCAGCATCCATTTTAGGATTATCTGGGGTTAATTTAAACTTATGCTCGGGTGCTTCTAAAAAAGAAGTCATATTTAACATAGTTTGTTTTACTTTTTTTAAATCTGTGTATCGGGTAATAGTGCCTTTTACATGAGCAATTATATAGTTCCATGTAGGTAACTGTTTGGTGCTATACACAGAAGGAGATATATAGCAATCAGGGCCATAAAAAATAGCAGTAGCCTCTGCTCCGTCTGTTAAAGTGGCAACCTGTGGGTTGTATTTATCAATATGCCCCACTAATTTACCAAGAGTAGAATCATGCTCTCTCTCAAAAACCAAAGGTATATGTGTTATAAAAGGGATGTTATTTTTTACGGTTATTAATGTAGCAAACGGATATTGCTTAATAACATTAATAACATTGTTGTAATTGTTTTCCTGATGATGTTTTGGAGGATAGTTCACAATAAATAATTAAACACCAAATTGAGTTAAATGATGGTTTAAGTGCTTATACTGCATTTTGCCCCACTGCTCTGTAGTAAATTTTCCAAAGAAAGGATGCGTGGGCCAGTTATTATTATCTTTTAAAGAAACAAAATGATTAATTTGTTTAAGAAGTTCGTTTTTTTCGGTTTCAAACTCATGTTCTGAAGTTATTTTAAAATCAGAAGGCGTTGGAAGATTTTTTTTCCAAGGGGTATCATTGTACATATGCTTTTTGTACATTTTAAATAATAACTTTTTAAAAAAGTTTGGCTTACTTTTTAAAGCCATACTTCCGTCGGCTACTTTAAAAGGTAGTTGGCAATGTTTTAGCATTTGCCCAACACTCATGCTTCCCCATTGGGGTTGCGTGTCTTTAGAGAGCTTTTCTATACGTTCTTTTACTTCGGTAAATGTATCAGCATCAAATAAAGATTTCATTGTATTAGTTTTTACTTTTTTGAAAAGTACAATTTTTTATCTTTATAAAAAAAGTAATCTTGACGCACAAACCCATTTCGTTCTCTATAAAACAATGGTCTGATGAAGATCGTCCCAGAGAAAAACTTCTAAAAAAAGGAACCGCTTCTTTAAGTGACGCAGAACTTATAGCAATTTTAATAGGTAGTGGTAATAAACAAGAAAGTGCTGTAGCGCTCTCTAAACGTATTTTAGCACAAAACAATAACCAATTAAACACGCTCGGCAAACAAACTATACAGCAATTAATGCAATTTAAAGGCATTGGTGAGGCTAAAGCCATTAGTATTGCAGCTGCATTAGAGTTGGGTAAACGACGACGCTCTGAACAAGCTGCACAACTACCCAAAATAATGTCAAGTAAAACAGTTTTTGAATTGTTACAACCTACAATTGGAGAGCTACCTCACGAAGAGTTCTGGATTTTATATTTAAACAATGCCAATAAAGTGTTGCAATCTACACAACTAAGTAAAGGAGGTATTACTGGCACTTTAGTTGATGTTAGGTTGGCTTTAAAACACGCATTAACGCTTGGAGCTGTTGCTGTTATTTTAGCCCACAATCATCCGTCAGGAACATTACAACCAAGCACAGCCGATGTAAAACTTACCCAAAAAATGCAAACAGCATGTAATGCTTTAGATATAGCTATGCTAGATCATTTAATTATAACCGAAAAAACGTACTTTAGCTTTGCAGACGAAGGGTTGTTGTAACTATGGTTTTAATTTTCACTCACAAAGTCACTCCAAGATTAACGTATATAATGAAGCATGTTTTTACCAGAATGCTTCAAATAGAGGTGAATTTTACCACTAAAGTAGAGGAGTTTATAGCACATTCAGGTCCTAAGCTAACCTACTCAAAACAACCATTACAAAACGAATTTTTTATAAAAAGCCACGATTTACTCTTTGAGCAAGGATTAAATGATTATGATGTAAAAGTACAAGACTGGTATGGTGTTCCTTGTTTTTTTGGTGTTCCGGAGCAGTGTAGTTTACCTTTTGATGTTTTTGCAGCAAGTTTTTATTTGTTAAGTCGGTACGAAGAGTATTTGCCACATGTAAAAGATGAGCACGGAAGATACCCTTACCAAGAAAGTATAGCTTTTAAAAACAATTTTTTACAATTACCTGTGGTAGATATTTGGGTTTTACGATTGTTTGAAGCATTAAAGGAGAGGTTTCCAGAAATACAAAACCCATCAAAGCAATACAATCAAATATCTTTAATAGATGTAGCAGTTTCATCTGAGTTTACCGGGAGGGGTATTATCAGAACAATTGCCGGGTATCTGTTAGACCTGAGCCAATTTAGACTCAAAAGAGTTTTGCAGAGAACGCTGGTTTTACTGAAAATTAAAAAAGATCCGTTTAACAATTTTGATTGGCTTATAGCTTTACATAAGCGGTTTAAAACACACATAATTTTCTTTTTCTTACTGGCAGATTATGCTACTTACGATAAAAATATTTCTGTTAATACAAATAGCTTACGGTATTTAATTAAACATGTAGCAGATTATAGTATAGTTTCTCTGATGGCTTCTTACCAATCTGTAGGTTTTTTAGAGGTTTTAAAACAGGAAAGAAAAAGATTAATAGAGATTATTAACAGACCGGTTAAACGAATTAGGTTTAGGTTTAATAGAATAATAATACCCGAAACGTATCAAGAAATTGTAGAAGCAGAATTTAATGAAGATTATTCTATGGGGTACGATGGTGTTTTGGGGTTTAGAGCAGGAACTTGCTCCCCTTTTTATTTTTTTGATGTAAGTCATGAAACCCAATTACCTGTAAAAATTAATCCATTCTGCGTTCATACAACAGCACTCAGTAAAATAGAAACTCAAGATACAATTGTAAAAACAGTACAAGAGCTCAAAAAAAGTGTCAAGTCTGTTAACGGAACATTTATTTCGGTTTTTTTAAATGATTTTCTTGGTACAAAAAACACAGTAAATTGGAAAGAAGTTTATAAAACAATTTTGTCTGATGAAGCTTAGAAACATTATTACAGATGTTTTTTTTGACTTAGATCATACCTTATGGGATTTTGAAAAAAACTCGGCATTAACATTTAAAAAAATACTTAATGAGCATAATGTACCCGTAGCTTTAAATGATTTTTTAGAAGTTTATGTGCCAATTAATTTTGAGTATTGGAAACTTTATAGAGAAGAAAAAATAACTAAAAAAGATTTAAGGTATTACAGGTTAAAAAACACATTTACTAAGTTAAAAATTGAAGCATCAGATGATTTAATTTTCACACTATCTGAAGAATACATAAAATATTTACCATCTTTTGGACATTTATTTAATCATACAACAGAAGTTTTGCAGTACTTAAAAGCTCATTACAAACTTCATATTATAACAAACGGTTTTCATGAAGTACAGCATTATAAACTACGCTCGGCACAAATTATAGATTATTTTACTCACATTATTAATTCAGAAATGGTTGGGGTAAAAAAACCAAATCCTCTTATATTTGAATTTGCTTTACAAAAAGCTAATGTATCACCAAAGCAATCCATTATGATTGGAGATAACTTAGAGGCAGACATTTTAGGAGCTAAAAATGTTGGTATGCATGCGCTTCATTTTAATTCTAACAATCAAAATAAACATAACCACGCACAAATAATTACTAGTCTTTTAGAAATAAAAAACTATTTATAGAGTTATACTATTTAGTAAATAAAGGTATGACTGGTTATGAAGTGTAGTTTACAAAACATTTTTTGCAAAGTATCTTTACAAAAAGGGTTATTATTTACTACTTTTTTGCTCTTATTATCTTGTGTTAAGGATGTAGATTTTAATCAGGCAGAAGACTTTCAGGCTACTCCTGTATATACTGCCAATCTTGTTTTTTTTGAGCTAACTGCACAAGAAATGGCCCAAGCACCACAACCAATAAATTTTACAGACAACACATCGTTTAGGGTTTTAACAGAAGAAGGATTTATACAAGACAATACCATAAGAGCCCAATTGTTTTTAGAGTTTACCAATACAATAGGGCAACCTTTTAGTATTCAAGTAACACTATTAGATGATAACGATCAGGTTACAGATACTTTCCAGATTAATATTCCGGCCTCTTCGGGAGCTGAGGTTGTCAGAAATACAACTAGAGATTACCAAGGTCAAAATTTAGATGCATTTTTACAAACCACCCAAATTGTAATAAATTTTCAGGGTAATGTAACAGCCCAAGATACTGGTACTTTACAATTAAAATCATCAGGAACTTTATATATGTTGTTTGAATGAGAAAACTAACAATTACCATAGTGCTATTATTATGGGGAATGGTTGGGTTTTCGCAAAACAACCAAACCCTGTATGGTTTTACTAAAATCCCACAATCTCTTTTATTAAACCCTGGGGCCGATGTAAATTTTAATGGCTACGTTGGAGTACCGGCGCTTTCAGGAATTCAAATAAATGCAAGATCAAGTGGAATTTCGATTTACGATTTATTTGCAGATAATAACATAGATTTTAACGTTAAAGTAGCTCAAGCAATTAATGATCTTAATTTTAGAGACGATTTTGGAGTTACCCAGCAATTAGAATTAATTTCTGTAGGCTTTAAAGGAAACAGATGGCATGAAAACACATTTTACTCTATGGGAGTATATCAGGAGTTAGATGCCTATGCATTTTGGCCAGATGATCCAGCTGTTTTATTTTATGATGGTAATTTTAATCATATAGGCAGAAAATTTGATTTAGGCCAGATACTTGCCCGAGGAGAGTTACTTACAGTATTTCATTTTGGAATTAATAAAAAAATAAACAATAAATTACGAGTAGGAGGTAGGGCTAAATTGTACAATAGTATCATAGAAGTTTCTAGCATTAATAACAGGGGAGCATTTACTACAGAATTAGGTTCAGATAATGTATACACACAAACATTAAGTGTAAACATGTCTGTAAAAACTGCCGGTATTAAAGATTTAGACGAGAGTGATAATGCAGGCAAAACATTACTTACAAGGGCTCTTTTAGGAGGAAACTTAGGATTAGGGTTAGATGTAGGATTTACATATAATTTAAATAGACAAGAAAAAATAGCTGCCAGTTTACAAGACATAGGTTTTGTTTGGTACACAAAAAACATAGAAAATTATAACGCATTGGGCTTTTATACCTACCAAGGTATAGAGTTGTTATTCCCGCAAATTGCTAACGCATCTAGCGCAGAGGATTATTGGGAAGATTTAAAACAAGAAATAGAAGAAAGTATAGTATATACTAAAAATAGTTCATCTTACATCAGATTAAGGCCATTAAAACTAAGAGCACTTTACAGTTATGGATTTGGAGAAAGAGAGGTAGAAGAATGTAATTGCCTTTTACCATTAGAGCTTAATCCGTACAGAAATTACGTAGGATTACAGTTATACGGAATCATGCGCCCAAGAGGACCTCAGGTAGCCTTAACCGGATTTTATCAAAAACATTTATTCTCTTTTTTAGATGCTAAAGCAACATTTACGGTAGATAAATACTCGTTTTCTAATTTAGGGTTAGGGGTATCGTCTCAAATTGGTACTATAAATATATATGCTATGGCCGATAATATTTTAAGCTATGGGAATCTTGCTAAGGCTAATGCTATTTCATTTCAATTTGGGATTAACTATATTGCAAAACCTAATGTAAAAAAGAAAATACTATAGCGTATGAAAAAGATATTGCTTTTGGGGGTAACACTTTTAAGTTTTATTACAACAGCACAAAAAAGTATAAATAACTACGAGTATATAGTTGTACCGGTTAAATTTAACTTTCAGAAAAGAGATAACCAGCACAGGATAAACACAATTACTAAGTTTTTATTTGAAAAGTACGGTTTTAAAGCCGTTTATAGTAGTAATATGCCTTTGCACATTAAAGCTAATCCTTGTAAAGCGCTACATGCTAATGTTGTAGATAATTCAAACGTTTTTACCACAAAGGTTCGTGTTGAGATTACAGACTGTAATGGGAAAGTTCTTTACACAACACCAGAGGCAGCTAATAAAATTAAAGATTATGAAACGGCTTATAAAACAGCTTTAGAAGAAGCTTTTAAGGATATGGTCATTTTAAATTATCAATATGAGTCTTTAGAGAGTGATCCTGAAGAAGAAATAACTACAGATATAAAATCCGAACCAACTAACAAACCTGAAGAAAAACCTATTAAAATAGTAAAGGCAGAAAACAAACAAGATTCAGAAGAGGTTTTAAACAAGCAGCCTATTTTAAAACCAAATATGCTTTATGCGCAACCTATAGAGAATGGTTATCAATTAATTGATAGTACTCCAAAAGTGGTATATATTATTAAAAAAACAAGTTCTGAAAATGAATTTATTGTTACCAGTGGAGGAATATTAAAAAAAGTAAATGGAGTTTGGATTTTAGAGTTTTACGAAGACAATAAATTACAGCGAAAACAACTAAACATTAAGTTTTAATAGTTGTATTTGTCTTTCCAACGCGTTTTTAAAAAGTCTCTAATAGCTTTTTCTCTGGTATTATTTCCAGGCTCAAATAGCTTTGTATTTGCAATAGCTTCGGGTAAAAACTCATGTGACACAAAGTTATTCTCATAATCGTGAGCATATTTGTAGTTTTCACCGTAACCAAGCTCTTTCATTAATTTGGTTGGAGCATTTCTAATAGAAAGAGGCACCGGCAAATCGCCGGTTTCACGAACTAATTTTTGAGCGTTTTTAATAGCCATATACGAGGCGTTGCTTTTAGGAGAAGTTGCTAAGTAAATAGCGCACTGGCTTAATATTATACGAGCCTCAGGATACCCGATTGTGGTTACCGCCTGAAAAGTATTATTAGCAATAACCAATGCAGTAGGATTTGCATTGCCAATATCTTCTGAGGCTAAAATTAGCATTCGTCTGGCAATAAACTTAACGTCTTCGCCTCCTTCTATCATCCTAGCCAACCAATATACAGCAGCATTAGGATCACTTCCTCGGATAGATTTTATAAATGCAGAAATAATATCGTAGTGTTGCTCTCCTGTTTTATCATACAAAACAGTGTTTTGCTGTACTTTGTCTGTTACTAATTTATTGGTTATTGTAATAGTAGAACTCTCCTCAGACATTACAATAAGCTCAAATATATTTAGCAATTTTCTAGCATCACCACCAGACAGCCTAATAATAGCTTCGGTTTCTTTTAACTTTATACTTTTTTTAGAAATAACGTCATCTTCTTTAATAGCTCTATGTAACAATGCTTCTAATTCTTCTTTAGAAAAAGGATTTAAAGTATAAACTTGACATCTAGACAGCAAAGCGGGAATAACTTCAAAACTAGGGTTTTCTGTTGTTGCACCAATTAAGGTAACCCAACCTTTTTCTACAGCTCCGAGCAATGAATCTTGTTGCGATTTACTAAATCTGTGGATTTCATCAATAAATAAAATTGGGTTTTTTGTGGTAAATAAACCATCGCTTTTTTTTGCCTTTTCAATAACTTCTCTCACATCTTTTACACCAGAGCTAATAGCACTTAGGGTATAAAACGGGCGACCACTTTCATGAGCAATTATATTAGCTAATGTTGTTTTTCCGGTTCCCGGAGGTCCCCAGAAAATTAGAGAAGGAATCACTCCAGACTTTATTTGTTGTGTTAGTGCACCATTACTACCAACTAAATGTTGCTGACTTAAATAAGCGTCCAAAGTTTTTGGGCGCATGCGTTCTGCTAACGGTATATTCATAGTGTAAAGGTACTACAAAACCAAAAACTAAAATAGGGTTGTAGTTTAGTTTATATTATCTTTAAATTGTAGAAATGAAAACTTTAGAAACTAAAAATAAGATATACCAAGCTGTATTTATTCCACTTTCATTTGTGTTTTTACTATGGTTTGTTTTTTGGATAGAAACAAATTTTAAGATTGATTTTTCTTCTTATGGTATTTATCCAAGAACAATTAGTGGGTTAAAAGGAGTTCTATTTAGTCCGTTTATACACGGTTCACTTTCTCATTTATACAACAATTCTATACCCCTTTTAGTTTTAGGAGCTTCGCTTTTATTTTTTTATAAGCCTATTAGTGTACGTGTACTTTTATTTGGCTGGATAATGGGGGGTCTTTTAACTTGGCTTGTAGCAAGAGAAGCTTACCACATAGGAGCAAGCTTGTTAATTTACATGTTGGTTAGTTTTATATTTTTTACAGGAATATTATCTAAACATTTTAGATTGGTTGCGCTTTCACTCTTGGTGGTTTTTATTTATGGAAGTATGATGTGGTATGTTTTTCCGATAGAAGAAAAGATTTCTTGGGAAGGGCATTTGTCTGGTTTTATATCCGGTTTAATATTGGCCTTAATTTATGGTAAAAAAATGAAACCAGCTCCAAAATACGATTGGGAAAAACCAGACTACAACGAAGCAAGCGACCCCTTTTTACAACATTTTGATCAAGATGGAAATTTTATTGAAAATAAAGATGAGAGCACTAATGAGACTGAGAGTAAAGTGAAAATTAATTATAATTATAGAGCCAACAAATCAGATAATAATTAACTCATTCTTTGCCTAACTACTTCATAAAGTATAGCTCCACAAGCAACAGAAACATTTAAAGATTCTATTTCTCCTAAAATCGGTAGTTTACCTTTTTCATCAACTATTTTTAAAACTCCTGCAGACACACCAACATCTTCAGCACCCATAATAATGGCTAAAGGTTCTGATAGTGATAATTGGTAGATTGCCTTATCTGTTTTTTCTGTTGCAGCAACTGTTTTTATACCGGATGCTTGTAAATAGTAAACAGCATCTTTAATATGATTTACTTTGCATATTGGGACTTTAAAGGCTGCACCGGCAGAAGTTTTTACAGTATCTGCAGTAACAGGTGCTGCACCCTTTTTAGGAATAATTATACCATGAACTCCTGTACATTCAGCAGTTCTAATTATAGCGCCAAAATTTCTAACATCAGAAATATGGTCCAATACTAAAAAAAGGGGAGTTTCTCCTCTTTCTATTGTACTAATAACTAAGTTTTCAAAATCCGCATATTCAATAGGAGAGGTGATAGCTACAATGCCTTGATGATTTTTTTTGGTAAATTTATTGAGCTTTACCAATGGCACATAGCTTCTGGCTATATCGTTTTTATTAAGCAGGGTATTTAACTGGTTAAAAAGCTCTCCTTTAAGCCCTTTTTGTATAAACACTTTTTCTATTGTCTTCCCGGAGTTTATAGCTTCTATAGTAGCTCTTATGCCATAGATTTCATGGCTTTTATTCATAAAATTAATTTTTAGTATTTAATTCAACACCGTAAAGTTCTTCGTTGTTTCTCGCAGCCAACAAAAGTAATTTTTTATTTGATAGCTTTAAGCTTTTAAGTGATTTTACATTCCCCGGAATATATAAACCAGATTCATGAGCAGGAATTGGTAAGTAGCCACCTTTTTTGTTAGATAATAACACCAATCCTGTACCCATATCTAACCTAGGGGTTTCTACTTCTGTATTGTAAATATTACCAATTAAAATAAGATCGTCAAATGAATCATTATTAACATCCTTAACAACTACATCTAAAACAGGGAACATTTGTGCTGCAACTGGAAGTAATTTCTTCTCAAATTTACCGTAACCTTTATTCAATAAAAGCATGCTCCTAAACTCTGTAGCGTCAAAAGATATGGCATTCTTAAGCTTGTCACCATATATTTCATCAAGAGTAGCATTAGCAAACTCACTATACGTTGGAAACTTCTCTATTATAAAAGGCATCTGTTGTGATGAACACTCTCTACCTCTTACGGGAACATATTTATCTTTATATTTTTTACTCAAAACAATATCGAATGTTCCATTATCATCAAAATCATTTCCATAAACTTTAAAAGGCTTGTCTTTGCTTGCTTTAAATTTAATGTTTAATCCAACATTCCCAATAATATAATCAGGCAAACCATCATTATTAACATCTGTTTCTTTAACGGTAAACCACCATCCTTTTTCATTATCTACTCCAATTTCTCTAGATACATCTTTAAATGTACCTTTCATGTTCTTAAAGAAGCCAATGTGAGTCCATTCTCCAACAACAATAAAATCATCCCATCCATCTGCATTAAAATCTGTTTTAATGAGTTTATTTATTATTCCAAAATTCTCAATTTCCGGAGCAATTTCTTTTGTAACATCTTCTAAGTTTTTGTCATTGTTTTCATAAATAAAAGAATTTGCAGGTTTAGGGTATTGTTTTGGTATAATTCTATTACCTACAATAACATCTAAATCACCATCTTTATCAAAATCTAAAGAAATAACTGTTTTTCCGCTTTCTTTGTTGTTTAATAGTGTGTTTTGTGAAAGTTTCACAAAATTACCTTTACCATCATTAATATAAAGTCTGTCAGAGTATCTATCATCTCCTTTTTTAAACTCATTTCCTCCACTTATTACCATTAAATCTAAATCGGAGTCTCCATCAAAATCAAAAAACAAAGATTCCATATCCTCATGTAACCTATCTGCTTCGAATACAGATTCAGATGATTTATAGAAAGTATTTTGATTTGTTTGAATATAGAGTGTACCTGCTTGACCAGCAGCGCCACCAACATAAAAATCCTCTAAACCGTCATTGTTTACATCTGCTACTGAAAGGTGAGGCCCCAGGGTAGATTGTTTGTAAGGAAGTAATATTTCTTCTTCAAAATCATCATAAATATTTTCATTATGTTTAAAATCAATATTATAATTTTTTAAAGAAGCAGTTTTAAAAATTGTACTTTTATTGTTTTTAGGAATTGATTTCTCAATTGCATCTTTTTCATAAAAAACAAGTTCTGTATTTGTTTTTATATTAGTTTTTTGTTCTAATTTTCCTGATGGCCATTCTACAGTGATTGTATCTATTTTACTATAATTACCTAACCCAAAATGTGCAACATTTTCTACTGCAGACATATAGCCTCTCACTCTTTTTGTTTCTGAAAACTGTTTCTTATTAGCATAGGTAATTGTAACTTTTGCAAAAGGCTCTGAGGTGTTGCCTATAGTTTTAACTCTTAGATAGTTACCCAATTTTTTTTCTACAGATAAGTTTTTATATAAAAAAGCATTATCATCTATGTTATTAACTACTAAGTCTAAATCGCCATCATTATCTAAATCACCAATTGCGGCACCGTTAGAGAAAGAATAGTCTGCTAATCCCCAGCTGATTGCTTCATTATTGAAAATCAAACTGTCTTTGCTTTCATATAGAATGTTAGGAAGTTTTTCAGATGGCATTTGATGATACAATTCTTCTTGTACATTTAGAGGAATGTTATTCCCGTACATTTTTTTTGCTTCATTAACTTTCATTCTGAGGTCATTGTCTAATGCATATCTTCTATAGCCATTTGTTACATATATATCTTTTTTTTCGTCATGATTTAAATCTTCTATTAAAACTGTCCAGCTCCAATCTGTATTGGCTGTATTAGAAAGTTGGGCAATATTATGGTATTTACCGTTTCCTAAGTTTAACTGTAAGCTGTTATACATATATTGGTATTGAAACTTGGCTTTTTCAACCAAAAAATTAAATCGATCTACACTCATAGAAGCCATTAGTGTTTTGGATCTAACATGATCTGTAGAAGCCATGTCTAAAACAAAAATATCTTGTAATGCATCATTGTTTACATCTGCAATATCAACACCCATTCCGTAAAAAGAAATTTGATTTGTGGCATCTTTTATTGCATTAGAGAAAGTTCCATTTTTATTATTAATATACATAGCATCTGGTATGTAGTAATCACTTGCAATATAAATATCTAACCAACCATCATTGTTTATGTCACTAACACATAAGCCTAAACCAAACACCGGATTTAAAATTCCTGAAGATTGTGTTACATCGGTAAATTTATTCCCATCATTTCTGTAAAGTTTTGAGGTATTATAATAAAGTAAATCAGGGTTGTTTGCTAATATTTTAGAGAAGCTTATTGGGTCGTAGCCATATAGCTCGTTTTCATTCATTACAATGCAGTCTAAATCACCATCTTTATCATAGTCAAAGAAAGCAGATTGTGTGCTAATACCCATATCTGCCAAACCATATTCTTCTGCACTTTCTTTGAATGTTAAGTTTTGTTGATTTATAAAAAGAAGATTTTTTCTTTGGTCTCTTTTAAATGGGCCTCCTTGCGACACATAAATATCTTTCCAACCATCGTTATTAATATCTACAAAAGTCACTCCATTAGCCCAAAACTTTCCAACATTAATATTTGCTTGCGCTGTTACATCTTCAAATTTTAAGTTACCTTTATTTAAGTACAGTTTATTTTCTACTTGATTTCCACAAAAAAATATATCAAGTAACCCATCATTATTTATGTCTTCAATACCTACTCCTGCGCCATTGTAGAAGTAATCAAAATCAAAAAGGTTTTCAAGAGTTTTTATGTTCTCTTTTAAGTTATTTGAGAAATTAATATTGCTTTCAGAACTAGATATTTTTTCAAAAACATTAGTTGAAGCTTGCTTTGTATGGTTGTTATTTTGATGATTTTTAGTGTTGTTTGATGAATTTTTTTTGCATCCAACAAATAAAATAATAACTACTATTAAGGCTACAGTTTTAGCATTCATGTTGTTATAAAATAATTGGAGTAGGTTTAAACTTAAAATTGTGTTTGCAACAAATATTTTGACCTAAATATAAAAAAACCACCTCAAAAGAGGTGGTTTAAATTTAAAAAACATTGTTTTATAATTATGCCTTTTTAATTAGTTAGCACATAGAGTTACAGGTAATAAACCTGGAGTTCCTTCGCCAACTCCAACGGCAAGTAATAGCTCGTCGTTTGGACCATAAATTTCAAAACTAATTTCTCCATATGTATCACCAGGGAATGTCCAAGTTGCAGATTCAGTTCCAGGAGGAATAGTTACATAAGCTGTTGCGTCAAATCCGTTATTAGGAGTACACAATCCTTGGCTTTCGTCCATTTCACTTCCTGTATTACTTCCTCCGTAAGGAGAACACATACCAACAACTACTATAGTTCCATCAATATCTACATGTATACCGTCTCCACCGTTACCATCATTAGTTTGCCATCCGTCACCAAAGGTGTCATGCATTTCAACTCTGTAAGTACCAGGCTGAGGCGAACATGTAATTAAAGCATTGTATTTAAACGGAGAAGAGTAGAATCCACCGGTAATGATACCTCCGGCACTATCTGCACCGTAAGTTCTACCGTCAGTAAGATTTAATCTTAACTCAACAATGAATACATCTCCAGGGAAATAGTCGTCAGAGTCAAGTCCCATTGCAGTAGCCATTTCTGCAAAAGTTGCAGTAATAGTGCCTCTAGGTAAACCTAATGGACCGGTAGTAAATGCAGATCTCTCTATAGTTTTAACAAAAGCATCATTAACTACAGTTTCACCGTTGTCTGGTGTAAGGTCTCTAATGCTTACGTAAACATCTACGCTTTCCATTAATCCACCATCTTCTTCGTCTTGCGCTTCAACAGTCACAGAGAATTCAGAATCTGGATTACTTGAATTTAGTATAGCGTTTTGAACTTCAATGGTTCTTAATACAGCTCCTCTTTCAGGATCAAGAACTATGTCAACTGTATTTTTGCTATCCTCGCAAGAACTAAAAATTACGAACGAGGAAAATGCTAGTGTTATAAATTTTAATAAATTTTTCATAGTTTTTTAATCTTTTTAATTAGCTGGATTAGTTACGCCAGTATCCCAGAATACTCTTGTAGAGTTATCTGTTCTCTGTTGAATATTAGGATTAGCAATAACTTCGTTTCCAGGATATAAAAATGTTCTTGGGAACGGACCAGGGTTAGGCTCTAAGTTTCTTGCTAATGTTCTTGGGTAACCTGTTCTACGGATAAAGTTATACGCATCACCGGCACCACCATACATAGCAATAAAGTATTGCTCTCCTAATATGTCAAACTTGTCCTTTTCAACAGGGAAACCAAAGCCATCAGTTCCAGATGATACAGGAGCATTGTTAAATTCAGCTACTTTGCTTGTTACAAAGTTTTCAACTCTGGTTGCATCTGGTGCTAAACTAAGATCAGCATTAGAATCTAAAGCTCCAAAAGATTGTACTTTAGCGATAGACTCTCTAATACCTGCTTCAAAGTGCTCAGCAGCAGCTGTAGTGTTTCCGGTAGCTAAATAAGCTTCAGCTCTCATGAACTCAATGTAAGAAGATAGGTAGATAGGCTCTATACCTTGCCCACCTGCTCCAAGACCTCTACCAACTCTTGCGGTTTCGTATCCTGTTAAAGTTGATTGGTCTGCAGATAAAATTGCATAGTCTGGATTATCATCAAATCTACCACCAGCTGGGTAAACTCCAGAAGCAGTACGTGTAAAGTTATCTGGAGGGGTGCCATCATCATCACCATGCATTCTACCCCAGTAACCTAATTTTACAGCACACCAGTATTCTTCATCAGGTGTAAACTCTAAATGAGTTGGCACACTTTCTAAAGAACAAGACAGTGTCTCTCCGTTAGGATCTGCTGTTAAAATATAGAAGTTTCCATCTCCTTCCCACTGTACTATAAATGGAGCACCTGGCGTATTGGCATTTTGGCGATAGAAATAATAACGTCTTCTAGGATCGTCATCTTCAGTGAAATCTCCCCAAGTTCCTGCCATTAGGTGCATTAACCAGTTAGATTGATAAATGTTAGCTCCATCATCTCTATAATCATTATTATAGTCAGGATGACGAGTGTCTGGATTTTGCTCGTTAGTACCGTACTTAAATTCAAAGTCGTCAGCACTTGTCTCTATTACATTGGTAGCATTAATAACAGCTGTATAATTACCAACTGTTAGGTTAGCTCTCATTTCTAGTGTGTTTGCAAGTTTTATCCACTTGTCTGCATCACCACCATAATAAAGGTCTAAAGCAGTACCTGCTGATGCTCCATTTAAAAGAGACTTAGCTTCGCTTAGTAAATCTAATGCAGCAGCATAAACAGCTTCATCATCATCAAGATTAGGAGTAGGGTATTCTTCTGGGTTATTAGCCTCAGAATAAACAATATCTCCTAAAAAGTCAACAAGTTGCATCATAATATGCGCTTGCATTATTTTAGAAACACCTCTATGAAATGCAAGGTCATTGTCTGGTGTTACCAAAGCTTCAATAGCTGCAATATCAGGTATTATGTCACTATATAAATCACCCCAAGGGCCATTTAATGTACCAGAACCAAAGTTGTTAAAGTAGTTTCTACCAAACATATAGTCTATTCTGGCAAGGTCTGCACTTCTGTCATTAAATATAATCATCGCATTACGATAATTTAATTGAATGTTGTTCAGAAGTAAATCTGGATCTGCTTTATCCGGAGTTAAAGCATTCGGGTTATCTAGTTGTTCTAACTCGATAGTTTCACACGAGTAAAACAAAGTACCACTAGATGCAAGTAGTAATAATATAAATTTATAAATTCTTTTCATGATATCTTTTTTTTTAGATACTCAACTTTTCTTAAAGGTAGTTGATTTTATCTTATTTAAAATTATTAGAATGACGCTTTCACACTAAATCCAATTCTCTTAGAGCTAGGGCCGTTTAAATAATCAAAACCTCTACCGTTTCCAATACCCACACCTGCAACATTCGGATCGAAATTAGCAGCATCTGGAGTGTTGTATGCATCGTACCATAAATTAAACCCACTAACAGTAAATGAAAGTGAACCAAAAGGTGTTTTTTCTAAGAATTTTTTAGGCATAGAGTATCCTAAAGAAATTTCTTGTAATCTAATAACAGAGCCGTCATAAACAGTAAGCTCTTTTGGACCAAATAGCAAGTTGCTAAAGTAGTACTGAGAGTTGTTTATTTGTATGTTATTTGGCTCTCCTGTTGATTCTTTTACACCTGGTAAAATAAATGTTTCACGTCTGTCCGGGTTAATTAAACCTCTACCTAAAAGTGTAGCAATAGTTGCCGAAGCAATGTCTCCTCCTTTAGTATGACTTATCTGGAAGTTTAAACTAAAGTTTTTGTATGAGAATGAATTGATAAAATTCATTACATAATCAGGGTTAGGATTACCAATGATTGGCGTAATTGAACGTCCGTCAGGTAAAACTACGTTGTCTTGAACTTTATAGTTACCAGAAGAATCTACTAAGAAGTTACCGTTATCGTCTCTTTCAATTTGAGTACCAACAATAACACCTAATTGCTCTCCTTTAATAGCAGCATTACCTCCTAAGAAAGCAGCAGTAGAACCTGCAAAAATAATTTGGTCGTCTTCTTGCTCGGTTACAATTTGCTCACTTTGAGTGAAGTTAACTCTTGTGTTCCAATTAAATCCATCACTTTCTGCACTTCTAAAGATATCAACAGCTAAGTCTGCTTCCCATCCTGTACCTTCTACTTTACCTACATTTTCTTGTGTTTGAGTAAATCCAGAACTTGGAGCTAAAGGCTTAAATACGATTAAGTCTTTAGTTGTTCTATCATAGTATGAAACATTTAAGTTAACTCTGTTATCCCAGAATCTTGAGTCAAAACCAACTTCAAATTCACTAATAAGCTCAGGCTTTAAATTAGGATTAGCTTTAAAGTTACTTACTGTGTTAGTTACAACACCGCTTGTTCCTCCAACAAGACCACCGTTAACTTGAGTGCTTTGTCCAACTGTGTTAACTGTTGGATATCCTGTAGGGAATCCTGCAGACTGACCTAAACCAGCTCTTATTTTAAGATAGTTTAATCCTTTTCCGCTTTCAGATTTTAAGCCTTCAATTGCAGCTGTTGGGATAAATGATGCACTCACACTTGGGTAAAACTTACTGTTGTTTTCTGTTGGCAAGTTAGAAACCCAGTCATTTCTGGCTGATAATGTTAAATAAGCATAGTTATCATATCCAAAAGATGCTTCACCAAATACACCAACAATATTACGTTGTTCCTTGAACTGTATTGGTAATTGGTTCTGGAAGTTAAAGTGTCTGAGAACTCCAAACACTATTTGTCCTGAACTTGCAACACCTTGCTGATCAAACTCTCTTGAACGGCTTGTTGCACCAGCAACAAAGTTTAAGTTAAGCTTTTGATCGCTCGTAAGGTCATAATTACCGCTTAATGCTAAATAATGATCCCAAATTCTTACGTTGTTATCCCAAGTATCTAGGAAACCAAAAATAGCGTCGTCAAAGTTTACACCATTTTTGTTAGAGTGAGCATGGTTTCTTTCGTTATAGAAATCAACACCGGCTCTATAGGATAGGTTTAAATTATCATTGAAATCGTAAGTTAATTGAGCTGTACCAAATACTCTATTGGTTAACTGGCCGTTTTGAGCATTCTTAACTGTCCAACGAGGGTTAATAATATCGTTACCGTTTCTATAGTAAATACTTCCTCCGTTTTCAGGAATTTCAAACGGTAATCCCATTAAATCAACATTACGAGGTGTAAAGAATACGTTACCAAATGTAGACCATCCTAATGTACCGTTACCTCTACTGGCAGCAATAGGAGGTGTAATGTATCTTGTTCTTGAAAAGTTTAAGGTACCATTAACAGTAAACTTGTTAGAGAGCTTAGCTCTACCACCTACTGATAATGAATTTCTTCTTAATTCGTTTCCAGGAGTAAATCCTTTATCATCTAAATGACCATAGTTAAGATTGTAAGTTACATTACCATCCGAACTTGCCCCTCTAATGTTTACTGATGTATTACTTACACCACCAGTTCTAAAGAATTCTTCAACACTATCATATGGTCTCCACTCGTAGCGCTGACCGGTATAGGTTTGATTTAGAATGTTGTTTCCGTTTAAGAAGTTGTTTAAGAAAGCAGAAGAACCATATGGGTGTTCTACTGTTCCATCCGGCTGAATTATTCCAGCAGGGTCATTTAAATAACCATCAACTCCATCAGGTCTGAATGAAGGTCCCCAGTTACTAAAGAACCATCCAAAAGACTGGTCAAAACCTCCACCGTACTCATCCTGATAATCTGGTAAAGAAGCAATTTCATTGAAGAAATAAGATTGGCTAACAGTAATTTCTGTTTTCTTAGGGCCAGCTCCTTTAGCACTTCCAGACTTTGTAGTAATTACAATTACTCCGTTTCTACCAGCAGTACCATATAAAGTAGCAGCAGCAAGACCTTTAAGTACGTTTACACTTTCTATGTTGTTCGGGTCTAAATCCAAGAATCTAGAAGAACCCGGGTTACCATCTAAAAAGTTACCTTGGGCATTTGTATCACTACTAAAAGGCACACCATCTACAACAAAAAGTGCTTGGTTACTACCATTAATCGAGGTGTAACCTCTAATAATAACGTTGGTAGCAGAACCTGATGTACCACTTTGAGAAGTGATTTGAACCCCTGATGCTTTACCAGATAAAACTCTAGCTACATCACCTTCGGCTCTTTGCTCCAGGTCTTCAGAGTCAACCTCACTTACCGCATACCCTAGCGACTTTTTCTCTCTTGTAATACCTAAAGCGGTTACAACCACTTCTTCGAGAGTTTGAGCATCTTGTTGCATCTGTACATTAATGGTGTTTGACGCACCAACAACACGGGTTTCAGTTTTTTGGCCTATGTAAGTAAAAACTAATGTCTGGCCAACATTTGCTTGAATGGTATAGTTACCATCAAAATCTGTTTGGGTACCACTAGTGGTACCTTGAACGACAATATTAACTCCAGGAAGCGGTAGCCCGTCTTGGTCGGTCACCGTACCGGAGATTGTCTTCTGTTGCGCATAGCTTAAATGCACAAAAAACACTAGTAATAGTGTTAGTAATCCACTAAACTTTGTTCTCATTTTTTTTAATTATTTGAATTAGCTGTTACCAAAAATCTTAAATTCATGTTAAAAATCCAATTTTTTTTACACTTAAATAGTTTAAGTGCTTAAAACTTTCTAAAAAATGAATTGAATTTTTGATTTTTTTTTAAAGGATGAAGTGTGATAAAGTAAAGTGTATTATAGTATTTTAGGACTTAGGCTTAGGAATTAAAAATGCTTATTTAATCTCAAAAAAATAATTCTCAAACCTAACCTTCAGCCGTAAAGAGATAAGGAGTATTAGTTTTTGCTATAATCAGAGCCAGAAATGCTCTCGCTGAGTATACTCGAAGTATTTGGTAGGTAATTTTTTATTGAGAACGATAGCTTAAATCATTTGTTTTTTAAATAGAGATTTGTTGACGTTCCTCTATAGCATCTGTGTTGTATTTTGTAATTTACTACATATTCATTTCATTATCTAATGATTAGAATTTAAATTCTATGTTAAAACAATAATTGGTACAATTTAATTATTGAGTCTGTTTATTGTACTGTAATACAAATAACATGTTAAACTGTAAAGTAATTTTCAGGTAAATAAATATCGTTGTATTAATCTTGTTTTTACAACATTGTATAAAAAAAACCACCAAGAAAATCTTGGTGGTTTTATTTTAAAGTTAGGTAGGTTATTATCTATCCCACCAAACTGGAGTGTCCATGTTATCTGGACCTTGCTCACTAACTGCTGCATTGTAATTAGCGGCATTTTGAGCAGGTTCTGTGTCTGGATAACCGTGACGAACTGGAATACCGGTTCCGGTTAATGCATCTGGAGCAGGGCTTAAGTTAGGATAGTCTAAACGTCTCCACTCAAACCAAGCTTCAAAACCTTGGTAGAATAATGCTAACCATTTTTGCTCTGCAATTAAATTCATTGCGTTGTTAGCATTAAAAGCTACATTTGGCTCTGCTAAGTAAGCAGCAATATCTGCTTGGTCTACACCCCATTGCTCCATAGAAGAAGTAATTGCCTCTTCGTAGAAAGTTTGAGTGTCTCCGCTAATCCAGCCTAACTCAACAGCTTCAGCTTTTGAGAAAGCTACTTGAGCGTAGGTGAAAACAACACCTGGGAATGTAGGATCTTTAATTAAGGCATCGTTCATGAACGATACATCATCGTTAGGAATATCACCTGCATTTGCAATTCCGTAAGGCATACCTACATATTCTCCGCTACTAACTGCAGGCGCAGCATATTTCTCAATTCTCGGATCGTTTCTGTCTAACATAAAGTCTACGATCACATCACTCATACACTCGTCAGTTCTACCACTGTCAACAAAATCATCTTGCCATGGGTTATCAAAATTCTCGTCAGAGATGAATGGGTGGTAGATGTTTTCTGCAGTGCTAGAGATAGCACCAGGTAATGCTTCTCTAAACTTAGTTGCAGCGTATCCGTTTGGATCTGGATGAACTTTAGATAGACGAAGCGCCATAACTAATTTTAAAGTATTAGCAAACTGAGCCCATCTTGTCATATCTCCATCAAAGTAGATATCTCCAACAGGACCAGCTCCGGCATCCATCATTGCTAAAGCCTCATCAATCTCATTAAATAAAGAGTCGTAAATAAACTCTTGAGAGTCGTACTTTGGTTGTGGGTTGTCTAAACCTTGTAAAGCTTCAGAGTAAGGAATATTACCCCATCTGTCTGTCATGTACTGAAAGTAGTAAGCTCTTAAGATTTTAGCAACCGCAATTTGGTTGTTGTTAGACCCGTATGCAGCCATAGCTTCGGCTGTTTCAGGGTTTGAGTTAACATCGATTATTGTTTTTAAAGACAACAATCTGTTGTATAAGTTACCGTAGCTCCAGTGAATAGTTTGGTATCTAGATTCTTCGGTGTACTGAGTTTGCGACAAGTGTTGTACATAGATAGATGGAATGTTAGTAGTAACAATATTGCCTATGTTAGCTTGTGCATCTACCAGTAAAGATGACGGAACTACAGAAGACACCTGGTTTGTGTTTTTGTTGGTATCTCCAAAATCTGCATCATTACAAGCAGTTAACATTGTAAATGCTGCAGAAGCTACAAATAGTTTATTTAAATATTTTTTCATGTGTTTAATTTTTTAAGATTAGAATGTTAATCTTATGTTCATACCCAGAGTTCTGCTACTTGGTAACTGTCCACCTTCAGCCCAACGATATCCTTGACCAACAGCGCTACCTCCGTTAGTGTTTTCAATCTCTGATGGGTCTATACCTTCAACTTCTGAGTGAATTAACCATAAGTTGTTAGCAAAGAAACTTACTTTAATGTCTTCTACAGGAAGCTTGCTAACAAATCTGTCTGGTAATGTGTAGCCTAAACGAAGTTGACGTAGTTTTACGTATGAAGCATCGTATAACCACATTTCGTGTAATGCGAATGTTCTTCCCCAGTATTCTTGAGCTTCTACATAGTATGAAGCAGGCTCACCTGTTGTAGCATCTACTCCTTCTACAAGAACACCTCCAGAATTGCTTTGAGCATCATTTGCGGCAACTACAGTAGCCTCACCACCAGATCCTACAGGCATATCACGCACAGGGTTGCCTAAAGCGTTGTTGCCTACAGTCTCTATACCAAGACCAGAGTAGTTGTTAAACATTTTAGTTACAGAGAAGAACTTACCACCTTTTTGGAAGTCTACACTAAACGATAAATCAAAGTTTTTATAACGAATAGTGTTTACAAAACCTCCGGTAAAGTCTGGTAATAGGTTACCTAAGTATTGGTTTTCTTCATATTGAATCTCACCTGAAGAGTTTATTAACATTCTACCTTGGTCGTCTCTTAAAATTTTTCTTCCATAGAATGCACCCCATTCTTCACCTACGTGAGCTTCAAGTCTTAAACCTCTCCAAGAAGAGGCTAAAACCTCAGTTTCTACATCGCCGTATAACGCTACTACCTCTCTCTTTAAAGTAGCAAAGTTTAAAGAGGTATTCCATTCAAAATCTTCAGTCTTAAACGGAGTTGCGTATAAGGCAACCTCAAAACCGTTAGATTTTGTTTCTGCACTGTTTACGTTAACAGCTGTGTAACCGGTAGTTGCAGATAATGGAGCTGCAACAGGAAGGTCTACATCTCTTCTATCAAAATACGTTAAATCTAAACCTAATCTGTTGTTTACAAATTTAAGCTCTGTACCAATCTCAAGCTCTTTTCTTGTACCACCTTTTAAAGTTGGATTAGCTTGAGTGTAATCTGGGCGTAAAACTGTAGTTCCGTTGTATGAGCCAACAACATCGTATGATGCATTTAGCGCATGAATGCTAGGGAAGCTTGGAGCCTCTGCATAACCTAAACGTAATTTACCAAAGCTTAAAGCTTCAGACTCGAATAGGTTAGAGAATAAGAAACTTAACGATCCTCCCTTTGTATCTACACGGTTGTTGCTTGGATCTGCAGTAGAGTTCCAATCCATACGGAAACTACCGTCTAAGTATAAAATGTCTTTATATCCTAAAGAGGCAGTTGCAAAAACACCTCTGTTTTTTTGCTCAAAGTATCTACTTGTGTAAGTAGGTCTTTCTTTAGAAGTTTCGATGCTGTAGAAACCAGGAATAGTTAAACCAGAGTTTGTGCTGGCATCTACATAGCTGTTTTTAAATTGGTATAATTCTGTACCAATGCTAGCTTTAACATCAAAATCTTCGTTAATGTCCTTATCATAAGTTAACATACCAAAGTACTCTGTAGTACTGATGGTTTGATTTCTCTCTCTGTATGATGGTAAGTTTAATCCACCAAAAGCAGTACGGTCGTTAAATTGGAAAGTGTTAACTGCTTGTCTTAATTCGTTGGTGAATGATAACTCATCAGTAATATCTACAGTAAATCCAATGTTTCCAAAAGTAGAGTTTTTATACTCGTGCTTAAGGTTTTGGTAAACCTCAAAGTACGGAGAATCCCAGTAAAGAGGTCTTAAATCTGTAGTACTACGCATGTTCCAGGTATAGAAGTTTCCGTTTTGGAAATAATTATTCTTTAACCTCTTCATGTCTAATTGTCTCTGGAACCACTGGTTAAAGTTAGAACCAATTCCTCCATATCCGTTATCCGGATTGTTTAACGTAGCTCTGTATTGGTAGTTAAAGTTTGCAAAAACTTTAAAGTTATCTGTAATGTTATACTCTGTGCTTAAACCGGTTTGAATTAGGTCTCTTCCAGAGTTTGGAGAAACACCAGAGATTTCAACTCTTCTTAAGTTAGCTTTAATATTGTAGTCTTCACCACCTTTAGTAAAGCCTAAGAAAGTGTTACTTGTAATACCGGTTTCGTAAAAATCTTTTACGTTGTCTGGGTTAGGAGACCATGGTCTAAGTTCTCCGAAAGTTGGGCTTCCGGGAATCCAGCTATCCCAGTGTCTTACTAATCTACCATCTAATCTAGGGCCCCAAGACTCGTCTGCTGCGTAGTTAGGAATTAATTCTCCGTTTAATGTAGCAAAGTCTTGAGTATAACCACCTCCATACTCGTTTTGGTATTCAGGTAATAAGTAAACGTTGCTTATTTGTACAGATTGATCTAAAGTAAAAGTAGCTTTACCTTCTTTACCTCTTTTGGTAGTAATTACAACAACACCATTTTTACCAATAGGTCCATAAAGTGCTGTAGCTGCACTACCTTTAAGAACAGATAGGTCTGCAATGTCATCGGTATTGATATCAGCTGCGCTGTTTACTTTAACACCATCTACAACGTATAAAAGGTCTGTTTCACCTCTTAAACGTACCACGGCGTTGTCAAAACCAGAACTTGGAGCACCAAGCATCTGAACACCAGATACCTTACCGGCAATTGCGTTGTTAATATCAACATCTTTAGCAGTTGTTAACGCTTCGCCTTCAACGGTTTGTTGCGCAAAACCTAAGCTCTTTTTGTCTCTTTTAATACCAAGAGCTGTAACAACTACTTCTTCTAGAGCTTGGGCGTCTTCTTGCATTTGTAGGTTAATAGTTGTAGATGCGCCAACAACTCTTTTCTCTGTTTTAAGGCCAATGTAGGTAAATACTAAAGTTTGACCTTCGTTTGCTTGAATGGTATAATTACCATCAAAATCTGTTTGTGTACCTGTAGTGGTGCCTTCAACAATAATGTTAACACCAGGTAACGGCACACCGCTTTGATCGGTTACAGTACCCGATACGGTTTTTTGTTGTGCAAAAGAAATCTGCACAACCAACGTTGTTAACAACGTTAATAATCCTGCGATTTTTTTTCTCATTTTTTAAATTTTTGAATTAGCCGGCGCCAAATTTGTGAAAAAGAGAAAAAAAAATCAACTTTTTTTTATTAAAATCACTTTTTATATTATACCCCTTGACCCCTTTGTTTATAAGGGTTTATAGAGATTGGCTTGAAGAAAAATCATTGAAATTTTATACTGAATTGACAATCAATTAATTGTGTCTTTTTGGTATATTAAAAACAGTTGTTTCTTGTGTAAAAGGATGTGAAAAACAGCTTAATTTTTTGTGAAATTAACAAGGGTTAAAACATTCTTAACAAACTTCAATTAAAAGATATTTGAAAATTAATTACTTAAGGTTTGAATAATTGCAAAATATTATTACCTTTGCCACCCTCTAAAAAGAGGGTTTTTTAACATTATATTGTAAGAGTAAATTATGCCAACAATTTCACAATTAGTACGAAAAGGAAGAGCCAAGATTACTAAGAAGAGTAAATCGGCTGCTTTGGATTCGTGTCCTCAACGTAGAGGAGTTTGTACGCGTGTTTACACTACTACGCCAAAAAAGCCTAACTCAGCTATGCGTAAAGTAGCAAGGGTGAGGTTAACAAACGGTAATGAAGTGAACGCATACATCCCCGGAGAAGGTCACAACCTCCAAGAGCACTCGATAGTATTAGTAAGAGGCGGAAGGGTAAAAGATTTGCCTGGTGTTAGATATCATATTGTACGTGGTGCTTTGGATACTGCAGGTGTTCAAGGTAGAACGCAAAGAAGATCTAAGTACGGTGCAAAACGCCCTAAAAAGTAATCATTAATTATTAATGTAAAGACATGAGAAAAAGACAGGCGAAAAAAAGACCGCTTTTACCAGATCCAAGATTTAACGATCAGCTTGTTACGCGTTTTGTGAACATGTTGATGTGGGACGGTAAAAAGTCTGTTGCGTTTAAAGTGTTCTATGATGCAATAGATATTGTAGAGCAAAAGAAAACAGACGATGAGAAAACTGCGCTAGAAATCTGGAAAGATGCCTTATCTAACGTAATGCCTCATGTAGAGGTGCGTTCAAGACGTGTTGGTGGAGCTACATTCCAAATTCCAATGCAAATACGTCCAGATAGAAAAGTGTCTATGGCTATGAAATGGCTTATTGGTTTTGCGCGTAAGCGTAACGAAAAATCAATGGCGCAAAAACTAGCTGCAGAGATTTTGGCTGCTGCCAAAGAAGAAGGTGCTGCTGTTAAAAAACGTGTAGATACGCACAAAATGGCAGAAGCAAATAAAGCATTCTCTCACTTTAGATTTTAACTTATAACAAATGGGAAGAGATTTAAAATTTACTAGAAATATAGGTATTGCAGCTCATATTGATGCTGGAAAAACTACCACTACAGAGCGTATATTGTTCTATACCGGTGTTAGTCATAAAATTGGTGAGGTGCACGATGGTGCCGCTACTATGGACTGGATGGAGCAAGAGCAAGAGCGTGGTATTACCATTACCTCTGCAGCAACAACTTGTACTTGGAACTTTCCAACAGAGCAAGGTAAACCAACTCCAGACTCTAAACCTTACCACTTTAATATAATTGATACTCCGGGTCACGTAGACTTTACAGTAGAGGTAAACCGATCGTTAAGAGTTCTTGATGGATTGGTTTTTTTATTTAGTGCTGTAGATGGAGTAGAGCCTCAATCAGAAACCAACTGGCGTTTAGCAGACAACTACAAAGTGCCAAGAATGGGCTTTGTTAACAAAATGGACCGTCAAGGATCTAATTTCTTAGCTGTTTGTCAGCAAGTAAAAGATATGTTAGGTTCTAATGCGGTGCCAATTGTATTGCCAATAGGAGAAGAGGCAGATTTTAAAGGTATTGTAGATTTAGTTAAGAATAGAGCAATTATCTGGCACGAAGAAAACTACGGATCTACTTTTGATGTAGTTGATATTCCTGCCGATATGCAAGAAGAAGTAAACAAATACAGAGCAAACCTAATTGAAGCTGTAGCAGAGTACGATGAAGCTTTAATGGAGAAATTCTTTGAAGATGAAAACTCTATTACAGAAGATGAAATTCATGCTGCGCTACGTGCTGCAGTTATGGATATGAGTATCATTCCAATGGTTTGTGGTTCTGCATTTAAAAACAAGGGTGTACAATTCTTGTTAGATGCAGTTTGTAGATACTTACCTTCTCCTGTAGATAAAGATGCGATTGTAGGTACAAATCCTAATACCGGAGAAGAAATAGCAAGAAAGCCGGATGTTAATGAGCCGTTCGCAGCATTAGCATTTAAAATTGCTACAGATCCTTTCGTGGGTCGTTTAGCATTCTTCCGTGCTTATTCAGGGCGTTTAGATGCCGGTTCTTACGTGTTAAATACTCGTTCTGGTAAAAAAGAGCGTATTTCTCGTATTTACCAAATGCACTCTAATAAGCAAAATGCAATTGATTTTATTGAAGCTGGTGATATTGGAGCTGCAGTAGGGTTTAAAGAAATTAAAACCGGTGATACGCTTTGCGACGAAAAACACCCAATTGTACTAGAAAGTATGGTGTTCCCAGATCCGGTAATTGGTATCGCTGTAGAGCCAAAAACTAAGGCAGATGTAGATAAGTTAGGAATGGCGCTTTCTAAGTTAGCCGAAGAAGATCCAACTTTCCAAGTAAAAACAGACGAAGCTTCTGGCCAGACAATTATTTCTGGTATGGGAGAGCTTCACTTAGATATTATTGTAGATCGTTTACGTAGAGAATTTAAAGTAGACGTAAACCAAGGTCAGCCACAAGTAGAGTACAAAGAAGCATTAACTGCCAAGGCAGAGCACAGAGAAGTTTACAAGAAACAATCTGGTGGTCGTGGTAAATTCGCTGATATTGTATTTACTATGGAACCGGCTGATGAGGGAGTTACCGGTTTACAATTCATCAACGAAATTAAAGGTGGTAACATTCCAAAAGAGTTTATTCCTTCAGTAGAAAAAGGATTCCAAGAAGCTATGAAGAACGGACCGTTAGCAGGCTTCGAGATAGACTCTATGAAAGTTACCCTTAAAGATGGTTCATTCCACCCTGTAGATTCAGATTCACTTTCATTCGAATTGGCTGCTAAATTAGGATTTAAAGCTGCAGCTAAAGCAGCAAGAGCAGTGCTAATGGAGCCAATTATGAAGTTAGAAGTGCTTACTCCAGAAGAAAACATGGGTGATATAGTAGGAGACCTTAACCGTCGTCGTGGACAAGTAAATAACATGTCTGACAGAGCGGGATCTAAAGTGATTAAAGCAGAAGTGCCTCTAGCCGAAATGTTTGGTTATGTAACAGCATTGAGAACATTATCATCTGGTAGGGCTACTTCTACTATGGAATTCTCTCACTATGCAGAGACTCCTCCAAACATTGCAGAAGAGGTTATTAAAGCTACTAAAGGCGTAACTGCTTAAAAATTAAGAAAATGAGTCAGAAAATTAGAATAAAATTAAAGTCATACGATCATAATTTAGTTGACAAGTCAGCTGAAAAAATCGTAAAAACAGTAAAAACTACAGGTGCAGTAGTTACCGGTCCGATTCCGCTACCTACGCACAAAAGAATTTTTACTGTGCTTCGTTCACCTCACGTAAACAAAAAATCTAGAGAGCAATTTCAGCTTAGCTCGTATAAGCGCTTACTAGATATTTACAGCTCTTCTTCTAAAACAATTGATGCGTTAATGAAGTTAGAGTTGCCAAGTGGTGTAGAAGTAGAGATTAAAGTGTGATAAAAACATGGGTCAGACAATATGTTTGGCCCAGTATATATTTTCTCGGGAGTAGAGAAAAGTACATGTCCTTAACGACGGGTTAGGGAAAAACGGCGAAAAAATACATTCACAGGGGTTGAAGTATTTTTTGCCCCTGTTTTTTTAAATAATAGTTTAATATAAATTTTAATTATGTCTGGGTTAATTGGAAAAAAAGTAGGTATGACCAGCATTTTCGATGAAAATGGAAAAAACATTCCATGTACAGTAATCGAAGCTGGACCATGCGTAGTTACCCAAGTCAGAACCAAAGAGGTTGACGGGTATGACGCTCTTCAACTTGGTTTCGATGACAAGGCAGAAAAACGTGCTAATAAGGCTGAGTTAGGCCATTATAAAAAAGCCGGTGTTTCGCCTAAGAAAAAAGTTGTTGAATTCCAAGGATTTGAAGGCGAGTTTAAATTAGGTGACACCATTACGGTAGAACACTTTGTAGAAGGAGAGTTTGTTGATGTAACTGGTACATCAAAAGGTAAAGGATTCCAGGGTGTAGTTAAACGTCACGGCTTTGCCGGTGTTGGTCAAGCAACTCACGGGCAGCACAATCGTTTAAGAGCACCAGGATCTATTGGAGCATCATCTTACCCATCTAGAGTATTCAAAGGAATGAGAATGGCCGGAAGAATGGGTGGAGAAAGAGTAACAGTACAAAACTTAAAAGTGTTAAAGGTTGTACCTGAGAAAAATCTTTTAGTAGTTAAAGGATGTGTTCCGGGTCACAAAAACGCTTATGTAATCATTCAGAAGTAATGGAAGTAGCAGTTTTAAACATAGAAGGAAAAGAAACCGGAAGAAAGGTAAAGCTTTCTAAAGAGGTTTTTGGTATAGAGCCTAACAACCATGCTCTTTACTTAGATGTAAAGCAGTATTTAGCACACCAACGCCAAGGAACACACAAGGCAAAAGAGCGTGGTGAAATAACCGGTAGTACACGTAAGATTAAAAAACAAAAAGGTACCGGTACAGCTAGAGCTGGAAGCATTAAATCGCCAATTTTTGTTGGTGGAGGTAGAATTTTTGGTCCAAGACCAAGAAAATACACTCAAAAGCTTAACAAAAATGTAAAGCGTTTAGCAAGAAAATCAGCTCTTAGTTTAAAGGCAAAGGAGAACGCAATTTTAGTTGTAGAAGACTTCACTTTTGAGGCTCCTAAAACTAAAAATTTCACTAACGTGCTCAAAGCCTTAGGGTTAGAAAGCAAAAAATCATTGTTTGTGTTGGGTGAGTCAAATAATAATGTATATTTGTCGTCGCGCAATTTACAAGGCTCTGAGGTTGTAACCTCCTCAGAATTAAGCACTTATAAAATTTTAAACGCAAACAACATTGTGCTTTTAGAAGGGGCTGTAGAAGGAATTCAAGCGAACTTAACTAAATAAGAAACCAAATGAGTGTGTTAATTAAACCAATAATAACAGAAAAAGCGACCGCTGATAGCGAGTTAAATAACCGCTATGGTTTCATTGTAGACACCAAGGCTAACAAGCTAGAAATCAAAGAAGCAGTAGAAGCTGCTTATGGGGTTTCTGTAGAGAAAGTTCGTACAATGAATTATGGTCCGAAAAGAAGTATGCGCTACACAAAAACTGGTATTCAACAAGCAAAAACTAATGCTTATAAGAAGGCCATTGTACAAGTAGCAGAAGGAGACACGATAGATTTTTATAGTAATTTATAAGATAGATAAAGCTAGAAGATGTCAGTTAGAAAATTAAAACCAATCACTCCTGGACAGCGATTTAGAGTTGTAAACGGATTTGACGCGATTACAACTGATAAGCCGGAAAAGAGTTTACTTGTTCCGTTAAAAAAGTCAGGAGGTAGAAACAGTCAAGGAAAAATGACCATGCGCTACAAAGGTGGTGGTCATAAGCGTAAGTATCGTTTAATAGATTTTAAAAGAGCCAAAACAGGTGTAGAGGCTACTGTACAATCTATACAATACGATCCAAACAGAACAGCTTTCATCGCTTTAATTGAATACAAAGACGGTGAGAAAAGCTACATTATAGCTCAAAATGGGTTACAAGTGGGGCAAACAGTTATGTCTGGTAGCGGTGTAGCTCCAGAAATCGGTAATGCAATGCCGTTAAGCGATGTGCCACTTGGTACCATTATTTCTTGTATAGAATTGCGTCCTGGACAAGGAGCAGTTATGGCAAGAAGTGCCGGTGCTTTTGCTCAATTAATGGCAAGAGAAGGAAAATACGCAACTATTAAGTTGCCTTCTGGAGAAACTAGAATGGTATTAGCAAATTGCTATGCTACAATTGGTGCTGTGTCTAACTCAGACCACCAATTAATAGTTTCTGGTAAAGCCGGTAGAAGCAGATGGTTAGGTAGAAGACCTAGAACCAGACCTGTGGTAATGAACCCTGTAGATCATCCAATGGGTGGTGGTGAAGGTAGAGCTTCAGGAGGTCACCCAAGATCTAGAAAAGGTATTCCGGCTAAAGGCTTTAGAACTCGTTCTAAAACCAAGGCAAGTAATAAGTATATAATAGAACGTAGAAAGAAATAAAAAGAGTAAAAGATGGCACGTTCACTAAAAAAAGGACCTTACGTTCACTATAGTTTAGAGAAAAAAGTTCAACAAAACGTTGAATCTGGAAAGAAAACAGTTATAAAAACATGGTCTAGAGCATCTATGATAACTCCAGACTTTGTTGGTCAAACCATAGCTGTTCATAATGGTCGTCAATTTGTTCCGGTTTACATTACCGAGAACATGGTAGGACATAAGTTAGGAGAATTCTCGCCCACAAGATCATTTAGAGGTCATGCAGGGGCTAAAAATAAAGGAAAAAAATAATAGGAAGCTATGGGAGTTCGTAAAAGAGAAAGAGCAGAGAAAATAAAAGAAGCTAAAAAACAAGTAGCTTTTGCTAAGCTTAATAACTGCCCTACTTCGCCTAGAAAAATGCGTTTAGTTGCAGATTTAATTAGAGGTGAAAAAGTAGAGAAAGCGCTTGCTATATTGAAATTTAGCCAAAAAGAAGCTTCAAGACGTTTAGAGAAATTGTTGTTGTCTGCTATTGCAAACTGGCAGGCTAAAAACGAAGATGCAGACGTAGAAGAAGCAGATCTTTTTGTGAAAGAAATAAGAGTAGATGGTGGAAGCATGCTAAAGCGTCTTCGTCCAGCTCCTCAAGGAAGAGCACATAGAATTAGAAAACGCTCTAACCACGTAACAATCGTGCTTGGAGCTAACAATAACACACAAAGCTAAGATAGAAGTATGGGACAAAAAACTAATCCAATCGGAAATCGCCTTGGTATTATCAGAGGATGGGAGTCTAACTGGTACGGAGGTAATGACTATGGAGATAAACTTGCTGAAGACGATAAAATCAGAAAGTATATCCATGCGCGTCTATCTAAAGCCAGTGTTTCTCGCGTAATTATAGAGCGTACTCTTAAGCTTGTAACCGTTACTATCACCACCGCTCGTCCGGGTATAATTATCGGAAAAGGCGGACAGGAGGTAGACAAGCTAAAAGAAGAGCTCAAGAAAATTACCAACAAAGAGGTTCAGATTAACATTTTTGAAATTAAGCGCCCTGAGCTTGATGCCAATTTAGTGGCTGCAAGTATTGCTCGTCAAATAGAAAGCAGGATCAGTTACAGACGTGCAATAAAAATGGCTATTGCTGCTGCTATGCGTATGAACGCAGAAGGTATTAAAGTGCAAATATCAGGAAGGCTAAATGGTGCCGAAATGGCCCGTTCTGAATCGTATAAAGACGGAAGAATTCCATTGTCTACTTTTAGAGCTGATATTGATTATGCTTTAGAAGAAGCACATACTACCTACGGAAGATTAGGTATTAAAGTGTGGATTATGAAAGGCGAAGTTTATGGAAAGCGTGAGCTCTCACCACTTGTGGGTATGTCTAAAAAACAAGGAAAAGGAGCCGGTGCTAAAAAAGCTCGCCGTAGAAAGTAATTTTAAAAGTTAAGAAAAATGTTACAGCCAAAAAGAACCAAATATCGTAGACATCAGAAAGGTAGAATGAAAGGGATCTCTCAAAGAGGTCACCAACTATCTAACGGAATGTTTGGTATAAAATCATTGGATTCTTCATTTATTACAGCACGCCAAATAGAAGCAGCACGTATTGCAGCTACTCGTTACATGAAAAGAGAAGGGCAACTTTGGATTAAAATATTTCCAGATAAGCCCATCACTAAAAAACCTCTAGAGGTACGTATGGGTAAAGGTAAAGGTGCTCCAGAATATTGGGCAGCTGTAGTAAAGCCAGGTAGAATAATGTTTGAAGTTGGCGGTGTGCCTTACGACGTAGCAAAAGAAGCCTTACGTTTGGCCGCACAAAAACTTCCGGTTAGAACGAAGTTTGTTGTAGCTAGAGATTATTCGGCTTAATTTAGAATTGACAGTTATGAAACAATCAGAAATAAGAGAATTGTCTACAACTGAGCTTCAAGAAAAGCTTGGTGAATTCAAGAAAAAATATGCAGAGTTAAAAATGGCTCATGCCATCACACCGCTCGAAAACCCGCTTCAAATCAGAAACGTAAGAAGAACGGTGGCTCGTTTGGCAACAGAGCTTACAAAAAGAGAATTACAATAATTCTGAAGCTGCTTAAGATGGAAAAAAGAAATTTAAGAAAAGAAAGAATAGGGGTTGTTACCAGCAATAAAATGGATAAATCTATTGTGGTTTCAGAAGTTAAGAAGGTAAAACACCCTATGTACGGTAAGTTCGTGTTAAAGACGAAAAAATACGTAGCACACGACGAGAAAAACGATTGCAACGAAGGTGATACTGTAAAGATCATGGAAACAAGACCTTTAAGTAAAACCAAGTGTTGGAGATTAGTTGAAATCATTGAAAGAGCGAAGTAATTATGGTACAGCAAGAATCAAGACTAAAAGTAGCAGATAATACCGGAGCTAAAGAAGTTTTAGCTATTAGAGTATTAGGAGGTACAAAAAAGAGATACGCTTCTGTTGGTGACAAAATTGTTGTTACCGTAAAAGATGCTACCCCTAACGGAAACGTTAAAAAAGGGCAAGTATCTACAGCAGTGGTAGTACGTACCAAAAAAGAAGTACGCAGACCAGACGGATCTTACATTCGTTTTGATGACAACGCATGTGTGTTGTTAAACCCAGCAGGCGAAATGAGAGGAACCCGTGTGTTTGGTCCTGTAGCCAGAGAGCTTCGCGATAAGCAGTTTATGAAAATTGTATCATTAGCACCAGAAGTGCTTTAATACATAAAAAAATGATGAAACTAAAAATAAAAACAGGAGATACAGTACGTGTAATTGCCGGAGACCATAAAGGTGCAGAAGGCAAAGTACAATCTGTAGATCGTGTAAAAAAGAGAGCCATTGTAGAGGGCGTTAATATGGTTTCTAAGCATGAGAAGCCAAGTGCAAAAAACCCTCAAGGCGGAATAGTGAAGAAAGAAGCTCCAATTCATATTTCAAACTTGTCTTTAATAGATCCAAAATCTAATGAAGCAACAAGAGTGGGCTATGAAATAAGAGACGGTAAGAAAGTAAGAGTTTCTAAAAAATCTAATGAAGTAATTTAGTTATGAGCTACGTTCCAAGATTAAAAAAAGAATATAAAGAGCGCGTAATAGCTGCTCTTAGAGAGGAGTTTGGGTACAAGAACGTAATGCAAGTACCTAAATTAGAAAAGATAGTTATTAGCCGTGGAGTTGGAGCTGCAGTAGCCGACAAAAAGTTAATAGACTACGCTGTAGACGAGTTAACTAAAATTACCGGTCAGAAAGCAGTTGCAACTGTGTCTAAAAAAGATGTTGCTTCTTTTAAGTTACGTAAAGGTATGCCTATTGGAGCCAAAGTTACTTTACGTGGTGAAAGAATGTACGAATTCTTAGATCGTTTAATAACATCTGCATTACCACGTGTAAGAGACTTTAATGGTATTAATGCTACCGGTTTTGATGGTAGAGGTAACTATAACTTAGGTGTTAAAGAGCAAATAATATTCCCTGAGATAGATATTGATAAAGTAAACAGAATCTCAGGAATGGATATTACCTTTGTAACCTCGGCCAAAACAGACAAAGAAGCAAAATCATTATTAAGCGAATTAGGATTACCTTTTAAAAAGAATTAAGTATGGCTAAAGAATCAATGAAAGCCCGCGAGGTTAAAAGACAAAAATTGGTAGCTAAGTATGCTGCTAAACGCAAAGCTTTAAAAGAAGCTGGCGATTACGAAGCACTTCAGAAGTTACCAAAAAATGCGTCGCCTGTACGTTTACACAATCGTTGTAAATTAACAGGAAGACCAAGAGGGTATATGCGCCAATTTGGTATTTCTCGTGTAATGTTTAGAGAAATGGCCAACAAAGGGTTAATTCCAGGCGTTAAAAAAGCAAGTTGGTAACAATAAGATTTAAAAGGATAAGAAGATGTATACAGATCCTATAGCAGATTATTTAACAAGAATTAGAAACGCTAATAACGCAGGACATAGAGTTGTAGAGATACCAGCTTCAAACCTAAAAAAAGAAATAACTAAGATATTATTTGATCAAGGTTATATTTTAAGCTATAAGTTTGAAGATAATGGTCCTCAAGGCACTATTAAAATTGCTTTAAAATACGATAAAGTAACTAAAGAGCCTGTAATAAAAAATTTAAAGCGTGTAAGTAAACCCGGTTTACGTAAATATACCGGTGTAGATGAGTTGCCTAGAGTACTTAACGGTCTTGGTATTGCTATTGTGTCTACCTCTCACGGGGTAATGACTAGTAAGCAAGCTAAGCGTGAAAAAGTAGGTGGCGAAGTATTGTGTTACGTTTACTAATAGTTATAAAAGACAAAGCAAATGTCAAGAATAGGAAATAGTCCGGTAAACATTCCAGAAGGCGTTACAGTAACCATAGAAAATAACATAGTTACCGTAAAAGGTAAACTAGGTGAATTAACACAAGAAATAAAAGACGTTACTGTAAAAGAAGAAGACGGACAGTTAATAGTACAAACCACAGATGGCTCTAAAGCACAAAAAGCTAAGCAAGGTCTATACAGATCATTATTAGCTAATATGGTAGAAGGAGTATCTAAAGGTTTTACAAAAGAGTTAGAGTTAGTAGGGGTAGGTTATAGAGCAAGCAACCAAGGCCAAAAATTAGATTTGGCATTAGGGTTCTCTCATAACATAGTTTTCGAATTGGCTCCAGAAGTTAAAGTTGAGACCATTTCTGAAAAAGGTAAAAACCCTATTGTTAAATTAACCTCTCACGATAAACAATTAGTAGGTCAAGTAGCTGCTAAGATTCGCTCTTTCCGTAAGCCTGAGCCTTACAAAGGAAAGGGAATTAAGTTTGTAGGAGAGCAAATAAGAAGAAAAGCAGGTAAATCAGCTTAATAATTAGCACCATGGCATTATCAAAGACTGAAAGAAGACAGCGAATCAAAAACAGAATCAGAAAAGTGGTTTCTGGTACTCCCAGCAAACCTAGACTGGCTGTTTTTAGAAGCAACAAAGAGATCTATGCTCAGATAATAGACGATACCAACGGGGTAACCTTAGTATCGGCTTCATCAAGAGACAAAGACATTAGTTCTGCTAAAGGAACCAAAACAGAAATTGCAGCCTTAGTAGGTAAAGCAATTGCTGAGAAAGCTATAAAAGCCGGTATAGAGAAAATCTCGTTTGATAGAGGCGGGTATTTATACCACGGACGTGTAAAATCGTTAGCAGAAGGAGCAAGAGAAGCAGGACTTAAATTCTAAGAAATTATGTATCAAAAATACAAGAACGTAGAAACAGTAAAACCAGGCGGATTAGAATTAAAAGACCGTTTAGTTGGCGTACAACGTGTTACCAAAGTAACTAAAGGAGGTAGAGCTTTTGGTTTCTCTGCAATAGTTGTAGTTGGTGACGAAAACGGTGTGGTTGGCCACGGTTTAGGAAAATCTAAAGAGGTAGCAGAAGCTATTTCTAAAGCTGTAGAAGACGCTAAGAAAAACTTAGTTCGTATTCCAATAACTAATGGTACGTTACCACACGAGCAAAAAGGTAAGTACGGTGGAGCACGTGTATATTTACAACCTGCTTCTCACGGTACCGGAGTAATTGCCGGTGGTGCAGTACGTGCCGTTTTAGAAGCAGTTGGAGTACACGATGTATTGTCTAAATCACAAGGGTCATCTAACCCGCACAATGTGGTAAAGGCAACTTTCGATGCGCTACTACAATTACGCGATGCTAAAACAGTTGCAGCTCAGCGTGGTATCTCTTTAGAGAAAGTTTTTAAAGGATAATTATTCAAGGATAGTAATTATGAAAAAAATAAAAATTACACAAACAAGAAGCAGTATTAAGCGTTTACAAAACCAAAAAAGAACGCTTGAAGCTCTTGGGTTACGCAGAATAGGCCAAGTAGTAGAGCACGAAGCTACGCCAAATATCCTTGGTATGGTAAATAAAGTAAAACACTTAGTTTCTGTAGAAGAAGCTTAATAACAACACGTGTGATCATGAATTTAAGCAACTTAAAACCCGCAGAAGGTTCAGTACATAAAGAAGGAAAAAGACTGGGTAGAGGTCAAGGTTCTGGTAAAGGAGGTACTGCTACAAGAGGTCACAAGGGGGCCAAGTCTCGTTCCGGATATTCTAAAAAGATTGGTTTTGAAGGAGGTCAGATGCCACTTCAACGTCGTGTTCCTAAGTTCGGTTTTAACAACCGTAACCGTAAAGAATACGTAGGAATCAATCTTAGTAAATTACAAGACATGGTTGATAAAGGTATTGTAAAAGATACCGTAGATTTGGACATTTTAATAGCAAACAAAGTAATTAAGAAAACCGATCTAGTTAAAATATTAGGTGGCGGTGAACTTAAGGCCAAATTAAAAGTATCTGTACATAAATTTACTGCAAGCGCAAAACAGGCTATAGAAGCAGCCGGAGGTGAAGCAGTAACTTTATAACCAACTATTAACCATGAAGAAATTTTTTGAAACTTTACAAAATATCTGGAAAATAGACGAGTTACGAAACAGAATAATCGTAACCTTAGGGCTACTATTAGTGTACCGTTTTGGAGCTCAGATAGTACTTCCGGGTATAGATGCAGAACAATTATCAGAATTAACCAGCAGAACAGATGGTGGCGGGCTGTTAGGTATATTAAATGCTTTTACCGGTGGTGCATTTGCTAATGCATCGGTTTTTGCATTAGGTATTATGCCTTACATATCGGCATCTATTGTTGTTCAATTAATGGGAATAGCTATCCCTTACCTGCAAAAACTTCAAAAAGAAGGAGAAAGCGGTAGAAAAAAGCTAACACAAATTACACGTTGGCTAACCATAGCTATCTGTATAGTACAAGCACCAACCTATTTAATAGGTTTAGGAGCATTAGGTGTTCCGGATAGCGCCTTTTTATTAGGTAAAGGGTTAGACTTTATGATACCTGCAGTTATTATCTTAGTAACTGGATGTATCTTTGCAATGTGGCTTGGAGAGAAAATTACAGATCGTGGTATAGGTAACGGTATATCGTTACTTATTATGGTAGGTATAATTGCTACATTACCACAATCTTTCGTACAAGAATTTGTATCGAGAGTAACAGAGAATAACGGTGGATTAATGATGATTTTAATTGAAGTAATTCTCTGGTTTGTAGTTATCCTTGCCTCTGTAATGTTAGTTATGGCAGTGCGTCAAATACCGGTTCAATATGCCAGACGTACAGCATCTGGAGGGTACGAGAAGAACGTTTTTGGTTCTAGACAGTACATTCCGTTAAAGTTAAATGCATCTGGTGTAATGCCTATAATATTTGCACAAGCCATTATGTTTGTACCTAGTGCATTAGCCAGCCTATCAGAATCAGATACTGCTAAATCAATACAAGCAGAATTTGGAGATATATTTGGTCTTTGGTATAATGTTGTATTTGCGTTGTTAATTATAGTATTTACCTATTTTTACACCGCAATTACAGTGCCTACCAATAAAATGGCCGACGATCTTAAAAGAAGCGGTGGTTTTATTCCAGGAATACGTCCCGGAAAAGAAACAGCCGACTATCTTGACAAAATAATGTCGTTAATAACCTTCCCGGGATCAGTATTTTTAGCACTTATTGCAGTTTTACCTGCAGTTGTTGTTAAAATAGTTGGAATCCAGCAAGGTTGGGCGTTGTTCTACGGAGGAACCTCGTTACTTATCATGGTTGGAGTTGCCATTGATACCATGCAACAAGTAAACGCCTATTTACTTAACAGACATTATGATGGTTTAATGAAAACTGGTAAAAACAGAAAAGGAGTAGCATAATTTATGGCTAAACAACCAGCAATAGAGCAAGACGGAACCATTATTGAAGCATTGTCTAACGCAATGTTCAGAGTAGAATTAGAAAATGGCCATGTAGTAACGGCTCATATCTCAGGTAAAATGCGTATGCATTACATAAAACTATTACCAGGAGATAAAGTAAAATTAGAAATGAGCCCTTACGATTTAACAAAGGCCAGAATTACGTATAGATATTAAACATTCATTGTAAAGCATAGTTAGATGAAAGTTAGAGCATCACTAAAAAAGAGAAGTCCCGAGTGCAAAATTGTGCGTCGTAAGGGGAGATTGTATGTAATTAATAAAAAGAATCCTAGATTTAAACAAAGACAAGGGTAATTATGGCAAGAATCGCAGGAGTAGACATACCAAAGCAAAAAAGAGGGGTTATTGCATTAACCTACATCTTTGGTATTGGAAAAAGCAGAGCTAAAGAAATTTTAGCTAAAGCCGGAGTAAGTGAAGACACCAAAGTTTCTGACTGGACTGACGAGCAAATTGGTAAAATTCGTGATGCAGTTTCAGCTTACAAAATTGAAGGCGAATTGCGTTCTGAAATTCAATTAAACATTAAACGTTTAATGGATATTGGTTGCTACAGAGGTATTCGTCACAGAGCCGGATTACCGTTACGTGGGCAACGTACCAAGAACAATTCCAGAACAAGAAAAGGTAAGAGAAAAACAGTTGCTAACAAGAAAAAAGCAACTAAATAATAAGTAGTAAATCATGGCAAAGTCAAATACCAAAACTACAAAAAAGCGTAAGGTAGTAGTAGAAGCTACCGGAGAAGCACACATCTCTGCTTCTTTTAATAATATTATTATTTCGCTTACAAATAAGAATGGAGATGTAGTATCGTGGTCTTCGGCCGGAAAAATGGGCTTTAAAGGTTCTAAAAAGAATACACCTTATGCAGCTCAAGTAGCAGCCGAAGATGCAGCTAAAGTAGCTCATGAAGCCGGATTAAGAAAAGTAAAGGTTTATGTAAAAGGACCTGGAAATGGTAGAGAATCTGCTATCCGTTCAATTCATAATTCCGGAATAGAAGTTACAGAAATAATAGACGTAACTCCGTTACCACACAACGGATGCCGTCCACCAAAAAGAAGAAGAGTTTAATTAATTATTGTACAATTACGAGGATTACAGATTATCGAAGGATAAGCCTTAATTCATAATCTCCTCAAAACAAATTATAAGTAAAATGGCAAGATACAGAGGTCCAAAAACAAAAATTGCTCGTAAGTTTGGCGAAGCGATTTTTGGCGATGACAAATCGTTTGAAAAAAGAAATTACCCTCCGGGGCAACACGGCAATAACCGTAGAAGAGGAAAAAAATCTGAGTATGCTATCCAGTTAATGGAAAAGCAAAAAGCAAAATATACTTACGGTATTTTAGAGCGCCAGTTTAGAAATTTATTTGATAAAGCTAACAGAAGCAAAGGCGTAACCGGTGAAGTATTACTACAATTATGCGAGTCTCGTTTAGATAATGTTGTGTTTAGAATGGGAATTGCTCCTACCAGAAGAGCTGCTCGCCAATTAGTATCTCACCGTCATATAACTGTAAACGGAGAAATTGTAAACATTCCGTCTTATAGCTTAAAACCAGGAGATGTTGTTGGAGTTAGAGAAAAATCTAAATCATTAGAAATCATAGAAAACTCATTAGCAAACAACAACTCTGTTTACGAGTGGATTACCTGGAATTCTGAGAAAAAAGAAGGAACTTTTGTAAATATTCCTGAAAGAATTCAAATTCCAGAAAACATAAAAGAACAATTAATAGTCGAGTTATACTCTAAATAATAAAGACAGCAGTCCCATTATGGCATTATTAAATTTTCAGAAGCCCGATAAAGTTATAATGATTGATTCGTCAGATTTCGAAGGTCGATTTGAATTCAGACCTTTGGAGCCTGGTTACGGATTAACCATTGGTAACGCACTACGTAGAGTACTTTTATCATCGTTAGAAGGATTTGCAATCACTTCTGTTCGAATTGATAAAGTAGAACATGAGTTCTCTACCATTCCTGGAGTAGTAGAAGACGTAACAGAAATTATCTTAAACTTAAAGCAAGTACGCTTTAAGCAACAAATAGAAGATGTAGATAACGAGACCGTTTCTATCTCTATTTCAGGAAAAGAGCAATTAACTGCTGGAGATTTCCAAAAGTTTATCTCTGGATTCCAAGTTTTAAATCCTGATTTAGTGATTTGCAACATGGATCCTAAAGTAGCCATAAACATGGAAATCACTATAGAGAAAGGTAGAGGATATGTGCCTGCAGAAGAAAACAAAAAGGCTAATGCACCAATGGGTGTAATTGCTACCGACTCTATATTTACACCGGTAAAAAATGTTAAATATAGCATAGAAAACTACCGTGTAGAGCAAAAAACCGACTACGAGAAATTGGTTTTTGAAATAGTAACCGACGGATCTATTCATCCAAAAGACGCGCTTACAGAAGCGGCTAAAGTACTTATTCATCATTTCATGCTATTCTCTGATGAGCGTATTACGTTAGAAGCAGATGAAATAGCACAAACAGAAACATACGATGAAGAGTCGTTACACATGCGTCAGTTACTAAAAACCAAGCTAATAGATATGGATCTCTCTGTGCGTGCACTTAACTGTTTAAAAGCTGCCGAAGTAGAGACGCTTGGAGATCTAGTAGCATTCAATAAAAACGACTTAATGAAGTTCAGAAACTTTGGTAAAAAATCGTTAACCGAATTAGAAGAGCTGGTTAACAATAAAGGCTTGAGTTTCGGGATGGATTTATCAAAATATAAATTAGACAAAGACTAACTTTCGTTCCTGTGTGGAATAAATAAGCGGAAAGATGAGACACGGAAAAAAATTTAATCACCTAAGCAGAAAAGCGGCCCACAGAAAAGCTATGCTAGCTAATATGGCTTGTTCTTTAATAGAGCACAAGCGCATAAACACTACTGTGGCTAAAGCTAAAGCTTTAAAGCAGTATATAGAGCCGTTAGTAACAAAATCTAAGGCAGAAAACAATACCTCTAAAGAGCGCGAAACTCACAATAGAAGAATTGTATTTAGCTACTTACGTAACAAAAATGCAGTAGCTGAATTATTTGGTACTGTTTCTGCAAAAGTTGGAGATCGTCCTGGCGGATATACCAGAATAATAAAATTAGGTAACCGTCTTGGTGATAATGCAGAGATGGCAATGATAGAGTTAGTAGACTTTAACGAAACTTATAATGCCGGGAAACCAGCTAAGAAAAAGTCTACAAGACGTGGTAGAGGTAAAAAAGCAGCTGCTACAACAGAAGCTGCACCTAAAACAGAAGCTACTTCTGAAAACACAAAAGAAACAACAGAAGATAAAGCTCAAGAATAGTTTTAGTTAAAACAATTATAAAAAAGAAGGATAAACTTGTTATAGTTTATCCTTTTTTTATTTTTACTAAAATTAAAATTTAAGATGAATAAAACAGTAATAATCAGTTTACTCTTATTAGTTGTAAGCAATGTACAAAGTCAAAATGAGAGTGTTGTAAACAATACCTCTCAAACAATACAGAGAGCTAGCAATATTCTTCAAAGTTCATATGGCTCAGCAACGTATTTTTATAACCCTCAAAGAGAAGTTGAAGGCTCTATCTACCTGTTTGATTCATGGGAAAATATGGCTATCATAAAAACTCAGGATGGTAAAAGGTATTCTTTAAATAATTTAAACTTAAATGTAAAACACAATGTTTTTCAGTCGTCTTTTAGTAAAGACTCAATTTTTACATTTAATTTTAATAATATAGACAGGATAGTAGTTAATAATAAGGTTTTTAAAAACTATTACTGGAATGATACCAATAGCGTATATGAAATAATTTATGAGTTAGATTCTTTTCAAATTCTGAAGGGGTTTAGTTTACGATTTGTAGAGGGCTCTGCTAACCCAATGGTTAATAGATCAACAGATAAATACATTATAAAAACAGCATATTATATTAGAAAAGACGGGCTTATTAAGCCTTTTAAATTTTCTAGACGAAAAATCCTAAACTTAATTACAACAGACAAAATCAAACAAAAAAAGATAATTGACTATAGTAAAAAAAATAAGTTTAGTTTCTCTAAAGAATATGATGTTAAACGCATTTTAGATTATGTAAAGTCAATATAGAGTTTTAATTGACTAAAAAAGTTGTTTTATTACGTTTGTTTAATAATCTGGCTGTCAAACACTTAAAAATTCATATCTTTAATAAAATTAAAGTATATGAAAAAGTTTTTGTTGCCAGTTTTTTTATTGTTGTCTTACAATTTTTTTGCTCAAAGTTTTTTAGAAGCATATGAGTCAACCAGGCATTTAGAGCCGTTTTCAAACAATAATGGCACTACCATCGAAGAGTTTAATAGCTTAACAGGAAATCCGGATGAGTGGTCTAAGATTATGGGAGTGTTTTATGAGTTTGATGATATTAGATTTGGAAAGATAGCACTAGAAGGCTCTGTTTATCTATTTAAAGAATGGAACAATCAAGCTGTAGTTTTAGCTAATAATAAGCGATACAGAATTCCTAATATAAACTTTAATATTAAACAAGGAACTTTTATTTCAAAGATTCAGGGAGATTCTTTATTTGTGTATGATTTTGATAAGGTTGAAAGAATACTGGTAAATAATAGAGTTTTTAAAAAATTATATAGTAGTATTGATAAAGAGAAGAAAATATTTGAAGTCTTGTTTGAGAGTGACAAGCTTTCTTTATTAAAGTCTTATCATACTGTTTTTATTCAAGCTTCGCCAAACCCAATGGTAAACAGGCCCTCAAATAAAATAAGACAAGCTTACTCATATTATATTGATGTTAACGGTGATGTAATACCATTTAAATTAAACAAATCTTCATTTAAAAAAATAGTAACAGACAGTGATAAAAAAAAGATGTACGATTTTGTTAAAAAATACAATTTGACTTACAGTAAAGAATCTGATGCAAAAAAAATCCTGTTTTATGTGTTTGGAACGTAACGAAATTTAAAATCTTTAAAAATCAAAGAGTTAATTCATGAATTAACTCTTTTTTTATGTCGTTTCGGTACTAAAGATTATTTTTGCAAAACTTTATTTTCTACAACATGAAATATCAATCCAGAAAAAAAGCTTTAATCTTACTAGCAGACGGCACTATTTTTTACGGTAAAGCTGTTGGTAAAGAAGGAAGCGCTTTCGGCGAAGTTTGTTTTAATACCGGAATGACCGGTTATCAAGAGATCTTTACTGACCCTTCATACTACGGTCAGATTATGGTGACAACTAATGCTCATATCGGGAACTATGGAGTTAAAGATGATGAAGTTGAATCAGATGGAGTAAAAATAGCAGGGTTAGTTTGCAAAAATTTTAGCTTTAATTATTCTAGGCCCGGGGCAGATGGTTCTTTAGCAGAATTTTTCGAGAAAAATAACCTTATTGCAATTTCTGATGTAGATACCCGAGCTTTAGTAAGTTATATTAGAGAGAAGGGGGCAATGAATGCTGTTATTACAACAGAAGTAGATAAAATAGATGAGCTTAAAAAAGAACTTGCTAAAGTACCTAGTATGGAAGGTTTAGAGCTAGCTTCTAAAGTTTCTACAAAAGAGCCGTATTACTTTGGCAATGAAAATGCAACCTATAAAATAGCAGCCTTAGATATTGGGATTAAAAAAAATATATTACGCTGTTTAGCAGAACGAGATGCTTACATAAAAGTATTTCCGTACAATGCTACTTTTCAAGAAATGAGCGCTTGGAATCCGGATGGTTATTTCTTATCAAATGGTCCGGGAGATCCAGAGCCTCTAAAAGAAGCACAACAACTTGCCAAAGAAATTTTAGATAGAAACTTGCCACTATTTGGTATTTGCTTAGGGCATCAAGTAATTGCATTAGCAAATGGCATATCAACTTATAAAATGCATAACGGACACAGAGGAATTAACCATCCGGTTAAAAACTTACTAACCGGAAAAGGAGAAATTACCTCTCAAAACCACGGATTTGCTATCAGCAGAGAAGAAACAGAATCGCATCCTGATGTAGAGATTACTCATGTACATTTAAATGATAATACCGTAGCAGGAATTAGAATAAAAAACAAACCTTGCTTTTCTGTTCAGTATCACCCTGAAGCAAGTCCGGGACCTAACGATGCTAAATATTTATTTGATGAATTTATAGCTTTAATAAAAAAACATAAACCAGCTAACGTATGAGTATAATTGTAAGTGTACATGCACGACAAATTTTTGATTCGAGAGGAAACCCAACGGTAGAAGTAGATGTAATTACAGAAAGCGGTGCTTTAGGAAGAGCGGCTGTTCCATCTGGGGCGTCTACCGGAGAACACGAAGCTGTAGAGCTTAGAGATGGAGGTAAAGCATACATGGGTAAAGGCGTTTTAAAAGCAGTAGAAAATGTGAATAATACCATAGCACCAGAAGTTGTTGGAGTATCTGTTTTTGAGCAGAATTTTATTGATCAATTAATGATTAATTTAGATGGTACTCCCAACAAATCTAAATTGGGTGCTAATGCAATTTTAGGTGTATCGTTAGCTGTTGCAAAAGCTGCTGCCAACGAACTTGGTTTACCGCTTTACCGTTATGTAGGTGGTGTTAGTGGTAATACGCTCCCGGTGCCTATGATGAATATAATTAACGGTGGTTCTCACTCCGATGCTCCTATTGCATTTCAAGAGTTTATGATTATGCCGGTAAAGGCACAAAGTTTTTCTCATGCAATGCAAATGGGCTCAGAAATTTTTCATCATCTAAAAAAAGTTTTACATGATAGAGGATTAAGCACAGCTGTTGGAGATGAGGGCGGATTTGCACCAAAATTAAACGGAACAGAAGATGCTTTAGATACCATTATAGCTTCTATAGAGAAGGCAGGATATAAGGCTGGAGACGAGGTTATGATTGCATTAGATTGTGCGTCGGCAGAATTTTATGTAGACGGAAAATATGATTATACAAAGTTTGAAGGAAGCAAAGGAGCTGTGAGAACATCCGAAGAGCAAGCACAATACTTAGCCGACTTGTGTTCTAAATATCCAATTATTTCTATAGAAGACGGTATGGATGAAAATGATTGGGAAGGTTGGAAAATGCTAACCCAAAAAGTAGGAGATAAAGTTCAGTTAGTTGGAGACGATTTATTTGTAACCAATGTAGAACGTTTATCAAAAGGAATTAAAAATGGTATTGCTAACTCTATATTAATTAAAGTAAACCAAATTGGTACGTTAACAGAAACAATTGCAGCTGTAAACATGGCTAATAATGCGGGTTATACTTCGGTAATGTCACACCGTTCAGGAGAAACAGAAGATAATACTATTGCCGATTTAGCAGTTGCATTAAATACCGGTCAAATTAAAACTGGTTCTGCTTCAAGATCAGACCGTATGGCCAAGTATAATCAATTATTACGTATTGAAGAAGAGTTAGGAGACATTGCTTATTATCCGCAAGAAAAAGCGTTTAAAGTGAATTAAACACATGTTTTAAAATCATAAATAAAAAAGCGGGCTGTAAAACCCGCTTTTTCTTTTTAAAATCCTCATAAAAAGAGGGTTAACTTAACCTTAAATTAACACTTTATTTTGTAATTTCGCAGGACTTACAAAAAACCTAAACTTCAATAATAATTATGTCAGATATAGCTACTTTACACTTTAAAGATAAGTCGTACGAATTACCCGTAGTAAAGGGTACTGAGAATGAGTATGGTATAGATATTAAAACGCTAAGAGCACAATCTGGATTAGTAACGTTAGATCCGGGGTACAAAAACACAGGATCTTGTGAGAGTGCCATTACTTACTTAGATGGTGAAAAAGGAATTTTACGTTATAGAGGATATGCTATAGAAGAACTTGCAGAAAAGGCAGACTTTTTAGAAGTAGCATATTTATTAATTTTTGGAGAATTACCAACGCGTGAACAATTAGATAAGTTTTACGAAGATATTAAAGAGCACTCTGTAGTAGATGATGATGTTAAAAAAATATTAGATGCATTCCCAAAAGCTGCTCACCCTATGGGTGTTTTATCATCGTTAACGAGTGCACTAACTGCATTTAATCCTTCTTCTGTTAATGTAAATTCAGAAGAAGATATGTACAAAGCAATTGTTAGAATTTTAGGGAAGCTACCTGTTTTAGTAGCATGGACTATGCGTAAAAAGCAAGGCTTACCTCTTGATTATGGCGATAGAAATCTTGGCTATGTAGAGAACCTGCTTAAAATGATGTTTAAAAAGCCTAATCAAGAATATGAGTTAAATCCTATAGTAGTTAATGCATTAGACAAGCTTTTAATTTTACATGCAGACCATGAGCAAAACTGTTCTACATCTACTGTTAGAATAGTTGGTTCTTCTCATGCAGGACTATTTGCTTCTATTTCTGCAGGTATTTCTGCACTTTGGGGGCCACTTCACGGAGGTGCTAACCAAGCAGTACTAGAAATGTTAGAAGCTATTAAGGCAGATGGTGGTGATACCAAAAAATACATGGCGAAAGCCAAAGATAAAAACGATCCGTTTAGATTAATGGGATTCGGACATAGAGTTTATAAAAACTTTGATCCTCGTGCAAAAATCATAAAGAAAGCTGCAGACGAAGTATTAGGAGACTTAGGAATTGAAGATCCGATTTTAGATATTGCTAAAGGTCTTGAAAAAGAAGCGTTAGAAGACGAATACTTTGTTAAGAGAAAACTTTACCCTAATGTAGATTTTTACTCTGGTATAATTTACAGAGCAATGGGAATACCGGTAGATATGTTTACAGTAATGTTTGCTATGGGTAGATTACCGGGTTGGATTGCACAATGGAGAGAAATGAGACTTAAAGGAGAACCAATTGGTCGTCCGCGTCAAATTTATGTTGGTCCAACATCTCGTAAGTTTGTACCGCTTAACGAAAGATAATTTTTAATCATACACATTATGCCATTTATCTAATAGTTTATACTATGAAAATAAATGGCATTTTTTTTAAGCTAAATCTGTGATTATGAAAAATATAAAACTCATAAAAAACCGTTCTGATATTGGTGCAGGTACAAGAGGTTCTGATATGGGTATAGATGCAATAGAAATTGCAGCTATTAACCAAAACAATAATTACTTTACTCGTTTTGAATATGTTGATGTAGAAACAGAAAATGAGTCTATTTATAACAAAGTAACTAACTCATTTGCAAAAAGAATTGAGCACGTATACAATCAATGTGAGCGTGTATGTGAGCAAGTAAAAAACACACTGACAGAGAATAAATTTCCGTTGGTTTTATCAGGAGATCACTCTTCGGCATTAGGAACTATAAGCGGAATTAAAGCAGCTTTTCCAAACAAAAGATTAGGTGTAGTTTGGATAGATGCTCATGCAGATTTACATTCTCCTTACACTTCTCCTTCGGGGAATGTTCACGGAATGCCACTAGGTGCAGCCATTGGAGAAAATAATATAGAAAACAAAATAAATACTGTTACAGGGCAAACCACAAAATATTGGGATGCCATAAAAAACATCGGAGTTAAAGGGCAAAAGGTAAACCCTGAAGATATAGTTTATTTTGGAGTTCGTGATACCGAAGAGCCAGAAGATAAGCTCATAGAAAAATATAATATCAGAAATTATAAAGTAGAAGAGGTTAGATACAGAGGTTTAGATGTGTGTGTAGCAGAAGCCATAGAGCAACTATCTAAGTGTGACATGATTTATGTTTCGTTTGATGTAGATAGTATGGATTGCGATTTAATATCGTATGGTACAGGAACACCTGTCCCAAAGGGGTTTGATCAGTATGAAGTAATGAATATAATCAACCAAATAATAGCTACAAAAAAAGTAGTTTGCTTTGAAGTAGTTGAAGTAAACCCATTATTAGACCTTAAAGGAAATAAAATGGCAGAAACCGCTTTCGAAGTGTTAGATTCTGCAACCAAAACTATTTTAAAAAACATATAATATATGCAACAAAGCACCAATACTATTGTAATGGTAAGGCCTGCCACTTTTAGAGCAAACGAGCAAACAGCTGCAAATAACTTTTATCAAAAAAAAGTTGCAAATACTTTGCCTAAAGCGCTACTCAAACAGGCTCAAAAGGAGTTTGATGATTTTGTAAAAAATCTTACTCAAGTAGGTGTGCAAGTAATTGTGGTGCCGGGGGCTACCGATGTTGATACTCCAGACGCTCATTTTCCTAACAATTGGATATCTTTTCATGAAGATGGTACAGTTGCATTATACCCAATGTTTGCACCCAATAGAAGATTAGAACGCAACGAAAAAGTTTTAGAAGAAGTAGAAAATCACGGCTTTAAAATTAACAACATTATAGACTATACCGAAGCAGAAAAAGATAATGTGTTTTTAGAAGGAACAGGGAGCATGGTTTTAGACCGAGTACATAAAAAAGCATATTGTGCATTATCTGAGCGTGCAGACGAAGATTTATTTATAGAGTTTTGTGAAGATTTTGAATATACACCGATTATTTTTAAAGCAAATCAGACTGTAAACGGCAAAAGATTACCTATTTATCATACAAATGTTATGATGGCAGTTGCCGATAAGTTTGCAATAGTATGTTTAGATAGTATAGACGATAAAAAAGAGCGTAAAAATTTAATTAAACATCTAAACCAAGACGGGAAAGAAATAATACCAATCACAGAAAGCCAAACTGCTAATTTTGCCGGAAACATGCTTCAGGTTTTAGGAGCAGAAAACAAATCGTATTTAGTTATGAGCACCTCGGCATTTAATAGTTTAACAACTAATCAGAAAAAAAGTATAGAAAAATACAGTACAATTATTCATTCAGATTTAGCTACCATAGAGGCATGTGGCGGAGGTAGTGCCAGATGTATGATGGCCGAAGTGTTTTTACCTAAAGGAGAATCTAATTAACCAATTTGCTGTTTTAAGTTTTTTATTATATTTATTTGATAATCAAAGTACTTAAACGATGAATAAAACAGCAAAAACTATTCTATTACTAGTTGGAATTTTATTAATAGCTTACGGTATTTACAAAATAGTTACTCCCGATGTACAAGGCGAAGTTCTTGGAATGGAATTTTCTGCTAATGATAATGAAATAAGTACAGAGTCTATTGTATTAATTGCTTTAGGAATATTAGCATTGCTAGCACCACGCTTTATTAAAAGCAAATAATTTTATCCTCTTTTAGTTGCCGTTAACTTTTTTAAAAAAGCCGTTAACGGCACTTTTATAAGTATAGTTCAGTAATTCTTAATAGAACAGAAAATTTATTAAAGGTTAATACAGTTTTTGTTTTTACACATCCTACTTCTTAAAGAAAATCTAAAAAGGGTTATATTTTTAAAAGTACCATTAAAGCACCGCTTATGTGTTCAATTCCGATTGCTATAACTATAAAACCTATAATTCGTGATACGGCATTAATACCAGACGCCCCAAGTCCTTTTACAATGTAATGAGCAGTACGCAATACAAAATATGTTGCAATACATGTACAAAGTATTGCTAAAACTATGGTAGTAATTTGCCAAGTTGTTTGGTAAGATTCATAATAACCAATTAAAAGTGATATAGAGCCTGGTCCTGCAAGCATTGGTATAGCTAAAGGTGTTAAAGAAATATCACTTCTATGAAAAGCGTCATCCTTAACACGCTTATCCATTCCTTTATGTTTAGAAAAACTTCCTGTTAAAAGAGCAAAGCCGGACGAAGTTATAATTAAACCACCGGCTATACGAAGTGAAGGTAGACTTATGCCAAAAAATTGCAACAAATAAATTCCTAAAAAGAATGCTATTAGTAAAATTATTAAAACGTTTATAGCTGTAAATAAAGCTGTTTTAGCTCTAACAGTAACACTATCATCTTTTGTTAAACCAACAAATATTGGAACTGTTCCGAGCGGATTCATTACTGAGAATAATGCTGCAAAAATGTAAATGAATAATTCCATTGTTTTTTATACAAAATTGAAATTTGTTCCCTCTACAAAGCTTATGAATTTGTTAAATTTAAATTACATTATTGTTGTGCATATATTTATTTTAAAGACAACTCATAATGTGCTTTTATTAATAAATAAATGTGGAGTTTATAAAAGAATTCTTAAGTAGTAATAATTATCTTTGCACCTTAAAATTAAAGGGAGTATGAGTATTCAAGAAGTTTTAAGCAATAGCGTTAAGCAAGCTGTTAAAACCATTTTTAATGCTGAATTAAACGAAGTAGAGTTTCAGGCTACCCGAAAAGATTTTGAGGGAGATATTACTGTTGTAGTTTTTCCTATGTTAAGGGTTGTAAAAGGCAACCCACAACAAATAGGAGAAGCTATCGGTAATTATTTGGTAGAAAATGTAGCTGAGGTTAGCAAATTTAATGTGGTTAAAGGGTTTTTAAATTTGGTGATTGCAGATGCTTATTACACTAACTTCTTTAATACTATAAAAGACGAAGATGATTATGGTTTTGTAAAGAATACCACTACTAGCGAAGCCATTATGGTAGAATATTCATCTCCTAACACAAACAAACCACTCCACTTAGGGCATATTAGAAATAACTTGTTAGGATATTCTGTTGCCGAAATTTTAAAAGCAGTCGGTAAAAAAGTTTACAAAACTCAAATTATTAACGATAGGGGTATACATATATGTAAATCTATGCTTGCTTGGCAAAAGTTTGGCAACGGAGAAACCCCCGAGAGTACCGGCCTTAAAGGCGATAAATTGGTTGGTAATTATTACGTAGCTTTTGATAAAGCTTATAAAGAGCAAGTTAATGAACTAATAGCACAAGGTAAAAGCAAAGAAGAAGCAGAAAAGCAGGCTCCTATTTTACTTGAAGCCCAAGAAATGCTCAGAAAATGGGAGGCCGGAGATAAAGAAGTTGTTGCCCTTTGGGAGAAAATGAATGGCTGGGTTTACGATGGTTTTAATGAAACCTATAAAAATTTAGGTGTTGATTTTGATACACTTTATTACGAAAGTGATACCTATTTGCTTGGCAAAAACGTAGTAAAAGAAGGATTAGAAAAAGGTGTTTTTTATAAAAAAGAAGACGGCAGTGTATGGATTGATTTAACCGATGAAGGATTAGACGAGAAATTGGTGTTAAGATCTGATGGAACTGCTGTTTACATGACGCAAGATATTGGTACCGCAATACAAAGAGTTAAAGATTACCCGGATATTACCGGGATGGTTTATACGGTAGGAAATGAGCAAGACTACCATTTTAAAGTACTGTTTTTAATTCTAAAAAGATTAGGATTTGCGTGGGCAGAAAATCTGTATCATTTAAGCTATGGTATGGTTGATTTACCCACCGGGAAAATGAAAAGTAGAGAGGGAACAGTAGTTGATGCCGATGATTTAATTGAAGATATGGCTACTACTGCCGAAGAAATCTCTAAAGAGCTTGGAAAGTTAGATGGTTATTCTGAGCAAGAAAAAAAAGAACTATATAAAACTATAGGTTTAGGAGCATTAAAATATTTTATATTAAAAGTAGATCCTAGAAAAAGAATTTTATTTAACCCACAAGAGTCAGTAGATTTTCAAGGGAATACCGGTCCCTTTATTCAATATACATACGCCAGAATTCAGAGTATTCTTCGTAAAGCAGATAATGATTATTTAGATGCTACAGTTACTAACGTAACATTGCACGAGAAAGAAAAAGAACTATTAAAAATTATACAACAATTTCCTGAAGCTGTAAAACAAGCAGCTGCTAATTACAGCCCTGCAATTATTGCTAATTATGTATACGATCTAGTTAAAGAGTTTAACTCTTTTTACCAAAACGTACCTATTTTAGGAGCAGAAGATGAGCAAGAAAAAGTATTTAGAGTACAATTATCTAAAAAAGTAGGTGTAATTATAAAGCAAGGGTTTAAACTCTTAGGAATTGGAGTTCCTGAAAGAATGTAGGTTTTAGAAAATAAATTTACCTAATCAAATTATAAGGAAAGCAGAAACTTTTAAATGCTTAAAAGTTTCTGCTTTTATGTTTATTTAATAAAGTTATTAATAACCTCTTCTATTTGTTCTTTACTAGATTGCGGAGGCATTTTAAATAAATGAGAAAAAAGTGGTTTTTTATCTACAGTTAGTTTTAATTGCAGATCTTGATTTTCATTGTAAACTTCACTCCATTTGTTTCTTACTTTAGCCCAAAAATCTTTATTTTCTTTCCACCAATTTTGAGCTGCTTTACATTTAGAGTCATCTACTTTAGTATATATATCTAACCCTTTTTCTTGAGCTAGTAAAAAGTCATTACCATTCTCATCACGAACTAACTTATCATTATCTTGTTCATGAAGCCAACCGTATGAGGTAATTTCGTGAGTATTGGTTCTTCTCAGCACATTATAATCATTTCGTTTGGTGTATTCTCTCCTAGGTAGGGGGGCATCAGTAGTATTTTTCCAATAGTGCTTACCGTCTACATGTACCCAAGTAGCTGTACCTTCATACCTTGGGCTATCATCTACCTGATATACCTTTTGTGTCCATTGTCCTTTTACTTCATCTTTAGAAAGCTCTTTAAACTTCCAGGTTTTATCTTTATAAAATTCATATAACTTAGTGTTTTCGTAAAGCCAATCTTGTCTCCAATGTTTTACAATCATTGTATCATTTACAATAAGTAAATGCTGCATTACTATTTTATCTGGTGTGTCTTCTACCAGTTCTACCCACTCTAATCCGTATGCGTGTTTTGTAGCTGATGGGGTATAGGAACTATCTTTAGAATAATTAAAAGTTTCGGCAAAATTAAATTTCACCTCGTAACACCCACACATACTTTTAATAGCGTTAATGTCTTGCTGCTTTTTGCTTTGTCCGTAAGTGCTTAATGCTAATAAGCTGATTAACAATGATTTTACAATGGTTTGTTTCATCTTGATATGATTTTATTGATATTTTCGGCGTCAAAAATATTAAATTTATTTAGATTGAATAAAAATAATTAATAGATTTGTCGAAATTATTTAGAATAATTCTTAATAATGAGGGCGTATAAATTGGTTGCTTTTATTTTTATGAGCATAAGTGTTAAAGCACAAGAAAAGCAGTTAGATTCTATTCTAGTAAATCAGCTAAAAGAAGTTGTGGTTACTGCCACAAGAACAGAAAAACAGTTAGAAGCCATTCCATTACCGGTTACAGTAATTAGTAAAAGTCAATTAAAAAAAACAGGTGCATTACGTCTTCAAGATATACTAAATGAACAAACCGGAATTGTATCTGTTCCAGACGAAAGTGGTTTTGTAGGTGTTCAGTTGCAAGGCATTTCTTCAGAGTATATCATGGTTTTAATAGATGGAGTACCTGTTATTGGCAGAAATGCCGGTAATTTAGATTTAAGTAGGCTAGCGGTTGGCAATGTTAAAAAGATAGAAGTTGTAAAAGGTCCATCTTCTGCGCTTTATGGTTCTGAAGCTTTAGGGGGAGTTATAAACATTATAACCGATAAAAAGTTTATTGAAAACTTTAAAGGAGAATTAGATTATCGATATGGTAGTTTTAATACAACAGATTTAAATGTAAACTTAAAAGTAAAAGAAAAAGGAGTAGCCTTTAATTTTTATGGCAACTATCTTACGTCAGACGGTTACAATTTATCGTCTAATCAAAATTCGCCTACTGTAAATTCATATCAAAATTTTACTTTAAACAGTCAGTTAACTAACTACTTTTCAGAGAAGTTAAAATTAAATTCTTCGTTTAGGTTTTTTAAAGAAGAACAGGATGTAGATGGTATTAGTGAAGAAGAAGATTATAATACACATTTAAAGCTTCAACACAAACCTTCAGTTAATTTAAAGTTTGATTATGAGTTGTACTACACACAATACAAAGCAAACCAAGAGTATTCAATAATAAACACAGAAGAATCTCTTTTTGAAAGTAGTTTTAATCAATCTCTACTTAGGCCAGAAGTTAGGGGTGTTTACACTATAAGCAACAACAGTACAATAATGGCTGGTGTTGGGATGAATTTTGAAAATCTTAATAGAAACTTGTTTAGGAATGAGGTTTTTTTTCAATCAGAATATGTATTTGTACAATACGATTTTTTCCCGTTAAAAAAGCTCAATATGATAGTTGGAGCTCGGTTTGACAACCATAGTGAATATCAATCACAGTTAAGCCCTAAGCTATCTGCTACCTATGCTTTAAACAATAAAATTTCTATTAAAGGTTCTATTGGTTACGGTTTTAAAGCACCTGATTTTAGGCAGTTGTATTTAGATTTCACTAACAGTAGTGCCGGTTATACCGTTGTTGGAAAAGAAGTTGAACAAGAGGTAATACAGCAGTTAGAAAACAATAATGAGATAACAAATATAACGGTTAATAGGGCTACACTTGGTGGGAAATTAAATGCTGAAAGCTCTGTAGGTATTAATCTTGGAGCTTCTTACCGCAACACCAAATTATCTTTAGATGTAAATTACTTTAGAAACGATTTTAAAAATCTAATAGACACTCGGGTTATTGCTCGAAAAACAAATGGGCAAAATGTGTTTGGATATTACAATATAGACCGAGTTTATACCACCGGAACTGAATTTAACATCTCATATAAAATACTTAATAAACTAACACTATCTGCAGGATACCAGCTATTGTTTGCTAAAGATAAAAAACAAAAGGAAGCTGTTGCTAATGGAAACATTTTTGCTAGACATCCAGAAACATTGCAAACCATCAGATTACAGTCAGCAGATTATTTTGGGCTTCCAAACAGGTCTAGGCATATAGCCAATTTTAAAGCCTTTTATGAGATAAGTAAGTACGATACGAGCATAAATGCAAGATTAATTTACAGAAGCAAATATGCATTAGCAGATAGTAATGGTAATGGTATAATTGATGCTTACGATACATCATTTGTTAAGGGGTATCTATTAGCTAATGTGTCTGCACAGAAAACTTTTAATAACAAATACACACTTCAAGTAGGTATAGATAATTTATTTGATTATACAGACAGGCAAAATATTCCTACCCTTCCAGGAATACAGTTTTTCACGAAAGTTAATGTTCAATTTTAATATAAATAATCATATGAGAAATTTACATGTTTCTTTAGTACTAGTTATTATGTTTTTAGTATCGTGTTCAAAAAACGATGATACAGTTTATTTAACAACAGAGTCTAAAATTATAACCAATTTACATGCGCCTCAACAAGGAGGGCAAGGAGAACCTGTTTCAGGAGAATTCACAAAATTTAATTTTTCTACAGGGCAAACAACAACAAGTGAAACAGCATGGGATATTGCCTTTAGAGGTACTACTATTGCTGTAAACGGTGGGACCAATACAGGCACAGCCGATGAGCCACAACGCACTGGAGAAGCTGCAGTTGCAATTGTTACCGGAACTTTTGATGAGGTAACCAAAGTACCGGAACAAGCAAATTTTAAACAAGATAGTTCTGAAGGGTTTGCTATACCTTCCGGAAGTAATAACGGATGGTATAGTTATGATTTTTCTACTCATACTATCGCACCAATACCCGGTAAGATTTTGCTGTTTAAAACTCACGATGGCAAGTATGCCAAAGTAGAGATTTTAAGTTATTATAAAGACGGTGATACAACAGGAGAGTCTAGATACTACACCTTTAAATATGTATATAACCCAAATAAAGGACAAAATACTTTTGAAAATGAGTAAGCTAATACCTTTTATCTGGATTTTATTGCGGTTGTTTTTAGGAGGAATGATGATTTATGGCGGAATACAAAAATTTTCTAAACCAATACCTTCTCCTTTAGAAGTTTTAGAAAAAGCAGAAAAGTTTAAAGATCCTGCGCAAACAAATACATTACAAAAAGTTCTTTATATAAACGGAGCTAAACAAACCGGATATTTTTGGCAGGTTTTAGGAGTTACAGAAATTTTGTTTGGGCTATTAGTTGTTTTACAAGGCACAGCCTTTGTAGGAGCCATTTTTTTACTCCCAATTTCGTTGCATATATTTTTATTTCATCTTTTTTTAGAACCTGACGAGGTTTACGAGTTGGTTTTAACCTCATTACTTTTAATTACTAATATTGCTTTAGTACTTAAAGAAAAAAATAATTGGAAGCATTTATTGTGGTTAAAACCTTTATAAATAATAAAATGCCTGCAGTTATTTGCTGCAGGCATTTTATTAAAACTGAACCCTAAATGTAAAATTTGGGGTTATCCCTAACGATATGTTTTCTACCCGTTGCACCTCTGTATCTTGCTTATCGTTTAATCTGTAATAAATATTAAGCGTATTTTTTTTGTTAGTTACATTTAAAATTGCAGCACCTAAAGTAGCCTTAACTTTTTTGCTTAGTTTAAAATTATAGGTTGCAGACGCATCAACTCTAAAATAATCATCTAATCTGCTACTGTTTGGCGATTGGTAGTTTATGGTGTTTTCAAATTCTCCCTCAGAAACCGGATTGTCCGGGTCTGGCTCGGTATAAGGTTTTCCGGTGTGCCAATTTAAACCAACACCTAATTTAAAATTGTTGTAAATATAAGTTCCTGCAAAGGTAAGTGCATGGGTAACATCTAAATTATTAGGGAACTCACTCGGAACAATATCCTTAAAAGTGTAGTTGTTACTATTATAAGTGTAACTAAGCCATGTACTGTATTTATTTGTTTTTTTATTTATTAAAAACTCAAGTCCCATCACGTCGTAAAGTCCAATGTAGCCATACGCTCCCGGAGCGTCTTCAAACTGATCTTGGTTTTGAAATCCTTGGTTAGAAGTAGTAACTCCGTTTACTTTTTTATAAAATCCTTCAAGACCAACGTAAAGGCCATTGTTATTGTAATTAAATCCTAAAGAAGCTTGTTTGCTTTTAGTAACCGGTAAATCTGAATTATTTGCTAAAACCCATCTCCTTTTTTCTACACCTAAAAAATCTTGCTCTAAGTCTATGAGCTGATTGGCTGTTTGATTTTTAAATTCTCCCTGAACTTCTATTAAAAAATGAGGTAATAATTCTTGAGAAAAATTAAGTCGAGGTTCAAAAATAAACTCTCCAAATTTCTCAATGTAATTAGCTCGTACACCGGCTCTTAAAAAGGTTTTTTTGTTAAAAGACGTGTAACTTACTTCAGAAAAAATGGCATGATTTCGTAAAACATCTTTATCAATTAATTTAAACTCCGGAATGTTAACATCCTGAGCATTAGTAATACCTACTTCATAAAATTGGTATCCGTTTAAAAGAGTTATGTTATTAAAGGTAAAAAAGGTGTTTAGTTTTATTCCGGTTTCTAAAACTTGGTTGTTTAGTAAAACACGCTGGTCTGTTAAAAGCGTTAAGTTTTTAGAATCAAGATTGTATTTTGTGTAATAGCTGCTTATTTCTGTAGAAAATTGTTCAGACCATTTGCTGTTTAAACTACCTCCAAATGCTAAATTGTTTTGGTCTAATGTACTCTCTTTGGTTTCACTTTCGTTATTTTCACGAAGCGTTTCGGCGTAATCTAAATTATTATTAATGTTTATAAAGCTAACTCTTAGTTTGTGATTATTGTTTATATCATATAAAAACTTAGCGCTAAAGTCATAAAAATAAAAACTTTCTTTTCTGGTAATATCTTGATCAACTTCTTGGTTTTGTGTATTAGTGATTTTAGAATCCTGAAAAGCTCTGTTAAAATATTGATTATAAGTTGGGGTATTTAAAAAATCTGTTACTGCACGACGACCGGAAAACTGAAAGGCTATTTTCTCTGTAATTGGAATTTGACCATACAAATCGGTACTCACTAAATTAAAACCGGCACCACCAATTGTATTATTGGTAAGTGTGTTTAACGATTTCATGTTAATTGTGCCACTAACACCATCTGTAAATTGTGCACTTGTACCGTTTTTAATTATATCTACACTTTCCGTTAAATATGGATTGAAAGCAGAAATAAGTCCAAAAAAGTGTCCAGATTGATACATTTTAATACCATCCCAAAGCATTAAATTTTGATCATTTGTTCCACCTCTAATGTTTATGTTAGAAACGGTTTCGTTAATACTTTTAATACCAGGTAAAGCTTGAATAGTTTGTAAAACATCTGGCTCAACTAATCCGGGAAGAATTCCAAAATCTGCAGTGTTTAAGGTTGTGCTTCCGTCTTGTTGTTTTTGCAAACCGGCAGTTAAAAAATGGTAAACAACTACTTCTTCTAAATGTTCTCTTTTAGGATTTAAATAAAGTGTTTTGCATCGGTTAGTATTTGTAAGTTCGTGAGCATATACGTAATAGGGTTCATACCCTAAATATCTAATTCTTAATGTAGCACTTAAGGGTACTTGCTCTAAGGTAAAAACACCATCTATATTGGTTATAATTCCTGAATTATTTTCTAAAACTTCTATGGTAGCTCCTACAACGGGCTGTTGAGTAGGGCCATCTACAACTAAAGCGCATATTGTAGCATATTGTAGCCTTGTAATAGTATAATACCTGTCGTCAAGCTTTTTAAAAGACAATTGTGTTTCTTGTTGTAAGGCACTAATAAGCTCTTTTAAGGATTTTTTTTTAATATCAGGAGCTGTAACTAAAACATCTTTTAAATCGGCATCTGCATAAGAAAATTTAATTTCAAACTGCTCTTCTATTTTAGGAAGAATAGCTAAAAGAGGCTGTTTTTTTGCATCTTGCGCGAATCCTTTTAAACAACCAATACAAAAAAGAAGTATATATACGGCCTTAGCGTGCTTCATATAGCATTACCTTATTATCCGCAATCTCATAAGTTAAATGCAGCGGATTACATATGCTCTGTAACGCTAAAGATAAATTTTTATTTGTAAAACTACCCGTAAATAACCTTTGGGTGTTTATGTTATTTCTAACCACAGTAATATTATATTGGCGCTCTAACTCGTTAAGTACATAAGTAAGCGGAATGCTTTTAAAAGTACTCTCGTTAGTTAACCAAGACGGAGCAGAATAAGCAGGTATATCGCGTTGCATTTGGGTATTATCTACCACCAAGAAACTTTTTCCTGCCGGTAGTTTTAAAGTTTTATTATTGTAGGTTACTTGTACCAATCCTTCGTAGCAAGAAACTTCAAAATAGTTGGCTCTACTTTTCACATTAAACTCGGTGCCTAAAACAGAAACCACTCCATAATCGGTAGCTACATCAAACTTTTTTCCTTTTGCAACCTTAAAAAAAGCTTCACCATTTAAATTAACAGTTCTTTTTTTATCCCAATTAGGTTTGTTGTACACTAATTTAGATTGAGCGTTAAGTTTTACAACAGAATTATCGGGTAAAGAAATTTCTGTTTGTTGGGCAAGTTCGGTATTTACTACGGTATTTTTAGTTGTAAAAAACCAATATCCTGCAAATAAAACAATAACAGCAGCTGCAATTTGTAAAGCAGTTTTATATCTGGCAAGCGATATAACTTTAGATTGTTTAGGTTTTTGTAAACGAGAAGCCTTAAGTTGCTCGAGTGCTTTCTTACTGTCAAAATCAGGAGCTTTAAATTTAGATGAAGCTTCTGCAATTTTAACATAAGTAGCATAGGCTTCAGATTTTTTAAACTCCTGAAGCTCTTCGGGAGTGAGTTCTCCGCTAAGCCATTTTGCTAAGTAATGCTCTTGCATGGTATTCTCGTTTTATTATATAACAACTTGCCTTTAATTAACCCTACCTCAAGTAGTTAAAAAAATTAAATTCCTTCTATTTGCTCTCGTAAACTAACAAGTGCACCGTGAATTCGCTTTTCTACTGCTTTAACAGATATATTAAGTATTTCTGCTATCTCTTTATATTTTTTACCATCTATTCTGTTAAGTAAAAAAGCGGTTCGTTGCGCTTCTGTTAAATTTGCAATAGCGTTTTCTAATTTTTGTTGAAACTCTTTTTCTCTTAATACAAACTCAGGCGAAATATTGGTACTCGTTTCGGAGTGGTCATCTGCATATTTTAATGCTACCTTTTGTGCTTTAACATCATTTAAAAATAAGTTGTTAGATACTTTGTAAAGGAAAGCTCGGGCTTTATCTACCGTAACTTTTGCACAATTTTCCCAGAGTTTAACAAACGATTCTTGAACAATATCGTTCGCCTTTTCTTCGTTACCGCACTTGTAATATATATAATTAAAGATGGTTTTAGAATGGCTTAAAAACAACTTCTCGAAAGTATGTTCTTGGCAAACGTTTTCTGGAAGCTTCTGAGTCAATGTTGTAACATTTATAAAATAAGGTGTAAATATATTTTAAAAAAAATTAATCATCAAGGTAGGGTTTTTTGCTTTCTAATTGTTTTATAAGCAAAACCCACAAAACTTCAACATCATGAAAAAACTATGTAATAACCTTTTAATGGCGGCCTTAGTGGTATTTTTTACACTAACGGCAATATCGTGTCAAGACGAGATTGATGTTTTAGAACCCGGTCCGGATGAATCAGAAACCATAACTTCATCATCTGTAGCAGCAACGTTAATGCAACGCACTGCAGCCAACGACGGTTCTCATGACAACATCATAGACAGATTTAGCTGTGGTACTGTAGTATTGCCGGTAACGGTATCGGTTAATGGTATAGAAATCACCATAGATTCTGAAGAAGACATTGAATATATAGAAAAATTATTCGATGAGTTTGAGGACGATGAAGATATCCTTGAAATTTTCTTCCCAATTACAATTGTAATGGGAGACTTCACAGAAATTACTATTAACAGTCAGAGTGAGCTAGAAGCTTTAATTGATGAGTGTGAAGAAGAAGACAATGATATTGAGTGTATAGATTTTAAATATCCTATTACATTCTTTACCTACGATGCTAATAATCAGCAAACCGGTACAGTAGTTATTGAGTCAGATAGACAAATGCATCTTTTCTTCAAAGAATTAAGTGAAAATGATAGAGTTGCATTACAGTTCCCGGTTACATTAATACTGTATGATGGTTCTGAAATTGTAGTAGATAGCAATGCAGAGTTAGTTGCGGCAATACAAGAAGCTAAAGACGAATGTGATGAAGATGACGATAATGATTATAATGATGATGATTTTGATAAAGAGCGTTTAGATGCTTACCTTGTAGAATGCCTTTGGATTGTTACAGAGGTAAAACGTGAAAATGTTGATCAAACTCCACAGTACAGAGATTATGTGCTTAATTTCTTTGAAAACGGAACTGTAGTAGCAAGAGCTTATGCTGGTGCTGCAATAGAAGGAACTTGGCAAACCAGAGTAACAGATAGTGGTGTAAAACTCACGTTAGATTTTGATACACTTCTAGACTTTAATTTAGAGTGGATAGTTTACGAAATAGAAGAAGGAAAAATTAAACTTTACACAGAAGGAGGTAACCGTATTAGAATGAAGCAAGCATGCGACTTGGTAGATCAAGATCCTAATACGCTTCGCGAAATTCTTAGAGAATGTGTATGGATTATTAAGCGTGTTAAATATAACGGAGAGCCAATAGACAGATTATTAGGATACGAGTTTGAGTTCCAGGCAGAAGGCGTAGTTACATTAAGTAATGGAGTAAACATATCGCAAGGAAGCTGGGAAATCTCAGAAACAGCTAACGGAACATTAGCAGTAGCGCTAAGTTTTGGAGACGAACCTCAAGTAAACTTTGAGTGGCCTGTACGTGAGCTAACACACAGATATATTAGATTTGAAGTAGAAGGCTACCAATTAATAGTAGAGCGTTATTGCGAGAATGAAGATGACGATGATGATGTTCACTACATTAGAGATATTTTAATGGAAGGCTCTTGGATGGTTGCTAAACACACTAAAGGAGATATAGACGATACTCAAGTGTTTGCAGAATACCAATTACAATTTAATGCAGAGCATGTATTGGCTGTAAGCGTAAACCAAGATCCTATTTTAGATGGGTTGTGGAGAGTTTACAGAGACTGTGAGAACGATTTAAGAATAGTATTAAACTTTGGCCAAGACCTAGTGTTAGGTGAGCTTAACCACCGTTGGGGATTAATCTCAATAACCGAAAACAGAATAGAACTCAAGGCTTATAACGAAGCCAATGCTGCCTACGAGGTGTTAGTATTAGAGCGTTAATGTATTAGTTAGTTATAATTTCATGATTGTGCCTACTTTATAATGGCTCATCTTTAAAAAGCCGTCTCAAGCTAGACGGCTTTTTTTATTTAACTATTTAGGGTTGGGTAAACTTCATTCTTCAATTTCAAATCATTAAATTTGCACCTGCCTAAATACAGGCAGATAAAAAATAAGCAACAGCTATGTTTGATAATTTAACCGATAAGCTAGACAAAGCCTTACACGTACTTAAAGGGCATGGGCAGATTACAGAAATTAATGTAGCCGAAACACTAAAAGAAGTTAGAAGAGCCCTTTTAGATGCCGATGTTAACTATAAAATAGCCAAAGAGTTTACCAATACAGTAAAAGAAAAAGCCCTTGGCCAAAACGTACTTACAACGTTACAACCGGGGCAGTTAATGGTAAAAATTGTAAAAGATGAGCTTACCCAACTAATGGGAGGCGATGCAGCCGGTGTAAACCTATCGGGTAATCCATCTGTTATATTAATGTCTGGTTTACAAGGTTCCGGTAAAACTACATTTTCGGGTAAACTTGCCAATTATTTAAAAACAAAAAAAACTAAAAAGCCTTTATTGGTAGCTTGCGATGTATACCGTCCTGCCGCTATTAATCAGTTGCATGTTGTAGGAGAGCAAATAGGGGTAGAGGTTTATTCAGAAGAAGGTAACCAAAACCCTGTTCAAATAGCTCAAAATGCTATTAAGCATGCCAAACAAAACGGACATAATGTTGTAATTATAGATACAGCGGGTAGATTGGCAATAGATGAACAAATGATGACCGAAATTGCCAACATTCATAAGGCTGTACAACCACACGAAACGCTTTTTGTAGTTGATGCAATGACGGGGCAAGATGCTGTAAACACTGCAAAAGCATTTAACGATGTGTTGAATTTTGATGGTGTTATTCTAACCAAATTAGATGGAGATACGCGAGGTGGTGCTGCTATTTCAATTAAATCGGTTGTAAACAAGCCAATTAAATTTATTGGTACAGGAGAGAAGATGGAAGCTATAGATGTTTTTCATCCTTCTCGTATGGCTGATAGAATTTTGGGCATGGGAGACGTTGTCTCTTTAGTAGAAAAAGCCCAAGAACAGTTTGATGAAGAGCAGGCCAGAAAACTTCAAAAGAAAATTGCCAAAAACCAATTTGGTTTTGACGACTTCTTAAGTCAGATTCAACAAATAAAGAAAATGGGAAGCATGAAAGATTTAATAGGCATGATTCCCGGTGCTTCTAAAGCTTTAAAAGGTGTAGATATAGATGACGACGCATTTAAAGGTATAGAAGCCATAATCCATTCTATGACACCAGAAGAGCGTGCTAATCCATCTATTTTAAATGCAAGTCGTAAAAAACGAATTGCTAAAGGTAGCGGAACCTCTGTACAAGAGGTTAACCAACTCTTAAAGCAATTTAACCAAATGAGTAAAATGATGAAAATGATGCAAGGTGGTGGTGGCAGAAAAATGATGCAAATGATGAGCGGACTCAAAGGAATGCGTTAAATTTAACACTACATAACAACCACACACAACAACACAACTAAACAAAAAATGATTTTATTAGACGGGAAAAAAATTGCCAATCAAATAAAAGATGAGATTGCGCAAGAGGTACAAAAAATGAAACAAAACGGAGAAAAAGTACCTCACCTTGCTGCCATAATTGTTGGCAATGACGGCGCTAGTTTAACGTATGTTTCAAGTAAAGTAAAAGCCTGCGAACGGGTTGGGTTTGAATCTACTTTAATTAGAATGCCCAGCACAACAAGTGAGTTAGAGCTCCTTAAAAAAATAGATGAACTCAATAAAAATCCTGATATTGATGGGTTTATTGTTCAGCTTCCGTTACCGTCTCAAATAGATACACAAGAGGTTATTATGGCCATAGATCCCGATAAAGATGTAGACGGGTTTCATCCTACAAACTTTGGGAAAATGGCGTTAGATATGACCACTTTTATACCTGCTACTCCTTTTGGTATTTTAGAGTTATTAGAACGTTACAACGTTGAAACCCAAGGAAAACATACTGTTGTTATAGGAAGAAGCCATATTGTAGGTAGACCAATGAGTATTTTAATGGGTAGAAAAGGTTTTCCGGGTAACTCTACTGTTACACTTACGCACAGTCACACTAAAAATATTAACCAAATAACTACTCAAGCCGATATTATTATTACAGCACTTGGAAGCCCCGGGTTTTTAAAAGCAGAGATGATAAAAGATGATGCAGTAGTTATAGATGTTGGTATAACCAGAGTTCCTGACGAAACTTCTCCTAAAGGGTATAAAATTACCGGCGATGTAGACTTTGAGAACGTGAGTAAAAAAGCCAGTTATATTACTCCTGTACCCGGAGGCGTTGGCCCGATGACTATTGCAATGCTTTTAAAAAACACACTGTTAGCCAGAGAAAGACACAGAAGCGGTTTTCCGAGATAGTTTATTTTGCGAAAAGCTGTTCGGGGTTTTTAAAGGCTTTAAACTCCAGAGCATTACCGGCAGGGTCTAAGAAAAACATAGTGGCTTGCTCTCCGGTTTGCCCTTTAAATCTTATGTAAGGCTCTATTATAAACTCAATGCTTTTGGCTTGCAAAGTTTTAGCCAATTCATGAAAGGTTTCCCAAGGTAAAACAATACCAAAGTGGGGGACTGGTACATTTTTACCATCAACTAAATTAGAGTGTTGTAAGTTATTTTCTTTGGGTTTATAGTGAATTACCAATTGGTGACCGTAAAAATTAAAGTCAACCCAATGGTCACTACTTCTTCCTTCTTCACACCCTAAAACATCTTTATAAAAAGCCCGGCATTCGTTTAAATTATAAACCGGAATTGCTAAATGAAACGGATGTAAGCTCATATGTAAAGTTTTGGTTGGTGTAGTTAGTTTACTCTTCTTCTCTATGAACAGTATCTATAGAGAACGCAGGAGTACAAATAGCAATATATTCGCAAGGTTCCATAAACGGATTAGAATATTGAATTCTGGTGTTTTTTTCTATTTTAATAGATTCTCCGGCTTGTAGTACAACAGTTTCACCATTTATTATTACTTGTTTTTTTCCTTTAATTATATAGGTGTACTCGTCAAACTCAGGTGTTTGAAAAGGTTCACTCCACCCCGGAGGGGCAACCATGTGCGCAATACTTATGTTGGTATTACCATCTGTAGCTCTCCCAAAATGTTCTTCTATTAATTTGCCATCTGTTGTAGGTACTACAAAAGGCTTTTTTTGTAGCGTATAATTTTTCATGTTTAATCTTTTAAAGGTTTCTTTTTAATCATTCCGCCTTTAATGTCTTTTACAACATTCATAACCACAAAGGCATTTTTATCTACTTTTTCTATTTCAGTATTAAGCCTTGCTAATTCTAATCTGGTAACAACTGTATAAACAATTGAGGTGTCAGAAGGTGTTTGCCCGTCTTTACTGTATCCTTTTTTTCCATAATAAATGGTACAGGCTCTTCCCATTTTTGGGTGAGCATAAATTCTAATTTCTTCGCTTTTATCAGACACAATAGTTACACCCACATATTCTTCTACACCATCAACAATAAAATCAACTGTTTTTGCTGCAATTAAATAGGTTAAAATTGCATAAAGGGCTGTTTCTATAGACAGCAAATAAGCCCCGACCGAGAATATAATTATATTAATTAATAACAAGACATCGCCGATGGTAATGTGTAATTTTCTGCTTAAATAAATAGCTAAAACCTCTGTGCCATCTATTACACCGCCTCCCCGCATGGTCATTCCAATACCTAATCCTAGAAAAAAACCTCCAAAGAAAGCTACTAAAAGCTTGTCTGATGTTACAATTGGGTATTCTATAAAGTGTACTGCCAAAGCCAGCATAATTATGGCTACAACACTTTTTACAGCAAACTTTTTGTTTATGGTTTTGGCTCCTAATAAAATAAAAGGAACATTAACTAAGATTAGCAAAATTCCGAGTGAGAAATCGGTGATTACTTGTATTAATAGTGATACTCCGGTTGCACCGCCATCTATAAAATCATTAGGCAATAAAAATCCTTTCAGTCCAAATCCGGCAGATAAAACACCAAAACTCATAAAGAAAAACTTTTTTATAGAATGAGAGAACTCTATTTTTAAAAGCTTTACTTGTTCTACAAGCTGGCGGTTGGTATATGATTGTTCTTTTTTTTGATTTTCAAGCCTTTTTTTGGCTTGCTCTACTAAAAAGAACTTTAAAAAAGGATTCATGCTTTACATTGTTTATATTATTGCCATCCTATCATAAAATACTTAATTTTTGCTGTTTCAGGAATTTGAAAAGCTTCTATTGTTGCTGCTGTGCTATATCTTAGGTCTTCCGGAAGCTCTTTTTTATCTATAACAAAATACGCATCAATTTCATCAACAAAAACTAAAATATTAAATAATGAGTTTACAATTTTAGAAATAGTGTAATTGCTATTAATATCTTTAAAAGTACTATTTACGGTAATGCCTTTTGCTGTTTTATATCGGCTATCTACAATTCTAATATTTTCTATTACTTCTGTGCTATCGTTTAATTTGGTAGGAGTGAGGGTTAGTAAATGTTTAGCTTGCTTATCAAAAACCACATATCTTTCTTGGTCTGCAGTTAATAGGTTTGATTTGTCGGTGGTTTTTACCAAAGAGTCGTTGGCGTAAATAGTTTCTAATTCTGATATGGGAGTGTTTTTAGTTAATAAACCAACTTTACCTTTTTCTATTAAAAAAGGATTTTCTTTTTTGCCACAAGCTAAGATAGTAGCTGCTAAGGTTAAGGTTAATAGCGTTTTTCTCATAGGTTACGTTACTTTTTTAAGACTTTATTTAAGATTCCGAAAACACTTCTAATAAAAGTAGCACTGGTTAATACTTTAACAACTGGGTTCATTCTGGTGCTTTTTCTTCTGTATGATTTTCTTTGAGAACCTCTTCTGATTTTTTCTTGTTCTTCTTTTGCCTTTTGTTTTGCTTCTTCTGCTTCGGCTCTTTTAATTTTTTCGTTTAGAAGCTCGTAAGCACTTTCTCTGTCTAAAACAGTATTGTATTTTTTAACCAGTTTAGAGCTGGTAATAATATCTTTTACTTCGTTATCGGTTAATACATCCATTCTACTCATGGGAGCTCGCATCATTGTTGCAGCTAATGGGGTTGGTCTACCTTTTTCATCAAGAGCTGTAACTAAAGCTTCGCCGGTTCCTAAAGAGGTTAAAACCTGAGCGGTATCATAATAATCTGATAGCGGATAATTTTGTGCGGTAAGCTTTATGGCTTTCCTGTCTTTTGCTGTAAATGCTCGTAAAGCATGCTGAATTTTTAACCCTAACTGAGCTAAAACTGCATCAGGAACATCTGTAGGGTTTTGTGTAACAAAATACAGCCCGATGCCTTTAGATCGAATAAGTTTTACAATGCTCTCTATTTGGTCTAATAATGCTTTAGAGGCTTCTTTAAAAATTAAATGAGCTTCATCTATAAATAACACCAGCTCCGGCCTGCCACTATCTCCTTGTTCAGGAAACGTTGCATAAATTTCGGCCAGTAAACTTAGCATGAACGTAGAAAACAACTTGGGTTTATCTTGAATATCTGTAAGCCTTATTATATTAATGTATCCTCTTCCGTTCTCATCTATTCGGGTTAAATCATTAACATCAAAACTTTTCTCTCCAAAAAAACGCTCAGCACCTTGTTGCTCTAGTTCAATAATTTTTCTTAGGATTGCTCCGGTAGATGCAGTAGAAATTCTGCCATAATTAGCTTCAAATTCTTTTTTCCCTTCGCCTGTAGCATATTGTAGTACTTTTTTAAAATCTTTTAAATCTAAAAGAGGGAAGTGGTTATCATCACAATACTTAAAAACAACTGCTACAATACCTTGTTGCGTTTCGTTTAAATCTAAAATCCTGGATAATAAAACAGGTCCGAATTCAGATACCGTTGCTCTAAGTCTAACACCGTCTTGTTCTGAAAGGGTTAAAATTTCTACCGGAAAACCTTTTGCTTCAAACGGAATGCCTATTTTTTCATGGCGTTCGTCAATTTTAGGATGTCCGGGGCTTGGTTGAGCAATACCACTTAAATCTCCTTTTAAATCCATCAGCAATACAGGAATACCTTTATCAGATAAGTTTTCTGCCAATACCTGCAACGATTTAGTTTTACCGGTTCCTGTAGCACCGGCAATAAGGCCATGCCTGTTTAATGTTTTTAATGGCACTTTTACCAATGCGTTGGTTACGGTTTCACCATTTAACATGGCTGCACCAAGAGTAAGAGAATCTCCTTTAAAAGTATAGCCTTTTGTTATATGGTTAAAGAATGCTTGTGTATTGCTCATGCTGATAAATTTTGATAAAAATAAACTAAATTTAATCAATTGAAAACCTAATACTAAATGAAAAAACTACATTTTTTACTGCTTATTTGTGCTGGCTTCTTAATTGTTTCTTGTAAAGAAGATTATAATAAAATTGTTTTTCATCCATCACACGAAGCAAAAAAGCAAAATGCTCCGTTTAGTGATGTAGTAGAAGCTAAAGACTTTTTGTTTTTAGCGGGTCAAATTGGTATGGACCATAAAACACGAACTGTAGTTTCCGGTGGTATAAAAGCAGAAACTAAACAAGCAATAGAGAATATAAAAGCTGTTTTAGCGCACCATGGTTACACCTTAGATAATGTGGTTAAATGCACAGTTATACTTAGCGATATAGCCAACTTTAGTGCATTTAACGAAGTGTACATTCAACACTTTACAAAAAAGCCTGCCAGAACCACATTTGCAGCATCCGGGTTAGCTGCTAATGCGCTAATAGAAATAGATGTTATTGTGGCAAAGTAGCTGTAATTAGCAACTAAAGTATTGCTATCTTTGCCGCATGATATCGGCAGCAGATAAAATATTATTAGATAAAGGTGAGTTACTTCCGTTAATGGAAGCGTTTTATACCATTCAAGGTGAAGGTTACCACAAAGGTACAGCAGCTTATTTTATTAGAGTGGGTGGTTGTGATGTAGGATGCCATTGGTGCGATGTAAAAGAGAGTTGGGATGCTAATATACATCCGCCTACGGCTGTTTCTGAAATTGTTTCTGAAGCCAAAAAACACTCAGATACTATTGTGGTTACCGGAGGCGAACCTTTAATGTGGAATATGAATCCGTTAACCCGGCAACTAAAAGCTAAGGGGTTAAAAACGCACATAGAAACGTCTGGTGCATATACGTTAACCGGAGATTGGGATTGGATATGTTTATCGCCTAAAAAAAATAAAAATCCGTTACCTGAAGTTTACCAAAAAGCACACGAACTAAAAGTGATTGTATATAATAAACACGATTTAATTTTTGCCGAAGAGCAAGCTGCCAAGGTAAACAAAGATTGTATTTTATATTTACAACCGGAGTGGAGCCGAAGAGATAAAGTAATACCACTTATTGTAGAGTATGTAATGAAAAACCCTAAATGGAAAGTGTCTCTACAAACCCACAAGTACCTTAATATACCTTAACATTTATTTACCCCCATAGGCCTGTAAATCTTCAATGCAAAGCGCATCTAATACAGGCATTCCTTTACCGGAAATTGCACGATTTAAAAGCATATTACCAAACTTTACAGAAGCATTCATTAAACAATCTTCTACCATGCAGTGATTGTTGTTTTCAGAATCTTCGTGATTTGAGTGTATATCTTCGGTTTCTAAATTTATAAGTCCGAATAAATGTCCGAATTCATGTTGTAGCGTGGCCGTTTCAACCTCTTCTAAAGTTAGAGAAGGTTTGTTAGCTACATCCATTATGGTTTTTTGGTAAATAACCATCGAAGTATTTCTAAAAGCAGCTCCTAACACTACTGCGCTTCCTTGGTCTTTATCAGAATTTCCGTTAGCATAAAATATAAAAACAGCAATAGTATTACCCTCGTTATATTGGGTTCTGTGTTCAGCTTCTATATCGGCAACTTCTTATATAGTATATTCTTCTTTGTTTTGAGATGGAATACTTGTTATAGAGGTTGTTATGTTAGATTTGTGAGCGTACGTATTTATAAAGTCTATTAAGTTGTTTAGGGCTGCATTAGTAGGTTGCGCGCCTTCTTCGTACACAATTTCTAAGTGTAAATTGGCGTATTTAGCATCTGAAAGTAAGTCATTTGCACTTGCTCCTATAGATTTTAAGTTGGCAGATTTGTCGGGTCCTGTTGGGTTACTGCCATTACTATCACTTTTGCTACAAGCAATTAATAAAAATAAAGAAGTAACTGCAAAAAAAACTTTATGTTTTGAACGGTGTAAAATCATTTAAAAAACTTTTATTAGGCAATATTATAACGATTAGCGCCAAAAATAAGTATGCCTTGTTTTTTTAAAAAATTTAAATCGATAATCGTGCCAAATAATCGAAGTGATCACCTTCTTCTATAAACTCACATTTAAAGCCGTTTTCTGTAGTTAATGTGTAAAGCAAGTTGTAATCAAAATACAACCAAGGTATTGGCCCTTCGGTTTGGTTTTTATAGTGAAGTGTAAAGGTAAGTTCGCCATAATAATTACCGGTAAAAGGTATAATTTTAGCCCCATGTTCATCTTCATCAAACATGTAAATAATATCGGTAGAGTCTATTAAAATTTGTCCGCCTTCGTTCAATAAGCCTTTTAGATGTTGTAAATAAATAGGTGTTTTGGTTAAGGTTTCAAAAATTCCGGTGCCATTCATTAATAGTAAAATGGTATCAAATTTTTGATTTTTATAGTTTAAAAGCGAACAGTTTTTTACATGTTTAACTCCTCTAAGTTTAGCTACTTTTGCAGCATTAACAGATATATCTAAAGCAGTTACATTTAGCTTTTTGTTATTTTGAAGGTAGAGCGCGTGGCTTCCGGCACCACATCCAACATCTAAAATAGTGCCATAGGCAAGTTTAAGAGCTACTTGCTCTAGTTTGGGCATTTTATTAAAATCACGAAACAAATAATCAACCGGAAACACATCTTTTTCAGAAATAGATGTCTCTGTAATAAGTTCATTTTTGTAGTGCCCTAACTTAAAATCTAATATGGCTTGCCCGAAAAGATCTTTCATAATTTTAAACTGCAGTAAAGGTACAGTAAATTTGTAGCTATTAATAATGGGTAAAACCTAAAAGAGTAAAAACCATTTTGGAAGATTTTATAAGGCAATTACCGGATTTAGCATTAGATAAAGCAAAAGAGAATAAAGCTTTTTTTAAACGATTAAAGCAAAAACCTCCTAAAGATTTAGATTATGTTATGCAAGAGTTGCATGGCGGGGAATTTGCAAAAACCGATTGTTTACAGTGTGCTAATTGTTGTAAAACTACCGGTCCTTTGTTTACCAATCAAGATATTGAACGAATTGCCAAGCATTTAAAGTTAAAACCCTCTAAGTTTATAGAACAGTATTTGCGCATAGATGAAGATAATGATTATGTGTTACAAGAGGTTCCTTGTGCATTTTTAGCTGCAGACAACTATTGTTTAATATACGATGTAAGACCTAAAGCCTGTAGAGAGTACCCACATACAGACAGAAAGAAGTTTCATAAAATAAGCAACGTAACGCTAAAGAATGTAGCTATTTGTCCGGCAGCCTTTAATATTGTTGAGGCACTAAAGAGTAAAATTTCAAATAAGTAGTATATTTAGTCTTAAAATAGGGATTACAACATGGAACAAATTATAACCTACTTTGAGACAATACCTACCACCCATAGAACAATTTTATTGGTTGGCGGAATCACTTTTTTTTGGTTGTTAGAAGGGGCTATTCCGCTTTTTAAATTTAACTACAAAAAGTGGCAGCATGCCATACCTAACTTCTTTTTTACGTTAACAACTATTATTGTAAACTTTGCGCTGGCTTTTTTACTGCTTAAAACAAGCGACTGGGTAACAGAAAATAACTTTGGTATAATTAACTGGATTCCTAATATTCCTTTTTGGTTATATGTGCTGTTAGGTGTAATGCTTTTAGATTTAATTGGAGCCTACTTGGCACATTTAATAGAGCATAAGGTAAAACCTTTGTGGATGGTACATTTAGTACATCATACAGATCATAAAGTAGATACTACCACTGCAAACAGACACCACCCGTTGGAGAGCATTATACGGTTTGTATTTACGCTTTTGGGAGTTTTTATAGTTGGTACTCCAATAGGTATTGTAATGCTTTACCAATCGTTATCGTTAGTTGCAACCCAATTTGGCCATGCAAATATCAGGCTGCCTAAAAAGGTAGACGAGGTTTTAAGTTGGGTTATTGTTTCGCCAGATATGCATAAGGTGCATCACCATTATGTATTACCATATACAGATTCTAATTATGGTAATATTTTTTCTATTTGGGATCGGCTTTTTGGTACTTATATGAAATTAGATAGAGAAGCTATTGTATACGGTGTAGATACTTTTCCGGATGAGGTAGAGAACAGCAGTATAAAAGGATTGCTAAAACAACCTTTTCATAAATACAGAAGACCAACTACTGTTCCGGTTAAAGAGTGATTTGGTTGTATGAGTTTGTTACTCATACAACAAATACTTAGCTCTAATTTGTTTAAAATTTTCTAAATCTTTTTTCCAGGTTTCTCTAATAGCAGCTTCTGTTAAACCTGCTTCTATTTGTTTTTGTAGTTTGGCTGTTCCGGCATGTTTGGTAAAAGAGGCTGTATTAAAAAACTTTGATTTATCGGTGCAATTCCAATAGGCTTTAATAAGCCATTTTAAACTAACCTTGTTAGGAGGTGTAACTGTACTTAAATCTTCTCCATAACAAATTATACCATTGTGTTTAGGATTTTTAGCTCCAAAATTAGGTTTAGGAGTATAGCTAAATTTAAAAACTTCAGGATTTAAAAGCGGAGAGCCATACCGTTGAAACTGAAAATCGGTACCTCTACCGGCATTTATGGTAGTGCCTTCAAACAAACCTAAACTGGGATAGAGTTTAATAGCCTGATTATTAGGTAAATTGGGCGATGGGCGTATTGGTAAAACATACGGAGTGTTATGCGTATAATTTTTTAGGGTAATTACTGTTAAATTACAAAGAACCTCATTGCTTAACCATTGCTCTCCGTTAATCATTTTAGCATATTCGCCAATTGTCATTCCATGGGCCAAGGGCACGGTATGCATTCCAAGAAAACTTCTGTGTTCGTGCTCTAAAGTAGGGCCGTCTATAAGCGTTCCGTTAGGGTTTGGTCTATCTAAAACAATTACAGGAATATTATTCTCTGCACAAGCTTCCATCACATAATGTAATGTAGATATGTAGGTGTAAAACCTAACGCCTACATCTTGTATGTCGAACAATACAACATCAATATTTTTTAATTGTTCCGGGGTAGGCTTTTTATTTTTTCCGTAGAGCGACACAATAGGCAGCCCGGTTTTTAAATCTTTACCATCTGCAACAGCTTCACCGGCATCTGCTTTACCTCTAAAACCATGCTCAGGGGCAAATACTTTAACCACATTAACACCTAAAGCCCATAAAGAATCTACCAAATGAGTATAGGTATTATTTGGTTTAAAAATCACAGAGGTTTGGTTAGCTACAACAGCAACGCGTTTGTTTGCTAATAAGGGTAAATATTGTTCTGTTTGATTGGCGCCAACAATAAGCGTATCTGTATTTTGCAATTTTATATTGTTTTGCTCGTTTAAAGCAAGATTTTTTGGGCTTTTTACATTACAAGCTGTAAGTATTGCCGTAAAAACAAACAATAAAAATGTATTTTTGATGCGATTAAAACTCGCAGAAATTTTGAATGTAGAGTATTTCATAGCAAAAAGAATAATTGCCAATAAGCAGTATAAAAGTAGTGTATCGGCTCCAATAATAAAAATAGCAATAGCTGCTATTGCCTTAGGATTAATAATGATGATGGTTGCTATTGCAACCGGTGTTGGATTGCGCCATAAAATAAGAGAAAAAATAGCAGCTTTTAACGGTCATGTTCAAATTTATAATTACGATAGTAATAATTCGGAGGTATCAGTATATCCGGTATCAATTCAACAAGATTTTTATCCGAAGTTTAACTCGGTTTCAGGAATCTCTCATATTCAAGCTGTAGCCAGTAAAGCAGGTATTATTAGGACAGCAGAAACTTTTGAAGGCGTTATAGCCAAAGGAGTTGGTAAAGACTACAACTGGCAGTTTTTGCAAGAGTATTTGGTAGCAGGCAGACTTCCCGATTTTTCAAACAAATTAAATAACGAGGCATTAATTTCTAACTATTTAGCTAACCGGCTAAAATTAAAAGTGGGTAATGAGTTTAATGCGTTTTTTTTAAAAGATTCTGAAAGTAAAATCCCTAATCAAAGAAAATTTAAAATAGTAGGTGTTTACGAAAGTGGTTACCAAGAGTTTGATGCTACTTATATTATTGTAGATATAAGGCATATTCAACGTATGAACAAGTGGGATGAAACTCAGGTTGGTATGTTTGAAGTTTTTATTGATGATTTTGATGAATTAGAGCAAAAAGGAGCAGAAATTTATGGTAAAACACTCTCTACATTAGACTCTCAAACTATAAAAGACAAGTACTATTTTGTATTTGAGTGGCTTTCTATTTTTGATTTTAACATAGCCATTATAATAGGAATAATGATTTTAGTTGGAGGCATTAACATGATTACAGCCTTGCTAGTACTAATACTAGAACGAACACAAATGATAGGTATTTTAAAAGCCTTAGGCAGCAGTAATTGGAGTATCAGAAAGGTGTTTTTATACAATGCAGCGTATTTAATTGGTATCGGTTTGTTTTGGGGTAATGTTATTGCCTTAGCATTGCTACTTAGCCAAAAATATTTTGGTTTTGTAAAGTTAGATCCGGCTAGTTACTATGTTACAGAAGCCCCGGTTTATTTAAGTGCTAGTTATATAATTGTGTTAAATATTGGGGTCTTGTTACTATGCTTATTAATGCTATTAGTACCATCATATATTATCACTAAAATATCTCCTGTAAAATCAATAAAGTTCGAGTAAAAAGAGCTGTTTTTTCCTAAAATGAAAATGTATCTTTGCACCCACAAATTCAGATTATGGAGTACGCAAAGAACATACTAGAAACCATTGGGAATACCCCTTTAGTTAAGCTAAATAACATAACAAAAGAGATAGATGCTTTGGTGTTAGCCAAGGTAGAAACTTTTAATCCCGGAAACTCTGTTAAAGACAGAATGGCGCTAAAAATGATTGAAGATGCAGAAGCAGACGGCCGATTAAAACCAGGCGGAACCATTATTGAAGGTACATCGGGTAATACCGGAATGGGGCTTGCGCTGGCAGCTATTGTTAAAGGGTATAAGCTTATTTGTGTTATTAGCGATAAGCAATCTAAAGAAAAGATGGATATTTTAAAGGCTGTTGGTGCAGAGGTTGTTGTGTGTCCAACAGAAGTAGAACCTGATGACCCTCGCTCTTACTATTCTGTTTCTAAGCGTTTAGCCGAAGAAACTCCTAACTCATGGTACGTAAACCAGTACGACAATCCATCAAATGCAAAAGCACATTATGAGCAAACCGGACCCGAAATCTGGAAACAAACAGACGGTAAAGTAACACATTTTGTTGTTGGTGTTGGTACCGGTGGTACAATATCTGGAGTTGGGAAATACTTAAAAGAACAAAACCCCAATATTAAAGTTTGGGGAATAGATACCTACGGTTCTGTATTCAAAAAATATCATGAAACCGGTATTTTTGATGAGAACGAAATTTACCCATATATAACAGAAGGAATTGGTGAAGACATATTACCTCAAAATGTAGATTTTGATATTATAGACGGTTTCACAAAAGTAACCGATAAAGATGCTGCAATCTACACCAGAAAGTTAGCAAGAGAAGAAGGTATTTTTGCTGGTAATTCGGCCGGAGCAGCTGTAAAAGGATTGTTGCAGTTAAAAGAGCATTTTAAGAAAGATGATGTTGTTGTGGTGCTCTTTCACGATCACGGAAGCCGTTACGTTGGTAAAATGTTTAATGACGATTGGATGAAGGCGCAAGGATTTTTAGAAGAATAGTCTAAAAATTCATCAATTTTATATCTTTAGTACTCTTAAATAATAATAAAAACTATGAGATTATTAAGAGTACTTTTTTTATGTCTTTTTGTTACGCAAACGCATGCTCAAAAGTTAACCAAAGTAGAGCAAAAAATTATTGCAACCGTAGCTAAAAACAATTCAGAAGCAATATCATTTTTAGAGAAAGTAGTTAATATAAATAGCGGTACACTTAACCTTAAAGGAGTTAAAGAAACAGGAGATGTTTTTGCAGAAGCTTTTAATAATATAGGTTTTACAACTACCTGGATAGATATGCCCGAAGATATGAATAGGGCAGGACATTTATTTGCAGAGATTAAAGGCTCTAAAGGAAAACGATTGTTGTTAATTGGGCATTTAGATACCGTTTTTGAAGAAGACAGTGAGTTTCAAAAATTCACGATGGTAAATGATAGCATTGCTCATGGCCCGGGAGCGAATGATATGAAAGGTGGGAACGTTATAATTTTATACGCCTTAAAAGCACTTCACGAAAATAATTTACTGAATAATGCTCAAATAATTGTTGCATTCACCGGTGATGAAGAAAGTACCGGTAAACCATTAAGCATAAGCAGAAAACACCTTGTAGAAGCAGCTAAAAAAAGCGATGTAGCTTTAGGATTTGAAACCTCTACCGGATTTAATACTGCTACAGTTGCCAGACGTGGGTCGTCTGGATGGAAAGTTACCGTTACCGGAAAAAGAGCACACTCTTCGGGTGTTTTTAGTGAAAATGTAGGAGCCGGTGCAATTTTTGAGTTATCAAGAATTCTTAATGAGTTTTACACCAAAGTTAAGGGGCCGGAGTTTTTAACTTTTAATCCTGGGATTATTTTAGGAGGAACTACAGTAGATTTTAATGAAGCATTAAGTAAAGGTGTTGCTTTTGGTAAAAGTAATGTAGTTGCACAAGTTGCTGTTGCAGAAGGCGGACTCAGATTTATGACCGAACAACAAAAAGAAGAAGCCAGAGCTAAAATGAGAGAAATAGTTTCAAGAAACTTACCACATACTACTGCAACCATAGAATTTACAGACAGTTATCCGGCTATGGCTCCAACAGAGCAAAACTATGAGTTGTTACAAAAACTAAATGAGGTAAGCTTAGATTTAGGTCATGGACCGGTAGAAGCCTATGATCCGGGAAAACGAGGTGCTGCAGACACTTCATTCGTAGCAGAATATGTAGCTTGTTTAGATGGTTTAGGAACAATGGGAACAGGAGCACATACCGTAAAAGAAACGGTTAATTTAAACACAATAAAGGCGTTAACACAACGTACCGCCTTACTAATTTACAGACTAATAAATGAGTAACTTTAATGGTTTGTTTTTGGGTTTTCAACTAAAAAGAGATTGATTTTCTGGTAATTAAAATTAAAATTTATTATTTTTAATACCAACAGCGCCCCAATCTGTAATACTATTTTATTATGATAAAGAGTAACACTATACATATGGGGGCACAAGTACAAGAAGACAATCCGTATTTTATTCTATTCATGAAAACCTTAGTAGGCATACTGCTAGTAGTATTGGGCGCTATTTTGGTTTTTGGTTTAATAGAATTAGTTAAACTCATATTTTAGCGGATTCTAAATACCACATAATTGCTAACGTATATGTTACGTTACAATAAATTTTTTGCCTTTTTTATAACTGGTAAAAACAAAAAACCTCAGCACAATTTATAAATTGTGCTGAGGTTTTTTAGTGGAGTCGGAGGGATTCGAACCCTCGTCCAAACAAGCAACTGCAATGCTTTCTACATGCTTAGTTTTCGTTTAATTTTCGTCGTACAGCTGGCCGAAAACTACCTACTGCACGCTTAGCTTCTTAACGTTTTAAAATCGTGCCGAAGCTACACGATTTCTATGTTGACTTTTATGGTGCCTCTTATCGAATCGCCGTCAACAAGGGCTATTCAGAGACATCTTGCTTTCCCGCCTTGCGGGACTAGGCCAGAACCTACTATACTTCGGTTAATTAGGCAGCAAGAGCGTAGTTATTCTCGCCATTTAAAAGTGTGAAATAGATATTAACGAGCATTAATTTCATAGCTCGGCATGCTTACATCACAATTGGTCTCGCTGTCAAAACCAGTCGACCCCAATATTTCAATGAACCATTTTTTGGGCGTTTCGCTTTGCATTGCAAAGCGCCGGGCTTTACGCTATATCTTACAAAGTAAGGATGACGCTTCAATCCCTAACGCAAGCTACAAAGGTACTTCAAAAATTATTCCAAAAAAAGTCTTGTAACACTGCTGTTCAAGATGTACTTTTGAAAACTCTTATAATTAACCTAAAACGTGGTATTTATGAAATTTGGCTTGATTAAAGAAAGAAAGAATCCACCAGATAGAAGAGTAGTTTTTTCTCCAGAGGCCTGCCAAACTGTCTTAAAAAAATTCCCTAAAGCACAAATAAAAGTAGAACCTTCTAATATTAGAGTTTTTACAGATAAAGAGTATGAAGATGCAGGTATTACAGTAACTTCAGATTTATCAGATTGCGATGTACTTTTAGGTGTAAAAGAGGTTCCAATTAATTCGCTTATACCTAATAAAAAATATTTTTTCTTCAGTCATACCATAAAAAAGCAACCCTATAACAGAGAATTATTAAGAGCAATTTTAGATAAGAATATAGAGCTCTACGACCACGAAGTAATAACCAACGCTAATGGTAAAAGATTAGTAGCCTTTGGTAGGTATGCCGGTATTGTAGGTGCATACAATGGGGTTAGAGCGTATGGATTAAAATTTGATTTGTTTGAGCTTCCAAAAGCCGAAACACTACCAAATCAGCAAGCGTTAATAGATGCCTTAAACAGAATAAAACTACCTAATATAAAAATCTTGCTAACCGGAAAAGGAAGAGTAGGGGGTGGCGCTAAAGAAATGTTGGATGCCATGAATCTAAAACAAGTTTCGGTATCTGAATATTTAAAAAGTAAGTTTAATGAGCCTGTGTATTGCCAAATAGATGTATTAGATTATAATAAACGTAAAGACGAAGGTAAAGCTACTAAACAAGATTTTTATAACAATCCGCATTTATATGAGTCTAATTTTATGCGTTTTGCTAAAGTAACCGACTTTTACATAGCCGGACATTTTTACGGAGAAGGAGCTCCGTACTTGTACACCAGAGAAGATGCAAAATCTCCTGATTTTAATATAAAAGTAGTAGCAGATGTGAGTGCAGATATAGACGGTCCTGTGGCAACAACCATTAGAGCATCTACAATAGCAGACCCCATTTATGGGTACGACCCTATAACTGAGAAAGAAGTGGCTTACAAAAACCCGAATGCTATTGCTGTAATGGCAGTAGATAATTTACCTTGCGAATTACCCAGAGATGCTAGTGTAGGTTTTGGAGAGATGTTTATAAAGCATGTAATTCCGGCTTTTTATAATGATGATAAAGACGGTATTTTAGAGCGTGCTTTAATGACTAAAAATGGTAAGCTTACGCCGAGGTATGCCTATCTACAGAATTATGTAGACGGTAAAGAATAATTAAAGTGAATCCTGCAGAGCAATACATAGTAAACCAACCGGAACCTTACCGTTCTATTTTATTGTATCTACAAGCTGTTATAGAGAAAACGGTTCCGGAAGTTGAGTTAAAATACAAGTATCAAATACCGTTTTATTATATATTCGGAAAGCCTTTTTGCTATTTTAATGCCAGTCATAAAAAGCAATATGTAGATGTAGGCTTTTGGCAAGGGCAAAACATAAACATTCACCAAGAGTATTTGGTAAAAGAAAATAGAAAAATGATAGTCTCTTTGCGTTATAAATCTTTAGAAGATATAAATAAAGAGGTTTTAGTAGACGTGCTATTATTTGCTAAAAATCTCTACTAAAACCTCTAACTCTTTAAGTTAAACTATTTATAGTTTTTCTAATTTCTACCAGATTGTGCAGCAGTCTCTCCAAATGATCTAAATGAAGCATGTTTGCTCCATCACTTTTAGCATTGGCAGGATCAAAATGAGTTTCCATAAACAATCCATCAACTCCAACAGCAATACCGGCTCTTGCCACAGTTTCTATTAACTCGGGTTTACCTCCGGTAACACCACTAGATTGGTTTGGTTGTTGTAAAGAGTGTGTAACATCTAACACGGTAGGTGCATATTGTTTCATAACAGGAATACCTCTAAAATCTACAATCAGATCTTGATAGCCAAACATAGTACCCCTGTCTGTAATCCATGCGTTTTGGTTACCAGAATCATGTACTTTTTTTACAGCATACTTCATACTCTCAGGGCTCATAAATTGGCCTTTTTTAAGGTTTACCGTCTTCCCGGTTTTAGCAGCAGCAACAACCAAATCGGTTTGCCTTACTAAAAAAGCAGGAATCTGTAACACATCTACATATTGTGCTGCTTTTTCTGCATCGCTAACTTCATGTATATCAGTAACTGTTGGGACATTAAAAGTTTCAGAAACTTTACGTAAAATTTTAAGCGCTTTTTCATCTCCAATACCGGTAAAACTATCTATTCTGCTTCGGTTAGCTTTTTTAAAGCTTCCTTTAAAAATGTAAGGTATTTTAAGCTTATCGGTAATTTCTACAACTTTTTCGGCAATTCGTAAAGCCATATCTTCGCCTTCTATAGCGCAAGGTCCTGCAAGTAAAAAGAAATTGCCGGAAGTTGTGTGTTTTATGTTTGGTAAGTGTTCTAAATTCATACTTAAATAATTTAAGTTGCAAAGATACAGTTAAAATAAACAATTAAACGTACCTTTGCCCCGCCAAAAAATAAGGCCATTTATATGAATATTAAAAACATAGCTATTATTGCCCACGTAGACCACGGTAAGACTACGTTGGTAGATAAAATTTTACATCATTGTCAGTTATTTAGAGACAACCAAGATACCGGAGAGTTAATTTTAGATAATAATGATTTAGAAAGAGAACGCGGAATTACAATCCTCTCTAAAAATGTAGCAGTAACTTATAAAGACACTAAAATTAATATAATAGATACTCCGGGGCACGCCGATTTTGGAGGAGAAGTAGAGCGTGTTTTAAACATGGCAGATGGAGTACTATTATTGGTTGATGCGTTTGAGGGGCCTATGCCACAAACCCGCTTTGTGTTAGGAAAAGCAATTAGCATGGGTTTAAAGCCAATTGTAGTTATAAATAAGGTAGATAAAGAAAACTGTACCCCGGATGAGGTTCATGAGGCTGTTTTTGATTTAATGTTTGAGCTTGGTGCAGAAGAGTGGCAGTTAGATTTCCCTACAGTATATGGTTCGGCTAAGCAAAACTGGATGAGTGACGACTGGAAAAACCCAACCAACTCTATCGCTCCACTTTTAGATATGGTAATAAAGCACATACCTTCTCCTAAAATAACCGAAGGAACAACCCAAATGCTTATTACCTCATTAGACTACTCTTCTTTTACAGGCCGTATTGCTATTGGAAGACTTCAGCGTGGAGTTCTAAAAGCCGGTAGCAATGTGAGTTTAGTAAAAAGAGACGGACAAGTAGTTAAAAGTAAAATAAAAGAATTACACTTATTTGATGGGCTTGGCAAGAAGAAGGTAGATGAAGTTACTGCCGGAGATATTTGTGCAGTTAGCGGGCTTGAAGGTTTTGAAATTGGTGATACTATTGCAGACTTTGAAAACCCGGAGGCGTTGCCTACGATTGCTATAGATGAACCAACAATGAGTATGCTTTTTACCATTAACGATTCTCCCTTTTTTGGGAAAGATGGTAAATATGTAACCTCAAGACATATTAAAGAGCGCTTAGAACGAGAGTTAGAAAAAAACTTAGCGCTTAGAGTAGAAGAAACAGATAGTGCCGATAAATTTATGGTGTATGGTAGAGGCGTACTACATCTTTCTGTTTTAATAGAAACCATGCGACGTGAAGGGTACGAACTTCAAATAGGTCAACCTCAGGTTATTATAAAAGAGATAGATGGGGTTAAATGTGAACCTATTGAAGAATTAACCATAGATTTACCTGAAGAAGTTTCAGGAAAAGCCGTAGAAATGGTAACCCTCCGAAAAGGCGAAATGTTAAGCATGGAGCCAAAAGGAGAACGTATGCTAATTACTTTCCATATTCCCTCAAGAGGAATTATTGGCTTAAGAAATCAATTGCTAACCGCTACTGCCGGAGAGGCAATAATGAATCATAGATTTTTAGAATACCAACCTTACAAAGGAGATATCCCCGGTAGAACAAATGGCTCATTAATTGCCATGGAAAAAGGAGTAGCAATACCGTATTCTTTAGATAAGCTTCAGGAACGAGGTAAGTTTTTTATAGAACCCGGAGAAGAAATTTATACAGGACAAGTTATTGGTGAAAACTCACGAAGTGATGACATGGTTGTTAATGTTACTAAAACCAAAAAATTAACCAATATTCGTTCTGCCGGTGCAGATGATAAAGTTAAACTGGCACCGCCAATAAAGTTTACCTTAGAAGAAGCCTTAGAGTATATTCAAAAAGATGAATATGTTGAAGTTACCCCAAAAGCAATTCGGTTACGTAAAATTTATTTAGATGAAAACGAACGTAAACGAATGGAAAAATCAATAGGGTAACTATTTAGAATATAAAAGGGGTTAGCGTAATGCTAGCCCTTTATTTTTTTGAAGGTTCAACATAATAATCTATAGAATTTAGTGAGTGTCCGGGCTCAATAAAGTCTAAAATTAAGGTAATGAGCTTACCAAAAGCGGTAAGCGTATTTTTTTGCTGATTTTTTCCTAAAACGCTAGAAATAGTTTCATCTCTATTGCCAAATTTATAACCATTACTTTTTATCCAAATGGCGTTTAATAAGTGTTGCATAATTACATTCCCAAGCTGGTCTATAGAAATTGCAATTTGTAAACAATAATCACCAACACCTACTACAAATCTGGTAAAAATGCTGTGCAATATTCCGTAAACAAATCCTAAAGGAACAGTTACTATAAATAAAAATATAGAAATTAAGAAGAGTAGAACTCCAATAAACGGACTCGCTTTTTTGTCTTTAGGTTTCTCTATAATCATAACATGAATTTTAATAAAGATAGCTATTTGTTATAGATGCCTAAAGCACATTTTTTTTGAATTTGAATTAAAAAATACAGTATAATTGCAAAAAAAACATATGGAATTTTTAGGAGTATCTGTAACAGAATGGATTGGCTATGCAGCTTCTGTAGGAGTATTGCTTTCTTTTTTAATGAAAGATATAGTAAAGCTAAGAACCGTTAACATGATTGGTTGTGCTTTGTTTGTAGCGTATGGTTTTTTGTTAGATATTTCGTGGCCGGTAGTGATTACAAACTTCGCAATATTAGTAGTAAACGGCTACTACTTGTTAACAAGTAATAAGGCTTAGTTTTTAAACGTTCTTCTGAACCACTTCAAAAACTTTACTACCATCACATTTAAGAGTTTTAGAAGGAAATTTTAAGATAAGCGCATAATCGTGGGTGGCCATCAAAATGGTTCGCCCGCTTTTGTTTATTTCTTGTAAAACGTGCATAACTTCTACACTGGTTTGAGGGTCTAAATTTCCTGTTGGCTCGTCGGCTAAAATTAACTCAGGGTCATTTAATAAAGCTCTTGCAATGGCTACACGTTGTTGTTCTCCACCGGATAATTCGTGAGGGTATTTAAATCCTTTGGTTTTCATACCAACTTTATCTAAAACCTCATCTATTTTCTGGTTTATTTTTGTTTTGTCTTTCCATCCGGTAGCTTTTAAAACAAATAATAAATTGTCTTTTACCGTTCTGTCCGGAAGTAGTTTAAAATCTTGAAAAACAATACCCAGTTTTCTGCGCAAAAAAGGAATATCTTTTTCTTTTAAGGTTTTTAAGTTAAAACCAACAATATTACCAGAACCTTGTTTTAAAGGCAAATCGCCATAAAGCGTTTTCATAAAACTACTTTTTCCGCTTCCGGTTTTACCAATTAAATAAACAAATTCTCCTTTTTTTATGGTTAGGTTTATTTCGCTTAAAACCAAGTTTTCTTGCTGAAAAATAGCAACATCGTTAAGTTCAAGAATGGTTTCTTCCATAGGTTTAAAAATAGAACATAAAAGTAAGAAGTTAAATGCTTTTTAAAAATGTAAAACGTTAATAAGTTGTTAATCCTTTTTTCACAATATAATTAACTGTAAAAAGCTTCGTTATATCTTTGATTACACAACACTATTTTGAAAATTACGGGGTTATGTTCATAAAATCATTAATGGCAACAATTGCCATATTCTTCATGTATTGCAGTTTAGCTGCACAAGAGTCAGAAATTTACACCCATAAACTTAAAAATTATCAAGAGGCTTTAGCACTTTATAACAATAAACAGTATCAGGCAGCGCAAGCTATATTTAGTAAAGTAAAACAACAAACCAATGATTTAGAAACAGAGGCTAATTGTGCATATTACATTGCTAATTGCGCTGTGAGACTAAACCAAATTGGTGCAGATAAGTTAATGGAATCGTTTGTAGAAAGGTATCCTACCAGCACCAAAAGAAACTCTGCATTTATAGATGTAGCCGATTATTATTTTGAAAGCGGAAAGTATGCGCATGCTTTAAAATGGTATAAAAAGGTTGATGAAACAAACTTGAGCAGCGCAGAGCAAGATCGTTTTAATTTTAATATGGGGTATGCTTTGTTCAGCAGCAAAAAACATAAGGATGCAGAGCGCTACTTTAATAAAGTGGTAAATTCACAGAAGTATGGTTCGAAAGCAAAATATTATATAGGGTATATTGCGTATCAGAGTGATGATTTTGAAGAAGCTTCGGAGTATTTTGACCAGATTTCAGACCAAGAGGAATTAAACGAGAAGCTTTCGTACTATCAAGCAGACATGAATTTTAAGCTGGGTAATTTTAAAAAAGCAATTTCTTTAGCTAAAGAGCAGTTGCCCAAAGCAGATAGAAAAGAAATCTCAGAGCTTCATAAAATAATAGGAGAGAGCCATTTTAATTTACAAGAATACGAGCAAGCTATTCCGCATTTAACACAATACAAAGGTAAACGTGGTAAGTGGAGCAATACAGATTATTACCAATTAGGATATGCTTATTATAAGCAAGAAGATTTTGAAAATGCTATAAATCAATTCAACAAAATAATAGATGCTAATAATGCTGTGGCACAAAATGCATATTATCATTTAGCAGAATGTTATTTAAAATTAAACAAAAAACAAGAGGCGTTAAATGCATTTAAGAATGCATCGCAAATGGATTATAATGCTCAAATTAAACAAGATGCGTTATTAAATTATGGCAGATTGAGTTATGATATAGGTAATCCATACGAAAGTGCATCGGGGGTTCTACTATCTTACTTAGAGCAATATCCCGATTCTCAATATAATCAAGAAGTTCAAGAGCTTTTAGTTGATTCTTACATTACTTCTAAAAACTATGAAGCTGCTTTAAATCTTTTAGAAAACAACAGAAGTTACAGTAACAAGACTACTTACCAAAAAGTAGCTTTTTATAGAGGAGTAGAATTATTTAATGAAGGAAAATACCAAGAATCAGCCTCTTTTTTTGAACGCGCTATGAACGCACAACAAGATGCAGTTTACACTGCAAGAGCAACTTTTTGGCATGCAGAAACGCAATACTTACTTAACAATTTTAACGATGCTTTAGTGGGGTTTAAGTTGTTTGCTAATAGTGCTATGGCATCTAGCACCCCAGAGTACAAAAACATTAACTATCATTTGGCATATACTTATTTTAAAACAAAAGAGTATGGTCAAGCTGCTAATTATTTTGATGCTTACGTTAAGCAGCCAAATACAGATACAGAAAGGCTTAATGATGCTTATTTACGTTTAGGAGACAGCTATTTTGTAACCAGTAAATATTGGCCGGCAATGGAAGCTTACAACAAAGCAATTGCAATGAATGGACCGGATACTGATTACGCACATTATCAAAAAGCTATTAGCTATGGTTTTGTAAACCGAAGAAATCAAAAAATAGAAACCTTAGAAAAATTTATTGCAAGCTATCCTAATTCTAAACTGCGTGATGATGCTTTATACGAGTTAGGAAACACATACATAAACGACAACAAAACGCAAAAAGGACAGGAAGCATATAATATGCTTATTCAAAATTACAGAATGAGTTCGTATGTGCCTAAAGCGCTATTAAAACAAGGTTTAATTTATTACAACTCCGGTCAAAATAATGATGCTATTGCAAAATTTAAAGATTTGGTAAATCGTTTTCCTAATTCAGAAGAAGCTATACAAGCAGTTTCTACGGCCAAGCTTATTTATGTAGAAGAAGGTAAAGTTGATGAGTATGCTGCTTGGGTTAACCAGTTAGATTTTGTTGATATATCTGAAAACGAATTAGAAGTAGCTACATATGAATCTGCAGAACGCCAGTATGTAGAGGGCAATACCAATGCAGCAATTAAAGGATTCGCAAATTATATTAATCAGTTTCCTAATGGTACTTATGCGTTAAAGGCAAACTTTTACTTAGCGCAATTATATTACAATAACCAGCAGCCTAATAAAGCTGTAATGCATTACAATTATGTAGTAGCAAAAGAACGCAATGAATTTACCGAGCAAGCTTTAGCAAGGCTTAGTCAACTTTATTTAAATCAAAAAAACTATCCGGAGGCAATTCCATTGTTAAAACGTTTAGAGTTAGAGGCAGATTATGCTCAAAATGTAACGTTTGCCCAATCTAATTTAATGAAAGCGTATTACGAGCTTAAAAATTACCAAGAAACTATTGCTTATGCAGAGAAAGTACTGGAAATATCTAAAATAGATAATCGAATTAAGAGTGATGCTCATGTAATGATTGCCAGAGCTGCAATGCAAACCGGAAATGAAAGTAGAGCTAAAGAGGCATACGCCCAAGTACAGAAAATTGCAACAGGATCTTTAGCAGCCGAAGCACTTTATTTTGATGCCTATTTTAAACATAAAGAGGGAGCATTTGAAGCTTCAAACCAAGTAGTGCAAAAATTAGCTAAAGATTATGCTTCTCATAAATTTTACGGAGCAAAAGGTCTTATAATTATGGCAAAGAATTTTTATGCTTTAGACGATGCTTTTCAGGCAACTTACATCCTGGAAAATGTTACTAAAAACTTTACCGAATTTCCGGAAATTGTTCAAGAGGCGCAAAATGAGCTTGCTGTAATAAAGTCTCAAGAAGCCAAACGAAACTCATCGGTAGATACTAATAAAAATTAACCATCTGTAAACATTAACATAAAAGAGAACAGTATGTGTAAAAAAAATATAGGTTTAGTTGTATTGTTTTTTTCGGGCTTTTTATTGGCGGTAGCTCAAGAAAAAGAAAAAGATATCGGAACACAGGTGGTAAATGTAGTAAAGCCTTATACACCAACCATTTCTGATGCTTTTAAAATTAAAGAAATCCCATCTTTAGATGATTCGGTTACAACGCGCAAAAAAAATATAAAATATAGCATATTCTCTGTTCCCGTAGCTTCAACATTTACACCGGCAAAGGGTAAAGCACAAGTTGTTAAAAGAGCTCCTAAAGAGGTGCTTTATAACACATACGTATCGTTAGGTGTTGGAAATTATAGTTCTATTTTAGCCGATTTTTACACCAGCAGAGCTTTAAGCAGAAACGAAACATTTGATATTGGTTTAAATCATCATTCATCTCAGGGAGGGATTGCTCAAGTTAGCCTGGACGATTTTTTTTATAACTCTAAATTAGAGGCAGATTATACCAACCGAAGTAAAAACCTGGAATGGAGTGTAAACGGAGGATTTCAACACCAAATATATAACTGGTACGGCTTACCAATGCAAGTTTTCCCAGATGCATCTGCTTATCAAGCAAACGAAAAACAAGTGTATTACAATGCTTTTGCAGGGAGTAGCTTAGCCATAGAAGATGCCTTTTTTAAAGGAGGTGAAATTAATATCAGAAGATTTTGGGATAGATTAGATAGTCAAGAAAACAGGGTGGTTTTTGCTCCTGAAATGGAACTCCCAATTGGCGAAGAGCTTGTTCAATTAACTGTTAAAGCAGATTTTTTAGATGGTAATTTTGAGTCAGATTACTTAAACTCAAGTTCAATAGCCTACAGCTATTTGCAAATTGGAGCTTCACCAAGCTTAACAATTTTAAGAGACGATTTAACCGTAAAGCTCGGAGCAAATCTAATTTATGGGATGGATTTAGAGAATAACGAATCAGACTTTTACATATATCCCAACGTTACAGCATCGTATAGAGTAGTGAACGAGTATGTAATTGCATATGGTGGTATAGAGGGAACTTTGCAACAAAATAGTTATCATGGTTTTGCTTCAGAAAATCCATTTGTTTCTCCAACATTGCAAATAATTCCAACAGACAGGCAATACAATGCGTATGTGGGGCTTAAAGGTAAGCTTCATAAAAATGTAGGCTATAATTTAAAAGGCTCTTATATGGCAGAAAACAACAAAGCATTTTATGCGTTAAATCCGGTAAATAACACAGCAAACCCAAATGCCGGTTATGCATACGGGAATTCGTTTTCTGTATTATACGATGATGTTAAAACTATTTCGGTTTTTGGAGAATTAAGCGTAGATGTTAATAGAAACTTTACATTAAGAGCTAATGCAGAGGTTTTTGATTTTAATACAGAAAACCAACAAGAAGCATGGAATATGCCCACTTTAAAAGGATCATTGATAGCCGATTATCAAATAACAGATAAATGGTATATGGGGGCTACAATTTTTTACATAGGAGAACGCAAAGATTATTTTTATAGTTTAGAACCATTGTCTGTTACAACACCTCAAATTGTAAGTTTAGATGCTTATTTAGATGCGAATGCACATTTAGGCTATCGCTTTAATAATCAATTATCAGCCTTTGTAAAACTTAATAACATAGCAAACAACAAATATGCTCGATGGGCATTTTACAACGTTATGGGCTTTCAAGTAATGGCGGGAGCTACGTATAAGTTTGATTGGTAAAAAAAACATTTATTTCTTTGAAAATAAAGATTCTGTGAGAGCAGAATCTTTATTATTTTTACAACTTCACGTTAAAAATTAATCATGAGAAAAATTATATTCTTACTGCTGTTTTGTGTTATTGCATGCAGCAAAAAGCAAGAAGCAGATGTGTTAGTTGTAAATGCATTGGTATATACAGTTAATGAGAATTTTGACACAGCAGAATCTTTTGCTGTTAAAGATGGTAAATTTATAGCGGTAGGCACTACAGACGAAATTACATCCAACTATACTGCTCCGGAAGTTATAGATTTAGAAGGGCAACCGGTTTTCCCAGGATTTATAGATGCTCATTGTCATTTTTATGGTTTAGGAATGAACCAGCAAGTTGTAAATCTGGTTGGAACAAAAAGCTTTAATGAGGTAATTGAGCGTGTAGTAGCTTTTCAAAAAAATAAACCAAAAACATTTATTAGAGGCAGAGGATGGGATCAGAATGATTGGGAAGTTAAAACATTTCCAACCAAACATGCATTAGATTCTCTTTTTCCGGATACCCCGGTAGTTTTAGAAAGAATAGACGGACATGCTTATCTGGTAAATCAGAAAGCGTTAGATATGGCGGGCATAACAAAAGCTACTAAGATGGATGGTGGCGAAGTAGTTTTAAAAGGTGGTGAAGTTACAGGTGTTTTAGTAGATGCCCCTATGAGTTTGGTTGATGCAGTTATGCCAAAACCCACTCTGGCAACACAAGTAGAAGCATTAAAAACAGCTCAAAAACTTTGTTTTAGCAATGGGCTAACCACAGTAAACGATGCGGGGTTAAGCAAACAGGTTATTATGTTAATAGATAGCCTGCAAAAAAATAATGAGTTGGCAATGCGCGTATATGCAATGGTTAGTAACTCTCCCGAAAATTTAGATTATTTTCTAAACAGAGGTATAATAAAAACCAATAAACTTAACGTACGCTCGGTAAAAGTGTATGGCGATGGTGCTTTAGGATCTAGAGGAGCAGCATTAAAACAACCTTATTCAGACCATCCCAACCATTTTGGGGCTATGGTTACCAGTCCGGATGATATTGTAAATTTAGCAGAACGTATAGCAGCATCAGACTATCAAATGAACACACATGCTATTGGAGATTCGGCTAATATAGTTGTTCTAAAAGCGTATAAAAATGCTCTTAAAGGAACAACCGATAGGCGTTGGAAAATTGAGCATGCTCAAATAGTAGATATAGCCGATTTTGATTATTTTAAAGAAGGTATTATTCCTTCTGTTCAGCCAACACATGCTACAAGCGATATGTATTGGGCAGAAGACAGAGTAGGACCGCACAGAATTAAAGGAGCATATGCATTTAAAACACTGCTTAATAAAGCCGGTATAGTAGCTTTAGGCACCGACTTCCCGGTAGAACAAGTAAGCCCATTTTTAACTTTTTATGCTGCCGTGGCAAGGCAAGATACAACTGGCTTCCCTGAGGGTGGATTTTTGCCAAACGAGAAACTTAGCAGAGAAGAAGCGCTTAAAGGGATGACCATCTGGGCTGCTTATTCAAATTTTGAAGAAAACAAAAAAGGGAGTATTGAGCCCGGTAAGTTTGCAGATTTTATAGTGCTTAACAAAGATATTATGAAAATTCCTTACCAAGATATTCCTAAAACGCAAGTGCTTAGAACTTATTTAGACGGTAAGCGAGTATGGTAAAAAAAAACAAAACCCTGAAATTTATTTCAGGGTTTTGCAAACTAACTTAACTCAATAATTGAACAATCCTAAAAAATAATAGGAACCGTTACACGAGTGGTATCCCATCCCATGTGTAAGTTAGCATTATTGCCTTCTCCGCTAAAAGTAATAGAGAAAGCTTCTAATTTTTTGTCGGCTTTAGTAACCTTACCTTTAACTCTAACAACATCGGCAGAATCATCGTAAGAATAAGCGCCCCATTGGTTCAGGTTTTGGTTAATAATAATAGTCCACTCATTATCTCCCGGTATTGTAAATAAAGAGTATGTTCCTGCTTTTACAGCCTTGCCACCAATGGTAGCATCTTTATAAAAAGTTATTTCTACTGCTTCATTAGCACCGGTTCTCCAAACCTTACCGTTAGGAGCTAATTTTGCTAAACTTCTACCTTTAAGTTGTGGCCTGCTGTATATTATTTTAACCAGTTTATCAGAAACTCTGTGGCTAGATGGGTAAGCAGCAGCATCCATAGGGCTCTTATCTAGCCCACTAAAGTCTTGTGCTTTAACAGGCGTTAATAAAGCAAAAGCAAAAAATAAAGTAATAGCAGTTAGTGTTTTTCTCATAGTTATTTTTTTTTAGTGTTTTAAAGGTACTAATAGTTCCTCATAAGTTTATGTTAAACTTTGTCGCTGCTTTCTTAAAACATTACTTTCAAAACGTCACTTTTTTCTACAATAAATCAGTTTTACAATTTTAATTTAATACAAATATTATTAATTAGGTTTTAAAATGTAATTAAAAGCAGCTTTTATGTTTATAATAATAAATAATGTGTGCACTTTTGCTTTGTAATTATAATATAAAAGTTATGTGCGGAATTGTTTGCGCTTTCGATTTAAAAGAAAAAGCAGAGGTATTAAGACCTCAATTACTGTCAATGTCAAAAAAAATACGACACAGAGGTCCGGATTGGAGTGGTATTTATAGCAGTAGTAAGGCTATATTAACACATGAGAGATTGGCTATTGTAGACCCGGCTTCTGGAAAGCAACCTTTATTTAGCGAAGATAGAATGCTTATTTTGGCTGCTAACGGAGAAATTTACAATCACAGAGATTTAAAAAAACAACTTACCTCAGAATATACATTTTTAACACAGTCTGATTGCGAAGTAATTCTTGCGCTGTATAAAGAAAAAGGTGTAGAATTTTTAGACGATTTAAACGGAATATTTGCTTTTGCTTTATATGATGCAGAGCAAGATGCTTATTTAATTGCAAGAGACCACATGGGAATTATCCCGCTGTATATGGGTTGGGATAAAAATGGTACTTTTTACGTTGCATCAGAGCTAAAGGCTTTAGAGGGAGTTTGTAATAAAATAGAAGTGTTTCCTCCGGGACACTATTTATATAGTAAAGATGGTGAGCTTAAAAAATGGTACAAAAGAGATTGGCAGAGTTATAGTGCCGTACAAGACAATGAAACTGTAATTGCTAAATTGCGTGAAGCATTAGAGGTAGCTGTGCAAAGACAGTTAATGTCTGATGTGCCTTATGGTGTTTTACTTTCCGGAGGGTTAGATTCATCTATAACTTCGGCTATTGCCAAAAAATATGCTCAAAAAAGAATAGAAACAGACAATACCAAAGATGCTTGGTGGCCCCAGTTGCACTCGTTTTCGGTTGGGCTTGAGGGCTCTCCAGATTTAAAAGCGGCGCGAGAAGTTGCAAAGCATATTGGTACGGTGCATCACGAAATTAAGTTTACCATTCAAGAAGGTTTAGATGCAATAAGGGATGTGATTTATTATTTAGAAACGTACGACATCACAACGGTTAGAGCCTCAACACCAATGTATTTAATGGCAAGGGTTATAAAATCTATGGGAATTAAAATGGTGTTATCAGGAGAGGGGGCCGACGAGCTTTTTGGAGGATATTTATACTTTCATAAAGCACCAAACGCACAAGAATTTCATGATGAAACGGTTAGAAAATTAAACAAACTTCATCTATACGATTGTTTGAGAGCCAACAAAAGTTTATCGGCTTGGGGTGTAGAAGGTAGAGTGCCTTTTTTAGATAAAGAATTTATAGATGTTGCTATGCAAATAAATCCACAAGATAAAATGATAAACGGAGAGCGTATAGAAAAGTGGGTGCTCAGAAAAGCTTTTGAAGATTATTTACCTAAAAGTGTGGCTTGGAGACAAAAAGAACAGTTTTCAGATGGTGTTGGTTACAGTTGGATAGACACTCTAAAACAAGTTGTAGAAGAAAAAGTAACCGATGAGCAAATGGCTAACGCAAAGTATAGGTTTCCTGTTCAAACACCTCAAACTAAAGAAGAATACTATTACCGCTCTATTTTTGAGTCGCATTTCCCGAGTGATGCTGCTGCTTTAACAGTTCCTCAAGAGCCATCAGTGGCGTGCAGCACAAAAATTGCTTTAGAGTGGGATGAAGCATTTAAAAATGCAAATGAGCCTTCAGGGAGAGCAGTTGCAAAAGTTCATTTAGATGCTTACAAATAGTAAGTAAAGTGTTGATTATAAGCGTTGTAAAAAGCACTGTGCAATACAGTGCTTTTTTTGTTGTTTTTTTCACAAAAAAATGTTGATAACTTGATGCTTTAAATAGGGCTTAACCCCTTAATTTTATTAGGGATTGTGTATATTTGTCTGTTACGCAATTTTTATAATAAACATCCGCTATTTATGAGTGAAGAAGTGAATAAAAATCAGTATTCGGCAGACAGTATTCAGGCGTTAGAAGGAATGGAGCATGTTCGCATGCGCCCGTCTATGTATATTGGAGATGTAGGAGTAAGAGGGTTACATCATTTAGTATACGAAGTTGTAGATAACTCAATAGATGAGGCTCTTGCCGGATATTGTGATACAATTAAGGTAACCATTAATGAAGATAACTCTATTACCGTAGAAGATAATGGTAGAGGTATCCCGGTTGGCATTCATAAAAAAGAAGGTGTATCGGCGCTAGAAGTGGTTATGACCAAAATTGGAGCCGGTGGTAAGTTCGATAAAGACTCTTACAAGGTTTCCGGAGGATTGCACGGTGTTGGTGTATCGGTGGTTAACGCTTTGTCAGATCATTTAAAAGCTACTGTACACAGAGAGGGTAAAATCTGGGAGCAAGAATACGAAAGAGGAAAAACATTATATCCCGTAAAAACAGTAGGAGAATCAGACATAACAGGTACAATAGTAACTTTTAAACCCGACAAAACTATCTTTCAGCAAACCACAGAGTATAATTACGATACTTTGGCAAGCAGAATGCGTGAGTTAGCATTCTTAAATAAAGGGATAACTATTACGCTTACAGACAAGCGTAGAAAAAATGATGATGGAGAGTTTGAAAGCGAAACTTTTTATTCTGAAGAAGGACTTCCTGAATTTATTAGATTTTTAGATCAAAACAGAGAACCATTAATTGGCAAAGTTATTTCTATGGAGGGAGAAAAGAATGATATCCCGGTAGAAGTAGCTATGATTTATAATACCTCTTTTAATGAAAATTTACACTCGTATGTAAACAACATTAATACTCACGAAGGAGGTACGCATTTATCCGGTTTTAGAAGGGGTTTAACAACTACCTTAAAAAAATATGCTGATGCTTCCGGAATGTTAGATAAGCTTAAGTTCGAGATTTCCGGAGACGATTTTCGCGAGGGGCTAACAGCTATAGTGTCGGTAAAAGTAGCAGAACCTCAATTTGAAGGGCAAACTAAAACCAAGTTAGGTAACAGAGAGGTTACTTCGGCTGTCTCGCAAGCAGTATCAGAAATGCTGGAAAATTACCTTGAAGAAAACCCTAACGATGCTAAAACAATTGTGCAAAAAGTAATTTTAGCAGCACAAGCACGCCATGCAGCTCGTAAAGCAAGAGAAATGGTGCAGCGCAAAACTGTAATGAGTGGAGGCGGATTGCCCGGAAAACTTTCAGACTGCTCAGAACAAGACCCTGCAAAATGTGAGGTTTTCTTAGTAGAGGGAGACTCTGCGGGAGGTACTGCAAAACAAGGAAGAGACAGGAATTTTCAAGCAATTTTGCCATTGCGTGGTAAAATATTAAACGTAGAAAAGGCCATGCAACACAAAGTGTTTGAGAATGAAGAAATTCGAAATATTTTCACTGCTTTAGGTGTTAGTATCGGTACCGAAGAAGACAGCAAAGCTTTAAATTTAGAGAAATTACGTTACCATAAAATAGTAATTATGTGTGACGCCGATGTAGATGGTTCGCATATATCTACACTAATCCTTACGTTCTTCTTCAGGTACATGCGTGAACTTATTGAGGCAGGACATGTGTATATAGCAACACCGCCTTTATATCTTGTTAAAAAAGGAAATAAAAAGGCTTACGCGTGGAATGATAAAGAAAGAGATGAGCTTTTAGAAAAGTTTGGTAGCGGAGCAAATGTACAACGTTATAAAGGTCTTGGAGAGATGAATGCAGAGCAATTATGGGAAACTACCATGAATCCTGCAAACCGTACTTTAAGACAGGTAACTATAGATAATGGATCTGAAGCCGATAGAATTTTCTCTATGCTTATGGGAGATGAGGTGCCTCCAAGACGAGAATTTATAGAGAAAAATGCGGTATATGCTAATATTGATGCATAAAAAACACTGTTTCACAACAAAAACTCGCAATTTTTTGCGAGTTTTTTTATTTTGTAGCACCAAATTTTAATGTCATGAAAAAAATAAGCTTAATCCTACTTACTTTATTTTCTGTTGCTACAAGTGTGGTGGCTCAAGAAAGCGACTTAGATGCATTACTGGCAGCCGGTGTAGAAGATGCGCAACGATTTGCTAACGATTATCTAGCTCCCGGTACTAATGGTGTAATGTATAGCATGAATGCTAACTGGTTTAACTCTGCCGAAGCAAAACCTCTTGGAGGGTTTGAAGTAGCAGTTGTACTAAATGCTGCTACAGTTAAAGACGAAAACAAATCGTTTTTAATGGATACTGCAGCGTATAACAATGTTAGATTTGTACAAGGGCCTGCAGCGCAATCTGTAGCTACTGCTTTAGGAGAAAACAATCCGGAGGTTGTAATAGAAATTACCTATGACGATCCTATTTTTGGAGAGCAAACAGAGCAAATAACACTTCCTAACGGTTTAGCCTCACAAAACATTAACTTAATACCAACAGCCTTCATTCAAGGGTCTGTTGGTTTAATAAAAGGTACCGAAGTTAAAGCACGCTTTGTGCCAAAAGTAGATACAGAAGATGTTAAAATAGGATTGTACGGAGTGGGAATTCAACATGAATTTACTAAGTGGTTACCGGCAGACAAGCTGTTTCCGGTGGCTATTTCCGGTTTAGTTGCTTACACGCATTTAGATGCTTCGTATGATTTTACGGGCTCTACAATTGTTCAAGGAGAAAACCAACGATTAGAGAATGACACTAATACCTGGCTTTTTCAATTAATAGGTTCTACTAAACTTCCCGTTATTAACTTTTATGGAGGTATTGGTTACATAAGTGGTGAGGCACAAACCGATATGTTAGGAACCTACAGAGTAAGTAACGGGATTGTTACTTCAGAGGAAATTGTTGATCCGTTTTCGGTAACTAGCAAAGTATCGGGTGTTAGAGCTACTCTTGGTACTAAATTAAAACTCGGATTTTTCAGGCTCAATGCAGAATATCATCTGGCAGAATTTAATAGTTTTTCTGTGGGAGTTAATTTAGGTTTTAGATAGTATTGATTGTTAACTATTTAATTACAAAATAACCTGCAATAAATCTGCTTTATTTGCTAAATTTGCGTTCGTTTAAAAAACCTTAAAAATTTAATTAAATGAAAGTAACAGTAGTTGGAGCAGGTGCAGTTGGTGCCAGCTGTGCAGAATATATAGCTATTAAAGATTTTGCTAGCGAAGTTGTGTTGTTAGACATTAAAGAAGGATATGCAGAAGGTAAAGCAATGGACCTCATGCAAACGGCTTCTTTAAACGGTTTTGACACTAAAATAGTTGGAACCACAAACGATTATTCTAAAACAGCAGATAGTGATATTTGTGTTATTACTTCTGGGATTCCAAGAAAACCTGGCATGACTCGTGAGGAGTTAATTGGTATTAATGCCGGAATTGTTAAATCGGTTACAGAAAATTTAATTAAGCATTCTCCAAATGCTATAATCATTGTGGTGAGTAACCCGATGGACACAATGACCTATCTTGTTCATAAAACAACCAATCTTCCAAAAAACCGCATTATAGGAATGGGTGGAGCTTTAGATAGCGCACGTTTTAAGTATCGTTTAGCAGAAGCATTAGGAGCTCCAATTTCTGATGTAGATGGTATGGTAATTGGAGGTCATAGTGATACCGGAATGTTACCGTTAACTCGTTTAGCTACCAGAAATAGTGTTCCGGTCTCTAAGTTTATCTCAGAAGAGCGTTTAAATCAAGTTAAAGAAGACACAAAAGTAGGAGGCGCTACCTTAACTAAACTGTTAGGAACCAGCGCTTGGTATGCTCCCGGAGCAGCAGTTTCTGCTTTAGTACAGGCTATTGCTTGCGATCAGAAAAAAATGATTCCTTGCTCTGCATACTTAGAAGGAGAATACGGTTTAAACGATATTTGTATTGGAGTACCTGTTATTTTAGGTAAAAACGGTATAGAAGAAATTGTACAAATAGAACTTACAGACGAGGAAAAAGAAAAACTGCAAGAAAGTGCTGCAGGAGTAAGTAAAACTAACTCATTGTTAGAGTTTTAATAAGTTTACCCAATAAATTCAGAAACCCGCAAGCTAAAACTTGCGGGTTTCTTTTTAAAGATGTTAATATTTTGAGATTTTATTTATCAAATAAATACTACACAAAATAATTGTCAATTGTATGGGTAAATTTTATATTTGCACGTTTTCAAAAATTCAATAATTAATACCATTCATAATGCAAAACAAAGGATTAGTTAAGCTTTTTGCTATTTTATTTGGGATTGTTAGTATTTACCAACTTTCTTTCACGTTTGTTACTAACAAAATAGAAAAAGAAGCCGAGACTTATGCCCTTAACAAGATTGCAGAAACAGAAGACAATTTTGTGGCTAAAAGAGAGGCAGAAGAGGCCCGTTATTTAGACTCTATTGGTAACCAAGAAGTATACAATATTGGTGTTGCTAAGTTTACCTATAATGAGGCTAAAGAAAAAGAGCTTAACAAAGGTTTAGACCTTAAGGGAGGGATAAATGTAATGCTTCAAATTTCTGTAAAAGATATTTTAAAAGGGTTGGCTAATAACTCTAAAAACCCCGTATTTAATAGAGCATTAGCGCAAGCAGACGAAGCAGCAAAAAACAGTGATAAAAACTATTTAGACTTATTTTTTGAAGAGTTTGATAAAATAAAAGGAGACACCAAGTTAGCCTCTCCGGACATTTTTGCTAACAAAACTCTTAGTGACGAGATTAACTTTAAAATGTCTGATGATGAGGTTAAACCTATCATTAGAAGAAAAATAGATGAATCTATTGTATCTGCTTTTGAAGTTTTACGTAAACGTATAGATAAGTTTGGTGTAACACAACCAAACATTCAGCGTTTAGGCACATCTGGTCGTATTTTGGTAGAATTACCTGGAGCTAAAGATGTAGACAGAGTTAAAAAATTATTACAAAGTACAGCTCAACTTGAGTTTTGGGAAACATTCAAAGCAGATGAAGTATATCCGTTTTTAGTTGCTGCTAACGATAAACTAAAAGAAATTTTAGAAGTAAATAAAGATACTGTTAAAGAGCAACCAACATCAGAAATAGATTCGTTATTATCTGATGCAGCTCAAGACTCATTAGATTTAGCAAATCAAGTAAATCCGTTATTCGATTTAATTAGAGGAGGTGGTATTCAAGGATCGCCAGTTATTGCAACGTTTGCATTAAAAGATACTGCTACTGTAGGCGAGTATTTAAGAATGCCAGAAATTAAGAGGTTGTTACCAGAAAACTTACAGTTTGCAAAATTTGTTTGGGGAAAACCAACAAAAGATTCTGAGGTTACAGAACTTTATGCGTTAAAATCTAATAGAGAAGGAGAAGCGCCATTAAGTGGAAGCGTTGTAGTTGATGCAGCTCAAACCTACGATATGCAAGGAAGACCGGCTGTGTCTATGCAAATGAATGGTAAGGGTGCTAAAATCTGGGAAGAACTTACCGGGAAAGCGTTCAAAGAAGGAGGAAACATTGCTATTGTTTTAGACGATATTGTATATTCTGCACCGGGAGTATCTAAAGGAGCAATTACCGGAGGAAACTCAGAAATTTCAGGGCAGTTTACATTAAACGAAGCAATAGACCTTGCTAACGTTTTACGTGCAGGTAAATTACCGGCTTCTGCAGAAATAATTCAAAGTGAAGTTGTAGGACCGTCTTTAGGGCAAGAAGCTATAGATAGCGGCTTTACATCGTTTTTAATAGCGATGCTAATTGTGCTAATCTGGATGGTATTCTACTATGGTAAAGCAGGATCATTTGCCGATATAGCATTAATATTCAATATAGTTTTAATTTTTGGTGTTCTTGCAGGATTAGGAGCTGTTTTAACATTACCGGGTATTGCAGGTATTGTTTTAACCATTGGTATGTCGGTAGATGCAAATGTGTTAATCTTTGAAAGAGCTCGCGAAGAGTTAGCCAAAGGAAAAGGTATGATGCAGGCTATCTCTGACGGATTTAACAATGCATTATCGTCTATTTTAGATGCTAATATTACTACCGGTTTAACAGCGCTAATTTTATTAGTGTTCGGAACCGGGCCAATTAAAGGATTTGCAACAACCTTATTAATAGGTATTTTAACATCATTATTTACAGCAATCTTCATTACCAGATTATTAATAGATTGGTATGTTAAAGAAGGTAAGAGAAAGCTGGACTTCTCAACTCCGTTAACCAAAAACTTATTTAAAAACGTAAATATTAATTTCCTTGGTAAGCGTAAGTTAGCTTACATTATTTCAGGAATTGCGTTAACAATCAGCATAGGTTCTTTAGTAGTTAATGGTTTAAACCAAGGCGTAGATTTTGTTGGAGGTAGGTCGTATCAAATCAGATTCGAAAAACCGGTAAATCCAACCGAAATTACTTCAGATTTAACAGCTGTATTTGGTAGTGTAGAGGCTAAAACATTTGGTGAACCTAACCAGATTAAAATTACTACCAAATACAAAGTAGATGTAGAAGGAACTGAAGTAGACGAAGAAATTCAGCAAAAACTATTCACTACATTACAAAAACATTTACCGGATGGTACAACGTACCAAGATTTTATAGTAGGTAGTGAAGACAAAAAAATAGGAATTTTACAATCTATAAAAGTAGGGCCAACTATTGCAGACGATATTAAAAAGAATGCCGGTTGGGCAGTGCTTGGCTCTCTATTTGTTGTATTCTTATACATTTTATTACGATTTAGAAAATGGCAGTTCTCTCTAGGAGCTGTTGCAGCGGTTACACACGATGTTTTAATCGTGTTGGGTATTTTCTCATTAACATACAAAGTAATGCCGTTTAACATGGAAATAGACCAAGCATTCATTGCGGCAATACTAACCGTAATTGGTTACTCTTTAAATGATACTGTGGTTGTTTTTGACCGCATTAGAGAGTTTGTTTCTGCAAGAGGATGGAGAGGTGGAGAAAATGTTAATGTAGCCCTAAACAGCACGCTAAGTAGAACGTTAAATACCTCATTCACTACTTTGGTAGTATTACTTACCATTTTTATATTTGGTGGTGAATCTTTACGAGGATTTATGTTTGCCATGATTGTAGGTGTGATTGTAGGTACCTACTCATCATTATTTATTGCTACTCCGGTTATGTTTGATACGCTCAAGCAAAAAGGAGCAGCAAAAGATAATAAGTAAACTTAGTTACAAGGTGTACAAATAAACGCTCTTGATTTTCTCAAGGGCGTTTTTTTATAAGCTAACTTTTTGTGCGGTAAATTGTTCTGTATTTACAATTAATAAACCCTCGTTTTTTTTATCTAGACAAGAAATCAGCTCACCCTTATCATTCCAAACGCCCGTATTTCCTCCGGCGATAAAATCATCACAAGCGCCAATACTATTTACAAACAAAACTGGTGTTTTATGTTGTTTCGAAATTTCAGCATAATATTTGTGTGCCTTGTTTAATGAATGCAATGGTTTTGCAGCACTTATTAAATAAATAAACGGTTGTAGATGTAGTGTTTTTTTAAAATGTTCTGGCACTAAGCTTTCGTAACAAATTGCCGGGACAATAGTTGTATTAGCTATAGAAAAGTTTATTTGATTACCTCCAGAGTTAAAATAAGGTTTCTCATCGTCATGTAACCACTGTTTTTTGTAAATACTACTTGTGTTATTCGGAAAGTATGTTATTAAACTAATATAAAGTTTGTTTTGCTGTTTTAACGGTACACCAACCGAAACAACAATGTTATGTTTTTTGCTTTCGTTTTGTAACTCATTTAGTAGAGGATTGTTGCTGGCTAACTCAAAAGCTGAAACATTTTAGTGCTGTATCCAGTTAAAGATAATTCTGGAAAGAAAATAGCATTGGCTTTATATGTTTTTGCAAGTGTAATACAATCTTTATGTTTTTTTAAGTTAGCCCTTGTGTTGTTTAGAGTTGATGAGATTTGTGCAAGGGCTAACATCATGTTTTATGGATTTATTTTAGTGTAAGATATAGAGTCTCCCACACTAATACTCCACTTATCTGTTAGTCCTGCATTAATCTCCAGAACATATTTGGCCGGATAATTAGAGGGTATAGAAGCTTCGCTTAAGGGCACTGTATTTTTAGCAATGCTCACTATTTTTTGGTTGCTATTTATGTAAATAATATCTAAAGCAATTTCGGTGTTTTTCATGTAAAAATACCTTGGCGCCTCATCAGAAAAAATAAAGAGCATTCCATTAATAGAATCCATAGACTTTCTGTACATAAGCCCGGTTTCTGTTTCGTAAGCATTATCGGCTATTTCAATATTTATTGTTTTAAGTAAACTATCTTTTTTATAAATAGATAATACCCCCTCTTTTTTAAATGCTATTTCTTGCTTAGCAACAGGAGAAACAACTTTTTTGTTATCCTTACATGATATAAGACTAATTAGAATACTCAAAAAAAGTAATGAAAGTGAGCTTTTTCTCATTATGCTTGTTTTTTAGCTTTCATCATAAAATATATACCAAGGGCTATAAAAGGTATGCTTAGTAATTGTCCGGTATTTAAAACCCAATCTGCACGCTCATCTACTTGGGCTTCTTTAACAAATTCTACAATAAACCTAACGGTCCATAAAAGTGCTAAAAACAGCCCAAAAATGTAACCTAAGTTATCGGCTTTTTTTGTTTTCCAGTAGGTGTACCATAAAATTGCAAATACTATTATGTACCCAAAAGCTTCATATAATTGGGCAGGATGTCTGGGAAAAGATTCTCCTAACTGCAAGAAAACAACCCCAAAATCTGTCCCTGTTGGTTTGCCAATAATTTCTGAGTTGAAAAAGTTACCAATTCTAACAAAAACACCTCCAATAGCTACCGGGATTACTATGCGGTCTAATATCCATAAAATATGTTTTTTAAGTATTTTTTTGCTGTACCAATACATTGCAATTATAATTCCAATTGCAGCACCATGGCTTGCCAGCCCTCTAAAACCAACAAATCTAAATTTTGGGTTAAACTCAAAAGGTAAAATAATGCTTAGCGGGTCTTGTATAAACATTTTTGGTTCGTAAAATAAAAAATGACCTAAGCGAGCCCCTATTAAAGTTGCTAAAACAGTGTATATAAAAAGCGAGTCGAGTTTTTCTATAGAGAGGTTTTCTCTTTTGTAAATGCGTTTCATTAAAAACCAACCTAATGTAAACGCTATAACAAACATTAAGCTGTAATATCTAATTACAAAAAAACCAAGATTAATTCCTTCAGAAGGATTCCAATCAATACTTAATAGGTGCATAGTTATAATTTTAGTCGGGTAAATATAACCAATAGAAAGCTAAAAAAACATTAAATTTTAGGGTACAGGATCATAACCGCTTCCTCCCCAAGGATGACAGCTAAAAATTCTTTTAATAGCTAGTTTGCCACCCTTAAATAAACCGTGCTTTTTTAAGGCTTCTATAGTATAATGAGAGCATGTTGGCGAATACCTGCAGGTAGCCGGTGTTAACGGAGAAATAACCACTTGGTAAAACCTAACCAATACAATAAATGGGAATATGAGTGCTTTTTTTACCAAAGTAAAAAGTGGTTTTATATTGCAAAGGGCACTACTTTGCAATAGAGTAAGTAGTACCTTCTTTGCCGTCTTTTAGTTGAATGCCCATAGCTGCAAGCTCATCTCTAATTTTGTCTGAAGTAGCAAAATCTTTATTTGCTCTGGCTTGGGCTCTTAGTTTTATTAAAAGCTCTATTGTGCCTTCAAGTTTGCTATTGTCTTGAGTGTCTGCGCTGTCTTGGTTTACTAAGCCAAGCACATCAAAAACAAAAGTGTTTAATGTGTCTTTAAGAGTGTTTAAATCTGCTTCGGTAATGGTAGCGCTACCCTCTTTTATTTGATTAATGTATTTAACAGCTTCAAATAAATTAGCTATTAAAACGGGCGTGTTAAAATCATCATTCATAGCATCGTAGCACTTTTGTTTCCAATCAGAAACATTAATGCTAGATGTGTTAGAGGCCTTTAAATTATTTAAAGATTTTATGGCATCCATTAACCTATTGTAGCCCTTTTCACTAGCAAGCATGCCATTGTTGGTAAAATCTAAAACGCTTCTGTAATGTGCTTGAAGCATAAAGAAACGAGCTACACCGGGAGAGAACGCTTTACTAATATTAGGGTTATCTCCTGTAAAAATCTCCATAGGTAAAATAAAATTACCGGTAGATTTTGCCATTTTCTTACCGTTCATGATAAGCATATTGGCATGCATCCAGTATTTTACAGGCTCTTTACCGTTAGAGGCTTCTGCTTGGGCAATTTCGCATTCGTGATGCGGAAATTTTAAATCCATCCCACCTCCATGAATATCAAATTGCTCTCCCAAGTATTTAGTACTCATGGCAGTACATTCTAAATGCCAACCCGGAAAACCGTCGCTCCAAGGAGATGGCCAGCGCATAATGTGTTGTGGTTCGGCTTTTTTCCAGAGGGCAAAATCCTGAGGATTTTTCTTGTCGGTTTGCCCTTCTAAAGCTCTTGTGTTATGAATTAAATCTTCAATATTTCTACCACTTAATTTACCATATTTGTAGTCTTTGTTAAATTTAAGTACATCAAAATATACAGAGCCATTTGCTTCGTAAGCATATCCTTTTTCAAGGATATCTTTTACAATTTCTATTTGCTCTATAATATGCCCTGTTGCTGTTGGCTCTATACTAGGTGGTAGTAAATTAAATTTATTTAAGATGTTGTGAAAATCTACAGTGTAGCGTTGCACAACTTCCATGGGCTCTATTTGCTCTAACCGTGCTTTTTTTGCTATTCTATCTTCGCCTTCGTCCGCATCGTTTTCTAAGTGGCCGGCATCGGTAATATTTCTAACGTATCGTACTTTATAGCCTAAATGCTTTAAATACCTGAAAATTACATCAAAAGACATAAAAGTTCTAACATTTCCCAAATGCACATTGCTATATACTGTAGGGCCGCATACATACATGCCAACATGGCCTTCGTTAAGGGGTTTAAAAACTTCTTTTTGTCCGGTAAGCGAATTGTATATTTTAAGTTCTTGCTGTGTGTACAGTTGCATTTTAGGCTTTTTTTTAGTAATTAAAACTCTGTATCAAGTTTTATGTAATCTAAAAATTCTCTTCTAACAGATTCTGATTTGAATTTTCCTCCAAATTCTGCTGTTACGGTACTACTTTCAATATCTCTGATACCTCGAGAATTTACGCAAAGGTGTTTGGCATCTATAACGCATGCAACATCTTTGGTGCCTAATATTTTTTGTAATTCTTGAACAATTTGAATGGTCATACGCTCCTGAACTTGCGGGCGCTTGGCAAAGTAGTCTACAATTCTGTTCATTTTAGATAATCCTACCACTTTACCATTAGAGATATAACCAATATGTGCTTTACCTACTATAGGCAATAAATGATGCTCGCAGGTAGAGTAAACTGTAATGTTTTTTTCTACAAGCATTTCGCCATATTTATATTTGTTTTCAAAGGTAGAAGCACTCGGTTTTCTATCCGGATGCAAGCCTCCAAAAACTTCTTTAACAAACATCTTTGCCACCCTTCTTGGAGTTCCTCGTAAACTATCGTCTGTTAAGTCTAAACCAAGGGTTTCTAATATGTTGTAAACATCTTGTTCTATACGCTCTATTTTTTGATCGTCGGTTAGCTCAAAAGCATCGTCACGTAAGGGCGTTTCGGCAGAAGAAGCAAAATGTTCGTTTCCAAGCTCTTCAAAATGGTCTTCTAATGCACGGTTAATTTTCATATTATTTTTGTTTTCAAGAGGTGCAAAGATAGTCATTATAACTAAGTTTTAGACTAATCATCTATTATATGCGTTATATAAAAGACAAATTAACAGTATTTTAGTAATTTTAGTGTCCCAAATTAAATCCCAAATCCATGAAAACGAGCCTACTATCATATGGTTTGTTATTTTTTGGTATAACATTATGTACTGCTCAAGTATCTCCAGATTGCAGTACCGCAATTCCAATATGTAGTAATGTGCCTATTACAGCAACTGTAGATGGTTATGGGACAGATGACTTCCCGGGAGTTTCTATTTTAGCCGATGATTGTTTAGAATCTGCAACGCCTAATGGACCTATAGAGTCTAATTCTGCTTGGTATAAGTTTAGAACAGGAGCATCTGGACAGTTAGGATTTAATATACAATACAGTAACAATGATGATTGGGATTTTGCGCTTTTTAAAGCTTCAGATTGCGATAATTTAGGAGACCCTGTACGATGTAATTTTGACGTAAATGGTGGTAGTACAGGTTATACAGGAATTGGAGTAAACCCCGATACCGGAACACAAGGATTGGGTTATGAAGATTGGTTAACGGTAGAGGCCGGAGAAGAATATTATTTGCTTATTAATAATTTTTCTGGGGTAAATAGTGGATTCTCTATTCATTTTAGTGGACAAGTTTTTGTTGATTATCCGGATTCGGCTTTAGATTGTACTATTTTAACAAATTTATTAGGACCGGATGTGTTTGCATGCGATGGTGAAACGGTAACATTGCAAGCTACTTTACCAGATGCTACAGCGTATACTTGGTATGAGGTTGTTAACGGTTCAGAAAACGAAATTACTGCTAATAGCAATAACGATACCTTGTCTGTAACCTCTTCAGGAACATATAAAGTTGTAGTAGAACTTAATGGTGGAGGTGAGTATATAGAGAGTTCCACTACAGTTACTTTTAGTACAGTACCTATAGCTGAACCTCTAACAGATGAATTTGAGTGCGATTTAAACGGAAATGGTATAACTGTTTTTGACTTGTCAGCTAAAGACTCCGAAGCTCTTGGTAGTCAGAATTCATTAGAGTTTACAGTTTCTTATCATGCTAATTTTTATGATGCTCAAATAGGAGCAAACCCACTTTCAAAACAATACGAAAACACTTCAAGCCCATATAATCAAACAATATATGTGAGGGTTGCATCTGTTAGTAATCCAATGTGTTACGATGCTTCACAAAGCTTTACTATAGAGGTGGTTAAACAACCTGATGTTGCGGTAAATACAAATGCTTACTTGTGCCAGAGTAATGCAGTTACAATTGGTGATACTAATAATAATTCAGGCTATTTGTATGAATGGAATAATGGTATGACTACGCCAACTCAAGTAGTGAGCGCTCCCGGAACGTACACCTTAACTATTAAAAATCAGGTTGGAGACATCTCGTGCAACATTACAAAGGTTATAACTGTGCAAGCATCACAGCCACCGGTAATAGCCACTATAGATATTAACGATGTACAAGACAACAATACTGTAACTGTTTTTACAGAAAATGACGGTGATTATGAATATAAATTAGGTAACAGTCCTTACCAAGATAGCCCTATATTTACAAATGTGCTGCCGGGAGCATATGCACTAACAGTAAACGATAAAAACGGTTGTGGCTCTGTTACAGAAAATATTCTTGTTGTAGGGTTTTCTAAATTTTTTACTCCTAATGGAGACGGTATAAACGATTCTTGGCACATAGAAGGATTAGAAACGTTAGACGAAGCAACTGTTTATATTTTTGATAGGTTTGGAAAACAAATTAAAAAACTCACAAAAAGTAATAACACTTGGGACGGAAGGTATAAAGGAGTATTATTGCCTTCTACAGATTATTGGGTTAGAATAGAGTATGTTAAAACAGTAAATAATCAACTTATTTCTGGAGTAACAACAAAACATTTTACATTAAAACGATAATTCTACGTTTGTTTATAGCCAAAACAAGACTTCTTACCGTATATATATACTAAAACCACCGTTTAAAAGTTATATTTAAGCAAGTATCAACTATTTGTAATATCTGCTAATGGCAACTAAAATGTATTTTGCCCCTAAAAAAATAGCTGTAACAAGCCTTATATGCGCTTGTTTTTTTGTGTGTTTTACAAGTATTATGGCTCAAACATCCGGAGATTGTTTTACAGTTGTTCCGATATGTGCTGATGGAGTAATAACTGCCGAAGTTGATGGGGCAGGAGATGTAGAAGATTTTGAAGATATTAGCCAATCCGGTTGTTTAGAGAAAGGTGGTTTAGCTACAAGTGATTTAGAAAAAGATGTTGCCTGGTTCATTTTCAGAGCAAACGGGGATGGGCAATTAGGGTTTAATATCAGGTATTTATCTGCAAATGAAGATTGGGATTTTGCAGTTTATGGTCCAAATGTAGACTGTAATAATTTAGGAGAGCCTGTTAGGTGTAGCTACGAGAGTGGTGTTACAGGATATACAGGAGTGGGAATTAACCCCGCCACCGGGACATCTCAACAAGAAGGAGATGAATATGATACTTGGCTTGATGTGCAGCAAGGAGAAGAATATATTATTTTCATTAATAATTTTAATACCAATTTTACAGGAGACCCGATGATTTTTGAATTAGAATTTACGGGTCCGTTACTGGATACTCAAGGTCCAGATGCATTAGATTGTTCAATTAAAGAAGATTTTTTAGGTTCGGATATTAATGCTTGCGTTGGTGATGTTGTTACACTAGATGCAGAGCGTCAATCAGCCACAAATTACGAATGGTATGTAGATGGTAATTTAATAGCCGGAGAAAACAACCCTACATTAAATGTAACAACAACCGGGTTGTATTCTGTTATTGTAACTACGCCTGTGGTAACTTTTGAGGATGAAATTCAAGTTACCTTTCACCCAATATTACAGCCTTCTCAAGTTGGATATCAAGTAACCGATTTACAAGATATAAATACGATCTCTGTTACGGTTATGGGAACAAGCGAGTATGAATACAGTTTAAACGGAGGAACTTTTCAGTCAGATCCCGAGTTTATAGATGTTCCCCCCGGAATTAATCAATTAACCGTTAGAGACGTTTACGGTTGCGGAGAAGTTATTGTGAACATTCCGGTTGTAGGATACCCTCGTTTTTTTACACCAAATGGCGATAGTATTAACGATGAGTGGCACATAGGGGCTGTTGAAGAGTTAAATTTTGCATACATAACCATTTACGACAGGTATGGCAAATTGCTGGCGCAGTTAGATAGAAATAGTACCGGTTGGGATGGTACTTATAACGGTAAGCCTTTGCCCGCTACAGATTATTGGTTTAAGTTTAATTATAGCAGAGATGTAAACGGAGAAACACAACAAGGAACCATAAAAGGACATTTTACCCTTAAACGATAAAAAAAGCGGAGATAATACTCCGCTTTTTTCATACTTGCTTATAAATTAAAACTTAAAGAGACTGCAAAGTTTGTATTTGTTTTATCAATTCTTGCAGGAGTTGGTAAGCCTGTGTTAAATAACAATTGATTGTATGAACGTTCACTTTGGTTAAAAGACACATCTAATTTTGTGGCTCCAAAGTTGTATCCAATTCCTAAAGAATACCCGGTTAAGTCACCAACGGTAGTTTCGTTTTTATAAGGACTGCTTTCAAACCGATAGCCACCACGTAAGCTCCATTTTTCAATTCTATATTCTCCACCAATTCTGTAAGAGTTAACTGCCTGCAAATTTTCTGTAAGTAGGTTATTTTCTGTTGCAAAACTCGGGTCGGCTGTAGGGCGTAATTGTGCTTCGCTCATGTCTTGATAGCTGTAATCAAAGCTTAGTAATCCTTGATTGCCAAAAACAACAGCTGCACTACCGGTTAATTTTGCAGGTGTTTTTATTTTATAATCCGGATAAATGGTAACTAAAGAAAAGTTAACCAAATCTATATCGGTGTCTGCTAAATTTGAGTTTATTTCTTGCGATACTTCGTCTTCTAAATCATACCAAGTAGGAGATTGATAACTAAGCCCCACTCTAAACTGATCGCTCATTTTTGCAATAGCTCCAATAGAGAAAGAAAAACCGGTTCCTTGTGTAAATAGCCAGTTGTCAAAATACATATTTTGCAATGCAGAACCACTGTTATAGCCATCTTCATCAAATTGTGTTAATTGCTCATATCTAACAGCATGAAAGTTTAACGAAGCTCCTAAATAAAGAGTTTGTTTGTACTGCGAGGCCAGGTTAAAAGCAAATTTACTATTGTAACCGTTAGCACTAAGTAAATATGACTGGTTAACTGTATTGTAATCTCCGGTAAATACATATTGTGTATTATTATCATCGTTTGGGTCTACCGGGTCTATAATTCCTCCATAATAGCCTAAAAAAGCCTGTTGTGGTCCATAACCTAAGTCACGAGCTATATTTAAGTAGGCATCTGCAAGCGATTCATTAGATTGGATTAGAATTGAACCAAAAGGCACACCATTTGCAAAATTCAAAAAATAACCGTCTATAGATTGGTTACTATTACCGCTGGCTAAAAACTCATTATCAAAATTATTTACCAATTGGTAGTTTAAGCCCAGAGCTACTTTTTGCCAATCAGCATCAGGATTTTGGTTTTTAAAAACAAAAACGGCTCCAACTTGATTTAGTTCTAAGTTGTCTATTTCTGTTTGCGAAAAACCATTAAAATAAGAGGTGTTGTTTTTTGTGTTAAAGTTATTTACGGTAAAACTTGTATAGCTATTTGCAAAAACGGCAGAACTAGCCGGGTTAATATCAATGGCAGATAGGTCTCCGCCAAGAGCTCCAAAAGCTCCACTCATGCCCTGAAAACGAGCGGTACCGTTTAAATTTTCACTACTATATCTAATTACATCGTTTATGTTCTGAGCACTTACAGCAGTGCAAAGCATAGCCATTATGGCAAAAAAACCATTCTTTTTCATGAGTTTAATTTTAAAAGAGATTAGTTGTTTCTTCTAGATCTGCTACTTCCAGAAGAACGTGATGTTCCTGATGATCTTGATCCGGATGAAGAACGTATACTTCCACTAGATCTGCTTCTGCCGGATGAAGATCTGTTGTACGAGCCACTACTTCGTGACCTACTTGATGATCGTGAGTAATTTGGTGTGCTACGATTACTGTTGTAGCTACGACCTCTTATAACTCTGTTGTTAGAGCTGCCGGATCTACTATAAATATTGCCTCTACCATCTGCACTAATACCACGAGAGTTTCTGTAACGAGCATTATTGTTGGTAGAATAACCTCTGTTTCTGGTATAATTTAATGCTCGAGTTCTAGTGTAATTGCTACTTCTACCTCTGGAGTAGCGGTATCTGCTATCAGTGCTAGTTAAATTACTTCTGTTATAGTACCCTCTTCTGCTATTAGCATAAGCGTAACTTCTTCTTAAACTGTGAGGGTAGTAGCCGTAATTGTAATAAAATGGTCTGCCGTACCATCCATAATAGCCATAAAATCCAAAATTGTAACCCCAGTAAGGAGACCACCATCCGTCATAAATCCAGAAAGGGTCTATCCATCCGGCATATGCATAATTATAAACGCCCCAATTCCAGCCAAAATTCCATCTATTCCACCTATTCCATCCCCAAAACCAAGGAGAAGCATACCATCCCCAACGAGGGTTAGTATATATATTTATGCTTACATCTGTTGTGTTATCTCCCCATCCGGCAAAACTTCTGTATGTTTCATCATCAATCAAATCGGTACTATCTTGTGCATATTCTCCACTATTATAACTATCTACGTCAGTAAAAATAGCATCAGAGTTTAAAAGCTCATCATATTCTTTAGCCTTAGCGTCAAAGTAATCAACGTAGGTATCGTTATCTACATTGTTATGTTGTTGTGTAGGTGCAACAGTAGTTTCTGAAGAGGCATAAATGCCGTCATTATCATAATACGATGCTTCTTGAAAAGAACCACAAGAAGCCACTAATAACCCAACCGGAACAGTTAAGAGCATTAGTTTCTTTGCTGATTTTTTGGTGGAGAAATTCATCATTGCTTAATTTTTAATTGTTGCACATAACAAAAATAGTTAGTTTTGCCCAACTATTTCTTTTTTTAACAAACTCACAACATTTGTGCCAAAGTACTGATAATGAGCAAAAAATTAACTAAAAGAAGCGAGGATTACTCTAAATGGTATAACGAGTTAGTTGTTAGAGCCGATTTGGCTGAAAACTCAGGAGTAAGAGGTTGTATGGTTATAAAGCCTTATGGCTTTGCTATTTGGGAAAAAATGCAGGCAGAGCTAGATAAAATGTTTAAAGATACCGGTCATGTAAATGCCTATTTTCCCATATTCATCCCTAAATCATATTTAAGTAAAGAGGCTGCACATGTTGAAGGTTTTGCCAAAGAATGTGCTGTGGTTACCCATTACAGACTTAAAAATGCCGAAGACGGAAGTGGAATAGTGGTTGATCCGGAAGCTAAATTAGAAGAAGAATTAATTGTTAGGCCAACATCAGAAACTATTATTTGGGATACCTACAGAAAATGGATTCAGTCTTATAGAGATCTGCCTATACTGGTAAATCAATGGGCTAATGTTGTTAGATGGGAAATGCGTACCCGCCTATTTTTACGTACAGCCGAATTTTTATGGCAAGAAGGACATACTGCTCATGCAACTAAAGAAGAAGCAGTTGCCGAAGCAGAACAAATGATGAATGTGTATGCTGATTTTGCCGAGAAATTCATGGCAGTGCCGGTAATTAAAGGAACCAAAAGTGAAAGCGAGCGTTTTGCCGGTGCAGAAGAAACATATTGTATAGAAGCTTTAATGCAAGACGGTAAGGCTTTACAAGCTGGTACATCACACTTTTTAGGGCAGAATTTTGCGAAAGCTTTTGATGTAAAGTTTGCAAACAAAGAAGGTAAACAAGATTACGTTTGGGCAACTTCTTGGGGAGTATCTACCAGGTTAATGGGAGCTTTAATCATGACACACAGTGATGATAACGGATTGATATTGCCTCCAAAACTAGCGCCACTGCAAGTTGTTATTGTTCCTATTTATAAAGGAGAAGAGCAGTTAAATGCTATTAGAGAAAGGGTTGCTCCTGTAATTAATGAGCTAAAGGGCAAAGGTATCACGGTTAAATTTGATGATAGAGATACACACAAACCGGGCTGGAAGTTTAATGAATACGAATTAAAAGGAGTCCCTGTAAGACTGGCAATTGGGCAGCGCGATATGGAAAACAATACTTTTGAGGTTGCCAGAAGAGATACATTAGAAAAACAAACCGTTTCTGCAGAAGATGTTGTTAGTAAGATAGAATTTTTGTTAGAAGATATTCAGCAAAATATATATGATAAAGCTGTGTCTTACAGAGATGCGCATATTACTAAGGTAGATTCGTTTGATGAGTTTAAAGAAGTTTTAGAAACTAAAGGCGGATTTGTATTAGCGCATTGGGATGGTACAGCAGCAACAGAAGAGGCTATTAAAGAAGCAACAAAAGCAACAATACGTTGTATACCACTAGATGCTCAAGAAGAAAAAGGCTCTTGTGTATATTCCGGCAAGCCTTCAAATAGGCGTGTATTGTTTGCAAAAGCGTATTAATGCAAAAAAAGTTTTTTTAACTATTGCAACATTTAAAAATAGTTGTATTTTTGCATCCGCATTTATGCAAGAGTTAAGGCCCGTTCGTCTAGGGGTTAGGACGCCAGGTTTTCATCCTGGTAGCAGGGGTTCGAATCCCCTACGGGCTACCAAGTTCTATAACATAAAAAGTAACTAAATAAGGTCGTTTAAAAAAGACTTTCATTTTAGTACATTCTGGCCCGTTCGTCTAGGGGTTAGGACGCCAGGTTTTCATCCTGGTAGCAGGGGTTCGAATCCCCTACGGGCTACAAAATTTATTTAACAAAATATAGCAGAGCGTTAAGCTCAAAAAATTATTACTTAAAGATATGGCAAATCATAAGTCGGCATTAAAAAGAATTAGAAGAAATGAAGCTGTGCGTTTACGTAATCGTTACCAACATAAAACGGTTCGTAATGCGGTGAGAAAATTACGTGGTTTAGAAAACAAAAAAGAAGCAACCGAAATGCTTCCTAACGTAATAAGCATGATTGATAAGTTAGCTAAAAAGAACATTATTCATAAAAATAAGGCTGCAAACTTAAAAAGTAGCTTAACTAAGCGTGTTGCGGCTTTATCTTAACAAGTAACGTACATCTTAGCAATATACACAAGTAAGTAAGCCTCCTAAATTTTAGGAGGCTTTTTTTTTGCCCTTTCTTTTTTAATAGCTTTAAATTCTTCCTAGAAGGCATCGTTAACTGGCTTAAATTTCGTATATTTAAGTAACTGATACTGAGTGTTATGTTGCCTAAAAAATACATAAAAGCCGATTTAAACCAATACAGGAGTATTTTCTTTTTAGTTGGGTTGGTTGTTGTGCTTTTTTTAACATGGCAAGTTTTAGAGCTAAAGGTATCGTATAAAGAAAAAGAAGAGATTTTATCTGTTGTTAATGTAGAAGATAACACTCCTTTAGATATTCCAATTACCGAAAAAATTAATCTCCCGCCACCTCCTCAACCATTAGCAATACCGGAAGTTATAGAAATTGTAGATGATAACGAGGAGGTAGAGGAAAGTATTATAGAGAGTACAGAAACTAATCAAGAAGAAGTTATTACTAATATTGTTAAGGTAGATGATGTTGAGGTAGTTGAGGAAGAAGAAATTATTGAAGTACCTTTTGCAGTTATAGAAAATGTTCCTGTGTTCCCCGGGTGCGAAGGATTGTCTCAAGCCAAACAACGAGATTGTTTTCAGGAAAAAATGATGAAACATGTGCAAAAACACTTTAAATATCCAAGCATGGCACAAGAGTTAGGCATACAAGGTAAGGTGTATGTGCAGTTTTCTATTGGTCCGGACGGTGTGGTTTCCGAAATCCGTTCTCGCGGTCCCGATGAGAGTTTAGAAAAAGAAGCAGAGCGTATTATTAAGCTTTTGCCTAAAATGCAACCTGGTAAGCAAAGGGGTACACCGGTTAAAGTTCCATACAGTATACCAATTACATTTAAGTTGCAACAATAAAAAAAGCCCGCTTTTAAAGCGGGCTTTTTACATATTTTTAGTGTTTTGTTTTTATTGATTCATTGTCATTAAAAACTCTTCGTTGTTTCTAGTTTTCTTAATTCTATCTTCCATGAACTCCATGGCTTCAACAGGATTCATATCTGCAAGATATTTACGCATAATCCACATTCGCTGAATAGTGGTTTCATCAAGCAGTAAATCGTCTCTACGAGTAGAAGAAGAAATAAGGTCTATTGCAGGGAATATTCTTCTGTTAGCAATTCGTCTATCTAATTGAAGCTCCATATTACCGGTTCCTTTAAACTCTTCAAAAATCACCTCGTCCATTTTAGATCCGGTTTCTGTAAGAGCTGTTGCAATAATAGTGAGTGAACCTCCTCCTTCTATATTTCTGGCTGCACCAAAAAAGCGTTTTGGTTTATGTAAAGCATTAGCATCTACACCACCACTTAATACTTTACCCGAGGCAGGTTGCACGGTGTTGTAAGCACGGGCTAAACGTGTAATAGAATCTAGTAAAATTACTACGTCGTGGCCACATTCGGTTAAGCGTTTAGCTTTCTCTAAAACAATGTTAGCAACTTTTACGTGCCTGTCTGCAGGTTCATCAAAAGTAGAAGCAATTACTTCGCCTTTTACGTTACGTTGCATATCGGTTACCTCTTCCGGGCGCTCATCAATTAAAAGTATAATTTGATAAACTTCCGGATGGTTTGCAGCAATGGCATTGGCAATATCTTTTAGTAACATGGTCTTACCTGTTTTAGGCTGAGAGACAATCATACCACGTTGCCCTTTTCCGATTGGCGAAAACAAATCAACTATTCTGGTAGAAATTGTTGCGTTTTTTTCGCTTAAATTAAATTTTTCGTTCGGGAATAATGGTGTAAGATGCTCAAAAGAAACTCTGTCTCTAACTACTTGAGGATCTAATCCATTAATTTTAGTTACTTTAATTAACGGAAAATATTTTTCACCGTCTTTTGGAGGTCTTACAATTCCTAAAACAGTATCTCCGGTTTTTAAACCAAATAATCTAATTTGAGATTGAGAAACATAAATGTCGTCTGGAGAAGACAGGTAATTATAATCAGATGAGCGTAAGAAACCATAACCGTCCGGCATAATCTCTAAAACTCCTTCGCTTTCTATAATACCATCAAACTCAAAATCAGGATCACGGTAACGATTTTTCTTCTCTTTATCAAAGTTTTCTTTGCTTTGAGAGCTGTTATCGTTTTGCTGATGTTTTTTATGTTGGTTTTTATGCTGATGTTCTTTACGTGTGTTTTTACGCTGGTCGTCTTTTTTAGAATCTTCTTTTTTAGATTTTGATTCTTCCTTTTTAGCGTGCACTTGATTATCATTAGAAGATTGCTCAGGAGCAGATTTTGAAGTGTCTTTTTGAGAATTAGAACGTTCTGCCGAACTATCTTCTGTTGTTTGCTGATTTTGTTTGTGTTGAGAATGAGCCGGCTCATGTGTGCCGTTTTGCGCAGATTTACTTTTCTGAATTCGAGTGCGCTTGCTCTTTTGCTGTTTTTGTTCGTTTTTTTGACTTTCCTGAGAACCGGTAGCCTGAACAGCTTGCGGATTAGCAGCTTGTACATCGAGAATTTGGTACACTAACTCATCCTTTTTTAAGCTTCTAAATTTTGGTATTTGTAGTGCTTTTGCAATTTCTTGAAGCTCAACTAATTTTTTTGCCTTTAAATCTGAAATATCAAACATGTATATGTAATTATGTTTTGTTGGTTTAGTTATTGAAGTAAATAATCTTTTTATTGAAAAGAATTACAATTATGAAGTACAAACGAACCCTGTTGTAACGGGTTACGAATGGATAGGGCAATATTACAAATTTATTTTTATAAATAAAGCAAATTTTTTTAAAAAGAACGTTTATTTTTGCAATCTGTTACAGTTTTTTAGAGTATGATACAACGTATACAAACGGTATATTTACTTTTAGTAGTATTAATAATGGGTGTGGCCCCTTTCTGGGTGTCATTATACACAGATGCCAGTGGTGAGGTTGTATTTTTTAATCAAATTAAACCACTTTTTGGTGGTTTTTTAGCATCGGCTTTCTTAGCTTTGGTGTCTATTTTTAATTTTAAAAACAGAAAGCAACAATTTGTGGTAAACAGATTTAATATAATATTAACGCTTTTTATACTAGGATTTTTCGTGTATCAATCCCTAAACTTATCCGGAGAAACTGTTGTTTCTGAGAAGGGTATTGGGATGCTTCTCCCTGTTTTTTCTATCGTTTTATTAGTGTTGGCGAATCGTGCCATTAAAAGGGACGAAGATCTCGTAAAATCTGTGGATAGATTACGATAAACCTAACATCTTAGTAGTATTAGTGCGTAAAAAACCCGGAAGTAATTCCGGGTTTTTTTATCCTCGTTTTTCTAGCTCGATAACCTCGAGGTTTTTTATTTCTTTACCATCTATAACAAACCGTAAAAGTGTTCTAACCTTATGAAATCCGTATTTCCCACAAGCTCCCGGATTCATGTGTAACAGGTTATTTTGCTTATCCCACATTACTTTTAAAATATGCGAGTGACCGCAAATAAATAAATCGGGGGTATGTTTTTGTAATGCTTGCTTTATTCTGGCGGGATAACGCCCCGGATAACCTCCAATATGAGTTATAAATACTTTAACTCCCTGGCAAGAAAATAAAAGGTTTTCGGGAAATTCTTTTCTAATTTTTGCATCATCAATATTGCCATACACAGCTTTTAATGGTTTAATTTTCTGTATGGCATCTGTTACATCAAGACTACCAATATCTCCGGCATGCCAAACCTCATCTGCTTCGCTTACATATTTTAAAATAGTATTGTCTATATGACTATGCGTATCTGAAAGAAGGAGTATTTTTTTCATAAAAAAGAGCAGTAATACTAACTACACAATTAAAGTTATCTTTGTACACTTATTTACAAAAGTACTATAAACCGGTGAGATACTTTTTAACGTTTTCATACAACGGAATTAATTACCATGGTTGGCAAAAACAGCCCAATGCCATTACCGTACAAGAAGTATTAGAAAATGCAATAAGTACGTTATTACGAAAAAAGTTAGAATTGGTTGCTGCCGGAAGAACCGATGCCGGAGTGCACGCAAAAGTAATGGTGGCACACTTTGATTTTGAAGATGAAATAAATATTAGTGATTTAATTTATAAGCTCAACGCTTTCTTGCCTGAAGATATAGCGGTAAAAAAAATAGTTAGAGTAAAGAATGATGCTCATGCCAGATTTGATGCTACAGAACGAACTTATGAATACTGGATTACACAAGAGAAAAATCCTTTTTTAGCTCAATGGGCATATTATGTTAAATATCCGTTAGATGTAGCTGCCATGAACCAAGCAGCGAAAGTATTGTTTGAGTTTACCAATTTTAAATGCTTTTCTAAATCTAATACTGATGTTAAAACATTTGAGTGCACCATTACGCACGCAAAATGGGAAAAAGTAGGTGATAAGTTAGTGTTTACCATATCGGCAAACAGGTTTTTACGAAATATGGTAAGAGCAATTGTAGGTACACTTTTAGATGTAGGTTATGGTAAAAGCACCATAGAAGATGTTAAAAACATCATAAAAAGCAAAAATAGGAGTAATGCCGGCGCATCAGTTCCGGGGCATGCCTTATATTTGACTGCAGTAACATACCCTGAAACAGTTTACAACGTAGATGAGTAACAATAAAGGAAACAAATTTAATTTTACCCTTTTTAAGCGTTTGTTGCGCTATACAAAACCTTATAAAACTACTTTTTTTGGAGTAGCACTTGCTGCTATTTTACTCTCCGGATTTGCTGTAATCAGGCCTTATTTATTAAAAGAAACGGTAGATGTTTATATAATTAATAAAGATTTAAACGGGCTACTGTTTTTTGTGCTACTAATGATGGGCGTTTTGGTGTTAGAAGTTACCAGTCAGTTATCATTTATTTATTACGCTAACTGGTTAGGACAATCTATTATTAGAGATATTAGGATTAAACTCTTTAATCATCTTTTAAAATTTAAAATGAAGTATTTTGATACTTCATCTGTTGGGTTGTTAGTAACCAGAACCGTAAATGATGTAGAGCGTATTGCACAGATTTTTAGTGAAGGCTTTTTTATGATTGTGAGCGATTTGCTAAAAATGCTGGTTGTTGCCGTTGTAATGTTGGTTGTAAACTGGAAGTTAGCTTTAATAGTATTTGCAATAATGCCTTTTATACTCTATGCGACCAGGCTTTTTCAGAAAGCCATGAAAGTTGCATTTATAGAGGTGAGAGCTCAGGTGGCTAACCTTAATACGTTTGTACAAGAGCGAATTTCCGGAATGAAAATAGTACAACTTTTTGGGGTAGAAGATGTAGAGTATAAAAAGTTTAAAGCCATAAACGAAAAACACAAAAAAGCGTGGTTAAAAACAGTTTGGTATAACTCTATATTCTTTCCGGTTGCAGAGTTGGCTTCGTCCATAACCATAGGGTTAATTGTGTGGTTTGGTATTTTGCAAAATGTGCAGGGAGCTTCGTTTGAACCCGGTGTTATTTTTATGTTCATCCAAATGTCTCAAATGCTCTTTAGACCCCTTCGTCAGATAGCCGATAAATTTAATACTTTGCAAATGGGGATGGTAGCAGCCAATAGAGTGTTTGCTATTTTAGATACAGATAGCAGAATAGAAGATAAAGGTAATATAGAGGCACATCAATTAAAAGGCACTATAGAATTTAAAAATGTTAGATTTGGCTATGTGCCCGACGAAGAGGTGTTGCACGGCATATCATTTAAAGCAGAAGAAGGACAAACTGTGGCAATTGTTGGAGCTACCGGAGCAGGAAAATCTACCATAATAAACCTGTTAAATAGGTTTTATGATATTAATGAGGGAGAAATTTGTATTGATGGTACTAACATTAACCAATTTACATTAGCTTCATTAAGAAGTCATATAGCAATTGTTTTACAGGATGTATTTTTATTTGCCGATACAATTTTAAACAACATAACACTAAGAAATCCTGCCATATCTGAAGATGATGTGATAGAAGCTGCTAAGAGTATTGGTATACATGAGTTTATTAGTAGTTTGCCGGGAGGCTACCATTACAATGTTAAAGAAAGAGGAGTTATGCTCTCAAGCGGGCAACGCCAACTTATAGCTTTTTTAAGGGCTTATGTTAGTAATCCGAGTATTTTAGTGTTAGATGAGGCAACCTCTTCTATAGATTCTTATTCAGAACAGTTAATACAGAAAGCAACAGAAAAAATTACAGAAGGAAGAACATCAATTGTTATAGCTCACAGACTGGCTACTATACAAAAAGCCGATAAGATTATTGTAATGCATCAAGGAAATATAGTAGAAGAAGGAACTCATAAAGAGTTGTTGACTAAAAAAGACGGTTATTATAAAAATTTATACGAAGTACAGTTTTTAGCCGAAGAGCAACTAAACCAATAGTTTTATACTAGTTTATACTAAATCTTTCTGAATTATATTAGATAGATCTTCTAAGTCTTTATAAAGCACAAACTCACCGTTTCTGATGTACGATATTGTTCCGGTTTCTTCGCTAACCACCAAAGCAATTGCATCTGTACGCTCTGTAATACCAATAGCAGCTTTATGACGCAATCCAAAACGTGCGGGAATTTTTCGGTTTTCAGAAACCGGCAAGGCAACTCGTGTAGCTACAATGTAATTGCCATCTATTATTACAGCGCCATCGTGAAGCGGACTATTCTTGTAAAAAATACTTTCTATAATGGGCTGATTTATTTCTATATTCATTGGGTCGCCATTGTTTTTAACAAAGTCTAACGGATTGCTTCGTTCTATAACAATTAAAGCTCCGGTTCTTGAAGCACTCATTTTTTTACAGGCAGCAAGAATACTATCTACATCAGTTTCTGCAATAAATTGGTCTTGACGTAAAAACTTAAAACGCTTAATAAAGTTTTTTCTCTTGGCAATATTAGCCGATCCAATCATCAACAAAAACTTCCTGATTTCTTGTTGGAAAACAACAATCAAAGCAATTAAACCTACACTCATAAAACCTCCAAACAAACTACTAATCATTTTCATTTGAAGCACTTGAGTGAGTTTCCAGATTAGGTAAACAATTACAATTCCTATAAAAATATTAATGGCTACCGTACCTTTTACTAGTTTATAAATGTAGTATAACACTATGGCAACCAATACAATATCTATAATATCAATTACCTTAAACTCAAGAAAGTTAAACAGTTCCAAAATAGGTATCGGTTTTTTGTAAAAATAAAAAAATTAGCTTACAACCCGCAATCACATTCGGGGAGCAATTTTAAATCGTATATAAATTGTTTAGATGATAATTTTACAGAATCAGACAATACACTCTTAATCAAATTTAAATTTGCAATGTACTGGTTAAAAGATAGCTCTTGGTTAAAATTAGCGTAAATTAATGCAGGTTTATTTTGGGCTGCAAAAGGAACAAAATCTTTAAAATAATCAGCAAATTCATCCCGCTCAACATCAACACCATTAATCATAATTAAATTGTTTTCATCAAAATTTACGGTGAGTGTAAAAACATTCATATGAGCCTCTGGGTGTTGTTTAATATAAAATTTAGAATATTGGTTATTGGTTATAAATTCTGTAGTTGTAAAATCTAAAAATACTAACTGTTTAGTGAGGGTATCTGTAGCCGAAAAATAATTTCTTGCGGCAGCATTTTTATGCATTGTTGCTTTTTCTCTTTTTTGCTGAAGCGCTTTAATTTTTGGTATGGCATGCTTTAGTTTTAACCTCTTATCTACATGAACCACCCAATTAGTGGTGCTTATTAAATTTTTTCGGTTAAGTGTTACACTATCTGCGCTGCCGGGAGCATAAAATAAATAAGCCGGAGAAAAATCAACTATTTCTTTTTTTCCAATACCTGCTACCTCCGGTAATTGTACTTGTATTTTATTACACGAAACGGTAATAATTAATAAAAAAAATAGTATTGGTCTTGTATTAATCATGATTGTGTTGCTTTAAGAGGTTAAATAATTTTATGCATTCTTTAGCTTCTTTAATATCATGAACGCGTAATATAGTAGCACCTTTCTGTAAAGCAATCATATGTAATGCGGTAGTACCGTTTAAAGCTAAATCCGGAGTTATATTTAGTGGTTTGTAAATCATAGATTTTCTGCTTATACCAACCAGTAAAGGTAAATTAAAGCAAGAAAACAATTCAAGATTGTTTAACAGTGTATAATTGTGTTCTAATGTTTTACCAAAACCAAAACCGGGGTCAATAATCACATCGTTAATATGTAACTCTTGGGCTTGTTTAATTTTTTTAGAGAGATAAAATTTTATATCTGTAATAACATTATTATAAGTTGGGTTTTGTTGCATATTTTCGGGAGTACCTTGCATGTGCATCATAATGTACGGTACTTGCAATTTTGCAACAGTAGCCATCATGTTATTGTCTAAATCTCCGGCAGAAATATCGTTTATAAGTGCTGCACCGTTTTCTATTGTTGCTTTTGCAACCTTGCTTCTAAAGGTATCTACAGATATGTTTACCTCCGGAAATTCTTTTGCAAGAGCATTAACAACAGGTACAACACGTGCTAATTCATCTTTTTCTGAAACAAAATCGGCCCCGGGTCTTGAGCTATAGCCACCAACATCTAAAAAATCTGCACCTTCGGCTACCATTTTTTCTGCTTTAATAAGTGCTTTTTTAATAGAGTTGTGCTGTCCGCCATCAAAAAAAGAATCGGGGGTAATATTAAGTATCCCCATTATTCTGGGGGTAGATAAATCAACTAGTTTTCCGTTGCAGTTAATGGTCATGTAAAAATATTTATTGGCAATATTACACTAAAATTGCACCGTTTTAAAGTTTAAAAGCTAAACTTTGATTAGTTTTAAAAATTAAGCGAAATTTACACAAAATTCAATTGTAGTATATGCAACAGACCGATAAACAGTTTGATGAAGTAATTGCACTGTGCCGTGATTTATTTGAGAAAAAAATGAAAGATTACGGTAGCGCATGGCGTATTTTAAGACTACCTTCTTTAACCGATCAGATTTTTATTAAAGCACAGCGTATTAGAAGTTTGCAAGAAAATAGTGTTAGAAAAATAGATGAAGACGAAACTTCTGAGTTTATTGGGATTATAAATTATGCCATTATGGCACTCATTCAATTAGAAAAAGGAGTTGCAGACCAGCCCGATTTAGAGATTAACCAAGCTTTAGCATTATACGATGAGCAAGTAAAAAAAACCAAAGCCTTAATGGAAAACAAAAATCACGATTATGGTGAGGCTTGGAGAGATTTAAGAGTAAGCTCGTTAACCGATTTAATTTTGCAAAAGCTCTTACGGGTTAAACAAATAGAAAATAATAAGGGGAAAACTTTGGTAAGTGAAGGTATAGATGCTAATTACCAAGACATGATTAATTATGCTGTTTTTGCCCTTATTTTATTAACCGAAAAAAACGCTTAACCCATATGAAAACTATAGTTTCTTTTGCCAGATTTTTTGTTGGGTTGCTATTTGTTGTTAGTGGGCTTATAAAAGTTAATGACCCATTAGGGTTTTCGTTTAAATTAGAAGAATATTTTAGTAGTGCGGTACTTAATTTAGAGTTTTTAACTCCATTTGCACTTGCAATTGCCCTTTTTATAGTAATATTCGAAACAGTTTTAGGAGTAATGTTACTAGTAGGCTTTAAACCAAAATTTACTGTTTGGAGCTTACTTATAATGATTGTGTTTTTCACCTTTTTAACCTTCTATTCGGCATATTTTAATAAAGTAACAGATTGTGGGTGTTTTGGCGATGCTATAAAACTTACGCCATGGCAATCTTTTGCTAAAGATGTTGTTTTGTTGATTTTAATTGTTTTACTGTTTGCTAAGCAACACCTAATAAAACCACTTCACTCTAAAAGAGCTGCATTAATAGCCAGCACATTATCTGTTGTGTTGTGCATAGCTTTTTCGTATTATGTGTTAAATCATTTGCCTGCAATAGATTTTAGAGCTTATAAAGTTGGAGTTAATATTGCTGATGGAATGGAAGTTCCTGAAAACGCTCCTAAAGATGTATACGAATACCAGTGGAAATTTAAAGTAAACAATACCGAAAAAATTATTACAACAACCGGAGCATATCCTAATGTAGATGGAGAGTTTATTGGAGTTGAAACTAAGTTGATAGAAAAAGGATATGAACCCCCCATACATGATTTCACTATAGAGAAAGATGGAGAAGATTTTGCTGCTGAATTTTTATCAGAACCAAAACTAATTATGGTGATAAGTTATGATTTAAGCCGAGCTAATTTAAGTGCATTTTCAGAAGTCAAAAAGATGGCTAAAACAGCTACAGATAAAGGGTATAAAGTAATTGGGTTATCGGCTTCAGGAGTACAACAAGTACAACAAGTTAAACAACAGTTCGGGTTATCTTTCCCGTTTTATTTTACTGATATGACTACGCTTAAAACAATAGTTAGATCTAACCCCGGGATTTTAGTTTTGCATAACGGAACAATTGTGCAAAAACTTCATTATAACAACATTCACAAAGTAAAGCTATAATTAGATTATGAGAAGAAAAATAGTAGCCGGAAACTGGAAAATGAATAACGATCTCCCTCAAACAGAGGCGTTAATTGATGATATAATTAGAAATTTGCCAAGAACTAATGCAGAGATAATGATTGCGCCTGCATTTGTTAACTTATATAGCGCTTACAAACTACTTAGAGGCACACCCGTAAAAGTAATTGCCCAGAATATGCACTTTGCAGAGAATGGTGCTTATACCGGAGAAATCTCTGCCCCAATGTTACAAAGTATCGGTATTAATACAGTTATTTTAGGACATTCTGAGAGGAGAGCATATTTTAATGAAGATAATGCTATGCTGGCTAAAAAAATTGATGCTGCATTGTCTCATAATATGTCAGCAATTTTTTGCTTTGGTGAAGAATTAAAAGATAGAAAAAGCAATAATCATTTTACAGTAGTTGAACACCAATTAAAAGAAGCACTATTTCATGTTTCGGCTTCAGATTTTAAACACATAATTTTAGCCTACGAGCCGGTTTGGGCTATTGGAACAGGAGAAACAGCATCACCGGAACAAGCACAAGAAATGCATGCTTTTGTAAGAGGAGTTTTGGCTAAAAAATTTGGTGAAGATGTTGCCAATTCTGTTTCAATTTTATACGGAGGGAGTGTAAAACCTAACAATGCAAAACAGTTATTTATGCAGCCCGATGTAGATGGTGGTTTAATAGGAGGGGCATCATTAAATGCTCAAGATTTTATAGCTATAATTAATGCAATTTAAGTATGAGCCAAGCGTATTTAGCATATACTTTTAAAGTTAATCCGGTACAGCCGGCTACCGAAATTTTAATTGCAGAATTGGGCTATGCCGGTTTTGAAAGTTTTGTTGAAAACCAAGATGGTGTTACAGCATACATTCAAAAAGAACAGTGGCACGACAGTGTGTTAGATGATGTGTTTGTATTAAACAACTCAGAATTTACAATTACATACACTATTGAAGAAATAGAGCAGGTAAACTGGAATGAAGAATGGGAAAAAAACTTTAATCCCATAACTGTAGATAACCGTTGCGCCGTAAGAGCTCCGTTTCACGAAAAGCCCAACACTCAGTACGATATTGTTATCGAGCCTAAAATGAGCTTTGGTACAGGGCACCATGAAACTACTTACATGATGCTTAAATTGTTATTAAACGAGCCTGTAGCAAACACACGTGTGTTAGATATGGGCTGTGGCACCGGCGTTTTGGCAATATTGGCTGGTAAAATGGGAGCAAGTTATGTAGAAGCAATAGATATAGATAGCTGGTGTTATGAGAATGCATTAGAAAATGTAAATAGAAATAATTGCAGTAACATTATTGTAAAACAAGGTGATGCTAAATTGTTATCTGGCTCAAGCTTTGATGTTATTTTAGCTAATATTAATAGCAACATCTTGTTAGAAGATATTGCAATATATGCACAATGCCTAACTAAAAATGGCGTTTTAATGCTCAGTGGTTTTTATAAAGACGATTTGCCTTTAATTACTAAAGAGTGTGAAGAAAATGGACTTAAATTTGAAGCCAATCTCGAAAAAAATCACTGGATAGCAGCTAAATACGTAAATTTGTAAAAAAGAAACAGCGTTATGAGCACTCGAGAGAAGATTTTAGAAGAACTGCTGCTTCAAGAAGATATAGAAAAGCAGTACGAACTAGTGTTGTATAATGATGATGTTAATACTTTTGATCACGTTATAGAAACACTAATTTACGCTTGTGATCATACTCCTGAGCAAGCCGAGCAATGCTCTATAATTGTACACTACAACGGTAAATGTACAGTAAAAACCGGCACCTACGAAGATTTAAAACCCAGATGTAGTTTACTTTTAGATGCCGGATTAAGTGCCGAAATTATTTAATGTGGTAATTTCTCTTTAAGCAATCCGTAAACAAAGGTACCCAGTACAGCAGCAGCTATAACAATTAGCATGCTGTATATTCCTGTACCTAATAGTACATACATTGGTCCGGGGCAAGCCCCTGCTAAAGCCCAACCTAAACCAAAAATACTACCTCCAAGTATATATCTAATTAATCCTTCTTCTTTTTTTGGCACCTCTATTGGTCTACCTTCTATTGTAAGCCAATTAAGTTTTTTGGCTAGTGTGAGTAATATAATACCTGTAATAACGGCACTCCCAATAATACCGTACATATGAAAGGACTGAAATTTAAACATTTCGAAAATTCTATACCATGAAACAGCTTCAGATTTAACCAAAACAATTCCAAAAAATAATCCAACTATAAAAAACTTTATGTATTTCATCATCTTAAAAAATTAAAGGAAACAATACATGAATCATAAGTAAACCACCAATAAAAAAGCCAATAACAGCAACTAAAGAAGGCCATTGTAAACTACTAAGCCCTGTAATACCATGTCCAGAAGTGCATCCACCTGCATACCTTGTACCAAATCCTACTAAAAAACCACCAACTATTAATATTACAAGGCTTTTAAGCGAAAGCGGACTTTGAATACCAAAAAGCTCATCGGGTAGTAAATATGCTCCAATATTGTTAAACCCTAATTCTTGTAAATCGGATACTGTTTGTGCAGATACAGCAACCGGAGTGTTGTTACTTAAAAAATGTTCTGCTATAAAACCACCAATAATTGCTCCGGCAACAACGGTTAAATTCCATCGTTGTGCTTTCCAATCAAACTTAAAAAAATTGGCAACTTTTCCGGCGCCTCCAATAGCACATAAGGTTCTTAAATTAGACGACATGCCAAAGGTTTTGCCAAAATACAATAGCATAAACATTACAATTGCAATTAACGGCCCGGATACATACCATGGCCAAGGATTTAAAATATATTCCATACACTAATTTTTTTCACGAAATTACTTAGTTACTAATTAGTAAAGGTAACATTAGTTACATAAAAAAACGCGATAGTATTACTATCGCGTTATATTTTAATGATGCTCTTTATTGTTGCCAAAGGGCTTTAAGGTTATGCCTATACTAAAAATAAAGCCGTCTGTTGGGGCGTAAATTTCAGAAAAAACCGGGTTGTTGTATGGCGGAGAAACCAACGGAGCAAATCGGCTTTGTCTTCTGTCTGTAAAATTTTCAAAGTTTAAAAATAAATCTCCCCAATCAAATCCGCGCATAACTAAAAATCCCATCGTAATATAATCTGGGGTTTCTTCTCTGTTGGATAAAAATTGTTTGCCTGTGTAATAGGTTTCAAAACCAATTCTCCATTTAGGGGTTTCATACATGAGCACACTACCGGCATTATGTTTAGCTGTAAGGGGCTTTTGTGGTTTACCTGGCAAATATGTTAATCGGGTATCTATTAGTGCATAATTTAAAAACCATCTAAAATGTTTGTATGTAAACTTTATATTGGTTTCTGCACCTTTAGTGGTTATATTATCGGGTGCGTTTTCAAAAACAAACTCATCTTCATTTAAAGAGTTTAGTAAAAGCCCGTTTTCAAGTGTAGTTAAATAAAAGAGTTGATTAACCGAAAAACCGATTGTATTAAAGAGTATGGTCTCGTAATTAAAATCTAAGTTTAACCCATAGGAACGTTCAGGCTTTAAGCTATTTTTATTTATGGGCATTACATTTTTAAAGTTTACAAATTCTGTTTCTTCTGTAAACATATCCGGTATTTTGTATCCCAATCCACCACCAATTCTACTAGAAAACCCTTTGTTGTTTTTATATAATAATGATGCTCTTGGAAGCACAAAAAATCCCCAATCTTTAGCATAATCTACTCTGAAACCGGTTTCTAAAATCCAACTTTCAGAAAAGTCTAAAATATTATTAGCAAATAAACCTACGGTTACATCATTTTGATTTCTGTTTACAGTGCTATTACTTTCGTTAAAATTGGTTGTATATAAATTAGCTCCTAATGTCCAATCAATATTTTTTTTCACAATTTGGTAGGTAGCTTCAGTAAAAGTATTTATTTGTTCTCCCGAAAAATTATAATCGGGTACTGTTAAGCTTCTGTCAAACCAAGAGAGGCTATTTTTAAAAGTGATTTTTTTGTTATCAGAAAGCAGCGATTTAAAAAAAGCTTGAGTGCTTAAACGTTTAGATACGTTTTTTTCGGTATAACGATTAGAATTATTTTGAGGGTTTTTAATAGCCTCAATATCACCACCAATCCTGCTATCGTAGGTTGCGTTAACACCAAACCACATAGAAGTTTTGTTAGTGGGATAGTAAAAAACTTTCGGATTAAACGAAATTGATTTGGTTTTAGGTAGATTGCTAAACCCATCATCTTCAGGGTCGTATTGTTTTTGGTAGTTTCCGGAAGCATACATGGTAACTCCAAATTTTTCATTTCGGTTACTGTAAAAAACATTAGCAGTACTCCCCAGAGCATGTGTTTGTGTTAGCATAATACTTAAATCCGGATCAAAATCGGGTGTTTTAGATATAAGGTTAACAAGCCCGGCAATGGCGCCACCACCATAAAGTGTAGATGAACTTCCTTTAATAATTTCAAATTGTTTAAGGTCTAACGGAGGAATTTGCATTATGCTTAATCCGCCCGAGTAACCACTATAAAGAGGAAATCCGTCTCGCAATAGTTGCGTATATCTTCCGTCTAATCCTTGAATTCTAATGCTCATATTACCACTGCTTAATGAGGTTTGTTGCATTTGAATTCCGGTGCTTTCTCTTAATACCATAGAGATATTTGTGGAGTTCATCATGTTTTTTTCGCTTAGCTCTTCACCTCCAATAAACTCTACTCTTGTTGGTATTTTTTGGATTGTTCTGGTGGTTCTAGAAGACTCTACTATTACTTCTTCTAATTGGTTGCTTGTTTGGTTTAGATAAAAAACCAATTGTTTAGAAGTGGGTATAGTTATAGATGTTTTTAAAGATTCAAATCCTAAATAAGATATAGTTGCCGTATAAACTCCATCGGGTAAATCAGTAAAATTAGCAATACCTTCTGTGTTAGTAATAGCACCTTTGTTTAGTGTATTAAAATATACAGTAGCACCAAAAAGGGGTTCGTTTTCTGTTTCAGATAAAACTTTTATAGTGATATTATTTTGAGCATTAATTTTTAATAAAGAGAATAGTAAGAGCAAAATGCCCAATACTGAATTTTTCATTTTTTTTGTTTTTAAAATGTTATTTATTAGCTAATTAAAAATTGGCTGGTTGTTAGCTAATAAATTTAGGAGGGTGCCAAATAGAAAACAGAAAATTGTATTGATAATTAGTGTTGTATTCTGTTAAAACCTCTGTTGAGATAAGTGTTTTGTGTTGAAGGGTGTAGTATGGTATGGGTTGGTAGGTAATGGTAATTCCGCAACAAAAGCAAATGCATGCAAAAGAACAAGAATCGTCCGTGTCCTCTTGGTGATTATGTTCTGTGGTAGCGCCTAAAACCAAGTCTTCTGTGTTGTAACCGTCAGAGCAAGGTTTAGTTGCCAGAACAAGCAAAATAGTTGCTAGTATTAATGTTACCAATTTCATATAAATGCAAAGGTATAAGTTTAGGTTGAGTTTAATTAAAAATAATTTTAAAAACATAGGCAGAAAAAAAAACAAAAAACCGCATAACACAGTTATGCGGTTTTTGTTGGTAGTGACCTCGGCAGGACTCAAACCTGCAACCTCTTGAGCCGTAATCAAGTGCTCTATTCAGTTAAGCTACGAGGCCATTTTGCGGGTGCAAATATAATGGGTTTTGGTTTGTTGTGCAACTCAAAATTTAATTTTATGTGTTGTTTTTAGGTTTCCTATATTTGACCATACAAATAAAAGCTATGAATATAGAAACATATATTAGAGATATTCATAATTTCCCTAAACAAGGCATTATCTTTAAAGATATCACACCATTAATGGCGCACCCGGAAGCCATGCAAAAAACGGTACAAAGCTTATTAAATTTAGTTGGAGAAGATAAAATACATAAAGTAGTAGGCATAGAAAGCAGAGGTTTTTTCTTTGCTACACTTTTAGCCCAGCACTTGCAAGCTGGATTTGTACCGGTTAGAAAAAAAGGAAAATTACCTTTTGATACCATATCTGAAACGTATGATTTAGAATATGGTAAAGACAGTATAGAAATACATAAAGATGCTATTAAACCGGGAGAAAATGTATTACTTCACGACGATGTTTTGGCTACCGGTGGTACTGCAAAAGCAGCTTGTAGCTTAATTGAACGGTTAGGAGGTAATATTATACAATGTAATTTTTTAATAGAACTTACTTTTTTAAACGGACGAGAAAAGCTAGAGAACTACCCGGTAAAATCACTTTTATCCTATTAATCTAAAGCGTTTTTTGTTACAAAAGCACGCCAACCTATAATTGCAAGTTGCCATTTTTTTGCTTTGGTCAAGTCTAAACGCTTTTTTGTAAATGAAGGCAAAAGTATTTTATTGAGTTTAGCAAGTAGTTTAAAGAGTGTTTTTTTCATTAGTAAAACTTTTGTTATCACAAAATTACACGAAAAAATGTTCAGATTAGAAAGCTAATGTGCTTATAAAGATTAATAAGTAAATATTTTTTTAGAAAGGATTCTCACAAAAATACATAAGCTAAATTTCATGTAGTATATTTGCAAAAAACTATTTATGCTTAATGCTTTTCTTATTGTTGCCGGATTAGCGCTGTTAATTTTAGGGGGAAACTGGTTGTTAAAATCTGCCGTTGCACTCTCACTTCAATTAAATGTCCCCAAAATAATTATTGGAATGACAGTAGTTTCTTTTGCTACATCAGCTCCAGAATTAATAGTAAGCGTAAATGCAGCGTTAGATGGTTTTCCTGATATAGCCTTGGGTAATGTAGTAGGTTCTAATATAGCCAACTTAGGATTAGTACTGGCAATAACTATAACACTCTCTAAAATAGAGGTAGAAAAAAGCTTTTATACAACAGATTGGCCTGTAATGATGGTGGCTTCTGTATTGCTTTATTTCTTTTTAACCGGAGATTTGGTTATAAAACAATACGAAGGAATCATCATGTTTAGCTTTTTATTAGTGTTTTTAGTGTATTTACTTAAGTTTCAAAAAACGGCTGTAGTTGATGAGGCTCCTGAAGATGATGAACTTTTACCTTTATATAAAACTGCACTTTTTTTAATAATAGGAGGAGTTTCTTTGTGGGGAGGCTCTGAGCTTTTAATAAAAGGGGCAGTTGGCTTAGCTGAGCTTTTTGGAGTAAGCGAAAGAGTAATTGCAGTAACAGTAATATCTGTTGGTACAAGTATTCCCGAATTAGCAGCATCTATAATTGCAGTGCTTAAAAAAGAGAAAGCAATTTCGTTAGGAAACCTAATAGGTTCTAATGTGTTTAATATTTTAGCCGTGCTAGGGCTAACAGCAATAATAACACCTATACCTGTTGTAGATAGTAGGCTATTATCAAATGATATTTACTGGATGTTAGCCATTTCTTTTTTAATTCTTCCACTTGTTTTCTTACCAAAAGGCTTACGATTAGGTTGGAGAGATGGTATTGTGCTACTTGGTATTTATATAGCCTTTGTTTATATAACATCAATATAATCGACATCACCCCCTAAAAAATAGGGGTTTACTTGTTTTATTTTGTGTTTTTAATCGTTTATAGGTGTTTTTTATAGGGGTGTTGTAAAAAAAAAATATTGTTTTTTGATTGATATTCATATATTTGTTGAAAATTTAAACAACAATTATTATGTCTACAATCAGGTTCAAAGCACTTCAAGAAACCTTTAACCGAAAACCTATTACTATAACAGAAAATGGAAGACGCTCAGAAGCATTTGGGAGTCATGTTTTCGATGAAAATGTAATGAGACAATACCTTACCAAAGAAGCATTTAAAAATGTAATGGATGCAATAGAGTTTGGTAAGAAAATAGACAGAAGCCTTGCCGATCATGTATCAACTGGTATGAAAGAATGGGCTATTTCTAAAGGAGCAACCCACTACACACACTGGTTTCAACCACTTACAGGTGCAACTGCTGAAAAGCATGACGCTTTTTTTGAACCTCTTGGTAACGGACAAGCAATAGAGAAGTTTGGCGGAGGACAATTAGTACAACAAGAACCTGATGCATCAAGCTTTCCGAGTGGCGGTATTCGAAATACTTTCGAAGCACGAGGTTATACAGCTTGGGACCCAACTTCACCGGCATTCATTTACGGCACTACACTTTGTATACCTACTGTTTTTGTTTCGTATACCGGCGAAGCTTTAGATTATAAAACACCACTTTTAAGAGCGCTTCAAGCTGTAGATCATGCAGCTACAGCAGTGGCAAAATATTTTGATAAAAACGTAACCAAAGTCAACGCTACTTTGGGTTGGGAACAAGAATATTTTTTGATTGATAAAGCATTAGCAGCATCAAGGCCTGATTTAATTTTAACCGGAAGAACATTATTGGGTCATGCACCAGCTAAGGGGCAACAATTAGACGATCATTATTTCGGATCAATACCCACCAGAGTAATGAGTTTTATGCGCGACCTTGAAAACGAGTGTATGAAATTAGGAATTCCGGTAAAAACCAGACATAATGAAGTTGCACCAAACCAATATGAGTTAGCTCCAATTTTTGAAGAAGCTAACTTGGCTGTAGATCATAATTCATTGTTAATGGACGTAATGTCTAAAATTGCAGAGCGCCATGACTTTGTGGTCTTATTTCACGAAAAACCATTTGCCGGGATTAACGGATCGGGAAAACATAATAACTGGTCTTTAGCAACCAACACTGGGGTAAACCTCTTGCAACCAAGCAGTACCCCAATGAAAAACTTACAATTTTTAACCTTTTTTATAAACACAATTAAAGCTGTAAACGATAATGAAGAATTACTTAGGGCCTCAATAGCATCTGCAAGTAATGATCATCGTTTAGGAGCAAACGAGGCTCCTCCAGCCATAATTTCTGTATTTATAGGAGAGCAATTAACCAAAGTTTTAGACGAGTTAGAAGATGTTTCTAAAGGAAAATTATCTCCCGAAGAAAAAACAGAACTAAAGCTTAATGTAGTTGGTAAAATACCTGAGATCTTATTAGATAACACCGACAGAAACCGTACTTCACCATTTGCATTTACAGGCAACAAGTTTGAGTTCAGAGCAGTTGGTTCTAAAGCTAACTGTGCTAAACCAATGACCGTTTTAAATACAGTAGTTGCAAAGCAATTAATGCAATTTAAAGAAGAGGTAGATGCTTTAATTACCAATAAAAAACTTAAAAAAGACGAAGCTATTTTTAATGTTTTAAGAGAATACATAAAGGCATCTAAACGTATTAGATTTGAGGGTGATGGTTATAGTGAAGCTTGGGAAAAAGAAGCAGCTAAACGTGGTTTAAGTAATAATAAATCTACTCCTGAAGCCCTAAAAGTGTTAGTAAATAATAACACGGTTAAGCTGTTTGAAGAAATGGGAGTAATGAACCATAAAGAAATAGAAGCCAGATACGAAATAGAGCTAGAAGAGTACACCATGAGGGTACAAATAGAAGGACGAGTGTTAGGAGATATAGCCAGAAATCATGTAATACCTACAGCTGTAAGATACCAAAACACACTTATAGAAAATGTACAGGGCTTAAAAGATGTTTTTGGTGACAAGTTTACAAAAGTGGCTAAAGAGCAAATAGATTTAATTGAACAAATATCTAATCACATAGCGCAAATAAACTCTAAAGTAAACGCTATGATAGAAGAGCGTAAGAAAGCTAATAAATTAGAAGACGCTCAACAAAAAGCAGAAGCATACTGCTTTAAAGTAAAACCATATTTTGAAGAAATTAGATACCATTGTGATAAGTTAGAATTGTTGGTAGACGATGAACTTTGGACATTAACTAAGTACAGAGAACTTTTGTTTACTCGTTAAATAGCAGTAAAATTCTTGTTAAACCCATTGTTTGCCGCAATGGGTTTTTTATTGTTAGCTGTTAATTGTGCGTTTCATCGAGAAATTGTATCATTTGCAATAAAATAGAGGGGTGGCTTTTTTATAGAGAACTATATTTTAATACATTTACATAGCTATTAATCAATTAAGTACTAAGGCTAAGATGTAACTAAAAAGCCTAATGTTGCTAACCCGTTTTAGTAACAGGTTTACTTAAGAATCAAAAAGGTGCGTTTTAAAACGCACCTTTTTTTGTAAAGTAAATTCTAATTGTAATACGTAGTGCCAATAAACTTTAATACTTTTGCATTACAATTTTCTAAGTCATGTCTCAATCCAGTAAAAGATACCAACAACGTGGGGTATCGGCCACCAAAGAAGATGTTCATAATGCTATAAAAAACCTAGACAAAGGCCTTTTTCCAAAAGCATTTTGTAAAGTAATACCGGATTACTTAACCAATAGTAAAGAGCATTGTGTAGTTATGCATGCAGATGGTGCCGGCACAAAAAGCTCTTTGGCGTATATGTATTGGAAAGAAACCGGAGATTTATCGGTTTGGAAAGGTATTGCGCAAGATGCATTAGTGATGAATTTAGACGATTTACTTTGTGTAGGTGTAACCAGCAATATTTTATTATCATCTACTATCGGCCGGAATAAAAACTTAATTCCCGGCGAAGTAATATCGGCCATAATAAATGGCACGCAAGAGCTAATAGAAGAACTTGCACAGCAAGGCGTAATTATTCATGCTACCGGAGGTGAGACAGCCGATGTGGGTGATTTGGTTAGAACCATAATTGTAGACTCTACAGTTACAGCCAGAATTAAAAGAGAGCACATAATAGACAATGCCAATATACAGGCAGGAGATGTTATTATTGGGTTGGCTTCTTTTGGTAAAGCAACCTATGAGACGGAGTATAATGGGGGCATGGGCAGTAATGGTTTAACATCGGCAAGGCATGATGTTTTTAATAAATATTTGGCTGAAAAATACCCTGAAAGTTTTGATCCGAATGTGCCGGAAAATTTGGTGTATTCAGGAGCTGTAAAACTTACAGATACCGTTAAAGATGTACCTTTAGATGCTGGAAAACTTGTGCTTTCTCCTACCAGAACATATGCGCCTGTAATTAAAAAGGTATTAGATGAGTGCTCTAGAAAAAATATTCACGGGATGGTGCATTGTAGTGGTGGGGCACAAACAAAGGTGTTACATTTTATAGACAATCTTCATGTAATTAAAGATAATTTATTTAAGGTGCCGCCTCTGTTTAAATTAATACAAGAACAGTCAGGTACAGACTGGAAAGAAATGTACCAGGTATTTAATTGCGGGCACAGAATGGAGCTTTATGTGCCGGAAAATATATCAGAAGAAATTATAGCAATTTCAGAATCATTTAATATTCCGGCTCAAATTGTTGGTAGAGTAGAAGCCTCACAAACAAAAAAATTAACTATAAAGAGCGAATACGGTACTTTTGAATATTAGAACAAGAATATTGTAAATTTGCAGGTAAATAGATTTTGTGCAGATGATAGATAAGTTAAACATAGTAAAGCAGCGTTTTGATGAAATATCTGATCTGATAATACAACCGGATGTAATTGCAGATCAGAAAAGATATATTCAGCTTAATAAGGAATATAAAGACCTCAAAGAGATTGTAGATAAAAGAGAAGAGTATAAAACACTTTTAGATAATATTGCAGAAGCCGAAGAGATTATAGAAGATGGGAGTGATGAAGAAATGGTAGAAATGGCAAAAATGCAATTAGAAGAAGCTAAAGAAAAACTTCCTGCATTAGAAGAAGAAATTAAGTTTTTACTTATTCCTAAAGATCCTGAAGATGCAAAAAATGTGGTGATGGAAATTAGAGCCGGAACAGGAGGGGATGAAGCAAGTATTTTTGCCGGTGATCTCTTTAGAATGTATAGCAAATATTGTGAGAAGAAAGGCTGGAAAACTTCTGTAGTTTCGTTTAACGAAGGAACTTCAGGAGGATATAAAGAGATTATTTTTGAAGTTTCTGGAGAAGATGTTTATGGAACTTTAAAATTTGAAGCCGGGGTTCACAGGGTACAACGTGTACCACAAACCGAAACGCAAGGTAGAGTTCATACCTCTGCAGCAACTGTTATAGTGTTACCCGAAGCCGAAGAGTTTGATATTGAGTTAGATATGTCTGAGGTTCGTATTGAGCGAACCACATCTACCGGTCCGGGAGGTCAATCTGTAAACACAACCTACTCGGCTATTAAACTACATCACGAACCAACAGGATTAATAGTAAGCTGTCAAGACGAGAAATCGCAACATAAAAACCTTGAGAAAGCACTTAAGGTATTACGCTCTAGACTCTATGAGATGGAGCTTGCTAAAAAGCAGGCAGAAGATGCTGCCAGACGCAAAAGCATGGTAAGTAGCGGAGACCGTAGTGCTAAAATTAGAACGTATAACTATCCGCAAAGTAGGGTTACAGATCACAGAATTAACTTAACGCTTTATGATTTAGATAATATAATTGATGGCGATTTAGATAAGTTAATAGAAGAGCTTAAGTTGGCCGAAAATACAGAGAAGCTAAAAGAAGCAAATGAAATTATATAACAACTAATAATATATTTTAGTAAAAATGTCATGCTCTACTTTGAGTATGACATTTTTTTTAGGTAAACGCAATGACAACACAACAACTCATTACGCAAATTCATAAAAAACAGTCTTTTTTATGTGTTGGGTTAGATACAGATATAACTAAAATACCGACACATTTATTAAATGAAGACGATCCTATTTTTGAGTTTAACAAAGCTATTATAGAGGCAACCCAAGAATTTGTAATAGCCTATAAACCCAATATTGCTTTTTATGAGGCACACGGGGTTTCTGGGTGGCAATCTCTTAAAAAAACCATTGATTATATAAACACTAAATATCCTGAAGTTTTTACCATTGCCGATGCTAAAAGAGGCGATATTGGTAATACGGCAAGTATGTATGCAAAGGCCTTTTTTACCGATATGAATTTTGATGCCGTTACAGTGGCGCCATACATGGGGAAAGATTCTGTAGAGCCTTTTTTAAGCTTTAATAATAAGCACACTATTTTATTAGCTTTAACTTCTAATCCTGGTGCATTTGATTTTCAGACGATGCAACTTACAGGAGGAGAACCACTATTTAAAAAAGTAATAAACACCTCTAAAACGTGGCAAAATAGTAAGCAATTAATGTATGTAGTTGGTGCTACTAAAGCTACTTACTTACAAGAAATTAGAGAGCTTTTACCCGAAAGCTTTTTATTAGTGCCCGGAGTTGGCTCTCAAGGTGGTAGTTTAGATGAGGTTTGTAAATACGGTTTAGCTCCTAATGTAGGCTTAATAGTTAACTCGTCTAGGGGTATAATTTATGCTTCAAATAAAGAAGACTTTGCACAAGCAGCTACAGAAGCTGCTAAATTATTACAGCAGCAAATGGCAAAGCAGCTAAAAAAGTTTAACCTTGGTTAATGAATACTACAATTACTATAACCGATCAACTTAATCGTACACTTTCATTATCTAAAAAGCCTACCAGAATAATATCTTTAGTTCCCTCTCTTACAGAGTTAATTTGCTATTTAGGATTAGAAAGCAAATTAGTTGGAATTACTAAGTTTTGTGTACATCCTAAGCATTTAAAAAGTCAAAAAAATATCATTGGAGGTACAAAAAATGCATCTATTTCTAAAATTAAAGCACTTAATCCTGATTTAATTTTATGTAACAAAGAAGAGAATACTTTAGAGTTGGTACAAAAACTACAAGAGGTTGCACCGGTACACGTGTCTGATATTTATAATATAAACGATACCGTATTATTAATAAACCAATATGGTAAACTGTTAGACTGCGAGACAAAAGCAAATGCATTAGCTAGTAAACTTATTAATAAAACAGAAGAATTTAAGGAGTTTGCAAATCAACAAAAATGTCTTTCTGTTGCATATTTTATATGGTATAACCCGCTCATGGTTGCTGCAAACAATACATTTATAAATTATATGTTGCATCTAAACAATTTTAAAAATTGCTTTCAAGATTTACAGAGGTATCCTACGGTTACACCAGAAATCATAAAACAAGCTAACCCCGAAGTTATTATGCTTTCTTCAGAGCCGTATCCGTTTAAAAATAAGCATATTAAAATTTTTCAAGAAATGATACCACAAGCCAAAATTTTATTGGTAGATGGCGAGTATTTTAGCTGGTACGGATCACGCTTGTTAACTGCTTTCAAATATTTTAAAACATTACGAGAAAGTATATAAAGAAAACCGATGCTTGTAACATCGGTTTTCATTAGCTAACTCAAAATAATTGTTTTAGTGGACTGCCATTAAGGCGTTGCAAATTACAAGCAATTATTTTTCTTTTTTGTTAAATTAATATTAGAATATTATTAAAATAACGCTAAAACTTTAACGCTGATTTACAATTAGTTAACGAATTAAATCTTAAATTTAGTATGTACATAAGGCTTAAAAAATGAAAAAAATTATACTTTGTTTCTTCTTTTTAATTGGTCAATCAATTGTGGGTCAGAATTCTTCTGCATGTACAACTAAATTTCATGATGATTTTGATTTCTGGATAGGCAACTGGAATGTTGTAAAACCAGACGGTACTTTGGCGGGTACTAACACAATTTCTAAAATCCAGGATGGTTGTATAATTAAAGAAAATTATAAAAGTGCAGCAGGTAATTATACTGGTACGAGTTATAATTTTTATAATTTACAAACAAAACAATGGGAACAAATTTGGATAGACAATCAAGGACAATCATTACATTTAAAAGGAAATAGAGAAGGTAATAAAATGATTTTAATGAGTGATGAAATTGCCAATAGCAATGGAGTTTTGTACGTTAATAAAATTACTTGGACTATTAATTTAAATAATACTGTAAGGCAACATTGGGAGGTATCTTCAGATACAAAAAAATGGACAACCGTTTTTGATGCTGTTTACATAAAACAGCCTCTAAAATCTAATTAATTATGAGGTATATATATTATGGCTGTTTGCTTATAGTTTTAGGCTTACTGCTTGGGTGTTCTTTTTCTAAACCAAAAAATAAAGCAACACAAAATTCTAATCAGTTTTTAGTGGTTTTAGGAACTATACAAGATGCAGGCTACCCGCATATAGGGTATCCAGAAGAGTTTGAGGAAGCTAAAAAAGCATCTTATTCAAAAAAAATGGTTTCTTGTTTAGGCCTTGTAGATAAACAAGAAAATAAAACGTGGATGTTTGATGCCACCCCAGATTTTCCGGAACAACTTAACCACCTTATAACTAACTATGGTGCTGCTAAAAACATGTTAGATGGTGTTTTTTTAACCCATGCTCATATAGGGCATTATACAGGTTTAATGTACTTGGGTAGAGAAGCAATTAATGCCAAGAATGTTAAAGTTTATGCAATGCCCAGAATGAAAACCTTTTTAGAAAATAATGGTCCGTGGAGTCAGTTAGTACAGCTTAAAAATATTTCGTTGCAAACACTACAAGACAATAAAGCAGTTAAGTTGTCTGAAAGCTTAAGTGTTACGCCAATTAAAGTTCCGCATAGAGATGAGTTTTCAGAAACTGTAGGATATAAAATTGAAGGAAAAAACAAATCAGCATTATTTATTCCGGATATAGACAAATGGCATTTATGGGATAAAGATTTATTAACCGAACTAAGAGGTGTAGATTATGCGTTTATAGATGCCACTTTTTTTAAAGATGGCGAGGTTAGTAGGCCTATGAGCCAAATACCACATCCGTTTATACAAGAAACGGTTGAGCTATTTAAAAACCAACCTAAGTCAGTAAAGCAAAAAGTAATTTTCATTCATTTTAATCATTCAAATCCTGCAATTCAAAAAAATAATCCTTCTAGAATAGCATTAGAAAAACAAGGATTTAATTTTGCAGAGACCGGAGATGTTTATTCGCTTTAAACAAATTACTTACCGTTTTTAGAGTATAGCTATTTCATTGCATATTTCGTAAATTGCGGGCCCTAAATAGCTAACAAAACAAATGAAACAAGTAAAACCGTATCAGCCCAAGAATAAAGTTAGAGTAGTTACAGCAGCATCATTGTTTGATGGCCATGATGCAGCAATCAATATTATGCGCCGAATAATACAAGCAACCGGCGTAGAGGTAATTCACCTTGGGCACGACCGTAGTGTAGAAGAAGTAGTAAATACAGCTATACAAGAAGATGCCAATGCAATAGCTATGACGTCTTACCAAGGAGGTCATAACGAGTATTTTAAATACATGTACGATTTGCTTCAAGAAAAAGGAGCAGGTCATATAAAGATTTTTGGAGGTGGCGGAGGAGTTATCCTTCCGGAAGAAATTAAAGAACTACATGAATATGGTATAACCCGAATTTACTCACCTGATGATGGTAGAGAAATGGGGCTACAAGGAATGATTAACGATCTTGTAGAAAAATCAGATTTTCCTATTGGAAATCAATTAAACGGAGAAGATAAACTATTGCCTAAAAAAGATCCTAAAGCTATTGCCAGATTAATATCGGCAGCAGAAAATTTTCCTGAAATAGCAAAAGATACCATAACAGCTATTAAAGAAAAAAATAAAGAAAAAACAATTCCTGTTTTAGGAATTACAGGAACTGGAGGTGCAGGGAAGAGTAGTTTGGTTGATGAAATAATTAGAAGATTTTTACTTGATTTTCCTGATAAAACCCTAGCAATTGTTTCTGTTGATCCTTCTAAACGCAAAACCGGTGGAGCTTTATTGGGAGATAGAATTAGAATGAATGCTGTAAACAACCCAAGAGTTTACATGCGCAGTTTGGCAACAAGACAAAGCAATTTAGCGCTTTCTAAACATGTTGCCGAAGCAATCGAAGTGTTAAAAGCAGCAGAATACGATTTAATCATATTAGAAACTTCAGGTATTGGTCAGTCTGATACAGAAATTTTAGATCACTCAGATGTTTCACTATATGTAATGACGCCAGAATTTGGTGCTGCTACCCAGCTTGAAAAAATAGATATGCTGGATTTTGCAGACTTAGTAGCTATTAATAAGTTTGATAAAAGAGGTGCGTTAGATGCTTTACGCGACGTTAAAAAACAATACCAACGCAATCATAATTTATGGGATGCTAAGCCGGAAGATTTACCGGTGTTCGGTACTATAGCTTCTCAGTTTAATGATCCCGGAATGAATTCACTCTACAAAGCTATAATGGATAAAATTGTAGAGAAAACGGGTGCTGCTTTAACCTCTACTTTTGAGATTACCGACGAGATGAGCGAAAAGGTATTTGTTATACCACCTGCAAGAACACGTTACTTATCTGAAATTGCAGAAAATAATAGAGCATACGATAAGAAAGTAACAGAGCAGGTAGAAACGGCTCAGAAATTATACGGTATTTATAAAACAATAGAAACATTATCTGGTGTTGCACCAACACTCGAAAAATCCGGAATAGCAGTATCAAATACCGAAAATAACCAAGAGATAGTTAAGCTTTTATTAGCCGAATTTGATAGGGTTAAAATGGATTTAGACCCTTATAATTGGGAAGTTATTGTTGGTTGGGAACAAAAAGTAAATCGCTATAAAGAACCAATTTATAGCTTTACAGTTAGAGATAAAGAAGTTAAAGTACAAACTCATACCGAGTCTTTAGCACACACACAAATTCCTAAAGTTGCGCTGCCTAAGTTTAAGGCTTGGGGAGATATTTTAAGATGGAATTCACAAGAAAATGTTCCGGGAGAATTCCCATATACAGCAGGATTATACCCGTTTAAACGTACACAAGAAGACCCAACAAGAATGTTTGCCGGAGAGGGTGGACCTGAGCGTACCAACAGACGTTTTCATTATGTAAGCTTGGGAATGCCTGCAAAAAGACTTTCTACAGCTTTTGATAGTGTTACACTTTATGGAAACGATCCGGACAAAAGACCGGATATTTACGGAAAAATTGGTAATGCAGGAGTATCTATTTGTTGTTTAGACGATGCAAAAAAACTGTACTCCGGTTTTAACCTGGCAGACCCGATGACATCGGTAAGTATGACCATAAATGGACCGGCTCCCATGTTGTTAGGCTTCTTCATGAATGCAGCAATAGATCAGCAGTGTGAAATCTACATTAAAGAGAATGGCTTAGAAGAAGAGGTAGAAGCAAAAATCAACAAAATATACCAAGAGAAAGGAGTACCAAGACCAAAATATAACGGCGAGCTACCCGAAGGGAACAATGGGTTGGGATTAATGCTTTTAGGTGTTACCGGAGATCAAGTTTTGCCAAAAGATGTTTACGAGAATATTAAAGCAAAAACCTTATCGCAAGTTAGAGGTACTGTACAAGCCGATATTTTAAAAGAAGATCAGGCACAAAACACCTGTATTTTCTCAACAGAATTTGCATTGCGTTTAATGGGCGATGTACAGGAATATTTTATAGACCATAATATTCGTAATTTCTACTCGGTTTCTATTTCCGGATACCACATAGCAGAAGCCGGAGCAAACCCTATAACCCAATTGGCATTTACTCTAGCTAATGGGTTTACTTATGTAGAATACTATCTCTCTAGAGGAATGGATATAAATAAATTTGGTCCAAACCTCTCGTTCTTCTTCTCAAATGGTATAGATCCGGAGTATGCTGTAATTGGTAGGGTAGCAAGAAGAATTTGGGCAAAAGCATTAAAACACAAATATGGTGCTAACCCGAGAGCACAAATGCTAAAATACCATATACAAACTTCGGGTAGAAGCTTGCATGCTCAAGAGATAGATTTTAATGATATTAGAACAACTTTACAGGCGTTGTATGCTATTTATGATAACTGTAATTCGTTGCATACCAATGCATACGATGAGGCAATTACAACACCAACAGAAGAGTCTGTTAGGAGAGCAATGGCTATACAATTAATAATTAATAAAGAGCTTGGGTTGGCCAAAAATGAAAATCCATTACAAGGCTCGTTTATAATAGAAGAATTAACAGATTTGGTAGAAGAAGCTGTTTTAGCTGAATTTGATAGAATTACCGAGCGTGGAGGTGTGCTTGGTGCTATGGAAACCATGTACCAACGTAGTAAAATACAAGAAGAAAGTTTATACTACGAAACGCTAAAACACAATGGTGATTTGCCAATAATTGGAGTTAATACTTTCTTGAGCTCTAAAGGTTCGCCAACTATAATTCCGGCAGAAGTTATTAGAGCTACAGAAGAAGAAAAGCAACAACAAATTTCAACACTGGAAAATCTACATAAAGCCAATGCTAAAGCTAGTGAAGAAGCATTGCAAAAGGTAAAGCAAGCTGCTATTAATAACAAAAATATGTTTGAGCAGATTATGGAAGCTACTAAAGTTTGCTCATTAGGTCAAATTACTAATGCACTTTTTGAAGTTGGCGGACAGTATAGAAGAAATATGTAGTACTTAATAGCAACTTAGTCAAATAAAAGCCTCCACATAGGAGGCTTTTTATTTATTAGTAACTTTAAAAGTTATTATTGGCTTTTGGTGTAATTTTTGAGGTATAAAACGTATGAAAAACCACTATTTTTTACTGTTTATTATTCTATTTGTAGGTAACGTAACAGTTCAAAAAAAAAGTACTTCGGTAGAATTTAAAAATCTTATTCCTCATCAAATTTATCAACCAAAACATCTAAAAAACACACATCAATCTGTTTTATTTATTTTCACTACAGATTCTGTTTTACAGCCTGTTGTTAAAAGGTTTCATAAAATTGCTAATGAGCTTTCTTTTTTGGTGGTAGTAGCGCAAGTAAATGAAGCTATTACATACGATGAAAATATTCGTAATGTAAGAGCTTTGTTTTCTAAGGTTGATAAACAATATGCGCTTAATTACAATCAGATTTATACTATCGGAATTAAAGAGGGTGCTAAAGTAGCTACATCTATGGCTTCTATTTATAACAAAGTAAAAGGAGTTATTGCTTGTGGTTCTGCAATACCATCACTAAAGTATACTCCTAAAAAAAATACTTTTTCTTTTGTTGCAATTAGCAATGATGAAAACCCCAGATTGTTTGAGATACAGCTTTTGTTAGATTACTTAAATTATAGAAAGTTTGACACAGAATTTCACTTGTATGCTGCCCACAACTTACTACCTCCGGAAAAAGTTGTGTATAGAGTATTACAGCGCTTTAAAGTTAAAGCAATGAATAAAGGATATATAAAAATAGATTCTGTGTTTATTGATAATGCTTACCAACATAATTTAGCTGTTGTAGATACTCTGGTAAACAAAGGAAAGCTGTTAGATGCATACGATGAGCTTTCTTATATGATGAATACTTTTAGATTTTACAAGAATATTAAACCGCTTAAGTTACGGCAAAGAGAAATTAAACGTAGAGGCCCTTATAAACTTCAAAAACAATATATGTCTAATACATTTACAAAAGAAATTGTAATGGCAGAACAATATTTACTGTTTTTACAAGAAGATATGGCTGAAGGAAATTTACAAGACTTAGGTTTTTGGGATTATGAAATTAAAGAATTAACTAAGCAAGAAAAGAGCAAGAATGCATTTAATAAAAAAATGGCTATTAGGCTTAAAAACTTAATTTTTGAGACCACTAACCATTTACTAAAAACAACAAAAGATACTGTTAAACAAGACACACGTTTGTTTGGAAATATACTGTTAACACTTGTAAAACCTAATTATTACAAAGCATACTTAAATAGTATACAGATTGCATGTAATAAAAATGACTATGGTATGGCACTATATTATACAGAGGAGCTCTTTAAAAATGGGTTTACAAACTTACAAGCACTTAAAGAAACCGAAGGAACCGCCTTATTAAGAATAATGCCCGAGTTTAAAGAGATAGTTAATAAGTATCTAAAATAGATATAGTTTAAATTATAATTAACAACTTTTAGAAACACATTTAGTATTTTTATAAAAAGCAAATGGTTTGTACAGACTACTTTATGTATTTATTTTTATTCCTATTATATCTTTTTCACAAGATGTTTTTTATAAGGGAAAAGTTATCCCAAAAGTACTAATCTCAGACGCTATTAATGAAAGTTATAGTTTATACCTTCCCACAACTTTTAACAAAGATTCACTTTCTCCAATACTTTTTATTTTTGATCCTTCTGGAAGTGGAAAAACAGCGATCAACGTTTTTAAAGAAACTTCAGAAAAATTCGGATTAATTTTAATCGCAACTAATGATGCAAAAAATGGACCTTACGATAAAAACTTTGAAATAGCCAACAGGCTGTTTGAGTCGGTGTTTTCGACTTTTAAAGTTAATGACAAGGAAAAGTACCTTGCAGGATTTTCTGGAGGCTCTAGGATGGCATCTGCTATTGCATGCTTAACAAATAGTTTTTATGGGGTGATAGGTTGTGGAGCATCTTTTGAATCTAAAATAAAAGACTTCACTCCAAATCACACATCAAGTTTTAAATATGTAGGTGTTGTTGGGGATGAAGATATGAATTACCAAGAAATGTATAATGCAAAATTTTATTTAGATAAACATGAAATAGATAATACTCTTATAACTTTTTCTGGAGGTCATCAATGGCCATCAAGTAAAGAAATTGACCAGGCGTTTATTTGGTTCAAAATAAATCGAATAGTAGATGATTCTTCTTTATTTGAAATGGATTTTGTTTTAAAGACATACAAAGATGCTATCAAAAGAATAAATACAGAGATTAAGAATAATAATTTAGTTGAAGCTATTTTTCAATTAAAACAGGTTAATAAAATTTATTCTAAAATTATAAATACAGATTCTTTAAATACTAAAATTAAAAACATAGAGAAAACAAGTGATTATGAAGAACAAAATAAAAAAGTAAAATATATTGTAGAAATAGAAAACACTTTAGTAGAGAGCTTCATAAACAAATTTAATATTGAAGTTTTATTGGCAGATAGCGAGGATAACTTTAGATGGTGGACAGATGAGTTAAAAAAATTAGATGAAAAATATCTAAACAACTCAAATACTTTATTTAACAAAATGGCTAAGAGAATAAGGTATAGGCTTTATGCACTAGCAATAGAAACATCTTTTTCTTATAGCTTAATTAATGATAAAAAAAGGGCTTTATACTGTGATAAATTGCTAGTAATACAATTTCCAAAGAAAGCCTACCCTTATTTTAGAATAGCAAAACGATATGCAGAATTAAAAAATCACAAATTAATGTATTATAATCTTGAAAAAGCGTTAGAGTTGGGAATTAGTGTAAAAAAAATAAAATCTGATGTTGTTTTTAATGAATATCACAAAAAAGCGAGGTTTAAAAAATTAATTGAAAATTATAATGAATTCTCCCAATAAGAACGCTCTTTAGAAAAATCAGATATTTCTTTTCTTAAAACTGCAATATACTCTTTAGATTGTTGATAGTTTTGTTCTAAATAATCACAATAAGTATTAAGCTTATTACTTATTTGTTTGAGAGCTTTTAATCTTCTTTTTTTTATTTTTTTACTATAGGATGTAGTAACTAAAGCAATTTTTGGAGCTAAACTCATAGCGTCCATAACCAAATTAATAGCATACCTGTCGGTTTTATTTTTAGATCTGTGCATTGCTAAAACCGATTTATTATCTGAAATAAAGGCTGCCAAGGCTCTACTTAATTTAAAAACAGAAATAGCCTTTTGGTACACTTTTAATTGGTGTACGTTGTTATACTCAGGACTATATGAATAATCTGAAGTCATCATTGCTTTTTCTAATACAAAATTACGAGTAGAAAAACCGATAACGCTTTTAAATATAAAGTAAAATGCATATTTTAGTTTAAAACATAGGTTAAAAAGTGTTAATTAATTTTAAATGATAAAAGATAAGATAGACTGGCAGATTTTAAAAGAGTTGCAATTAAATGCAAGACTTACCAATGCAGAGATTGGCAGAAGAGTAGGGCTTACTTCGCCTGCAGTTTCAGAACGAATAAAAAAACTTGAAGATAGTGGTATTATAAAAGGATATTCTGCTACTGTTTCATATTACGACATTGGCTATCAACTTAAAGCAATAATTACTTTAAGGGCATTTATGGGGAGATTAAAGCCTTTTTTAGAAATGGTTAAAAACTTAGAAGAGGTTATAAACTGCTATCGTGTAACCGGCAACGAAAATATTGTACTTGAGGTTGTTTTAAAAAATCAAAAACATTTAGAGCAATTTATAGATAAACTAATAACTTATGGAGAGACAAAAACACAAATTGTACTTTCTCAGGTTGTAGAAAATAAGCCGATTAACAAACTGTAAAATTTATTGTTTTCCGGGTTGTTTTAGTTTCCAATTGTTTTTTGCTTTTTCTACATTTACCATAGCTTTAACTTCAGATAAAAGTTTTTTAGCATCGTAAATAATACCGTCTTTTATAGTATATTTTACTCCACCAACTCTAACTATTTGGTTTGTCTCTGTAAGTTTAATAGCTCCGGTACCGTAAAGCGATTTTAAATTCTCTAACGGATTTACTTCTACAATAACAAAATCAGCCAATTTTCCTACTTGTACACTTCCTATTTTATGATCCCAACCCAGCGCTTCTGCTCCATTTAAAGTAGCTGCTCTTATTACTTCTAACGGATGAAAACCTGCTTCGCGTAACAATTCTAACTCTCTAACGTAAGAAAAGCCATAAAGTTGGTAAATAAATCCGGAATCTGATCCTACGGTAACTCTACCTCCTCTGTTTTTATATTCGTTTACAAAGGTCATCCATAGCTTATAATTGTTTTTCCAGGCAACTTCTTGTTCTGTACCCCAATAGTGCCAATAGCTGCCATGTGATATTTTACTTGGCTCATAAAATTTCCACAAAGACGGTAAGGTGTATTCTTCATGCCACTCTGCTCTACGGGCTCTATGTAAATCTCTACTTGCTTCGTAAATATTAAAGGTTGGATCTAAAGTAAAATCTAATGCTAAAAGCTCATTCATTACATTGTTCCAATGTTCAGAGTAAGGTACTGCAGCTTGTTCCCAAAGTTTGCCGGCTTCTTCAAATCTATGTTGTTCGTTTTGGTAATTGTAGTTTAATGGGTAATGCTGCACGGTTTTGTCATTAAAGAGCGCTTCGGGAAGTCCGTACCAATGTTCCATAGTAGTTAAACCTGCTCGTGCAGAGTGTAATACGTTCCATCGAGCAACACTTAATTGAGCATGGTGACAGGCAGAGCGCAACCCTAATTTTTTGTTTTCATCTAAAGCAGCTTTCATAATTTCAGGTTCTGCACCAAAAAATTTAATTCCGTCTGCTCCCTTTTTTGCATTTTCTCTAACCCAAGCTCTTGCTTGTTCTGCTGTGCTGATGGGTTTACTACTTCCCTGACCAAAACCGGTATAGGCAAAAATTCTAGGTGCAACAATTTGGTTGTTGGCACTTTTTTGTTTTAAACTTAGTGTAAAATCTACACCACGTCCGCTGGGTTCTCTAACCGTGGTGATACCATGTGCCATCCAAAGTTTAAAAACATATTCGGGTTCTGCACCTTGAGCTATACCACCTATATGACCGTGCATATCAATAAAGCCTGGCAAGAGATACATTCCGGAAACATCTAACTCTTTTCCGCCGGGCTTAAGTTTTGGTCTATTACTGTTTTTAATTTCAACCCCCGGGTAACCAACAACTTGTATGGCTGTAATGGTATTGTTTTCTACAACAATATCTATCGGACCTCTCGGTGGTGCACCATCTCCGTTAATTAAAGTAACACCTCTAATTATTAATTGATTAAACGGACCGTCTCCGGTGTGTTGATTTTGACTAATCCCTAAAAAGCAAAAGGAAAGAGTTACTAGTAAAAATATGTTTTTCATCTTTATATAATATTGGCAATTGTTAAGGTACTCTAATGAGATTTCCTAAAAACATTGCATTTAAAAATAGCTTGTTTGTGCCATACCAAGACCCTCTAAAATTAGGATTATCTGCAAATAGAACAACCTTACCGGAACCTACTTTAGACACTATAATTGAAGCTGATTTCTTTAACTGATCTATATTTTTAGCAGATATAAAACCATCAATATGCGGACTTTTAGTGTATTGTGCTACGGTAGCATATGAGTTTTTACTGGGCGCAATAAACACAGTGTTGTTTTTGTAAACCGGTAAAAGTTTAGAGGTATAACCAAAACCAACCGGATGAGAAATATCTAAATCTACCTGCACAATAGCACCACCCAAACGCTCTCTCCCTAAGTGTTCTGAAGCTTCAACATATGGCAATCTTTTTGTAAGCGTATCTTTTTCTTTATCGTTAATTTTTTCAGAAACAAGCTTGTTTTTTATTGCCCAGTTACATGCGCCTGCAATTGTAATTAACGTGTTACCTTTAGCTACCCAATCTTTAATTTTATCTATTTCAGGTTGGTTCAAATCAGCATAACTTCCGGAGACCATAACCAATACATTGTATTTGTCTAATGAGGCTCTTTTAAAAGTGTGAATTTGCATTTTGGTAATTGGCATATGAACTCTGGTATCTAACAAATGCCAGACTTCTCCAGCTTCGTAAGAGTTAACCCCATTACCAATTAATAAAGCTGCTTTTGGTTGTTTTAAAACACTAAAGTTTCTACTTCCTAAATCTATTCCGGTGTTGCTAAAACCTGTATTTACAGCATATAAAGGAGCGTTAAACTTTTGTTGAGCGCTATTAATAATATCAAATAATTTGGTTGGCTCTATGGATTGCATACTCACCGGAATTAAAATACTGCCATAACCAAAACTTTTAACTCCTCTGTTTGTATTAATGCTGAATGGTTTTAAAGCCGAAGCAACTTTAACTTTATTGTTTTGTAAGTAATTAACAACAGCATGGGCATTGTAATCGGTCCAATCCAATATGTAAGCATAATTTGCTTTTGTTACTTTTGGGTAGTTTAAAATATTCTCTGTTGTTGTTATTAAAACATTATCACTATAAGATTTTTGTGGTGCATAAGCTATGTTATAAAAATTAGTTAAACTCCAAGCAGAAGCATCATAAAATACACTATCACGGTACGTTTTATAAGTTTCAAATACAGTTTGTACCATTCTTCTTTGTTCTTGTTGTAACGGTACAAAAAAATCATCTCCTAAATTGTATACTTTAATTTTATGAAGCAATAATTTATCTAAAAAAGCTTTTGCTCTGTTAAAATCAGAAGTGATAGAAAATTTATAGGCTACAGCTCCAGAAGTTGGTTTTTGTGAAATGGCAGTTTTAAAAAATTTATGTTGATAAGCTCTTAACCTTTCTTTGTTTTCTACGGCAGCCCGAATGGTTGCTAAGCTAGAGATGTATTGATTTCTAATAGTAAACGGAAAAGAAATGGTGCCGTAATGCGTGTCTTGTAAATGACCTCTAGAGCTAGCTTGCTCAAACAATAGTGCTAAAGCACCTTGTAAATCCGGGTAAGATGATCCGTAGCCGGGATAAGTGCCATCAAAGGCTTCTTTAGTAAAATACAAAGCCCCAATGCTATCTAAATCTTTCACAAAATAATTGGCAAAAATCGAATTTAAATCTTCATAATTTTCTTTTGGCATTAGGGGTTCTTTAGAACCGATGGGTTTCATAGGTTCAAAAAAGTAATGGCTGTTGGTTCCCATTTCATGAAAATCTGTTACAACATTAGGATACCATTCATGATACCATTTTAATTTTCCTCTACTTTCAGGATTAATAGCAAGTAGCCAATCTCTATTTAAATCAAACCAATAATGATTGGTTCTTCCTCTTGGCCAACCCTCATTATGTTCAGCATCTAAAGGGTCTGAAACCAACGGATTAGCTTTAAATTGATTAGCCCATTGTGTATGCCTATCTCTGCCGTCAGGATTAATGGTTGGGTCTATAAAAACAACAGCGTTTTGCAAGTAAGATAGTATTGTATTGTTATTAGATGCGACTAAAGTATATGCCGTAAGCATAGCAGCCTCTGCACTGGATGGCTCGTTACCGTGAACATTATAACCTAATTGAATAAAAATAGGAAGAGCTGGAGCCGATGTAGGCGTTTCCGAAGGGTTTGTATAAGCCAAATGCTGCTCTTTTAACGAACTTAAATTATTTAAATGTTCGGGAAATGTAATGGTTAGCATTACCAAATGCCTGTTTTCGTGGGTTTTGCCGTAAACAGTTATACTTGCTTTGTCTGATAGTTCTGCAAGTTTGTTAAAATAGGCTACAATTAAATCGTGTCTAGTGTGCTGACTTCCAATCGGGTATCCTAAAAAGGCTTCGGGAGTAGGAATTTGTTGATTGTAGGGTTCGTATTTCTCTAAGAAATAATCTTGAGCAGTTACAGAGGTTACCAGTGCTAAATGTACTATTAGCACCAGTAGTTTTATAATTTTCATTTTGGTTGATTAAAAAGTAATGTGTTATAAATGTAGGTAAATAGTTGATTATTTTATAATTAGATGTGGTATTTTTTGAAGGTCCCAATTAATAACCAACCCTTTTGCTAAGCTTTCTGCAATCTCTTTACCGTATAATAATTCGCACAAATACAAAGCGGCTTCAAAACTTTTAGCTCCACCGGCAGAAGTTATATACTTACCGTCATGTACAAAAAGCACATTTTTTCTGATATCTAATTCGGGAAACATAGCTTTCATTTTATCTATGTCTGATGGGAAAGTGGTAGATACTACATTATTTAATAAGCCGGCTTTAGCTAATACAAAAGCTCCATCACAATGCGATGTAACAAAACTGGCTTGTTGTGCTGTGCGTTTCACAAAATTTATCATAATAGTGTCTTGCAAATCGGTATCTAAATGGTGCTCTGCACTAGGAACAACAAGTATGTCTATTTTAGGGATAGAGTCGGTCGTGTAATTAAAGTCCGGTAAAATTCGTAATCCTTCAAAAGTTATGATAGGATTGTTGGTATTTGCAACAGTAAAAACATTCATAGGCTTAATACCTTCTCTAAATTTTGTATGCTGAAAAATATCGAAAGGAGCAGTTAACTCTGTATTATACACACCATCCATAATTAAAAAGCCTACGTTGTAGGCATTTGGATTTAAATTGGGTTTATATGATTGTATTTGTGTAGCAGATGCTTTAGCATTTTTGTTATTAGATTTTTTCTCGCCACAACTTATTACTGTTAACAGTAAGCAAATGCCTAATATTATATTTCTCACGATGTTATATTTTTTCTTTGTTTAATAATTGTTTTAAAATTAGTAAAGTAATAACACAAACAATCATTAAAAGTGTAACAAAATACCAAGTGTTCTCGAACCCAAATTTATTTACAAACTGCATTCCGGTGTTGTGCCCAAAAATATGCGCAATAGAGAAAGAAATACTATAAAGTGCCATGTACTCTCCTTGGTTACCTCTTCTGGCTCTATCCATAGCAAATGCATTGGAGAAAGGAAAAGCAATCATTTCTCCAACGGTCATTAATAACATGCCTATAACCAATACACCTTTCCATGAAGCAATATTTAACACTAAAAAGCTAAAGGCAGTTAATACGACTCCCAGAATTACAATTCCGATTTTAGACCATTTTGAGTATTCTAAAAATTTAACTAAGGGCATTTCTAATGCAAAAATTAAAAAGCCATTCATTCCTAAAAGTAAACCAATTTCCAGCTCGGTTAGTTTATGAACGTCTTTGTAGTAAATAGGCATGGTAGAGAAATATTGTAAAAAGGCTAATCCGAATAAAACCATGCTTATAAAAAACATCCAATAGGGAATATCTTTATAAACAGAGGCCGGGTTGGTGTTTTTTACTTCGTCTAAAATTCTAGTCTTTTTTGGGTGCAGTACATTAAGCAGTACAAAAGCAGCAGCAATACAGGTTAATCCGTCTATCCAAAATAATCCGTTATAACCAATAGTGGTTATGATTATACCGCCAATTGCAGGTCCGGCAGAAAAACCTAAGTTAATAGCCAATCGTATAAGGGTAACCGATCGGGTTTTATTTTCAGGTTTGCTATAAGCGCTAAGAGCAACAAAAAGTGCAGGCCTAAAGGAATCGGCTACAGACATTAAAACAAAAATACCGATACATAGTAAATAAAAAGTTGTTAAAAATTGTACCAGTACAAAAAGCAAACCGGTAGCAAATAAACTTACTGCCATTACTTTGTAATACCCAATTTTATCGGTCAGTTTTCCGCCTAACCACGAACCTACAACAGAACCCAACCCAAAACAAGACATAATCCAGCCTACATCTGATAAAGTAAAATTCAAATCTTTAGTTAAATACAAAGACAAGAAAGGTATTACCATTGTACCTGCCCGGTTTATTAGTGTTATTAATGCTAACCACCAAACCTCAGTAGATAATCCGGAGAAAGAACTTAAATAACTTAGGTATAATTTTTTCATATTTTTGGTCTGGGTATTAAAACTAAATAAGCCCGGGTATTTTCCGGGCTGTGTTTAATACTATTTTCTTATGATAGAATAACTACAGCAGATACCTACACACAACAACGCCTGATTGTTTTTGGGTATATAAAGTAGTTATTGTCATACTTATTTAATTTAAGCAAAGCTATACAAAAATGTTTTTAACCATAATTAAATTTAAAAAAATAACAGTTGTGTACATAATAATGTGCACATTGTTGTTTTCCTGTAAGTCTGATAAACAATACCATAAAACAGTTACTCATAAGGAAAAAGTAACAAGTAGCACTTTGCTTAAAGATATTTATGAGTTTCAAGATAAAACAAATGCTGAGTTTAAGAATGCTACAACATCTCCGTTGCTTGAAAAAGATAGAAAAGACTTTGTTTCGTTGCCTTTTTTTGAGCCAGATACTTCCTATGTTGTTAAGGCTAAATTTATAAGTACTCCTAATGAGCTGCCTTTTTTTATGCCAACCACTACCGGCAGAACTCCAGAATATAAAAAGTATGGTGAAGTACATTTTAAACTAAAAGGAGAAACGTTTAAACTAAATGTGTATCAAAATCAAGAGCTTTTGCTCTCAGAAGAATATAAGGATTATTTGTTTTTGCCCTTTACAGATAAAACTAACGGTAATGAAACGTATGCAGGTGGTAGGTATATAAATTTATCTATTCCTGTATCAGACTCTATAACATTAGATTTTAATAAGGCGTATAACCCATATTGCGTATATAATCCAAAATATTCGTGCCCAATTGTGCCTTCAGAAAATTATTTACCTATTGCTGTTAAAGCAGGAATGAAAGCCTGGAATAAGTAATTATTTACTAATGTAAAAACCTAAAAAAGTAACAGCAATTCCTATAATTGTGCTGGCACATACGTATAGCAGTGCTGTAGTGAAGTCGCCATTTTTAAGCAGAAACGTGTTTTCGTAAGCAAAAGCAGAGAATGTTGTAAAACCTCCACAAAGTCCTGTAGCTAAAAATAAAATGTGATTTTGTGATAGCCAATTGGTTTTAAGAGCATAGCCCATAACCAATCCTATTAGAAAGCACCCAATAATATTTGCTGTAAATGTGCCATACGGAATTTTAAACGATGCAAGATTTAAATGCTTTCCCAACAGGTATCGTAAAACACTTCCAATACCGCCACCAATAAATACTAAAAGGGCCTGTTTCATTTTGTTATTTAATAGGAATGTAAATTTCTGTTACCCAATCTGCCGGATTTGGGTAATCTCCAGGATCGTTAGTATAAATTTCAAAGGGGTATTCTTCTGCAGGCTCTAAATTGTTTTCAGATATGTAATCTCTTGCTGCTTCCCAAGCTTTACCAAGATGCGTATAATTACCTTTTAAGGTTGTTTTTAAAACTTTTAATTTAGGCATATAACCACATAAAATATTACTGTCTCCGGTAACAATAATACGTTCTTTTACCGGTATGGCATTGCTCATAATTACATTTCCATTTTCAGCATTCATTTCTAAATAAATAGTAAAAGGCATACCGGTAGGGGTAATGTTATGTTTGTTTAAAAAGTTGCTAAGAGCACCATACTGCTCTGCCATAGTATTGCTAATATTCGAAGCAGTTGCCGATGTTGTTTTATACAAGTAAAAACCGCCACCATATTCTGTAATTCCGTTAACAGAAATGCTAAATTTATTCATACTTGTTGTAACAACACTATCAAGTTTTTCAAGCCCTCTTTCATAATCATTACCAATTATTTTGTCCATCCCGCCATTAAATAATACATAAGCTTTTTCAAAAAAGCTACTCGTGCCGGTTATACCCCAAGTAACATTAGTTTGATTATTTTCCGGACTCAATTTCCAGTAAATTGTAGATGGGGTTGTATCTTCTCCAAAATAAATATGTTGAGCTATAGAGTCTTGCGTACTGTAAATGGTTTTAATAGAGCCGTTACCTAATAGATCTCCTTCCCAACTATAACTAGCACCAACACCTTCTGTAGTTTTGGCATACGTAAGTTTAGCCTCGGGCTCTTTTTCTAGCCAGGGCGACCAAGAAGGCCAATTTTTCAAATCATTTATTTGGTTATATAGTACTGCTTGTGGAGCATTTATTGTTTTTGTTCTCGATACATTAAAATCTGAGGGCTGAACAGCTATAATTATAGAACCTATAATTATTACAAGAAGTATTAAAAACAGTAAGTATTTTAAGAATTTCATGCAGGTACGTGGTTTTTAAAAAGCTAGTCTAAGATACACAAAAAGCTACTTTTTTCAAGTGTAGTGTACATTAAAAAAAGAATAAAAATCAGAATTGGAAAATACAAAAGAAGAGCCGCAATTTTTAAAACTAAGTTAAAAATTGTAAATACAAGAGAATGGTTAGCTTAATAAAAGCATTAAACAGCTTTCTTTAAATCGTTTAGTTTACGTTCAGAAAGTTCGTTTTGTTTAACGCTAAAAATATACGTTTTCTCTTTTTTAGGAGATGGCTTGGCAGCATTTACACTGAAAATTAGAAGAACCACATTTAATACTACCAGCACTAATAATACTGTTAAGAATGTCATCATTGCTTTTTAAAATTTTAACCACAGAACAAAATTAGCTCTTTTTATTTTCTAAAAAAAAAATGTAAGAAAAAAATTAAAAATATTTTACTATTAAGCTAATTGTCAATTATATAACGCGTTAATTTTTAAGATAGTATTTAATAGCTAATAAAATTGCCATAAACACCACGAAACCTATTAAAACCCAAAAAGCACCTTTATAATGTTTAGTATGTAATTTTTTGTCTTTTTTATAACTAACAACAATTATTAAAGTAAAAGCGATGACAAAAAATATTGCAAATACTAACTGACCACTGGTAAACATATTGTATATTTTGTGCGAAAATAATAACTATACCATCTATTAAAAAATAAAACGCTTATGAAAGATAAAATAGAGGCTGTAAAAAAGTTTCACGAAGCTTTTGGTTTAGGAGTAAAAACAAGTCCGGTTGCTAATTTAGGTGTTGCAAAAAATACACTCAGATACAATTTAATGAAAGAAGAAAACGAGGAGTATTTACAAGCTGCAAATAACGGAGATTTAGCCGAAGTAGCCGATGCGTTAGGCGATATGCTTTATATACTTTGCGGAACTATTATTGAGCATGGCTTACAAGATAAAATAGAGGAGGTTTTTACAGAAATTCAACGAAGTAATATGAGTAAATTAGGAGAAGACGGTAAGCCAATTTACAGAGAAGATGGTAAAGTTTTAAAAGGGCCAAATTATTTTAAACCCGATATAGCCAAAATTTTACAAGAATAAAAAAGGGAGCGTCAAGCTCCCTTTTTTATATTTTATGCCTCCAGCCAAAGTTATCCGGAGCTTTGTTGTATTGTATATCTAACAATCGTTTTTTTAATCGTTTTGCATACGAATCTTCAATGTCAGGCAGAGTAAAATCAAATTCTTTATAGCCAAAACCACTAATAGGGCTAATTACTGCAGCTGTGCCACTACCAAACATTTCTTTAAGTGTATTGTTTTTTGCTGCTTCTACTAATTCATTCACAGAAATTCGTCTTACTTCAACAGTTATCCCTTCTTCTTTAGCAAGTTCAATCACACTTTTTCTGGTAACTCCATCTAAAATGGTATCACTAACCGGGCTGGTTATTAAGGTGTCGTTTATTCTAAAAAATACATTCATTGTGCCGGCTTCTTCAAGATACTCATGAGCAATAGAGTCTGTCCAAATAATTTGTTGATAGCCCATTTCTTGTGCTATCTTGGTTGGGTAAAACTGACCTCCATAATTTCCGGCAGCTTTAGCATAACCAAAACCACCTTTGGCAGCTCTGCTATACTTTTCGGCAATTCTAACTTTAATAGTACCGGAGTAGTAAGATTGTGCCGGCGAACAAATAATCATAAACATATATTCTTGCGCCGGTGAAGCCTTAACACCTTCTTCTGTTGCTATAATAAACGGTCTTATGTAAAGTGAATTTCCTATCCCTTTGGGCACCCAATCTTTATCTAAGCTTAACAATGTTTTTAAACCATCAAAAAAATACGATTCAGGAACTTCAGGTATTGCCAGTCTTTTAGCCGATTTATTTAAGCGTTTAAAGTTTTCTTCGGGTCTAAATAACCAAACATTATCATCATCGTCCTTATAAGCTTTAAGTCCTTCAAAAACAGCTTGCCCATAATGAAAAACACTTGTTCCGGGAGTAAAAGAAAGAGGCTGATACGGAACTACTTTGGGGGCATTCCATTGGCCATTCTTATAGGTTGCCAAAAACATGTGATCTGTAAAAACTTTACCAAAAGTTAGGTTTTTAAAATCAACATTGGGAAGTTTGGATTGAGTTACTTTTTCAACGAAAATTGTATGTAGAGAATTATTTTTCATCAGTAAGAAAATTTAGTGCAAAATTAACTAATTAATAGGGTATAATAAGTGTACTAATGCTTTTTATTTGTTTAATTTGTAAATTATTATAACTAAAAAGTTAAAATTAAACAAGACATGAAAAAACTATTGGTTTTATTTACTTTACTTACAATTATAGCATGTAGTGAAAGCAAAAAATATGATTCTTTTGGAGAAAAAATTACAGCAAAATCTGCTAAAGAAACTTCAGAAATATATAATGATTACAAAAGCTTAAACGAAGGAGATACGCTCTCAACAAAATTTAAAGCAGTTGTAACAGATGTATGCAAATCTAAAGGATGTTGGATGAAGCTACAGCTTGAAGATAACCAAGAAGTAATGGTTAAATTTAAAGACTATGGCTTTTTTGTTCCTAAAGATATAGAAGGTAAAGAGGTAATTGTAAATGGGAAGGCTTTTGTGAATAGCATGTCGGTTGATGAGCAACGCCATTATACAGAAGACGCCGGACAATCACCAGAAGAAATAGCTAAAATAACTACACCCAAAAAAACATACTCGTTTGAGGCAGACGGAGTGCTTATAGCGCAATAAAGTGAAGCGAAGTATTATTACAACAGCAGACGGATCTAAAACCATAAAGATAGAAGACTGGAATGAGCACTATCATTCTAAACATGGTGCTATAGCAGAAGCATATCATGTATTTATACACCATGGATTGCACTATTTTAAAGAAGCTAAAGAGCTTTCTATTTTAGAAATGGGTTTTGGCACCGGATTAAATGCTTTTATTACTTTTTTAGAGTCTGTTAAAAATAATCTGCAAATAACATATACCGGCATAGAGGCGTACCCGGTTAGTACAGAAGAAGCTTCTTTGTTAGAGTATGCAAAAGCATTGCAGGCAGACAAATACAAACATGTTTTTGAGAAATTGCATCATGTTTCTTGGGAAACCCAACACCAAATCTCATCTAGTTTTTATTTACAAAAACACAAACGTTTGTTTAGTGACGTTAGCTATAATCAAGAGTTTACTATAATTTATTTTGATGCTTTTGGTGCCAGAGTGCAACCGGAATTATGGACAGAAGAGATTTTTAAAACTATGTACCAAGCATTAAAACCTAACGGTGTTTTAGTTACGTATTCTGCAAAAGGAAGTGTAAAAAGAGCTATGCAGGCTGTAGGATTCACCGTAGAAAAACTTCCCGGACCACCAGGCAAAAGAGAAATGTTAAGAGCAATAAAAAAAGTATGACAATATTAATAACAGGAGCAACCGGCTTGGTAGGCAGTAAAATAGTAGCATTGTGTTTAGCTAATAATTATACTGTACATTACTTAACTACCCAAAAAAGCAAATTACAAAACGAACCCAATTATAAAGGTTTTTTCTGGAACCCGGAGCATAATGAAATAGATTTGAATTGCTTTAACAAAGTAGATGCGATTATAAATTTGGCAGGAGCTACTATTGCAAAACGCTGGACCAAATCTTACAAGCAAAAAATAATAAACAGCAGGATACAATCTCTTAAAACCTTACACAAAGCCATACAAAGTTTACCTGAGCACAACATAAAAATGTTGGTATCTGCCTCTGCAATAGGTGTTTACCCAAGCTCTTTAACTGAATTTTATTCAGAAAATGATGAAGCAGATAACTCTTTTTTAGCCCAAGTAGTACAGCAATGGGAAAAGGCAGCTTATAGTTTTAAGCAATTTTCAATGTCGGTTTGTATGTTAAGAATAGGTTTGGTTTTAGATAAAAACCAAGGGGGACTACCAGCCTTGGTTAAACCTGTTAAATATTATGTGGGAGCTCCACTTGGGAGCGGAAAACAGTGGCAATCTTGGATTCATATAAATGATATTGCCAGACTTTTTTTGTTTGCCGTAACTAATAATTTAAACGGAGTTTACAATGCAGTGGCTGCAAATCCGGTTACACAAAAACAATTAGTAAAAACAGTTGCAAAACAACTAAAAAAAACACTTTGGCTGCCCAAAATACCTTCGGTTTTTTTACGGTTATTATTAGGAGAGATGGCTTATGTAATCTTAGCAAGCCATAAAGTGTCAAACAAAAAAATAATAGAAGCTGGTTTTAATTTTAACTACAATACTGTAGACAAAGCTTTAGCTGATATTTTAGCTTAAAACATTGCTTTTTTTAGTGACAATTTGACATTTTTAAATAAATGGCAATACTTTTGCCAACCTTAATTAAAGGTGTTAAATACGATTAAATCTATGAGTAAAAAAAATAAACAAGAAAAAGATACGGCAGTAAAAGAACAAGAAGTTAAGCAAGAGCAAATGAACAAGGAAAACGATGCAGCAAAAAATCAAGCTGAAGAAAAGCAAGAAAAAACTGCCGAAGAACAGTTAAAAGAAGAGTTAGCAAAAGAAAAAGATAAATTTATACGCCTTTTTGCCGAGTTTGAAAACTTTAAAAAGCGTACAACTAAAGAAAGAATAGAGTTATTTAAAACAGCTGGGCAAGAGGTGCTAAGTGCTATGTTGCCTGTTTTAGATGATTTTGATAGAGCTTTAGCAGAAATATCTAAAACAAAAGAAAAAGAACTTTTAAAAGGAGTAGAGCTAATTAACAACAAGCTAAGAGAAACGCTAAAATCTAAAGGGTTAGAGCAAATGGAAGTTAATAAAGGCGATGTTTTTGATGCCGAAATCCATGAGGCCATTACACAAGTTCCCGCCCCTTCAGATGATATGAAAGGCAAAATAATAGATGTTGTTGAAAAAGGATACAAATTAGCCGATAAAATTATTCGTTATCCTAAAGTAGTTGTAGGACAGTAATATAAGTGTATGAAACAAGATTATTACGAAATACTTGGCGTAAGTAAAAACGCTACTGCAGCCGAAATAAAAAAAGCATATCGCAAAAAAGCATTAGAATATCATCCGGATAAAAACCCGGGTGATACCAAAGCCGAAGAAATGTTTAAAAAAGCTGCCGAAGCTTACGAAGTACTAAGCGACCCGGATAAACGTGCTAAGTACGATCAGTTTGGGCATGCTGCATTTGAAGGCAATGGTGGCTTTGGTGGAGGAGGCATGAATATGGAAGACATATTTAGCCAGTTCGGAGACATTTTTGGTAGTGCTTTTGGTGGTGGCTTTAGTGGCTTTGGTAGCTTTGGTGGTGGTCAAAGAAGAGTAAAAGGAAGCAATCTAAGAATTCGTGTAAAATTATCGTTAGAAGAGATTGCAAATGGTGTAGAGAAAAAAGTTAAAGTAAGACGTAAAGTTCAAGCTCCGGGAGTTTCTTATACCACTTGTGGTACTTGTAATGGTAGTGGTCAGGTAACCAGAATCACCAATACCATTTTAGGTAGAATGCAAACCTCTACTACTTGTAATACTTGTGGTGGTGCGGGTCAGGTAATAGGCAATAGGCCTGCTGGTGCAGATGCAGACGGACTTATAATTGAGGAAGAAACCGTAAGTATTAAAATTCCGGCTGGAGTTGTAGATGGAATGCAGTTAAAGGTAAGTGGTAAAGGAAACGAAGCACCCGGGAATGGTATTCCGGGAGATTTGTTAGTTGCTATTGAAGAAAAAGAGCATCCAACATTAAAACGTGAAGGAGATAATTTACATTACGACTTATATATTAGCATTCCTGAAGCTGTATTGGGTACATCTAAAGAGATAGATACTGTTAGTGGTAAGGTTAGAATAAAACTTGAAGAAGGAATTCAGTCGGGAAAAATTTTGCGCCTACGCGGAAAAGGAATGCCAAATATTAATGGCTACGGAAGAGGAGATTTGTTAGTTCATGTAAATGTTTGGACACCAAAAGTTCTTAATAAAGAACAGCGCGAATTTTTTGAAAAGATGATGAATCACGAAAACTTTGAGCCAAAACCTCAGAAAAGTGATAAATCATTTTTTGAAAAAGTAAAAGACATGTTTTCATAGCTAAATAAAAACTATAAATTAAAGCTCGGTTTACAGCTGTAGGCCGAGCTTTATTTTTTTAAACACAAACATTTTAAAAAAATGCAAACTTGCCTTAGGGTTTCGTGTATTTAAAATATATTTGAAAAAAACCATATATGGAGCATTTACTGGTAGCAAACCAAGTAACCAAACAATTTGGAAATTTCACTGCCTTAGACCAAGTTTCTATTCATGTGCCTAAAGGAGAAATATTTGGACTGTTAGGCCCGAATGGAGCAGGAAAAACAACACTAATCAGAATTATAAATCAAATAACCTATCCGGATACCGGTACTGTGCTCTTTAACGGAGAAGCGCTGCAACCCCATCATGTACAACAAATTGGATATTTACCAGAGGAGCGCGGGCTCTACAAAAGCATGAAAGTAGGAGAGCAAGCTCTTTATTTAGCTCAGCTTAAAGGATTAAGTAAAGCAGAAGCTAAAAAGCGACTTAAAATGTGGTTTGAGAGACTGGAAATTGGAGATTGGTGGAACAAAAAAGTACAAGAACTCTCTAAAGGGATGGCCCAAAAAATACAGTTTATAGTAACAGTACTTCATGAACCACAATTGCTAATTTTTGATGAACCATTTAGTGGTTTTGATCCTATAAATGCTGCACTAATTAAAGATGAGATTTTACGGTTAAAACAACAAGGTGCAACTGTAATTTTCTCTACACACAGAATGGAGTCTGTAGAAGAACTCTGTGATTATATTGCCTTAATAAACAAGTCAAAGAAAATTCTGGAAGGAAAATTAGTAGATATTAAAAGGCAAAACAGAACCAACACTTATCAAATAGGGTTATTAACACCTAATAAAGAAGCTGTTAAGAAAGAATTGCAAGAAAAGTTTCAGGTGTCGCCAGCTTCTTTTAAATCTTTAGGAGAAGAGCTAAAACTTAAAATTAAGCTAACAAACGGGCTCACATCTAACGAGCTGTTACAATACTTAAGTAATAAGGCAGAGGTTACATATTTTGCAGAAGTTATACCTACTGCAAATGATATTTTTATACAAACAGTAAAAAATAGCAATCGTGAATAAATTAGGGTTAATCATAAAAAGAGAATATATAGCAAAGGTTAGAAATAAATCGTTTATAATATTAACCATTTTGAGCCCGCTACTGATTGTTGCTATGAGTGCTTTAATAGTTTTTTTAACCCGTGTTAATAGCGATGAGGTTAAAACTATTGCCATATTAGACGAAAGTAATTTGTTAAGTAACAGTTTTACTGCTACTTCAGAGCTTTCTTTTGTAACAATTAAAAACAGTAATCTAAACGAAGCTAAACAAAAAGCATTAGCTTCTAAACACTACGGTTTATTGCATGTACCTGCCGGTAAAACTCTTGAAGAAGTTGCAAAAAACATATCGTTTTATTCAGAAAAATCTCCCAGCTTAAATGTACTGGGTACGTTAGAGAATACCATTCAAAAAAAACTAAGAGAGCAAAAGTTAAAATCGTATGGCATATCTGATGATGTTTTAAAAGATATTAGTAAAAATTACGAGATTAATACAGCGAGCTTTTCTGGAGAAAAAAAGCTAAAGGGTATAAACGAGATGAAAGCCATTATTGGTGGAAGCATGGGCTATTTAATAATGATGTTTATTATTATTTATGGTGCTTTTGTAATGCGAAGCGTTATTGAAGAGAAAACTTCCAGAATAATAGAAGTCATTATCTCGTCTGTTAAACCTTTTCAGTTAATGTTGGGTAAAATTATAGGTACGTCGTTAGCCGGAATAACTCAGTTTGTAATCTGGATAGTTTTAGCCGGAGTTCTTTTTGTTGTGGTAATGAGTTTATTCGGGTTAGATTCTGAAGCTATAACAGCAACAAGCAACCTCTCGCCAGAAGCTGTAGAGGCAGTTAATGCAGCTTCTAACTCTTCAGATAAAATGACATTGTACATTAAAGAAATTTTAAAACTCCCTTGGTTTACTTTGCTGTTTTTCTTTGTTATTTACTTTTTGTTGGGGTATTTAATTTACAGCTCTATTTATGCTGCAATTGGGGCAGCAGTAGATAACGAGACAGACACTCAGCAATTTATGTTTCCTGTAATTATGCCATTAATGTTGGCCGTATATGTAGGATTCTTTTCGGTTTTCGAAAACCCACACGGGCCTATAGCTGTTGCCTTTTCTATTTTTCCGCTTACATCACCAATTGTTATGTTAATGCGCTTGCCAAGTGGCATTGGTCCGGATGGTGTTCAGCTTTGGGAGCTTTTAACCTCAATAGCGTTATTAATTGCTACTTTTATTTTTATTGTTTGGTTGGCAGCCAAAATATATAGAGTAGGAATTTTAATGTATGGCAAAAAGCCTTCGTATAAAGAGTTATATAAATGGTTAAAGTATTAGTATGGAAGTTGTAAAAAATATATTTAATCAATTAAAAGAGTTTTTGTCTTGGTCTATTTATCAAGACAAAAACGTATCTATTACCCTTGGCACAATACTTTTAATTTTAGTTAGCTGTGTTGTTGCTCACTACTTACTAAAACTTATAAGACGAATAATTACAGCTAAACTGCCGTTAGACGATAAAAACAAATTTATAAGCATTTTTAAGTTTGTAAACTATGTAATTTATATTATTGTAATTGTTACCGTATTACATTCTTCGGGGGTTAACTTAACGGTACTTTTAACGGCTTCTGCTGCTCTATTTGTTGGATTGGGGTTTGCGCTTCAGTATTTATTTCAAGATATAATATCAGGAATACTAATTATTTTAGATCAATCTTTACATGTGGGCGATATCATAGAAGTAGATGATAAAGTTGGTCGTGTAGTAGATATTAAACTTCGTACAACAAGAGCCATAACTCGCGATGATAAAATAATTGTAATCCCAAATCATAAATTTTTAACCGATGCTATTTATAACTATACTCAAAACCACAGAACAACCAGAGAGCATGTAAAAGTTGGAGTAGCTTACGGTAGCGATACGCGATTAGTAGAAAAGCTTTTATTAGAGTGTGTAGCAAACCAAAAGGGAATTTTAAAAAATCCAAAGCCTTTTGTGTTATTCGAAGATTTTGGCGATTCGGCATTAATGTTTGGCGTTTATTTTTATATAAATGATAGCTTTATAGACCCGAGAATTAAAAGTGATTTACGATTTAAGATAGATCAAACTTTTAGAGAGCATAACATTACAATACCATTCCCTCAAAGAGACATTCATTTGTACCAACACAAAACAGAATAATACAAAGAGGCACGGTATATGATGTTTAAAAAATAAAAGATTAACTATGCCAAAAATATTAGTAATAGAAGACGAAGCAGCTATACGTAGAGTATTAGTAAAAATACTTACCGAAGAAAACACCAACTACCAAGTAGAAGAAGCCGAAGACGGTTTAACCGGTATAGAAAAGGTTAAAAAAGAAGATTTTGATTTGGTTCTCTGCGATATAAAAATGCCCAAAATGGATGGGGTAGAAGTATTAGAAGCAGCAAAAAAGGTTAAACCAGAGGTGCCGTTTGTTATGATTTCGGGGCATGGAGATTTAGATACAGCAGTTAACACCATGCGTTTAGGTGCTTTTGATTATATCTCTAAACCACCAGATTTAAACAGGCTACTAAATACAGTTAGGAACGCTCTCGATAAAAAAGAACTCGTAGTAGAAAATAAAATGCTCAAAAAAAAGGTGAGCAAAAACTACGAAATGATTGGTGAGAGTAAAGCCATAACACACATTAAAGATATTATAGAGAAAGTAGCCCCAACAGACGCCCGTGTTTTAATTACTGGTCCTAATGGAACCGGTAAAGAGTTAGTAGCTCATTGGTTACATCAAAAAAGCGATCGCTCATCAGGGCCGTTAATAGAGGTAAATTGTGCTGCAATTCCATCAGAACTTATAGAGAGCGAATTATTTGGACATGTAAAAGGAGCATTTACATCGGCTGTAAAAGATAGAGCTGGAAAATTTGAAGCAGCAAACGGGGGTACTATTTTCTTAGATGAAATTGGCGACATGAGCTTATCGGCTCAAGCTAAAGTATTGCGTGCTCTACAAGAAAATAAAATATCACGAGTAGGTAGCGATAAAGATATTAAGGTAGATGTTAGGGTGATAGCTGCAACAAATAAAGATTTAAAAAAGGAAATAGAAAAGGGTAAATTCAGAGAAGATTTATACCATCGTTTGGCAGTTATTTTAATAAAGGTTCCTCCATTAAACGACAGAAGAGAAGATATTCCGCTTCTCATAGAGCACTTCGCTAAAAAAATTGCAGAAGAGCAAGGGAATGCTCCAAAAAAATTTTCAGATAAAGCCGTAAAGCTTTTGCAAAACTATGATTGGACAGGAAATATTAGAGAATTACGAAATGTTGTTGAAAGATTAATTATCTTAGGGGGCAAAGAAGTTACTGAAGAAGATGTAAAACTCTTTGCTTCTAAATAAAAAAAGAGACTGTCTTTTTAAGTTTTTGAGCATCGTCGTTATTCATTTTCTATAGTTGCCCGTGACGACGGCTCGAGGATAGCTAGTGGTATGAATTATCCAAGAAACTTATAGACAGTCTTCTTTATGTGACCTTTTTTAAGGCCTACTTTTTTGTGCAGTCTACCAATTTTTGCATGGCATTATCTGCTATTTCTTTTGCTTTTAGTATGTAATAATTTTTAGTTTGGTCTAAACTTTCTTTTTCTAAATCTGTGTATGTTTTACTATAATTTTTTAAGATACTGTAAGCTGTTTTACAATCTAATGCTATGGTAAGCTCATAAATTGCTGTTTCTAAATTTGCCAACGCATCTTCGGTTGCTATTTTTAAATGTTTTTGTTTTGCGAGCTCTTCTTGTCGGGCTTTTTCTAAAGCTTCTTTAAGCCTTCTTTGTTCAGCAAGCTTTTCTTCTAGTTTTCTTTTTTCTTCTTCAAGTCTCCGTTTAGCTTCTTCTAGCTTTTGCTCTTCTTCAGTTAACTCTTGTTTTTTAACCATTATATTTTCTGCAGCAACAGTTTCTGTATTATCTATAGTGTAAACAGTTGTATAAGCAATACCAGAAGTACACTCATCTAAAAAACCAATAACATCTTGTGCATAAGCATGCCCTTTTTTGGTATAAAACCTACCTTTATCCCAATCTTCAGCCTCTGCTGCTTTGGTTAAATTCTCTATACCGTCTAAAATGGCATTTTTAGCTTTATCACATCCACAATCGTCTATTACTTCTTGAGTTTTTTTAAACGCTTCAACAGCACGTTCTGCATAATAACGCTGATGATCAAAATTATCTGCTTTTAATGATTTTTTTGCATGAAATAACGCGTAGCTTGCTGCCGAATGGGCTTTGGTACACGCATCATTTGTGGGAGTTATAGTAGCAGTAAGAATGCTCATCCATAGCAAAGAAATAGTTGCTTTCATACAGTTAAGCTAATGGTTTAATTTTTTAGACTTGGGTTGTTTTGGAAATTATAACGGCTTACATTTTACTTAAGTATAATTTTTTAAAAAATTCGATGAAATGCATCATTTTTATATTTCAACACTTCGTCTGTTATAGTAACGTGATTTTTCTTTTCTTTATATATCTTTAAGTCAAATTTTTTTAGATGAAAAACATTAATCCAGACTATTATAAAGTAAATCAACAAGTTAGCTTATCAAAATTTTCAACTTTCGAAGATTTTAATAAAGACAACAACACATTAGAAAAATGGTTAGAGAAGGTTAGGCAAAAATTAGGGGAGTTTCAAGACATAATGTATGCACACAACAAATATGGGGTGTTAGTATGCTTACAAGGAATGGATACAGCTGGAAAAGACAGCCTAATTAGAGAAGTTTTTAAAGATTTTAACTCCAGAGGTATAATAGTACACAGTTTTAAAGTTCCTACAGCTTTAGAGCTTTCACATGATTATTTGTGGCGTCACTATATTGCATTACCTCCAAGGGGGAAGTTTGCAGTTTTTAATAGAACGCATTACGAAAATGTATTGGTTACAAGAGTACATCCGGAGTATATTTTAAACGAGAATTTACCGTATATTAATAGTGTACAAGATATAGATGATGCTTTCTGGGAAACAAGGTTTGAGCAAATAAATAATTTTGAAAAGCACATAGCTCAAAACGGAACATTAATTTTTAAGTTTTATTTACATTTATCTAAAGAAGAACAACGTAACAGATTACTGAGAAGGTTAGAAAAAAAAGAGAAAAACTGGAAATTTTCTCCTGGCGACTTAAAAGAACGTAAACTATGGGATAACTATATAGCGTGTTATGAAGAAGCTATAAATAAAACTTCTAAACCACATGCACCATGGTATGTTATACCGGCAGACAATAAAAAAGCTGCCAGATATATAGTAGCTTCTATCTTATATAATACATTAACCACGTATAAAGATATAAAAGCACCAGAGTTAGACCCAGAAATTAAAGCCAATATAGAAGCGTATAAAAAACAATTACAAGCAGAATAAAACAATTACAAATGCTCAAAAAAATTTTAATAATATGTGTTTTGGTTACCTTTCAAGTAACCGCTCAGAATAATGCAGATGCTTTACAAATTCAGAAAATATACAATGCAGCCTTAACAGAAGGTAAGGCTTACCATTGGTTAGATTATTTATCTAATCAAATAGGGGGTAGGCTTTCGGGCTCTTTAAACGCACAAAAAGCAGTAGAGTACACAAAGGCGCAATTAGATTCTTTAGGATTAGATAGGGTTTGGTTACAACCCGTTATGGTACCAAAATGGGTTAGAGGAGCACCGGAATATGCATACATAGAAACCGCTCCGGGAGTAACTACACCTGTACCTATCTGTGCTTTAGGAGGGTCTGTTGCTACACCTCAAGGAGGGTTAAAAGCAGAAGTTGTTGAGGTTAAAGGAATAGAAGAGTTATCTCAACTTGGCGAAGAAAAAATTAAAGGCAAAATAGTTTTTTACAATAGGCCAATGCAAGCTAACCTTATAAACACTTTTAAAGCTTATGGAGGCTGTGTTGATCAACGTTATGCAGGCGCCATGGAGGCAGCTAAATACGGAGCCGTAGGAGTTATTGTAAGATCGTTAAGTTTGCGTTTAGATGATTATCCGCATACAGGCTCAATGAGCTACGGAGACACTCCGGTACATAAACGCATTCCGGCTGCAGCTATTAGTACAAACGGTGCAGAACAATTAAGTGCTTTGTTGGCATTAAACCCGGAACTTAAATTTTATTTTAATCAAAATTGCAAACAGTTTGATGATGTGCTTTCATATAATGTTATCGGAGAGATTAAAGGAAGCGAATTTCCTGATGAAATAATTTTAGTAGGAGGGCATTTAGATTCTTGGGATTTAGGAGATGGTTCTCATGATGACGGAGCAGGTTGTGTACAAAGCATGGAAGTTTTACGATTATTCAAAAAAATCGGGTACAAACCTAAGCGCACTATTAGAGTAGTACTTTTTATGAATGAAGAAAATGGTTTGCGGGGAGGAAGAAAATATGCCGAAGAAGCTAAAAAAAACAACGAAGAACACATATTTGCGCTAGAAAGTGATGCAGGAGGATTTACACCAAGAGGATTTTCTTTTGATTGCTCTCAGGCAAACTTTGAGCAAGTTTTACAATGGAAACCACTTTTTGAACCGTATTTAATTCATTTATTTGAACGTGGAGGAAGCGGCGCAGATATTGGCCCGTTAAAAGACGGAAGATTAGTTTTGGCGGGATTAAGGCCAGATTCACAACGTTATTTTGACCATCATCATGCAGCTAACGATACATTTGAGCATGTAAATAAAAGAGAACTAGAACTCGGGGCAGCTACAATGACTGCCTTAGTTTATTTGTTTGATAAGTATGGGATTATAAAACCTGCCAATATTAAAGGATAATTAACTAACGGTTGCTGGTAAAAGTTCTATATTTGCCGTCAACAAAAAAATAAACACCATGCAAAACGGTATTTACGCCAAATTTAACACCAGTAAAGGAGAGATTGTTGTAAAATTAACACACGATAAAACACCAGGAACAGTAGGCAATTTTGTAGCCTTAGCTGAAGGAAGTATTGATAATGATTTTAGATCTAAAGGAGAGCCTTATTATGATGGTTTAACCTTTCACAGAGTTATAAACGATTTTATGATTCAAGGTGGATGCCCACTCGGAAATGGAGTAGGTGGTCCCGGATACCAGTTTGATGATGAATTTCATCCAGAATTACGTCATAATGGCCCGGGTGTATTATCTATGGCTAATGCCGGGCCAAACACCAATGGGAGTCAATTTTTTATTACGCATCTAGAAACCCCGTGGTTAGATGATAAACATACTGTTTTTGGATTTGTAGAAACAGGTATAGAGGTTGTTAATGCTATTGAGCAAGGAGATAAAATTAATAACATTGAGATTATTAGAGTTGGTGAAGAAGCAGAAAACTGGGATGCTGTGAAAGCATTTAAAGATTTTCAAGACGGTAAAGAAGAACGCGAAGCCAAAGAGAAAAAACAAAGAGAAGAAGCGTTAGCTAAACTTACCGAAGGATTTGATAAAACAGAATCCGGTTTGTATTATAAAATTTTAGAAGAGGGTAAGGGAGCAAAAGCTCAAAAAGGTCAAACTGTTTCTGTACATTATGAGGGGCAGTTAGCAAACGGTATGCTGTTTGACTCTTCTTACCAACGTAAAGAGCCAATAAGCTTTACTTTGGGCGTAGGCCAAGTTATACCGGGTTGGGATGAAGGAATATCTTTATTAAGCGTTGGAGATAAAGCACGCTTAATCATTCCATCTAACTTAGCATATGGCTCCAGAGGAGCAGGTGGAGTTATACCTCCTCATGCAACATTAATTTTTGATGTAGAATTAGTAGATGCAAAATAAACTAATAAAAAAAGCGCCTTTTTTAAGGTGCTTTTTTTATTAGATTTTAGTAGCCCATTTTATATTACAACCAATACTTGGTTTTTGATCTTTAGATACCGGTTTGTTGTTTAAAATAGCATCTAAAGCCGCACGCATATCTTTCCCTGTAACCGGTATATCATTCCCGGGTCTTGAGTCGTCAAGCTGACCTCTATACACAAGCTTTAAATCACTATCAAAAATATAAAAATCAGGAGTGCAAGCAGCATCATATGCTTTAGCCACTTCTTGCGAATCATCATATAAATACGGAAACGGATATCCTTCTTGGGCAGCTGTTTTTTTCATGAGTTCCGGAGAATCTTCAGGGTAGTTAACAATATCATTACTAGATATAGCTACAAAACCAACACCTTTGTCTTTGTAATCATTCGCTAAAGCAACAATCCCTTTATTAACATGCTTAACAAATGGGCAGTGATTACATATAAACATTACAACAGTTGCTTTATCTCCTTTAACATCATCTAATGTTAATCGCCTGCCGGAAACTGTATCGGGTAATTTAAAATCGGGTGCTTTAGTACCTAAAGGTACCATATTACTGGGTGTTCTTGCCATAAGCTTTATATTGTTTTAATTACCAATTTCACTAACCTTGTATAAAGTTAAAAAAATTGTAACTTTAATAGAAACCTTACAAATATAGTGTTATGAAAAAATCATACGAAACACTGGTTGAAGCCATACAAGATTTAAAACAACAAGGTTTTACTGATGATTTAAATTTGTGTTATGAGGGGCTTGAGAATAAAAACAAAAAGTGTGTGCATAAAGCAGAAGAATTTAATGTTGTAGCATTTTACAGGTTTGAAGGAGCCACAAACCCTTCAGATAATGTTATTTTGTATGCAATAGAAACTTCTAACGGAGATAAAGGTTTGTTAGTTGATGCTTATGGGGTATATTCGGGAAATATTTCACCAGAAGTTATAAAAAAACTAACTATTAACCGATAAATATTATAAGAGTAATATGGCACTTTCTTGGGATGAGTTATCTAGAGTAGATATGCGAGTAGGAACTGTTTTAGAAGTTTTACCTTTTCCGGAAGCCAGAAAACCGGCTTATAAACTTAAAATAGATTTTGGTTCGGAGATTGGCATAAAAAAATCATCAGCACAAATAACAACAAAATACACTCCCGAAGATTTGGTTGGAAAACAAGTAATAGCAGTAGTTAATTTTCCGGTAAAACAAATAGCAACTTTTATGAGTGAATGTTTGGTTTTAGGAGCAGTAAATAAAGACGAGGTTACACTATTACAACCCACTCATAAGGTAGAAAATGGTTTAAGAATAGCATAAAAAAAGGCTCGTATTTATACAAGCCTTTTTTTACAGTACTATATATTCTACATTATTTTAGAAAAGAAAATAGCATTCATTAATAATTTATTTGTACCATACCAAAAAGCTCTAAAATTGGTATTATCTGTAAAGGCTATTACCCTACCTTTGCCCATTCGGTTAATTTTAACGGGAACACTGTTTTTAAGCAGCTCTAAATTTTCTTCAGATATATACCCGCTTAATAAAGGTGAGTTAGTGTACTGAATAGGATTGTTAAAACTGTGTTTATCTGGTTCTAAATAAATGTTAGTGTTTCTAAAAAGAGCAATTTCATTGTTTTTATAGCCAAAATTTATTGGGTGAGAACGGTCTATTTTAGCTTCAAAAATAGCTCCTCCTGTTACTTGTGCCCCGTAAAATTTATTACGTTGGTCAAATCTCACATTTTTGGCTACTAACTCTTCTTCGTTCTTTTTAAATTCAGCACTAATAAACTCATTATTTTTTAGCCAGTTAACAGCATTTCGGTAACCAATTAAAGTACCACCGTTTTTAACCCACTCTTTTAAATTTTCTGCAGCCGTTTTACTTATGCTGTTGCCTCCCCAAGAGTTAGGTATAATAAATGCGGTGTATTTGCTTAAATCTATACGGCTTAAGTAACTAACATCTATTTTAGTTATGTGCATGTTGTAACGTTGGTCAAACAAATGCCAAATTTCACCGGCATCGTAAGGAGTAACACCGTCTCCTACTAATAAAGCAACTTTAGGTTTTTTTACCGGTTCAAAATCATTACTTCCTAAATCAATACCTTCGGTTAAACCGGTATTTACACCATTAATTTCTATATGATTTTCTACTGCTACTTTAACTAAAAAATTGTAGAGCATATCAGAATTCATGTTCTGGTTTTGCACCGGTATCATAATGGTTCCGTAATCATACTTTTTTCCGTTTAACGTAAAAGGTGTTCTAGCAACTTTGGCACGTAATCCTTTACTTAATATTGTGTTTAATGCTTTTGGAGTGTAATACTCATGCCACTCAAATAAATAAGCATAATTAGATTTTGCAGAGACAACACCTTGTTTGTGTTTAAGGTTGGTTACTACATTACCCAGGTAATTGGTAGAGGTTGTTTCTGTGTAATCTACATTAAAAGCAAGCGGAAAAGTCCATGCAGAGATATCATAAAACAAACTATCTGTAAAAGTTGTTCTTTTCTCGAACATGGCTTTTATAAGCCTCGGATTTTTTTGATTTAATGGTACCGCAAAACTGCTTTCTTTAGCAAAACGTTTACCATTAATGGTAGCATCATCTTTTAAATAATGAAAGGTGATTTGATGTCGCTTTAAAATCTCGGCTAAATGATAGGTTTTAGCTGCATCTTTTTCGTCACCAAAAACAAGTACTTTGTTTTTTTCTTTAGCTGCTTCTTCTCTGGCATTTTTGTAGAAATCTCGTTGGTAATTTAAAATAGATACACGTAATTTTTTTGCAGCTTCTAGAGTAGATAATGCAGCTGTAAATTGATTTCTGATGGTGAAAGGAAAGGTAAGAACTCCGTTTTCACTTTGTTGTATATGTCCGCGAGAGCTCCCTTGTTCAAACAAAATACCAATACTTCCATTAACGTCCGGAAATGTAGAGCCCTTACCGTAGTAATAGTCATCAAAGTTTTCTTCAGAATAATATAAAGAACCAATTTTATCTAACGCTTTAGCGTGGTATTTAGCAATTTCTTTAGTTAGCTCTTGGTTCATTTTAGGAGTTAACGGATGAACTCTTGATGGAACTCCTGGCTGAAAAAAGAAGGTAGAGTTTGTACCCATTTCATGGTGGTCTGTTAAAATATTAGGCAACCATTTATGAAAAGTTGCAATACGCGCTCTACTTTCCGGCAATTGTACCGGAAGCCAATCTCTATTCATATCAAACCAATAATGATTGGTTCTGCCACCAGGCCAAACTTCATGGTATTCTCTGTCATTGTTATCAGGATTTAACATACTACTTTTATTGGTATTAGCCCAATATGAAAAGCGTTGTAACCCATCCGGATTAAAAGAAGGATCAAATAGTATTACAACATTTTTAAGCAGCTCGTCTATTTCCGGACCTTCTGCTGCAGCCAAATAGTATGCAACGGCCAAAGCAGCATTACTTCCGCTGGGCTCATTCCCATGAATAGAGAAACCTTGGTACACTACAATTGGCATATTGTTGGTGTCTAAAGAGCTACTATTTGCCTCTGTAAGCTGTATGTGTTGCTCTCTAATAGATGAGATGTTTTTATGGTTTTCCGGTGATGTGATTGTTAATAACAATAGTGGCCTGTCTTCAAAAGTATGACCTCTGTTTTCTATGGTAATTCTATCGGAAACCTCTGCTAGTTTTTGCATGTACAGTGCAAGTTTATCGTGTGTTACATGCCATTGGCCCACCTCATGACCAATAATTTCTTTAGGAGTTGGTATGTTAGGATTGTAGGTTACGTTGTCTGGAAGGTAATAATTTAAAGTTACTGTTTGTTGTGCTTGTAAGAATGAGGATGCTAAAAATAAAAGAACTACAATTTTTCTCATAATTAGTCTGGGTTGGAGTTTTAGTTTGGTTAAAGATAAAAAAAAACGGCTTCTGAAAAGAAGCCGTTTAAAACAATAGGGTATATTTTAGATATCTTCAAAGCTTACATCGGTAAAAGAGTCTGTAGAGGGAGTTTCACCACTATTATCTACATCATCTTTTTTGAAGTCTTTTTGATGACGCTCAGAAATTACCTCTTCGCCTTTTTCATCAATAATGTATTGCATTACTTCGCCTAAAATTTCTTTAAAGGCGTTAAAATCTTCTTTGTACAAATAAATTTTGTGCTTTTTGTAATGAAATGAGCCATCTTCGTGAGTAAACTTTTTGCTCTCTGTGATGGTTAAATAGTAATCACCGGCTCTTGTTTCGCGAACATCAAAAAAGTACGTTCTTCTTCCGGCTCTTAATACTTTTGAGAAAATTTCGTCTTTCTCGAGTAAATCTTTTTCGCTCATAATCCCTCTAATCGTTTAGTTTGATTGTTACGTTATGTAGTCCAAAAATGTAAAAAAAAACATAATCAAACAACTTTTTTTAAAATTCTTTCTCAGATAGCTGATTCTCATAGAGTTCTTTGTAGTAACCAGGTAAATTTATAAGCTCGTTATGGCTGCCTTGTTGTATAATTTTACCATCTTCTAATACTAAAATTACATCTGCATTCTTAACAGACGAAACTCTATGGCTTACAATTACGGTAGTTTTATTTTTAGAAATTGCTTGTAAATTATTTAAAATTTGTTCTTCAGTTTCAGTATCTACAGCCGATAGGCTATCGTCAAATAAATAAATAGTTGCATCTTTAAGTAACGCTCTTGCAATAGAAACCCGTTGCTTTTGTCCGCCACTAAGTGTTATGCCTCTTTCACCTAAAACGGTATCATATTTTTTGGTAAACTGAATAATGTTGTCATGAACAACGGCTTTTTTAGCAGCTTCTTCTATTTCTTCTTGGGTTGCATTAGGTTTTCCAAACTTAATGTTATTAGCAATTGTATCAGAGAACAAAAAAGCATCTTGTGGCACTACACCAATTGCTTCGCGTAAGTTTTTAATATTAATTTCTTGAATAGGTTTACCATCAATTAATACGCTTCCTTTAGTAGGCTCGTAAACTCTGCTGATTAAATCTAAGATTGTAGATTTACCGGAACCGGTTTTACCAATTATAGCTAAAGTTTGTCCGCTTTTGATAGCAAAAGAAACATCTTTTAGCGCAGTTATATTAGTGTCTTGGTAAGTAAACCAAACATTTTTAAACTCAATATCTCCTTTAATTGGGGTTGCATGAGAGACATTGTTTGTAATTTCTGGTTGGATGCTTAAAAATTCGTTGATTCTTTTTTGTGACGCTTCTGCTCTTTGTACAATAGATGTTACCCAGCCAATTACAGCAACCGGCCAAGTTAGCATGTTTACATAAATTATAAACTCTAAAATTACACCAACTGTTGCTATCTCACCATTAATATATTGCCTTCCGCCAATGTAAATTACAAACAAGTTACTTAACCCAATAAGCAAAATCATTAAAGGCATAAACCAGGCATTAACCCTTGCTAAATCTAAACTTTTGTCTTTACCCAAATTTGCTAATCGGGCAGCTTCTGCATTCATATTTGGTTCTAAACCATAGGCTTTAATTACAGAAATTCCGGAGAAAGTTTCTTGAGAAAATGTAGATATAGTAGATAAAAACTCTTGTACAACGGTACTCTTTTTATGAATTATTCGGCTAATCCTGTAAATTAAAAAAGATAAAACAGGTAGTGGTATTAATGTGTAAAGTGCTAGTGTAGGTGCAGTTATAAACATTATAGGAATAACACAGGCAAAAAGCGTTAAAGTTTGTATGCTATACATAATTGCCGGTCCGGCATACATTCTAACCTGACCTACATCTTCGCTAATTCTGTTCATTAAATCGCCGGTACGACGTTGTTTGTAAAAATTCAGGCTCAGCTTTTGATAATGCTGGTAAATTTCGTTTTTTAAATCAAACTCTATATACCTAGATACATTAATAATAGTTTGGCGCATTAAAAAGGTAAAAAATCCGGCAAGTAGGGCACTACCAATAATAATTACAATATACTCTATTAATTGTCCTTTTATAGTAGCAATGTTCGCAGTTTCAGAAGTGAGATACTTTTCTACTGCATCTAAAGATTTCCTTACGTAAGGAGGTAAAACCAACGAAAAAACCCTGGCAATAATGGTAATTAAAATACCTATAAGAAGTTTGTATTTGTACTTTTTAAAGTACTTATTAATGGCTTTTAGCTCTTTCATGCGTGTTTTTTAGGTAATTATGTTTTAAAAAATCACAATTTAACGTTTGTTTAATTGCTGCAAATTGAATAATCTTTTACTTTTGCGCCGTATTTTTAACAATACTTTAAAAAATACAAATACTATTAATTTAATTTAACGTATATGGAATCTGAAGTTCTTTCGGTAAACGAACTTAAAAAAGCCGACCCGGTTTTTGGCCAACTTTCGTTTGATAATCATGAACAGATTGTATTTTGCAACGACAAAGATACAGGTTTAAAGGCAATAATCGGAATTCACAATACCGTGCTTGGACCTGCTTTGGGCGGTACTAGAATGTGGGCTTATAATAATGAGTGGGAAGCGTTAAACGATGTGTTAAGACTCTCTAGAGGGATGACATACAAGTCGGCCATCACCGGATTAAATCTTGGTGGGGGTAAAGCTGTAATAATTGGCGATACCAAAACACAAAAAACTCCGGAATTAATGAAAAAATTCGGAGAATTTGTGCACTCACTTAGCGGAAAATACATTACAGCTGAAGACGTTGGTATGGAAACTGCCGACATGGATTTGGTTAGAGAGGTTACACCGTATGTTACCGGTATATCTGAAGAAAAAGGAGGAGCAGGAAACCCATCGCCTATAACAGCTTATGGTGTTTTTATGGGAATGAAAGCTGCTGCTAAATATAAATTTGGAGATGATAACCTTGAAGGCAAGAAAATACTTGTACAAGGTATTGGTCATGTTGGAGAAGTCCTGGTAGAGCACTTAAATAATGAAGGCGCAGAAATTTATATTGCAGATATAAATCAGGACAGATTAAATGAAGTGAGCCAAAAGTACGGTGCTAAAATTTTAAATGGTGATGTTTACAGTGCAGATGTAGATATTTATGCACCTTGCGCACTTGGAGCAACAATAAACGATGATACCATTTATAAGATAAAAGCTCAAGTTATTGCCGGAGCTGCTAACAACCAATTAGCAGATGAGGTTAAACACGGAGCATTGCTTAAACAAAGAGGTATAGCTTATGCACCAGACTTTTTAATAAATGCAGGTGGTATTATTAATGTGTATGCAGAGCTTGAAAACTACGGTAAAACAGAAATTATGCGTAAAACTGAAAACATTTACAATACTACCTTAGAAATTTTCGAGCATTCAGACAATCATAACATTACAACTCACCAAGCTGCATTTAAGATTGCTCAAGCAAGAATAGATGCAAGAAAATTAGAAAAGAATAGTTAAAACATTTTAGAATAATACTATTTTTGCAGGCGAAAGGAACCAAGTTTCTTTCGCCTTAATTTTTAATGTTCTTTATATATGCTTACACGCCGACACATAAGGGTAAAAGTAATGCAAGCTATATACGCTATGTTACAATCTAAACATAGTGATGTAGATGCCCAGCAAAAATTTCTATTTACCAGCATAGAAAGAATGGAGAGCTTGTATTTACTGTTGCTTAGTTTGTTAATAGAACTCAGAAAAACTGCTCAGAAACAACTTGAAATTGCCCAAAAAAAATATTTAGCTACAGAAACAGATAAAAATCCCAACACAAAATTTGTTAATAATTACATACTTCAGTTATTAGCAAATAATGAGCATGTTTTAGATGCTTTAGAAGCTAAGAAAATTAAGCATTGGGAGTTAGATGATGAATATGTAAGATTGGTTTATGATGCAATAGTAGAAAGTGAAATCTATAAAGATTACATGAAAACTACAACCAATAGCATTAAAGAAGACCAGTCTTTTTTTGTAGAACTTTATAAAGAAATAATTGCTCCACACCCAAAGCTTTACGAATATATAGAAGACCATAGTTTAACCTGGCTAGACGATTTACCATTGGTTAATACTATTATTCTAAAGAAAATAAAAAAAATAAACCAAAATTCTTCTAAAACAATCTTTATTGAATCACTTTATAAAGATCAAGAAGACAGAGAATTTGCCAAAAATTTGCTTTTAAAAACAGTTTTAAACGATGAGAAGTTAAGCAAAGAAATAGAAGGCAAAACACCTAACTGGGATAAAGAGCGTATTGCAGAGGTAGATAGTATACTACTAAAAATGGCCATTGCAGAGTTTTTATACTTTCCATCAATTCCGGTTAGAGTTACCATAAACGAGTATTTAGAGATTGCTAAAGAATACTCTACACCAAAGAGCAGTATTTTTATAAATGGGGTATTAGACAAACTGGTTAAAGATTACCAAACTAACCAAAAGTTAAATAAAATAGGTAGAGGCCTGATGTAATAAAATATGTTTATTTTTAGGCCTGAAAAAATTAAAAAAACCATGAAAAAAACATTAGTACTTACTGTTTTAGGCATTATGGCTGCTACAGTATCATGTAAACAAAAAGAAGATGCAGCCAGCAAAATAAAAGCAGAAAACTTAGAGATGGCTACTGAAAGAGATCAGCAAGCAACTAAGTTTCCTGTAATGACTTTTGAAAAAATAGAGCATGATTTTGGAACTATACAACAAGGTCAGGCAGTAGAAACTGTTTTTAAATTTACTAACACAGGAGAGGCTCCGTTAATTATAACCGATGTAAAAACCAGTTGCGGTTGTACAGTGCCAAGCTACCCAAAAAATACTCCTATTGCACCAGGAGAAACAGGAGAGCTTACTGTTAAATTTAATGGTTCGGGAGCAAGTAATGTTATGAAAACGGTTACGGTTTCTGCAAACACAGAAAAAGGAAAAGAAGTATTAAAAATTAAAGCATTTATAGAAGGTACAGGAAAAAAATTACCTGCACCAATCATTAAAAAGCAATAAACTAAATGGAAGCAATTTTTCAGAACTCATTATTTCCGTTCTTGTTAATGTTTGTGGTTATCTACTTTTTTATGATTAGACCACAAATGAAACGTCAAAAACAAGAAAAGAAATTTATAAACGAATTAAAAAAAGGAGACAGAGTAGTTACCAAAAGCGGGATGCACGGTAAAGTGTTAGAGCTTAACGATAACGATAATACGTGCATTATAGAAACTCCTGCCGGTAAAATTAAGTTTGAACGCTCTGCAATTTCTATGGAAATGAGCGCTAAACTTAACGCTCCTAAGAAAAAATAATATTATACTACAGCTCAACTAAAAAAGCATCATTTTTTAATGATGCTTTTTTGTTTTTAACGGTATTTATCATGTAAGCCTAATCCTTGTTTTATAAGTAATATACTTTTTTCTAACCTGCTTTGCTTTGTTGCTTCTCTTTTAGCAGTGCCAATATGTTCTATATATTCTCGTTGCTTATAAGGGGGTAATACATTAAAAGAGTTAGCAAGTTCAGAATCACTTTGTAAAGCGTTGTTTAAAATTTGTGGTATTTGTAGTTGCTCTTTTTTTTGTGGCTTAATCTCTAAGCCTCTTTTTTGATTTTCTATTGCCTCATTTACATAGCGTAAAACTTGCTCTTTTTTTACTTCAGATAGATTTGTAAAACGCCATTGCCTGAGCGCTTTAGTTTTTCCTTCTTGTGCATTTATTAAAACTTGATCTGGGTCTGATAGTAAAGCTCCATTAAAAAACCATAATCCTACATAATTTTTAAAAGCCCCAATACCTACAACATTTTTATTACAAACTGTATAGGTGGGAGCCCCCCATTTTATAGTTTCTTCGAGCTCTGTAGTCAATAAAATTTCACGCAATAGCAGTAAAATATCTTGCCATTGAGTTTGTGCTTCAAAAAAATCATCAGGAGTTTTAAATCGTTTCATACTTAATAGCTTTGTACTTGCTAATATAAAGAAACGATTGTGTAATTTTTATTCTGAAATTTTTATTCGTTTTATTATATACTTGTACACAAGTAAATAAAGTGCGCAAAAAATTCCGAAGAACATCATTTCCGGAGTAGAAAAAGTCTCAACAATAAAATTGTTAATTGCGGTTAAGCCGGTTGTTACCTTTTCCATAGTAGTTAGGATTAGTATACCTTATAACGTTTAAAATTAAAATTAAGTATACTAATCCTAACAATAAGTTATTTTTTGGCTTTCTCTGCAGTTAATTGTGCAATTCTAACAATTACTTTGGTTGCTTTTTCCATGCTCTCTACCGGAACATACTCGTATTTACCATGAAAATTATGTCCGCCTGCAAAGATATTAGGGCAAGGAAGTCCCATATAGCTTAACTGTGAGCCGTCTGTTCCACCACGAATAGGTTTTATTATTGGTTTTATACCAAGATCTAACATGGCTTGTTCTGCAATCTCTACAATATGAAACACAGGTTCTATTTTCTCTTTCATATTGTAATATTGGTCTTTTACACTAGCAGTAACAGCGCCATTATATTTTTGGTTAAGTTGTGTGGTGATGTTATTTATTACTTGTTTTCTGGCTTGAAAAGTATCTTTGTCGTGGTCTCTAATAATTAATTGTATCTGGGCATTTTCTACATCGCCTTTTAGGCTATACACATGAAAAAATCCTTCTCTATGCGTTGTTTTTTCAGGGACTTCATCTTTTGGCAGCATTGCTATAAACTCATTTGCAATTAAAATAGCATTTACCATTTTGTTTTTAGCATACCCGGGATGAACACTTTTCCCTTTAATTGTGATTTCTGCTCCTGCTGCATTAAAGTTTTCAAATTCTAACTCTCCTGCCTGACTGCCATCCATTGTATACGCCCAATCGGCAGCAAACTTTTTTACATCAAATTTATGAGCACCTCTGCCAATTTCTTCATCGGGAGTAAAGCCAACCCGTATAGGTCCGTGTTTAATTTCCGGATGATTTATAAGATATTCCATTGCAGTTATGATTTCTGCAATACCAGCTTTATCATCGGCACCAAGAAGCGTAGTACCATCTGTAGTAATTAATGTTTGTCCTTTATATTGTAACAAATCTTCAAAGTAATCGGGCGATAAAACAATGTTTTTTTCTTTGTTAAGAACAATATCTTTACCGTCGTAATTTTCTATAATTTGCGGATTAACATTTGTACCTGTAAAATCCGGTGTAGTATCAAAATGGGCAATAAAACCAATAGTAGGCACATGGTAATCTACATTGCTTGGCAATGTAGCCATAATGTAAGCATTCTCATCAATGGTAACATCTTGCATTCCAATATTTTTTAGCTCTTCAACTAATTTATTGGCAAGATCCCATTGTTTTTGTGTACTTGGTGTAGTGTTACTATTTGGATCAGATTGTGTATCAATTTTCACGTAATCTAAAAATCGTTTTACTATTGGTTTCATATAAAAACTAATTACTGGTGCTACTTTCAATTCTGGCAAAAATAGCACTTAAAATATTTAAGCAAGTTGCATTGGGTGTTTTTTTAATAAGAGCTATTTTTGTGCAAACTAATGCACATGTACAAATTATTAGTTAGGCCTTTTTTGTTTTTGTTTGATGCAGAACAAGTTCATCATTTTACCTTCAAAACCATTAAACTCATCAACCAAATTCCCGGTGTTTCTTTAATAATTAGAAGCATTTATACTATTGAAGATAAAAAACTTGAACGAGAGGTTTTTGGACTTACTTTTAAAAATCCAGTTGGACTAGCTGCTGGCTTTGATAAAGATGCTAAACTACATAGTGAGTTGGCTAATTTTGGATTCGGATTTATTGAAGTAGGAACAGTAACTCCGAAACCACAAGCTGGAAATCCTAAAAAACGATTGTTTAGGTTAAAACAAGATTCTGCAATTATTAACAGAATGGGATTTAATAATGCAGGAGTAGAAGCGCTTGTTAACAGATTAAAAAAGAATCAAAAAAAACTACAACAAAAAAATGTTCTTGTTGGAGGAAATATTGGTAAAAATAAAACAACCCCAAACAATGAGGCGGTTAAAGATTATATATACTGTTTTAACGCACTTTATAATTATGTAGATTATTTTGTGGTTAATGTAAGTTCTCCCAACACTCCCGGACTGAGAGAACTACAAGAAAAAGAGCCTCTAACTAAAATTTTAAACACATTACAACAAGAGAATGCAATAAAAGCGCAACAGTTGCAAGTAAAGCCAAAGCCTATTCTTTTAAAAATTGCGCCAGATTTAACCAATAGTCAGTTATTAGATATTATTGAAATTGTAAAAACTACAAATATTGCCGGATTAATTGCCACCAACACAACATTAAACAGAGAAGGGCTGATTTCAGACAATAAAAATGAAATTGGTGGGCTAAGCGGGAAACCGCTTGCTAAACGCTCTACAGAAGTTATTAAGTTTTTACATGAAAACAGTAAAGGAGCATTCCCTATAATTGGAGTAGGAGGGATTCATGATGTGAATGATGCTAAAGAAAAAATTAAAGCCGGAGCAACCCTAATTCAGCTTTATACCGGATTTGTTTACGAAGGGCCTTCGCTTGTAAAAAAAATTAATAAGGCTCTTTTAAATTAAGCATTCCCTTTTAGCAAACTAATGCTTACGGTAGCTAAATCAGAGTTAGGAAATTTTGCAAAAGTACTTTCATCTACCAGTAAACCGGCTTTTGCAGCTGCTTTTTTAAACACGTCTATTTCTACAATATACTGATCAGAGTATCCGTGTGTAGCATCATAAGCTGTAGCAGCTGTTTTACCTAAATTGTTTGCAGCCAATGTGGGGTTAATGGTATGCAGTTCTATAACTAATAAGCCGTATTTTTCTACATATGGCTTCCATTTTTTAAAATGCTCTACCAGGTTTTGATATACTTTGTTGTTGTTTATTAAAGCACCCTTATGAGCAAAAGCGCCTGTAGATGTACTAATTTCACCAGGCTCATTTTCTGGCTCAGACCATATTCGGTTATGATCTAAAAAAGTTCTAACGTTTAATAAGTCTTTTAAATTAATGTTATAATTTTCCTTTAAAGTTTTATTAAGTTGGGCCGGATTACCAATATCTCCCCAAATAACTTTAGCCCAAATATCTGCCTGTATTATATTAGCTCGAGTAACTTTTAGAGCAGTTTCATTATAATCTACTCCAACTAAAAATAGTGGGTGTTCTTCTAAATACTGGCCTCTTTTGGTTTGCTTTTCTATTAAATTAAAAAGATGAATTAAAAAAGCTCCGTTACCGCATCCCATATCTAAAATACCTTTGGGTTGCTGCTTTATAGGCTCTTTATTAAATATTTTAATTATAATCTCATCTATCTTCTTAAAATAAGCTGCATGAGCACCACCACTTCCCCAAACATTCATTTCTCTATCTACATGCACTTCGGTTTGGTGAGCAGAAATATCCCGTAAAAAAGAAGGGTTTTCAAAAATTAATTTATCTAAGTTTCTAAGCGTAGGGATATAAGAAACGGTAACTCCGTAAGCGCTTGCTCTTTTGGCAAAAAACAGTCCTTTTTCTGTAAAACTGTAGGTGCCGTTTTTTTTGGTAAACCAATTTAAATGGGTTAAAAAATCAAGCACTTTTTCGAAAGTTTTAGGGTCTTTATGGTATTCTTCTGGTTTAAAAGAAGCTTCCATAAAATATTTATGAAACATACCACCCATTCCTAAAAGTACTACTGTTGGTCCTACTAAAACACCTTCAATATGTTTTAAAATTTGTTGCTGTACCTCACGCTCTTCTGGGTTGTTACTTAATTGTAAATTAAATTGTTTTTTGTAACGTTTAACTACAGTTTCTAACTGTATTAATAATTCTTTGTTAAAGGAGCGCAGACCATATTTTTCTGTAGCTTTTAAATAGTTTACTGCATCTTCGTATAAATAAATATGATTTATAGCAATGTTGGTTTTAGTGTTGCTGCTAAGTGTAATAGTGTTGGTTTTATTATCTACGTCGTAATTAAGCCAGCCTTGTGAGGCTAAAACTCGTAAGGCTACATTTAAATACCCAACATTTGCGTTAATTGTTTTTACTATTTGCTGTAGCGTTATTTTGTTTTCTTTAACTATAAGCTGTAATACTCCTTTATTGTGCAGTGCATATGCTGTTGGTGTAGTTGCTAATCCGTCTAAATGTCTAAATAATTCTTCTCTGTAAGTTGCTTTTTGTGCTTTAGATAACATAGTTAGTTTTAAATAAGCAAATCAAATATAAAGATTTCATACTTTTGAGCGTTAAGAATATTTATTTTGAACACAGAAATACTTGTAACATTTATTGTAGCCAGTATGATGCTTACGGTGTCTCCGGGACCCGATATTATTTATGTTTTAATGCAAAGCATCACTAACGGAAAAAAATATGGTATTGCCACAAGTGCCGGATTGGTTACCGGTATTATAGTGCATACAACATTAGTTGCTTTTGGAGTATCTGCTCTAATAAAAGAGAGTCAAACACTATTTACAATCATTAAAGTTTTTGGAGCGTTTTATTTGTTTTATCTGGCTTATAGAGTTTTTAAAGAAACCTCTAATTTGAGTATAAATCAGCAAATAGTGCCTCAAAAAAAGCTTACCGAATTATACAGGCAAGGGTTTATTATGAATGTGCTAAATCCTAAAGTTTCTATTTTTTTTCTGGCTTTTTTTCCTGGTTTTTTATTTAGCTCAAGCCTATCAACAATAACACAATTTTATGTTTTGGGCATTGTCTTTATGCTACAAGCTTTTTTAATTTTTTGCTTGGTTTCTGTATTAGCAGGAAGTATAGCAACATATTTAAATAATAACAAAGCAACCCGGTTGTTTAAATGGTTACAAATTATAGTGTTTATAGGAATTGGTATTTTTATACTCTTGTAAAATAGTAAGTAAGTATATTAAACCTGTTTATATTTATAACAGTGAATAATAAAGTAAAGATTATAGAATGTCCCAGAGATGCCATGCAAGGCATTAAAATGTTTATACCTACACAAAAAAAGGTACAATACATTCAATCTTTATTACAAGTTGGGTTTGACACCATAGATTTTGGAAGCTTTGTGTCGCCCAAAGCTATACCTCAAATGGCAGATACGGCTCAGGTACTCTCTGCGTTAGATTTATCTAAAACCAAGAGTAAGCTATTGGCAATTGTAGCTAATGTAAGAGGTGCGCAAGATGCTGTACAATTTAAAGAAATTCATTATTTGGGTTATCCGTTTTCTATTTCAGAAAACTTTCAAATGCGTAATACGCATAAAACCATTGCACAAAGTATAGATGTTTTAAAAGAAATTTTAGAGATAGCTCATGCAAACAATAAAGAGGTTGTAGCTTATTTGTCTATGGGGTTTGGTAACCCATACGGAGATCCGTGGAATGTAGAAATTGTAGCAGAGTGGACTGAGCGATTGTATAACATGGGTGTAAAAATTTTATCATTATCCGATACAATCGGAAGCTCTACACCAGACGTTATAACTTATTTGTTTTCTAACCTAATACCCAAATACCCGGAAATAGAATTTGGAGCACATTTGCATACCACCCCAACCACTTGGTTTGAAAAAGTAGATGCAGCTTATAAAGCAGGCTGCAGACGTTTTGATGGAGCAATACAAGGATTTGGAGGCTGCCCAATGGCCAAAGATGAGCTTACAGGAAACATGCCTACAGAGAAATTACATTCGTACATGACGTCTGTAAAAGCAGAAACAGGTATTAGTGCTATGCACTTTGAAAGTGCTTATAACGAAGCTTCTAAAATATTTAATGCATATTATTAGTATTATTTATAAAGACGATAAGTAATTATAAAAAAATATTATTTAAAATTAATCTAAATTAAGTTTGCAGACTTGTTTGAGCGTTTTATATTTGCCACCGCAAAAAACAATTGTTTATAACAAGTCTAAATAAACTTAAATGAAAAAAATACTTACTACCGCTGTTGTACTGCTACTTTGCAGTAATGTTTTTTCTCAAACATTAATAGATTCTATTCAGTTTGACCCACAAAAGCAACAGAATGCTGCTCAAAGAATTTTATCTGGAAACTATGGTAAAGAAGTAACTCTTGGAGGGTATGCTGAAGTATTGTATAACCAACCTGAAGGCGATAACGGTGAGCTAGACGTTCAGCGTTTTGTATTACTTGTTGGATATAAGTTTACAGATCAAGTACAGTTTGTTACAGAAATTGAGCTTGAGCATGTTGAAGAGGTTTTTGTTGAACAAGCGTTTGTTAACTACAACGTTGCCAATAACTTTAACATTAGAGGAGGTTTAATGCTTGTTCCGATGGGTATTATTAACGAGTTTCACGAACCCACTACATTTAACGGTACAGAGCGACCTGCAGTAGATGGTTCTATTGTGCCAACTACATGGAGAGAAATAGGGTTAGGAGTTACCGGAAGATTTGATAATTTATCGTTAGGATACCAAGCATATGTATTTAATGGTTTTGCTTCTGTTAATGGAGAAAAAGTACTTGGAGGAAGCAATGGTTTACGTAACGGACGTCAAAAAGCAATCAAATCAACCATAAACAAGCCTAACTTTTCAGCAAAATTTGATTACTATGGTATTCCGGGCTTACGTTTAGGGTTAGCAGGTTATTTTGGTAGAACTCAAGCAGAAGACGATGTAGATATGATTGAAGGGTCTGATGTTGGAATTAGTATGATTGGTTTAGATGCCAGATATGCTTACAGACGTTTTACTGCCAGAGGTCAGTTTATACATGCAAGCTTAAAAGACACTGAGGCTTACAATGCACTTTACGAAACAGATTTAGGTAGCGCTTTACAAGGCTGGTATATAGAAGGAGCTTATAACTTATTACCGGAAGATAAAAAACAAAAGCTATTTGCGTTTGCAAGATATGAGCAGTACGATACCCATGCAGACACAGCCGGAAGCTTGCAGCGTAACGATGCTTATAACAGAAACGATTTAACCCTTGGTTTAACCTACCACATAGCACCGGGGGTTGTGGCAAAAGGAGATTATCAAATTCGTGATAATGCTGTAAGTGGTGCCGATGTGCCTAACAGATTAAACTTTGGTATAGGAGTTTGGTTCTAATTATATAAAAAATCAAAAGCCTAATAAACTGGAGCAACTTTTGTTGCTCCGGTTTTTAGCGTTTAAGTACGCAAATAATTAATACTTTTGCATTATGATAATTAAACACGCTTTAATTCTTACACAATTACTTTTCTTATTAGTTCTCGGGATTCCGAGAAATATCCAAAAAAAGGTAGATAAGGAAATTAAATCTGCTTTTAATGTAGAACAATTCAATCTTAATCCGGTTGTAATTACTCCGGAACTAAATAAAGAACTCCCGTCTGAGTTTGGTGAAGAAAACTTTTTTGAGATTGTTAGTAATAACAAACGATTAGGGTTTGCTTACTTAGCCCAAGCACCCAGTAAAACAGCTAAGTTTGATTATTTAGTTGTTTTAGATAACGATTTAATTGTTGTAAAAACTAAAGTGTTAGTGTACCGAGAAGAATACGGAGGCGAGATTGGAAGTAAAAGATGGTTAAGACAATTTACCGGTAAAACCCAAAACGATAACTTAGTTTATAAAGAAAATGTAGCTGCTATAGCAGGCGCAACAATTTCTGTGCGCTCAATGACAAATGCTATGAACAACTTACTAAAATCATTAAAAATTCTTCATCAAAAACAAGTCTTATAAATGCAATTAAACGGCCTGCTGCATACTTTTCCTAAAGAAATTAAGCTTTTAATTGGAGTTTTCTTAATAGTATTAAGCGTTGGGTTTTATACAGGTTTGTTGTTTGTAGAAAAAACATCAAACGCTAATCCGCAAGGCATAGAAGAGCATTATTTAGGAAATGAAAATGATGAAGATGCTGCCGTTATGAAATTTAAGAAAAGCGATAAAGAAATGCTTACTCTTGTGCATAACCATGTGCTATCTATGTCGGTTATTTTCTTTTTGGTTTCTTTATTGCTAGCAACAACCAAGCTTAATAAAAACATTAAGCATTTTTTAATGATAGAGCCTTTTATCTCTGTTGTTTTAACGTTTGGAGGAATTTATTTACTCTGGACAGGGATGCTCTGGATGAAGTACATTGTTATGTTTTCCGGGGTATTAATGACCCTTAGTTTTTTAGCTTCAACCCTTATTATTTTTTACCAGTTATTTACAAAATCAAGATAGTTTAATTAAGCAAGTTACTTACTTTATTATCAGTAAAAAAGTAGTATATTTGCGTGCAACTAATTTACAAGTTGCACCATGAAATCTCACCAAAATAAATTTGTAGGCCAAGGATTAACGTACGATGATGTACTACTTGTTCCCGGCTACTCAGAGGTACTTCCCAGAGAGGTAAATATTCAATCAAAATTCACCAGAAACATTAACTTAAATGTGCCAATTGTATCGGCTGCAATGGATACCGTTACAGAAAGTCGTATGGCAATTGCAATGGCACGTGAAGGAGGTATTGGCGTTTTACACAAAAACATGACAATAGAGCAGCAAGCGCTCAAGGTTAGAAAAGTAAAACGAGCCGAAAGCGGAATGATTTTAGACCCGGTAACATTACCTTTAACGGCAAAGGTTATTGATGCCAAAAGAAGCATGGCAGAGCACAGCATTGGCGGAATTCCTATTGTAGATGAAAAAGGCTATTTAAAAGGAATTGTTACCAATAGAGATTTGCGATTTGAACGTAATAATGATAGACCGATTGTTGAGGTAATGACGTCAGAGAATTTGGTAACCACTAAAGAAGGAACATCACTTACCGATGCCGAAGAAATTTTACAAGCTAACAAAATAGAAAAACTTCCTGTTGTTACTAAAGATAACAAGCTTGTTGGGCTAATAACGTTTAGAGATATTACCAAACTAACCCAAAAACCAATTGCTAATAAAGATAAGTACGGCAGATTATGTGTTGCAGCAGCCGTTGGGGTTACTTCAGATGCCATTAAAAGAGCAGAAGCATTAGTTAATGCCGGGGTAGATGCAATTGTTATAGATACTGCTCATGGGCACACAAAAGGTGTGGTTTCTATACTTAAACAAGTTAAAGAAGCTTTTCCTGATTTAGATGTTGTGGTGGGGAATATTGCAACAGCAGAGGCAGCTAAATTTTTAGTAGATAATGGTGCAGATGCTGTTAAAGTAGGAATTGGTCCGGGGTCTATTTGTACAACTCGTGTAGTTGCAGGAGTTGGTTTCCCTCAATTATCTGCCGTTATGGAGGTTGCACAAGCAATAAAAGGCAGTGGAGTTCCTGTAATTGCAGATGGAGGTATTAGGTATACCGGAGATATTCCAAAAGCAATAGCAGCCGGTGCAGATTGCGTTATGTTAGGTTCTTTATTGGCCGGTACAAAAGAATCTCCGGGAGAAACAATTATATACGAAGGTAGAAAGTTTAAATCGTACCGAGGGATGGGCTCTGTAGAGGCAATGAAAGAAGGAAGTAAAGACCGTTACTTTCAAGATGTAGAAGACGATATTAAAAAGCTGGTACCCGAAGGCATTGTTGGTAGAGTGCCTTACAAAGGAGAATTGGTTGAAAGCATGCACCAATTTGTAGGTGGTTTAAGAGCCGGTATGGGATATTGCGGTGCTAAAGATATTGCTACCTTAAAAGAAACAGCAAAATTTGTTCAAATTACATCAAGCGGTATTCACGAGAGTCATCCGCACAATGTTACTATTACTAAAGAAGCTCCAAATTATTCCAGATAATTTTTAAATAGCAGTAAAGCAAAAGCGCTACTTTGGGTAGCGCTTTTTTATTTATTTTCTGTATTGGTAACAGATTTTCCTTCTTCAACAAAGGCTTTAAAATCTTTCATGTATTGGTAGGATTGCTTTTTAAATGCTCCCGGCATAATAAAGGCAAAAAACTTCATGGCAAAACTAGAAAACTTAAACTCGCTCTCAGAAGTCCATTTAGTAGTTGTATCGTCTAAAGCTTCAAAATAATTTTTTTGAATATTATGTACCCCTTTTGCATCATATGTACCGTGAAACTCATGTGGTAAATTTATTTTTGTAATGGTTTCTACCATGGTAATTTCTCTTTTCCCCATTTTGTAAGTAAGCTCAGCTTGAGCTCCTTCTTTACCCGGAGTGCCAGAAATATGATTGTAGCTAACAAAGCCACGTTGCCAGTGTTTCATATTCTCAACACTATCAAACTTTTTTATGACCTCTTCTAGTGGTGCTTGTATTGTAATTTCTAATGTATATTTCATAGTTTGGTTGGTTTTGGTTTCTATTTTGCAAGGTAGAAAAAATAAACTGCACCTATTTATAAAAATGTGTTAATGCAGTTAGTTTACTTGGCTACAAGAGCATAATTATTAATTTTGCTTAGTTATAAAGTTGAGAGTATTTTGAGAAAGATTAATAGCTTGTTGTTACTTTTTGGTTTGTTGTTATCGTGTTCGTATTTTACAAAACAGCCAGACGATTTGGAGGTGGTTGTTGCTAGAGTTGGCGATAATTTTTTGTATGAAAAAGATATTAAATCGTTAGTTACAGACGGGTTATCTAAAACAGATAGCGCCCTTTTAATTAATAATTACATTAACTCTTGGGCATCTAAGCAATTACTATTAGAAAAAGCAATTATAAATTTAAGCGAAGAAAAACAAGAGGCTTTTAATAAGCTAGTGAATGATTATAGGGCAGACCTTTATATAAGTGCCTATAAAGAAGCTTTGGTGTCTAAATTTGTAGATACTGCCGTAAGTAAAGATTTAATAGAAGAATATTACGAAGCAAATAAAGAAAACTTTAAGCTTAATCAAGAGCTTATAAAATTTCAATACATTAGTTTACCTAAAGCCTTTACTAATAAAAACGATATAGTAAACAAGTTTAAAAACCTAACACCCGAAAACATATCATATTTAGATTCTGTTGCATTGCAATTTAAATCGTATAGTTTAAACGATTCTATTTGGGTAAAAGCCACGCAATTAATGCAAAAAGTTCCCGCAATAACATTCGAGAATAAAGAGAAATACTTAAAAAAGTCACAATTTTTTGAATTAGAAGACTCATTAGGGGTATATTTGGTGAAAATTACCGAGGTGCTACCTCAAAACGAAATAGCACCATTATCTCATTTACAACCAACTATAAAAGAGATAATAATAAACCAAAGAAAATTAGATTTTATTAGAAACTTAGAAAGAGATATTTTAAATGAAGCCACTAAGAAAGCCGACTTTGAAGTTTACAATTAATACCATGAGAACATTATCTTTTTTTGCAGCATTATTTTTTACAACCTTTGTTTTTTCACAAGAAGATACACAGCAAGAGAATGTAGAAAACACTGCCACTGCAGAAACTTCAGAAATAGAACAAGCACCTTTTGAGAAAGTTAAAATAGACGGAGTTGCAGCCGTTATAGGTGAGTATGTGATTTTAGAATCTGACGTAGACAAAACCTTAATAGATTTAAAAAACCAAGGTATAACAACCAAAGAACTTACCCGATGTAAATTGTTGGGTAAATTAATGGAAGATAAACTTTATGCTCACCAAGCCGTTCAAGATAGTATAGAGCTTACAGATGCTGAGGTTCAGGCAACAGTACAACGTCAAATAGATTACCTTGTACAACAAGTTGGCTCTATAGAAAAAGTTATTGAATTCTATAAAAAGCAAGACGAAGAAAGCTTTAGAAAAGAGCTTTTTGAGATTAATAAAGTTAGAATGCTGGCAGAGAAAATGAAAGAAGATATTGTTAGTAAAGTAGAGATTACGCCAGAAGAAGTAAAACAATTTTTTGAACGAATTCCTGAAGAAGAAAGACCGGTATTTGGAGCAGAATTAGAAATATCTCAAATAGTTATAGAGCCCGAAGTGCCGGAAGAAGAGAAAAAAAGAGTTATAGATAAATTAAACGAAATTAGAAGGGATGTTTTAGAAAATGGTGCCAGCTTTAAAACTAAAGCCATACTGTATTCTCAAGATCCCGTCTCTCGTCCGCAAGGTGGTTTGTATAAAATGACTAAGAAAACGCCTTTTGTTAAAGAATTTAAAGACGTTGCTTTTAGCCTTCAAGAAGGAGAAGTTTCAGAGCCGTTTGAGACTATTTTCGGGTGGCACATAATTTATTTAGAAAAAATAAGAGGACAAGAATTAGACGTAAGGCATATTTTATTAGTACCAGAAGTGCCGGAAGAAGCTAAAGAAAAAGCCCGAAAAGAGTTGTTAGACATTAGACAACGTATTTTAGACGGCGAGATAACTTTTGCTGAAGCAGCCAGAAATTTTTCGGATGATAAAGAAACTAAGTTTGATGGTGGAGTGCTTAGAAACCCTGCAACTTTTGATACTCGTTTTGAGTTAACCAAAATGGACCCCACTTTGTACAATCAAGTAAGTAACCTAAAAGATGGCGAAATATCAATGCCATTACTTGAGCAAGATCAAGGTAAAGTAAAGTATAAAATACTAAAAGTTACAGACCGTTTTGATGAGCACGTGGCAGATTACTCAAAAGATTATACTAGAATTAAGCAATTAGCTTTACAAGAAAAACAATACAAAGCAATTCAAAAATGGATGGCCGAAAAAATTAAAGACACTTATATTTACGTTAGTTCAGATAACAGATCGTGTAATTTTGCTAACAATTGGCTTAAAAAATAAAACATGTCAGACGTTTCGGCTATACAAGAATTAGTAAAAAAACATAACGAATTAAAATCAGAAATAGCTAAGGTTATTATTGGTCAAGAATCAGTAATAAACCAAATTCTACTAGCTATTTACTCAGGAGGTCATGCGCTTTTAATAGGTGTGCCGGGGTTGGCAAAAACCCTTATGGTAAATACAATAGCTCAAGCATTAGGGTTAGAATTTAAGCGTATTCAATTTACTCCAGATTTAATGCCGAGCGATATTTTAGGAAGCGAAATTTTAGATAATAATAGAGAATTTAAATTTATAAAAGGTCCTGTATTTGCTAACATAATTTTAGCCGATGAAATTAATCGTACTCCGCCCAAAACGCAATCTGCCTTATTAGAGGCTATGCAAGAGCGCGCTGTAACGGTAGCCGGGCATCATTATAAATTAAACCTCCCATATTTTGTGTTGGCAACACAAAACCCAATAGAGCAAGAAGGAACATACCCGCTTCCGGAAGCTCAATTAGATAGATTTATGTTTGCCATAGAGCTAACATATCCAAGTATTTCTGAAGAAATAGAAGTGGTTAAAGCCACTACAAATGACGAAACACCAGAAATTAAAGCATTATTTTCTGCAAACCAAATTGTAGAAATACAGCATTTAATAAGAAGAATTCCGGTAGCAGATAATGTGGTAGAATATGCTGTACAATTAGTAAATAAAACCAGACCCAATACGCCATCTGCTACAGCATACGTAAATCAATATGTAGATTGGGGTGCGGGTCCGAGAGCCTCACAAAATTTAATTCTTGCAGCAAAAGCACATGCTGCTGTAAACGGTAAATATTCTCCAGATATAGAAGATGTAAAAGCAGTTGCACACGGCATTTTAAAACATAGGGTTATAAAAAATTACAAAGCCGAAGCAGAAGGTATTACAGTACAGGAAATTATAAATGAGCTGCTCTAAGCTTAAGATTAACAATTTATCAAAAAAACAACTTCTTTTTTAAGATTTGTTAAAAATAACACATCGTTTTTGATTATTTGATAAATAAAAAGCAGCAAAAACAACTTTTCGTTGTGTATTTTTAATTTTTGGTTAATTTTTGTAGTTTTGCCAAACTCTAAACCAAAAAACTAAATTTATGGCTTTTGATTTTGATATGATTAAAAAGGTATATGCTCAAATGACTGAGCGTGTAGATAAAGCACGTGAAGTTGTGGGCAAGCCTTTAACGTTGTCTGAGAAGATTTTATATGCGCACTTGTGGGATGGTATGCCAACTCAAGCATACGAAAGAGGAAAGGATTATGTTGATTTTGCTCCCGATAGAGTTGCGTGCCAAGATGCAACAGCTCAAATGGCATTATTACAGTTTATGCAAGCCGGAAAGAAAAAAGTAGCTGTACCTACAACTGTACACTGCGACCACTTAATTCAGGCTAAAATGGGAGCAACCCAAGATCTTCAAGCCGCATTAAATAACAGTAACGAAGTTTTTAAATTTTTAGAGTCTGTTTCTAATAAATACGGAATTGGTTTCTGGAAACCCGGAGCCGGTATAATACATCAAGTTGTTTTAGAAAACTATGCGTTCCCTGGTGGTATGATGATTGGTACAGATTCTCATACTGTAAATGCAGGAGGGTTAGGAATGGTAGCTATTGGTGTAGGTGGTGCTGATGCTGTAGATGTAATGGCAGGGATGCCATGGGAATTACGTTTTCCTAAACTTATCGGAGTTAAATTAACCGGAAAGCTAAACGGTTGGACTTCTGCTAAAGATGTTATTTTAAAAGTTGCAGAAATTTTAACTGTTAAAGGAGGTACCGGATGTATTGTAGAATATTTTGGCCCTGGTGCTAAAAACCTTTCTTGTACAGGTAAAGGTACAATCTGCAACATGGGAGCAGAAATAGGTGCTACCACATCTACCTTTGGTTACGATGAGTCTATGGAACGCTATTTAAGAGCTACCGGTAGAGAAGAAGTAGCCGATGAGGCAAACAAAATAAAAGAATACTTAACTGCTGATCCTGAGGTGTACGAAAACCCGGAGCAATATTTTGATCAGTTAATAGAAATAGATTTAGATACACTACGTCCGCACTTAAATGGTCCGTTTACTCCAGATTTAGCTACACCTGTAGGAGAAATGGGAGAAAAAGCTAGAAAGAATGGATGGCCGTTAAAGGTAGATTGGGGATTAATAGGTTCTTGTACCAATTCATCGTACGAAGATTTAACTCGTGCAGCATCTATCGCTAAACAAGCTGTAGAGAAAAAAATTAAGCCAAAATCTGATTTTGGTATTAACCCTGGTTCAGAGCAGATTAGATATACTGCTGAGCGCGATGGTATTTTAAAGATTTTTGAAGATTTAGATGCTACAATTTTTACTAATGCATGCGGACCATGTATAGGGCAGTGGGATAGAAGTGATAGAAAAGGAGACGAAAAGAACACCATTGTACACTCTTTTAACAGAAACTTTGCTAAGCGTGCAGATGGCAACCCTAATACACATGCTTTTGTTGCTTCGCCAGAAATGGTAGCAGCTATAGCAATTTCAGGTAGATTAGACTTTGACCCAATGAATGATACTTTAATTAATGAAGACGGGGAAGAGGTTAAATTAGAAGAACCAAAAGGAATAGAGTTGCCTCCTAAAGGTTTTGATGTTGAAGATGCAGGATATATTGCTCCTGTTGAAGACGGAAGCAATGTTGAAGTTGTGGTAGACCCTAACTCAGAGCGCTTACAATTACTTACACCTTTTGAGCCAATTGGCTTTGAGATAAAGGGGGCTAAACTATTAATTAAAGCATTTGGTAAGTGTACTACAGACCATATATCTATGGCAGGACCTTGGTTACGCTATAGAGGTCATTTAGATAACATTTCTAATAACATGCTTATTGGAGCGGTAAACGCATTTAATAAGAAAACAAATTTTGTTAAAAACCAACTTACCGGAGAGTACGATGCTGTACCTAAGGTACAACGCGAATACAAAGCAAAAGGTATAAAATCTATTGTAGTAGGAGATCATAACTATGGTGAAGGGTCTTCTAGAGAGCATGCCGCAATGGAGCCTCGTCACTTAGGAGTTGTGGCTGTATTGGTAAAATCGTTTGCTAGAATTCACGAAACAAACCTTAAAAAACAAGGAATGTTAGCATTAACTTTTGCAAACGAGAATGATTACGATAAGATACAAGAAGATGATACCTTTAACTTCTTAGACCTACATGAATTTGCACCAAACAAACCACTTACAATAGAGGTTGTTCATGCAGACGGAACCAAAGATATTATTGTTGCAAATCACTCTTATAACGAAAACCAAATTGAGTGGTTTAAAGAAGGTTCTGCTTTAAATCTTATTAAAAAGCAAAATAACGCTTAATATACTATGAAATAGCAAGCTAAAAACTCCTGATTTTATCAGGAGTTTTTTAGTTTTGAACTTAGCTAAATTTCACACGCTTAAACGATGAAAAAAAGAAAAAAAACGATTCTGAATATTCTTTTAATATTATTTGTGCTTTCGTTTTTTGTAACACCATTAGGTTACGAGTCTAAAGTGTTTTTAAATAGGATTTTTGCTTTTAGTCCGGATATAATTCCAGAACAAGAACGTGAAACTATTGAAGATTATAACTGGCAGTTAAAAGATGAAAACTGGAATTTTTTTAACTTCAATAAATCTAAAGGGAAAGTAATTTTTGTAAACTTTTGGGTGTCATGGAAAGTTCCTTCTGTAGCCGAATTAAAAAGTATAGAGAAGCTTTTCCATGACTATAAAGACAAAGTAGATTTTTATATAATTACTAATGAGGAGCGTGAACCTGTTGAAGAGTTAATGTCTAAAAGAGGATTTAATTTTACACCTACTTATTTGATTATTGGAGAAAAAATGCCTTTTAAAGAATTTAAAGCTCCTTCTACTTATATAGTTAATAAATACGGAGAAATTGTTGTTAAAAGAGAAGGTATTGCTAATTGGAATTCTAAAGAGGTCAGAAAACTACTTGACCAGCTTGTTAATGAGTAGTTTTCTTTTTAGCATTAAAATACTCTAACAAACTTAAGTTGCATAATATTAAAGTAAAAGCATAAACACTATCTTCTACAGGTATTGTAAACATTCTAATACCCAAGTTTTCAGTGTTGTTATACCAAACTACAGGATTGTCTATAAAGCTCCCTGTTAAAATTCCATTTACCAAAAAAAACGGAATTAGCATCACTAAAAAAGTAAGATAATATTGTTGCAATAAGCTCAAGTTGTTTTTTAAAACAAACAATAACACAATACAAGCTAAACCAAAATTAACGGTTGTGTACCATTTATCATAAAATACAATAGCTAATAAAGCAAAAAGTATGCAGAGTACTATGCTTAATCTTTTGGCAACTTTTTTAGAAAGTTTTAAATGCGGAAAATAATACAGTAGTGCATAATGTGTAAAAACACAGGCATAAGGAATACATATAAAAAACAACCATTCTTCTATTGGTAAACTTAAAAATGTTGTAGAAAGGTAGTAGGTGCTATTAAAACCCCAAAAGCCGTTAATTGTAAATAAAACATCCCAAAATATAAATACTATGGTAGTTATAATTATGGCCTTAAATAAAGAAGGCCATTTTTTATAAAATTTTAATTTAGGATGAAAGCTATACAAAAAAGGAATGGCAATAGAACCAATATTTAACAACAAGTATAAATACTTCATTTGGTGTTTTTAAAGTACTTAAACGGAACCACTAACATTCCAAAGCACTCTCCGTCTTCTTTATGAATGCTTTTATGATGAATTTTGTGGGCCCTTCTAATGGCTTTTGCGTAACGATTGTTGGCATTCCTGAACCATTTAAAACGTTGGTGTATAAAAATATCATGTACAACAAAATAGGTTATACCATAAGCTAAAATACCAAGGGCAATTGGTAAACAATACCAAACATCTTGATATTTCCAGAATAAAAAACATACTATGCTAACAACAGCGTAGAAAATAAAAAAAACATCATTTCTTTCAAACCAACTATCATGATCTTTTATATGATGATCTTTGTGTAAAGACCATAAAAAACCATGCATTACGTACTTGTGTGTAAACCAAGCCATAAACTCCATAATACAGAATGTAAGTAAAAAAGTACCTATCCAGAGTAATACATCCATAGTTATAAAATTACATTAAATTTAGTTGGTATTTTACATAGCTTCTTGTTAAAAGCTCAATTTTTTTATAATTAGGAACTCTAATTCTAGTTTTTCTAATTTCTAAAGCAGGAGTATTTTTTAACTTTTTTAGTAGTTGTCTGTAATATCTGTAAGCTATAAAAACTCCAAATTTTGCTTCTATAGGTAGTTGCTTAATACCATTTAACCCTTTAGCAAAATCATTTTCAATGTCGTTAATTATTTCTTGTTTAGTTTGTTCGGTTAGATTGTTTAAATCTACATTAGGGAAGTAGCTTCTGTTTAAATCATCAAAATCTGCTTTTATATCTCTTAAAAAGTTTACTTTTTGGAATGCAGAACCCAAGGCCATTGCATCTTTTTTTAAAGCATCATACTTTTGCTGGTCTCCCTTCACAAAAACTTTTAAACACATTAAACCAACCACATCTGCAGAGCCATAAATATACTCTTTAAACTCTTCTTGTGTTTTATATTTTGTTTTGTATAAATCTGAGCGCATACTTTTCATGAAAGCATCTACTAAAGCTTTATCTATTTTGTATGTATGATATGTATGCTGGAAAGCATTTAAAATAGGATTTAAACTTATTTTATGTTGTAAAGCATGCTCTAAATCTTTTTCAAACCTATCAAACAATTCCTTTTTGTTATAATCATGAAAGCTATCTACAATTTCATCGGCACTCCTAACAAATCCGTAAATATTGTAAATATCTTGCCTTATGGTTGGGGCAAGCATTTTTGTAGCCAGAGAAAAAGATGTACTGTATTTTTTAGTAACCATCTTGCTACATTGGTTAGAAACGTGGTCAAAAATAGATTTCATGACATTAACATTTAAGCTTTACTTAGTTGAACTGTTGTTTTGGTTTGTGATTTAGCGTGTTTTAAGATTAATTCTGATGCCAGTTTTCCTGAAATTAAGGAGGGAGGAACTCCAGGACCGGGCACAGTTAATTGTCCTGTAAAAAATAGGTTATTTACTTTTTTACTTTTTAGTTTAGGCCTTAAAAAAGCGGTTTGCATTAATGTGTTGGCCAATCCGTATGCGTTTCCTTTGTAAGAGTTATAATCGTTTATAAAATCTGATACGCAGAATGATTTTTTAAATAAAATGCTGTCTGTTACTTTTTGCGATGTTAACTTTTCAAACCTATCTATAATCTTAATAAAATATTCTTCTCTAAGCTCTTTAAAATCTTCTAAACCGGGTGCAAGCGGAATTAAAAATATTCCAGCTTCTTTACCTTCCGGAGCAAAATAACTGTCTGTTTTACTCGGGAAGCTAGCATAAAAAAGAGGTTCTTCGGGCCAAGAAGCAGTATCGTATATTGTTTTGGCATGCGCATCAAAATCTACATCAAAAAATAACGTATGATGATGCACATTTTTTAGTTTTTTATTAAAACCAACATAAAATAATAAGGAAGAAGGTGCAAATATTTTTTTGTTCCAATATTTTTCTGAGTATTGCCTGTATTCTTCAGGCAAAAGAGTTTCTGTATGGTGGTAATCTGCACCACTTAAAACAATATCTGCTTTTACAATAGTGTTGTTTACCTCAATACTTTGGGCTACATTATTCTTTACAATAATTTTTGTTACTTCTGCATTAGTATTTATAGTTACACCAAGTTCTTTTGCTAAGGTTTCTAATCCTAAAATAACTTGGTACATTCCTTTTTTTGGATGAAATGTGCCTAAACCAAAATCGGCATAATTCATAAAATTATAAAAAGACGGTGTGTTACTTGGTTTTGCACCAAGAAACAATACAGGAAACTCTAATATTTGAGCTAACCGATTGTTTTTAAACTCTTTTCTAACATCTTTTTTGATTGTGCTTACAAAGCTGTTTAGCTTGGTAATTGTTTTTGGTGTAACTAATTCTAATGCAGAAACTCCGGGTTTATAAACTAAATCTTTAATAGCTATATTGTAGTTTTCTTTAGCTTTATTTATGAACTTTTGAAGCTTTTTTGCACTCCCGGATTCTATTTTTTCGAAAGTACTGTAAATTTCTTCAAGATTTCCTGGTATAGTTGTAAAGTCTTCTTTATCAAAATATACAGAGTAGGCAGGATTTAATTTTTCTAGCTGATAATAGTTAGATGTGGTTTTACCAAAATCATTAAAAAAACGCTCAAAAACATCAGGCATCCAATACCAAGTTGGCCCCATATCAAAAACAAAACCTTCATGATGTAGTTGTCTGGCTCTACCTCCTATGGTTTCGTTTTTTTCAAAAATAGTAACATCATATCCGGCTTGTGCTAAATAACAAGCTGCAGCCAATGATGAAAATCCTGATCCTAATATAGCTATCGTATTCATTGTTTAACAAATATATAAAAAAGTTAAACAAAATAGAATATATAGCTATAATTTTTCTACAACCTGGTCTATAGATTGAAAAATAGAAATGTTATTAGGTTTATTTTTTAACGAAATATGCTGTGCTTGTTTTCCTAAAATCCAAAGCTCTGTTTTAGAATTAGCATCAACTGTCTCTATGAATTTTTTAATATAGCTATCTATCTTATCTTTTGTTGGTTGAACAGTAAAGTACGATAAATAAATTAGATTGTCGTAATAATTTAAAACGTCTTTTAAATTTTCAACCGGGACAGAAGGCCCCAAGTAAATGGTAGGATATCCGTGCAATAAAGTTTCGTATTGTACATAGAGTAGACCAATATCATGAATCTCATTTTCGGGTAAAAAAAGCACAAAAACTTTATCTTGGTGAAACATTTGCATGCTCTGTAGCTTTTCTATATTCACCAATATTTTTTGTTTTATTAAGTTAGAAATAAAGTGTTCATGCGAAGGATTTATAGTTTGTGTTTGCCAGAGTAATCCAAGTTCTTCAAGCAAGGGTAAAAAATAACCTTTAAATACTTCTCTAAAGCTATGATCTATTAATAGGTTATTGTAAGTATTGTAAAAAAGACTTTGATCAAAGTTTACCATTGCCATTTTAAAAGCATTAATGGCATGGTTTTTTTCGGCATTTTTATTAGCAATTTCCTTTACATGAATAGCAATTTCTTCTTCAGGAATATTAGCTATTTTAGAAATTTTGTAACCGTTATTATAAAGTATATTAATGTTTAAAAGCTTTTGCAAACTTTCTGTACTGTAAGTACGTATGTTGGTTTCTGTTCGTTCCGGTTGTAATAGGTTATATCTTTTTTCCCAAATTCTAATGGTATGAGCTTTAATACCAGAAAGGTTTTCAAGATCTTTTATGCTAAAACTCTTTTTAATATTGTTCATAAAAAAACGTATAACTTTAAACAAAGTTAAGCATTATTACTAATATTATATAAATAAGAGGTAATTTTTAACGCTTTGTGTTAAGGGTTCTATACGGTAAATAAGAGTTTAAAGACAATAAAAAAGCCTTTAAACAAGAGTTATTGTTTAAAGGCTTTAAGTGCTCACGACTGGATTCGAACCAGCACGTTCTTACGAACACCACCCCCTCAAGATGGCGTGTCTACCAATTCCACCACGTGAGCAAGTATAGATTAAAAATAAAAAAAGTTAAGCAAAACGCTCAACTTTTTAGTGACTTGGCTGGGGCTCGAACCCAGGACCCTCTCCTTAAAAGGGAGATGCTCTACCAACTGAGCTACCAAGTCTGAGTAAGACTATTTAGTGACTTGGCTGGGGCTCGAACCCAGGACCCTCTCCTTAAAAGGGAGATGCTCTACCAACTGAGCTACCAAGTCATTATAAAATTTCAAGAAAACAATAAAAAAGTCATTTCTTGAATGCGGGTGCAAATATAAGAGCTATAATTTATTTTTCAAGGCTAAATTGCCATAAATTTGCTTTTTTTAGTTAGATAAATTTGTAACCTATTGTTTTACATAAAAGTTAGCAGTTTTGATTATAGCATTATTGGGCTACATGGGTAGCGGAAAATCATCAATCGGGGTGCTTTTAGCCGAAGAATTAAACGTTTCTTTTAACGATTTAGATGCATTTATAGAGGAACAAGAAAGAAAAAGTATACCTGAAATTTTTAGCGAATACGGAGAGATATATTTTAGAAAAAAGGAACACGATTATTTAAAAAAATATATTGAATCTAACGCTTCAGGAGTATTAGCTTTAGGTGGTGGTACACCTTGTTATGCAAATAACATGGAGCTCTTGCTTGATAAAGAGCAAGTAATTACCGTGTATTTAAAAGCATCATTACAAACATTGCTAAAGCGGTTAGCAACCGAAACAAACTCTAGACCGTTGTTAAAAAATATCCCTGTTAAAGATTTACCTGAATTTATTGCCAAACACGTTTTTGAGCGTACACCTTTTTACAACAAAGCAGATTTTACAGTGATTGTTGACGGCAAAAGCAAAACAGAAATTGTAAACGAGATTATGGCGTTACTTTAACCAAACCGAATCATTACCCTCTTTAAAAATAACTTCTATATGTTCTTGTAAAGATGTAGATAATGATATTCCTTTAAAATCTGCTTTAACAGGATATTTTTTATGATTTCTGTTTACTAAAACAGCAGTTTTAAATTGCTTTAACGGAACGCTTAAAAAATGTTTTACTCCATAAATTAATGTAGTACCGGAGTTTAAAACATCATCAACTAACACTATTGATTTGTTTTGATAATCCTTTTCGGGTATTGAAGTTGTTATAGGAGAGTTTAGAGGATTTTTTTTGTTAATAGTTACTTCGCAGATAACAGTATTCAAATCTGAAATAGCATCTAAAGCAGCTTTAATTTTTTTTGCTAATACCAACCCGCCACCGGTAATCCCGGCTATAACTACTTCTTTTTCGTTAACATTTGTTTCGTAAATCTGGTAGGCTATACGCTTTATTTTATGCTCTATTTGCTCGTGAGATAGTATTGGGTTGGTTGTAGCCATAATTATTTTTTTTCAAATATAGCAAAGAGTTCATTACCTAATCTTGGCTTTATAGAATTATAACATTCTTCAAATACTTTTATATGAAAATGAGGTTTAAAATACGTTAAGTACTCTTCTTTATTTCCACCAAAAGGTGGTCCACTTTCTGTTAACGGAAATGAAAAAAACACACCAACAAGTTTTCCGTTTTTATTTAAAAGCTCGTGCATTTTTTTTGCATAGTTTTCACGCTTACTTGGGTGTAAAGCACAGAAAAAAGTTTGTTCTAAAATTAAATCAAATGAATCGGTTAGATTAAAAAAATCATTTAGAATGAGCTGATTTTCCGGAAAATTGGGAGTCCTTTTTTTAATGTTTTTTAAAGCTGATGGAGCAACATCAACAACAAAAATATTTTTAAAGCCATTGTCAAACAAATAAGAAGCTTCGTAGCCATTTCCGGCTCCGGGAATTAAAATCTTAATGTTTTTATCTTGTAACTGATTAATATAAGTTACTAATGGAGTAGAAGGGTAGCCAATATCCCATTTGGTAGTGCTTTCTTGGTATCTTTTTTCCCAATAATTACTATCAAACGTCATTATCTTCAAAGTTTTCTAAATAGTCATCAATATCTCTTCTATCTTTTTTAGTTGGTCTCCCAGTGCCCTTCTTTCGGTAATAATCTTTGGCGTATTTAAGTAAATCTAAATTCTCAAAAGCTTCTTTGGGAGTTGTATCTTTTCTATATAAATCAACCAGTTTAGCGCCAACCCTATTGGCAGGAATATTAATTACAGTTAACTCGTAATTAATTTGATTTTTTCTAACGGTAATTTTATCAGAAGGATATATTTCTCTGGCAGGTTTAGCTTTTTCTCCGTTTACTGTTATATGTCCTTTTTTACAGGCTTCTGTGGCTAAACTTCGGGTTTTAAAATACCGTGTACACCATAAAAATTTATCAATCCGCATATGGTCGTTAAAATCTGTGTTAATGCTCATACAAAAATAGGAGAAAATTGTATCTTGCGGACCCTAATTAAAACAATGATGAAAATTAGAGCTTGTTATTTTGCAATGGCAATACTCGCGTTGATTGTGAGTTGTAATAAAAACGATGACGATGGTCCTGTAACAATTCCGCCAAGGGATTTGGCAGAAGTAGCGTTAGAAGATGATAAAGAAATTGTAGCATTCTTAAAGTCTCATTTTTATAATTACGAAGAGTTTCAAAACCCGTCGGCTGAGTTTGATTATAAAATAAAGATAGACACTTTAGAGGGTGATAATGCAACTAAGACACCATTGTTTGATCAGGTGTCAACAAAAGAAGTGGTCTTAAAAGATGGAGAAGGAAACGATGTAGTTCATAAAATTTATTATTTAGTAGCAAGACCCGGAATTGGAGAGAGCCCTACAATTGCCGACTCTACACTTGTTAGATATCAAGGTGAACTTTTAAATAAATCTGTTTTTGACGGCAGTCCAACACCTATTTGGTTTGATTTACAAGGTGTTGTTAGAGGATTTAGAGAGTTTATGCCTCAAATGAAAACTGGAAGAGGTCCTATAGACAATGGTGATGGTACTGTTAGTTTTGAGGATTATGGTATTGGACTGGTAATTATGCCTTCAGGATTAGCATATTTTAGCGAAGCTAGACCGGGAATTCCATCATATTCTCCTTTAGTTTTTAAAATTGATTTGCTAAGTAGAGAAGATACTGACCATGATAGAGATGGTATTTTATCTATTAATGAAGATGTAAACGGTGATGGAAATTTATTTGATGATGATACAGACGATGATAATCTTCCTAATTATTTAGATAATGATGATGATGGAGATGGTGTTTTAACTATAAATGAATATGATGAAGATAATGACGGCGTCCCGGATGATTCTGATGGTGATGGTATTCCAGATTATTTAGATAACGACAATAATTAAATAAAAAAAGCGGCTTTTAAAGCCGCTTTTTTTGATATATATATATATATTAAAGTTTTAACGATAAACTTAAAATTAATTGATCAGGTCTGGTATCTATTCTAGATACTGCATTAGCTCCACCAATAGCATCAACATACGTAACTTCGTTTTCTTTAAATCCTCTTTCGTAACGTAAATCAATACCAAAAGAGCCAAAATCTATAGCAGCTCCAAAATTAAGTCCGATTGTAAAATCATTTTCAACATCACCTAAAGTAACATCTTCAAAATCTGTATCTAAAATGTATTGTAAAGAAGGTCCTCCAAATACACTAACAGGGCCAATAATTTTAGCACCTACAAGTAAAGGAGCATCTAATTTTTGCATTTTAAAATCTTCATTTTCATAATCACTTTTGGTACTGGTGTAAACTAACTCTGGTCTGAAGTAAAGTTTTTCGCCTATTTTTCCATAAATACCAACGTGAAATCCTAAGTTTTTATCGGGGTCTTTATAGGCATTTTCAGCAGAGTCAAAATAATCTCCGTTGCCATTGTAGTTTAAACCGGCTTTAACCCCAAAGCTTGAGCTGGTTTGAGCCGTTGAAAAAGAAGCCACTAATAGTGCAGCAGATAAAAAAAGCAATTTTTTCATAATTCAATTTTTTTAGTTACTAAACAGTTTGGGTGTCAAAAACCCTACCACTATTTTCTTTTAAGTACGTTTTTAACTGCTTTTTGGATTGCAGAGGCGTTAATACCGTATTTTTTCATTAACTCTTCTGGTGTTCCACTTTCTCCAAAAGTGTCGTTAGTGGCAACAAACTCTTGTGGGGTTGGGTTGTTTTTAGCTAAAACTCTTGCAACACTTTCACCTAAACCACCAAGATAGTTATGTTCTTCTGCAGTAACTACACACTTAGTTTTGCTTACAGACTCTAAAATTGCTTCTTCGTCTAAAGGTTTTATGGTATGAATATTAATTACTTCTGCGCTTATACCTTCTTGCTCTAAAGATTCTGCAGCTTGTAGTGCTTCCCAAACCATATGTCCGGTTGCTATAATGGTAACGTCTGTTCCTTCAGTTAATTTAATGGCTTTACCAATTTCGAATTTCTGATTTTCTGGAGTGAAATTGGCCACTTTTGGTCTACCAAAACGTAAATAAACCGGTCCAACATAATCTGCAATAGCAATAGTAGCAGCTTTAGTTTGGTTATAATCGCATGGGTTAATTACAACCATTCCGGGAAGCATTTTCATTAATCCAATGTCTTCTAATATTTGGTGTGTTGCCCCATCTTCTCCTAGAGTTAGGCCGGCATGAGAGGCACATATTTTTACATTTTTACCGGAGTAGGCTATAGACTGTCTAATCTGATCGTATACGCGTCCGGTAGAAAAGTTAGCAAAAGTACCTGTAAACGGAATTTTACCTCCAATGGTTAATCCGGCAGCAATCCCCATCATATTGGCCTCTGCAATTCCTACCTGAAAAAATCTATCAGGATTTTCTTTTATAAACTCATCCATTTTCAAAGAGCCTACCAAATCAGCGCAAAGAGCAACAACATTGGGGTTGGTTCTTCCTAATTCTGCAAGTCCGGCACCAAAACCGCTTCTGGTATCTTTTTTTCCGGTATCTATATATTTTTTCATTGTTTTCTAATTAAAAGGTTAGTAATCGCCAAGTGTTTCGGGGTTTTGCGCTAAAGCAATTTCTAATTGCTCATCATTTGGAGCTTTACCATGCCACGCGTGTGTGTGCATCATAAAATCTACTCCATTACCCATTTCTGTGTGTAAGAGCACGCAAACAGGTTTACCGTTGCCGGTTAGTGTCTTGGCTTTTTGCATACCGTTAATAACAGCTTCAAGGTTGTTACCTTCTTTAATGTGCATTACTTCCCAACCAAAGGCTTTAAACTTAGCCTCTAAATCTCCTAAAGGCATTACATCGTCTGTAGCACCATCTATTTGCTTTCCGTTATAATCTATTGTAGCAATTAAATTATCTACATTTTTACCGGTTGCAAACATAGCGGCTTCCCATATTTGTCCTTCTTGTAGCTCTCCGTCACCATGTAAACTGAACACTAAGTGTGAATCGTTGTTTAACTTTTTAGCTAATGCGGCACCAATGGCAACCGACATTCCTTGGCCTAATGATCCAGACGCAATTCTTACACCTGGTAAGCCTTCATGTGTGGTTGGATGACCTTGTAATCTAGAATTAATTCTTCTGAAGGTTTTTAACTCTTCAACCGGAAAATAGCCTCTTCTGGCAAGTACACTATAATACACCGGAGAGATATGGCCGTTAGAGAGTATAAAAATATCTTCTCCGATTCCATCCATATCAAACTCTTCCTTTAAGTGCATTATTTCGTTGTACATCGCTACAAAAAACTCTGTACAACCTAAAGAACCTCCTGGGTGCCCTGAGTTTACAGCATGCACCATTCGTAAAATATCTCTACGAACTTGTACTACTAAATCTTGTAATTGTTGTGTTGTTGGCATGGGTTACAATTAATATTTGTTGCCGCAAAAGTAAGTTTTTATTAGGGGTTGGCAAAAACTCAAAATCAGCATTTTTTAACCTTTTAAAGAAAGTAATTCACATTTTTGCATTTTGTAAGCCATAATTATGTTTAGGAGTTGGTTATCTTTGCCGACTCATGTGAGTTATTATGAAATTTGAACTACATAAAACAGACCCGCAGAGTAAAGCAAGAGCAGGGACTATTACTACAGATCACGGTACTATACAGACTCCTATTTTTATGCCTGTAGGTACTGTTGCCTCTGTGAAAGGAGTGCACCAAAGAGAATTAAAAGAAGATATTAATCCTGATATAATTTTAGGTAATACCTACCATTTATACTTGCGTCCTAAAACTCATATTTTAGAACAAGCTGGAGGGCTTCATAAATTTATGGGTTGGGATAGAAATATTTTAACCGATAGTGGAGGTTACCAGGTTTACTCGCTATCTGCTAACAGGAAAATAAAAGAAGAAGGGGTTAAATTTAAAAGCCATATAGATGGTTCTTACCATGTTTTTACTCCAGAAAACGTAATGGAAATTCAACGAAGTATTGGGGCAGACATTATAATGGCTTTTGATGAGTGTACACCTTATCCTTGCGATTATAACTACGCAAAACGCTCTATGCACATGACGCATAGATGGTTAGACAGATGCGTAAATCACTTAAAAAAAACACCTCCGAAGTATGGTTATAATCAAACGTTATTTCCTATTGTACAAGGTTCTGTTTATAAAGATTTAAGGCAACAATCTGCAGAATATATAGCTAATGTTGGTGCAGACGGAAATGCAATTGGAGGATTATCTGTTGGTGAGCCTGCAGAAGAAATGTATGCCATGACAGAAGTAGTTTGCGATATTCTTCCTGCTAACAAACCCAGATATTTAATGGGCGTAGGAACACCAATTAATATTTTAGAAAACATAGCATTAGGGGTAGATATGTTTGATTGTGTTATGCCAACCAGAAATGCACGAAACGGAATGTTGTTTACGGCAAATGGCATTATAAATATAAAAAACAAAAAGTGGGAGAACGATTTCTCTCCTATAGACGAGATGGGCATAACCTACGTAGACACCCAATATTCTAAAGCATATTTAAGACACTTATTTGCTGCCAACGAGTTTTTAGGAAAGCAAATAGCATCAATTCATAACTTAGGTTTTTATCTTTGGTTGGTTAGAGAAGCTAGAAAACATATTTTAGAGGGAGATTTTAAAACCTGGAAAGACCAAATGGTAAAGCAAATGAATAACCGCTTGTAATGCTAAAAATTGTAGACAGATATATATTAAAAAGGTATTTAGTAACCTTTTTTGTAATGATACTCATGTTTGTGCCCATTGGCATCATGGTAGATGTTTCAGAAAAGGTTGGTAAAATGATAGAGCAAGAAGTGCCTTTTAATGAAATTGTGCAATACTACTTAGATTTCACAATTCATTTTGCAAACATGCTCTTTCCACTTTTTATTTTTTTATCGGTTATTTGGTTTACTTCTAAATTGGCAAATAACACAGAAATAATTGCCATTTTAAGTTCCGGGATTTCTTTTACACGTTTTCTAAGGCCTTATTTAGTTGGTGCAGCCATTATAGCTGTTTTTGTTTTTATAATGGGGATGTTTGTTGTACCACCGGCAAGTGAAGGTTTTAATGAGTTTAGATATAAGTATTTAAAAAAAGGAAAGAAAGCAAGAGAAACTACTAATTTATTTAACCAAGTAAATGAAAACGATTTTATTTACGTAAGCAGTTTTGAGCCATCAAGAAAAATCGGGTATAATTTTACGTACGAGCATTTTAATGACAGCCTACAATTAGAATATAAAATTGCTGCTAGAAATATTAGATGGATAGAAAAAGATAGTATTTACAGATTAACAGGTTATACCAAAAGAATTATTGGAGAGAAAGACGATTTAATTATAACTAAACCGAAATTAGATACGTTATTTAGCTTTAATCTAGACGATTTAACTCCGGTAAATTACGTTGCAGAAACCAAAAACCTTTTTGAACTTAATGAGTTTATAAAAAAAGAACGCAAAAAAGGGTCGCCCAATATTAACAGATATTTGCTGGTTAAGTACAAACGATGGAGTTTACCGCTCTCAGCTTTAATTTTAACTATAATAGCGGTTGCAGTATCTTCGGTTAAGCGCAGAGGGGGTATGGGTGTAAACTTAGCTTTTGGTGTTGTGGTGGCTTTTACATTTGTGTTTTTCGATAAAATATTTGGTACAATGGCAGAGCAAAGTGGTTTTTCACCACTTTTAGCAGTCATGATACCTAACATACTTTTTGGAGCCTTAGCTTTTTACTTATTACAAAATGCCAAACGTTAAACTTAAAAACTATTTTCATTTACATTTTATAGTATTTATTTGGGGTTTTACTGCTGTTTTAGGAGCGTTAATAACACTAAATGCACTTCCTTTAGTTTGGTACAGAATGTTGTTAGCAGTTGCATTTGTACTGGCATACATTATCATCAAAAAAATACCACTAATAGTTACCAGGAAGCAATTGCTTTTATACATAATTGCAGGTATTGTAATAGCATTACACTGGGTTACTTTTTTTAAAGCTATTAAGGTCTCTAATGTATCTATTACATTAGCTTGTATGTCTACCGGAGCTTTTTTTACTGCTTTACTTGAGCCTTTTTGGTACAAGAGAAAATTTGTTTGGTATGAAGTTGTTTTAGGGTTGACAGTAATATATGGTTTGTGGATAATTTTTAAAGTAGATACAACTTACACATTGGGCATAGTTTTAGCGCTCACATCGGCATTGTTATCATCAATATTTTCATTAATTAACGGTAAACTGGTACAAGAAAACAGGCCCTCAATAATCTCTTTTTTCGAGCTGCTTTCAGGAGTTATTTTTTTAACATTTTACTTGCTTTTAAATAATCAAATAAACGTACATTTCTTTAATATAAGCAGCTCAGACGGGGTGTATTTAATTATTTTGGCCTCTGTTTGTACTGCTTATGCATTTATTGCTTCTGTAAAGGTTATGAAATATATTAGTCCTTATACGGTAATGCTAACCATTAATTTAGAGCCGGTTTATGGTATTGCTTTGGCATATTTTATTTTAGGAGAATCAGAAAAAATGAACACCAATTTTTATATAGGAGCATTAATAATACTTTCAACTGTAGTAGTTAACGGAATACTCAAAAATAAATCAGCAATAAAATCTAAACTAACTAAAAGAGGTACTGTATAAAGTTTTATATTTGTACGCTGTATTTTATAAAACCAAACCCATACACTCATGGAATACTTAGATTTTGAGTTGCCAATAAAAGAGTTACAAGAGCAACTAGAAAAATGTAAATTAATAGGAGACGAGAGTGATGTAGATGTTACTGATACATGCAAACAAATAGAAAAGAAATTAGCAGAAACTAAAAAGAATATCTACGAAAATTTAACCGCTTGGCAACGAGTTCAGTTGTCAAGACACCCCTCAAGACCTTACACGCTAGATTATATTAGAGCTCTTTGCGGTGATACCTTTTTAGAACTTCATGGAGATAGAACCGTAAAAGACGATAAAGCAATGATTGGCGGTTTAGGTAAAATCGGTGATCAAACCTATATGTTTATAGGAACCCAAAAAGGATACAATACAAAAACAAGACAGTACAGAAACTTTGGTATGGCCAACCCGGAAGGGTACAGAAAAGCATTACGATTAATGAAAATGGCCGAAAAATTTGGTATTCCGGTAGTTTCGTTTGTAGATACTCCTGGTGCGTATCCTGGTATTGAAGCCGAAGAAAGAGGGCAAGGAGAAGCTATTGCAAGAAACATTCTAGAAATGAGCCGTCTTAAAGTGCCTATTATTGTTATAATAGTTGGCGAAGGAGCTTCGGGAGGTGCTTTAGGAATTGGTGTTGGAGATAAAGTTTTAATGTTAGAAAACACTTGGTACTCTGTAATTTCACCAGAATCTTGCTCATCAATTCTTTGGAGAAGTTGGGAATACAAAGAGCAAGCAGCAGAAGCACTTAAACTTACTGCAAAAGACATGAAAAAGCTTAAGCTTATAGACGGTATAATTAAAGAGCCGCTTGGTGGTGCTCATTACGACAGAGATACAACTTTTAAAACCGTTTCTAAGACCATCACAAAGCTTTATGATGAACTAAAAAAGTTATCCCCAGAAGAATTGGTAGAAAAAAGAATGGATAAATATGCCAATATGGGAGTGTATAAAGGATAAAGTGCCTAAATAAAACGATTAACAAAAATCTGAAGATTTAGTTCTTCAGATTTTTTTTGTTATCAACATAAAAGCGTAACTTATTAACAGTTAAATGTTTATTGCCTGTTAATATTACAAAACTCATTATTTTTTTGATTTTTCTACTTTTGATGTTATGGAGAAACCTAACCCACTACCTGGCGTACGCGTTGATAAAAGTACTATTATAAGCCTCGAGAAAGGAAAAATACCTCCGCAAGCCCTTGATTTAGAGGAAGTTGTGCTTGGAGCAATGATGATTGATAAAAAGGGTGTAGATGAGGTAATAGACATTTTACACAGTGATGCATTCTACAAAGAAGCCCATAAAATTATATTCGAAGCTATTGTTCAGCTCTTTGAAAATACAGAACCAATAGACTTATTAACCGTTTCGGCACAATTAAAGAAAAATGGTAAGTTAGAGCAGATAGGAGGCGATTTTTACCTTATACAACTTACCCAAAAAGTATCATCTTCTGCTCACATTGAGTACCATGCCAGAATAATCCTCCAAAAATATATTCAAAGGCAGCTAATAAAAATTTCGAGTGAGATTATTGAAAATGCTTACGATGAAACTACCGATGTTTTTGATTTATTAGATAATGCCGAAGCAAAATTATACGAGGTTACTCAAGGCAATTTAAAGCGTTCATCAGAAACTGCTCAAAGCCTCGTAATGCAGGCAAAAAAGAAGATTGAAGAGATCTCTAATAAAGAGGGCTTAAGCGGTATACCGAGTGGTTTTGATAAGTTAGATAAATTAACATCTGGTTGGCAACCCAGCGATTTAATTATAATTGCAGCAAGACCGGGTATGGGTAAAACTGCCTTCACATTATCTATGGCAAGAAACATGGCTGTAGATTCTAATATACCCGTAGCATTTTTCTCATTAGAGATGTCTTCCGTTCAGCTTATAACACGTTTAATTTCTTCAGAAACTGGTTTATCTTCAGAAAAATTAAGAACCGGTAAACTGGCAGAACATGAATGGAAACAGCTCAATGTTAAAGTAAAAGATTTAGAAAAAGCACCTTTATTTATAGACGATACTCCGTCGCTTTCTATTTTTGATTTAAGAGCAAAAGCTAGACGTTTAAAGTCTCAACACGATATTAAATTAATAGTAATAGATTATTTACAGTTAATGACTGCCGGAGGAAGTCAAAAAGGAGGTAATAGAGAACAAGAAATATCTACAATTTCAAGAAACCTAAAAGCACTAGCAAAAGAGTTAGATATACCGGTAATAGCACTTTCTCAGTTATCGCGTGCTGTAGAAACTAGAGGAGGTAGTAAACGTCCATTACTTTCAGATCTTCGTGAATCTGGAGCAATAGAGCAAGATGCAGATATAGTATCATTTATTTATCGCCCTGAATATTATAAAATAGAGGAGTGGGATGATGAGGAACGTTCTCCAACACAGGGTCAAGCAGAGTTTATAGTTGCTAAGCATCGTAACGGTGGGTTAGATAATATTAGGTTAAAATTCATTGGACAACTAGGAAAATTTGATAATTTAGATGACTTTGATTCTCCTTTCGAGTTTCAATCTAAAATGAATGAAAACGACGATAATCCGTTTTCACCATCTAAACCCATAAGTCCGGACGAGGCTTTTGGAAGCAGCATGAACAATAACGATGATGAGAATATGCCTTTTTAAAATACATTCACAAGCTTTTTTTAATAAAAGCTGGGTGTTGATATTCTTTTTTTTATTGTTTTCGGTAAGTGCTAACGCTTCGTACATATTAATTCCTATGGATGCCACAAGCCAAAAAAATCATTTAAAGGCTTATGGTATAACATATTGGACCCTCACAAAAAAACATAAAGTTAAATGGTTATTAAATTATCGTGGAGGGTCTTTTTTATTGCCTCACACAGAAGCTATTGAGAAAGAATGTAAAATTAGAGGTGTTTCTTTTGAGGTGTTATCTAATGCTAAAACAGAACAAATATTAGTAGAAATTAGTAGTCCGGCTAAAAATCAAGAAGCTGTTGTTTTAGAAAAAGCACCAAAAATTGCTGTTTATTCGCCTAAAACCAATAAGCCATGGGATGATGCTGTTACTATGGTATTAACCTACGCAGAGATTCCGTATGATATTGTTTATGATGAAGAGGTGCTCTCAGACCAACTTTTACTATATGATTGGTTACACTTACACCATGAAGATTTTACAGGACAGTACGGTAAGTTTTATGGCTCTTATAGGGCTGCTCCGTGGTATATAAAAGAAAAACAGGAAGCAGAAGAGTTGGCAAAAAAACTCGGCTTTAATAAAGTTTCTGAAGCTAAATTGGCAGTAGCTTTAAAAATTAGAAATTATGTTATTGGTGGAGGATTTATGTTTGCTATGTGCAGCGCAACAGATAGTTTTGATATAGCTCTTGCTGCAGAAGGAATTGATATTTGTGAACCAATGTTTGACGGCGATCCTTCAGAACCTAACTATCAAAGCAAAATAGATTTTAGTAAAACATTTGCCTTTACCAATTTTGTTTTAGAACGAAATCCGCTCAGATACGAGTTTTCTTCAATAGATATGACCTCTAAAAGAAGAATTTTAAAAGAGGCTGATTATTTTACTCTTATGGATTTTTCTGCCAAATGGGATCCCATTCCAACCATGTTATGTCAAAATCATACAGCTTTAATAAAAGGTTTTATGGGGCAAACAACAGCGTTTGATAGAAATACCATTAAAAGTAATGTGTTAATATTAGGAGAAAACAAAACCAATAGCGAGGCAAGATACATTCATGGTATTAAAGGGAAAGGATTTTTTACTTTCTATGGCGGACATGATCCGGAAGATTATCAACACAGAGTAGGAGATCCTAAAACAGAGCTGGAGCTTCACCCAAACTCTCCGGGGTACAGGCTAATTTTAAATAACGTTTTATTTCCGGCAGCACAAAAAAAGAAGAAAAAAACATAAAAAAAACCACCCATTTTTGGGTGGTTTTTATATAAGCGAAATAATTGTTTAACGTTTATTTTACTTTCTCTACAATTGCTTTAAAAGCTTCTGGGTGGTTCATAGCTAAGTCTGCTAAAACCTTACGGTTAAGCTCTATATTGTTAGCTTTAACTTTACCCATAAATTGAGAGTAAGATATTCCGTGTAATCTTGCACCAGCGTTAATACGCTGAATCCATAGTGAACGGAAGCTTCTCTTTTTGTTTCTGCGGTCTCTGTACGAGTATTGCATCGCTTTTTCAACCGCATTCTTAGCAACTGTCCAAACGTTTTTACGTCTTCCAAAGTATCCTTTGGCTTGCTTCAACACCTTTTTTCTACGTGCTCTAGAAGCTACTGAATTTACTGATCTTGGCATAATTTCTGTTTTTTTGTAGTAGGCGGTTTACATTGTAAACTCTTTTAAAGCCTAACTCCACGGTTTAACATTTTTTAAATAACCTTACTAATTAATTACTTTAAACGTAATTGTTCTTTAATGCTAGTCTCATCTGCTTTGTGTACCAAAGAGTCATGAGTTAGCCTTAGCTTACGCTTTTTAGATTTTTTAGTTAAAATATGATTCTTAAAAGCGTTCTTTCTTTTAATTTTACCGGTGCCGGTAAGCTTAAAACGCTTTTTGGCACTCGATTTTGTTTTCATCTTAGGCATTGTCTTCCTATTTTTATTATTTCGCTTATATACTTTTACTTATTTCTTTTTAGGCGCAATAAACATGGTCATGCGCTTGCCTTCCAATTTTGGCATTTGCTCTACTTTACCTAACTCTTCTAATTCTGCAGCTAAGCGAAGTAGTAAAATTTCTCCTTTGTCTTTATAAACTATAGAGCGGCCTTTAAAAAACACATAGGCCTTTAGTTTGGCACCATCTTTTAAAAACTTCTCAGCATGTTTTTTCTTAAACTCAAAATCATGATCATCTGTATTAGGGCCAAACCTAATTTCTTTAACCACAACTTTGCTTGCTTTAGCCTTTAAAGCCTTTTCTCTTTTTTTCTGTTCGTAAAGAAACTTTTTGTAGTCCATTATTTTACAAACAGGAGGCTCTGCGTTTGGAGAGATTTCTACTAAATCTAACTCCATTTCTTCGGCTTTGGCAAGTGCCTCTTTAGTTGGATAAATCCCAACTTCTACATTGTCTCCAACTAATCGTACTTCTGGGACACGAATGTGTTCGTTAATTTTGTGTTTTGGTGTGGTGTCCCTTCTTTGGGGTTGATTTCTTCTTCTAATAGCTATGGCTTACTAATTTTTGGTTAAACTTTATTTTAAAACGATTTTAAAGTACTATTAATTTCTTCATTTACCAAATTAGTAAATGCTTCTATTGTAATAGTACCTATATCACCTTCACCATGTTTTCTAACAGAAACGGTACCATTTTTTTCTTCTTGTTCTCCAACAATTAGCATAAATGGTATTTTTTTCAATTCGGCTTCACGAATTTTTTTACCAATAGTTTCGTTTCTGTTATCAACGAGGGCGCGAATTTCGTTATTTTCTAATAAATTTAAAACTTTTTCAGCATATTTTTCGTATTTCTCACTGATAGAGAGAATGGTAGCTTGCTCTGGCATTAACCATAACGGAAAGTTCCCGCCGGTATGTTCTAACAGCAAGGCTACAAAACGCTCCATACTTCCAAATGGTGCACGATGAATCATTACCGGTCTGTGTAATTTATCATCGCTTCCTTTGTAATGTAAATCAAATCGCTTAGGTAAATTGTAATCAACTTGTATAGTACCAAGCTGCCAGCTTCTACCTAAGGCGTCTTTTACCATAAAATCTAATTTAGGACCGTAAAAAGCTGCCTCTCCTTCTTCAACTACATAATCTAAGCCTTTGTCTTTGGCAGCATTTATAATTGCGTTTTCTGCAATTTCCCAAGTTTCTGGATCGCCAATGTATTTATCAGGATTATTTTTATCTCTAACAGATACTTGCGCTGTAAAGTTTTTAAATCCTAAAGAGTTAAATACATAAAGCACTAAATCTATTACGTTTTTAAACTCTTGGTCTAACTGTTCTGGTGTACAGAATATATGGGCATCATCTTGTGTAAAACCTCTAACACGTGTTAAACCATGTAACTCTCCACTTTGTTCGTATCTGTAAACGGTGCCAAATTCAGCAAAACGTTTAGGTAAATCCTTATAGCTCCAAGGTTTAGATTTATATATTTCGCAATGATGCGGACAGTTCATCGGTTTTAATAAAAACTCTTCATCTTCATGTGGAGTTTTAATTGGCTGAAAGCTGTCTTCTCCATACTTTTCATAATGTCCGGAAGTTACATATAAATCTTTCTGTCCAATGTGGGGTGTAACCACCAATTCGTAACCGGCCTTTTTTTGAGCCTTCTTTAAAAAATTCTCTAAACGTTCACGTAAGGCAGCACCTTTAGGTAACCAAAGTGGTAATCCTTGACCTACTTTTTGTGAAAAAGTAAAAAGCTCTAATTCTTTTCCAAGTTTTCTGTGGTCTCTTTTTTTAGCTTCTTCAAGAAGCGCTAAATATTCTTTTAACTCCTTTTGCTTAGGGAAAGATATACCGTAAACACGTGTTAATTGTTTGTTGTTTTCATCACCTCTCCAATACGCTCCTGCTACACTTAGCAGTTTTACCGCTTTAATTAAACTGGTATTGGGTATATGTCCTCCTTTACATAAATCAGTAAAAGTATCGTGATCGCAAAAGGTAATAGTGCCGTCTTCTAAATCTTCAATTAGCTCTACCTTATATTCATTGCCTCTTTGTTTGTAAAAGTTTAAAGCCTCATCTTTGCTTACGGCTCGCATTTTATAATCGTGTTTACCACGAGCAATCTCAAGCATTTTAGCTTCAATCTTCTCAAAATCTTTCTCAGATATATTATGCTCACCAAAATCTACATCGTAATAAAAACCGTTCTCTATAGCAGGACCAATAGTAAGCTTAATTCCCGGATAAAGCTCTTCTAAAGCTTGCGCCAGAACGTGAGCAGACGAATGCCAGAAAGCTTTCTTACCCTCATCATCTTTCCAGGTAAAAAGAATCAAGGTTCCGTCTTCGGTAAGCGGTGTTGAAATCTCTATAATTTCACCATTAAACTTAGCAGAAATTACATTTCGTGCAAGCCCCTCGCTAATACTCTTAGCTACATCAAGCGGAGTGCTGTTTTTCTCAAATTCTCTAACCGAACCGTCTGGCAAAGTAATCTTTATCATGAATTCTTAAATCTATTTTAGGGTTGCAAAGATAACAGCTTAAACCAATGCGTACAATACTAATGTAATTTAATATTACTGCTGTAGTAAATAATAAGTTTGGGCAAATCTTTTCTTAAGAGTGCTCTTAAGAAAAGTCGGGCTTTCACTACTCGCTTTTACCTTATGCGGTAAAGAGCTCAAACATGCCGTTCAATCCCTTTTGCAAAATTTTCTTCAAAAAAAAATAGGGTGTAAAATATTGTATAGTAGAGCATTAAAAGTGTTGGGTTAAAAAAGTTCAAAAAAAAGATTAAAAAAGATTTTGAGAAAAGAAAAAAGGGTTTGTATATTTGCACCCGCTTTCGATAAGGGAGTGGATAAAGATAGAGGAATATAGGATCATTGAAATACTGTTAACAGCACGCGTTTTAAAGAGATTTAGAGCGCAGAAATAATTTAAGCAAGGCCGTCCTTTTGAGTAATGGCTGGGATAAGCTTTTTTTGTTGTTAGTTTACTTATTTAGATAATATATACAGACAAACAATGAAGAGTTTGATCCTGGCTCAGGATGAACGCTAGCGGCAGGCCTAACACATGCAAGTCGAACGGTAACAGGAGATTGCTTGCAATCTTGCTGACGAGTGGCGCACGGGTGCGTAACGCGTATAGAACCTACCTTTTACTGGGGGATAGCCCAGAGAAATTTGGATTAATACCCCATAGTATTATTGCTTGGCATCGAGTAATAATTAAAGCGATAAGCGGTAAAAGATGGCTATGCGTCCTATTAGCTAGATGGTGTGGTAACGGCACACCATGGCTACGATAGGTAGGGGTCCTGAGAGGGAGATCCCCCACACTGGTACTGAGACACGGACCAGACTCCTACGGGAGGCAGCAGTGAGGAATATTGGACAATGGTCGGAAGACTGATCCAGCCATGCCGCGTGCAGGAAGACTGCCCTATGGGTTGTAAACTGCTTTTATACGGGAAGAATAAGGTCTACGTGTAGACTGATGACGGTACCGTATGAATAAGCATCGGCTAACTCCGTGCCAGCAGCCGCGGTAATACGGAGGATGCAAGCGTTATCCGGAATCATTGGGTTTAAAGGGTCCGTAGGCGGTTAATTAAGTCAGGGGTGAAAGTTTGCGGCTCAACCGTAAAATTGCCTTTGATACTGGTTAACTTGAATATGTGTGAAGTGGTTAGAATATGTAGTGTAGCGGTGAAATGCATAGATATTACATAGAATACCGATT
>NZ_AP043783.1:1370000-1612500 GCF_055387725.1 Lutaonella thermophila
TTTTGCATGGATAATAATCGGGCATTAAGTATACCACCGAAGCTATGGCTTCCGAAAGGAGGGGTAGGGGAGCATTCTATATGCGTTGAAGAAGAGCTGTGAGGCGATTTGGAGCGTATAGAAACGAAAATGTAGGCATAAGTAACGATAATGCGGGCGAGAAACCCGCACGCCGAAAGACCAAGGTTTCCTCAGCTATGCTAATCAGCTGAGGGTTAGTCAGGTCCTAACACGAACCCGAAGGGGGTAGTGGATGGGAAAGCAGTTAATATTCTGCTACCTGCATAACGCTAAAAGTGACGGAGGACAGAAGAAGGTGCGTACTGACGGAATAGTACGTTGAAGGGAGTGGTGACACCCCGATAGTACACTACGGCTTCGGCCACGGTGATAATCCTTTGTATGTACTTCCAAGAAAAGCGAGTTATGCAGCCTGTACCGTAAACCGACACAGGTGGTTGGGATGAGTATTCTAAGGCGCTCGAGCGATTCATGGCTAAGGAACTAGGCAAAATAGACCTGTAACTTCGGGAGAAAGGTCGCCTCCCTCCGGGGAGGCCGCAGAGAAATGGCCCAGGCGACTGTTTATCAAAAACACAGGACTCTGCTAAATCGAAAGATGATGTATAGGGTCTGACACCTGCCCGGTGCTGGAAGGTTAAGAGGAGATGTTAGCATTAGCGAAGCATTGAATTGAAGCCCCAGTAAACGGCGGCCGTAACTATAACGGTCCTAAGGTAGCGAAATTCCTTGTCGGGTAAGTTCCGACCTGCACGAATGGTGTAACGATCTGGGCACTGTCTCGGCCATGAGCTCGGTGAAATTGTAGTAACGGTGAAGATGCCGTTTACCCGCAGTGGGACGAAAAGACCCCGTGAACCTTTACTATAGCTTCGTATTGACTTTGGATAAGTGATGTGTAGGATAGGTGGGAGACTTAGAAGCAGCATCGCCAGGTGTTGTGGAGTCGTTGTTGAAATACCACCCTTTGCTTATCTGAAGCCTAACTCCCTTATGGGAGGACAGTGCGTGGTGGGTAGTTTGACTGGGGTGGTCGCCTCCAAAAGAGTAACGGAGGCTTCTAAAGGTACCCTCAGCACGCTTGGTAACCGTGCGTAGAGTGCAATGGCATAAGGGTGCTTGACTGAGAGACCTACAAGTCGATCAGGTAGGAAACTAGAGCATAGTGATCCGGTGGTTCCGTATGGAAGGGCCATCGCTCAAAGGATAAAAGGTACTCCGGGGATAACAGGCTGATCTCCCCCAAGAGCTCACATCGACGGGGGGGTTTGGCACCTCGATGTCGGCTCGTCACATCCTGGGGCTGGAGAAGGTCCCAAGGGTTGGGCTGTTCGCCCATTAAAGTGGCACGCGAGCTGGGTTCAGAACGTCGTGAGACAGTTCGGTCTCTATCTACTGTGGGCGTTAGAAATTTGAGTGGATCTGACTCTAGTACGAGAGGACCGAGTTGGACAAACCTCTGGTGTATCTGTTGTTGCGCCAGCAGCATTGCAGAGTAGCTATGTTTGGAAGGGATAAGCGCTGAAAGCATATAAGCGCGAAACCCGCCACAAGATGAGATTTCTTTAAAGGGTCGTGAGAGACGATCACGTTGATAGGCTACAGGTGGAAGTGCGGTAACGTATGGAGCCGAGTAGTACTAATAACCCGTAGACTTATCTAGCAGCTTTTTTGTTTTTGTTTTTTAAGTATAGTATCTCAATATGTACCTTATACAGGTGTTTAAAGCACTTGAAAGATTTAAGGTGGCTATAGCGATGGGGCTCACCTCTTACCATTCCGAACAGAGAAGTTAAGCCCATCAGCGCAGATGGTACTGCTTATTGCGGGAGAGTATGTCGCCGCCTTGTTTTAAAACCCTTCACTAATTTAGTGGAGGGTTTTTTTGTTTTTTGTATGGTGTGAGTTATGTTTTTTTTAAAGCAACTACTTTTACCTGCAAAAAAAGCTTTGTGTGAGGGGATAGAAGCGGTATCCTTTTGTTTTAAAAAAACAAAAGATTTAAGCGGATAGCCCGACCCGAAGGGACACACCCAAATAAATGAAAACGGATTTAGACAGCTACTTTTTGTTAAGAATATATGGGTTTTACTTGCGAAATTTAATAAGTTATACTTTCTTTTTAATTTTATACAGAATAGTAAAGAGTTAAATTTTTAAGCATGAACCAATCTAAAAGGGAAGAATTTTGGAATGTAATTTCTCATGCGATAGGGATATTATTTGCTGTAATTGGGTTGTTTATTTTACTTTTAAATAATAATGATAAAACTCCTTATAGTACTTTTAGCATTGTAGTTTACTCAGTGTCGTCGGTAATTTTGTTTTCTGCTTCTACAATATATCACGCAGTAACTAAAGAATCTTTAAAGAAATTTTGGAGGAAGATAGACCATATTAGCATTTATTTTTTAATAGCGGGCACATATACGCCGGTAAGCTTGATTACTTTAGAAAAAGAATCTGGTTGGTTATTGTTTTGGATTGTTTGGGGTATTGCTTTTGTAGGAACGGCATTGAAAATATTTTTTACCGGGCGGTATGAAATTTTATCTCTTGTGTTGTATTTATTGATGGGATGGTTAATAGTTTTTGATTTGAAAGCCTTATTGAATAATTTATCTGAAACGGGATTGTATTTATTGTTATTAGGAGGTGCTTTTTACACTTTAGGAACAGTTTTTTATGCAATAAAAAAAATACCATACAACCATGTAATTTGGCATTTTTTTGTTCTTGGAGGGTGTGTTTCTCATTATCTTTTTATATTACTTGAAGTTGTTTAGTTTTTAATTATATCTTGATATTCTAACCAAAACGCTTCGAATTTTACCATTTTTTGATACAAAAACTCCATAGTTTCTTGCCATGTGTTTTTGTTGTGAATGCACACATTGTTAAGCTGTGTGTAGATTCTTGAGATTTCTTTTCCGTTTTCTAATATATAGCAATCTTCAAATATTACATCCGGAATATACTCTTGTTGTAGTATAGTTTTTAGAGAGCGTACTTTTTCGTAGTACTTTATTCTGTTTTCCAGGTTAGTGTCTTCTATGTCTAGCGCTACAATTGCTTTTTTGGTATCAAAATAAAATTTAAAAGAGAAGTCTTTAATTTTAGTGTTGTAAAGAATCCACTTTCTTGGGAAAGATTTTCCGAAAGAAGTCCAAAATTCTTGTCGTATTCTTTTAGATTCTTCTTTACTAAACATATTTATAATATATATGCTATACTAATTGCCAGTACAATTGCAACTAATTTATTGAGATTAAATTTATGACCTTCTGAGCTTTCAAATAAAATAATGGTAGATATGTGTAAAAATGTACCAATTACAAGTGCATTTACATAAGGCTCTATATGTTGCAAGAGGTTAGTTTGATTTGTTATTATGGTTCCGAGTGGGGTCATTAAAGCAAAGAGTAAAAGTATTACCAAAATTTGCCATTTTTTTACGGCCGTTTGCATTAAAAAAGTAACAAGTATAATGGTTACCGGCAGTTTATGAACCAAAATACCGTACATAAGGTTATTATCTTGTTTTATAGGGAATCCTTCTAAAAATGCATGTATAAACAACCCAATTAATACAGACCACGGAATTGTTGTGTTTGTTGGTGTATGAATATGACCGTGTTCTACTCCTTTAGAAAAATACTCTAAGATTATTTGAAGTAATATGCCCAATAAAATAAAAAGGCCTACTACTTTTTCATGCCCAAAACTAAAAGCTTCCGGAATGATTTCGAAAATTGTGATAGATAGTAAAAAAGCACCACTAAAAGCTAAGAGTAATTTTGTGTTTTTGGGTTTGTTTGGTTTTATAATAAAAACAATTAATGCGCCAATAATAACTGCATAAATAGGGAATAAATACTTGTTCATTATTTAAAAATCATGATTAAGCGTTCTGAGCTTTCGGGTTTAAATTTAGTAAGTTTATAGTCTCCAAATATATCTAATAAATAAGCTCCTGCCTCATTAAAATAGTTTTCGAAATCTGAAAGTGATAACGCTTTTACTTTTTCTACATAAAAGTGATCTTGTTGGTTGTGTGTAAATTTAATTTCTTTAAACAAATATCCGTCTTTTATGTAGCGTTTTTGATGAAACTCTATTCCGTTTACGGTTTTTACATCTTCGGGTATTAAATTGGTTTTAACATACTCTATGTTTAAAAAATCTATAACGCCAAAACCAACTTTGTTTAAGTTACTTTTTATTGCCTTAATGGTGTTTAGGTTATCTGCTTCGTCATCAAAATAACCAAAACTAGTAAAGAGATTAAAAACAGCATCGAAAGTGTTATGAAATGGTTTTGTCATATCATGAATCACAAATTTAAGCGATTCATTTTCAAATTGTTTAGCATAGTTTATGCTATTTTCAGATAAATCTGCCCCAGTAACATTATACCCTAACGTGTTTAAATAAATAGAATGACGGCCTCTACCACATGCTAAATCTAAAATACTGCCACCCTTAGGAATACTAAGATATTGGGTTAAATTATCCATAAATAGTTTGGCTTCTTTATGGTCTCTGTCTTGGTAGAGTAAATGATAATATTCTGTATTAAACCACTTAGTGTACCAATTGTTAACTGCTTTTTGCATGAAAGTAACTTTAGGGTGCAAAATTAACGTATTTTTGCTTCTTTATAGGAAGAAAAAATGACTGATAATTATACCATGATTGCCAAAACATTATATGGTTTAGAAGATGTTTTGGTAAAAGAACTTAAATTACTCGGAGCTATTGCTCCGGAGAAAGGTGTTAGAAGCGTTAGCTTTAAAGGAGATAAAGGATTTATGTATAAGGCAAATTTGTGCTTGCGTACTGCACTAAAAATTTTAAAACCAATACATAAAGCCACCGTAAAAAATGAAAAAGATTTATACAACACTATATATAATATAGCTTGGGAAAATTACTTAAACGCAAATCAAACTTTTGCCATAGGTGCAGTTACGTTTTCTAAAGATTTTACGCATTCTAAATATGTTGCGTTAAAAGCAAAAGATGCTATTGCAGACAGGTTTAGAAAAGTTGTTGGAAAAAGACCTAATGTAGATGTTAAGTTCCCTGATTTGCAAATTAACATACACATACAACATAAAACATGTACAATTTCTCTTGATTCTTCCGGACGGTCATTACATCAAAGAGGGTATAGGACAGACACTAACAAAGCGCCAATTAACGAAGTGTTAGCAGCAGGAATGTTATTGCTATCCGGATGGGATGGACAATGTGATTTTTTAGATCCTATGTGCGGAAGTGGTACAATACCTATTGAGGCTGCTATGATTGCTTGTAATATTCCGGCTAACATTAACAGAAAAGAATTTGCTTTTGAAAAATGGAATGATTTTGACGCTGATTTATTTGATAAAATTGTAGAGAGCAGTTTAAACAAGGCTCGAGATTTTAAATATACTATTAAAGGATATGATAGAAGCTTTAGTGCTGTACGCAAAGCACGTGAAAATGTTAAGAATGCTAACTTGCAAGACTATATAACAATTGTAAAAGACGATTTTTTTGAAACCGAAAAGACTTCAGAAAATAAACTGCATATAGTGTTTAATCCGCCATACGGAGAGCGTTTACCAATAGATGTAAACTATTTTTATTCGCAAATTGGTAACACATTAAAACAAAATTACAGCAATAGTGAGGCATGGTTTATAACATCTAACTTAGAGGCTTTAAAGCATGTTGGTTTACGCCCAACCAGAAGAATAAAGCTTTTTAACGGGAAATTAGAAAGTAAACTTGTTAAATACGATATTTATAAAGGAAGTAAAAAAGCTAAGCAAAAATCTTTTAATATATGAAAGCAGAGAACAAAGCATTTGCTTTAAATTTTTTATGTTTTGCAGTACTATTTTTAGTAATGCGTTATGCGCTTGTTTTATTGTTTAACTTAACAAGTTTGTTTGGAGGCGTATTGGCTGCTGTTTTAGCAAGCATATTAGCGCCAAAATTTAAAGTTATAAAACAAAACAAAACCTCTAAAATGTATATTTCTTGGTTTTTTAAGAAAGGAAAACCGCTTTAGTTTTTTTCTTTTTTATATAACGGGATAAAATAAGATACGGTATAGTTAAAACTTACTCCAAAATTATTACTTAACGTAACTTTATTAAACCCCGGAATCCATAAATTAGGAAACTCGTCAGAAGCTTTATCGCTAATTAAATAATGCAGTCTAATACTTGCTCCAAAGTATAAGTTATTAAACATTTCTGCTTTTAAACCAAAAACAGCTTCTGCCCAGAGAGCATTAAGGTTTTTAAATTCTCTAAGTAAATCCGGATTATTACCGGCCTCTTGAGGTTCTTGCCAATAAGGTGTATCTGTAAAAAAAGAATATGAATTAAGCTCTTGACTAAAAGTACTTGCACTAATACGTAAACCGGTATAAATACTATTTTCCATCCCATACCAGTTTTCGTAGGTATTGTAGTCTAAACCTACTTTAAAATAGCTTCCTTTAGAGGTGAAATTAAATAAATCTTCTTGAGTTGTTTTTTGTTCTGTACCCAATTCTCCGGCTAAATAAAAACGCTTAGAGATTCTAATATCTCCTACTACTTCTAAACCGGTGTAATCGTCATCAAAAAAAGCACGTACCGGTTTACTAACATCTATTCCTATACGCAATCCGTAACGCTCTTTATAAACAAGTGTATCTTGTGAAGTTTGCGCTACGTTAAGTAATGGCAATGCAAAAACTAATAAATTAATGATATATTTTAATATGCGCTGATGTTTCATTTTCTACGTTCTGCTGCTGAATAATTATTTGTTTAATCCAATTGTCTGAGTCTGATGTAACCGAAGCATTTATGTTTGTGAAGTTTGCAATATATCCGCAAGCTCTAGAAATAAATACTTCTTTAACAGTATAGGTAAATGTTACCGTATCCGGATTTTTTACAACAGTTGTATCTGTTGATGCACCGTTTAAAGTAAGGGTAAAAGCTGTACTATTTTCTAAAGTTTTTAACGGTATAGCAATAGAGTCTGCACTTGCAACCGGAAAAAGTAATTCGTTGCCAACACCTTGTATCGTTAAATTGCTTACAGCTTTAGTTTGAGTAGTGTCTGTTTCATCATAAAATCTAACAATTAGTAGCGGAGTATTGCCTTCTACACATATATCATCTTTTTCACAAGAAGATATTGTCCCAATGCAGCATAGTATAAGTAAATAATACCAAATAGTTTTCATAATAAAAATTGGTCTATCGTTCTAAAAGTACAACATTTTCTACATGATAGGTTTGCGGAAACATATCTACCGGTTGAACTTTAGTTATTTTATAAGTTTCTTTTAACAGTGCTAAATCTCTGGCTTGTGTTGCGCTATTGCAGCTTACATACACAATTTTTTTAGGTTTTAGCCATAAAAGTTGTTTTACTACATCTTTATGCATACCATCTCGAGGCGGATCGGTTATTACAACATCTGGTTTTCCGTTGGCTTCTATAAAGTCTGTATTAAATACAGTTTTCATATCGCCTACAAAAAAATCAACATTTGTAATGTTATTTTCCTTTGCATTTTGTTTTGCAGCTTCTATGGCTTCAGGAACAGCTTCTACGCCTACAACTTTCTTTGCCTTTTTGGCTACAAACTGAGCTATAGTACCGGTGCCGGTGTATAAATCGTACACTAGTTCATTACCGGTTAGCCCTGCAAAATCACGTGTAATTTTATAGAGTTCTAAGGCTTGTTCCGGGTTGGTTTGGTAAAACGACTTAGCATTTATTTTAAATTTAAGTCCTTCCATTTCTTCTACAATGTAGTCACTACCATGGTAGCAAATTACATTTAAATCATAGAGCGTATCGTTTGCCTTATTGTTAATTACGTACAATAATGAGGTGATTTCAGGGAAGGTTGTTTTTATGTAGTCTAATAATTTAGTTTGTAGCGAATGGTTTTCTTCTCTAAACTGTATTAAAACCATTATTTGCCCAGTAGTGGTGGTCCTAATTAGTAAAGAGCGCAAAAAACCTGTTTGTGTTTTAGTATTAAAAAAAGTCATGTTATTGGCTACAGCAAAGTTTCTAACGGCCAATCTAATTGCGTTGCTGGGATTTTCTTGTAAATGACATTCTTTAATATCTAAAACTTTATCCCACTTACCAGGAATATGAAAACCTAGTGCATTTTTATCGGTTATTTCTGTGTTACTTTCCAGCTCTTCTTGTGTAATCCATCTACTATCAGAAAAAGAAAACTCCATTTTGTTTCTGTAGTAGTACTGTTTTTTGGAAGCTTTAATAGGAAATACTTCCGGGAGTGTTAACCCTCCAAGTCTTGTAAGGTTGTTTTCTACTTCTTTTTGTTTGTAGTATAATTGATGCTCGTAAGCCATATTTTGCCACTTGCATCCTCCGCAAACGCCAAAATGTTGGCAAAGAGGTTCTGTTCGTTTATTAGAATATTCATGAAAATAAATGGCTTTGCCTTCGTAATAATTTTTACGCTTTTTATAGGTTTCTACATCTACAATATCTCCCGGAACGGTGTTGGTTAAAAAAATAACCCTACCGTCTGGTGCTTTGGCAACGCTCTTACCTTTAGCCCCGGCATCTATAACAGTTAACCGGTTAAATATTTTACGATTTCTTTTTCTAGACATAGCGCAAAAATAGCGCATTTTAGAAGTTAGCTTGTAAAAGGGAAGAAAAAATTAAAAACTATCCTTAAATAAGGGGTTAGTACCCTTCGAACTCACTTACAATATTTTTTAAATTTTCTAATGTAATTGGTTTAATAATGTAGTTAGTAACGGCTTCGTATTCTTTAGCTTTTTGCATGTCTTTAGGGTCTGCAGATGAGCTTACAATAAAAATGGTGATTTTCTTTTTATTAGGAATTTTAATGAACTCCTCTAAAAATTCCCAACCATCCATTATGGGCATGTTTAAATCTAACAAAATAAGCTCAGGAACATCTATACCTGATTTAATAACGGGAGTGAGTTTATTTATAGCTTCCTGTCCGTTTCTAAACACCATAAATGAATTGCAAAAATCTACCACCTCCAGTATTTTTTTGGTGCCAAAAACAAAAATCGGATCATCATCTATGATGCAAGCTATATCTATTTTTTTCAAGACTGAAAAAAGTTGGTGTTTATGTAAATATAATCATTAATTAGTTGTAGTACTAATCATGAAGCAAGTTTAAGATATATTTTAAACTCTGTGCCAACATCTACTTGACTATTTACTTCTATTTTACCACCCATGGCTTCTACTTGATTTTTGGTAATAAAAAGCCCAATACCTCTTGCATTTTTGTTGTTATGAAAGGTTTTGTACATGCCAAATAGTTTTTTACCATGTTTTTCTAAGTCTATTCCTAAGCCATTATCTGTAATTTGCAGTACACAATAGTTGCCATCTATATAATTATTTATTGTTGCTCTAGATACCCGTTTAGGCGATCTGTATTTTATGGCATTGGTTAAAAAATTAATAATTATGCTCTCTAAATACGCCGGAATAGCCATTACCATAGTACTATTATTAGTTTTGTTTGTTATTGCGCAATTAGCATCTTTAGCCAAACCGCTAACATTTTCTAATGCTTTTTGTGCAAATTCATTTAGGTTTAATTTTTGAAGATTATCGTGAATTTTAGTGTTTATTACTACAACTTCATTTAAATGTTGTACGGTTTCATTTAAATTTTTAGAAGCATCTGTTAAATGACCAAAAAGCTCGTTGTTTACAACTAAATCCGGATATTCAGACTCGAATAAGCTTAACAGCATTCCAATGTTTCCGGTATGCGATCTTAAATTATGAGATACTATATGAGCAAAGTTTATTAGGCGTTTATTTTGATCTTCGAGTGTATCTAAAAGTTGTTTTTTTTCTGTTATATCTTGAATTTGAGATACAAAGTGAATAGGTTCACCTTTATCATTTTTAACCATAGAAACCGATAAATTAACCCAAACTATATCGCCATTTTTTGTAAAGTACCTTTTTTCTAATTGGTAACTGCTACGCTTTCCATCTATAAGCTCTTGTAGTAGGTTAAGGTCTAACGTTAAATCATCTGGGTGTGTAATATCTTGAAAGGTGAGTTTAAGCAATTCCTTTTTAGGATAAGCAACAATATCACAAACACTTTTATTTACATCTAACCATTTACCATCAAGCCCAACAAGAGCCATCCCAATAGATGAATACTCAAAAGTTTGTCTGAATTGTTCTTCTCTGAGCGCAATTTTTAGTTGTGATTTTTTTAACTCATCTATATCTTGAAACAGGCCGTAAAAACGTTTAATATTTTTTGTAGAGTCTATAATACCGATAGCTCTAACCCATTTTAAATTATTTTTATAGGTTTTAATTTGTAACTCTATATCATAATTTACACCATTGTTTATTGCTTGGTTAACAGCATCTTCAATTTTTTCTCTGTTTTCACCTTCAGGGTAAAAGTTAAAAGCATTCTCAAAATTAGGAGAAAAGCTGTCCGGTACTTCATGAATTTCCCTGGTAGTGTTACTCCAAAAAACTTCATTTTTTTCTAAATCTACTTCCCAAGTGCCAATTTTGGCAGCAGCATTAGAGCGCTCTAATAAATCTTTATAGTTTTCAAGTAAAAGCTCATTTTTTTTACGGTAGGTTATATCTATGTGAGAGCCTGTCATTAATAAAGGTTTTCCATCGTCTGTCCAACTAACAACTTTCCCTCTATCTACAATCCAAACACAGTGACCGTCTTTATGCTTCATTCTACCTTCATGCATATAAAGCTCGGTTTTCCCTTCAAAATGGTCTTGAAGTAATTTATTAGACTTCTCTAAATCGTCGGGGTGCGAATGTTTTACCCAAGTTTCTATACTAACAGGACTAATTTCTTCTAAAGTATAGCCAATAATCTCAGCCCACCGTTCATTAAATCTGGTTTCGTTGGTTTGAACGTTCCACTCCCAAGTACCTATGTTAGTACCTTTAATTATGTGGCTGTAACGTTTGTTTTGTAGGGCTAGTTTTTCTTGTGCTTTTTTTTGAGGAGTAATATCTATATGAGTCCCCAACATTCGGGTGGGTTTACCATTTTCATCTCTAATTACAACACCTTTACAGCGCACCCAAACAGTATGCCCCTTTTTGTGCTTGTACCTAACTTCTTGGTCGTAAGGATGGTTTGGGTCTTCACAATGTTTTATGAAATTATCGGTTGCAGTTTTTAAATCGTCCGGATGAATTATATTCTGCCAAGCAGCAGCTTTATGAGGCATTTTTTTTGGGTTGTACCCAAGGGTTTTCCAGAATTTATCATCCATCCATTCGTTTTCAGGGTTTTCTAAATCCCAATACCACATTCCGTCTAAAGCATTGCTTGTAATAAACTCAAAAATTGAGCTGTCTTTAAGCATTAAGGAATACAGTTCTTTTTTTAAATAATTATCTTTAGAATTGATTGAATACATTAGATTGGTGGCAGAAAGCGAAGTATTAAAGAGGTTAATATGTTACTAAAATAGACTTTATTTTTCGGAAAATCAATACAAATAATACGGTTTATCTTAAAAACAATAACATTAATCGGTATTTATTATTGTTTAATCGATGCTGTTTTTTTGTTGATTAAAGAATGTTTTAAAGGTTAAATTTTACTTCTAATAACTTTTACTGGTTAAGTATCAAGAAAAAAGCAACGTTAATACACTCATAAGAAACTTTAAAAAACCCAAAATATTTGCTAATTTGCGGGCGCTACAGGATGATTTCTCTCCTACTTAAGAAGGAATTGCGAAAGTTTTACCCTAAAAAATTACATTATGGCAGTTTTAGAAAAAATCACGTCAAAAGACGCCATTGCATTAGAAGATAAGTATGGAGCACACAACTACCATCCGTTACCTGTTGTTTTAAGTAAAGGAGAAGGTGTTTATGTGTGGGATGTAGAAGGAAAAAAATACTTTGATTTTCTTTCTGCTTATTCTGCAGTAAATCAAGGTCATTGCCACCCCAGAATTGTACAAGCAATGACCACTCAAGCACAAAAACTAACGCTTACATCAAGAGCATTTTACAATGATGTTTTAGGTAAATACGAGCAGTATACAACACAGTATTTTGGTTATGATAAGTTATTACCAATGAATACTGGAGCAGAAGCCGTAGAGACCGCAATTAAAATTTGTAGAAAGTGGGCATACGAGAAGAAAGGAATACCGGAGCACGAGGCACAAATAGTTGTGTGTGAAAATAATTTTCACGGCCGAACAACAACAATAATCTCTTTTTCTAACGATCCTGATGCTCGAAAAAACTTTGGGCCTTACACTCCCGGTTTCATTAAAATACCCTATGATGATGCAGATGCTTTAGAGAAAGTTTTAAAAGAACATAAAAATATTGCAGGGTTTTTAGTAGAGCCAATACAAGGAGAAGCTGGTGTTTATGTGCCAAACGAGGGCTATTTGGCTAAAACTAAAGCATTGTGTGAGGCGCATAATGTACTATTTATTGGCGATGAAATACAGACAGGTATAGCCCGAACCGGAAAATTGTTAGCTGTAAACCATGAAAATGTTCGTCCGGACATTTTAATTTTAGGTAAAGCACTAAGCGGAGGAGCTTATCCTGTAAGTGCTGTATTAGCTGATGATGAGATTATGAATGTAATTAAACCCGGACAACACGGAAGTACCTTTGGAGGAAACCCGGTGGCTTGTGCCGTTGCTATGGAGGCATTACAGGTTGTTAAAGATGAAAATTTAGCCGAAAATGCTGCTAAATTAGGAGAGCTTTTTAGAGCCGAAATGAATAAGTACATTGCAAACAGCTCTATTGTAAAGTTAGTAAGAGGAAAAGGACTTTTAAATGCTATTGTTGTAAACGATAGTCCTGAAAGTGATACAGCCTGGAATATATGTTTAAAACTAAGAGATAACGGTTTGTTGGCAAAACCTACTCATGGTAATATTATTAGATTTGCTCCACCGTTAGTTATGACAAAAGAACAACTTTTAGAATGTGTAGATATTATCACTAAAACCCTAAAAGAGTTCGAAAAATAGAAAAAAAAGCTGCCTTTTGGCAGCTTTTTTAATAACTATAATTTTCACCAATAAAAAATGCCATAATCACTCCAAAGTAAATAATAAAAAACACTAACATTAGTAAGCCTAATACTAAGCCAATCCAAGACATTACTTTGCCAACACTAACGTTATTGTAGCCAATATACTTACTCGGGTTATCTTTATAAATAGTATTTGCTTTTTGAGCGTAAATTAGTCCAATAATACTAAATATTATACCAAAAGGGCCACAGCAAAAAAGAGTACCAACCAAAGAGCTAATACCCATGGCTAAAACTAAATCTGAATATGGTAGTTTTTGCATAGTAATGGTTTATTGAAATTGTTCTAGCTGTCTTTGGTACTCTTCTATATAAGCATCTATACCTCCTAAAGAGATTATGTAAACTACAGCTATTATTAAATTAATGGCAGCTAATATTAGTCCGATGATGGCAATAATTTTTGCAGTTTTTAACTGACTGTAGTTACTGTATAGCTCCGGATTTTGTGCATATAATTTTTCGTCTTTATTTACAAAAAAATAGGCTATCCCAGAAAAAAGCAAACCGCCAATACCAGAAGAGCAGCAACAAGCAATGAAAGAGATAATTCCCAATACTAAAGAGAGGGTTACATTAGGTAGTTTTTGTTGTTCCATGCTTTAGTTATATAGTTTTAAAATGTAATTGGTGAGTATAATGGTTAGGTTAATTACTGCAAGAGTAATTATAATTTTATTAGCGTATTTTACCGTATAAAATTTGTTAAATGCTAAAAAACCAAAAAGTAATAGCAAAGTGTAAATTGCCGGATACATTGCAAAAGCTGCTCCAAACTCACCTTTAAATAGCAGTACAACAGCTCTTTGGATACCACAACCAGGGCAAGCAACTCCAAAAAGTTTTTTATTTAAACAAGGCAGCATGTAAGAATCTGCATTTATAAATAAAGAAAGTGCGGTATGCATGGTTGTATTGGTAGTACAATTTCGTTCGTATAAAAATACAACTATTTTTGTAACACTAAATATTATAAAATGCGGTCTATTTATTTAAACTTACTAAGTATTGTTTTAGGAGTTATTTTGGTTTGGAGTTTTTTAAACAAAGAAGGTTTTTTATATGTGTTTGCAACTGTTATTGGTTTTGTGTTAATTATGTTTGGGTTATACAAAACAACAAAGTTTACACAAGCTAATAAAACTGATGCTGACAACAACACAGAAGAAAACTAATTAAAAATGGGTTTTGCAATAGGCGATAAAGTAGAGACTATTGATGATAATTTAACCGGAATTGTTACTAAAATAACAGGAAATGTTATTAGCATAGAAACAGATTTTGGGTTTGAATTAGATTTTAAAGCTCATGAACTGGTTAAAATAGAAAACAACCAATTACTTAAAAAAGTTTCTACGGCAGATGTTAAGCATAAAATTTCGTCCGAAACACAAAACACCAAAAGAAGAGTTGTAAAGAAAAAAGAAAAGAAAGAACCCCCAATGCAAGTAGATTTACATATAGAGAAGCTGGTAAAATCTACAAAAGGAATGACTAACCATGATATTTTAACCTACCAAATAGAAACAGCTAAACGCAAATTAGAGTTTGCCATACAAAATAGTATTAAACGTGTTGTATTTATACACGGAGTAGGAGAAGGGGTTTTAAAAATGGAGCTAGAATATTTACTGGGGCGCTACAATGTATCTTTTTATGATGCAAACTTTAAAACCTATGGTTTTGGTGCTACGGAAGTCTATATTTATCAGAACAATTAGTTTTCTACTTGGGTAGTAACCGTACCAAACTCAATTTCGTTTAAATCTGTAATTCGCTCACCTTCACTATTAATAAAAGTTAGATTGCTTAATGTTATGGTATGATTGTAACTTGTTGTAGTGCCTTCTGCTACAGCTTCTGTATAAACGTTTACAATACCGTCTTTAGCCGACACTTCTTCAACCACAACAGGGTTTACCGGAGGGATATCGTCACAAAAATAACCTTTAGTAACAGTGTTGTTAAACACTCTGTACACTAAGGTAGTGCTAGAACCTATTGTTGCGGTACGAGGTTCGTTTTCAGGTGTTTCTTCGTTTTCTATGAGTCCGCTTTGTAGGGTAAGTACAAGTGCTTCTTCAGTATTAATTTTAAAAAATACGTTTGTTTCTGTAGTTACTTCACTACACGTTTCTACAGAAGCGTTAGAGAAATCTATAGTCTCTATTTGCAAGTCGCCATCATCACAAGAAAAAATCAAAAAAAGTGCTAAAAAGAATACAATTTGTTTCATAACTATACTTGCATTGTATGGCAAATGTAATAGAATACAGGTTTATTAAGAAGTATAACAATATTATTTTTTAAAGTTTTATTTTTGCGCTTATGAGAAAAGTGTACTTAGATAGCGCAGCTACCACTCAGGTTAGAGAAGAGGTAATAGCATCAATGCAAAAAGCATTGCAAGAACATTACGGAAATCCCTCTTCTACACATAGTTTTGGCCGTTCGTGCAGAAGTATGATAGAGCGTGCCAGAAAAACAATTGCAAAACAGTTAAATGCTCATCCTTCTGAAATAATATTTACTTCTGGAGGAACCGAAGCAGATAACATGATTTTGAGGTGTGCTGTTAGAGATTTGGGAATACAGACCATTATTACGTCTAAAATAGAGCACCATGCAGTGTTACATACTGTAGAGCAATTGGCGGTAGAATATAATGTTACAGTACACTATGTAGATTTAGACGAAAAAGGTTTTGTTAAGATTTCTCATTTAGAGCAATTATTAACACAAGACTCTTCAAAAAAATTGGTGAGTTTAATGCATGTTAATAACGAAATTGGTAACATGCTTGATATAGATACAGTAGCCAATTTGTGCAAAGAAAACAATGCATATTTTCATTCAGATACGGTACAATCTATTGGGCACTTTGAGTGGGATGTGCAAAAAACAAAAGTAGATTTTATGGCTGCTGCTGCCCATAAATTTCATGGGCCTAAAGGTGTTGGTTTTGCATACATTAGAAAAGATTCCGGTTTAAAACCACTTATTTTTGGGGGCGGACAAGAAAGAGGATTTAGAGCCGGTACAGAAAGCTCACATAATATTGTTGGTTTAGAAACAGCTTTTGTAGAAGCTTACAAAAATTTAGACCAAGAAAAAGCCTATGTAACCAATTTAAAACAGTACTTTATTAATAAACTTACAGAAGCAGTACCGGAAGCTAAGTTTAATGGTGGGTGTGCAGATTTAAACCGTAGTACCTACACCTTAGTTAATGTAAGTTTACCATTTACTGCAGAAAAGGCACAATTATTACTCTTTAATTTAGACTTAAAAGGGATTGCATGCTCTAAAGGAAGTGCTTGCCAATCTGGAAGCAATATGGGCTCTCATGTTTTAAGAGAAATCCTTACTGAAGAAGAATTACAATACCCGTCGCTACGTTTTTCTTTCTCTAAATATAATACTAAAGAAGAGTTAGATTACGTAGTACAAGTACTAAAAGAACTTTTAAATAGTTAATTTTTATCGTAAGGAAATTTTCTAGCAGCTTGTTTCATCATACTTTCTATGATGGCTTGTGTGTTTTTGCCAGATTTTCGGGTAATGGTTTTTTCGTATTTCCAGAGTAATTTGCCGGTTGCGCCATCACTTATTTTAATGGCAATTCGGCCGTAATCAGACTTTCCAGTTAAATAATCAATTAAATTAAAATTATCAGAAACACCCTTAGAAATTAAGGCGTTAAGAGTTAAGTTTCCGCTAATTACTGCATCTACACCTAAAATTTCGGCAAGCTCTTGGGTAGTATAAACATCTATGTTTTGGTATGTAATATTGTTTTTTTGTAAGCTGGCATTGGTGGCTGCTATATCTTGAAAACTAACCGATAGCTTTTTTCTTTTTTTTCTTTTTAAAAAATAAGTTTCTAAAGCATTTTGTACTGCATAACCTTCTGTTTCTTCAAGTTCTTTTAATTGGTTTTCAGAAATGGCTTCGTCAGAAAGATGCAGTGTTGCTAAAAAAGGTATAATTGCTATGGTTTTATGATTTTTGCTAAGAGATTTAAAAGCAGCACTTTCGTAAATTGTTTTTTGGGCTAAGCAAAAAGAATTAACACTGAGTAAAAGTATAAGTACGTATATTTTTTTCATTACAACTGCATATTCAATTTCACATTAAACACTCTACCGGTCATAAAATTTGGTATTCCAAACTGCTGTTTACTATACACATCTCTAACCCATGTGTTAGTAATTGCATTTTGGACGTCAAAAATATTGAATATTTCGAACCCAACACTCAGTTCTTTAAATTTATGTAGCCAATGCCCTTTTTTAAATTGATTGTTATAATCTGTTAGCACATACCAAATACCTAAATCAGCTCTTTTGTAATCGCGCAATCTGTTTTGAAACAAGTACGGATTAGCATAGCTGGGAGAGCCTCCCGGCAAGCCGGTATTATACACCATATTTAAATACATTTTTAGTTGAGGTATGTTGGGTACGTAATCCTGGAATAAGAGAGCAAACTTTAAACGCTGATCTGTTGGTCTGGCAATATACCCTCTGTTATTTAAATTCTCTTGAGTTTTAAGATACCCAAAACTAAACCAAGATTCTGTACCCGGAACAAAAGCTCCGTGCAAGCGTAAATCTAATCCGTAAGCATATGCTGTTGCGTTGTTGTTTGCTCTATACCTAACCCTCACATTTTCTACTGTGTAGGTGTTTACATTGTTTAGTTTTTTGTAATAGGCTTCAGATATGAGCTTAAAAGGACTTTTCCATAGCGTGAAGCTATATTCGTGTCCGGCTACAAAATGTATGGATTCTTGAGCCTTAACATCCGGTACTACATTGCCGGTACTGTCTCTGAGCTCTCTGTAAAAAGGCGGTTGATGATACCACCCACCGGAAAGTTTAAAAACCATGTCTGTTTCCCAGTTAGGCTTAAAAGAAATTTGAGCTCTCGGACTTATAGTAAAATCTGATGAAGATTGATTGTTTTGTGCAGATACATTCCAAAACTGAGTTCTGGCACCAAGATTTATGTAAAGTTTTTGATTGTTAAAACCTAACCTTTTAGACCATTGTGTAAAACCAGATACTCTGTTTATAGTTGTATTGTTTTTTGCTCTAATATTTTGGTAAGGAGTTAGCGGAGCAACAAAGGGTTGGTAGGGTTGGTTGTTATTAAATTCTGCTAATGGAGGCCTAATAGAAAATCCTGTAGAATCAATAACTTCCCATTCAACAATTCTATCATTTATTGCTTCGTACGTAAATGTTGCTCCCCATTCTATTTGATTGTTATTTACTTGATAGTTCCCTTTATGAGTGATATTAAAAATTGATGCGTTTACTGTATTACGACCATGATTTAATTGAGAGCCAATTCCTTGAGAAAATGTAACCTGACCCAAATCATCCGAGCTAAAATCTGTATTAATATCGGCTAATTCATATTGGGCCAGCAAATCAAAATACTCTCTTTCTGTAGTTACATATCCTGATGCTATTAGTTTTAATGTAAGGTTTTTATTAGCAAAATATGTTGCTTTAAAAGCACCTAAAGCAGTTTTATAAGCATCGTCTTCTTTACCTTGATAATTAATAATTAATGCAACAGGATTTAATAACGATCCAAAATTGGTTTGCCTTGTTAATGGTTTGTATTTATATCGATTTATAGATGCTGTGCCCAGAAAATTAAATTCTAATTGGCTTGAGGCTCTATAAGTTGTATAAGATTGAAAATCTGCAAAAAGCGGATTAAAGTCTGTTTGTGTTTCTTTACTGTTTACTAATAAACTATTATCTCTGTACCTAATTCCGTTAATGCTTAACCATTTTCCGTTTTTATTCTTTGTGGCCAATGTAGCGCTCGCACCAAGTAAACTGGCAGCTATTTGCGTGTAGTTAACATCAGGAATTTTATAGGTAATATCTAAAACAGACGATAGTTTGTCGCCGTACTTAGCTTGAAATCCACCGGCAGAAAAATATATATTCTGAACCATATTAGAGTTAACAAAACTTAACCCTTCTTGTTGTCCGGAGCGAATTAAAAACGGACGGTAAACTTCTATTTCGTTAACATAAACAAGGTTTTCATCGTAATTACCACCTCTAACATTATATTGTGTACTAAGCTCATTGTTATTACTAACTCCGGGTAGTGTAAGCAGTATGTTTTCTACACCTGCATTCGCACCCGGAATTTTTCTTAGTTGTTGGGGTGTAATATGAGTAACACCTTGAAGTAGTTTATTTTGATTTGCTACAAGTGTTATCTCTGAAATTTGTGCAATTTGTGTTTTTAGTACCGGATTAAACTCAAAATCTGCACCGTCTTTTAAAGTAATTGTTAGGGTAATGTTTTTGTATGAAACATGACTAAAAACTACTTGTATACTTTTGTTTGTAGGTAAATTTATACTATAAAACCCGTTAATGTTGCTTACAGTGCCATTACCGGCAGATGTGCTAATATTTACATTACTTAGCGGTTGGTTATTTTCGTTTAATACTACACCTTTAAGCGTAGCATTTTGAGCTTGTACACTTAACAAAGAGGCGCAAAAAACAGTAAGAAAAAGAAAATAACGCATTAAGTGTTTTTATTTTTTATAAAAAACGCAAGAGTAGGTAGTTGTGTTGCCCACATTATCTGAAACAACCACTCTAAGATTATATTTTGTGTTTTTAAATGTTTTATCATTAAAATTATACTTTAAAGTTGCTGTTTTAGGATCGTACTCCATTAAAATCCATTCTCCATTCAGGTAAGCATTATAAGTAGCAATTCCGCTTAAATCGTCTTTAATTTTAAGAGTTAAGTAATTGTAGTTAGATAACCATTTATTAGGCTTAAAGTTCTTAGGTCTAATTGTAGGTGCAATAGTATCTGTACTAAGAGTAAACTTACCCAAGGTTTTAGTACGGGCGCTAAAGGTGTTGTTTCTTTTGTATGTTTTTAAAAATACAGGTTCATTTTTATTATTTAAATACGCTATAAACATTTTTTCGCGCTCTTTATGGCTGTATTTGGCTACGTTAAAAGTAATGGTAAAATTTCTGTGAACAGGAACTTTATTATTATGAACAATAATTGTATCTGAATTAGATAATAGTTGTAAGTTTTGGTTTTTATAAAATGTTCCGGCCGGAAAATACACGGTTGCAATACCTAAATTATAACTATTGGGTTGGTTAGAAATCAAGTAGGTGTTTGCAGGTTCGGGTTTAGGTGTAGTTAACACCTCTTGCGCTTTACCTTCAACAGGAATATTAATAGTGGTTTGATTGCCATAAATATCTTTAACTAAAAGCTTTATGTTGTAAAATTGCCCGGGGTTAACAGTAAGTAATCCGTTTCCGTTTTTAGTATTGTACACACTTAATTTACTGTGAGGCTGTTTAAAACAGTATTGTATTCGTCTTTTGTCTTCTATGTAATGTTCGTAATCTATAAGCGTATTAATATATCGTGTTTCGGTAAAAGAAAACGAATCAAAATTATATGAAAAATGAGGCGTACCATTAACAAGCATTTGTACTTGGTAAACTCCATTTTTGTTGTATGCCAAATCTTGCCTGTCGTAGGTGTTAATTCCAAATCCAATTGTACCCAAAGCAGTTACTTTACCAGCCTCTAAGCTACCTGAAGGAGTTCTGTTAAGAGGTATCCTAACTTTTTTGGCAGATTGGTTAACTTGTGAATTTTCTCCAACAGGATAAGCGTATAGCTCTTGTACCATGGGACTTTGGGTGTCTTTAACATCAAAACCAAAAAACAAAGGATTAATAGGTTTTTGTGTTGCAGTATTTCTAATTTCAAAATGCAAATGCGGCCCGCCAGACCCTCCGGTGTTACCACTGTAAGCAATAACATCACCTTTGTTAACTTTTAGTTGAGTTTCATCAGGAAATAACTCAATTTCAAACGTTTCTTGCTCGTATTGTTTTTGTTTTATGTAGGCTTCTATTTCTGGAGAAAATTTTTGTAAATGCGCATAAACAGAGGTGTAGCCATTAGGATGTGCCACATAAATAGCTTTACCGTAACCCCATATAGAAATTTTAATACGGGTAACAACACCATCGGCAATTGCATATACCGGAAGCCCTTCTCTTTGTTGAGTTTTTATATCTATTCCTGAATGAAAGTGATTAGAACGTAACTCTCCAAAAGTTCCCGATAAAATTAACGGAATATCTAAAGGTGATCTAAAATAGTTTTCCGGATAATTATATTGAGCAATACAGGTAATGTAGCTACTAACAAAAAAGCAAAGCAAGAAGAGTGTTCTCATAGTAATAGGCTTCGAGACTAATGTATAAAATTTAAAACAATCTTATAAAAAACAAATACATAAAACAAGCGAGTTTTATAGGTAAGAATATTTTAACAAAAAATATTGCGAACTATGCTAAGGTATGTTACCTTTGTAAGTAACATGTATTGATTTTGCAATATGAGCGATATCTCTGAAATTGTGGATGTTCTAGAAAATCGTATTAGCAAATTGCTTCATAAATTAGAATTATACAAGCAAGCTAATGGTAAATTACAAGAGCAAGTAGCAACTTTAGAGAACCAGAAAGTGCAACTTGAACATGAAGTTGCAGACTGGAAAGAAAAATACGAATCGCTTAAGTTGGCAAGCTCAATACTTGGCAGTAATGAGAAAAAAGAAGCTAAGCTAAAGATAAATGCTTTAATTCGGGAATTAGACGAATGTATATCGCAATTAGCCGAATAGCTGTTAAATACATATGGATAACAAGCTTAAAATTAAACTTACTATTGCAGACAGAGTATATCCGTTAACCATTAACCCCAGTCAAGAAGAGGGGCTTCGGAAAGCTGCAAAAAAAATAGAAGGTTTAATTAAGCAATTTGAGCAAAGTTATGCGGTACGAGATAAACAAGATGTATTGGCTATGTGTGCATTGCAATTTGCGTCTCAGTTAGAGCAAAAAAACATAGATATAGATAATGATGTAGCTCAAGCTAAACAACGTCTTGAAACCTTAAATAAGCTTTTATCTGAGCATCTTAGCTAACGTTCTTTAAATACAATATTTATTACTGCCTACATTGGTGTTTTATTTTGACAAACTCAACACTATTACAATTAAAAAAGGTGAGTTCGTGTTGTAAAAGCATGCCGTCTTAGTCACGGATCCTTGATCAGCATGGTAGCCTTAAACCTGTCAGAAGGAGTTTGTACAAAACTTCAAACCAATGTAGGCTTTTTTTATGACTAAAATAATATTGATACGATGGATGCAACAACACTTATTATTACAGGAGTAGTTGGTTTGGTTTTAGGATTTTTAGTAGCAAAACTAGTAGAAAAGAGCAAGGCGTCTAAACTAATTGCTAATGCAAAAAAAGAGGCTGCTTCTATACTTAAACAAGCAGAAGCAGAAGGAGAAAATATTAAAAAAGACAAGATTTTTCAGGCTAAAGAAAAATTTTTAGAGCTTAAAGCAGAGCACGAAAAAGTAATTCTCTCTAAAGAAAAGAAAATTGGTGAAATAGAGAAAAGAGCCAGAGATAAAGAATCTCAAATCTCTAATGAGCTTGCTAAACAAAAAAAGCTAAATAGCGAGGTAGAAGCTAAAATTAAAGACTACGATTACAGGCTTGATTATTTAGAAAAAAGACAAGCTGAATTAGATAAGCTTCACAAAAACCAAATTGAACAATTAGAGGTTATATCGGGTCTATCGGCAGAAGATGCAAAGGCGCAACTAATAGAATCGCTTAAAGCAGATGCTAAAAGTGATGCGATGACCTATATTCAAAAAACATTAGAAGAGGCTAAACTAACTGCACAGCAGGAAGCCAAAAAAATTGTAGTTAACACCATTCAACGTATAGGTACAGAAGAAGCAATAGAAAATTGTGTTTCTGTATTTAACTTAGAATCTGATGATGTTAAAGGAAGAATAATTGGTAGAGAAGGACGTAATATTAGAGCTTTAGAGGCTGCTACCGGAGTAGAAATTATTGTAGATGATACTCCGGAGGCAATTATACTTTCTTGCTTTGATTCGGTTAGAAGAGAAATAGCAAGATTATCACTTCACAGATTAGTAACAGACGGAAGAATACATCCTGCCAGAATAGAAGAGGTGGTACAAAAAGTTACTAAGCAAATTGAAGAAGAAATTATTGAAGTTGGAAAACGAACTGTAATAGATTTAGGAATTCATGGCTTACACCCCGAGCTTATTAAAGCTGTGGGTAGAATGAAGTACCGCTCTTCGTACGGACAAAACTTATTGCAACACTCAAGAGAAGTGGCTAAACTTTGCGGAGTAATGGCTGCAGAGCTTGGATTAAATCCTAAACTAGCTAAAAGAGCAGGATTGCTACATGATATAGGAAAAGTTCCGGATACAGAAACCGAAGTGCCTCATGCTATCTTAGGAATGGAATGGGCAGAAAAATATGGAGAGAAACCGGAAGTTTGCAATGCAATTGGTGCTCACCATGATGAGATAGAAATGAAAACTTTATTAGCGCCTATTGTTCAGGTTTGTGACGCTATTAGTGGTGCTCGTCCGGGCGCAAGAAGACAGGTGTTAGACTCTTACATTCAACGCTTAAAAGATTTAGAAGATATTGCTTTTGGGTTTACAGGAGTTAAAAAAGCTTATGCAATACAAGCCGGAAGAGAGCTTAGAGTTATTGTAGAGAGTGAGAAAGTAAGTGATGATAAGGCAGCTGAACTATCATTTGAAATTTCTCAAAAAATCCAAAAAGACATGACCTATCCCGGTCAGGTAAAAGTTACAGTAATTAGAGAAACAAGAGCTGTAAATGTTGCTAAATAGACTATATAAATAAGGATAAAAAAAACCGGCAATTTTGCCGGTTTTTTTATTTAATAAATTCTATAAATTTTTAAGTTTTTTGAGTTTAGCTTTCCAAATGCCTAATGACTCTTTGTGGCGCTCAATATTTTTCATTACTTCTTGCACCACCGGATTACTTTCGTCTGCATTAATAAACTCTAAATTATTTTCTAACTGTCGTATTTCGTTTTTAACTTCATCAATCTTACGTTTAATAAAAATACGCTCATTATCTATTAAACGTTCATCTTCTGCATTAGATAATTGCTCTATTCTGTTGCCGTATTTTAAAAGCTCTGCCTCTTGTTTGCTTAAATTCATTTTTTTGCACAGAGCATCAATAATTTTATAGAACTTGGCATCTATACTTCGTTTATTGTACGGCACTTTACCAAAGGTTCCCCACTCTTCAATAAAGCCTTTAACAGTTTCTAGATTTTTATCTTTATCATCAGAAAGTTCATAGCTTTTAAGGTTGTCTAAGAAAGCTTTTTTCTTTTCAAAAGCTTCATATTCTTCTTTATTAGCTTCTTTCTTTTGAGCATGATACCTGTCAAAATAATGATTACAAGCCGCCTTAAAATCATTCCAAATTTTATCGGAATATTTTCTCGGAACGTGGCCAATATTTTTCCAATCGGCTTGTATTTTTTTCATTATTGGGGTAGTTTCTTCCCAATCCTCACTGTCTTTAAGAGACTCGGCTATTTTAACCAATTCTAACTTTTTCTCTAAATTTTCTTGTTGTGCTTTTTTAAGGCTTTTATAAAAAGCATTTTTGTTTCGGTTAAAAGCTCTTACAGCCTCTTTAAAAGCAGCCCATGTTTCTTCGTTTACGTGTTTTGGAACCCTTCCGGCTTTAAAGAAAGCTTCTCTAAGCTCTTCTATATCTTTAATTTGTTGTTGCCAACCATTATGATTGTTAGCTGGATTGGCTGTAATTTCTTGAATTTTTTGAATGATTTCTTGTTTCTTCTCTAAGTTTGCTTCATAAACTTTATCTAAGTTTTTAAAATACTCTTGCCTTTTTTTATGAAGCTCTTTTGTTATAGCGCTAAACCTATTCCAAACATCTTCGCGATGCTCTCTATCTACAGGGCCAATATCTTCTTTCCAGATTTTATGAAGCATTTGTAACTCTCTAAATGCTTTCATAACATCTTCTTCATCTAAAAGCGCTTTAGCTCTTTCAATAAGCTTTTCTTTTTCTTCTAAATTTCGTTTAAAATCTAAATCTCTTAAATCTCTGTTTAAATCTAAAAAGTCATAAAAACGCTCTACATGATGGTGGTAGGTTCTCCAAACATCGTTGTAATTTACTCTTGGAATTGGACCCGCATTACGCCACCTATCTTGTATTTCTTTAAAGTGCTTATAAGTGGTATTTATATTTTCTTCTACGTTAATAAGCCCTTTAAGCTCTTCTATTATTTCTAAACGTTTAGCAAGATTTGCTTTTAAGGTTTGCTCTAAGTTTTTATAGTACTGGTGACGTTTTTCTTTATATTCTTTATAAATTTTGTTGAATCTGGTTTTTAATGGAGAAGAAAAGTGAAAATCTATTTCGTTGCCACCTTCATTTATAAACTCTTCTTTTTTCTCTTCCAGTAACTCTTGAAACTTTAAGTCGAACTCATATTTAATGGTGTCAACGTGGTTTTTTATAGCTTGAACCTTTTGAGTTTTTAATAAATGTTCGAGCTCTTGAATAAGCTCGTCCATATTCATAGCATGATAATCCGGCATAGGTATTTCGTGCCGTTTATGATTTTCTTCATCTTCGGCATCTTCAGCATTAGAAGAGTCTATCTCATTTTGCACATCGTCCCCTTTGTTTTCTGAAGCATCTTCTGTTGAGTCTGGCATTGGGGTTTTGCTGGTTTCTTCTTGAGTACTATTTACTGCTTCTTCTTGTCCTTCTGCCTCTGGCAGGTTATCATTTTTTTCTTCTAACATCTATACAATGTTTAAGGTTCACTGTTTCAATGGGAAAGATACTAACAACTGATTAAATGGCAAAACTTTTTGAATAGTTGGCCTGGATAGGGCTAAGAAAATTTAGCTATTCCAGATTTCCCAGGCTTTTTCTGCTTGATTTATTAGCATAGCTAAACCATTTACTGTTGTAGCTCCTTTTAACTTTCCTTCTTTTAAAAAAGCAGTTTCTTCAGGATTATAAATTAAATCAAAAAGTAAATGATCTGAAGATATAAACTGATATGGAATATTGGGTTTTTTTAAAATATCAGGATAAGTACCTAGAGGTGTGCAGTTAATTATTACGGTATTTTGCTCTATAATTTGTTTGGTAAGTTGTTGATAGTTAATACAATTAGATTTTCTTGTACGACTTACCTGAGTGAAGTTTATATTGTTTTGCTGTAACACATAACAAATTGCTTTAGCAGCACCACCGGTTCCTAAAACCAATGCGTTTTTATGAGATGGTTTTAAATAAGATTCAATTGCTTTATAAAATCCGTATGAATCTGTATTAAAACCTTTTAACCCTTTGTTTGTAATTTTAATAGTATTTACAGCACCTATTTTAGCTGCTTGCTCATCTAAATCATCTAAAAAAGGAATTACAGCTTCTTTATACGGTATGGTTACATTTAAGCCTTGTAAATTGGGATTTTCTGATAAGATTTGTTGAAAATGAGCAATAGCATCAATATCAAAATTTACATATTGGTGGTCTTGTAAATTTAGCTCTTTAAACTTATTGGTAAAATAGCCTTTAGAGAAAGAATAATCTATATTTTTACCAATAAGGCCAAATAGTTTAACCGACTTTTTTTGTTCGTTTTCCATACCAGTCTAAAGCCAAAACTATTAAAATTCCAACAACAATAAACAACACCGCCCACCAAGTTTCTTGATTAGATACATCTGGCCAATAGCGCTGGTAGTTTTGAATGATTTTATTGCCGTTAGAGTCTAAAATAAAACTACCATCTTGTGCTGTTTTATAAATTGTTTTTTTCCAGGGCCATACCACGCCTAAAGACCCCGAAATAAAACCTATTATTAGGGCAGTTGTAATATTTTTAAAATGCTTTAGAACGTAATTTAGCAAATGCGATAGGGTTACTAACCCAGTGGCAGAACCCAAGGTAAATACAGCAAGAATTTTTAATTTTTCTATACGATCCGGATCTTTAATAAAATCAAAATCACCACTAAAAACATCAGCGAATGTATCATATAGAGCATTTACAGAATCAACTAAAAGCAACACGTAATTACCTAAAAGTATAAGAATAAAAGAACCGGATAAACCGGGGAGCGTCATTCCGGAAACACTTATAATTCCACAGAAAAAAACAAAAATTAGGTTGTTGTTTTCTTTTGCCGGATTTAAAAAACTTATAGAAATTCCTACTACAATGCCTGTAATAAGTGCAATAATTGTTTTTTTATTCCAATGGTTAAAGTCTTTTGCTATGTAGTAAATAGATCCTAATATCATTCCAAAAAAAGCGGCCCAAACAAAAAGCTCTTTCTTTTGAATGAAATAGTCTAAAATTTTAGAAACGCTAAAATAGCTAATTAGCATTCCGAGTATTAAAAGACCTAAAAAACGAGCATTTGTATATTGAAAAAAGCTTTTAAACCTGCCATTTATTAAAAGTTTAAATGCTTTTAAATTTATTTTTTGAAGTGAATAAATAAATTCTTCGTAAAAGCCGGCAACAAAAGCAACAATTCCGCCAGAAACTCCGGGAACTTTGTTAGCTGCACCCATAGCTAACCCCTTTATAATTAAGAAGATTTTATCCTGAAACGTCCTGTCACTATTCATTACCTTCTTTTTTTTGTGCTAGTTTTTCTAAAATAACAATTGTTAAAAAACCAACAAGAGCCAACACAATAGCACTTAGTAATTGGCTGTCTCCTTGAAATTGAAACGGAGAAATACTTTCTTCTTTTAGCACTATTTCTTTGCCGGCAATAATTTTAGTTTCTAATACCTTTTTCCAAGGCCATATTTTGTTAAGTGAGCCTAAAATAAAACCTGTGAGTAGTGCTAAGGTGGTGTTTGGGAAATTATTAAATAACCACTTTAACACTCTAGAAAAACTTAGTAAACCAAAAACAGCACCTCCGGCTAAAATTGATAAGGTTTTAAAATCAAAATCATGAGTAGCGTCAGACACCACTTTGTAAGCGCCTAAAAGTACAAGTATAAATGCTCCGGAAATACCGGGTAAAATCATTGCACAAATTGCCAGTGCGCCACATAGAAAAAGAAAATAAGGGCTGCTATTGGTTGCTAAAGGAGGTAGTGTAGTTATGTAATAGGCTATAAAAGCGCCTAAAATTAATGCAGCAACAAGTGTAAAATTCCATTTTTTTATTTGCTTTCCAACAAAGAGTATACTTGCTAACACCAATCCAAAGAAAAAGGCCCAAAGTAATATTGGATGATTTTCTAGCAACCATTTTACTAAGCGCATTAGCGTGAAAAAGCTTATTAAAATACCACTTAAAAGTGTTGCAAGAAAATTACCGTTTATGTGTTTCCAGGCTGCTAGAATGCCATGGTTTCGCAATATTTTTAGTGCTTGTAAATTAATATTGTTTATAGAAAGTATTAGCTCTTGGTATATGCCAGATATGAAGGCAATTGTACCACCAGATACCCCAGGGACCACATCGGCAGCACCCATGGCGATACCTTTAAGCAAAACAATAAAGTAATCTAATAGCGTTCTGTTTGCCATACTTTTTGTTAAAAACAGCCACAAAAGTAGGCAAATTTAAGCTGAAGTATTTTTAAAATCTGTTATAATATTCTTAATTGAAGGTCTGGTGTAAATTGTTGGAAATTTATTTTTTAAAATTTGATGCTTTGTAAAGTTAGTGCGTAGGGCATTTTTTAAGTGAAATTTTCCTTTTAAAGCATCAGACATTAAATAGTAAACACCAGCCAATCTGTACTCTATATCTGCATTTTCCGGGTAAAATTCTATAGCTTGTAATAGTGTATGAACGGCATCTTTGTATTCTCCCAGTTTAACTAATATATCTGCCCAAGAAATCCAAGTGTCTAACTCATAATTACCAAGTTCTACAGCCTTTTGGTATGCTATATCTGCTTCTTCGTAAAAATGTAGTTTTTTGTTTATTTCTGCACTTCGTTTCCAGTAAAGCACATTTTCTGTATCTATACTAATGGCTTTGTTAATGTAGTAAAGGGCTTTTTGATAATTTTCTTGACGATAGTAAAAATCTGTAATGGCTGTCCATCCTTTATCTAATAAAGGATCTTCATGAACTGTTTTGTAGTAGTATTTTTTAGCTAAATCAAAGTTGCCTAATTTTTCGTGACATTTACCAATTCTTAAATAAGCAAATGATGTAGGATCGTCTAGAGAAAGAGTTATTTCGTAATTTTCTATAGCCTCATTATACCTGCCTAATCGCTCTAAAACTTTTCCTTTTTCTAAATACGCACCTATAAAAGTATCATCAGAAATAATGGCAAAATCAAAAGCAGTAAGTGCCTCTTTAAACATTTTTTTGGTAAAGTATTGTTTGCCTAATTGATGCCAAGCAACTTCACAATACGGATTACTGTCTATATAAATGTTTAAATAATCTATAGCACCATCATTATCTTCAAGAAAATCAAAACAATAAATAACATTATAAAGTGCGGTATAATCTTCTTTGTCTATTTCTAAACACTTCATAAAGTATTCTTTAGCCGACTCATAATCTTCTAAAAACAAATACTCCATACCGATTAAGGTATAAACATCTGCCGGATCTTCAGAAACGGCTAATGCCAATTTTAAAAACTCAATAGCATCTAAATGTTGGTCTTGTTTAGAAAGAATGTTGGCTCGTTGAATGTAAATTTCTTCGTTAGAGGCTTCGATTTCTTGTAGTTGATCAAGAAGCTCATCGGCTTGGTCAAATTTATTCTCAAAAACAAGAATTTCAACCCTTAGCAATCTAAGCTCTATTGAGGTTGGATGCTGACTTAACCCTATGTTTAAGGCTTTTTTAGCCAACGATATTTTTCCGATGTTTAAGTAATGGTGAATTATTTGCTCAAAATCTTCTGCATCAAAAAAATACACATCGTTTGTTTTGAGCATTGATTCAAATTTTGAAAGGGGTAAATTGTTGTCTGCACCAGAGTTAAGAAGCATAGGCAATCGGTTAGATTTCTATGTAATTAAAATTAAAATTTGATTAGATACCTTTGGGGTAAATCTCTTATTGTTATTAACAAATTAGTTAACAGGTTTAGTATACACTTCGTCTAAAGTTTCTAACAAGATGTTACAGCCTTTTAAAATTTCTTCTTCAGAAATGGTTAAAGGAGGAGTAATTCGTATTGCTTTCGGTTCAAATAAAAGCCAAAATAAAATGAGTCCTTTTTCTTGACAGCGCAAAATAACCTTGTTTACTAATTCTGCATTGTCTAACATTACGGCAAGCATTAAACCTTTACCTCTAATTTCTTTAATTAGAGGGTGTTTTAAGTGAGTTCTGAATAGTTTTTCTTTTTTTAAAGTATCTTTTATTAATGAGGTAGTTAATAGCTCTTTTAGGGTTTGTAAAGCTGCAGCTGCAATAACAGGATGCCCGCCAAATGTGGTTATATGACCCAATTTAGGGTTGTTTTTTAATAAAGCCATAAGCTCTTGCGATGCTGTAAAAGCACCAATTGGCATACCACCACCCATACCTTTACCCATAACCAAAATATCGGGGGTTACGTTATAGTTCATAAAACCAAAAAGCTTACCGGTTCTACCAAATCCGGGTTGTATTTCGTCTAAAATCAATAGCGCACCAACTTCTTGGCAACGTTGTTTAACTTTTGCCAAATAATTGTTTTGGGGCTCAATAAAACCTGCACCTCCTTGGATAGTCTCTAAAATTACTGCTGCTGTTTTGTGGGTTATTTTGCTTAAATGAGCTTCCTTATTAAATTCTATAAAGGAAACGCCGGGCAGTAGTGGTCTGAAAGCTTGTTTGCGTTCTTCAAAACCCATAACGCTCATAGAACCCATTGTATTACCATGGTAAGCTTTTTTTGCAGCAATTATTTGATGTCTGCCTGTAGCTCTCTTAGCTAATTTTAAAGCGCCTTCTATGGCTTCTGTGCCTGAGTTAACCAGATAGGTAGTTTTTAACGAGGGCGGTAAATTTTCAGCCAAAAGTTTTGTGAGTTCTACAGCTGGTTTTTGCACATATTCTCCGTACACCATTACATGCATATATTGCTGAGCCTGTTGGTGTATGGCTTCTACAATTTTAGGGTGCGAATGGCCTAAAGTACATGCAGACACACCTGCAACAAAATCAAGATATTCTTTTCCGGTATTATCGTATATAAAGCTTCCTTTGGCATGTGAAACTTGCATTGCTAAAGGATGCGGTGTAGTTTGCGCTTGGTATGTAAAGAAATCTTCTTTCAACTTTTTAATTACCGGTTTTACTATCTTTCTTTTTTAAAGGTTTTTTGGTAAGGGTGGCCTTGTTATTTAACTTTTGAGGTGGCTTGTTTTTGGTTGGAGTATTGTTATTGCTTGGTTTGTTTATATGATTTTTTTGATGTTCTAATTCTTCGGTTTCTATGTCTATTGGGTTGTCTATTCCTCTAATTTTAACCAGTTTAATATTGTTATCGTCTTCATCAAAAATATCTTCTTTACTTTTTATTTGCTCATCGCCTCGCCAAATAAATCCTCTTAACTTTCTGGCATTTTCAGGAAAATCTTCTTCAGGCAAAATTTCTCCATCAACATTAGTAATGAAATTAATTTTTACTATTTGGTTGTCAGACAGTGTCATTTTAATGGCACTGCACTTACTTTTATTTATACCAACAAGGTTGTTTTCATCATTATACATGTAATAAATAACTTCTGTGTTTTTTACTACATCTACATATTTAAGCTCGTTATCTATAAATCTTCCAAAAAGGTCTTTTCCTTTTATTTGATTAAAGCCATCTTTGCTTAAGGTATCTTTTTGAATTATAAATGCATTATTTAGCACTTTCAGAGAGTCTAATTTTTCTGTTTTTAAATTAGATACTAAATGAATACTATCTCCGGTCATTTGGTTTTCTCCAGACCAAATAATAGGGGTTTTAATTAGTTGGGTTACTCCTGTTTTTTGATCAAAATGAATAGAGTCGCATTTACCACTTAAATCGGTTTTATAAAATTTAGCATTGTTAAAAGCTCTCAAAATTCTGTGTTCCGGTTTTCCGGTAACCATAAGTTTATCTGCATGAATGTACATAGAGTCTTGCTCTATAACGTTTATGGCTACTGCTCTTTTGGTTATAACTGCAGAATCTTTGGCTTTGTAAATTTCTCCGTAATGACCTCTAATAACCCCTTTATTTAAAGTGTCTATGATTTTAATATTGTTTGTTGCCGAAGCAAATTCTGTTGCTTTTTCAAAGTATAAACTGTCGCCATATATTTCACGATTGCTGTAGTCTATTCGTGAATTTTTCACAAAATACCCAAACTCATCTTGAGTATCATAAAAACCTCTTTCACAATATACTTTATAATCTTTTCCGGTTATGATAGATGGGCCGTACAAATAGGCATGTTTTGTTGTTGTGTAATAGTCTAATTGTTCTGATTCTAAAACGTAATCCGGATGGGTAATAGTTACGGCTGTTTTAAATTGATATTTTTTTGATTGGGTAAAATAGCGTCCCTTTTCGCTGGTTAATACATTTACAGAATCTCTTATAGTGCCAAAACTATTGTAATAAGCTTGCTGAATTTGTCTGTCAAAATAAAGGGTATCTGTAGTTAAGGTCATGTCTGGATTCATAAGGGTTACCCCATCTCGTGCAGTAGCTAATTTGGTGTTACCGTTATATTCTATATAGCCACTACGCATTTGTAAAGAGTCTCCTTGAACAAACCTAACGTTACCGTAAGCTCTTACTCTGTTTTCTTTTTGGTAAAAGATTGCCAAATCACAAAAAAGGTCGGCCCCTTCATGTTGAAACTGTACTTGTTTGTGGTCTTTACTAAAAATGCTTGCCCCCGGATATTTTACTTCGTCTTTTGTAAAGTTTCCACCGTGCGGAATAAGAATTTGGGTTTTTTCTTGAGCCAAGGCAAAATCAAAAAAGACGATAAAAAATGCTAATAAGTATGTTATACGAATATTGCTCATAGTAATAGCAAAATTACTCTATTTAGTAGGCAAGATAACAGTTGCTACCTATGAATAGTTTGCGTTCTATCCGGCCCTACCGATACTATTTTTATAGGAACCTGAATTTCTTGTTCTAAAAATGCTATATAATCATTTAATTCTGTAGGTAAATCATCTGCACTTGTTAGTTTTGTTAGGTCTTTATCCCAGCCTTTTAAAGTTGTATATATTGGTGTTACATTATGGCTTTCTATATTGTATGGTAAGTGCGTTATGGTTTTACCACGATAGTTATAGGCCGTACACACTTTAATTTCTTTAAAACCACTTAACACATCGGCTTTCATCATCATTAATTGGGTAACACCGTTTATTTGCACGGCATATTTTAAAGCTACCAAATCTAACCATCCGCAACGTCTTGGTCTTCCTGTAGTAGCACCAAATTCATTGCCCACTTTAGCCATTGTTTTACCATCTTCATCAAATAGCTCGGTAGGGAAGGGGCCACTACCAACACGTGTGGTATATGCCTTAAAAATACCCAGCACCTCATTAATACTGGTTGGTGCAACGCCTAATCCGGTACATGCACCTGCTGCAGTTGTGTTAGATGATGTTACAAAGGGGTACGTACCAAAATCTATATCTAACAAAGAACCTTGTGCACCTTCGGCAAGAATAGTTTTACCTTCTTTTTGGGCATTATGTAAATACTCCTCGCTATCTATAAAAGTTAATTTTTTTAGTGTTTCTACACCTTCAATAAATTCTTCTTCAAGCTCTTTTAAGTTATACTGTACATCTACATTATAAAAAGAAATCATAGCTTCGTGCTTATTGGCTAATGCACGGTATTTTTCTTTCCAATCAGGCAGCTCTAAATCTCCAACTCTTATACCGTTTCTGCCGGTTTTATCCATATAAGTAGGACCAATACCTTTTAAAGTAGAACCAATTTTTGCTTTGCCTTTAGCTGCTTCACTAGCTGCATCTAATAATCGGTGTGTAGGTAATATTAAATGCGCTTTTCTAGAAATTAGCAGTTTACTACTAATATCTATATTAAATTTAGCAAGGTTATCTAATTCGCGTTTAAAAATTACCGGATCTATTACTACCCCGTTCCCAACTATATTTATGGCATTTTCATGAAAAATACCTGAAGGAATTGTATGCAGTACATGTTTTATGCCATCAAACTCTAAGGTATGCCCGGCATTCGGGCCTCCTTGAAATCGTGCAATAATGTCGTAGTTTTTAGTGAGAACGTCTACAATTTTACCTTTACCTTCGTCTCCCCATTGTAGACCGAGTAGCAAATCGACTGCCATAATTTTTTAGTGTAGATTATTAGTTGTTGTCTTTGTCTTCTGTATTGTTTTTTGTGCCGTAAAAGTATAAAGAATGATTGTGAATCTTGATATTAAATACCTCTTCTATAGTTTTTTTAATGGATTGAATTCTTGGGTCGCAAAATTCCATAACCTCTCCGGTGTCGGTAAGTATTACATGGTCGTGCTGCCTATCAAAATACGATTTCTCGTATTGAGCCTGATTTTGCCCGAATTGATGCTTTCTAACTAAGTTAGATTCAAGCAAAAGTTCTATGGTGTTATATAGCGTGGCTCTACTAACACGATAGTTTTTATTTTTCATTTTTATATACAACGACTCAATATCAAAATGATCATCGCTGTTATAAATTTCTTGAAGAATGGCATATCTCTCAGGAGTTTTTCTGTGCCCGTTTTCTTCTAAAAACTTAGTAAATACGTTTTTAACTATTTCTTGATTCTTGTCGTTCCCCATATTTTCGGTTCACAATTTTGGCTTACAAATGTAGTTTAAATTCGGGTTATTTTCTCTATCCCGTTTATTTTCTTTAGGTTCTGTATAAGTTTTTTAAGTATAGTATTGTTTTTAACCTCTACAGTAATTTTTCCTTTAAATACACCTCCATCTGTATCAAAACTAATGTTTTTCATGTTTACGTGCATGTTGTTAGAAATTACCTTGGTTACATCGCTAACTAAACCAAGGTTATCTATACCTTGTAGTTGTATTTCGGCTGTAAATTCTTGTTGTGTAGAGTCTATCCACTTAGCTGGTATTATTCTGTATGCGTAATTAGACTGAAGTGCAATGGCATTCGGACAGTTTTTTTTGTGTACTTTAATTCCGTCTGTTACGCTAATAAACCCAAATACATCATCACCCGGAATCGGGTTACAACAATTAGCCAGCTTATAATTAAGTCGCTCTTCTTCTTTCCCAAATACTAATAAATCATATTTAGAAGTAATTTCTTCCTTATTAATTTCTTCAGGAGGGGGCGATTTTCTAATTCTATTTTTAAAGAAATTTAAGAAAGCATTATTGTGTGTAGCAGCAAAGTCTTTGAGCATTTTGTTATCTATAGAGCCAATGCCAACTCTGTAAAACAAATCTAAACTGGTTTTTAGTTTAAAGTAGCTAACCAGATTGTTTACGGTTTTTTCATTGAGTTCTATTTTTAAATGCTTAAGCTTTCTGCGAAGAATTTCTTTACCGTCTTCTGCAATACGCTTTTTCTCTTCTTTTAACGACGATCTAATTTTAGAGCGTGCCTTTGCAGTAGTAGCGTAATTAAGCCAGTTAGCAGTTGGTTTTGTGTTTTCTGAGGTAATAATTTCTACTCTATCTCCACTCTTAAGCTCATGGCTAAGCGGAACCAGCTTGCCATTTACTTTGGCGCCTCTGGTTTTTAAACCAACTTCTGTATGAATTGAAAATGCAAAGTCTAAAGGAGTTGCCCCTTTTGGCAGCGATTTTAAATCGCCCATTGGAGTGAAAACAAAAATCTCTTTAGAGTATAGGTTAAGTTTAAATTCTTCAACAAAATCTACAGCATTTCCTTCAGAATTTTCAAGTGCTTCTTGTAAACGGTTAAGCCAGTCTTCAATACCAACTTCTTTTTGTGTACCATGTTTGTATTTAAAGTGAGCTGCATAGCCTTTTTCGGCTATTTCATGCATACGTTCACTACGTATTTGCACTTCTACCCATCTGCCTTTGGGGCCTACAACGGTTATATGTAATGCTTCGTATCCGGTTGATTTAGGAGATGAAATCCAGTCGCGTAATCTTACAGGGTTAGGCCTAAAGTGATCGGTTACGATAGAGTAAATTTTCCAGGCTAAAAACTTTTCGTTTGCGGGGTCTGATTTATAAATAATCCGAATAGCAAATTTGTCGTAAACCTCATCATAGCTCACATTCTGAGCTTTCATTTTTCGTCTTATAGAATAAATAGATTTGGTACGACCTTTAATTTCGTATTCCAGACCTTCTTTATCAAGACTTTCTTTAATAACGTTGGCAAACGATTGTATGTAGGCTTCTTGCTCTTCTTTACTTTCTTCTACTTTGCTTAAAATGTCGTTATATACTTCGGGCTCTGTATATTTTAATCCTAAGTCTTCTAATTCTGTTTTAATATTGTAAAGTCCAATTCTGTGTGCAAGTGGAGCGTAAATGTAGAGTGTTTCTGAAGCAATTTTAACCTGTTTATGCTCCGGCATAGAATCCATGGTTTGCATATTGTGCAAACGGTCTGCTATTTTAATAATAATTACCCTTATATCGTCATTAAGGGTTAATAACATTTTTCTAAAATTCTCTGCCTGTAGAGAAATATCGGTTTCTGTACTTAGATTAGATATTTTTGTAAGCCCGTCTACAATTCTTGCAATTGTTTCGCCAAACATTCGCTCTATGTCCTCAAGCGTATATTCGGTATCTTCTACTACATCATGCAACAAAGCAGCAGCAATAGAGGTGGCATCTAAGCCAATTTCTGAAGCAACAATACGAGCTACAGCGATAGGATGAAAAATGTAGGCTTCACCAGATTTTCTACGCTGATTTTTATGGGCATCTACAGCCACATCAAAAGCACTACGAATAAGTTTTTTATCTTCTTTAGTTAACGTCTGATAACTTATTCGTAAGAGCTCTTTGTATTGTTTTTTGAGCTCTTTGTTTTCTTGCTCTATTTGGGCTTCGGTAAGCATATTTTAAATGTAGTATAATCTTTTGTACTAAACAACTAATTAACGTCCTTTAAGTTTTTAATACGTTGCCATAAAGTTGGGTGAGAATAATGTACAAAAACGTATGCTTTATGCGGAGTCAGGTTGCTTAAACTGTTTTTTGAGAGTTTTTTTAGAGCCGAAATTAAAGGTGCTGCTTTATAGGTTTCTTTAGCATAATTGTCTGCTTGATATTCAAATTTTCGCGATAAGTAATTCATTGCCAGCCCGGTTAGTTCTGATATGGGACTGTATAAAATTCCGAATGCTATTAGCGCTACATGAAAACTTGGTGTACTTACGCCTAATGCTAACGATAATGTAGGGCTATTTACAAAGATTGCTAATAAATAGAGCATTATTCCGGTTAACAAAACAGAGGCTATTAGATTATAAATTATATGATTTTTTTTGTAATGCCCGACTTCGTGTGCTAAAACGGCAACAATCTCATCTTCTTCTAAATCATTCAGTAAAGTATCATAAAGTGTAACTCTTTTTTCTTTACCAAAACCAGAAAAATACGCATTGGCTTTTGTAGATCTTTTAGACCCATCTATTACAAAAATGTTGTTTAATGTAAAACCAACTTTATTGGCATATTCTTTAATAGCTTCTTTAAGGCTTCCCTCTTGCAAAGGGGTTTGTTTGTTAAATAATGGTACAATGAGTTTACTGTAAAAGAGATTCATAAAAACGGTGAAAACCGTGATAACTATCCAAGCATAAAGCCAAAAATTCTGACCTGCTTTTTCATAAAACCAAACAATTGCAGCTAGCAAAAATCCTCCTAAAAGAGCCATTAATACCCAGCCTTTAATTTTATCTAAAATGAATGTTTTTAAGGTGGTTTTGTTAAAGCCAAAACGTTCTTCAATAACAAAAGTGTTATAGTATGAAAAAGGTAAGCTCACAATGTCGGCACCAATCATTATAACACCAAAGAAAATGAGTGCGATTAGAATATTATTATCAGCGTAGCTTCTTGCTATAGAATCTACCCACTCAAATCCGTCTAAAAAGAAAAATAATAGTGTAATTAGTAAACTAAAGGTGCTAGATATCACACCAAATTTATACTTGGTTTTTTTGTAAGCTTGCGACTTTTTATAAGCTTCTTCATCATACACATCTTGCAATGCTTGCGGGATGGGATCGTTAAAATGTTTAGCATTTACGTAATCTAAAATTTGATCTACAATAAAACTTATTAGTAAAATGGTTATAATTACATAAAATAAAGTATCTGCACTCATAGGCTACTTAAAGTTACGTTGTCTTTTGGCTTCAAAAATAACAATTGCGGCTGCAACCGAAACATTCATAGAATCTATTTCTCCTTGCATTGGGATAATAATATTTTGTGATGCATTTTTAAGCCAATCTTCACTAAGTCCGGTTGCCTCTGTTCCAACAACAATGGCAGCAGCATCTTTAAAATTTTGAGTATAGTAAAGTGCAGATGCCGTTAGAGCTGTACAGTAAATAGGAATGTTTTGCTGTTTTAAAAAATTAATTACCTCTGTAGTTGTACCTGTTGCAATTGTATTTGTAAATAAACAACCAACGCTAGAACGCACAATATTAGGATTGTACAAATCGGTTTTTGGGTTTGCTATTATTACAGCATCTAAATTTGCCGCATCTGCTGTTCGTAATAATGCTCCAATATTTCCGGGTTTTTCAGGAGCTTCTGCAACTAAAACCAAAGGATTTTTATGCTTAAAGGTAAGCTCAGATAAATTGTGGTTTTTGCTATTGGCAATTGCTATTACTCCTTCTGTAGAGGTTCTGTAGGCTATTTTTTTATAAACAGCTTCAGAAATGGTAACTACATTGCTTGTAGTAGTTTGTTTTAAAAGTTTAGCTACAGCACTTGTATTGGCAACAGATTCACAATACAATAAAGTGTTTACGGTATAAGCACCTTTTAGTGCAAGTTGTATTTCTCTAATCCCTTCAATTATAAATAATCCGCTTTTTTTTCGTGCCCGAGATTTTTCTTGAAGCTGAAGAACTTGTTTTATTAGAGGGTTTTGAGTACTGGTTATTTGCATAGTTTAATAGCAATTAAGTGCAAATGTAATTTATATTTTTTGCTCTATCTAAAGCATTTTAAGGTGTGGTAATATAAAAAGAGCGTAACACTTCTGTTACGCTCTTAAAATAGTTGTTATGTTAGTTGCTTTATTCTCTGCTATATTTTTCCATGTATCGTTTCCATAGTTTAGTTTGATGTGTTTCTAAACTAATTTCACGACCTTGTATAAAAGCATGTGTTACAATATTGGTGCGCATATCTAAAGCATCACCTTCAGAGATAAATAGGGTAGCATCTTTGCCGGTTTCTAATGTTCCGGCAATATCATCTATACCAATAATTTTTGCTGCATTTTCTGTTATAAGCTGCACAGCTTTTTCTTTATCTAAACCATAAGCAGCGAATGTACCTGCATAAAATGGAAGATTTCTTGTATTCATTCGTTCCATTGATCCGCTAGGTTCTATACCAACCAATATACCCTGGTCTGAAAGTTCTTTGGCTAACATAAAAGGTAGTTTTACATTATCATCTTCTCTTGGAGGCAGTCTGTGAGGCCTGCTAAGTAAAACAGCAACATTATGTTTTTTTAATAAAGAGGCAACTTTATAAGCATCATTTCCTCCAACAATTACTAAATTATTAATACCAATATCAGACATTGCATTAACTGCATCGGTAATTTCACGTTCTCCTTGCGTATGTACAAAAAGCTTTTGCTTACCATTAAATAATCCAGCTACAGCTTCAAAAGGTAAGTTTTTACTTTTTTGATTTCCTTTTAAATAAGCTTTTGCATTTTTTAAGAAAGAAACTAATTCGGTTACTTGATCTGAGTACTTATTGTTTGGTTTAAGTCCTGGATCTTCGCCAAGCCACCATCTTCCTCTTGTAAAACTATTAGGCCAATTAACATGAATGCCGTTATCTATTTTTAAGGCCGCATCTTCCCAGTTCCAGGCATCTAATTGCACTACAGACGATGAACCTGAAATTCTGCCACCTCGTGGAGTTATTTGTGCCATTAAAACGCCATTAGGACGCATACTTTCTACAATTTTAGACTCGGCATTGTACGCAATTAAGCTTCTAATGTGAGGGTTGTACATACCAATCTCTGCATCGTCATCGGTTGCTCTTACAGCATCTATTTCTACTAAACCTAAGGTGCTGTTAGCAGCAATAAAGCCGGGATAAACATGCTTTCCTGTTGCATTTATTACTCTGTTAAAATCTGATTGGTTTACGCCGGTTTGTGCACCAACATATGTTAATTTTCCGTTGTTAAATCCAATAGCACTATTCTCAATTACTTGTCCGTTGCCAATGTGAGCAGTAGCCCCTATAATTAAGATGCTTTCATTTTGTGCCGGAGCAGGAGTTTGTTGTGAATAAGCAATAGTAACAAAGGCTAAAAACGCTCCTAATATGTTGTATATTTTAGTTTTCATTTGTTCCGAGATTTAAAGTGAATCACAGTGTAAAAGTTCTTTTTCTTTTTTCTTAGGGGGTTGAGTTTTCATCCCTTTGTTTTTGGCTTTAATCATTTTATTGATTAGCTCATTACGCTCTTTTTCTATTTCTTTCTCCATTTGTTTCATTTGCTCATAATCATAGTAAATTTTACCTTCTATGATTGTTTTTTCGGCAATTGCATAAATAGACATTGGGTGATCATTCCATAAAACTAAATCGGCATCTTTACCAACTTTTATACTACCAACACGATCATCAATTCTTAATAGTTTTGCAGGATTTATGGTAACAAATTTCCATGCTTCTTCTTCAGAAACACCACCATACTTTACAGCTTTAGCAGCCTCTTGATTAAGTCTTCTAGACATCTCGGCATCATCAGAATTTATAGCTACAGTAACACCTTGGCTATGCATTATTGCTGCATTAAATGGTATAGCATCGTTTACTTCGTATTTGTAAGCCCACCAATCAGAGAAGGTAGAGCCACCAACACCGTGTTCTCTCATTTTATCGGCTACCTTATAACCTTCTAAAATGTGAGTAAATGTGTTTATATTAAATCCAAAGCGTTCTGCAACTTTCATGAGCATGTTAATTTCACTTTGAACGTACGAGTGACAAGAAACAAAGCGTTTTTTATTTAAGATTTCAGAGATAACTTCCATCTCTATATCTTTTCTGTACGGCTTTCCGCTCTTTTTAAGCTCATCGTACTCTTTTGCTCGCTGAAAATAATCAACAAAAACTTGTTCAACACCCATTCTGGTTTGTGGAAATCTGCTAAAGCTTTGCCAGTTAGATTGTTTTACATTTTCTCCTAAGGCAAACTTTATAAACTTTGGTGCATTTTTAAATAGTAAACCGTCCGGGCCTTCACCCCATTTTAGTTTAATAATTGCCGATCGGCCACCAATTGGGTTGGCAGAACCGTGTAAAATTTGAATAGTAGTAACACCACCCGAAAGGTTTCTATAAATATTTATATCGTCAGGGTCTATTGCATCTTCTATAGTTACTTCTGCAGAAGAGTTATGACCGGCTTCGTTAATACTTGATGCAGCAATGTGAGAGTGCTCATCTATTATACCTGCTGTTAAATGTTTTCCGGTAGCATCTATAACTTTAGCAGAAGCATCAGATAAGTTTTTACCTATTTTGGCTATTTTACCATTTTTAACAAGTACGTCTGTGTTCTGCAAAATTCCTTCATCTTCACTAGTCCAAACAGTTGCATTTTTAAACAATAATGTTTGTTGTTGAGGTTTGTTTTTAAACCCATAGGCAAGGTTAGGGTAGGTTACAGGTACTACCTCCGGTTTAGTATCTTCTTTTGTGGTTTTCTTGTTGGTTTTAGAATCTGAATCTGATTTTTTAATAGCATTCCAACTTATAGTTGAACCATTTGTGAGAACTCCGGAACCGGTTAAGTTATCAGAGCTTTTTGTTACCGGAGCAGAAAGCCTAACAAACTCTGTTTTTTCTTCGTTTATAGGAGTGTAAAAAATAGTAACCCAGCCATTTTTATATTCAATTTTAGAAGCAAGCTCAGTAGAGTCTTGCATTATTTTAGACTTAGGTTTTTCTATGCTTCCAGTTAATGACAAAGAAAGTTGCTTTCCTGCCACGTTTAATGTATAATCACCACGAATATCTTTTGTATTCATATTGGTAATTACATATCTATTCCCGGCAACCCAGTTTTCGTAAAGCGTTGTTTTCTCATCAAAAATATCACCAGATGTAATTAAAAAGTTAGCATAAGCTCCATTTTTTAAAGAGCCAATCTCATTACTTTTTCCTAATAGTTGCGCAGGAACTGTTGTTAAGGCTTCTAGAGCTTTTGTTTTATCTAAACCGTACTCTATAGCTTTTAGTAAATTACTTTTAAATGCTGAGGTGTTTTTTAAATCGGCTGTAGTAAGCGCAAACGTTATGTTGTTTTTTGCTAATTGAGCCGGATTTGTTGGTGCTTGATTCCATTTACGCATATCTGCTAAACTAACTTTAGTAGCTTGGTACGGGTCTGTAACATCATATGCATTCGGGAAATTTAACGGAATAATGTACTTGGCATTGGTTTTTTTAATCTCATCAATTCTTTCGTATTCATCACCACCACCTTTAATAATCCAATCTACCTTAAGCTCATCAGCAATTTTATCGGCTCTTAAATCATTTAATTTTCCATTTGCTTCAATAATTTGAGGCAAGTTTTTGTTTTTTAAGTAAGCCTCTATTGATAAGTCTTTGGTTTTAGAAGCTCCTGTGGCATACCATTGGGCATCATAATGAAACTGACGTAGCAACGCCATAGCACCCATTATAGATGTTGGATAGCTTTGATTAGAGGTAACACTTTTTCTAAATGACAAATGCTGAGCCGCATTTTGATCTAAAATTCTCTCGGCATTATCACTATCAGGCTTTAAAGCAACCAGAACACTTGTCCCTCTAATTATACCATCTTTAATATGTGCATTAACAACACCAAAGCCAGATTTGAGTAAGTTTTCTGCTTCTTTGCTGTTGTACTTAAATTTTTCTATAGCTTGATTCTCCGGCATTACGTGGTCATTCCAGTAATACCCCTCACGAGTTGGTTCGTATTGAGGCGATCTTCCTCCTCCGGGTTTTCGCTTAGGTTGCTCTACTCCAAAACCGGAATAAAGTTCAATAAATGAAGGGTAAATGTGTTTACCGTTTAAATCTATAACTACTGCATTTTCAGGAATAGAAACAGATGTGCCGGTGGCCACCACTTTACCGTTTTGAATAAGTAAAGTACCATTGTTAATTACTTGTGTTGGGGTAACGTAAATGGTTGCATTTGTAAATGCAGTGTAATTGTTGTTCTCATTGGCTTTTACGCCGTCGTTTTTTGGGAAATACTCTTGAGAAAATACAGAGAAACTACACCAAAACATGGTGAGTAACCAAAGAAGTTTTTTCATGATTATAAGTGTTGATTAATTAGCTATCTAAAGGTAAAGGTTACGTATTAAAAAACGGTTAGGTTATGATTTTTTTAACATTTAAAGCGGAGTGTCTTTAAAATAATTAACCAAAAGCGATACTACATAACGATAGCTTTTTAACCCGTCTTTTTGCTGATTAGCTTTTAAAAATATGTTATAGGTTTTTTTAAATGCCGGCTCTGCTGCATTCCTGTAACGTTTCCAGAACTCACTAACTTCTATATAGTTTTTTATAATCCCCGGATTAATTTCACTGTTAAGTTTCTCGAACATTACATTATCTCGTTGCTTCACTTCACCCAAACAATATCTGAGTATGTAGGCATAAGCAGCATATTTAAAATAAGGATCCGGATTGTTTTTGGCAGCTAAAAAACCTATAAAATTAGCCTCGTTTTCTGCAGAGTAACCCAGTTGGTGCGCAACTTCATGGCAGCTAACCATTGGAAATTTAAAATCTAATGGCAAGCCATTTACATGCGCCTCATTTGTAAACGGGTTTAAGTAACCGCTGTAGCCCATATACGTTAAAGAAATACTGTACGACGAAGTTTTTATACTACTATAGTTATAGTTAAGTGTAGCAAAAGTTTTACTTATGCTGTCAAATCCAATAGGCGTTAGTTTATAAATGTAATTTTTACTGTAAGGGATGGTTACTTTATCTAACTTATTTGAGGCTAGCTTTAAATGTTCTTGATTGGTTTTTTTAATAAGCCTTTCTGTAAAGGCTTCAAGCTCAGAAAGCGTATAATCGTTTTTAATATTGAGGGTTTTGTACAAAGGTTGCCTGTAATAATTAAGCCCCCAGCATAAATGAAAAGTAAAATAGAGAATAGAAATAAGCATTAAAATATCTCTACCAAACAACAGTGGCTTTTTTATGATTTTTTTTCTGTTAACAATAACATGTCTGATAGCTAATACACCTGCAGCTGTATAAAAAATATCACCCATAGAGAAAGGAATCCACCCAAAAATAAATCGCATGCATTGCGATAAAAACAAATAGAGCCCATTACTGTAGTAGTCTTCTATAAATTGGGGGTATTGTGCCAATATTTTGACAACTATAATTTGTGGAAAAATAGAAAGCGCAAGTATTGTTTTTGCTCTATCATTCATCTGTCAAAAATAACCAAATAAATGGTATAATACTTTTCAATGCTTACTTTTGTGCAACTAAAAAAAATACGATGAATCAAGATATCCTTTCTTTAGAACCTAAATCTATTTGGAAAAACTTTGCAAAACTCAATGCTGTTCCCAGAGCTTCAAAAAAAGAAGAGAAAGTAATTGCTTTTATGGTAGCGTTTGGCAAGAGTCTTGGCTTAGAAACTATTACAGATAAGGTTGGGAACGTAATTATAAAAAAACCGGCAACTCCCGGAATGGAAAACCGTAAAACTGTAGTACTACAATCGCATTTAGATATGGTGCACCAAAAAAATGCCGATGTAAATTTTGATTTTGATACAGAGGGAATAAAAATGTATGTTGATGGAGACTGGGTAAAAGCAAAAGGAACCACTTTAGGTGCAGATAACGGACTGGGCGTTGCAACTATTATGGCAATTTTAGAAAGTAACGATATTGCGCATCCCCCAATTGAAGCACTATTTACCATAGATGAAGAAACCGGAATGACAGGCGCAATGGGCTTAGATGAGAATGTACTTAGTGGAGATATTTTACTGAATTTAGATACAGAAGAAGATGATGAGATAGATATAGGATGTGCCGGAGGAATAGATGTTACTGCCAAACGAACGTATAAAGAAGAACAAACCCCCGAAGGGACAATTGCTTATAAAATTACCGTTAAAGGTTTGCAGGGAGGTCATAGCGGTATGGATATTCATAAAGGGTTGGGGAATGCCAACAAAATTATGAATAGATTACTGTTTGACGGGTATGAGAATTTTGGACTTAGAATAGCTAAAATAGAAGGGGGAGGCCTCAGAAACGCAATACCGAGAGAGAGTTTTGCAGTAGTAGTTGTAGATAGCATTCAACATGATGCTTTTGTATTTGAGTTTAACCAAATGGCCGCTACTATTAAAAATGAACTTAAAACGGTAGAGCCTTCATTAACTATACATGCAGAAGTTACAGATTTACCAGAAAAAGTATTGGAGCTTGGTGTACAAGAGGGTATAACAAGAGCCATTTATGCTGCACATAATGGCGTATATGCAATGAGTAATGATATGCCCGACTTGGTTGAGACTTCTAATAACATTGCCAATGTACTAATTAAAGACGGTACCATTAAAGTGGGTTGTTTAACACGATCTTCTGTAGAGTCTGCTAAGTTAGATTTGGCTAATGCCTTACGAGCAGCTTTTGAGTTGGCCGGTTGCGAAGTTACCTTTAGCGGAAGCTATCCCGGATGGAAACCCAATGTAAATTCAGAAATATTACAAGTATTACAAAGCAATTACAAGAAGCTTTTTTCGCAAGAACCCAAAGTTGTGGCTTGCCATGCTGGGTTAGAATGTGGTATTTTAGGACAACATTATCCGGATATGGATATGATTAGCTACGGACCAACAATTAAAGGAGCACATTCTCCGGATGAACGCGTTAGTATCTCGTCTGTGCAAAAGTTTTGGAAGTTTACTAAAGAAATTTTAAACAATATTCCGGCTAAAAACTAATTAGAAAAGGCCTCAATTTTTGAGGCCTTTTTTTCTATTTGATTTTAACAATTTCTATATCAAAAATTAAATCGGCATTAGGTGGTACCGGTCCAAGACCATCTGTACCGTATCCTAAATGAGAAGGTATAAATAGTCTTGCTTTTTCACCTTCGCGTAATTGTAAAAGACCTTCTCTGAATCCTGCAATTAACTGAGCTTCGGGGCTGTAAAGCATAGTTACAGGATTGTAACCTCGCATTTGTTTTCTTACATGATTAAACTTATTATACTTTTTTGCTACCTCTTCAATATTTGTGTCAAAAAGTTTTCCATCATTAAAATAGCCAGCATATTTAACTAAAACCGATTGACCAATTTTAGGTTTGGTGTTTTCTGGTGCTTCTTTTAAATAATATATTTTTAAGCCAGATTCTAATTGTTTAGCAACTTTGCTTTGCTCTTGAGTTTCTTTAATAAACTCATTAAGCATATTTGTATAGGCTTTTATAGCTTTTTCTTCTTCTTCAAAATAATTAGAAAGTACTTTTACAGCATCAAATTTTTTAGCCTCTTTTCCTTTTCTAATTATTTCTACTCTTTTCATTACTACATCTTTAAGAGGCCTGTCTTTCTCATCTGTTTTAACATTGGCAATACTATCTACTACTTCTAATCCTTTAACTACCTCACCAAAAACAGTGTGCTTGCCATTAAGCCAAGGGGTTTGGGTGTGAGTTATAAAAAACTGGCTACCATTGGTTTTTGGTCCGGCATTTGCCATCGATAAAATTCCGGCTTTATCATGTTTTAAAGTGTCTACAATTTCGTCTTTAAATTTATATCCCGGGCTTCCACTTCCGGTTCCGGTAGGATCACCTCCTTGAATCATGAAATCTTTTATTACCCTGTGAAAAATCACTCCGTCATAGTATTTTTTGTCTTTATATTCTTCTTTTACAAAGGGATTGTTGCCTTCTGCTAACGAAACAAAATTAGCTACAGTAACAGGAGTTGCTTTATAGTGAAGTTTAACAACAATATCACCTTTGTTGGTTTGGATGTCTGCATACATTCCGTCAGATAAATCAGAATAACTAGACTTACACGATGCAAATAGTAAGATTAAAAGTGTATTAATTAGCAATAATTTTTTCATGGTATTATTTGTTATTGTTTTGAGGATTAATATCTAAAATTGTTACAGTGCATTTTATTGGAACATTAGTACCAATTTTATTGTTATCGCCATGATAGCCAAAGGCCAAACTAGACGGAAATAAAAAAGTAACTGTTTCTCCTTTTCTTATAAGTTTTACACCGGCTCTAAGTCCCGGAAAAAGCTCTTGCTTATCAACCCTGTAAGTTATTATTCCTATTTCTTGTTGGGTATAAATAGGCGTATTATTTAGTGTGTTAATGTTGTAAGTTAGTGTAACTAAATCGTCTTCTTTGGGTAGATAGTTGCTGGTAGAGTCTATTTTATTGTAATAGTACCAAAACCCATTTGCTGAGGCTTTGTATTCATGTATTGAGTCTTTAGCGATAATTTGCTTTATTATGGCTTCTTCTTGTGCTAATAATGCTTTGTTTCTCTCTATAGATTCTTTTAAGAACGTACCGGTTTTAACCGAAATAGGTTTTCTTGCTTCGGGCTCTTTACAGGCAATAAAGGTTATTGTTAAAATCAGTAAAAAAAGTAGTGAATATTGTTTTCTCATGAGCAAAGTTCGTCTTTGTAATCTTGTAGAATGGTTTTAAAATAAGTAATGGTTTCTTCCATGGTTTTATCGCTACGTCCACCGGCTGCATTTATATGTCCGCCACCATTAAAATGGTCTCTTGCCATTTTGTTAACAGAGAAATTGCCTTTAGAGCGCAACGATATTTTTATGTATGGTTCTTGCAAGTTTTCAATAAAAATGGCGGCCAGCTTTACACCTTTAATAGATAGACCGTAATTTACAAAACCTTCTGTATCTCCTTTTTTAAAATTATTGTCTTCTAATTCTTGTTTAGTTAAGGTAATAAAAACAGTATTAAGCTCTTTTAAGTAAACCATGTTCTTTAAGGCACAGCCTAATAACTGTAATTTACTTGGCGTGTTGGTGTCAAAAACAGCATTGTGTATTGCTGCATTGTCTGCGCCTTTATCTATTAAATGTGCAACTATTCTATGTGTAGTGCTGGTTGTAGAAGGGTATTTAAACGATCCTGTATCGGTCATTATTCCTGTGTACAAGCAAGTAGCAATTTCTGGAGTAATGTTGTGTTCGTCTCCCATTAAAGCTATAAAATTATACACCATCTCGCAGGTAGAGCTCATACTAACATCACTATACATAAACTGAGCGTAATTGTCCGGTTGCTGATGATGGTCTATCATTGCAAATTGTGCCTTTGCTTTAAGTAAATAAGGCTTTAACTCTTCAATTCTATCTAAAGAGTTAAAATCTAACGTAAAAATTAGTGATGCTTGTTCTATTAAAGCAATAGCTTCTTCTTGATTAGTTTCAAAATTTACAATGGTATTTTCTCCGGGCATCCACTTTAAAAACTCAGGATAATCGTTAGGAGCAATAACTGTAACCTCGTGTTTTGATTTTAGGTAATGATATAACCCTAATGTAGAGCCTATGGCATCTCCGTCAGGATTTTTATGAGGTATTATTACAATTTTTTGAGGTGTTTTTAAAACAGATTTTATATTACTAATATCGGTGTTTTTCATGGCCAGCTAAGATACAACTTTAAACCTTAGATTTAATTCAGAAAAAAGTACTTTTACAGAACTTTTAATTATAAATAGTTGCCGACTAAAATACTAATTACATGAAAAAAACATTAATCTTTTTAACCTTACTGTTAATAGTAACCGCATGTAAAACAACACAACCTTATGTAAATGTAATAGCAAATAAAGATGATGCTGTTGTTAAAATTGCTTTTGGCTCTTGTAATAAAACAACACTTCCTAATTATTTATGGGATGATATTATAAATGAAGCACCCGATGTATGGGTTTGGGGAGGCGACATTGTGTATGCAGACACAAAAAACATGAATGTTTTAAGAGATAAGTACAATACCTTACTTAAAGATTCTGCATATACTGTTTTAAGAAATAAGATACCTGTTTTAGGAACTTGGGATGACCATGATTATGGATTAAATGATGGTGGTGCAGAATTTGTAATGAAACAAGAAAGCCAACAAGCACTACAAGATTTTTTGCAAGTACCCCAACAAAGCGAAGAAAGAAAAAGAGAAGGTGTTTACACCAGCAAAATTATACAAACACCAAATGGGTCGGTAAAAATTATAGTGTTAGACACCCGATATTTTAGGACAGCACTTACAAAAGATACACTTACCAGCAAACGCTACACGCCTAATATGTACGGCAAAGGAACCCTTTTAGGAGAAAAACAATGGCAATGGTTAGCTAAAGAGCTGTACAACTCTAAAGCAGAGTTTAACATAATAGTAAGTAGTATTCAGTACTTGTCCGGTAAACATGGTTTTGAGAGCTGGGGTAATTTTCCGCATGAAGTAGAAAGGTTAGAAAAACTTTTGGTAAACAGTGATGCAAAACGAGTTATAATTTTATCAGGAGACAGGCATATAGCAGAGTTTTCAAGAAAACAAGTTAATGGACTAAAGTACCCGCTTATAGATTTTACAAGTAGTGGTTTAACCCATGTATATAGTAGTTTTAAAGGAGAAGAAAATCCTTTTAGAGTAGGCAAAGTTGTAAATAAACTTAATTATGGTATTGTAGAACTTAACTTAAAAACAAAGCAGGCCGTATTACAAATTAAAGGAGATAACCAAAGCGTGTTAGAATCTATAAAGCAACAATACTAATAACTTGTAAATTAAAGTAAAATTGGTACTTTTGCGCAAAATTTTAAAGAACGATGGCAAATAACAGAACTTTTACAATGATTAAACCTGATGCTGTAGAGAACGGACACATCGGGGCTATTTTAGAAAAAATTACAGCTGCAGGGTTTAAGATTGTTGCAATGAAATTAACTCAGCTTAGCAAGCGCGATGCAGAGCAATTTTACGCAATACACAAAGAAAGACCGTTTTTTAATGAACTAGTTGCCTTTATGACTCGTGGACCAATTGTTGCAGCTATTTTAGAAAAAGAAAATGCTGTAGAAGATTTTAGAGCTTTAATTGGTTCTACAAACCCGGAAGAAGCTGCAGAAGGTACTATTAGAAAACTGTATGCTAAGTCTATAGGAGAAAACGCAATTCATGGCTCAGATAGCGATGAGAATGCTGCTATTGAGTGCGCTTTTCATTTTTCAGGAAGAGAAATTTTTTAAGCAAAATCTTAATAAAAGTTTTAAAAAGCATCTCGGTATTCCGGGATGTTTTTTTATAAAATAAGGTAGGGTTTTTTACGTTATAATTGTTATAGTATTGAACCCAAAAAAAAATCATGAAAAAACTAAAATTATTCAGTCGAGTTTTAATGTTACTTGCTGCAACCGTGTTTATGGTAAGTTGTAGCGATGATGATAATAATGATCAATTTGTACAATTAAGAGTAAATGGCGAAGTGATAGGTGTAGATTTTGATAGAAGTGACGATTTTAACGGTGATATTGATGGAGATTTTACCGGTAACGGTGGTAGCGGAACAAGATCGTTTACTTGGCTTAATAACCTAAGCACTGCAGATTATAATGCAGATATTACTGCTACATCTGAAAGTGAGTTTACCATGCAAGTTTTTGATGCTAACCAGACATTAGTTTTAGAAAGATCGTTAAAAGGCAACCAAGATCCGGATTCTTTTTCTGGAGTTACAGCTTCTGGTGCATCGGGAATTTGGACAGTTACCATTACGCTAACATCATTTAACGGCGATGGTAGTTTTTCTTTAAGCGAAGGAGATTAAAAAACTAAATCATAAAAAAAGCACAGCAATAATTGCTGTGCTTTTTTGTTTTAAAAAGGTATGTTTTAGTAGCTGCTTTATTATCTAAGCACTAATTTTTTAACCAAATCTTTTCCGAGCTCTTCGTTAATCAAAGTAATTATTTTTTCTTTTCCGTAGCTAAGTTCCTCGCGCAATACACTAGATGATAGTTTAACATACAACGTGTCGGCTTTAAAATAAATATCTGTAGTGTAATTATTTACGCCATTGCCCATTAGTTTTTGCCACGCTTGCTCTACGTTAACCTTATCTAGCCCTTTATCTAATTTATTGTTGTTTATAAATGCTTTTAAAGCATCTGCTAATGATAAGTGGTTGTTTTCACGCTTAGCCATTACTCTGTAATTTGAATATTGTTAAATTTCTTGTAATGATATACGTTATTGTTTTGGTTTTTAACAACAAGCTCGGTAGGAGTAAGCTTGGTTATAGTTTCTGTCCACGTATTTAAGTTGTTATTGTATGTTAGCTCTATAGTATTTTTTAATTTTTTTATGGTAAAACGTTGGGCATCGTTAGTAGCTATATATCTGCCGTTTAGTTGGGGTTGCACTTTTTTTCTAAACCCAACAGAATCGTTTTCTAACATAAAATAATCAACTACTGTATTAATGCTGTATTGTTTAGTAGTACCAGAAGGGCTTTCTACTTTTGCAATTTCCCAATATCCTTCAAGGTAAGATATATTTTCTACATTTTTTTTGCATGAAACAGCAGTTATTAAGAATACAAGAATCACGATTTTTTTCATGCCTAAAGTTTAAATAGTTTATAAGATTGTTGTGTTTTTTTAACTACTTGTTCTGTTCGTTCCGGATGCGTATCACTTATAAATATTTGTCCGAAATGGTCATCATTTACAAGTTCTATTATATGAGTTACCCGGTTTTCATCTAATTTATCAAAAATATCATCTAATAACAATATCGGGGCAACACCGGATTGTTTTTTTATAAAATCAAATTGAGCCAATTTAAGCGCAATCAAAAAAGACTTTTGCTGCCCTTGGCTGCCAAACTTTTTTATAGGATGTCCGTTAATTTCTAAACTTAAATCGTCTTTGTGTATTCCAACACTTGTGTATTGTAAAGCTCTGTCTTTTGCTAAATTCTCTGAGAACAAATTTTCTATAGATTCTTTATTTAACTGACTGTCATACAAAATATTAACAGCTTCTTTGCTGGCGCTTATAAACTGGTATCGGTCTTTAAAAATGGGTATAAATACGTTTAAAAATTCTTTACGTTTGTTAAAAATAGGTGTTCCTAATGCTGCAAGTTGTTGGTTGTAAACCTCTAATGCATTGACATCAAAAGTTTGATTTGCTGCAAAATACTTTAGTAAAGCATTACGTTGTGCTAAAACTTTGTTGTACTGAATTAAATTGGTGAGATAGGCTTTATCTGATTGAGAGATAACACCATCCATAAATTTTCGCCTGGTTATACTTCCTTCGGTTATTAAATCTCTATCGGCCGGAGATATTATTACAAGAGGTAAAAAACCAATATGATCTGAAAATTTATCGTAAGGTTTACCGTTTCGTTTTATAACTTTTTTTTGCCCTTTTTTTAAACTGCAAATTACAGTCTCATCTTTTTCATTCTTTTCAAACAGCCCTTCAATAACAAAAAAATCTTCACCGTGTTTTATGTTTTGTGTTGCCACCGGATTAAAGTAGCTTTTGCCAAAACATAAATGATATACACTGTCTAAAACATTGGTTTTACCAATGCCGTTATTACCAACAAAACAATTTATTTTGTTATCTAAATCAAAAGAGGCCGAATCAAAGTTTTTGTAATTTACTAAAGATAATTTTTTGAGTATCAAAGGTTTCATTTTAACGTAAAATCGCTCAATAATTATTTGTATCTGCCCTATAAGCTAAATGCGCAAAATATTGAAAATAAACGAATATTTTACCTTTACTTATTGAATAAAAATTTTATTTTTGCGCCACTAATTTACATTTTATGGCTACGTACAAGAAAAGAGGACATAAGAAAACCAAAGCACAAGAACAAGCACAAGAAAACGTTCAAAGTACTACTGCAGAAGTATTTAATACCTTAGATGAGCAAGCTTCTAAGAGCGAAGCATGGGTTGCCAAAAACCAAAAGTATATTTTGAGTGGTATTACTGCAATAGTAGTTTTAGTTTTAGGATATTTAGCTTACTTTCAGTTTGTACAAAAACCAAAAGAGCTTGAAGCTGCAAACGAAATGTTTCATGCTCAGCAATATTTTGATCAAGCCATAAATTCTGCACAAAAAGATTCGTTATTTACCTTAGCTTTAGAAGGCGCAGAAGGTAAATATGGTTTATTAGATATTATTGATGTTTACAGCGGAACTAAAGCTGCTAACCTTGCAAAGTACAGTGCAGGGATTGCTTATTTAAACATGAATAAGTACAAAGAAGCCATTGAGTATTTACAAGAATTCGAGTCTGATGATGCCATGTTGGGCGCCATTGCAAAAGGTGGTATAGCCGATGCTTTTATGCAGCTTAACCAACCCGAAGACGCATTAGAATACTACGAAAAAGCATTTAAACACAATAACAACAACTATACAACTCCAAAGTATTTATTTAAAGCAGGAGTTACTGCTTTAGCGTTAGGTAAAAACGATAAAGCATTAGAGTACTTTACCAGAATAAAAGACGAGTTTGCTACTTCTGCCGAAGGTAGAGATATTGATGTTTTTATTGGTAAAGCCAAAGCAGAAAGTGCACAATAATGGCAACAGAAAATAAAAATTTATCGGTTTACGATAAGGCTACAATCCCAAACGCAAAAAAAATGCGCTTTGGGATTGTTGTTTCTGAGTGGAATGCACAGATTACCGAAGCGCTTTATAATGGAGCTAAACAAACACTTATAGATTGCGGAGCGCTTCCTGAAAATATTATTACCTGGAATGTTCCCGGAAGCTTTGAACTTACTTTTGGGTGCAAAAAACTTATAGAGCAATATTCTCCGCATGCCGTAATTGCCATTGGTAGTGTAATACAAGGAGAAACAAAGCACTTTGATTTTGTATGTAGTGCCGTGGCAAAGGGTATTACAGACTTAAATGTTAAAACCAACACTCCTGTAATTTTTTGTGTTTTAACAGATAACACTTTACAGCAAGCCATAGATAGAAGTGGTGGTAAACATGGCAACAAAGGAGTAGAAGCTGCTATTGCTGCCATTAAAATGGCTGCATTAGGATAATTTTACAACTCTTTCTTAATTTATCCCTTCTAACATTAGTTTTATTAGACTAAGCTGTTAACATTTTTTAGCAGTAAGGGTTTAAAAATGTTAGGCAATTTCAGTACTTTTGATAAGAATCAAAACAAACCATTGTGAAATTCAAAGTTTTTAAACTTAATAAGAATAAACGATTTAATTATACACCCAGATATTATGATGGTAAAGACATAGGTAATGTGTATGATTTTGATTCTAAAATAGTTAAGTACAGAGATGCTGTAAATTCTCGTGATTTTGGTGCTCAATGGCAAGAAGCTCGTAAAGCTAGCAGACACAGAGGTAACAGAGAAATAAACACTCGGTTACTGGTAATTTTTCTTATTTTAGTGTTGTTGGTTTTATGGTTTTTTGATTTTGATCTATCAGTATTTATCCCCAGAAAATAATGTCAGATATTATTAAGCTTTTACCCGATCATGTTGCAAATCAAATAGCAGCAGGAGAGGTTGTACAAAGACCCGCTTCTGTTGTTAAAGAATTACTTGAAAATGCAATAGATGCCAAGGCTACAAGTATAAAATTATTAGTTAAAGATGCCGGGAAAACACTTGTTCAAGTAATTGATAATGGTGTTGGAATGAGCGCTACAGATGCGCGTATGAGCTTTGAAAGACATGCTACCTCTAAAATAGAAAAAGCCGATGATTTATTTGCGCTGCATACTAAAGGATTTAGAGGAGAGGCATTAGCCTCTATTGCTGCTATTGCTCATGTAGAAATGAATACCAAACTGGCAGATGATGAACTTGGCACTCAAATTAAATTAGAAGGGGGAAAGGTGGTTTACCAAGAGCCTACTGTAACCCCAACCGGAACATCTGTAGCAGTAAAAAACCTTTTTTTTAATATTCCGGCAAGAAGAAATTTTTTAAAAAGCGATTCTGTAGAGTTGCGTCACGTTATAGATGAGTTTCACAGAGTTGCTTTGGCGCACCCGGATATTGAATTTGAAATGTATCATAATGGTGCCGAGCTGTTTAATTTACCCAAAAGTAATTTACGCCAGCGGATTGTTGGAATATTCGGGAAGAAAACCAACGAGAAATTAGTTCCTGTAGAAGAAACGACCGATGTTGTTAGCATCTCCGGGTTTGTGTACAAACCAGAATTTGCAAGAAAAAGCAGAGGAGAGCAGTTTTTCTTTGCTAACAATCGTTTTATAAAAAGTTCATATTTACACCATGCTGTTACGGCAGCATTTGATGGGTTAATAAATCCGCAAACACATCCCGGTTATTTCTTGTATTTAGAGGTAAATCCTAAAAATATAGATATAAATATTCATCCAACTAAAACAGAAGTTAAGTTTGATGATGAGCATACAATTTATGCGATTTTAAAATCTGCCATAAAGCATAGTTTAGGACAATTTAGTGTTGCTCCTGTGTTAGATTTTGAAAGAGATAGTAATTTAGATACTCCGTATGCTTACCAAAATAAACCCGCTACAACTCCAACAATAGAGGTAGATCCTAACTTCAATCCTTTTAAAGACGATGTAAATAAATCGTCTAAAAAAGTATATCAAAGACACACAGAGAAAACACCTGATTGGGAGAGTTTATACGTAGGTTTAAATACTCAAAAAGATTTTAGTAGCATAGAGGTAGAGTCTGAAGAAGTTGTGGGTTCACTTTTTTCAGATGAAACATCGTCTGAAGTACAAACAATAACCTACCAGCTTCAAAAAAAATACATAGTAACAACTATTAAATCGGGGTTAGTGGTAATACACCAAAATAGAGCACATCAACGTATATTATACGAGCAGTTTTTAAAAAGTTTAACGGTTTCAGATACGGTTACACAACAACTACTGTTTCCGTTAACGTTACATTTTTCAACAACCGATGTAGCAGCTTTACAAACTATTAAAGCCACTTTAGAGCAAGTTGGTTTTGGTTTTGATAGCCTTAAAGATGATACAGTTGTTTTATCTGGTATACCACTTCATATAAACGAATCTCAAGTGAAAGATGTTTTAGATAATTTGGTGTTTAGTTTACGTGAAGATATTCCAGAAACAAGCTTTTCTCAACCAGATTTATTGGCCAAAACAATGGCTAAAGCAACAGCTGTAAAAGTTGGTGAAACCTTACAACCCGAAGCTCAAGAGGCATTGGTTAATAGTTTGTTTGCATGTAAAGAGCCATCGGTATCACCATTTAATAAAACTACATTTGTAACATTAAGTGTAGAGGATTTAGATAAAAAGTTTTAGTATGGGTAGAGTAGGAGATGCAGTTAAGCATTTGGTAATAATAAATATTATCTTTTTTGTTGCTACAACCACATTTGGAAACCAAATGTACCAATGGTTTTCATTATGGTTTCCAAAAAACGAAAATTTTGAACTGTGGCAAATAGTGTCTCATATGTTTATGCATGGTGGTTTCATGCATATTTTATTTAATATGTATGCACTATGGGCTTTTGGTTCTCCATTAGAGCAAATATGGGGTAAAAACAAGTTTTTCTTTTTTTATTTTTCTGCCGGTTTAGGAGCAGCTTTAATACATACAGGAGTAAATTATTATTATTTTAATGAGGGTATTCAAGCCTTAATGAGTGCCGGGATATCTGAAAACGAAATTTTTTCACTTTTAGAGCAAGGAAAATTTAACAGGGCTTGGTATAGTGTTGTAGATCCGGAGGTTATAGATAATTTTTTAAGCGCTTACATTACACCGGCAGTCGGAGCATCTGGTGCCATTTATGGTATATTGGTCGCTTTTGGGATGATGTTTCCTAATGCTGAGTTATTTTTAATTTTCTTCCCGATACCTATTAAAGCTAAATACTTTATACCTATTTTAATTGCATTAGACTTGTTTTCTGGTGTAACCGGATATTCTATATTTGGTTCGGGGATAGCGCATTTTGCGCACGTAGGAGGAGCATTATTTGGGTTTATAATGATGTGGTACTGGAAAAGAAATCAGTTTAATCAAAACCGATGGGATTCATGAGTAGTACAAGCTTACGATATAAATACTCGCTTTTAAATATTGCAGAAAAGCTAATTGTATTAAATGTTGCAGTATACATATTGCATGCACTGCTGGTTTTTTTATTTCAGCTTAACCCATCTACACTTATAATGCAATGGTTTGAGCTACCTAAGGCATTTTCAAATTTTATCACTCAGCCGTGGTCTATAATTACCTATTCTTTTTTTCATGGAGGCTTTTTTCATCTTTTTTGGAACATGCTTTTACTTTATTATGTAGGACGTATATTTTTAAACTTGTTTGATGGAAGGCGATTTCTAAATGTATATTTTTTAGGAGCAATAGCAGGCGGATTATTTTTTTTAATTAGTTACAATATTTTTCCGGTTTTTTTAGGAATTCAAACGGCATTGATTGGCGCTTCTGCAGCTGTAATGGCTGTATTAATTTTTATATGTACTTATATACCTAATCAAGAAGTTAGAATTATTTTCTTTACGGTTAAACTATGGTATATAGGTGCTTTTTTTGTTTTATTAGATTTAATACAGATTCCAATTAATAATCCCGGAGGGCATATTGCACATTTAGGCGGAGCATTTTTGGGCTATGTATATGCCAAACAATTATTTAATGGTAAAGATATAGGAGCTTGGTTTGCTAAGCTTATGGATACATTAGTTACTTTTTTTAAATTTAAAAAGAAATCGCCTTTAAAAGCGGTTCATAAAAGTAAAACAAAACATACCAGACAACAAAAGGTGCAAAAAAAATCTGAGCAGCAACAGCGTATAGATGAAATACTCGATAAAATAAGTAAGTCTGGATACGACAGTTTAACCAAAGAAGAAAAAGATTTCTTGTTTAAAGCTGGTAAAGATTAGCTTTTTAATTTTTTATGTTTTCTAAACTCCTTTTTTTACTTAATACTATATGCAGTGCAATACTTTTGGTGCTTTATGCATTACAACATTTTTATGTTAAAGGTTTAGTTGTTACCACATTACTTACTCCTATTTTCATTGTCATTAACATATGTTTTTTAGTGTATTGGTTAGTAAAACTAAACAGGAATGTAGTATTACCGTTTTTGGTGTTACTATTAGGCTATAATCAGGTAGTTAATAGTTATCGTTTTTTTGGAGTTACAGAACAGTTAAACGAGCCTACTTCTTTCAAAGTTATGTCATATAATGTAATGATGTTTGATAGATACGGTTTTATTGTAAACGATGATGGAAAACAACTCATTGAGCTTATAAAGAAAGAAAATCCGGATATTATTGCTATGCAAGAGTTTAGATACCAGAAATACCCTGAATTTAAACAATATTCTTATAAATATATTATAGACAAGGGCTCATCGGTTTCAAATAATCAGGTTTTTTTTTCTAGGTTTCCTATTATTAATCAGGGTAAATTAGGTTTTGAACATCATAATAATAATGCTGTTTTTATAGATGTAGCAATACACTCTGATACACTTAGGCTGTACAATATTCATTTAGAATCTTTTAGGATTATACCCAGCAAACAGGAGCTTAATCCGGAAAACTCAGATAGGTTATTTAAACGAATGACAACTACCTTAGATAAGCAAAAACACCAAATAGAAATTGTAAAAAAACACCAAAAACAGTCGCCTTATAAAACTATTATTATGGGCGATTTTAACACTACTCAATACTCATATATATACAGACAACTTTCAAAAAACATGAAAGATACTTTTAATGAGAAAGGAAAAGGATTTGGAAGAACACATCGTTTTAGATTTTTTCCATTACGAATAGATCATATTCTAGTTGATGAGAGCATTAATGTGCTTTCGCATAAAAACTATTCGCAATTATATTCAGATCATTTTCCGATCATGGCGCAACTTTCTTTACAATCTCATTAATATACAATCTGCTGTGTCTGCCAGAATATGAATAAGTAATCCAATGCCAATAAGCCTTGTCTTTTTAGGTATTAGCATAAAAAAATAGACGGCTATAGCCCAATAAGTATGTAAAAAATGATAGTTTATACTGCACCGGTTAGCATCAAAAATTGGTGTTGCAAGTAAATGATCAATATCTATTATAATTGCTGAAAGTAATATTAAAGTACTTTGCTTAAATTTTTTTCTGTAAAATAAATACGCTATAAGAACAGGTACTAAAAAATGTATACCATAATGAACAAAAAAGCGGAGCATAATGTTAAAGTGTATGCTGTTGCAAATAGTTAAGCGAGTTGGTGCCCTCGTTAAAGAGTAAATCTAAAATGCTAAGGTTGCTTATGTAGCCGTGCTTATTACTAAATACCTGAATGTATTCTTTAAAGCTAAAAGGTTTTTCTTGTTTAGCATTTACCAAAAATCTAAAATCAGAGTATTGGCTCAAATCTTTCTCGAATGACTCAGTAAATTTTAAAGCTGTTTCTAAACCAATGCAATCAGCAACAATTTCAATCGTTTTTAAGTTTAAATCGAATAAAAATTTTGGTTTATCTTGAAAAAGTGGTGAAAATTCATCTTCGTAAAATTCAAAAAAAGGCGAGGTTCTGTAGGCTGTTTCTAACGTTTTCCAATGTTGTTTTTGCCAATTAAAACTATAATCTATTTGAACATCTTTATACAATTGGTGTCCATCTTTACCGGTATGTTTTATAGGTATAGAAAGCATTTGCTTGCCATTGGGGCTATATAAATACATACGGTTTCTGTAGGTTTGTTTTTGGTAATTATCGTGTGATTCAAAAACAACATCGTTGTTTGCCATAACAACAAAATGTGCTATGGTAGGAAAATAAGTTGGATGAATAACTACCGTATTCATGAGGTTATTTGCTTGCTTTTTTTCGTTTCCTGATAAAATCAAAAATTAACCAACCAAATAGAATAATTAAAAAGTATTTAAAGTAAGAAACGGGTTTGCCGTTTCCACCAACTGTAGTAAATAAACGCTCCCATCTAATTTTATTCATAATCCCGGAAGCATTACTGTCCCAACTCATCCAAATAAAAACAGGCTTCCCAACTACGTGATTAAATGGTACAAATCCCCAAACTCTTGCATCTTCAGAATTATGACGATTATCACCCATCATCCAGTAATAATCTTGTTTAAAAGTGTAAGACTGTGTGGGAGTATTGTTAATATAAATTTGATTGTTTTTTACTTCTAACGTGTTGCCTTCGTACTCCTTAATTACTCGTTTGTATAGCGGTAAATTTTGTAAGTTTAATTGAATTGTTTCACCTGCTTTTGGAATATAAATCGGACCAAAATTATCTTGATTCCAGTTATAATTTGGATGCTGTGGAAAAATATTAGGGTTTCTAACACCTTTAGGCTCAATATTTTTACCGAGCCATGCTACATTAGGGTTGTGTTTTAACCTTTCAGCAGCTTCTTCTGTAACGGCAGTAAATAGCACTGTGTCTCTGTGTATTAAACCAACAGGATCTGTAATATCATAACGGTTTGCTAATAGCTGGCGTGTGAGGCCGCTACCTTTTAGGGTTGCTTTATAACTAAACTGTAATTTAGCTCTATCGGGTAAATTATTTTGTTTGCCATTAATAAAAACATAACCATTTTTAATCTCTAATGTATCACCCGGAATACCAACGCAACGTTTTACGTAATTTGATTTTTTATCTATTGGTTTAATTATTTTTTTGTCGGGGGTTTTAAAAAACTGTTGAACAGTATCTACCGGCCAATTAAATACCACAATATCGTTACGTTTTATTTTTTGAAAACCGGGTAATCTAAAATAAGGCAGTTGTGGCCATTTTAAATACGATTTAGTTTTAACAACCGGGATTGTATCATGAACCATAGGCATTGCCACTGTGGTCATTGGTGCTCTTGCTCCGTAGTGAAACTTACTAACAAATAAAAAGTCGCCAACTAGTAAAGTTTTTTCTAAAGATGAGGTAGGGATAACATATGGTTGAATAAAATATGTATGAACTAAAGTGGCAGCTACAACTGCAAATAATATAGAGCTAACCCATTCTCCTAAAGCCGATTTTGGTTTTAAGCTTCTATCGGATATGTAGGCAACATCTAATGCGTAATTCAGATAAAAAATATAAAAACCTAACGTAGCAACTACTAAAAGGGTGTCTAAGCGACTGTTTTTTCCAAAACTGCGAATGGTTTCTACCCAAATAACCGGAAACATTATTAAGTTTATTATCGGAATAAATAGCAATATTACCCACCATTTAGGTCTGTTTATAATTTGCATAAGCACAATGGCATTATAAACAGGTATAATTGCTTCCCATGGTTTTCGTCCGGCTTTTTTATAGAGTTTCCAGGTTCCTAAAAAGTGAATTATTTGAACAGCAATAAAAAACAATAACCATTGTGTTATGTTCATAATTAAAAATGTTTTTTGTTTTTAGTGTTTATACAACCAATAATGTTACGTGTTTAACCAATGTTTAACACATCTCTCATAGTGAAAACGCCTGTTTTACCAATTAACCATTCTGCAGCTATAATTGCTCCTAAAGCAAATCCGTCACGATTATGAGCTGTGTGTTGTATGTTTATAGAATCTACGTCGCTTTGGTAACTAACCGTGTGTGTTCCGGGAACATTCTCTATTCTTTTAGCCGTTATAGGAATTGTATTTTCTCCGGTATCCGTTAAGCTCCACTTTTCTTTATTTGTGTGTTTAATGATGCCTTCTGCTAAGGTAATTGCTGTACCACTTGGTGCATCTAGTTTTTGTGTATGATGAATTTCTTCTATAGCTACATTGTATTGTGATTGATTTTTTAATAGTGTTGCTAATCGTTCATTTAATTCAAAAAAAACATTTACACCTAAACTAAAATTAGAAGCATAAATAAAAGCACCGTTATGTTTTTCACAAAGAGCTACAGCATCATTATATTTATCTAACCACCCGGTAGTACCAGATACAACCGGAATGTTGTTTTTTAGGCAGTAACTAATGTTGTTAAAAGCAGCATCAGGCACAGAAAAATCTATGGCAACATCGGTATTTGTTAAGGAATGCTCAGTAATGTTATTTGTTATTTTGTGTGATATGGTATGACCACGATCTGCTGCTAATCGTTCAATGGTTTTTCCCATTTTACCATAACCTAACAACGCAATTTTCATAGCTAAAAATTAAAAGTTAACTGCATGCCGTAATGTACACGGGCGTCTATTTGATTTTGGTAAAGATACGGTTTAAATGTAAGGTCCGGATTAACATTATATTGCCTTAAATGCGCATCTACATTGGCATCTATAATGTTAAGCACATAAAGACCTATGGTAATAAGTAGCGAAAGGTCTCTATTACGCTGGTAAAATTCTTGAGCATCTCTTAGTGCGTCGTCACTTACATCTGGATTGCCTACAACAACACCAGAGTTATTAATATCGTAAAACTCATCGTCTGTATAACCGGCTAACCTTCTTTTATAGGCAGTTCTGTAGCGGTCGTATTGGTCTGCATTTTTTTTGTAAAAATAAACTCCTGTGCCTATGGCACCATAAACAATAGGTATTTTCCAGTATTTTTTGTTGTATGCTTGTCCTAAACCGGGCAATACAGCCGAATAAAATGCTGCTCTACTTGGGGCGAGCGGGTCTATAGAATGTTTTTTAATAATACGTTCTGTTGCAGTAGTAACTGTGCTATCTGTTTGCTGTTCTTGAGCAAAAGTTACAACTGTAACCCATAAAAAAAATACTGTTGCAAATTGTTTAATTCTCACCTGAGATTAGCTTTTTTAGGCGTTTAAAATCTTCTTCTGATTGAAAAGGAATGGTAAGTTTACCTTTTCCGTTCGAAGAAAACTTTACTGCAACCTTAGTGCCAAAATAGTTAGATAAAGCTTCTATGTCTTTCTTTACGTTTTCCGGAATTTGGGTTTTAGTAGTATTTTTTGATTGGTTTGAAGATGAGCCGTTTTGAAGGTTTCTAACCAACTCTTCGGTTTCTCTAACAGAAAGTTTTTGCGCTATTATTTTTTCGTAAATATCCAGCTGTTGGTTTCTGTTTTCAATATTAATTAAAGCTCTGCCATGTCCCATAGATATAAAACCATCACGCATTCCGGTTTGAATAATAGGGTCTAACTTTAATAATCTTAAGTAATTGGTAATGGTAGAACGTTTTTTACCAACGCGTTCACTTAGCTGCTCTTGTGTTAGCTGAATTTCATCAATCAATCGTTCGTAAGAAAGTGCAATTTCTATAGGGTCTAAATCTTGGCGTTGAATGTTTTCAACCAAAGCCATTTCTAACGATTCTTGATCGTTAGCAATCCTAATATAAGCAGGTATAGTTTTTAATCCGGCTATTTTAGATGCGCGCAAACGGCGCTCCCCAGAAACTAATTGGTATTTGTTAAAACCAATTTTTCTAACGGTTATGGGTTGTATTACTCCTAACTCTTTTATAGAAGTAGCAAGTTCGCTAAGAGCTTCTTCGTTAAAGCTGGTTCTGGGCTGATAAGGGTTAACATCAATTGCATCTAACTCGAGCTCTACAATGTTTCCAACAACCTTATCGGCATTTTTATCTGATGCAGATTTAATATCGTTATTTGGGTCTTTTAACAAAGCCGATAACCCTCTTCCTAGTGCTTGCTTTTTCGTTGCTTTTGCCATCTATACGGTTTGCTTGTTTTTTTCTAAAATCTCGTGCGCTAAGTTTAAGTAATTTGCAGCACCTTTACTGCTGGCATCATAATTAATTATACTTTCACCGAAACTTGGGGCTTCACTTAAGCGAACATTTCGTTGTATAATGGTTTCAAAAACCATTCCGCTAAAATGTTTTTGTACTTCTTCTACAACCTGATTAGATAATCGTAAACGAGAATCGTACATGGTTAATAAAAGCCCTTCAATATCTAAATCAGGGTTGTGAATTGTTTGAACACTTTTAATGGTGTTAAGTAGTTTGCCCAAACCTTCTAACGCAAAATACTCACACTGAATTGGTATAATTACTGAGTTTGCAGCTGTTAATGCATTTAGAGTTAATAAGCCTAAAGAAGGGGCGCAATCTATTAAAATATAATCATATTCTTCTTTTAGATTACCAATAGCTTCTTTAAGCATATATTCTCTATTGTCTTTATCTACCAATTCTATTTCTATAGCAACAAGATCTATATGAGACGGTATGAGGTCTACATTAGGAGAACTTGTTTTAATAATAGTTTCTTTGGCGTCTAGGGTGTGTTCTAACAGTTGATAAGTGCCAGACTCTACCGTTTCTACATCAATTCCTAATCCGGAAGTGGCGTTTGCTTGGGGGTCGGCATCAATTAACAAAACTTTCTTTTCTAATACACCCAAGGAAGCAGCTAAATTAACGGTTGTTGTAGTTTTACCTACGCCTCCTTTTTGGTTTGCAATAGCAATGATTTTGCCCATGTTTTGTAATAGATTTGTAAGAGGTAAAAATACAATTATTTATGGGTTAAAAAAATGTAATTTATTAACAGAAAGTGAATAAAAAATGTAATAATTACTTATTCTTTTTAGCTCTAATCATTGCTTCGAGCATATCCCACATTTGTTCAGGAACTTGCTCTAGTAGGTTAAATTGCCCAGCACCTTTTAACCATTCGCCTCCATCTATAGTTATCACTTCTCCGTTTATATATGCTGCAAAATCAGATACCAAATAGGCTGCTAAATTGGCAAGTTCTTGATGTTCTCCTACACGTTTTAACGGTACTTTTTTAGCTAAATCAAATTTCTCTTTTAAATCGCCCGGAAGTAGTCTATCCCATGCTCCTTTAGTAGGGAATGGTCCGGGAGCTATTGCATTAAAGCGCATACCGTATTTAGCCCATTCTACTGCAAGACTACGTGTCATAGCCAAAACTCCGGCCTTTGCTGTTGCACTTGGTACTACATACGCAGAGCCTGTCCAAGCATAGGTAGTAACAATATTTAAAACATTGGTGTTTTTTTGTTTGGTGTCTATCCAATGTTTACCGAAAGCTAATGTACAATTTTTAGTTCCTTTTAAAACAATATCTATTATTGTATCAAAAGCGTTAGCCGATAAACGTTCTGTAGGAGATATAAAATTACCGGCAGCATTGTTAAGCAATACATCAACTTTACCAAATGCATCTATAACTTGCTTGTGCATGGCTTCTACTTGATCATAATGCCTAACGTCACACTGTACGGGTAAACAAGTACCTCCGGTTTCTGCCTCAAAATCTTTAGCGGTTTGAGTTAATTTCTCTAAGTTTCTAGATGTAATAGCAACGTTGGCTCCTAACTCTAAAAAGTATTTAGTCATTGCTTTGCCAAGACCGCTTCCGCCACCGGTTACTACAATATTTTTTCCTTTTAATGCATCTTCACGAAGCATTTTTTGTGCATACATCATAGGTAATTGATTTTAGTTTTGATAAAAGTACACATAAAACCTAAAATAATATGCATGCATAATAAAAATTATGCTAGTCTAATAAAATTTCTAAAATGGTAATGGCTGCATCACTAATTTTTGTCCCCGGACCAAATACAGCAACAGCACCGGCATTAAACAAAAACTCATAATCTTGTTGTGGGATAACACCGCCAACAACAACCATTATATCATCACGATCATATTTTTTAAGTTCTTCTATAACCTGAGGAACAAGTGTTTTATGCCCACCGGCCAATGACGATACTCCTAAAACATGAACATCGTTTTCTACTGCCTGCTTTGCAGCTTCTGCTGGAGTTTGAAAAAGCGGACCGATATCTACATCAAAACCTACATCGGCATAGCCCGTTGCAACAACTTTTGCTCCTCTGTCGTGTCCATCTTGCCCCATTTTAGCAATCATAATACGGGGTCTTCTACCTTCTTGCTCTGCAAAGGTGTTGGCTAACTGTTTTGCTCTTTCAAAACTATCGTCTTGTTTAATTTCTTTCGAATACACTCCACTAAATGATTGAATGTTTGCTTTATACCTGCCAAATACAGTTTCTAGAGCACTGCTAATCTCACCTAAAGTTGCTCTCTCTTTAGCTGCTTCTATTGCTAAAGCTAATAAATTTTTATTGCCTGTTTTAGCTGCATCTGTAAGTTTTTGCAAGGCAGCCGATACTTTTTCTGAGTTTCTTTCTCTTTTTATTTTCTGTAAACGCTCTATTTGTTGCTGTCTAACAACATTGTTATCTACTTCGAGAATTTGAAGTGGGTCTTCTTTTGCAAGTCTGTATTTGTTTACTCCAACTATTATGTCTTGCCCACTATCTATTCTGGCTTGTTTTCTTGCGGCAGCTTCTTCAATTCGCATTTTAGGAATACCGGCTTCGATAGCTTTGGTCATTCCGCCTAAATCTTCAATCTCTTGAATAAGTTTCCAAGCTTTATGCGCTATTTCATGTGTTAAAGATTCTACATAATAGCTTCCTGCCCAAGGGTCTACGGTTTTAGTAATTTTAGTCTCCTCTTGAAGATAAAGCTGAGTATTTCTGGCTATTCTGGCCGAAAAATCTGTTGGCAATGCAATTGCCTCATCTAATGCATTGGTATGTAAAGATTGTGTGCCACCAAATGCAGCTGCAGCAGCTTCAATACAAGTTCTTGCTACGTTGTTAAATGGGTCTTGTTCTGTTAAGCTCCATCCACTAGTTTGGCAGTGTGTTCTTAAGGCTAATGATTTTGGGTTTTTAGGATTAAATTGCTTAACCAGTTTTGCCCACAACATTCTTGCAGCTCTCATTTTAGCAATTTCCATAAAATGATTCATCCCGATAGCCCAGAAAAAAGATAATCGTGGAGCAAAATCATCTATATCCATCCCGGCTTTTATCCCGGTTCTAATGTATTCTAAACCGTCTGCAAGTGTGTATGCCAACTCAATATCTGCAGTAGCACCAGCCTCCTGCATATGGTATCCAGAGATACTAATGCTGTTAAATTTGGGCATGTATTTACTGGTGTACTCGAATATATCGGCAATAATTTTCATTGATGGAGTAGGAGGGTAAATGTAAGTGTTACGCACCATAAACTCCTTTAAAATATCGTTCTGAATGGTACCAGAAAGTTGCTCAGGCTTAACGCCCTGTTCTTGGGCTGCAACTATATAGAAAGCCATTATAGGCAAAACGGCACCGTTCATAGTCATAGAAACCGACATTTTATCGAGCGGAATTTGGTCGAAGAGTATTTTTATGTCTTCAACCGAGTCTATAGCTACTCCGGCTTTACCCACATCGCCCACTACGCGTTCATGATCACTGTCGTAACCTCTATGTGTAGCCAAATCAAAAGCAACAGAGAGACCTTTTTGGCCGGCAGCTAAGTTTCTTCTGTAAAATGCATTACTTTCTTCTGCTGTAGAAAATCCTGCATACTGCCTAATTGTCCATGGTCTTCTAACATACATTGTACTGTATGGGCCACGTAAATAAGGAGGTATCCCGGCAGCAAAGCGCAAGTGCTCTGCTTCTTCAAGATTATTTACAGTATAAACCGATTTAATTGATATGCCTTCTGCTGTTATAAAGTCTTCTCCATTAGAAGCAACATTTTTAGCAGCTGTATTATCATTAGCTAAGGTAATATGTTGAATTTCTTTTCTACTCATTTTCTAAACGTTCTTGCTCTAACGCTTCGGCTAAGCGTTTTTCAATGATGGGTTCAACAATAGTTTTTCGAGTGTTCTTTTTAACAAATGGATGTAACTCTAATTCGTGTTTCATCCTATCATTTTCATTAGGATATTTATTAGTTCCTATTAACACTTCTTTTTTAGTATTGAAAGCTTCTTGTTCTGTTTTAGCACTTTCTTTTATTTTTTGTTGAATGGTATGTTCTTTAAGCTGATTTATAAATCCGCCTCCGGCTTCTATCTGCTTAAATATTTCTAAGGCTTTTTGAGCTAGTTGTTGTGTTAAACTTTCAATGTAATAGCTTCCGTCTGCCGGATTATTTACTTTATTAAAATAGCTTTCATGTTTTAATATTAGTAATTGGTTTCTGGCAATGCGCTCACCAAATTCATTGCTTTTGTGGTAAAGAGCATCGTAAGGCAAATTGTAAACCATATTAGCACCACCTAAAACAGCACTCATACATTCTGTTGTAGTACGAAGCATATTAACATTGTAATCGTAAAGCGTTTTATTGCGTTTAGAAGGTGTTGCAATTATTGTACAGTTTGCAGAGCAATTGTATTCTTTGGCAATAGTTTGCCACAACAAGCGCAAGGCTCTGAGTTTTGCAATTTCAAAAAAGTAATTGCTCCCAACGGCAACATGAAAAGTAATAAGATTGTTTTTATTATTTGATAGCAACGACGCATTATTTAGCATATTTAAGTACTCGTTTGCATGTGCAATACTGTATGCTAACTGCTGTACTATTGTAGCACCGGCGTTTTGATAAAGTGCAGCGTTTACAGATAAAAAAGTTGCGTTTTTTATATTTTTAGTGCCGGATAAAATATTTTTTAGTACTGTAAAGTCTTCCTTTAAATTGGCATGCCAGTTGCCTGTTTTGGCTAAATTGCCAACTACATCTTGTAATATATGATAGGTAGCGTTAGAGTGATTTTTGCTGAAGTAATTAGTGATTTTTGAAACATATTCTTCAGATAAAAATTCTAATTGAATATAGGTAGGATATTTAGTTAAATCTATACCGTTAAATAGTGTACTTAAATTAGTTTCTGCAGTTGGAATGGTAACTAAAATACTTTCTGCACCACGCTGTAAAGCATCTTTTATTTGATTATTGGTTGCATTGGCATCAGAGGCATAAAAAAACTGACCAACGAGCCAATTGATTGCTTTTGTTTGAATGTTTACAGCATTTTGGCCGTCTTCATCAGGATGATAAAATGGTTTTACATTTATACCTTCGGGAGTTTTCCAGATTAAAGTTTCATTATAATCTGCTCCTTTAAGGTCTACCTGAATTTTTTGTTTCCATTGTTTAGCCGAAACCGGCTCAAACTCATTAAATAGCAAATCACTCATTTTGCTGGTTTTTAATACTGTCTTTGTATTCTATTAAGTAAATCTCTTCGTTATCTTTTTTTAAATAATATTTTTCTCTTGCAAAATGTTCAATCCCTTCAGGATCTTTTAGTTTTTTAATGGTGGCTTTGTCTTTTTCTATTTCTTTTTGCAAGAAATCTATTTGTTTTTCTAGCTTGTTTATTTCTTTTTCTAATTCTCTGTGTGTTAAATAAGAATTTGTATCAAAAAAAAGCATCCAAACAATAAAAACAGCACTTACAATAACATATATATTGCTGGCTACAGCAAACCATTTTTTTGATTTAAGTGCTTTAAAATTCACGTTTAGTTAGTTTATTGATTATGATAATCTTTCGTTTATAATGGTTCTAACAATATCTATTGCAACAGTATTGTATTTGTTGTTTGGAATAATAATATCTGCATATTCTTTCATAGGTTCTATAAACTGCTCGTGCATGGGTTTTAGGGTAGTTTGGTAACGTGTTAAAACCTCTTCTATATCTCTGCCACGCTCACTTATATCTCGTTTTATGCGTCTTATTAATCGTTCGTCAGAATCGGCATGAACAAAAATTTTAATATCGAACATGTCTCTTAGTTTTGCCTTAGACATGATTAAGATTCCCTCTACAATCATTACTTTTCTGGGATGTGTTAAAATAGTTTCTTTTGTACGATTATGTTCTACAAAAGAATATACAGGTTGCTCTATTGGGTTGCCGTTTCTGAGTTCGGTTAAATGTTTTTTTAAGAGTTTAAAATCTATAGCTCTTGGATGATCAAAATTTATCTTAGTACGCTCTTCGTAAGTAAGGTGCGAGGTGTCTTTGTAATAAGAGTCTTGAGAGATTACTCCAACTTCATTTTCAGGCAAGGAGTTAATTATTTGATTAACAACAGTAGTTTTACCACATCCGGTACCTCCGGTTATTCCAATTATCAGCATAATACGTTTTGTTTTTGCAAATTTAAGAATTCAAAATACTTATGACGGATAAAAGATAACTCCACTTGAAGAATCTTTTTTAGCACCGGTAACAGATTTTAAACAATTAGTTTTGCCCTCTACACGTAAAACTCCCATAAAAGCAAATACAAGAGCCTCTTTATAGTTTATTAAAGTGTTATCTGGTACTATTACAATGCAGTTTTTAGGAAGTTTGCTTTTAAGCGTATTTATTAAAAAGGTATTGTAAGTACCGCCACCTGTAATCAATATTTTATTTTCTTTAGCTGGGTTTGCATGTAAGCTTATGGTATTGGCAAGCTGCGAGGCAATATGTAAAACTAAGGTGTTTAAAATATTATTGTGAGTGTCTGAGGTGCTGTTTAAAACAGGCATTATATTTTCTTGAAACCACTCAAAACCTAAAGATTTAGGGTGTTTTTTTTGATAAAAAGGCAAACTGTTTAATGTGTTTAATAGCTGGTTGTTGCAAATTCCGGTTGCTGCTATTTTCCCTTCATCATCATATGGTAAATTTATTTGTTCTGTAATGTAGCTTAACATCATATTTACCGGACAAACATCAAAAGCTATACGATTACCTTTTTCTGTGAAAGAAATATTAGCAATTCCGCCAAGGTTTAAGCAGAAATCGTACTCAGAAAACAGCTCCTTATCTCCAATTGGCACTAATGGTGCTCCTTGCCCTCCCAGTGCTACATCGAGCGTTCTAAAATCGCACACAACTTTTAACTCGCTTGCATTGGCAAGATGTTGCCCTGAGCCTATTTGGAAGGTTATGCCTTTTTGGGGTTGATGAAACACAGTATGACCGTGGCTGGCAATAAAATCTGCCTCAAGATTATGTTTTACAATAAATTCTTTAGTACGCTTTCCTAACCAGATGCCATAAAAATTATGCAACGCTAGCAAATCCGGTGCATTAACGTGTATGGCATTAGCCAAACTTTCTTTTAACTTGTTTGGATAAGGTATGGTAGTTGCTTTATTTATAGTAAAATTCCATTGTTTACCCGAATAAGTAAAACTACAGTGAGCAATATCTAAACCATCTAACGAGGTTCCAGACATAAGCCCTATAACATTGTATATTTTAGTACTCATTTAATTGAGAGATTTTATATGATGTATCACCTCTTTGGGGTGTTCTTTTTAATAAAACAACATTGCTTTCTTCTCTGTAAACATCTACCACAGAGAATGCAATGTATTTAAATTTTTTAATAGCTTTTTTTAAAATTGTAGCAGTAACAGTATTGTTTTGTACAGGTATTTTAGTAATTAAATATTGTACGTTTTTTTTTCTAATTTTTTTTTCAGAATTACTTACGTAAAATAACAGACTTCTAATCTTACTGCTATCATTTATTTTAAAAGTAAAGTTTATAGCTTTAGGTAAGTTTTTAATTGATATTAATTTAGGTTTGCTTGGTGGTTTTGTTTGAGTAAGTAAAGGAGATTTTGGAGTAAGAGATTGGCTGTAATATACTTTGCGTTTTATAAGATTAGTTACTTTTTGGTGTTTGTTATATAACGATTTAGCACTAAAAAATATATTACCTTTTACCTGTTTGTTTTCTCTTGCTAAGTTTAATTGTTTAGGCAACTGATATTTTTTATTCCAATCTTTATGATTTGCCGTTTTAACTCTGTATGCAGCATTGCCAATATATAAATTTGTGTTTTGAGTGTTTTTACTCCACCAGTCTATTAGTAAACTATGAGAAACTTTAGGATGTTTTATTCTCCAGTAAAGTTGAGGTGCTAAATAATCTATCCAACCGTTTTTCATCCATGTTAAAGGGTCTGCATATAAATCGTCGTAATTTGTTTGTCCGGCTTGTGTGTTAGAGCCACGCTCATCAACAGAAGCATTTCTCCAAACTCCAAACGGACTTATACCAAATTGAACATAGGGCTTGCTGCTCTTTATGGTTTTATGAATGTTGTAAATAAGCGAATCTACATTTGCGCGACGCCAATCTTCTATTGATTGATTTGGCAAGGCATAAAGCTTGTACGAAGTTGTATCGTTAAAAAATTCATCTTTAATTTTATACGGATAAAAATAATCATCAAAATGAATTGCATCTACATCGTAACGTTCTACAACTTCTTTAACAATAGCTGTTAAGTGTTTCTGCACTTGGGGTAAGCCGGGATTGTAATAATACCTGTTACCGTATTTAACCATCCAATCTCTGTGCACATAAAAATCGTGATTAGTACTAAGTTTAGTCGTATCTAAGCTCATGGTAGCTCTATATGGGTTTAACCATGCATGAAACTCTAAACCGCGCTTATGACTTTCTGTAATCATCCACTTTAACGGATCGTAAAATGGAGTAGGAGGGTTTCCCTGTTCTCCGGTAAGGTATTCAGACCAAGGCGCAAGTTTAGATGGGTAAAAAGCATCGCCGGCAGTCCTAACCTGAACAATTACAGCATTAAAATGCAAGCTCTTGTAATATTCTAATAATGCTATAAAGTCTTGCTGCTGTTTGCTTACCGCATCGGTTTTGTGTTTGGGCCAATCAATATTTACAACGGTAGCAATCCAGACCCCTCTAAATTCTCTTTTTGGGGTGTTTATTTTAGTTATTCCACAAGATAATAAGCTAAAGCATAAAAATAAGATAACAATGTTATGAATGCGCATAGAAGATTTATATAAAAAAACGGTAGTCACTTTTCAAATTTATACTTTTGTAACCAAAATAACTGTATATTAACCCCAATATGAGCAACTTTAAAAAAATAACAGAGCAACCTTCTCTTTACAACAATCTTGAAAAAATGTCTACAGAAGAGTTGTTGCTTTGTATGAATAAAGAAGATCAAAAAGTTGCATTAGCTGTTAAAAAAGTAATTCCGGCTGTCACAAAATTAGTGGATGCCTTAACCGAACGATTTAATGCAGGAGGAAGGCTTTTTTATATTGGAGCCGGAACTAGTGGTAGGCTTGGTATTTTAGATGCATCAGAGATACCACCAACTTACGGTATGCCACCTGATAGAGTTATAGGAATAATTGCAGGAGGTGATACTGCAATTAGAAAAGCTGTAGAGTTTGCCGAAGATGATACTAAACAGGCTTGGTTAGATTTAACAGCTTACGGAATTAATAAAAATGATGTGGTGGTAGGTATTGCAGCATCCGGCACAACCCCGTATGTTGTTGGAGGAATAAAAGATGCCAACAAGCATGGAATTTTAACAGCTGCAATTACCAATAATCCGGGGTCTCCTTTGGCTTTAGAAGCTAATATACCTATAGAAATTGTTGTTGGCCCGGAGTTTGTAACCGGAAGTACACGAATGAAAAGTGGAACTTCGCAAAAGCTTGTTTTAAATATGATTTCTACGGCTTTAATGATTAAAATAGGTAGGGTTAAGGGTAATAAAATGGTAAATATGCAGCTTAATAATAATAAGCTGGTAGACAGAGGAGTTAGATTTTTAATAGAAGAGTTGCAAATTACCCGAGAGCAAGCCCAGAAATTGTTAGATAAACACGGCTCTGTAAAACAAGCGCTAATAGCTTTTGATGAAGGTAAAAATTAACTTTTCACAATTCTAAAAATACCTTTACCTTCTACAGCTATGTAAATATAACCATCCGGTGCTTGAACTACATTTCTAACTCGCCCAATATCTTCAAATAATTTTTCGCGTTTATCAACTTTGTTATTGTTAATTACTAAACGTTCTAAATACTGAAAAGATAGCGAGCCTACCAGTAAACTCCCTTTCCAGTCTGAATAATAATCAGAAGTAACAAAAGTCATCCCACATGGTGCAATAGAAGGGGTCCAGTAATAAATAGGTTGCTCCATACCGGGCATTTCGGTGTTTTCTGTAATTATAGAGCCATCATAATTAACACCATATGTAATTACAGGCCATCCGTAGTTTTTACCTTTTTCTATAATATTAATTTCATCACCACCTTTTGGGCCGTGCTCGTGTGACCAAATTTTACCGGTTTCCGGGTGTACTGTTAAACCTTGCGGATTTCTGTGTCCGTAGCTAAAAACTGCATGTTTAGCTTCAGGATCACTAACAAAAGGATTATCAGATGGAATACTTCCATCATCATGTAACCTGTAAATTTTTCCTCCGTCTCTGTTAATATTTTGCGGGTTAACATCACGATTTCCTCTGTCTCCAACTGAAAAATACACATAGTTATTCGCATCAAACGCTATTCTAGAACCAAAATGTACACCGGCAGTTGTATTGGGCGTGGCCTTATATAAAACTTCTAAATTAGTTAAACTGCTACCCGAAAGTTTAGCACGTGCTAATGCTGTGTTACCACCAGAACCACCACCTTCTACAGAGGCATAAGTAAAGTAAATCCAACCATTGTTTTCGTAATCCGGATGAAGAGCAATGTCCAGCAATCCACCTTGTCCGTTAACATGAATATCTGGAAGTCCTGTAATAGTTGTTTTTGTATTGTTTTTATAATGAATTAATGTGCCGCTTCTTTCTGTTATTAGCATACTGCCATCAGGTAAAAAAGCTAATCCCCATGGGCTCATTAAATTAGTAACAACCTCTTCTAATGTATAATTTATTGTTTTAGGAGTCTCTATATTAGAGTCTTCTTTTCCGTTGCAAGAAACAAATAAATGCAATGTAGCAACAAAAAAAAGGGCGTGTAATTTCATGGCTTTTAAAATTTTAGGTTGAAGTTACAAAGACCACTCTAAAATTCCGAAATATTAGCATTTTTTTAATACATAAATTCTATATTTGCATCCTCAAAATTATGAGACTACAATTCGGGGTGTAGCGTAGCCCGGTTATCGCGCTTGGTTTGGGACCAAGAGGTCGCAGGTTCGAATCCTGCCACCCCGACAGAGTTTAATTTAAAAAACAAGATTAATTTAAAATCTTACTATAAAATTATTTAAACCAAGGCGCTAATGTTTTCATTAGCGCTTTGGTTTTTTAAGCAGATATTAGCTACTATATAATTTATCAAAATTGTATATTTGTCCGCCAGAAAAACAATGTACTTTTCTTAAAGGTTTTAACTTACTTTTTTTCGGGATGTGGCGCAGTTGGTAGCGTACACGCATGGGGTGCGTGTGGTCGCTGGTTCGAGTCCAGTCATCCCGACTTTTACAAATGAACCCTCGCACATGAGGGTTCTTCTTTTAAATAATTCTCTGCAGTATTTTTCACTAAATAAATTGTATCTTAGCTAAGAGCAGTTTGTTTATCCTGTTGAAAACTCTTAACAAAAATAGCGTAAAAGTCTGTTTTTCAGTACATAAATAGTTTATCTTTACCATAAGTTAAACCATAAAAATGTACTAAAATGAAAAAATTAGCTTATTTGATTATTGCCGCTTTTGTATTGAGTTTTTATTCTTGGAATGCACAATCTCCTATTGATGAAAAACAATTAACAGATCAGTATGCAACAGACAAAGACAAGACTTCAAGCCCCGGAGATAAAGACGGAAGCGGACATCCGCACAAGCCACACGAAGTGGAGAATTAAAAATATTGTTTATATACTGGCAACGGCTGCAATAGCCGTTGCCTTTTTAACACACATTTATCTTCCGGTACATGAACCCGAAGTTGTAGAAGCTTCCCAGAAAATTGGTAACAATAATCTTTTAATTACCAAACACAGGGACAGCCTGGTAGACTTAACTATGGCCTACAAAGAAGGCAAAATGAGTCAGGAAATATTTTTCTTAGAAATAGACAAGCATATAGGGCTTTTAAAAATTTTAGAAGCTAATAAAAAAACCCTCGAACTTTCATATAGCCAAGTTTATAGTAATGCTTCTGTTTTTGGCTTTCCTTCACGCCATAAATTTATCTGGAATTTTGGGATTGCTCTAATTATTTGTGCTTTAGCGATAGAAATATTGGTAAGTGCTAATGCCATAAATGTGCCTAACGGTATAAAAAAAGCCAAAACCTTTTTTGGTATAACAGCAGGAACTATAGGCGGATATTTTATGACATGGATATTTTTTCCGCAAACAGATTTACCACATTACACATACATTTACATAATGATAGCCATTGGATTTTTGGCATCGCTTTCTGCATATTACTTTATTAAACTAAAAGCAGATAACTTAAATAAAATGCGTAATTATGTTAAATATCTTACAGACATAGTTGTGGTAAAAGCCAGGCAACATGCTAAAGATGACGATACATATGTTAGAGAGGTAATAATACCTACTGTTGATAAGCTAGACGAACAAACGTAGCAATTAATCTAACCTTTTATAATTTTCAGAAAAGGTTCGGTTACCGTTTTCATCTACTGTTATTTGTCTAAAGTAATTTTTACCAAGTTCTAACTTAAACTTAAATACACGCATTGTATCAATAATTTTCATCATAGAAGCAGAACCATACTCTAATGTTTCAACAAGGGTAGAATCTGTAGCTTCGTAAGAACCATATCCAAACCACTCTACAGAATCTTTCGGTACATAACGAGTCCACATTACCTTACCATTATTAAACATTTTAATTTGTCTGTAACCATAAGTTGGTTTTATAGTGTCAGAAACTTCGTTGTTGGTATATAGGTAGTGGCCAACCAATTCCCAAGTACCATCTAAAGATACTTGTTGAGTGTCTTTTTGTGTTTTAATAGGAAATACGATGAGAAATAATAAAACAAAAGCAGGGAGAAAAGTTTTCATAATGTATTGATTTTGCGTGTTGTTATCATTAAAGTTACAAAAAAAATTAACACTTTTTAACAGTTCATAAATACGCAGAGTAATTAAAATAAGGTCTGTTTATGCAGTCATAATAACTTTTGATAAATTGGCGGTAAGCTTTTGGCTAAAAAAACTACATTTGTTGTGTAGTAAATACAATTTAAAGATTAACAATACTATGTCAGAAAAAATAGAACATGTAAAATGCCTTATAATAGGATCTGGTCCGGCAGGTTATACTGCAGCAATATATGCATCTAGAGCTAATATGAACCCGGTTTTATATCAAGGGTCTCAACCTGGAGGGCAATTAACTACTACAAACGAAGTAGAGAATTTTCCCGGATATCCGGATGGTATTACCGGCCCTCAAATGATGGAAGAATTTAGAAAGCAAGCCGAGCGTTTTGGTACAGATGTTAGAGATGGTTGGGTTACAAAAGTAGACTTTACCGGTCCGATTCATAAAGTATGGATAAACGATACAAAAGAAATTCATTGCGATACCGTAATTATTGCAACAGGAGCTTCTGCTAAATATTTAGGAATACCATCTGAGCAAAAATATTTAAAGCTAGGAGGTGGAGTTTCTGCTTGTGCCGTTTGTGATGGTTTCTTTTACAGAGGTCAAGAAGTAGTTATTGTTGGTGGAGGTGATTCTGCTTGCGAAGAGGCTCATTACCTTTCTAAATTATGTAAAAAAGTAACTATGTTGGTAAGGAGAGACCAATTTAGAGCCTCTAAAATAATGGAAGAGCGTGTACGCAATACACCAAACATAGAAATCTTATTAAATACAGAAACGGTAGAAGTTTTAGGAGACGGACAAGTAGTTACCGGAGTTCGTGCTAAAAACAATGTAACCGGAGAGGAGTTTGATATTCCTGCTACTGGTTTCTTTGTAGCAATTGGTCATAAACCAAACACAGATATTTTTAAAGATTACTTAGAGTTAGACGAAACCGGTTACATTAAAAATATTCCCGGTACTACTAAAACAAATGTAGAAGGCGTATTTGTTTCTGGTGATGCTGCCGACCATGTTTACCGTCAGGCTGTAACAGCAGCCGGCACAGGTTGTATGGCAGCTTTAGATGCAGAACGTTATTTAGCATCTATAGAAAACGTAGCAAAAGTATAAGCATACAAAATCCCGCTTTTAAGCCACCTTTTTAGGTGGTTTTTTTAATTTTTAACGTTTCTTAAATAAATTTTTTGGTATTAATTGCGTTAACTTTAACCCAACCTTAAAAGAGGCTAGTTCTACAATGAAAAAAGGCTTATTATTAGTAGCATTATTTGTGATTAACACTTTGTCGGCTCAAATTTTAAAACCGGTAAACTGGGAAACTTCTGTAGAAAAAATTTCTGATTCAGAATATGTTTTAATCACCAATGCCTACATTGATGCCGGATGGCATTTATATGCACAAGATGTGCCGGAAAATGGGCCAATACCTACTTCTTTTATATATGAAGAAACCAAAGATTACTCGTTAGTAGGAAAAACAGAAGAAAAAGACGGGAAAATTATAGATGATCCTGTTTTTGGAATGAAAATTAAGTTTTTTAAGGATAAGGCTACTTTTAAACAAAAAATCAAATTAAATAACACAAAGCTTTCTACCATAAAGGCAGAAGTAGAGTATATGGTTTGTGATGATGAACGATGCCTTCCACCCGATGTAGAACAATTAACTTTTATACTTAATAAAGAAGCCGCTTTACAAAACAAAGAGACAACAGTTACACTTACAGAAAATGATATTAAAAAGAGTGAAGCATTAAACTTAAATATTACAGGATGGAGTGAGTATGAAAAAGAAACAGTAAGTAAAAAAAGTAACTTTTCTATTTTTATATTGGGCTTTGTAGGTGGTTTAATAGCCTTACTTACTCCGTGTGTTTTCCCGATGATTCCTTTAACGGTTTCCTTTTTCACAAAAGGAAACGATACTAAGAAAAAAAGAGGTGCCTCTAGGGCAATTTTATACGGGTTCTTTATTTTTTTAATCTATGTACTATTAAGCATTCCTTTTCATTTAATAGATTCTTTAGATCCTGAAATCTTAAATAATATTTCTACTAATGTAGTTTTAAATATTATTTTCTTTTTGGTGTTTTTGTTTTTTGCATTCTCCTTTTTTGGTTATTACGAGCTTACATTACCGGCTTCCTGGAGCACAGCATTAGACAATAAAGCATCTAAAGTAGGAGGGGTAGTTGGCGTGTTTTTAATGGCACTAACCTTAGCGATAGTATCTTTTTCATGTACCGGACCAATTTTAGGAGGTTTATTAGGAAGTACAACATTAGCCACAGGAAACATTGCTACAAAATTAAGTATGGGAATGGCAGGTTTTGGTTTGGCTCTTGCCTTACCTTTTTCTGTATTTGCAATGTTCCCAAATTGGTTAAACTCACTGCCAAAATCGGGAGGGTGGTTAAATACTGTAAAAGTAGTTTTAGGGTTTATAGAATTAGCATTAGCATTTAAATTCTTATCTAATGCAGATTTAGTAGAACACTGGGGAATATTAAAACGTGAAATTTTTATAGCCATTTGGGTAATAATCACGTTACTAACAGCTATATATCTTTTTGGAAAAATCAAATTCCCGCACGATAGTCCTATTCAAAAATTAAGTAAGGGGCGTATTGGTTTTACTCTACTTTTTGTTGCAATTACTGTGTACTTAATACCCGGTTTAACTAATACTAAATATGCAAACCTAAAACTTTTAAGTGGTATAGCTCCACCAATGTTTTATAGTATTTACAATAAACCATCAGACTGTCCTTTAGGGCTAACTTGTTATAAAGATTTAGACGAAGGGCTTGCAGCAGCCAAAAAACTTAATAAACCTATTATTTTAGATTTTACGGGGTGGGCCTGTGTAAATTGTAGAAAGATGGAAGAACATGTGTGGAGCACAAGTACAGTATATAAAAAGTTAAGTAACGACTTTGTTTTAATATCATTATATGTAGATGATAGGAAAGAGCTTCCGGAAAACGAGCAGTTTAAATATTTAAAACCCGGAGGAAAAGTAAAAACCATCAAAACCATTGGTGATAAGTGGTCTACCTTACAAACCATAAATTTTAACAATAATTCGCAACCGTATTATGTGTTGCTAGACCATAACATGAAGCTACTAAATCATCCAATAGCATATACACCGGATGCCAATGAATATGCTACTTGGCTTACTAATGGATTACGCAACTTTAAAAAATTAAGTCTTAATAAAAAAACCGATTAATTAATTGGGCTAACATTTTGCAATCGTTTGGATTGTGATGAGCACTTATCACAATGCGTTGTACTGTTTTTTCTGTATCATTGGGGTAGTTAAAATTGGTAATTACAACCTTGTTTTTTTCCAGATAAGTAGTTAGCTCTTCATTGTTAAATGAAAAAGCAGGATAGTTTTTCATGTATGTAAATAAATCAGCTTTGTTAAGTTCCTTTAAAAAAACGGAAATATTTTCTTGTAGTTTTTCTTGTTGAAGTTTGTAAAGTGATTGTGCATAAACAAAAGTTTGCATTGCAGCAGGAGTAGCAGGACTTGAGGCAGCAAACATTTTACTTTCTTTTAGCTTGTTAATGATACTTTCTGCTCCGGCAACAACACCGGCTTGTATACCAAATCCTTTGCCTAAGGAGCCACAGATTATTATTTCTTTGGGATTAAAAGCTTGTAAAGTATTATGAATTTCACCGCTTTCAACTACTCCTATTCCATGCGAATCGTCTGCAACAAGGATAACATTTTCTAGCGAAACATCTTTTAACCACCTATAATCCGGATAGTTTTTTCCGGAAAAATCTATAGTGTCTAAAAATAAGACTACTTGTTTTTGTTGTCCTAATGCAGTATTAATATCGGCAATAACGTTGGTATAGGTTAAATGGTTTTTAGTATTATAACCATGAAACGCCACATGTGTATTGGGAGCAAATACACAATGATATTTTTTAGCAGTAAAATAATTGTAGATTAATTGACAACTTAAAAACCCGGACGAAAGCGTAAAACAAGATTTGGTAGTAATAAAATCTGCTAATAATTTCTCTGCTTCTTCATAAACTGAAAACCGTACATTTGCTATTCTAGATGCACCATAATTTGTGCCATATTTACAAATGCTTTTTTTAAAGAGCTCCTGAAAGGTTTTGTTAGTTTGTAATCCCAAATAAGCTGTTCCGCCAAAATAAAAATACTCTTGGCCTTTGTAACTAAAAGTTCTTCCCGGGAAAGCATCAATTATATACATAACTACAATAAAGTTACACCGCTTCCCGGAATCTCAGGAAATTTTAACTCGCCATTTTCTTTAATTTTTATGCCATCTGCAATGTCGTGTTTTAACAGCATAGCACCATCCATATCTACATAATCCAGCGTAGGAGCAATTTGTGCAATTGCTGATATACCAACGGTAGATTCTGTCATGCAACCCACCATTACTTGTAAGCCTAATTGTTTTGCCTCGGTAATCATTCTTCTTGCCGGCGTTAGCCCTCCGCATTTAACAAGTTTAATGTTTATACCATGAAAATGGTTGGCGCATTTTGCAACATCATCTTCTACAATACAACTCTCGTCTGCAATTACAGGTAGGGCACTTTTTTTATACACCTCTTTCATTCCATCCCAATTATCTGCTTTAAGAGGCTGTTCTATAAATTCTACTCCAAGATTTTTTAGTTTTTTAGAGTTTTCTATGGTTTCATCTACACTCCAAGCACAATTAGCATCTACTCTAAATGTAGCACTAGTAATTTCTCTGAGCGCTTTAACAATTTCTACATCATGATCGGTACCTAATTTTATTTTATAAAGGGGCCAGGGTTTCTCGGAAATTTTGGCCTTCATTTTTTCTATTGTATCTATACCGATTGTGTAGTTTGTAATAGGATAATTTTTAGGGTTGTATCCCCAAATTTTATAAAGAGGCTTACCGATTATTTTTCCGTATAAATCATTTGCTGCTAAATCTAAAGCACAAGTAGCAAAAGAGGTAAGCTTTAAAGTACTTAAAAAAGCATGAAAATTTTCCGGAGTAGTAAAATCAAACGACTCTATATCTAATTTTACCCGCTCAATTTCGTTGCGCATTGAATTTAAAGAGACGTTGTAATAAGGGTTTGCGGTAGCTTCACCATAACCTGTTTGGTTTTTGTGATGTAGTGCAACTATTAAACTGTCTTGCACATCATGAGATTCTCTTGAAATTGTAAACGTATGAGCCAGTTGCAATTTGTACTCGTGTAGTTGTATTTTCATGTACTTTTTTATTTAATCAACTAAGGTAAACAAAAGGTTGAAGTAAAAAAATAGGGCACTTAAATTTAAGTGCCCTTGGTTGGTTAGTTTAGTTTAAAATTAATTTTTTCTGACGCTTCCTGATGATGATTTATTTGTGTTTACAACCGGATTTCCGGTATATTTTATGTCGGCACCACTACTGGCATCTGCCGTAAGTTTATCGGTAACATTAACCGAAATATCTGCTCCGCTACTGGCGTCTGCGTTACATTCTTTAACCTCTAAATTTCTGGCTTTAATATCACTTCCGCTACTGGCGTCTGCTTCTAAAAAATTTGCTTTACCAGATAGTTTTATATCGGCACCACTTGAGGTTTCTGCTACTACATAGTTGGCTTCTATTTTAGCCTCTATATCAGAACCGCTGGTAGCCTCTAAGGTAATTTTGTCTGATGTAACTACACCGTTAGTGTATAAATCTGCACCACTTGAGCTTTTTAAAGCAGTGATGTTTGGAAGACTTACATAGATGTTTTTTGTAGCTCTTCCTATATTTTTTTCTGTATGAATTACTAGAACATCGTTTTTAACTTCGGTTACTATTAAATCTATTACATTTTCATCGGCTTCAACTCTAATAGAGGTTTTATCGTCTTGTGTTACAAAAACGTCTAATCCTTCTGTGGCCTTAACTGCTGTAAAGTCTTGACCAACATTTCTGTTCTCAGAAACTACATTTCCGTTTCCTTTTTTGCCCTCAAAACTCATATCAAACATGCACGAGGCAAATAATAATGAGCTTAAAAGAGCTACTACTAATTTTGTTACTGTATTCATAGCTGTACAATTTTGTATAAGGTGTTATTAAATAATTTTAATTAATTGGTTTTTACACGGATACCATCGCTGTTAATTTGCATTTTAAATTCATCTCCGTCTTCGTCTTTAACATCTATGTCTATACCGTCTTCGTCTATTTTAATTTTACCTGACTCTAAGTCTACATCATTATCATCAAAACAATTTAAGCATTTAAGCTCGCCGTCCTTGCCCATTTTCCAGGTATATTTTACAATGCCACTTCGGTAAAAACCCTTATCGTTAGCAATTCTTCTGCCAACATGACCATATGTAGAGTCATCAAACTTAACTACAGTTCCTTCCGGAATGTAAATAGTAGCCATGACTTCTAGGTCTCTATATTTGTTCTTTATAGGTGTGGTTAAAAACTCATCTAATAATAATGTGTTACCGCTTAGTGTATAGTTATATGCAATTTGTTCTGCTCTGTTTTTGGCTTCTTTAGGCGATCTGCCGTTAGCATCTTTCCTTATTTTCACAGAAATTAAAGAATCATTTGCTAAAGCAATGCTAAAACGTACGTCTCTAGAATAAATAGTTTCTTGGTCATTGTCATCTACAAAAATATTTACCCCAAAATCTGAATGATACCTATAGTTTTCTAATTCTTTTTCGTTCATTTTAATTAGTAGTGTATCTGTACTAAATGTTACAAGTTGTTCTGTTTTACTAATGCTTCCGGTATAGGCATGTTCTGCTGCCTGACGTGCTGCTAGTACAATTATACCTGTAACAGATAATAACCAGACTGCTATTAGTGTGTATTTAGCAACTTTGCCGATAGATTTTAGATTGCTAACCAATATTTTCAGTCCTAATAAGAACAAGAAAAAGAAAGGGATACCAATGGCAAAGAATAATAAAATAGACATTACCCATAATGGTGCGCCAGAGGTGTTAACCATATCTACAAAATCTATTCCCGGAAAATGTACAGCATCTACAATGCCAACAGTAAATAGTCCTACAAATAAGCCAATTAGGGTAGAGGCACCTATTATAAGTAATATTATACCTATAAATTTTGCGAATACTTTAAATATGAATAGAATGATATCTCCTAAAGTGTCAAAAAAAGTTTTTGAGCTGGATTTAACTTTGTTGCCAACCTTATCGTAATCTACGTTTTTTACTTTTTCGGCAACTTCATCAATACCTTCTTTTACTTTTTTTTCGATATTACTAATATTAACAGGCTCTCCGGTCATGTCTAACTTTTGAGCCGTTGTAACAGCCTCCGGAGCTAAAATCCAGAAAAGAATGTAGGCTACAATACCAAATCCGCTAAAAATACCAAATAGCAAGAATAGCAACCTTACCCATACAGCGTCTATACCCAGATAATGACCCAATCCGGCACAAACACCACCAATGTATTTGTTGTCTATATCTCTGTAAAGTTTTTTACCGGTTTTTTTGTGTGATTTTTGTTTGGGAGCATCTCCAAAAATTTCTTCATCTACCAAATAATCTTCCGGTTGCCCCATTATGGTAATAACTTCGTCTACTTCTTTAATAGAAATTACTTGTCGTTCGTGCTGCATGCGTTCAGTGAAAAGCTCAGCAATTCTCGCTTCTATATCGGCTATAATTTCGTCTCTTCCTTGCGAATTTGTAAACGAGCGTTTTATAGCGTCTAAATAGCGTTGAAGTTTATTATAAGCCTCTTCGTCTATATGAAAAAACGTGTTGGCTAAATTTATGTTTATAGTTTTATTCATGGTTAGTTATTTTTTCTTTGTAACTAAATTAACTGCATTTTGTAGATCGCTCCAGGTTTTATGAAGCTCTTTTAAGAATATTTTACCCGTTTCTGTTAGGGTGTAATATTTCCGTGGCGGTCCAGAGGTTGATTCTTCCCAACGGTAGTTAAGCAACCCCGCATTTTTTAATCGAGTAAGTAATGGGTAAATAGTACCCTCTACTACTAGCATCTTGGCGTCTTTTAGCGTATCGAGTATTTCTGATGCATACTTGTCTTCTCCATCAAGAATAGACAATATGCAGTACTCGAGTACTCCTTTACGCATTTGTGCTTTTGTGTTTTCTATATTCATGGGTTCATAGTGCTTTAAATGTTAATTAAACTGTTCGTTTTTTGATTGATTTTATTTTGATTGATGATGATTTTTTAGTGGTTAACAAAAACCACAAAAGCTTAAAAATGTTAGTACTACAAACAAAATAGTTTTGGCTAGGCTAATCATGATTACTTTATAAATTTTAATGTTACAGGATATTTATAGTAATCACCTTCGTTGGTTTTTAAAGCTCCTTGTATGGTGCAATAAATGTCTAAAGCAAATAAACAAAGTCCTAATAAACCAGAGATTCCTAAGAATATCCATCCTTTAGAGAATTTAAAAAAATCGTTAACGGTAATGTGTACACTATGTGTATTGTGTTCTATAATATCGTACCACCCAATAAAATCCCAGGCAGAAACAAAAAAGAAAGGAACGGTAATGATACCTATAACTATACTATACAGCAATAAACTTATTTGAAAGTTTAAAACTTGTTTACCGTTATAATCTACAAAGTCCGATTGATTTTTGTTAGATACCCATAATATTAAGGGTACTATAAAGTTGCCAAAAGGAACAAAGTATTTAGAGAACGTTGCAATGTGAATGATTGCGCTTAAATTTTTTTCGTGTTTTGTGATTGATGAATCCATTGCATATTATTTTCTTATGCAAATATATATCTAAAAAAAGGTATTATGCAATACAAAGTACTAAATATTAACAAATATTTAACATTTATAACTAATCAAACTAACCAAAAAAAATGGCTAACTTGGTCAGGAAAATTATAATAACTATGCAGATAACACCCAGAAAACTCAACCTATTTACGCTCTTTAAGTTACCTTTAGTTTGGTTTAGTGGTATAAGAGTGGTTTATATAGATAACCAGAGGTGCTTGGCTACTGTTTCGCACCGATGGATAAACCAAAATCCATTTAAATCTATGTTTTGGGCAGTACAAGGAATGGCTGCAGAGCTTACAACCGGAGCATTAGTTATGAAAGAAATTAAAGAAAGTGGCAAAAACATCTCTATGCTTGTGGCTAATAATAAAGCTAATTTTTCTAAAAAAGCCACCGGAAAAATCACCTTTACTTGCACAGATGGAGCTAAAATTAAAGAGGCTATTACTGCAACAGTTGCAACAGGAGAGGGGCAAACTTTTTGGATGGAATCTGTTGGTATAGATGAGGCAGGAGATATAGTTTCTACATTTAATTTTGAGTGGACTGTAAAATTAAAAGCCTAAACACCGTTTATAAAAAGGGTGGTGTATAGCTATACATCACCCTTTTGATACTACATTTTTTTAAATACTTCTTCAGAATAGATTTCAGAACTGTTACCAGACTTACAATCGTCTTCACTTCTTAAAACTACGGTGTTGTTATTATCTTTAAACTCAACTATATAAATTTCGAAATCATCCGGATCAAAATTATCATATCTTATATATAGTTTGTTGTCTTTAGATAACTCCCAAGTCCCTGCATATGTTTTTATTTCACCGTCATTGTTTTCGGTTGTTGTAAACGTGCCATTTTTTGAATATTCAAAAATAAATTCACTGCTGGCAAAGCTTTCAGAATATAACTCGTTAGTGTTACAATAATAATTGTGGTCTGATATAAAAAGCCATTTAGCAATCAATACTTTTTCTTGAGAGGTAAGACCATCTGAACTATTAGAACAACTGCTAAACATAAAACAGTAAGCTAAAGTTACACAGTATAGTAATACAAGGCTATGTTTTTTCATTATGTGTTGGATATTAATAAGTTGTTTGTTTAAAGAACGATATAAATAGTATTTTTATTACAAACTCTTTAAAACTTTATTTTGTAACAAAACCAAAAAAAGTTCTACCAATAAACACAAACTTTAAAAATAAAAAATATGAATGCACACGAAATAGATTACCATATTTACGGAGAAGAAATGCAATTTGTAGAAATAGAGCTCGATCCGCAAGAGGCAGTTGTAGCCGAAGCAGGGAGTTTTATGATGATGGATAATGGTATTAAAATGGATACCATTTTTGGAGATGGCTCTAACCAAGATAAAGGCGTTTTGGGTAAAATATTTTCGGCAGGAAAACGAATTCTTACCGGAGAAAGTTTATTTATGACAGCTTTTTTAAACGTAGATGCCGGAAAACGTAAAGTTAGTTTTGCATCGCCTTACCCGGGTAAAATTGTTGCTATAGATTTAACTCAGTACGGAGGTAAATTTATTTGCCAGAAAGATGCCTTTTTATGTGCGGCAAAGGGAGTACGTGTAGGGATAGAGTTTTCTAAACGTTTAGGAAGAGGTCTTTTTGGAGGAGAAGGATTTATTATGCAAAAACTAGAAGGAGACGGTATGGCATTTGTACATGCAGGAGGTACTATGGCTAAAAAAGAACTGGCTGCAGGAGAAGTTTTAAAAGTAGATACCGGTTGTATAGTTGGTTTTACAAAAGATGTAGATTATGATATTGAGTTTGTAGGCGGAATCAAAAACACCGTTTTTGGAGGAGAAGGCTTGTTTTTTGCAACCTTAAGAGGTCCGGGTACAGTTTATGTACAATCGTTACCATTTAGCCGACTGGCAGACAGAGTGTGGGCTGCAGCACCAAAAGGTGGCGGTAAAGACAAAGGAGAAGGAAGTATATTGGGTGGTCTGGGAGATTTATTAGATGGCGATAACCGTTTTTAAAAACGGTTGTGAATTTCTAGTAATAAATTGGCAATATCTTGCCTAATATTGCTGGAAGGTACTCTAAAATGATTAGCCATATAGCTAAATATTAGTGTTTTGCCAGATTTAGTTATTATGTAACCACTTAAACAATAATTATTACTCATAGAACCCGATTTGGCAAACACATAAGGAGTGCTTGCTCCGTACCAATTTTTTAAGGTACCGGAAACACCTCCCACAGGAAATAAATTAAATAATTTTTCTTGTGGGATGTTTTTATTTAATTCATTTAAAACATAAACCATGCTGTTGGGTGTAAAAAGGTTATACCTAGATAACCCGGAACCATCTACCCATCTCGGTTTTTCGGGTAATGCTTTTAAATTGTTTTTTAGCACATGATTTATTGACTTTTTTACACTTAAAGAATCAAATAACAACCCCGAAACCATTACATGTATTTGTTCTGCAAGAAAATTGTCACTCTCTACCATCATTATTTTTAACAAAGAATCTGTAGGCACACTATATAATGTGTTTTTATTGTTAAAGGCTAAATTGTCTGTAAGTCTTACGGTTTTAGATGTTAGTTTTTCTAATATTTTTTTAGTGATGGTGTCAGATACTATAAAAGGTGTAAATAATGTGTCTTTTTCTGTAGGTTCAATGTAAAATTTATTTTGATTTAAATCTCGTGGATAAGGATTTTGTGCTACAACAACACTATCTTTAAAAAGTATCGGACTAACATTTAAACTATCTTCTTTAAAAAATAAACTTACCAAATTGCCGTGTATAGGGAATGCACTTCGTTGGGGCATATAGTAATATGCATAATCATCCCAAGACCATCCCGGAGCATAAGCATCATCATAAAAAGCATTGTTTTGTATAACAACGGTTTTGTAAGGATGGTTTTTTAAAAATAGAATAGTGTTATCATTATAAAGATTAGGATATAGCAAGGTAGGATCTCCGGTGGGCTGCACAAAAATTGTGTCGTTTTGAGTATTATAATGTAAAGCAGGAATAGTGTCTGGCAAATACATTAAGCCTGTATATAATGTAAATATTTTGGTGTTAGAAGCAGGTAAAAAGTATTTGTTGGCATTGTATGAGTAAATTGTTTTTTGGGTAGTAGGATCAAACAACTTAAAACCAACAAAATGTTTTTGTTTAGTTACTTCTTTAAAAGTTTTTGTTAACAATGCTCGCTTACCTGTTACGCAACTTAAAACCAAGAAAGCTAACACCAGTAATCCTGCAAATTTTCTCATAATAACAAGTATTCTTGTAAAGTACGTTTAAAAAAATCAAATAAAAAAATTAACATTAAACGAGGTGTTTTAGTGAAAAATTAACCTTTTTAGGGTGAGAAAATTTTCAAAAAAATTCTTATTTTTAGGAACCTAATTCAACAAAAACTAAACATAAATCATGGCTAGAGCTATGTTTGAGTACACTAAAACAGTGCTCCAAAAAGTAAGCTTTGACCCCGCCTTGTTTTGCAAGGAGCTTGAAAAAGCTGCACAAAGATTATTACCTTACGAGCTAGATGAACTTAGAATTTGGGTAAACCAATATGTTAGAGAAAAACCAGAATTAACGCAGTGTTTGGTTTACTTAAAAGATACCAAAAAAAGCCTCCAGTATTAAGGAGGCTTTTTTATGTTTTGTTTATAGGACTTATTATTTGAACATTGCTAAATGCAATGGCTCCTCTTATTATACCCGAAATTACATCTTTTAACGCTTCTATAATGTGCAGTTTTAACTCACTTTTATGGTAAATTAAACTAACTTCTCTGGCTGGGGTAGGTTCTGTAAAATAATGCAAATACTGTTTTTCAGACTCTTTAAGCTCTAACGTGTGTAAATAAGGAAGAAGCGTCATTCCCAACCCTTCGTTGGCTAACTTTATCATGGTTTCAAAACTACCGCTTTCTAACTGAAAATGTTCATTGTTAAGTGCTTTATCAGATTTACACAGATTAATTACACCATCTCTAAAGCAATGTCCGTCTTCTAACAAGAGAATATCATCTATAGCTAAATCTGAAGTGCTTATTTTTTTGTGTTCGTGCAATCTGTGGTTTTCTGGAATATAAGCTACAAAAGGTTCATAATATAACGGACGCTCTTTAATTTGTTCGTGTTCTAAGGGTGTAGCAGCAATGGCAGCATCTAAATGTCCGTCTACAATATTGTTTATTATAGACTCTGTGTGTAGTTCTTTAATTTTTAAGTTTACCTCCGGATATTTTTTAATAAACGTCTTTAAAAACATTGGCAGTAGGGTAGGCATAATGGTTGGTATAATTCCCAACGAAAATTCGCCACCAATAAATCCTTTTTCTTGGTCTACAATATCTTTAATTCTGGTACTTTCATCAACTATATTTTTAGCTTGCGCTACAATTTTTTTTCCTACTTCTGTAAGTTGAATAGGTTTTTTACTTCTATCAAAAATAAGTACGCCCAGTTCGTCTTCTAATTTTTGAATTTGCATACTTAAAGTAGGCTGGGTAACAAAGGTTTTTTCGGCAGCAAGCGTAAAGTTTTTATACTCGGCAACAGCAAGTACGTATTGAAGCTGTGTGATTGTCATTTTCTTATAGTTTTAGATGATAAAAATATAAAAACTATCAATAAATCTTATAGTTAAAAAGCATAAACTTAGCAGTATTTTTACAGTATAATAATAAATGCTAAATAATATACAAATGAAAACAAACAGCTTAGGACTTAGTATAGAGAAATCTAAACATATAAGTGGTTTATTAAATAAATTACTTGCTAACTTTCAAGTTTATTACCAAAACTTAAGAGGAATACACTGGAACATTAAAGGAAAGCGCTTTTTTGAACTTCATTTAAAGTTTGAAGAGCTTTATACCGATGCAAATGTAAAGGTAGATATGATTGCAGAACGTATTTTAACGTTAGGAGACACTCCTTTACATACATTTACAGAATATGCCAAAACCGCAACAGTACCTGTTGGGAAAAATGTGGTAAACGATGAAGAGTCTGTAAGGTTAATTTTAGCTTCGTTAAAAGAGTTATTACTAATTGAACGCGAAATACTTGAAGCAAGTGATGAAGCTAATGATGAAGGTACAAATGCCATGATGAGCGATTTCATTACCGAGCAAGAGAAAACAATCTGGATGATGAAAGCATGGTTAAACGAAAGTATTTAATAAAAAAGGGATGTATTAACATCCCTTTTTTTACTTTAAAACCGTATCGTAAAATTTAGATTAGTGTTTTTTACCTTAAATTTAGCAGAGCTAAATAAAGGTGGCCCCATACTCATATCGTTGTTAGAGGTACCATAACTCTCAATAGGCATACCTGAAGCTTCAAAATCCATCTGATTATTTTCGTTTTCATCATGTAATGCTAAAATGGCATACGTACCTTCAGGAACATCTTTAAACTCTACGGTTGCAACACCGTTATCAATAGTGGTTTTAGCATTCATAATTCCCGGGCCTTTTAAAAACGTTTCTTCAGTATGTAAAGAAAATATGACCGCACCGTTATTATTTTTAACGTTATTTACAGTAACAGTAATTGTTGCGTTTTCTTGAGCAAAGCCTAAAGCAGAGGCAAGCATAAATGTAAGTGTAATGATTAATGATTTCATGACTTTGTTGTTTGTTTTCATCAAAAGTCTAAATATGATTGTTATTAAAACACTATTTCTTACCCAATTGTAAATTATGCAAGACCAATTGTAAAACATACAGTTAAAGCATATGTTTTTACTACTTTTGGCACGTAAAAATTGTATACATGTTTTTTTATACGTTAGATTTAATCGGAACCTTTGTTTTTGCAATTTCGGGTGTACTAGCAGCTTTGAATAAGAAATTAGACCCGTTTGGAATTTTTATAATTGCATTTGTAACAGCAGTAGGCGGAGGTACTTTAAGAGATATTTTAATAGGAAGAACTCCGGTAGGATGGATGTTTGATTTAAATTACATTTATACTATTGCAGCAGGAGTAGTATTTGCAATATTATTTAGAAGAAAAATTGATTATTTACGTACTTCTTTATTTTTATTTGATACTATCGGACTTGGGGTTTTTACCTTAATTGGAATAGAGCTTGGTGTTAAGGCACAATTGCATCCAATAATTTGTATTGCTTTAGGAGCAATGAGCGCATCGTTTGGTGGCGTTATTCGAGATATACTTTGTAATGAAATTCCTGTAATATTCAGGAAAGAAATTTACGCAACTGCCTGTATTCTGGGTGGGGTTGTTTACTTTGTTTTAGATACACTTGTAGCAGAAAACCTATTGTACATAGCAACAGCAATGGTGGTAATTATTGTTAGGGTTTTAGCTGTTAGGTTTAAGCTTCAGTTGCCTGCTATTCAATAACTTCTGCTTGCATTACAATATTCTGTAAGGGCCACTCGCCATCATCGGTAGGCTGGTTATTTATTTTATCTACCACATCCATCCCTTCAATAACTCTTCCAAAGGCAGTGTATTTTCCATCTAAATGGTACGAGCCCGGTTTGGTTACTACAATAAAAAATTCGTACGGTGAAGCAAGTTTATGTGGGTTATCTATTTCGCTACTAGGCATAGAAACTGTTCCTCTGTGATGTTTATGACCTTTTCTTGTATCGGGTGGCAATAAATACCTTCCAATTTCGCTTCTTTTTCTGGCTGTAGCTTTATTATCTGCATTACCACCTTGTATAATAAAGTTTTTAACTACCCTATGAAAATAAGTCCCGTTAAAGTATCCTTTTTTTGTTAGGTATATAAAATTAGCCCGATGGTAAGGTGTGTTATTAAAAAGTTCTATAACAAAACTGCCAAATTGCGTGGTAATTTTAACCTTATTTTCTTTATGCTTTTGAGCGTATTCGTAAAAGAAAGGGATTGCATTATCTTCTGTTAATTTAAACGGCACAGAATCTTTTTCTTCTTTTTTTAAAACAGTATCTTTTTTAACAACAGCAGTTGTGTCTTTAGTAGCTTTACTTTGGATTGTTTTTTTAGGTTGCTTTGTAGTGCAACCCATCATAAAAAATAGTAGTATTATTGTACAAGTATTTAGAAGCGTTTTTTTATGCACTACGATGATTTTTTAAAATTGATTTCAAAAATAAAAAATCTGCCTTTACCGGGCGAAGAAGCGCATTATAAAATGACTCCAAAAGTGCGCATAAATGAGCTAAAAAGCATAGATGTTGATGCTAAAAAGCCAAAAAAAGCAGGAGTTTTATCGTTGTTTTATCCGTCAGAAGATTATACGGCACATTTACTGCTAACACTCAGAAAATCTTATAAAGGAGTTCATGCCAATCAAATAAGTTTTCCCGGCGGAAAAATAGAAAGAACAGATGCCAGTTTGTTAGATGCTGCATTAAGAGAAACACAAGAAGAGGTGGGAGTAAACCCCAATTTGGTTACAATTATAAAACCGTTAACACAAGTATATATTCCGCCAAGTAATTTTAAAGTGCAGCCTTATATTGGCGTAGCCAAAACTACGCTTAGTTTTACAAAACAAGAGGAAGAGGTAGCAGAACTGGTACAGGTGCCTGTTGTTAATTTTTTAGATGATCAGGCTGTTTTTTACCAAACATTATCTACTTCGTACGCAAAAAATATTAAAGTACCTGCCTTTAACTTAAACGGTTACACGGTTTGGGGAGCTACTGCTATGATGCTAAGTGAAGTTAAAGAGCTATTTAAGCAGGTGCTTTAAGCATACTTTTGTACTTTTGTAGCTCGCCAAAAAAATTAAGTAAACATATGGGTTTATTTAAAAGAAATCCTTTTGGACATATTCTTTTTCTAAAAAAATGGCTAATTAGAATAGCCGGGGTTCTCACACACAGACGTTACAGAGGTTTTAACGAACTAAAAATTGAAGGTTCTGAAGTAATAAAAAACCTACCCGATACAGGTGTTTTGTTTGTTTCTAACCATCAAACTTATTTTGCCGATGTAGTGGCAATGTTTCATGTTTTTAATGCAAGTTTAAGTGGTAGAATAGATAGTATTAAAAATGTTGGGTACTTGTGGAATCCTAAATTAAATATTTATTACGTTGCTGCTAAAGAGACAATGAGCTCTGGTTTATTGCCTAAAATTTTAGCATATGCAGGTTCTATAAATGTAGAGCGTACTTGGCGAGAGGCAGGTAAAGAAGTAAAGCGCCAGGTAAAATTTAGCGACATATCGAACATTGCAAAAGCATTAAATGATGGTTGGGTAATTACATTCCCACAAGGTACTACAAAGCCTTGGAAACCTATCAGAAAAGGTACGGCACACATTATAAAACAATACAAGCCTATTGTTGTACCTATTGTAATAGATGGTTTTAGGCGTTCTTTTGATAAAAAAGGATTGCGAGTAAAGAAAAAAGGTATTCTACAATCTATGGTAATTAAAGAGCCGTTAGATATAGATTATGAAAACGATACAATTGATGATATTGTAGAAAAAATACAGTACGCAATAGAGCAACATCCATCATTTTTAAAAGTAATCCCCGAAGAACAAATAAAAGAAATGCAAGAGCTCAACGAACTCAGAAAGTTTTAAACTTCCATTTGTTTGAGCTCTTGGTAGTTTTTATGTAATCGTTTTAATAATATTCCATAAATTAATCTGTATAATAACCAAATTAAAGCAGCTACTACTACAGAGAAAACAAATACAATACCTATAAAAGCAGCTATAAACATAGATTCTTTACCATTAGCTGCTGCTTTACTTATACCTTCTGCAATTTCGGTATCGTAATTTAGTTGTATTACAGCAACAACTAAACTAGATATTACAAGGTAAATAATATTAAACCATACATATTGTTTAACAGTTTTTCTTGTTTTTATAATGTTTTTCATGAGCGTTTTGGCATCGTCTGTTACCGATATTTTTTTGTAGTTCATAAAAAACATGTATATAAAATAAAATAAGATTAGGTAGCCTACAATCATTAAAGGCAAGTATATGTGGTCTGCATTGTAGCTGTCAAAACGTTTCATTCCCTCTGTGTCTTTTAGTAAATAAGAGAGAATAGACCAAAACGCAAATTCAATAAGACTTATATAGAAAATCCACTTTACGATTGATGATGATTTTTTCCATAACATATTATAGATTTCATCATACGATAGTTTGGGTAAAGTTTTTTCCCTCTTTTTCCAGTCTTTCTTTAAAATATCTAACTCTTCCATATATTTTAGGGATTCAAAATAGTTTTTAATTTCGTTTTAATTCTGTTCATTTTAACTCTGGCGTTAACTTCTGTAATACCTAATGTTTCTGAAATTTCTCGGTAATCTTTATCTTCTAAATACAAAAAAACTAATGCCTTTTCTATATCGCTTAATTGCTTAATTGCTGCGTACAAGAGCTTTAATTGTTGGTCTTGCTCATCATCATAAGGCTCTGAAGATATTTTAAAATTAACCGATTCAAAATCTTGAGTTTTTATACCTCTTTTAGATTTTCTGTAGAGTGTAATAGCCGTATTTAAAGCCACTCTATACATCCAGGTACTAAACTTAGCTTCGCCTCTAAACTTAGGGTAGGCTTTCCAAAGCTGAATAGTTATTTCCTGAAACAAATCATTATGCGCATCTTTATTATTGGTGTAAATACTACACACTTTATGCACTATATTTTGATGTTTTTCTAGTTGGCTTACAAAACTATGTTCTAGTTCTTTATTCAAAACAGTTAGCTTGCTTTAGTAGTAAGTATCAAATATTACAATATTGTTACAGTTTTTAAAATTATTATCCTAAGATTTTTTTTACCCTGTTATTACTTTTATTTTTGTTATTACAAATAGTTTTATATGAACATCCCCAGAACAAGTTTTCCCAGAATTGTTATTATTGGAGGTGGTTTTGCTGGAATTTCTTTAGCCAAGCAATTAGGAAAACAAGATGTACAAGTTGTACTACTCGATAAAAATAATTATCACAATTTTCAGCCTTTATTATACCAAGTTTCTACCGGAGGATTAGAGCCGGACTCTATTGCTTATCCAATCAGAAAAATTTTAAAAGATTATCCTAACTTCTTTTTTAGGCTGGCAAATGTTACAGAAATAGATACTCAAAAAAATAAAGTAGTTACAGATATTGGAGCACTTAAGTTTGATTATTTGGTGATTGCAACCGGCTCTAAAACAAATTTTTACGGAAATGATTCCATAGCCAAAAACAGTATGGCTATGAAAACTATACCACAATCACTTAATTTAAGGAGTTTAATTCTTGAAAATTTTGAAGATGCATTGCTAACAAGCGATTTAAAAGAGCGCGATGCCTTAATGAATTTTGTGATAGTTGGAGGAGGGCCTACGGGAGTAGAACTAGCCGGAGCATTAGCCGAAATTAAAAAAGGTATTTTACCGAAAGATTACCCGGATTTAGATACCAGAAGAGCACAAATTAATTTAGTGCAAAGCGGCGATAGAATTTTAAATGCCATGAGTGAAAAGGCTTCAGAAAAAGCCGAAATGTTTTTAGAAAAATTAGGGGTAAATGTCTGGAAAAATGTTAGAGTATTAAACTACGATGGTAAAATAGCCACTACTAACACCGATCTTGTTTTTGAAACAGCCACCCTTATTTGGGCAGCCGGCGTGAAAGGAGCTACAATTAAAGGAATTGACGCAAAAGATTTATTGGTTAAAGGCAACAGAATAAAGGTAGACCAATACAATAGAGTTATAGGTTTTAATAACATCTTTGCTGTTGGTGATGTTGCTTGTATGCAAACCGAAGCGTTTGAAAATGGCCATCCAATGATGGCTCAGCCTGCTATACAGCAAGGAAAACAATTGGGTAAAAATTTACTCAGACTCATAGAGAACAAGCCGCTAAAGCCATTTGTGTATAAAGACAAAGGTTCTATGGCTACTGTTGGCAGAAACAAAGCTGTTGTAGATTTACCAACGATTAAATTTCAAGGTGTTTTTGCTTGGTTTGTTTGGATGTTTGTTCACCTGTTTTTTTTAATAGGTTTCAGAAACAGAATGGTAGTTTTTGTTAATTGGGTTTATAATTATGTTAGGTTTGATCGTGAAGCCCGTTTAATAATCAGACCGTTTAAACGTAATAAAAGCATTATTCAACCGGAATAATTTTCTTCTCTTTAATAATTCCAAAAGTTATTAAGTATTGTGCTATAGCATAAGTACTTAATATAAAAATGCTTGATAGAGGTATGTTGTAATAAAATTTGTTTATTGCTAAAATAGTATCAGAAAGCATAAAAAATAGGGCCCCGTAAAACACAAGCGTAAAGCTTATTTTATTTACACTTCCTTTTCTTAGGTAAGCTAACAATCCCATGGTTAAAATTACAAGCATGTATATAACTACCGGTACTAGCATATTGGATAAATAATCTTTTAAAACTAAAAATATTAAAGAACCATAAACACTAAATAATATCAGAGGTTTAAGAATGTTTAGCTTTTTATTACGATTTTTTAAAAACAAGAAGCAGTACATAATATGAGCAATTAAAAATGCAACCAGACCCAATATAAAATAGGTTTCAGAAATAGCATCGAACATTAAAAAAGTATCACCCAAAACAGAAAATAGTAGTGCTAAACAAAGTGTAATATAGTTGGGTTTAAAATTGGTTTTAAACAGGTAATACACCAGTAAAGAGCTTACTAAAAGTGGTTTAAAAAAGTAATGTGCATAATGCAATGATGTAAATAAACTTGATGTGATTACTAAACAAGCAATAAGTGTATAAGTAATTGTAAACCAATTGTTTTTCAAAAGAGTATGTTTTTATTCGTTAATATTATAATTTTTTCTTGGATGAAATTTAATTAAAACATCTGCTAAATGCTTTCTATTTACATGTAAATAAACTTCTGTAGTTGTTATACTCTCGTGGCCAAGCATTTGTTGTATGGCTCTCAAATCTGCTCCGTTTTCAAGTAAATGTGTTGCAAAAGAATGTCGTAATGTATGCGGGCTTACACTTTTTTTTATTCCGGCGTTTTCGGTAGCTCTTTTAACAATTTCAAAAATCATAGCTCGCGTGAGTTTTTTGCCCCTTCTGTTTAAAAAAATAAAATCTTCATGTCCTTTTTGTATAGCAATATGATTTCTGATTTCGTTAATATAAATCCCAATATATTTTTGGGTAATACTAGCTATTGGTACAAAACGTTGTTTATTGCCTTTACCAACAACCTTTATAAAACCTTCTTCAAAAAATAAATCAGATAACTTTAAATTAAGTAATTCAGACACTCGTAAGCCACATCCGTATAAAGTTTCTAAAATAGCTCTGTTACGCTCTCCTTCCGGTTTACTTAAATCTACTGCAGCAATAAGGGCATCAACTTCAGGCTTAGATAATGTATCGGGGAGTTTTTTACCAATTTTTGGAGCTTCAATTAATTCTGTAGGATCATCTTGCCTGTAATCTTCAAAAAGTAAATAGTTAAAAAAACTTTTTAATGCAGAGAGCAATCTGGCTTGCGATCTGGCTTTTAGTGTTTTGGCTTGCTCGTAAATAAATTGTTGTAGGGTGGTAGTAGTAATTGTAATTGGATTTTGGGTGATATCATGCTCAGATAAATAAGCTATTAATTTTTTAATATCTCTGGTGTAACTATTTATAGAGTTGGTACTTAAACCACGTTCTATTTTTAAAAAATGCTGGTAATCTTTAAGTGTGTCAATCCACTTCATAATGTAAATATACATTTTAAGCTAACATATTGTTATATAAACCAAAATGTACTTTTAACCGTATATAATTATGAAAGTTTGAAAAAAATCTTTCAATATTTATAAGATTAGTATTGTAATTAATTAAAAATCAAAACATTACGTTATTAGAAAATTATTTATTGCTTTGTTATTAACTATTGGTTTTTGCATTACAACCACAGCACAAAATGCCAATAATGGTCAAACCAGCAAAGGAAATTGGCTTTTAGAAGCTAACACAGGAACATGGGCTACCGGTAACACGTCTTTCTCTTTAACTTCTATAGATGGTAATACAGCATGGTCTATAGGTGCAGAAGCAGGATATTTTGTTGAGGATAATTTAGCTATTAAATTAGGATTGGGATATTCTGATTTAGGTGATTTTTTTGATGGTAGCTTTGTTTATAAAGTGGGAGCCAAGTACTACATTGACAGTCAGTTTCCGGTAGGAGTTGATTTTACAGGAGCTTCTAATGATGGTAACGGAGCAAATTGGTTAGGATTACAAGGAGGTTACGCTATATTTTTAAGCGATAATGTAAGCTTAGAACCTGCAATTAGATATAACTTAACGTTAGATGAAGAAGATGCCGAAAGTGCTTTTCAGGCATTAGTAGGGTTTGTTATCCATTTATAATAGTGTTCTTTTTTACTATATATAAGCCGGTACTATTGCCGGCTTTTTTATTTTTGGTTATATAGTTTGTTATATTTACCAAAACATTCTGCATGAAACTCATAATAATAAACGGTCCAAATTTAAACTTGTTGGGTAAAAGAGAGCCGGAAATTTATGGTAACAATTCTTTTGACTCTTTTTTTTCTGAACTACAATTTAAGTTTAAAGATATTGAGCTTGCTTATTACCAAAGCAATGTAGAAGGAGAGTTAATTAATAAACTTCACGAGGTAGGATTTAATTATGATGGGATTATTTTAAATGCTGCAGCTTACACACACACTTCTGTAGGAATTGGTGATGCGGTAAAAGCTATTAGTGCACCCGTTGTAGAGGTTCATATATCAAACACCTATGCAAGAGAACCTTTTAGGCATAACTCTTATATTGCGCCACATGCCAAAGGAGTTATTATTGGCTTTGGTTTACAAAGCTATGAGCTTGCTATACAAAGTTTTAAAGCATAAAAAAACGCCTAAGAATTTTCTTAGGCGTTTTTACTATTGTGTGTATTATTTTATAAGTGTATAACCTCATCGTATGCATCTGCAACAGCTTCCATAACAGCTTCACTCATTGTAGGATGCGGGTGTACTGCTTTTAAAATTTCGTGTCCGGTAGTTTCTAATTTTCTTGCAACTACAGCTTCAGCAATCATATCGGTTACGCCGGCACCAATCATATGGCAACCTAACCATTCTCCATATTTAGCATCAAAAATCACTTTCACAAATCCATCTGGAGTGCCTCCAGCTTTTGCTTTACCACTCGCAGAAAATGGAAACTTACCAACTTTAATATCGTATCCTTGCTCTTTGGCTTGTTTTTCGGTTAAACCTACCGAAGCAACTTCTGGAGAACAATAAGTACAACCCGGTATGTTACCATAATCTAATGGCTCTACATGCATACCGGCAATTTTTTCTACACATAAAATACCTTCTGCAGAAGCCACGTGTGCTAGGGCAGGACCAGGAGTAACGTCTCCTATGGCATAATATCCGGGAATATTAGTTTGGTAATAATCGTTAACGAGAATTTTGTCTTTATCGGTAGCTATACCAACATCTTCTAATCCGATGTTTTCTATATTGGTTTTAATACCGACTGCAGATAGTACAATGTCTGCTTCTAAAACTTCTTCTCCTTTTTTGGTTTTTACAGTAGCTTTAACACCATCTCCAGAAGTGTCTACTTTAGTTACTTCTGCAGAGGTCATAATTTTTATACCGCTCTTTTTAAAGCTTCTTTCTAACTGTTTAGAAACTTCTTCGTCTTCTACCGGTACAATATTTGGCATAAACTCTACAATGGTAACTTCTGTCCCCATAGAGTTGTAAAAATAGGCAAACTCAACACCAATAGCACCACTACCAACAACAATCATTTTTTTAGGTTGCTCCGGCAGGGTCATTGCTTCACGGTAGCCAATTACTTTTTTACCATCTTGAGGTAAGCTTGGAAGCTCTCTGCTTCTTGCTCCGGTAGCAATAATTATATGGTTTGCACTGTATTCTGTAGTATTTCCGTTTGCATCGGTTACAGCAACTTTTTTGCCGGGTTTTAGTTTACCAAAACCTTCAATAACGTCAATTTTATTTTTTTTCATTAAAAATTGAACGCCTTTACTCATACTTTCTGCAACCCCACGACTTCTTTTTATTACTGCACCAAAATCTTTGTCGGCTTCTTTAACTTGTAAACCGTAGTCTTCGGCATGTTTTAAATATTCGAATACTTGAGCTGATTTTAGTAAGGCTTTAGTGGGAATACACCCCCAGTTTAAACAAACGCCTCCTAAGCTTTCTTTTTCTACCACTGCTGTTTTAAAACCAAGTTGAGAAGCTCTAATAGCTGTTACATAACCACCAGGCCCGCTTCCCAAAACTATTACGTCGTATGCACTCATATTATATTCTGATTTTTGGTGTATTTTTTTAGAGGCACGAAGTTACGCAATAAGTTTTTAAAGCGTAAATTTTTAATGAAATTTAAGTAGTTACCATTATTTTGTTAATGTTTTGGAGGTGATGTTAAGTAATTGTCTGATTCTCCTTTTGGAATTGAAAGTGATTGCCATTGTTCTGCCTTAATTAATTTAGCAATGTATACCATTTGCCCCACATGGTAGGAGTAGTGTGCTAATTGTCTGTTAAAGGCTTCAATTAAGGTGTGGGGTTCTTTTCTAATGTAAATGGTTTCTAATAACTCTTCTTCAGTAGTATTTTTTAATGCATTAAACAAACATTGCCATCCTTCTTCCCAATAAGCAATAACTTCTTCTTTAGTGTTAAACTTATTTATAAATTCTTGATCTCTGTTTCGCCATGGTTTCTCTCCATCTTCAGTTTTAAAATTTGTCCACCGAGAAAGCATATTGCCAGCCATGTGCTTAGCAATAATTGCAATACTGTTATTATGTTCTGTAAACCAAAATAACTCACTTATAGATAACCTGTTAAGAGTAATATCTCCAATATGTTTGTAACGTTTTAACTGTTGAGTAAGACTTGCTAAATAAATTTTTGCTATCAATTTTTAATTGTTTTAGGTTTAAATACTAAAGCTGCAGAATTTATACAGTGCCTTTTGCCGGTTGTATTTTTTGGACCATCATCAAAAACATGTCCTAAATGCCCTCCACATGTTGCACAATGCACTTCGGTTCTGGCGTAACCAATTTTATAATCTACATCATAAGCAACATTACCTTTTATGGCCCTATCAAAAGAAGGCCAACCGGTACCGCTATCATATTTGTGTTCAGATTTATATAGTGGTGTTTTACAGCCAGCGCATAGGTAGGTACCCTGACCTTTAAAATTGTGATATTTGTTAGCAAATGGCGGCTCTGTTCCGGCGCGTCTTAACACATAATAAGACATGTCTGATAATTGCTCACGCCACTCTTTATCGGTTTTAGTTACTTTAAATGCTTTCTTTTTAGTTTGTTTTTCTTGAGCGTTTCCTTGACAATTTATCAAGAATAGTACAGATATAATAAAGAGAATCTTTTTCATTGGTACAGTTTTTATTAAGCACCTATTTTGTCTTAAAGCTACTAAATCCTTACAAAAAATGCCTGCAATTGCAGGCATTTTAGCTTAATGAAATATGTAGTGCGTTTAATTTAAAGAAATAGATTGTATGTTTTGGGCGCTTATATTTAGTGCTCCTAAAACTTGATTCATATTATTAATATCTATGCCTGATGCTGCATCTGCCGGGATAATTGCTACTCTAAATGTTTTGTTATCTGTAAAATCTTCAGGGAGCGAATTAAAATCTACAGTGCCGTCTAAAAATACGTTAACATCAAAGTATGTATGATCAAAAGTGTAAAGCAAAATATCATCACCTAAAAAGAGTGTTTGTGGCAACGGTTCCCAAATATCTGTTCCGTTATCTACCCCTACCAGCGTATAAACCATTACCAAATCGGTATCAAAAACTTCAACAGAATTAGGAAACTGAAAAGACAATAAATAATCATTATTGGCATTAAAAGTTCCGGTAAACTCAAAAACAGATCCTAGAATATTTACACCATCCAATCCGTCAACACCTGGAGGTCCGGGAGGGCCTTGCGGGCCTTCGCATGCTGTTAAAAAAACCGTAGCAACAAGCAAAAGGGTACAAATTTTTTTCATATCAAAAAGGGTTTATGGTTTTATATATTTACAAATGGTATCAATAACCGTTCCATTCCCCAAAATCTTTTTATGTCCAAGTCCCTTTGTGATGTATAGCTCCCCATTTTTTAAATGTTTGTGAATGTTTACAGCCGATGATACCGGAACATCTTTATCGTCTTCATCATGCACAACTAAAACAGGAATAGTAACACTTTTAGCAGCTTCAGAAGCAGAAAAAGCATTCATTTCTTCGCCTATTTTTTTTTGATAATATTCCTGAATTTTTTTTGCAATAATTGGTTTTAACTGAATGGTGTTAACAAAATCACTAACTATATCGCTAACAATATCACCACTTCCAATAATTACTAACTTCTGTAATGATAAACCGCGCTTTATGGCGTTTAATAAAGACATTCCTCCTAACGAGTGCCCAATGGCAGCTGTAAAAGGGCCATAATGTTTTTCCAGAAAAAGAATACTCTCTATAAATTCTCCCATATGGGTTATTTTACCCCGTGCCTTACCATGCGCCGGAGCATCAAAACTTATAGTTTGATAACCAAGCGCTACAAGGGCATCAGCAATTTTTACAAGTTGAGTTCCGCGTCCGCTCCAACCATGTACAAGTAATATTTTTTTAGTACTTGGCTTACCGTATTCGTAAGCCACAATTTCTTTGTTTATACTAGGTATAATAAACCTTTTTTGTACACTTTGCTCGTTCATGTGCCATTCTCTTTGTGGCATAGGATATTTTATGGGAGTAGCAAATATTCTTGCAGCAAATTTTGTAGCCCAATTTAATGATAGGGCTTGTAAAACTTTACCGGTATACAATATGGTTTTTGGGATTTTAAGTTCTTGAATGTACGGTTCTTTACTTGATTTTTTGGGCATTTTTTATATACTATTATTAAAAGCTTAAATTTCTATTACGGTATGCAAACATAAAAATATTGTCTGATTAACCGGATTGTTAAACCGGTTATCTAAGTTTGTACGTAAATATGATAAAGAAATTAAAAACGCATTAAAAGTTTGTATTTTTAAAGTAAAGCTAAAAAACATTGAAAATGAGAAGAATATATTTAGTAGTAACTGTTTTATTAACTGTTTTTTTAATAGAGAGTTGCGCTACCAATCCGTTTACAGGTAAAAAAACAATGGCATTAGTACCAAACTCTCAATTATTACCAACTGCTTTTGAGCAATACAACCAATTTTTAAATGAAAACAAGGTTGTTAATGGTACTGCAGAAGCCGAAATGATTAAGCGTGTTGGAAAGCGTATAGCTACTGCAGCAGAGAGATGGCTAAATGCTAATGGTTATCAAGGGTATTTAAAAGATTACAGATGGGAATTTAATTTGGTAGAAGATAAAGCTGTAAATGCATGGTGTATGCCGGGAGGAAAAATAGTTTTTTATACTGGTATTTTACCTATTACCAAAAACGAAACAGGGGTGGCCGTAGTAATGGGGCACGAAGTAGCACATGCACTTGCAAACCACGGTCAGCAACGTATGAGTGCCGGACTATTACAACAAATAGGAGCTGTAGCCGGGAATTTAGCAATTAAGGACGAAAAATCTAGAAATGCATTTAATCAAGCTTACGGTATAGGTACTACAGTAGGGGGTATCTTACCGTTTAGTAGAAGTCATGAAACCGAAGCTGATAAAATTGGACTGTACTTAATGGCCATTGCCGGATACAACCCAGACGAAGCATATAAATTATGGGAACGAATGAAAGCTGCTTCCGGTGGTCAAGCTCCACCAGAGTTTTTAAGCACGCACCCATCAACAGATTCTAGAATACAAAACTTAAAAGAATTGGCACCAAAGGCTAAAGCCGAAGCTAAGAAATTCGGGATAACATCTTTTAGAGAATAGCTTAAAAAATTTATTGTTACTTTAGAAGCTGCTGTTTTTAACAAGCAGCTTTTTTAATTGTAATAGTTTATGAGAGAAGCATTAGCCAAAGGAAGTAAAAAATTACTAAATGCTTGGGCATTTTATGATTGGGCCAATTCTGTGTATAGTTTGGTAATAGCATCTGCAATATTCCCAATTTATTACGGAGCATTATTTAGAATGGCCGATGTAGAAAAAATAGAAATATTTGGTGGTACCATTGCAAGAGCACCTTTAATAAGTTATGTTACTTCTGCTGCTTTTGTTGTAATAGCATTTATAACCCCGTTGCTTTCCGGAATTGCAGATTATTTAGGTAATAAACGCTTTTTTTTAAAGCTGTTTTGTTATCTGGGAGCACTATCTTGTATAGGGTTGTATTGGTTTACGTTAGAAAGTATTTACGTTGGTCTTTTATTTTATTTCTTGGCCCTTATAGGTTTTTGGGTAAGTTATGCATTTAGCAACTCGTACCTTCCGGATATTGCTTACCCGGAGCAACAAGACAGAATTAGTGCTAAAGGATTTTCTCTTGGGTATATTGGGAGCGTTATTTTATTGCTGGTTAATTTATCGATGGTTTTAAAGCCTGATTTTTATGGAATTACAGATATAGGTGAGCCTGCAGAAATTAAAGCTATGAAGTACTCTTTTATTTCTGTTGGAGTCTGGTGGATGCTATTTAGTCAATACACATTTTACTATTTACCCAAAGGCAATAAACAAGGCAATCCTACTACAAAAGTTTTGCTAAATGGTTTTAGAGAATTAAAATCGGTTTGGCAACAATTAAAAAAACAAACCAAACTTAAACGTTATTTAGCAGCCTTTTTTGTTTACAGTATGGCGGTACAAACTGTAATGTTGGTTGCTACCTATTTTGGAGAAGAAGAAATTGCTTGGGGCTCTGATTCAGAACGCACAATGGGTCTTATTATTAGTATTTTAGTAATTCAGTTAGTAGCTATAGGCGGAGCAACTATTACCGCGAGAGCATCAGAAAAATTTGGTAATATCATAACACTTATAGCAATTAATTTAGTATGGATTAGTATATGTATTTATGCCTACTTTGTTAAAACTCCAACACAATTTTATATAGCTGCAGGATGTGTGGGTATGGTAATGGGGGCTATACAGGCATTGTCCAGATCTACCTATTCTAAATTTTTACCCGAAACTAAAGACACTACATCATTTTTTAGCTTTTTCGAAGTATCAGAAAAAATAGGAATAATTATAGGTACTTTTTTATATGGTTTAGTAGCGCAACTTACCGGAAGCATGAGAAACTCTGTGCTGTTTTTAGGAATATTTTTTATGCTTGGCGTAGTATTGCTTTTTAGAGTAAAAAAGACCGAAAAAGCAGCTTAAAAATTAAGTTACTCGCTTTTTTATGAAGTTAAACGATTAATTTTAACATAGTTAGTAAAAAAATGGGTAAGTTTATGGTCGAGAAAACTATATGAAATGACCACCAAAACCTATTGGTTAAGCTTAATTATTGTAATTGGCTTAACAATTACTTCATGCTCGTCTGATTCTGTAGACGAAGAACTAACCAATCAAACCTTAAAAAAAAGCATTTCTTTTGAAGCTAAACTAAACGGAATACCCTTTAAAGCAGACGAGGTAACAGTAACAATAGATAATAATATTATACATATTGTTGCCAAAAGAATAGAAAATAATCAAACAATATTTTTAACAGTAGCAACAACAGAAGGAAACCATCTTAAATTAGGAGATTCTGATGAGAACCCAAACAATAATGTTGCAGGCTTTTTAGTAGATTCTGAAGGGTTTGTAACCAGTAATGTTAATGCTACAACAGGAGAAGTTAACTTTTTGGTAAACAATAGTAAAGAGCAATTATTTGAGGGAACATTTTTCTTTGCTGCCAGCAATGTAAACAATCAGTACATTACTGTTACAGAAGGTAAGTTTAAGAAAGATTAATAGCACTATAATCCTTCAAAGTGAAAGAAACCGCTTCTAATTTAGAAGCGGTTTCTTAGTTTTTAATATTCTGAAACGTCTCCAGAGCCTGAAACTTTGGCATCTTTGCGTTTTGGGTTTCCCTTGTAAGTTATATCTCCCGAACCCGAAACGCGAGCAACTAACTCATTAGATACATTTACACTAATATCTCCCGAACCCGCAACGGCAGCTTCTACATTTTCGGCTTTTAGATCGAGTGCATAAATATCTCCAGACCCAGAAATTTTGGCGTTAAGAGTATTGGTGTTTCCGTTAAGTTTAATATCCCCTGAACCGGCTACACCTACCTTTACATTTTCTGCATCTATAGCTAACTCAATATCTCCAGACCCAGCCAAACTTGTTTTAAAATTTGAAGCTTTAATAGGAGCTTTGCCAATAACATCTCCTGATCCTGCTAAAGATACGCTGCTTAAGCTTGTAAAAGGTACAGTTACTGTTATTGTTTTATTCCAACTTGGACGTAAATTATAACCTTTTTCTACTTTAATTTTTAGAACGTTATTTTCTACTTCGGTAATTAAATGTTCTAATAAATTTTCTTCTCCTTTAACGGTTATTGTGCCCTCATCACCACTTACTAAAAGTACATCAAAAAAACCTGCCACAGCAACACCGTCATAATCAGGTGTATTTCTGTTTTCTGTAATTACTTTGCCGTTGCCTTTTACTTTCTTTCCTCCCCAAAATTGTGCACTGCTTATGTTTGCTATAAAGAGAGCGATTATTAAAATTGATATTTTTTTCATTTTTATATAGTTATTTAGTTTTTATATAGTGTTACACCGCCATAAGAGCTTTTAATAGTTACTGTATTATTGTTTTTACTCTTGTAATAACCTTCGTATTTTTTGTTGTTATATTTTTCGTAACGGTTTATGTACTCAAAATCATTTTCACCATTAAAACCACCATAACTTAATTGTATGTTAAACGAAAAGCTATAATCAGGGCTAAAGCCAATTTTAATACCGGTATATTCTGATTGAATAGTTACATTACCGGCAGCTGCTGTAAGCTGTTGTATTTTTAAAGAACCATAATCTGCGTTTATAGATACATTACCAGAAACAGTTCCTAATCGAGTGGTTAGGTAATCTCCTTGTCCTTTAATGTTATTAAGCGCATCTACTTTCAAGCTACCGTAATCACAGTTATACTCTAGGTTTTTTACGCTGTTAATTTTAGAGCCTGTATAGTCTGCATTAAGTTTAATGTTTTCGGCTTTTTCTATGGTAAATCCGGAATAGTCTGCATTAATGATAGCGCTTTTCACATATTCAATTATACTGTTAGAGGTATAATCAAAAGATAATGTGTTGTTGTCTGCCATTAACGATCCTATGTCTAATTTACCGTAATCACAATTAATGTTTGCTTTGCCTTGTAATTTGTTTAAATGAATTGCACCATAATTATTATCTAAATCAACACTATTAGTTACCGGAACTTTAACAGTATAGTTAATTTTCATGCTTACATTATTATTTTTACTCCATCCCCAATTCTTTTTTTCGAAAACGGTTTTAGCGCTAACCATACTTTTAGAAGCATCAAAAACTATGTCAATTTCATCTAATTTTTTCTTGACTTTCTCTTCGTTGTTACCATTAGTTTGAATATGAACTTCTATAACCACTTTATTTTCTGTCCATGAGGTTACATGTAAATTTCCGTAGCTGTTATTAATTTTTAAAAGGGCATCGGCATTTACGTTATACTCTTTTTTAATTTTTTTCTCTTTAGTGTATTTTCCTTTAAATCCATTGTTGGCAATAGCTAAAGAAGGAATAAAACACGCAATAAAAAGTATGTTAGATAGTATTGTTTTCATCTGTTTCGCTTTTTAATTGTTTAACTTGTTTAATGTTTTCTAAAACATCTTGCAATAAATTTATTCTAGTTTGAAAGTTGGTAATCATAGCATTCAGTAATAATTGTGGATTACCGCCATTAGCTAAATCTTGTTCTAATTTTTTGTAATCTGTTTGTAGTTTTTGTAAAGATTTTATAGCATCTGCAACTAAAACTTGAGTTTCTGGTGTGGCTTCTGCTTTAATTTGCTCTAACTGTTGTTCTATTTGAGCTGTAAAGTAATACTCTGCCTGAACAACTTCTGACGGAGCAGTTGTGTCTAAAGTATTATCATTGTTTATAAATGTACTTAAGCCGGCAGTTATTAATAAAGCAACAGATGCTGCTATTGCTAAATAGGTTACCCAAGTTCTCTTTACCCTGTTAGTTCCGTAACTTTTATTGGTGTTGAGCTTTTGCAAAAACCGTTCTTCGTGTCCCTTTTGGGGCTCGGCAAAATCAAAATGCTCATTCAGCTCGTTAAACAGGTTATGTAAATTGTCGTTATTCATGATGTTAATACTTGTAATTTTTTTCGTAAATGTTCTTTAGCCCGAGAAATTGTTGTTCTGCAGTTGGCGTAACTAATCCCCATTATTTGTGCAATTTCTTCATAATCATATCCTTCAATTAAATGCAAGGTCAAAGAAACTCGGTAGTTATCTTTAAGTGTATTCATAATCTGTAAAACCTTTCGAGCCTGAACGTCTGCAGATTCATCACTCAAGTTAACAGCTTCGTTTTCTTCAACCTTGTACATTATGTGCTCTAGTGGCACTACATTGTATTTACTTTTTTTACGATACTGCTGTATACTGTTATTAATAACAATTCGTTTTAGCCAAGCTCCAAAAGAAACTTCTCTACTAAAAGAGTGCAACTTATTAAAGGCGCTTAAAAAAGATTCTTGCATTACATCTTCGGCTTCTAATTCATCTTTTACAATTCGTAAAGCTGTATTGTACATTGCTTTATAATACCTTTTATATAGCTGCATTTGTGCACTAGTATTGTTTTGCAAACACAACTCTATTAGCTGGTTAGTATTTTCAGTATCTGGGCTCAAAAGGTGTAATTTGTTATAAAGATGACCAATTTTTTGCTTTGTTACACTTTACTTTAAAAAATACAGAAATCTAAGTGAGTATAAAGGCTTAGTTGGCATAACTATTGCAAAAATAAAGAGTACTATAAACAAGAAATAACTGTAAAATAGCTGGTTAGTGCATGTAGCAGAGCTTTTAATAGAAGCTACCTGTTTGTAATAGCTTATTTTACAGTGACAGAATGACTGAAAAAGAACCTATGAAAAAAACTAAGTTTTTAAATATTGACACATTGTCATTTCAATCAATCGATCAGGAAGCAGACTTAATCCCACTAATGACGCCAGAAGATGAAGCAGAAATGAACAACGAACAATTGCCAAACACATTACCCATATTACCGTTAAGAAACACTGTATTATTTCCGGGAGTAGTTATACCAATTACAGCCGGAAGAGATAAATCTATTGCATTAATAAAAGATGCTAACAATGGTAGTAAGGTAATTGGTGTTGTTTCTCAAAAAGATGAACGAGTAGAAGACCCTTCGGTTGAAGATATTCATACCTTAGGTACTGTAGCACGTATTTTAAGAGTGTTGCAAATGCCCGACGGTAATACTACTATTATAATTCAAGGAAAAAAACGATTTGAAATAGCCGAAGTACTTACTACAGAACCTTATATGAATGCTACCATAAGAGAGGTAGAAGAAACTAAACCCGCTCAGGATGATCGTGAGTTTAATGCTATAATAGAATCTATAAAAGATTTGGCGCTTCAAATCATTAAAGAAAATCCTAACATACCGAGCGAAGCCGCATTTGCTATAAAAAATATAGAAAGCAACTCTTTTTTAATCAATTTTGTGTGTTCTAACATGAACCTTTCGGTTCAAGAAAAACAAGAGCTTTTAGCTATAAACGATTTAGAAGAACGTGCTCTTGCAACATTAAAGCACATGAATTTAGAGTTGCAAAAGCTGGCTTTAAAAAACGATATTCAATCTAAAGTTCGCCATGATTTAGATCAGCAACAGCGTGAATACTTCTTGTATCAACAAATGAAAACCATTCAGGAAGAATTAGGAGGTACCTCGTATGAGCAAGAAGTAGAAGAAATGCGTGAAAAGGCTAAAACTAAAAAATGGAATAAAAAAGTAGCAGAGCATTTTGATAAAGAACTAGCCAAGCTACAGCGCATGAATCCGCAAGTAGCAGAATATTCAATTCAGCGTAATTATTTAGAGTTGTTTTTAGATTTACCATGGAATGAATATTCTGAAGATAATTTTGATTTAAAGCGAGCTCAGAAAATTTTAGATAGAGACCATTACGGGTTAGAAGACGTAAAAAAGAGAATTATAGAATATTTAGCTGTGCTAAAACTAAGAGGCGATATGCGTTCGCCAATTCTGTGCCTTTATGGTCCTCCGGGTGTAGGTAAAACATCCTTAGGAAAATCTATTGCCGAAGCTTTAGGTAGAGAATACGTTAGAATGTCTTTAGGAGGTTTGCGCGATGAAGCCGAAATACGAGGACACAGAAAAACATATATTGGTGCAATGCCGGGAAGAATTCTTCAGAACATGAAGAAGGCTGGCACCAGCAACCCTGTTTTTGTTTTAGATGAGATAGATAAATTAAGCGTAAGCCATAGCGGAGACCCATCGTCTGCAATGCTAGAGGTGTTAGACCCTGAGCAAAACACAGAATTTTACGATAATTTCTTAGAGATGGGGTATGACCTCTCTAAAGTGCTTTTTGTTGCTACGGCAAATAACCTTTCTACAATTCAGCCGGCATTGCGCGACAGAATGGAAATTATAAATGTTACCGGTTATACCATAGAAGAAAAAGTAGAGATTGCTAAGCGACACTTACTACCAAAGCTCCTTAAAGAACACGGCTTAACAAAAGAACATTTAAAAATCAGAAAAGCGCAATTAGAAAAAATAATAGAAGGGTATACCCGTGAGTCTGGTGTGAGAGGGCTAGAGAAGCAGCTGGCAAAAATGGTGCGCCATGCAGCAAAATCAATTGCCATGGAAGAAACCTATAATGTTACAGTAACAGACCAAGACATTAAAGAGGTTTTAGGTGCACCAAAATTAGAAAGAGATAAATATGAGAACAACGAGGTAGCCGGTGTAGTTACCGGGTTGGCGTGGACAAGTGTTGGGGGCGATATATTATTTATAGAATCTATATTATCTAAGGGAAAAGGTAATTTATCTATTACCGGAAACTTAGGCCAAGTAATGAAAGAATCTGCTACAATTGCCCTTAAATACATAAAATCTAATGCAGAAAAACTTGGTATAAACCCAGATGTATTTAGCAAGTATGATGTACATATACATGTGCCGGAAGGAGCTACACCAAAAGATGGTCCGAGTGCCGGAATTACAATGCTAACATCGTTAGTTTCTTTATTTACTCAACGTAAGGTTAAAAAGAGTATAGCAATGACCGGAGAGATTACTTTACGTGGTAAAGTATTACCGGTTGGTGGTATTAAAGAGAAAATTTTAGCTGCTAAAAGAGCCAGAATAAAAGAAATTATTTTGTGTGAAGAAAACAGAAGAGATATAGAAGAAATTAAACCAGAATATATTAAAGGACTCAAGTTTCATTATGTAACCGAAATGAGCGAGGTGATAGATATTGCTGTTACAAAACAAAAGGTAAAAAATGCCAAAAAATTATAAGGGTATTTAGTACTTTGCAATCTTATTAATTTAAAATCTTAAATGAGCAGCAATAACAAAATCACTATAGCTATAGATGGTTACTCATCTACCGGTAAAAGTACTATTGCAAAACGTTTAGCAAAAGCTTTAGGGTATGTGTATGTAGATACGGGTGCTATGTACAGAGCGGTAACGCTTTATGCAATGCAAAATAACCTTTTAAATAATCCTAAAGCACTAATTAAAGCATTACCAAACATAGATATTGCCTTTAAATTTAACGAAGAATTAGGCTTTGCCGAAATGTACTTAAATGGCAATAATGTAGAGAGAGAAATAAGAACTTTAGAGGTTTCTAAACAGGTAAGCAAAATTGCTGCGATCTCAGAAGTTAGAAGAAAGCTAGTAGAGATGCAGCAAGAAATGGGGAAAAATAAAGGGGTTGTAATGGATGGCAGAGACATTGGTACAGTAGTATTCCCGGATGCAGAGCTCAAATTGTTTTTAACAGCATCGCCAGAAATTAGAGCTAAACGTAGGTACAAAGAACTTTTAGACAGAGGAGATAAGGTAACCTATCAACAAATATTAAAAAATGTACAAGAAAGAGATTTAATAGACTCTACCCGAGAAGATTCTCCTTTGGTTAAGGCTCCTGATGCCATAGAATTTGATAATACAGATATGGGACTTCAAGAACAGTTTGAGCGTATTTACGGTTTTGCAAACAGAATTATAAAAAATAAAGCTTCTGATTAATCAGAAGCTTTATTTTTTTAGGGCAAAAGAGGTGGTTAATTAGGAATAGCCAAAACTTGTCCGGGGTAAATTAAGTTAGGGTTTTTAAGCTGGTCTGTATTAGCATCAAAAATCTTCATGTATTTAGATGCATTACCATAATACTTTTTAGCAATTTTACCCAGAGTATCTCCTTTTGCCACTAAATGCCTATGAAAAACAGAGGTGTCTGCAACGGTAATATTAGCTTTAATGTCTGAAGGGTGCTCTCCACCAATCTCTTTAATTTTATCCCACAAAAGGTTTTTCTCGTACTGTGTTCCTGCTTCACCTTTAACTTTCAAAACGCCATCCTCAACGTTCACATTTCCGTCTTTAATTTTTAATGCTTCACCCAAATCTAAAACGGGCTGGTACTTTTGTTTTACACTCATAATAATAGTAATAGTTAATAAATATGTATTTCTTAAATATACGTAAATAAAAGGGGTTTTTAAAGCGATGTAGGTTAAAAGAAATCCACAAAATCCGATTAACAGTTTTAAAACAAGACAAACAGCATAAAAACAGCTCTGTTAAAGTGTTGCAATAGCAATCAAACTAAATAAATTACTTTTTTAAAAGCTGCTAGTATAATTTTTTTCTAAATGCTTGTTAATCATACATTATAGTTGTACTTTTGCACACCTTTTTTAGCCTAACAAGAGAAAAAAGGTAAAAGAGTGTAATTTAATGTTTAAACTCTTCTGTGTGTATGGCTGTAAACTCTTGTGTACGTGCAGAATACAAATTAACATCAGCAATGGCTGAAACTAAATCTAAAAAAACTGCAGCTAAAGCAGAAAAAGAAGAAAAAGTAGCACAAGAAGCTACACAAGTAGAAAATGCTCAAAATACTGAAGCATTTTTAGAAAACTTTGACTGGGAAAAATACGAAGAAGGTATTGAGAAGGTTGAAGACGATAAATTAAAAGAGTTCGAAAAACTCGTTGAAGAAAATTTTGTAGACACAGACAACGAAGAAGTAGTAGAAGGAACGGTTGTACACATTACAGACCGTGAAGCTATTATAGATATTAATGCCAAGTCTGAAGGGGTTATTTCTTTAAACGAATTTCGTTACAACCCTGATTTAAAAGTAGGAGATAAAGTAGAGGTATTAATTGATGTTCGTGAAGATAAAACCGGACAATTAGTACTTTCTCACCGTAAGGCTCGTACTATTAAAGCTTGGGATAGAGTTAATGCTGCACACGATAAAGGAGAAATTGTTACCGGATACGTTAAGTGTCGTACCAAAGGAGGTATGATTGTAGATGTATTTGGTATTGAAGCATTCTTACCAGGTTCTCAAATAGATGTTAAGCCAATTCGCGATTACGATGCTTACGTTGGTAAAACTATGGAGTTTAAAGTGGTTAAAATTAACCATGAATTTAAGAACGTAGTTGTATCGCACAAAGCATTAATTGAGGCCGATATAGAAGAGCAAAAGAAAGAAATTATCAGCCAATTAGAAAAAGGTCAAGTATTAGAAGGTGTTGTTAAAAACATTACTTCTTACGGAGTATTTATAGACTTAGGCGGTGTAGACGGATTAATTCATATTACAGACCTTTCTTGGAGCAGAATTAATCATCCGAATGAGGTAGTAGAATTAGACCAAAAATTAAACGTTGTAATCTTAGACTTTGATGATAACAAGTCTAGAATCCAATTAGGATTAAAACAATTACAAGCACACCCATGGGATGCTTTAGATCCTAACTTAAAAGTAGGAGATAGAGTAAAAGGTAAAGTAGTTGTAATTGCAGATTACGGTGCGTTTATTGAAGTTGCAGAAGGTGTAGAAGGATTAATTCACGTATCAGAAATGTCTTGGTCTACTCACTTACGTTCTGCACAAGATTTTGTTCAGGTAGGTGATGAGGTAGAAGCTGTAATTTTAACATTAGATAGAGAAGAGCGTAAAATGTCTCTTGGTATTAAACAGCTTACCCCAGACCCATGGACAGATATTACTGCAAAATATCCTGTAGGCTCACGCCACAAAGGTATTGTTAGAAACTTCACCAACTTTGGTGTATTCGTAGAGTTAGAAGAAGGTATAGATGGTTTAATTTACATCTCAGACCTTTCTTGGACTAAGAAAATTAAGCACCCATCTGAGTTTGTTTCTGTAGGAGATGAGCTAGAGGTAGAAGTTCTTGAGTTAGACGTAGAGGGTAGAAAGTTAAGCCTTGGTCACAAGCAAACTACAGAAAACCCTTGGGATAAATACGAAACTGAATTTGCAGAAGGAACTGTTCATACTGCAGAAATCAGTGAAATGGTAGACAAAGGTGCTACAATTGCATTTAACGAAGACATTGTTGCTTTTGTGCCAAGCCGTCACTTAGAAAAAGAAGATGGTAAGAAACTTAAAAAAGGAGATACTGCAGAGTTTAAAATCATAGAATTTAATAAAGAATTTAAGCGTGTAGTAGCTTCACATACAGCAGTGTTCAGAGACGAAGAGCAAAAGAACGTAAAAGCTGCTGCTAAAAAAGCAAGCAACAATGCAGAGAAAACCACTTTAGGTGATTTAGATGCATTACAAGAATTAAAAGACAAGATGGAAGGAAAATAATTTTTCCATACGTTTATAACCAAAAGCCTCCTCAATTTTTTGAGGGGGCTTTTTTTTTAGCACAAAGTATTCTAAAACAAAAAGTAACTAAACTAAATTTATTTACCAGAAATATATACCTTTGCATAACTACCTTTCTCTTGTAGCGTATGAGTCAAAAAGTGCTGCTTTCGGCAAAAGAAATTAACATTATCCTTCACCGTTTGGCTTGCCAGCTCATTGAAAACCATTTAGATTTTAGTAATACCGTATTAGTAGGAATACAGCCCAGAGGTGTGCATTTAGCCGAAAGACTAGCTACAATTTTAAAAGAAGATTACGCGGTAAACAATATAGTATTAGGGCATTTAGATATTACTTTTTTTAGAGACGATTTTAGAAGAAGTGATAAACCCTTGCAAGCAAACTCTACCAATATTAATTTTATAGTAGAAGATAAAAAAGTTGTATTTATAGACGATGTGCTCTACACAGGAAGAAGTATTAGAGCAGCGCTAACAGCAATCCAGTCGTTTGGAAGGCCGCAAGAAATTGAGCTTTTAACACTAATAGACAGAAGGTTTAGCAGGCATTTACCCATTCAACCAAATTACAGGGGCAGGCAAGTAGATGCTATAAACAAAGAGCGTGTTAAAGTTTGTTGGAAAGAGCACGATGGCGAAGATGCCGTATATTTAGTAAATAAGTAAAGTTGTGATTACAACAATAACCCTAACATCGCATCAAAAAAAAAGGCAATGAGCGAACTAAGTGTAAACCACTTATTAGGAATTAAATATCTTACAGAACAAGATATTCAGTTAATTTTTGAAACTGCAGACCACTTTAAAGAAGTTATTAATAGACCAATTAAAAAAGTACCTTCTTTACGCGATATAACCATTGCCAATTTATTTTTTGAAAACAGTACACGAACAAAACTTTCGTTTGAACTTGCCGAAAAACGCTTATCGGCAGATGTTATAAATTTTTCTGCCTCACAATCATCTGTAAAAAAGGGAGAAACACTTATAGATACCGTAAACAACATACTTTCTATGAAGGTAGATATGGTTGTAATGCGCCATCCTAATCCCGGTGCAGGTATCTTCTTATCTAATCATGTAAAAGCAAGTATTATAAATGCCGGAGATGGTGCACATGAACACCCCACACAAGCCTTGCTTGATACGTATTCTATTCGAGAAAAGTTAGGAGACGTTGCCGGTAAAAAAGTAGTAATAGTTGGAGATATTTTACACTCCAGAGTAGCGCTTTCTAATATTTTAGCACTGCAACTACTTGGAGCACAAGTAAAAGTTTGCGGGCCAAAAACGCTAATTCCTAAATATATTAATAAATTAGGGGTAGACGTAGAAACCAATTTACGAAAAGCATTAGAGTGGTGTGATGTAGCCAACATGCTTAGAATTCAAAATGAGCGCATGGATATTAGCTATTTTCCTACCACAAGAGAATATGCACAACAGTATGGTGTAAACAAAAGCTTATTAGATTCTATAGATAAAGATATTGTTATTATGCACCCCGGACCAATTAACAGAGGTGTAGAAATTACTAGTGATGTAGCCGATTCTAAACAAGCTATAATTTTAAATCAAGTAGAAAATGGCGTAGCAATTAGAATGGCAGTTATATATTTATTAGCTTCAAAAATAAAACAGTAGATTATGATTTTCGATAAAAAAGATAACACCACAATAGTAACTCAAGAAACAGTTTCTTTACCAACTTTTGTAAAAAAACTGAACGAGCAATACCCTAAAGTAAAAAACGATAATTTAATTGTAAATCTTTTTTCGTTAAACAAATTATCTGTTAACGATTTATTAGAGTTCTTACAATTATCTAACACGCATAGAGCTAACAAAAAATCGTTTGTTATAGTAAGTGATGCAGTTTCTTATGATGATATTCCGGACGAATTGGTAGTAGTACCAACACTTCAAGAAGCTTTTGATGTTATAGAGATGGAAGAAATAGAACGCGATTTAGATTTTTAATCGTGTTACGTTTATAGATTAAACTTTTTTATGAAAATTACAATTCTGGGCTGCTATTCTGCTACGCCACGAACTTTTAATAATCCCACAGCACAAGTATTAGACATTAGAAACCGATTGTTTTTAATTGATTGCGGTGAGGGAACCCAAGTACAGCTCAGAAAACAACGCATAAAGTTTGCGCGCATTAAGCATATTTTTATTTCGCATCTGCACGGAGATCATTTTTATGGTTTACCTGGCTTAATTTCTACCTTTAGATTGTTGGGTAGAGAAGAACCTTTACATATTTACGGCCCGAAAGGAATTAAAGAAGCAATTACTCTTTTCTTAAAACTAGGTGATTCTTGGACCAACTTTCCATTACTGTTTCATGAGCTAACTTCTAAAGAACAAGAATTGCTGTACCAAGACGATAGGGTAACTGTACATACCATACCATTAGATCATAGAGTTTATACTAATGGTTTTTTGTTTAGAGAGAAACCCAAAGAAAGAAAACTTAACATTGAGGCTGTGCAAAAATATGGTATAGAAATATGCTACTATCAAAACATAAAAAACGGTAAAGACATTGTGTTAGATGATGGTACAGTAATACCTAACAAAGAGCTTAGTTTTAATCCGCCACCTCCCAAAAGTTATGCTTATTGTTCTGATACAGCATATAACACTTCAATAATTCCACTCATAAAAAAGGTAGATGTATTGTACCACGAATCTACATTTTTAGACCAACATGCCCACTTAGCTCCAAAAACAAAACACAGTACAGCAAAGCAAGCAGCTTTAATAGCAAAAGAGGCTAATGTAGAGCACTTAATATTAGGGCATTTTTCTACTCGTTATGGTGATGTTAATTTATTTAAAGAAGAAGCCCAAACCATTTTTAATAACGTATATGTAGCAGAAGACGGAAAAGAATTTGAATTTTAAGTAATTTTAAAATTATTCTTTTTCACATCGAAATTTTATCTTGTAACTTGCAAAAAACAAGAATGCATGCAGCAAGATTTAGGCAACTATAGAAAAAACTACGAAAAAAGCGAATTGCTGGAAAATAATATTCCAGACAATCCAATGCAGCTGTTTCAAACCTGGTTTTATGAAGTAGAAAAAAGCAACGGAGTAGATGAACCCAATGCAATGACTTTGGCTACCATTGGTTTAGATGGCTTTCCTAAATCTCGTGTTGTACTACTAAAAAAATACACGTACGAAGGATTTATTTTTTACACCAATTACAACAGTGAAAAAGGTAAAGCAATTGCAGCAAACCCAAACGTTTGCTTATCGTTTTTTTGGCCTTTTATGGAGCGACAAGTAATTATAAAGGGAATAGCAGAAAAAGTACCTGAAAATTTATCTGACGGATATTTTGAGTCTAGGCCCGAGGGTAGTAAATTGGGAGCATGGGTCTCTAATCAAAGTAACGTAATACAATCACGAGAAGAGTTAGAAAAACAATTAAAACAACTGGAAGAAACCTATAAAAATAAGCCTATCCCAAGACCTCCGTATTGGGGTGGCTATTTGGTTAGGCCTAATTGTATAGAATTTTGGCAAGGCAGACCTAATAGATTGCACGACAGAATTCTATATTCTTTACAAAAAGATTATAACTGGAAAATAGAACGTTTAGCACCATAATATGAAACGATTAATTTTAGTAAGGCATGCAAAATCTTCCTGGAATTACGAAGTAGGAGATAAAGATCGCCCGTTAAAAGAACGAGGTATAAATGATGCTTATTTGGTAGCCAACCATTTAAGTAAGAAAGGTTATAATATAGAAGCCGTTTTCTCAAGCCCGGCAAACAGAGCATTGCATACCTGCATTATATTTTTAAGAACTCTTGGAGTAGATTTTAACGTATTAACTGTTACTAATAATTTGTATGATTTTAGTGGTGGGAGTGTGCTAAACTTTATAAAATCATTAGACAATTCATTACAAACAGTTATGATTTTTGGTCATAACCATGCATTTACCAGTGTAGCAAACCAATTAGGGAATGAGTATATAGATAATGTTACAACAAGTGGCACAGTAGTTATAGATTTTGATGAAGATAATTGGGAAAACATAACAAAAGGTAAAACCAACCAAATAATTTTTCCAAAGCATTTAAAATAAATGAAAAAACACAACAATAAGTATATAAACAGAGAAATAAGCTGGTTGCATTTTAATGCCAGAGTGTTGCAAGAAGCAGCAGACGAAACAGTACCCTTAATAGAACGTTTACGTTTTCTGGGTATTTTTTCTAACAATTTAGATGAGTTTTTTAAAGTACGCTATGCAACCGTAAAGCGTATTGTACTTTCAGGTAAAAAGGGAAAACGTGTACTTGGTGGAACAAATGCAAAAGAACTCTTAGAGCAAATCACGCAAATAGTAATAAAACAACAAGCAGAAAGCCTTCAAATTTTAAGTGACATTGAAAAAAAATTAGAAGAAGAGAACATTTTTATAATAGACGAGACCGAAGTAAACCAAGAGCAGGCCAACTTTATAAAAAACTATTTCATTCAAAAAGTTAGTCCGGCTTTAGCAACCATAATGTTAAACGAGCTTGCCGAGTTTCCTATTTTAAAAGACAGCGCTGCATATTTAGCTGTTAAAATGGTAATGAAAAATGGCGAAAATATTAATTACAAAAACACCAATAGTAAGGCGCTAAGCTCTAAAAATATTAATTATGCATTAATAGAAATACCTAAAACTATAGATCGTTTTGTGGTTTTGCCTAAACAAGGCGACAAGAACTACATTATTATGTTAGACGATTTAATTAGGTATTGTTTAGATAGTATCTTTTCTATTTTTGATTATGAGTCTCTAACGGCCCATATGATTAAAATAACACGAGATGCAGAGCTAGATATTGATACCGATTTAAGTAAAAGCTTCATAGAAAAAATATCAAGTAGTGTTAAAGGGCGTAAAATGAGTGAGCCGGTTAGGTTTGTGTACGATAAAAATATTGATAAAGACACGCTCTCTTTCTTGATGGATAAAATGGGTATAGATGATGTAGATAGTGTTATTCCTGGCGGAAGATATCATAATCGTAGAGATTATATGAACTTCCCAAGCTTAGGAAGAACTGATTTACTTTATGAAAAATACCCACCTCTGCCCATAAAAGGATTAGATTTAGAAGGTAGTTTACTCGAAAAAATTGCACAAAAAGACTATTTGCAATTTACCCCATACCATACTTTTTCTTACGTTATTAGATTTTTAAGAGAAGCTGCATTAGATCCAAAGGTTAAATCAATTAAAATTACAGTTTACAGATTGGCTAAAAACTCTCAAATAGCCAGCTCTCTAATAAATGCAGTTAAAAACGGTAAACAAGTAACTGTACAGATAGAGCTTCAAGCACGTTTTGATGAAGAAGCTAATATTGAATACGCAGAGCAATTAGAATCAGAAGGGGTAAAACTTATTGTAGGGGTTCCGGGATTAAAAGTACACAGTAAAATTTGTGTTATAGAACGCGAAGAAAACAATAAAATTAAGAGATATGGTTTTATAAGTACCGGAAACTTTAACGAGTCTACAGCCAGAATTTATACAGATTACACGTTGTTTACTGCTCATCAAGGTATTTGTAAAGAGTTAAATAAAGTGTTTGGTTTTTTTGAAACCACCTATAAAATAAACAAATACAAACATTTAATAGTATCACCACATTATACCCGAAGCACCTTTTTTAAACTCATTAATAACGAGATTAAAAATGCAAAAGAAGGGAAAGAAGCCTACATAAAATTAAAAATGAATAGTCTTACCAGTTATGATATGGTAGATAAACTTTATGAAGCAAGTAGGGCAGGAGTTAAGATTAAAATGATTGTTAGAGGTACTTGTTGTTTAATACCAGGAATACCCGGAATGAGCGAAAATATAGAAGCCATAAGCGTTGTAGATAAGTATTTAGAGCACCCAAGAGTTTTTATTTTCTGTAATGATGGCGATACCAAAGTATATATATCGTCTGCAGATTGGATGACCAGAAATTTAGATTACAGAGTAGAAGTAGGATGCCCAATTTACGATGAAAACATAAAGCAAGAACTCATAGAGAATTTTGAAATTTGTTGGAGCGACAACGTAAAAGCCAGATTGTTTACCGAAAAACAAGACAATGCATACAGAAGAAATAACAAACCAAAAGTACGCTCACAATTTGCTTTGTACGATTATTATTTAGCAAAATTAAAAGGACTAGAAGAGCCCGTTAAACAATATTAACTATTAAAACTTCCTGTACACAAAGTGTTAAAAATAAGGAAATTTGCAGCTATAGATATAGGCTCTAACGCCATAAGGCTGTTAGTGAATAATGTAATTGAAGAAAAAGGAAAAGAAACTCAATTTAGAAAAAGCTCTCTGGTTAGAGTGCCTATTAGATTGGGGCAAGATTCTTTTACTTTGGGAGAAATATCTGATACAAATGCCCAAAGAATGATAGATGCCATGAAAGCATTCAAGCTGCTTATGAATGTTCACGGAGTAGAAAAGTACATGGCATGTGCTACATCGGCAATGAGAGAAGCTAATAACGGTTATGAAATAGCAGAAACCATTCACAAAAAAACGGGTGTTAAAATTGATATTATTGATGGAAAAAAGGAAGCTGCCATTATAGCATCAACCGATTTACACCAACTAATAGAAAAAGATAAAGCATACTTATATGTAGATGTAGGTGGCGGAAGCACAGAATTCACTATTTTTTCTCAGGGTAAAATAGTAATATCTAAATCGTTTAAAATTGGTACTGTAAGGCTATTAAATAAAATGATAGAAGATACTGTTTGGACAGAAATAGAGCGTTGGATTAAAACTCAAACTAAGCCTTACAACAAATTATCTATTATTGGCTCTGGAGGGAATATTAATAAACTACATAAATTGTCCGGCAGAAAACCCGGACAGCCTTTATCGTATATATGGTTAAATGCTCAATACCAATTTCTACAAAGTTTAACTTACGATGAAAGAATTTCTGAATTAGGTTTAAACCCTGATAGAGCAGATGTAATTATACCAGCTACAAGAATATATCTTTTAGCTGCAAAATGGAGCGGAGCTAAAAAAATTCATGTGCCTAAAATAGGCCTGTCTGACGGAATAATTAAGCTATTGTATTATACAGAGAAAAAGAAACCTGTTGTAAAATAACAGGCTATCCATGCATAGTTTCTTTTTTACCTAAGTTGGCCATAAGTTTAGCTTCGTATTCTAAGAGCGCCTCCCACTTTTTATCAACTTCTTCTCTGTTGCCATATTTTCTGGCAAACTTTAAAAACATTGTGTAGTGGTTGGCTTCAGAAACCATTAGATTTCTATAAAAATCTGCTAATTCTTTATCCTGAATATTTTCAGATAATAGTCTAAAACGCTCACAACTTCTGGCTTCTATTAAAGCTGCATACAAGAGTCTGTGCACTAAGTGTGTTTCTCTACTGCCCCCCTTAGGGAAAAATTTCATTAAATCTACAACATACTCGTCTTTACGTTCTTTGCCTAACACCCAACCTCGAGCAATAATTTTATCGTGTACCATTTTAAAATGGCTAATTTCTTCTTTAACTAAAGCGGTCATAGCTTGTACCAGCTCTGTTTTTTCGGGGAAACTCACAATTAGTGAGATGGCTGTACTTGCAGCTTTTTGCTCACAATAAGCATGGTCTGTTAAAATTTCTTCAATATTTTTTTCAACAATATTAACCCATCTTGGGTCTGTAGGTAATTTTAAACCGAGCATGATAAAAAGTTTTCGCAAAAATAACTAAATATTATTAGCCAACGAAAGCAGCTTGTTTGCGCTGTTCCAGTTTCTGGTGGTAGCTTTCAATTTTAACTTGTTTTCAAAAAAGTTGTTAGATAGCTTAGTACGGCCGTATCCGTTGGGGCAGTACAAGTAAATTATATTGTCTTTAACCAAAAACTGATCGGCTTCAGATTTGTATTTTTCTAAAGATGCTATAAAGTGAGGTAGCGGTTTTTTTGATAAGAAAGTAATATGCAGTCGTTTAACATCTACTGTTTTATCTTTTAAAAAAGGATTGTTGGCGATGTAATATTGTAATTGTTTAGGTGTAAAAACAAACACAGTTACATCATCATAACCAAACTCTTTAGCTATACCTGCTTGAATTTTTTCTTGTAGTATTTTGGTACTTTTATCGGTAGAAGTAAAAATTACATTTCCGCTTTGTATGTAAGAGACAACTTGGCTAAAGCCTAAAGAGGCATAGCATTCTCTTAGCTCTTGCATGCTTATTTTACGGTGTCCGGTAACATTTATTCCTCTAAGTAACGAGATGTATGTAGGCATATTAAAGATCTAAGTCAAATTCTTTTTTTAATAGTGCTAAATTTGGGTTTTTTTCGAGCAGTTTTGCAAATTTTTCTTGTGGTGTAAACGCATATTTTTGAGCTTCTTCTTCGTTTACGGTAATAGTTAGAGAGAGGTGAAAGTTGTTAAGTTCTTTCTTTAAAAATTCTAACAGCCCCCTTTGATCTCTTATAATTTCTTGTTTCATAGTATCGTTTGGTACTTCTAACGATATTATGCTTTTGTCTATAAGCTTTGGAAGGCTTGTAGACAGGTTAGAGGCAAGCAACTTTTTACCTCTGTTTTCTAACGTTTTTACATAAGTTGTCCAAGCTGTTTGTAAAGCACTTTCAGTAAAAACGTCTTCAGGTAAGACTGTATCTGTAACTTTAATTTCTTGCTTTTTCTTTTCAAGCTCTTTTTTAACCTTTATACTAGAAATAGATAAGCCCGATATTTTTTTAGAACCAATATTTAATTTTGTTTTAACCTCTGGCTTATTTTCTTCTTTAGCGCTGGTAATTGTTGCAGTTGTACTCTCTTTAACCCTGTTTGTGTTTGCAACAACATTAGAATTTGTAGCAATTGTTGTGCTTACAGGCTCTTGTTTTGAAGAAATAGCAGCTTCTTCATTTATAACTTGTTGAGCCAGATTATTTGGTACTGCCGATTCTGGATTTTTTATTTCTTTTTTAGTAGTAGTTTCTTTAAATGTTGAAGCCGGAATTATAAAAGGTTCTTCATTTTTTTTTTTCTCCATCAAAATTGATAGAGGCCAGTTGCATTAAACACAATTCAACTAATAAACGCTGATTTTTACTGGCTTTATAATTTAAATCGCATTCGTTGGCAAGTTCAATAGCTTTTAGTAAAAAAGCAGTATCTACTTGCTGAGCTTGCTCTTTATACTTTTGCTGAGTATCTGGAGAAACTTCTAAAAGCGAAACGGTAGTTTCGTTTTTGCATACCAATAAATCTCTGAAATGAGATGCTAAGCCGGTAATAAAATGATGTCCTTCAAATCCTTTAGATAAGATTGTATTAAAGTAAACTAAAAGCTCCGGTATGTTATGTTGTAATATAAGGTTGGTAACCTCAAAATAGGTGTCGTAATCTAAAATGTTTAGGTTTTCTGTAACTGCCTGTCGTGTTAGCTTATTGCCCGAGTAGCTAACAACACGATCAAAAATAGAAAGCGCATCACGCATAGCACCATCTGCTTTTTGAGCAATTATATGTAGTGCTTCTTCTTCGGCTTCTATGCCTTGGTTTTCTGCTATGTACTTTAAATAAGCAGCTGCATCTTTAACGGTAATTCGTTTAAAATCAAAAATTTGACACCTCGATAAAATAGTTGGTATAATTTTATGCTTCTCTGTAGTAGCTAAAATAAAAATGGCATGCTTTGGAGGCTCCTCTAAGGTTTTTAAAAACGCATTAAAAGCAGCTGAGGAAAGCATGTGAACCTCGTCTATTATATAGACTTTATATTTACCCACTTGAGGCGGAATTCTAACTTGGTCTATAAGATTCCTTATATCGTCTACAGAGTTATTAGAAGCAGCATCGAGTTCAAAAATATTAAACGAAAAGTCTTGATCTGGGCTATCTGCACTATCTTTATTAATCTCTTTAGCTAAAATTCTGGCACAAGTAGTTTTGCCAACTCCTCTCGGACCACAAAAAAGGAGTGCCTGCGCTAAATGATTGTTTTCTATAGCATTTAGTAATGTATTAGTAATGGCTTCCTGGCCAACAACATCTTTAAAAGTTTGTGGTCTGTATTTACGTGCTGAAACTACAAAATGCTCCATAACACAAAGATAAAAATACCACCAAAATTTTAGCTTTTGCAGGTGGTATTTTACCATGAGTTATTAACAATTTTTTACTATTTGAATAGGTTTAAAAGGAATAGTTTTTGCATAATTAGTAATAGTTGTTGTTACAGCAAATTGAAAGCTTTAATTTTGTAAAGCTAATATGTTTAAGTGTTGTAATTAAGGTGTTAAATTGCGCCAATAAACTTTAAATATTAAAAGATAAAAAAGCAGGCTGTCTTATCGCTCTGCTTTGCAGAGAGGAAAGTCCGGACACCATAGCGCAGTATAGCGGGTAACGCCCGTCCGCCGTGAGGCGAGGACTAGTGCAACAGAAAGTATGTACAGGTAATGCTGTAGTGAAATCAGGTAAACTCTATACGGTGCAACGCCAAGTAAACCGGCGCTTTAGGGTTGCGCGCCCGATGCCGGAGGGTAGGCGGTTAGAGACTACGGGTAACTGTAGTCCTAGATAAATGATAAGACTAGACAGAATCCGGCTTATAGGCCTGCTTTTTTATTTTTTATGTTCAAAAAAGCTAAACGTACTACTACCGTAACTTTTGGCAAAGCTAAAATTGGGCAAATGCTCTAACGAAGTGTGTTTAGCATGCTCTATAATTAAAAAACCTTCTTCAGACAGTAAGTTATTTTTAAAAACTAAATGTTCAATTTCGGCAAATTTTGCTTCATCTAAATCATAAGGAGGGTCAGCAAAAATAATATCTGATGGCTGTTTGTAAAGGTTTAAAAACTTAAACACATCACTTTTTACGGTTTGTAAAGATAAGCCTAACTCTTTAGCAGTTTTATTTAAAAATTGTATACATCCGGCGTGAGCATCTACACTTGTTATGTATTGGCAACCTCTTGAGGCAAATTCTAAGCTTATACTGCCAATACCGGAAAACAAATCCAATAGTGTAACTTCATCAAAATAAAAGTGATTGTTTAAAATATTAAATAACGATTCTTTGGCCATGTCTGTAGTTGGCCTTACTGGTAATTTTTTAGGCGCTATAATCCTTTTTCCTTTGTATTTACCGGATATAATTCTCATTAAAATGAATGGGTTAGTAAAAAGGTGCTATACAAGTCTGTATTTGTAATATGTTCTTGCAAAGGTACGCCTGTTTTTTGTTCTACAGAAACGTTTCTGATGTAGTTATAGGCTATTTCAAACAAAGCACTTTCTTTGGTTATGTTTCCGGTAAGATTTAATACAAATGTTTCTGGGTTTAGACCAAGTTGCTCGGCAGTAAATAAAATGTAGTAAATAAAGTCTTCCGGGGTGTTATATGTAAAAGTATTATAAAATAACAGTTTTTTTTGTGCGGTTACAACCAACTCAAAATGAGTATTGGCTATAACGGCAAACATGGTTTTTTCTTGGTGGTTTTGTTGTAAAAAATGTTGTACCATTACAGTAGATGCGTGCTTGTAGTTAAACTCACCAAAGCAATCAAAAAAGTAGTTGTTTAAGTTAGTAAAAGGCACATAAACATTAACTAGTGCATTGGTTGTCAACGTATCATAAGCAATTTCATCGGTTTCAAAAATTTTAACCGAGTATTTTAAATAGTTAGATAGTTTGTCTTTATCAAACAAAGAAGCAGGCACCCAGGCAGACAACTCATTTTCATGAAGTACTTGCACTTGTTTAAATTTTTTGTTGGCAAGTTGTGTTTGCTCAAAAATGGCTTTAGTGTGTTTTAATGCTTTTTCGGGTGAGACTTGTTTATTAAAGGAATGATGCTCTAATGCAATGATTTCTTGCTCTAAAGTATCTAAAACACAAAAAGAAAGTCCATTCAGGCTTACCTGAATGGACAATTTAGAAAATGTTGTATTAGGAATAGTTATACTATTGCTGGTCTTTTTTAGTGTCATAAATTGTTGGCCAGTTACCGTTAGTGCTCACATCTGTAAGTGAACCTACTTTAATTTCTGCACCGTTTACTTCATCAACATCAATAATTTCTTTTTCACGAGCCACTAATTCTTCAGGTTGATCGTATAAAATCACGTCTTTAGCAACTTTAGCTTCAAAAACAGCAGCTTTGTAGCCGTTTTTATCTAAAATATCTGCTTTCATAGTAAAGGTCTCGTTGTTAGGAGCTCCAGGAACTTTCATTAAATCTTTATAATGGTCAGAACCTTTAAACAAAGAGTCTTTAACTTTAACAAAACCAAGGGTATCTATAATTTTTACTTCACGAAGCATGTCAATTCTATACACTTTGTCATACTCCATGTAAGAAGAGTCTCTTTGCTGAGTTATAGTAAACTCTGCAGTATCTATAAATTTTATTAGCGATTCAAAATCATTTGCATATCGTCCTGTTACTGTTCTGTGTGCTTCTTGAGCATCTCTAATGTCTTTTAGTCTTTCAATAACTTTAGCGTAACGCTCTTTTTTAACCTTTTCAAACTGAATAGGTTCGTTAATAGATTGGTAAATTTTGTACGCAAAGAAAATGCTTAATAACCATAGAACAATTTGTATTGCCGTCTTCATTTTTTGAGTAGTGTTAGTTAAATTATTTTACGTGGTTTACGCAAATCTACAATTTTTTTTTATTCAGAAAAGTATTTGCCCTTAAAAAACATTATTAACTTTAGCCTTGAATTAGGCCCTTATGAATACTACCGATTTTTATAAATTATTACGCGAAAAATTTCCTCATAATCCTACAGTCAAACAAGATATATTGCTTCAAAAACTATCCGATTTTGTGTTTTCGGATACTACAAATGAGGTTTTTTTATTAAAAGGATATGCCGGTACCGGTAAAACTACAATAATTGGAACGTTAGTTAATAATTTATGGAAAGTATATAAAAAAGCCGTTTTAATGGCACCAACGGGTAGGGCAGCAAAGGTAATGGCAAACTATTCGGGTAAAGAGGCATTTACAATTCATAAAAAAATATACTTCCCCAGAAAAACTAAAAGTGGTGGCGTTCAATTTGTTTTAGCACCTAATAAGCACAAAGACACAATTTTTATTGTAGACGAAGCATCTATGATACCCGATGTAAGTTCAGATTCTAAATTATTTGATAATGGTTCTCTATTAGATGATTTAATGATGTATGTGTATTCCGGGCATAATTGCAAGTTGCTTTTAATTGGAGACACCGCACAATTACCTCCTGTAAAATTAGATGTGAGCCCTGCCTTAAACGAGCAAATTTTACATCTTAATTATAATAAAGACGTAGCACTTATAGAATTAGATGAAGTAATGCGTCAGGCTCAAGATTCAGGAATTCTTTATAACGCTACCCTTTTGCGAGAGCAATTGCAAACAGCTTTTTTTGATGCTTTTACTTTTTCTTTAAATGGATTTACAGATATAGTTAGGCTTATTGAGGGAAATGAAATTTTAGATGCATTAAACCAATCATATAGTGAAAATGGTAAAGAAGAAACAGCTATTTTAGTTAGATCTAACAAACGAGCCAATTTATATAACCAACAAATCAGAAGCAGGGTTCTTTTTTTAGAACACGAACTTGCTACGGGCGACTACTTAATGGTAGTTAAAAACAATTACTTTTGCCTAAAACCTAACTCTGCAGCAGGTTTTATTGCTAATGGTGACATTATAGAAGTATTAGAAATTTATGCTTTTAAAGAGCTTTACGGGTTTAAATTTGCCGAAGTAAAAGTACAAATGGTAGATTACCCCAACCAAAAACCATTTGAAACAGTATTGTTATTAGATACACTCTCTGCAGAAACCCCATCACTTTCATATGAAGACAGTAACAGGCTGTACCAAGAAGTTTTAAAAGACTATGAAAACGAAAGTTCTAAATACAGAAAGTTTTTAAAGGTTAAAAACAACAAGTACTTTAATGCGCTTCAGGTAAAATTTAGCTATGCTATTACGTGCCATAAAAGTCAAGGAGGGCAATGGCATACGGTTTTTGTAGAGCAGCCTTATGCTCCCAATGGTATAGATAAAGAATATTTAAGGTGGTTGTATACTGCCGTTACAAGAGCCAAAAACAGACTATATTTAATAGGTTTTAAAAAAGATTTTTTTGAGGAATAGTTTGGTTTTAAACCTCCATGCTTAAACCCACACTAAATTAAATAAACAAGTAAAAAATCCGTACATTTAATAAAACCCTTTTGTTTTCATGTCTTCAGAAACTATTATAAGTATTTTTTTAGGGATTGGCCTTGCGGCATCGGTTGGATTTAGAGTGTTTGTTCCGTTATTTGCATTAAGCATGGCTGCTTATTTTGATGTATGGCAGTTAAATCCAAATTGGCAATGGATTGGAAGTATGCCGGCACTTATAACCTTAGGTGTAGCAACTTTACTGGAAACCTCTGCCTATTTTATTCCTTGGGTAGATAACTTATTAGATGCCATTGCAACACCACTTACAGCAATTGCCGGAACTGCAGTTGTTGTTAGTACAGTAGCCAATTTAGATCCTGTTGTAACGTGGTCTTTAGCCATAATAGCAGGAGGAGGTACTGCTACAGCTATTAAAGGGGCTACATCGTCTACCCGTTTAGCCTCAACTACTACAACGGCTGGTTTAGCAAACCCGCTTTTTGCTACATTAGAAACAGCAACCTCAATGCTCATCTCTATTTTAGCAATTTTCCTTCCGGTTTTAGCTATTGTATTAGTTATAGTTGTATTACTGTTTGTGTTTAAATTTTACCGAAAAATACGCCCAAGAAAATCGTAAGAAGTGTATCATAAACCTTATTTTTGGGGTTCAAATTCATTGTTAGTATGAAAAAAATCGCAATGATTCCTGCCAGGTATGCGGCTTCAAGGTTTCCGGGTAAACTAATGCAAGATTTAGCCGGAAAGCCGGTTATTTTAAGAACATACCAAGTAACTAAAGCTACCGGTTTATTTGATGATGTTTATGTTGTTACAGATAGTGATGTTATTTATAATACAATAACCAACAATGGCGGTAAAGCCATTATGAGTAAAAAAGAACATGAATGTGGCAGTGATCGAATTGCAGAAGCTGTAGAGCACATGAATGTAGATATTATTGTAAATGTTCAAGGAGATGAACCTTTTACTGATAAAGAAAGCCTACAAAGTGTTTTAGAAGTATTTAACGATGACCCAAATAAAGAAATAGATTTAGCATCGTTAATGACAGAGATTACAGATTGGGACGAAATAGCAAACCCAAATACTGTTAAAGTAATTACAGATAACAGAAACTTTGCCCTATATTTTTCTCGTTCTCCAATACCGTATCCAAGAGCCAAACAAACCGGCGTTCGTTATTTTAAACACAAAGGAATTTATGCTTTTAGAAAAGAAGCACTAATGGATTTTTACAGACTACCAATGCTCCCACTAGAAGCAACTGAAAAAATAGAGGCTATACGATATTTAGAATACGGCAAAAAAATAAAAATGGTAGAAACTACTGTTACCGGAATAGAAATAGATACTCCTGAAGATTTAGAAAGAGCTAAGAAAATATGGAAATAGATTACAGTAATATTAAGGTGATTGGCTTTGATGCCGATGATACACTTTGGGTTAACGAAACCTATTTTAGAGAAACAGAACACAAGTTTGCCAAGCTTTTATCGGGGTATGAAACCGAAAACAAAATAGATCAAGAGTTATTTAAAATGGAGATGAAAAACCTTGATCTTTATGGCTACGGGGTTAAAGGTTTTGTTTTATCTATGATAGAGTCTGCAATAGACCTATCTAATGGCAAAGTAGGAGCAGATGTTATCTCTAAAATAATAAACCTCGGAAAAGACATGATAACTAAACCTGTAGAGGTGTTAGATGGAGTAGAAGAGGTGTTAGAAAAATTAAGTAAAAAATACCGGCTTATTGTTTTAACTAAAGGAGATTTGTTAGACCAAGAACGAAAACTAGACCGCTCTGGTTTAACAAAATATTTTCATCATGTAGAGGTTTTAAGTGAGAAAAAAGAAGAGAATTATGCTAATTTATTAGAACACTTAGAAATACCTGTTTCTGAATTTGTAATGATAGGAAACTCCTTAAAATCTGACGTATTGCCGTTGCTAAAAATTGGCGCAAAAGCAATACATGTACCTTTTCATACCACTTGGGCACACGAAGAAGTTAAACAGCATAACCATAATGGTCAGTATCATAAACTTAATAAACTAACCGATATTTTAGAGTTATTGTGAGCTACAAAAAATTAGACATAGAGAACTGGAGCAGAAAAGAACATTTTAACTTTTTTAAAACGTTCGATGAGCCTTTTTTTGGTGTTACGTTTAATGTAGAAGTTACCGCTCTTTACAGTTATTGCAAAAATAACAACCTCTCTTTTTTTATCAGCTACCTTTATGCTGCATTAAAAGCAGCCAATAGCGTTGAGAATTTTAAATACAGAATTAAAGATGATAACGAGGTAAGAGTTTATGATGTAATTAATGGCTCGCCAACAATTAATCGTCCAGATGGCACTTTTGGCTTTTCGTATATTAATTACAGCGACGATTTTTTAACTTTTTATAATAATGCAGAAGAAGAAATTAACAGAGTGCGATCAGAAAAAACACTTGTACCATCTAGTGACGATGATAACACGATACATTTTTCTGCATTACCATGGGTACAATTCACAGCATTAACGCATGCCAGAAAATATGGGTATGTAGATTCTGTTCCTAAAATTTCGTTTGGTAAAGTGTTTACGCAAGACAATAAATTATTTATGCCCACTTCTGTTCATGCAAATCATGCAGTAGTAGATGGGTATCATGTTGGGTTATTTTCAAATAGGTTTCAAGAAAATATAAACACATTAACAGAATTTAAAACAGTAAAAAGCAATGATGTTTAAGAACTTTCCAATGGTTCCCAGAGTTATGTTTGGCAGAGGAAGCTTTAAAGAGCTTCATAATATTTTAATGCCTAAACGTAAAAGCTCAGAGGCGCCATTTATTTTTTTGGTAGACGATGTTTTTGAACAAAATAATACATTAATAAACGCAATACCGCTTTTATTTACCGATCAAATTATATTTATTTCTGCAGCCGAAGAGCCTAAAACTTCTCAAGTAGATGCTATTGTTGCTAAAATAAAAGAAAACTTTGCCGAAAAACCGTCCGGTATTATCGGTATTGGTGGTGGCACTTTGTTAGATTTAGCTAAAGCAGTTGCTATAATGCTTAATAATCCGGGCAGTGCTGCAGATTATCAGGGTTGGGATTTAGTAAAAAATCCTGCAGTTTATCATGTTGGTATTCCCACCATTAGTGGTACAGGCGCAGAGGTTTCTAGAACTACCGTACTCACAGGACCTGATAAAAAGCTAGGAATAAACTCAGATTACACACCTTTTGATCAAGTTATTTTAGATCCTGAATTAACAACCGGAGTGCCTAAAGACCAATGGTTTTATACCGGAATGGATTGTTTTATTCATTGTGTAGAATCACTTAATGGCACATATTTAAATGCTTTTAGTCAGAGTTATGGCGAAAAAGCTTTTGATTTATGTAAAGAGGTGTATTTAAACGATTTGCCGGAACAAGAAGCACAAGATAAACTAATGATGGCTTCATGGCATGGTGGTATGAGTATTGCTTACTCGCAAGTTGGTGTTGCACATGCATTAAGCTATGGGTTATCTTACGTACTTGGTACTAAACATGGTGTTGGTAATTGTTTGGTTTTTAATCATTTAGAGGAGTTTTACCCTGAAGGAGTTACTTTGTTTAAACAAATGAAAGAAAAGCATAATATTACCTTACCTAAAGGTGTTTGTAGTAACTTGTCTGAATCTCAATTAAACACCATGATAGATGTAGCTTTAAGCTTAACTCCTTTATGGGAAAATGCTATTGGAAAAAATTGGGAAAAAATCATAACAAGAGAAAAAATTAAAAGCATTTATAAAAAAATATAATATGAGAGCATTGGCCAAATTCATCTACTTTACACTTATGGGGTGGACGATTAAGGGCCGTTTCCCCGATGTAAAAAAATGTGTTATAATAGTAGTGTCACATACACATTGGATGGACTTTTTTATAGGTTTACTTGCCCGAAAAATTATAGGTAAAAAAATGCATTATGTGGCCAAGAAAGAACTTTTTAAGCCTCCGTTTGGATGGTATTTTAAATGGATGGGAGGAGCGCCTATAGACCGAAGTAAATCTATGGGATATGTTGAAGCAATTTCAAAAATATTTAGCGAAAGAGAAGAGTTTAGGCTTACCATTGCTCCGGAAGGAACCAGAAAAAAAGTAACCGAATGGAAAACCGGATTTTACTATATAGCTAAAGAAGCCAAGGTACCAATAGTAATGGTGGCTTTTGATTATGCTACAAAAACTGTAAAAATAGCCGAAACACCATTTTACCCAACTGATAATAAGGAAGCAGATTTTGCTTTTATGCGTTCTTTTTATGAAGGTGTAGTAGGTAAAATACCAGAGTACACCTAAATGGGCTCTTTAGTAGTTAAAAAAACCAAAGTATAAAAAGAAAAGGCCAACTGCTAATACCAGTATAGTAAGCCATTTAATACTTTTAGGTGTAAATATTTTTTTAGAGACTTTTAAATACACTTCAGGAAGAGCCAAAATAAAAACCCCTTTAAACAAGGAAATCCAACCTATAATAGTTATTGAAATTAACCAGTTTGCTTGCCAAACATTGTGGTAGGTAATTAACACAACACCTAAAACAATGGCGAGTAAACTCCCCATAACTAAAAAAGTTTTGCTGGTAATTAATTCTTGCAATGTTGCTTTATAATAAGAAGGCTGTAAAAGCATGCCAAAACCAAAAGATAGGTAAATAATAGCTGCACATTTAGCAACAAGTAAAGATGTATCCATAAAAAAAATAGTTGTATCTGTTTTTAGAAAGATACAACTATTTTATAAGGAATATTAGTTATGCTTTAATTACTTGAAGACTCATCCATTGTATGGTATACATTCTGTACGTCATCGTCTTCTTCAATTTTTTCAAGTAGTTTTTCTACATCGGCTGCTTGTTCTGGAGTAAGTTTTTTTGTTACCTGAGGAATCCACTCAAAACCAGATGATAATATTTCTATATTACGTTCTTCTAAAGCGGCTTGTATAGCTCCAAAACATTCAAAAGGAGCATAAATTAAAATACCGTCATCATCAACAAACACTTCTTCTGCACCATAATCTATCATTTCTAACTCTAGCTCTTCAGCATCAATTCCGTCTGCTTTTACTCTAAAATTACAAGTATGGTCAAACATAAACGATACAGAGCCTGAGGTTCCTAAGCTACCATTGCACTTATTAAAATAACTTCTAATATTAGCAACGGTTCTTGTGTTATTATCTGTTGCAGTTTCTACTAATATTGCAATCCCGTGTGGGGCATAACCTTCAAATAAAACTTCTTTATAATCTTTTTGCTCTTTGTCTGTGGCTCTTTTTATGGCACGCTCAATATTATCTTTAGGCATATTTACTGCCTTAGCATTTTGTATAACAGCGCGCAAACGAGCGTTGGTATCTGGGTCTGGGCCACCTTCTTTAACTGCAATTACAATATCTTTACCAATACGAGTAAATGCTTTAGACATTGCTGCCCAACGCTTAAACTTTCTTGCCTTCCTAAACTCAAAAGCTCTTCCCATAGGTTTTGATTTTGACACGCAAATTTATGAAATATTACCACACAGTAGCGCCCAAAATTAGTGTTTAGTTACAATTTTATTCGGCAATAATTTGCTCTATTATCAAAGCTAAATCTATATCTTTTTCGGTTACGCCTCCGGCATCGTGTGTAGATAATTTTATGGTAATTTGGTTGTAAACATTAGTCCATTCAGGATGATGCTGCATAGCTTCTGCCTCAAAAGCAATGCGTGTCATTACGGTAAAAGCTTCTTTAAAATTTGTAAACTCCAAGGTGGTTTCTATTGCATTATCTACAAATTCCCACCCTTCTAATTTTTGTAGTGCTTGGTTTATTTGAGTATCTGTTAATAGTTTCATGATATTTAATTTGCTGTAAAATAGCAAATTATGTTATAACAGATTACTCTACTTTGCTTTTAATTAGCTCTAAAACTTGATTATAGTTAAATTGAAGATGTTTTGGCAGCTTATTGTCTTTAGGTAAAACAGCCAAATACCTATCAGAGTTAGATGTGTAAACGTTTTTGTAAATGGGTTTGTTCCCACCGAGTTTATCTACTACTAACTTTATAAATTCATCATGATGTATTAAATCTGTACTGCCTAAATGAAAAATTCCACTTTTTTTTCGATTAATAATATAGTGTATTTGTTGGGTTAGTAAAAAATCGGCAGTAACATTCATTACTAAATTAGGGAATACTTCTATGGCTGCTTTGTCTTCTATGGCGCGTTTAATTTCTTTAATTCTGGGCGAAGCATTCCCAAAAACCATAGGAATTCTAGCTATAACATATTTGTGTTTGGGTAACTTTAAAAGCCTGTTTTCTATTTTAATTTTTAGCTTACCGTAAATACTTTCAGATAGCGTTTTATCAAACTCATACGATGGGTAATTGGTAAAAGCATCGAACACATTAGCAGAGGATAAGAATATTATTTTACCTCTTCTTTTTTCTAAATAATCTGCTATTTGATTATGAGTTTCTATTTGCCAATCAAAATCTCCTCTAAGTGCAGAAATTATAATAGAAGGTCTTAAATCTTGCAGCAACTGATAAATATCGTCTCGCTGCATACTAAAGTTAAAATAATGCTGATTGTCTGAGTAAATTTTACCCGTAAAATAAGTCCCGTATGTATCAAAATACGGACAGAGTTCTCTGTAGAGAGCACCTCCAATAAAACCACTTGCTCCTAAAATGAGAACTCTACCCACCGAAGTTTATTTTTTGTAAAAAGGCAATTTTATAACCTTAGCCGGCACGGCTTTTTTACGTATTTGAATTAAAATTTCACTATCTGCAGTAGCAAGCTCAGTAGGTACATACCCTAAACCAATACCTTTACCCAACGATGGAGACATAGTGCCACTGGTAACATTACCAATTACAGTACCATTACTATCTACAATATTGTAACCATTTCTGGGGATGGCTCTTTCTAACATTTCAAAACCTACTAACTTTCTGGCTACGCCTTCTTCTTTTTGCTTTTTTAAGTTTTCAGAATTTATAAAGTCTTTAGTGAATTTAGTAATCCAGCCTAAACCTGCTTCTATTGGAGAAGTTGTATCGTCTATATCATTACCGTACAGACAGTATCCCATTTCTAATCTAAGTGTATCTCTGGCTGCTAGACCTATTGGTTTAATACCAAAATCTTTACCGGCTTTAAAAACTGCTTCCCAGATGGTTTGGGCATCATTGTTAGAAAAATATATTTCAAATCCTCCAGAACCGGTGTAACCCGTTGCAGAAACCATTACATTATTTACACCTGCAAATGTGCCAACCTGAAAGGTGTAGTATTTCATGTTTAACAAATCTATATCTGTTAAAGATTGCATGGCTTCTGCTGCTTTTGGTCCTTGTATGGCCAGAAGAGAAATTTCATCAGATTGGTTTGTCATTTTTACATTAAAACCACCTTCTTCATTGTGTTTAGCAATCCAATTCCAATCTTTATCAATATTAGCCGCATTAACTACTAACAAATATTTGTTTTCGTTAAATCTATATATAATTAAATCATCAACAATTCCTCCATCATAATTAGGTAAGCAGCTGTATTGCGCTTTCCCATCAACTAATTTAGAGGCATCGTTAGAACTTATTTTTTGAATAAGAGCTAAGGCGTTTTCACCTTCTAATAAAAACTCTCCCATATGAGATACATCAAACACTCCAACACCATTTCTAACTGTTTCGTGCTCTTGGTTTACACCTTCGTATTGTACAGGCATATTGTAGCCGGCAAACGGAACCATTTTAGCTCCTAATTCTACATGTTTTTGAGTTAATGCGGTATTTTTCATAGCCTTATTTTATAGATAGCGCAAATGTATGTAAAATTAGGTAGACACACTTATACAGCCCTCTTACTTTTTTAACGTGTATTTAATGTGAATAGTTTAAAAGTAGTACATTTAAAAACTGATAGTTATAACACATTTTTCTATGAAGATTTTTGATGCCTATACCATTAAAAAAATTGATGAAGCTACCGTTGCAAGACAACAAATTAAAAGCGATGAGCTAATGGAGCGGGCTGGAACACAAGTGTTTAATTGGTTGCATTCCAGGCTTCAAGGAGCTAACGTACCAATAAAGGTTTTTTGTGGTGTAGGTAATAATGGGGGAGATGGTTTGGTTGTTGCCAGGCACTTAGTAGAACATGGCTACCATGTTACCGTTTATTTAGTAAACTATAGCGAGAAGCGTTCTAAAGATTTTTTGTTGAATTTAGATAGAATAAAAGATCGAAAAATTTGGCCACAATCTATAAATACAGAATCTGATATTCCGGAAATTACTTCTGAGGATATTATAATTGATGCTGTTTTTGGTATTGGGCTTAACAGAGCACCAGCCAAGTGGTTAGTTAGTTTGTTTAAAGCTTTTAACCAAAGCGGTGCTTTTGTGCTCTCTGTAGATATTCCTTCGGGAATGTTTATGAATACTGTTCCAGAAAACCCGGATGCAGTTGTTAAGGCTACATACACACTTACTTTTGAGGCTGCTAAACTCCCATTTTTTTTACCGGATACCGGCAAATACGCTCCACAGTTTGAAGTTGTTCCAATAGGTTGGGATGCAGAGATTAAGCTACAAGCAGATTCTAAAATGTACTTGGTAGAAAAACAAGAAATACTACCAATGTATATACCCAGAGATAGGTTTTCTCATAAAGGCACATACGGACATACGTTAATTATTGCAGGAAGTTATGGTAAAATTGGTGCAGCAACATTAGCAGCAAAATCTGCTTTAAAAGCTGGTTCCGGTTTAGTAACGGCTTACATTCCTAAATGCGGTTATACCACATTACAAACCTCAGTACCGGAAGCTATGGTAATAACAGATAATGACAATAATATAATCACAGAAATTAAATACAATATTACTCCTTCTGCAATTGCTATTGGTATGGGTATCGGAACCGAAAAAACTACCGAAAAAGCATTAGAAAATTTTTTAAAGCAAGCAAAAGCACCTTTAGTTATTGATGCCGATGCACTAAACATTATAGCGGCAAATAAAACTATGTTAAAATTACTTCCTGAACACACAATTTTAACTCCGCATCCGGGAGAATTAAAACGTTTAATAGGAGCATGGAAAGATGATTTTGATAAGCTAAAAAAAACAAAAGCTTTCTCTAAAAAATATAATTGCATTGTAAATATAAAAGATGCTTATAGTATTGTGGTGTATAATGACACGCTGTATGTTAACAGTACCGGAAATCCCGGAATGGCAACCGGAGGAAGTGGCGATGTACTTTCCGGAATAATTGCTGCCTTAATTTCACAAGGGTACACTCCGTTACAAGCAACCATATTTGCAAATTACTTACATGGTAAAGCCGGAGATATTGCTGTAAATAGTACGAGCTATCAAGCATTAACAGCGCAAGATATTATACTGCATATAGGAAGCGCTTTTATAGATTTATTTACCCCAGAAAATAATTCTGCTGCAAGAAATAATGGGCAAGAACAAAATTAGCATGTTGTGAGTAACATAAAATATCAAGTTAATGTTTGGTTTATTTACTTTGATTAATGAATTTTGGGGCGCAAATAAGATATTATGAGCAATATTCACTATATAAGCAGTAAGCCACTTACCTTAGCAAAGATTAAAGAAATTGTAGACAACAATTACTCTCTTGCATTATCTGATGAAGCAGAACAAAAAATTATAAGCTGTCGTGAGTATTTAGACCAAAAACTTAAAAGCCAAGAAAGTCCTATTTATGGCATTAATACCGGTTTTGGTGCTTTACATAATATTAAAATTTCTAAAACACAGCTTGCAGAACTTCAAGAAAACTTAGTGATGTCTCATGCTTGCGGTACGGGAGATAAAGTCCCTGTGCCAATAATAAGGCTTATGCTATTGCTCAAAATTCAATCTCTAAGCTATGGGCATTCAGGAGTGAGCCTGCAAACAGTAACCCGTTTAATAGATTTTTACAACAATAAGGTATATCCTGTTGTTTATACTTTGGGCTCTTTGGGAGCATCAGGCGATTTGGCTCCGTTAGCACATTTATCGCTTCCGCTTTTAGGAAAAGGAGAGGTGTATTTTAACAATACCATAATTAAATCTGAGGATGTTTTAGAGCAATTTGGATGGCAGCCTATTAAGCTTCAATCTAAAGAAGGATTGGCGTTATTAAACGGCACACAGTTTATGAGTGCTTACGGCACGTACATGCTTTTGTATAGTGAACGACTTTCGTATTTAGCTGATTTAATTGGAGCATTGTCGTTAGAAGCTTTTGATGGTAGGATAGAACCTTTCTCACATTTAATTCATGAAATCAGACCACATAAAGGGCAGATTGAAACAGCAAAAAACATTTCATCTTTTTTAAACGGAAGCGAACTCATAAATCAACCAAAGGCACATGTTCAAGATCCATATTCTTTTAGATGTATTCCACAAGTTCATGGAGCAACAAAAGATGCTATACAATATGTAAAACAAACTGTTACAACAGAAATTAATTCTGTTACAGATAATCCTAATGTTTTTAAAGATGAAGATGTGATTTTATCTGGTGGCAACTTTCACGGACAAACATTAGCCTTAGCTTTTGATTTTTTAGGAATAGCCATTGCCGAACTCGGTAATATTTCTGAGCGTAGAATTTTTCAGCTCTTATCCGGTAACAGAAATTTACCTGCCTTTTTAGTTGATGACCCGGGGTTGCATTCCGGCTTAATGATTCCGCAATATACGGCAGCAGGTATTGTTAGCCAGAATAAACAGCTTGCAACTCCTGCCAGTGTAGATAGCATTGTATCATCTAACGGGCAAGAAGATCATGTAAGTATGGGGGCAAATGCCGCTACCAAGTGTTTAAAGATTTTAGAGAATGTAGAATGTGTATTAGCTATAGAGCTTATAACAGCATCACAAGCTATTAGATATAGAAGACCATTAAAAACTTCAGAAACCTTAGAGCAGCTAATTGCTAACTTTAGGGAGAAAGTGCCTTTTATAGATAAAGACAGAGTTTTGCATGTTGACATAGAAAATGCCATTAGCTTTATAAAAAAGCTACCTATAGACGAGCTAAAAAGATAATACAAAGTAAACTAAGCCGATTGGCTTTTAGCAGTAATTACTTTTTCTGAAACCCAAGCTTCTGCTTCTTCTATTGTATTAAATTGTTTAAAAAAGTTTTTAAAGAACAGCTTTTCTGTTTTTGCGGTAAGTTCATTTAAAGGATTTTTAGATACTACTGCAAAAGCAATAAAAGTTCGTCTGTCTTCTTCAGAGAAAGCATTATAAATTGTTGGATTTACAGAATACGAATTAATTCTGTACGAAATGTAACCATAAGGTTTTCCTGCAAAATGTTCTCGGCAAAGGTCTAAAAGTGTATTGTTTTCTTCTTCGCCAAGAGTAATTCCTTCGTTCATTACGCCAATTGCAAAATGCTCAAAAAAGTAGAGCGTTCCAAAAGGCAATTCATGTTCGTGTAACGCATTCATACTTTGGGGCATTAATTTAAGGGCGCAAATTTAATAATTTTAAAGCAATCTTTAAAACGTTATGCGCTTTTACTCAATAATTTAACTTTTTCTTCTATCCAAAGTTGTGCGTCTTCTACATCAATAAAATGTTCAAACTCTCGCTCCCAAAAAAGTTTTTCTACTTCTAAACTTAACTTATTAAGTAGATTTTCTGAAACCACAGCAATAGCTACAAGATTAGTTTCTTGTGCTGTATCTATGTAAACATGAGGATCTACAGAATATGAATGAATTCTGTACGAAATATAACCATAGGGTCTATCGCTAAAATGTTTTCTTGAAACTTCTAATAGTTTTGATTTTCTTCTTTACGAAGCGCTACGCCTTCATTCATAATACCCATGGCAAAGTGTTCAAAAATAAACATTGTACCGAAATCAAATTCATATTTTGCTACCATAGTTTAAAAGGGTATTATAGTGTTTTTGTTTAACTAAATACAAAATACCATTTAGTATGTTGGTTAAAAAATAAATGATGTGAACAAGCAATAAAGTGTTGTGAATGTAAAAAGAATGTAGGTTAGTTTAAGAGGCTTTGTGCCCAAGACACTGCTTCATGTAAAGTTTTATGAAGTGTCATTGGCTTTTTAAAAAAGTGTTTTTCAATAATAATATTGTGGGCATCTACTTCTTTATCTGAGACAATGGCAATGCCTTTTAAATTTTCTAATAAAAATATTTGAGTATATAAAGTGGGATCTACAGCGTACGAATTTTTTCTAATAGTAATGTACACAAATGGTCTATATCTAAAGTGGATTTCAGATATGCCTACGAGCTCAAAAGCACGTTCTAGAGTTAGCGTAATACCTTCGTTTAAAATGGCAACCATGTAGTTATCATAAACAGTTACTTTGCCAATATCAAGCGTATAGGTTTTTACTACTCCATTACCATGTGAAGCAGCAACTTGCATCATTTTAATAGTGTTCATTAACGTAAATTAAAAATACTACTAAAAGCTACCTTGCTGAAAAAAATTAGATTAACGGCAGTTTTATAGTTTGCAATACCTTTTTTAACAATAATTAAGACCAATTTAATTTTTTCTCAATGGCTTTAATCATAAGCTCTGCAATGTCTTTTTGTGTAGCACGTTCAATTCCTTCTAACCCAGGAGAGGAGTTTACTTCGAGTAAAAGCGGACCTTTATCTGATCTGATAATATCTACACCGGCAACTTGCAAACCCATTGCTTTGGCTGCCATGACGGCAACTTTACGCTCTTCTTTGGTTATTTTAATTACAGATGCTGTACCACCTAAATGTATATTTGCTCTAAACTCTCCCGGAGGCGCTTGCCGTTGCATTGCAGCTACTACTTTACCATTTATTACAAAACACCTAATGTCTTTACCGTTGGCTTCTTTAATAAATTCTTGAACCAAAATGTTGGCATTTAAGCTTTTAAAAGCATTTATAACACTCTCTGCTGCTTTTTTGGTTTCTGCTAAAACAACACCTTTACCTTGTGTTCCTTCTAATAGTTTTACTATTAAAGGAGAGCCACCAACCATTTTTATTAAATCATTGGTGTCTAGTGGAGAATTAGCAAAACCGGTTGTTGGTATTTTAATACCGTGGTTTAAAAGCAACTGTAATGAAAAAAGCTTGTCTCTAGATTGCCCGATGGCTTGCGCATTATTTAAACAGTATACATTTAACGATTCAAACAAACGTGTAAGGGCACAGCCATAAAACGTCATGCTTGGTCTAATTCTGGGTATTACGGCATCTAAATCGTTAAGAATTTTGCCGCCTCTGTAATGTATTTCTGGAGTTACGGCATCTAACTTCATGTAGCACTGTTTTATATTAAAAAAGTGCATATCGTGTCCTAAACGTTCTCCGGCTTCTATAATTCTTTTATTACTATATAATTCCGGATTACTGGCTAAAACACCAATTTTTAACCCTTGTTTTTTGGTAGGTTTTAATTTGTATTTACTGTCTATTTCTTCGTCAGAAAAACTACCTTGTAAAAAACTACTTTCGGGGTCTACCAGCATTTTCCCTACCATTGCCTCTCTACCCAAAAGCATTCTGTACCCCATAGAATCTCTATTGGTTAATGAGATTTCTATATCTGTGGTAAGCTCATTTAGTTTAAGAGTAGTTTTTATTATGTATCTGTTTTCCTTGTTTCCGGTAGAGCTTTTTATAATTCGTTTATCTATAACGGGGGCTTCGCATCTGATTGCTTTTTTCCCGTTATTCTGAATTGGGTACACATCAAAACTAACCCAAGTTTCATTGTTTTTTTGAAAAGGCTGAATGTTTACAGCATGTAGCGCAGAGGTTTTAGCACCGCTATCTACTCGAACTTTTATGGCAGGAATGTGTAATTCGGGTAACGAAACCCATTCTTCACTTCCAACAATTATTTTGTTTTGAAGCATGAAACTATAAAATTCTTAATTGCACCACGAAAGTAGAAAACAATTAGGTTTGTATGTTAATTTAGAATAAAAAAATTAGCAAGTTTTTTAAAGTTTAAATTTTACTAAATAAAAAAGGGCGATTTTAAATCGCCCTTTTTAAACTAAATGTTAGTATTTACGATTCGGTTTTTTTACCGGCTTTTTGGATATCTATTGTAAGCTCATCGGCTTTTTCATCTAAATCCATAAAAATACTATCGCCTTCTTCAAGTTTTGCATTTACAATTTCTTCAGCTAATGCATCTTCAATGTATTTTTGGATTGCTCTTTTAAGCGGACGAGCACCATATTGTTTATCAAATCCTTTTTCGGCTATGTAATCTTTAGCTTTATCACTAAGTGTTAAGTTATAGCCTATGTCTTTAATGCGAGCAAATAACTTTTCTAACTCAATGTCAATAATTTTATGAATATGTTCTCGCTCTAAAGGATTAAACACAATCACATCATCAATACGGTTTAAAAACTCTGGAGCAAAAGCTTTTTTAAGTGCATTTTCTATAACGCTTTTTTGGTGATCTGCTGCTTGTGCTTTTTTAGCAGCTGTACCAAAACCAACTCCTTGGCCAAAGTCTTTAAGTTGTCTTGCACCAATATTAGATGTCATTATTATAATGGTATTCCTAAAGTCTATTTTTCTACCAAGGCTATCGGTTAAATAACCATCATCTAACACCTGAAGTAACATGTTAAACACATCAGGATGGGCTTTTTCTACTTCATCAAGCAATATAACGGCATAAGGTTTTCTTCTAACTTTTTCTGTTAGCTGTCCGCCTTCTTCGTAACCAACATAGCCCGGAGGAGCTCCTATTAATCTGGAAACAGCAAACTTCTCCATGTATTCACTCATATCTATTCTAACCAAAGCATCTTCTGAGTCAAACAGCTCTCTAGCTAATACTTTAGCTAATTGCGTTTTTCCAACGCCGGTTTGCCCTAAGAAAATGAATGAGCCAATGGGTTTATTAGGATCTTTTAAACCGGCACGGTTACGTTGAATGGCTTTAGAAACTTTTTCTACTGCTTCATCCTGACCAATAACTTTACCTTTAATTAAATCCGGTAGATTTGCCAGTTTATTACTTTCTGTTTGTGCTATTTTGGTAACTGGAATACCGCTCATCATAGAAACTACTTCTGCAACATTCTCTTCAGAAACAATTTCTCTATGGAGCTTACTTTCTTCTTCCCATTTTTCTTGTGCTGTAGCTAAATCTTTTTCAATTCGTTTTTCATCGTCTCTTAGCTTAGCAGCCTCTTCGTACTTTTGCTTTTTAACTACCGAATTTTTTAGCTCTCTAACTTCTTCTAATTGTTTTTCTAGTTCTAAAATTTGTTTTGGCACTTCCATATTGGTAATGTGCACTCTAGAACCTGCTTCGTCTAAAGCATCTATCGCTTTATCAGGCAAAAATCTATCGGTAATATAACGGTTTGTTAGTTTTACACAGGCTTCAATAGCTTGGTCTGTGTAATCTACATTGTGGTGCTCTTCGTACTTTTCTTTTATGTTATGTAATATCTCTATTGTTTCTTCTATGGTAGTAGGTTCTACCATTACTTTTTGAAATCTACGCTCTAAAGCACCGTCTTTTTCAATATACTGTCTGTACTCATCTAATGTTGTTGCGCCAATACATTGTATTTCGCCACGTGCTAAGGCCGGTTTAAACATGTTAGAGGCGTCTAAACTTCCGGTAGCACCACCGGCACCAACAATAGTGTGAATCTCGTCTATGAATAAAATAATATCGTCATTTTTTTCGAGCTCGTTCATTACGGCTTTCATGCGCTCTTCAAACTGACCTCTATATTTTGTGCCTGCTACTAAAGAAGCTAAATCTAAAGTTACAACACGCTTACCGTAAAGAATTCTAGAAACTTTTTTCTTTACAATTCTAAGTGCTAAACCTTCAGCAATAGCGCTTTTACCCACACCTGGTTCACCAATTAATAACGGGTTGTTTTTCTTTCTACGGCTTAATATTTGAGAAACACGCTCAATTTCTTTTTCTCTACCTACTACGGGATCTAACTTTCCTTCTTCGGCTAGTTGAGTTAAATCTCTACCAAAATTGTCTAAAACCGGAGTTTTAGATTTTCTGGCAGGTTTGCTGCTAGAGCTACCAAAGGGGTTTTCACGACTTTCGTCTCCTGTATCAGGATCATCTGAGAATGATTCTGCAGTTGGAGGTTCTATAAAGTCGTCTTCGTTAGTTATCATAGATTTAAATTGTTCCTTCACAGCGTCGTAATCTACTTTAAGTTTGTTAAGTAATTTGGTTGTGGGGTCGTTTTCATTTCTTAAAATACAAAGCAATAAATGCGCTGTATTAATAGAAGAGCTTTGAAAAAGCTTAGCTTCTAAAAAAGTTGTTTTAAGGGCTCGTTCTGCTTGTCTGGTTAAATGTAGGTTCTTTTTTGTGTTTGCAATAGCGCCAACATTAGGGTTTGCCGGGCTTAATATTTCAACTTTTCTACGTAAAGTGTCTAAATCTACATCCAGAGCATTTAAAATGTTAATGGCTTTACCATTACCATCTCTTAGCAGGCCAAGCATTAAATGTTCGGTGCCAATAAAGTCGTGGCCCAGTCGTAAAGCTTCTTCTTTACTGTAGGCTATAACGTCTTTTACTCTTGGTGAAAAATTATCATCCATAAATAATACTCCTTTCTGCTATTAAAAATACTAAAACTACAACTAGTTAGACAAAAACCATACCCGAATTCGACTAACTGTAGCTAATAGACAAAAAAAAACGTCATTTTCAAAAAAATTAACATTCTATTTATTAACGAAAAAGCAAATAAAATATGTTGATAAAATGGTTAAATTTTTGAGTTAAAATAGCTTTTAAAAGCTGATAAAATGCGTATATTGGCTCGATTTGTAAACAAAACTTTTTTTAAAAAAGATTCGTATGGCAGAAGGAGAAAAACTTATTCCTATTAACATTGAAGATGAAATGAAATCGGCCTACATTGATTATTCAATGTCGGTCATTGTGTCACGTGCATTACCCGATGTGAGAGATGGTTTAAAACCGGTTCACAGAAGAGTTTTATATGGTATGTACGAACTTGGGGTTTTAAGCAACAGACCCTACAAAAAGTCAGCAAGAATAGTAGGTGAAGTGTTGGGTAAATACCATCCGCACGGAGACACTTCTGTATATGATACTATGGTACGTATGGCTCAAGAATGGAGCCTTCGCTATATGTTAGTAGACGGGCAAGGAAACTTTGGCTCTGTAGATGGAGACAGCCCGGCAGCAATGCGTTATACCGAGGCCAGAATGCGTAAAATATCTGAAGATATGCTGGCCGACATTGAGAAGGAAACGGTAGACCATCAGTTAAATTTTGACGACTCTCTTCAAGAACCTACAGTACTGCCAACCCGTGTACCTAATTTATTAGTTAACGGAGCTTCTGGTATTGCTGTTGGTATGGCAACAAATATGCCACCCCACAACCTATCTGAAGTAATAGATGGTATTGTTGCTTATATAGATAACCACGATATAGAAATAGACGAATTGATGGAGCACGTTAAGGCTCCAGATTTCCCTACCGGAGGTATAATTTATGGTTATGACGGAGTTAGAGAAGCATTTAAAACCGGTAGAGGAAGAATTGTAATAAGAGGTAAAGCTACCTTCGAAGAAGTTCAGGGTAGAGAGTGCATTGTGGTAACAGAAATTCCGTATCAAGTTAACAAGGCAGACATGATTAAAAAGACTGCCGACTTAATTAACGATAAGAAAATTGACGGAATTGCTACCATCAGAGACGAATCAGATCGTAACGGAATGCGCATTGTATATGTGCTTAAGCGCGATGCTATACCAAACATTGTACTTAATACTTTATATAAATATACTGCTTTACAATCTTCATTTAGCGTGAATAATATTGCGCTTGTTAATGGTAGGCCTCAGCTTCTTAACCTTAAAGATATGATTCATCACTTTGTAGACCACCGTCATGATGTGGTTGTAAGACGTACAAAGTATGAGTTAAGAAAGGCCGAAGAAAGAGCCCATATTTTAGAAGGATTAATAATTGCTTCAGATAATATAGACGAAGTAATTGCCTTAATCAGATCATCATCTAATGCAGACGAAGCTCGTCAAAAACTAGTTACGCGCTTTGAGCTGACAGAAATTCAGGCGAAAGCCATTGTAGAAATGCGCTTACGCCAGTTAACCGGCTTAGAGCAAGATAAATTAAGAGCAGAATACGAAGAGTTAATTAAAACCATAGAAGACTTAAAAGATATCTTAGCTCGTAAAGAGCGTAGAATGGAAATTATAAAGCAAGAGCTTCTTGAAATTAAAGATAAGTATGGTGATGAAAGACGCTCTGCTATAGAGTATGCCGGAGGCGATTTAAGCATTGAAGATATGATTCCGGATGAGCAGGTGGTAATTACCATTTCTCATGCTGGTTACATTAAAAGAACACCACTTACAGAGTACAAAACTCAAAATAGAGGAGGAGTTGGGCAAAAAGGCTCTTCTACCAGAAACGAAGATTTCCTTGAGCATTTGTTTGTGGGAACAAACCACCAATATATGCTTTTCTTCACGCAAAAAGGAAAATGTTTCTGGATGCGTGTTTTTGAAATCCCTGAAGGAAGCAAAACATCTAAAGGGCGAGCCATACAAAACCTTATAAATATTGAACCGGACGATAAGGTTAAGGCATTTATTTGCACACAAGACCTTAAAGACCAAGAGTACATAAACAGCCACTATGTAATAATGGCAACTAAAAAGGGTACTGTTAAGAAAACTCCGTTAGAGCAGTATTCACGTCCGCGCCAAAATGGTATAAATGCCATTACAATTAAAGATGGCGATGAGCTTTTAGAAGCTAAACTAACTACCGGTAACAGTCAGATTTTATTGGCTGTAAAATCAGGAAAAGCCATTAGGTTTGAAGAAAGTAAAACCAGACCTATGGGCAGGAACGCATCAGGAGTTAGAGGTATAACCCTGGCGCATGAAAACGATGAAGTTATAGGCATGGTTTCTGTAAATAATTTTGAGGATGATATTTTAGTGGTTTCTGAAAACGGATACGGAAAGCGTTCAAAATTAGATGATTACAGAATTACAAACCGAGGTGGTAAAGGCGTTAAAACTATCTCTATAACCGATAAAACCGGAGAGTTAGTGGCAATTAAAAACGTATCAGACTCAGACGATTTAATGATTATTAACAAATCTGGTTTAACCATTAGAATGTCTGTAGAAGATTTACGAGTAATGGGTAGAGCCACTCAAGGAGTTAAGTTAATCAATTTAAAAGATGATGATTCTATAGCTGCTGTAGCTAAGGTAATGCGTAATGAAGATGATGTAAAAGATATAAATGAGATAGAAGTAAACGATCCTGGCACAGCTCTTGATAATGATAGTGTCGAATCAAATAATTAAATTTGCAAAAACAAACAGAAAAAAAGAAAATGAAAAGAGTTTTAGTTGTAGCTACGGCTATGTTAATTTCAGTAGCAACATTTGCACAAAAAAGTGAATTAAAGGTTGCAGAGAAGGCGTTAAAATCTGGTAAATCATCTGAAGCTAAAGCAGCATTAGAGAGCATTTCGTCTTCTATAGAAAGTGCAGACGATAAGTACAAAGCACAGTACTATTTTTTAACCGGTAAAGTATACCAAGACATTGCAGCAAAAAGTGGAGATGAAACTGCTTTTGATCAAGCAATCTCATCATACAAAAAGCTAATAGAGTTTGAAGCCAACACAAAAAAGCGTTACACAGACGATGCTAAAGAAGCGCTTCAGGCTATGACTGCAGATTTAGTAAACTCTGCTGTAGATGATAACAAGCAAAAAAAGTTTGACGCTGCTGCTAAGAAACTTTATTTAAGCTATACTTTAAGCAAAAAAGATACTATGTACTTATACTATGCAGCTGCAAGTGCTGTAAATGGAGGTGATTATGAGTCTGCATTAAAGTATTACACAGAGCTTAAAGATTTAGGATATGATGGTAGTGAGACTACTTATACTGCTGTTAATGTAGAAACCGGCGAGCGTGAAGCAATGCCAAAATTACAGCGTGATTTAATGGTTAAGTCTGGAAGCTATAAAGATCCTAAAGACGAAAAATCTCCGTCTAAAAAAGCAGAAATCATTAAAAACATTGCTTTTATTTACCAACAACTTGGTCAAGATGAAAAAGCTAAAGCAGCTTTTGATGAAGCAAGAGCAGCTTACCCTGACGATGTAAACTTAATTTTAAATCAAGCAAACTTATATTTTAAGCTTGGAGATAAAGACAAGTTTAAAGAGTTGATGCAAGAGGCAGTAGAAATGGCTCCAGATAACCCAGATTTACATTACAATATAGGTGTAATTAATATGGAACAGGGGAATTATGAAGAGTCCAGGACAGCCTACAGAAAAGCTATAGAATTAAATCCTGAATATGTAAATGCAATTTTAAACTTATCTACATCGTACGTTAACGAAGGAAACTCGTTAATAGACCAAATGAACTCATTAGGAACCAGCAGAGATGATATTAAAAAGTACGATGAGTTAAAGGCTAAAAAAGATAGTTTATTTAAAAGTGCAGCCGAAGTGTTAGAACAAGGATTAGAAAACAATCCTAACAACACTAGCATGTTAGAGCAGCTTAAAAACATATATGGTGCACTTGGTGATACCGAAAATTATAAAAGAATAAAGGCTCTTTTAGAGCAATAATAAAAAAGTATATAGTTTAAAAAAAGGCGCTTTTAAAAGCGCCTTTTTTTATGGGATTATTTTTTTAATTACTCTTAGTTTATGTGAGTATAGTTTGGTATCTACATTAAAAATGCCTGTATGGTCTATTCTATCTATCCTAACTTTTTCTTGACAATGAATCACATAATTGTCTGCCATAATAATACCAACATGAACAATGTTGCCTTCGGCATCATCAAAAAAGGCTAAGTCGCCGGGCTCACTTTCTTCAATAAAACTTAAAACTTCTCCTTGTGTTGCTTGTTCATTTGCTTGGCGTAGTAAGCCATAGCCACTTAAGCTATAAACCAATTGGGTAAAACCTGAAGCATCTATTCCGAAAGGAGTTTTACCTCCAAGCAAGTAGGGTGTATTAACTAAAAGTAGTGCAGAGCTAATTAAATCTTGTCTTGATTTTTTATCTGAAGTGCTTTCGCCTTCAAAGGTATGTTGTAGCAAATCAGTATTACTAATTACACTGCCCATTGGTATAGGCATTAGCCTATTGTTTTCATCAGAAATATAATCTACTAAATTGGTGGTAAGTTGTTTAGAAGCAGTATTAATTGTATTATAGCTATCTTCATCAATTTCTTTATATTGGCTATTACTAATCCAACCCTCACAATTATCAAAAGCAATACGAACTTTACTCCAGTGTTTTCTTTTTTCTAAAACTTTAAAGTGTTCACCGTAAAGAAGTTGCGTGACCAGTTGGGTGGCATGGTCTGCAGCCACCCTAACCGGTACAATACTTAAATTACAAATTCCGTATTGCATGAAAATTATAGAAACTTACTAGCGTTCTAATACAATAGCCGAAGCACCACCACCACCGTTACAAATAGCAGCAGCACCAAATTTGGCATTATTTTGTTTTAATACATTTAAAAGTGTTACTACAATTCTGGCACCAGAACATCCTAGCGGATGACCTAAAGAAACAGCGCCACCGTTAACATTAACTTTACTGCTGTCTAAGCCTAAAATTTTCATGTTAGCTAATCCAACAACAGAGAAAGCTTCGTTAAACTCAAAGTAATCAATATCGTTAATGCTTAACCCTGCTTTGTCTAAAGCCTTAGGTAGTGCCTTTGCGGGTGCGGTAGTAAACCATTTTGGTTCTTGGGCAGCATCTGCATAACTTTTTATAGTTGCCAGTGGTGTTAAGCCTAATTCTTGCGCTTTTTCTTTGCTCATTAAAACAACGGCAGCTGCTCCATCATTAATAGTAGATGCATTTGCTGCTGTTACAGTACCGTCTTTTGTAAATGCGGGACGAAGATTTGGTATTTTCTCCAGAATTACATTTTTGTATTCTTCGTCTTCAGAAACTACAACCGGATCACCTTTACGTTGAGGCACTTCAACCGGTACAACCTCGTCATTAAATTTTCCAGCCTCCCAAGCTGCTGCAGAACGTTTGTAGGATTGTATTGCAAAAGCATCTTGGTCTTCTCTAGAAAAATCATGCTCAACAGCACATAAATCGGCGCACACACCCATTGCGTTTTTATCGTATGCATCAACTAAGCCGTCTTTTTGCATTCCATCTTCTAAAGTGGTTGGGCCAAATTTAAGACCACGGCGCATATAAGTGTAATGCGGAATAAGACTCATATTTTCCATTCCTCCGGCAACTACAACATCTGCATCGCCAAGAGCAATGGCTTGTGCTCCTTGCATAATAGCTTTCATACCAGAAGCACATACTTTATTTACTGTAGTACAAGGTACAGTATCTGGAATACCGGCATAAATTGCAGCTTGTCTTGCTGGTGCTTGTCCTTCTCCGGCTTGCACCACATTACCCATTAAAACCTCATCTACATTTTTAGGATCTAAACCAATTTTTTGTAAAGCTCCTTTAATGGCAACAGCGCCTAATTTTGGAGCAGGTATCGTAGAAAGCGCTCCCATAAAGCTACCTATGGGGGTTCTTGCTGCAGATACAATAACTACTTCTTTACTCATTTTATAAAATTTTCTGTTTGCGAATTTAGGTATTTTATAGTGATATTCATAAAACAACAAGAGCTATGTAGTAGCTACCCGGCTATTTTTTCTATTTTTGAGAAGGTTAATTTTAAACAATGCAAAAAACACTCGATAAAGTTTACCGTAACCAGTCGTTTATTTACAAAGTATTTCTGTACGTTGCCTCAATATTTTTAATTGTTTACTTATTTCCTAAGGGAGGTAAGTTTAAGTACGAATTTCAGAAAGGAAAACCATGGCAATATGAAAATTTTTACGCTCCTTTTGACTTTGCTATTAAGAAATCTGAAGAAGAGATAGCTCAAGAAAAAATTAATATTAAAAACAATTTAATACCCTACTATACGTATCAAAAAGAGGTTGTTACAAAGGTTCAACAAAATTATGAAAACCAATTTGAATCTGTTTTTTCTGCTTCTGAATTAACCGGAATTGAACAACAACGCCTTTTTACTGCCGGCCAAGAAATAATTAATACCGTTTACAAGTATGGAATGCTTGCAGATGCTTCGGGTTTTAACAACCAAACACATGTTTATTTGCTTAAAGGTAATGAAGCTGTTTTAGTGCCGGTTGAAGAATTTTTTACTATGAGCAAGTTAGAAAAGGTGCTTCAGGAGGTGTTGTCTGCTTATAATTTAACATCATACAAACAGCCGTTTTTTAATATATTTTTTCAACTTTTAAAACCTAATGTAGTTTACGATGATACGCTTACTCAACAAGAGTTAGACGAAGAGTTAGCTACGATTTCTACCATTAGAGGAAATGTAGATGCCGGAAAACTCATAATCGCCAAAGGAGAAGTAGTAGAAGGTGAACGCTATCAAATGCTGGTTTCTCTAAAAGAAGAATTTGAGTCTGAGCTTTGGAGCGACACCAATTACACCGTTATTTTAATTGGTTACACGCTACTGGTGGCATTGGCATTAATAATGTTGTTTTTGTTTTTAAAAAAGTATCGTCCTAAGATTTTTGAGCACAACACCAAAGTAACATTTATATTCGTAAACATCATGCTAATGGTGTTTTTAACTACACAAATTGTTAAGTTTAACGCTAATTATGTTTTTGTAGTACCACTCTGTATTTTACCCTTAATCTTAAAAGCATTTTTTGATGCCAGATTAGGATTGTTTGCTCATGTACTTACCGTGCTCATTTTAGGGTTTGTAGTACCAAATAGTTTTGAGTTTATTTTCTTGCAGATTATAGCAGGTATCGTAACTATATTAACGGTTTCTGAGCTTTATAAAAGAGCTAATCTATTTATATCGGTAGGGCAAATTACCTTTATTTACATTGTTTCTTATTTTGCGTTTCATGTAATTCAGGAGGGAACATTTAAAAATATTGAGTGGATTGTTTTCGGATATTTTATTTTAAACGGATTAGCAACACTATTTGCACAACCTCTTATTTACATTTATGAAAAAATATTTGGATTAGTTTCTGATGTTTCCCTTTTAGAATTATCAGATACCAACTCTAAACTATTAAAAGAATTAGCAAATAAAGCTCCGGGAACGTTTCATCACTCTTTACAAGTAGCCAATTTAGCCGAAGCAGCAGCAAATGAGGTTGGAGCCAATGCAATGTTAGTTAGAGTAGGAGCACTTTACCATGATATTGGTAAGATGAAAAACGCTCGATATTTTACAGAAAACCAAGCAACTAATATTAATCCGCATGATGAGCTAGACCCTTCAGAGAGTGCCAAAATTATAATTAACCATGTAATAGAAGGAATAGAAATTGCACGAAAAAACAAGATTCCTGATAGGGTTATAGATTTTATAAGAACACATCATGGCACATCTGTAGTATACTATTTTTACAAAAAAGAAGAGGCAAACAAAAGTGATGTTAATATAGAAAACTTCAGATATCCCGGGCCTATACCTTTTTCTAAAGAAACTGCAATTTTAATGATGTGTGATGCAGTAGAAGCCGCATCTAAAAGCCTAAAAAATCCAACGTATCCTGTAATTGATGAATTTGTTGAGAATATTATAGACAATCAAATTAATGACGGACAGTTTCTGAATGCTAATATTACTTTTAAAGAAATACAAGCCATAAAAAAGGTATTAAAAAAGAAACTTACCAATATCTATCATTTGCGAGTAGAATATCCTGAATAACAGAAAGTATAGGTTTTTAGGATAAAAAAATTAAAAAAATAGTTGCGTTCTTTAAGTTGAACTACTACATTTGCATCCGCAAATAAAAACTGTACGTTCTAATAACAAAATAGGAGAGGTGCCAGAGTGGTAATGGAGCAGATTGCTAATCTGTCAACGCGTAAGCGTTGCCCGGGTTCGAATCCCGGTCTCTCCGCTGTTTTACGGGGTGTAGCGTAGCCCGGTTATCGCGCTTGGTTTGGGACCAAGAGGTCGCAGGTTCGAATCCTGCCACCCCGACAAATGGTTGCGTAGCTCAGCTGGATAGAGCATCTGCCTTCTAAGCAGACGGTCGCAGGTTCGAATCCTGCCGCAATCACAGAAAACCTCAGCATTTGCTGAGGTTTTTTTGTTTGTATACACAAGTTTACTTTCATTATCAGCTAAAAGCTTCCTTTAAAATTTAAAAAACCTTCTGTTTTTGTATTTTTAATGTATGAGATTACTTGTAATATTTTTAATAGGCGCGTTGTTGCTTTCTTGTAAACAGTCTAATTCAAAAAAAACAAAAAACACAAACACACTACAAATTAATGAGGTTAAGAGCGATTCTGCAGCTAATAAAAAGAGTAAGAGCTTAGATTTATATTCGCTTCCAGATACATTGTTTGTAAAACTTTCAGATTATAGTGATGCTTTTGTATACGATTTACGTTATGCAACAACCAATAATTTTTTAAAAACCAAAGTGTACGATTGTCCGGAATGTTATGTGAGGGTAGCTACTGCTAAAGCACTGCTTAATGCAGCTAAAGATTTTGCTGATAAAGGACTAAAAATTAAGTTTTTTGATTGTTACAGGCCCAATAGCGTACAATGGAAAATGTGGGAGATTGTGCCAAATCCGCAATATGTTGCAAACCCTGCTAAAGGATCAATTCATAATAAAGGAGGCGCTGTAGATATTACTTTAGTTGATGAAAAAGGAGATGAGTTGCCTATGGGAACTGATTTTGATTATTTTGGACCTCTGGCTCACCATGACTACAAAAACTTACCGAAAGAGGTGTTAGCCAATAGGAAGTTGCTAAAAACTACAATGGAAAAGCATGGTTTTTGGAGCATCAGAACAGAGTGGTGGCATTATAACTTACATGCAGCTTCTAACTATAGTGTTGCCGATTTTAAGTGGGAATGTGCTGATTAAGCTTTTTGACAAATAATGATTATTTTCTGGTTGTTTGCATTGGTAGTAAAAAACAGATAATTGCTACCACCATCTTTAATTTTAAGCTTTTTTTTAAGTACATCTGCTCGTTCAGGGAAGTTCCTTGTGGTAATATTGGCTTGCTTTGGCAGTTGTTTTAAGTTCTTTTTTTTATACTCAAGCACATCTAATATTTTAAAAATTCTTCCCGGAAAATCTGTTAGTATTATGTTGCTTGTGTATAAGTGTGAATGTTTATGTAGTTTATTTAATTTGTAGGATATGGCGATACTGTTAAAAGCTCCGGCTTTTAAAATTGCTGCATTGGGCTCATATAAATATGTTTGTGGTTGGCTGTATTCTGGTGTATATTGAGCTTCGTTTAACAGCGTAAACGCAAATGTTTTGGGTGTAGCGTTTTGTTGTAATTGTACAGCATGAATTGTTATATGCTCCGGGGTGTTGTTAGAAAGTATCCAAAGCAACTCTTTTACTTCGTTTTTTAAAGCAATAATATAAACACTTTCTACATGTTTAAGTTTATTAATTCCTTCTTTAATATCTAATAAAGGAGCAGTTTTTATAATTATTTTAGTTGCTTTCTTTAAAAATATAGTAGTGTTTGCTAAAACATCCGGCTCGCAATCTTCTAATAAAAAAACACGCTTTTTAGTTTTACTTCTTCTTGAGGGGTCTATGTAAATAACATCAAAATTTGCAGATGTATTTTTTAAATATTCTAAACTGTTTTGCTTAATACAACTTACATTTTTTACACCTAAAACATTAAAATTATGCTCTGCTATTTCGGCTAAATGTAAGTTAGCTTCGCAATAAATTACTTCGCTAAATTGGTTTGAAAAATAATAACTATCTACACCAAAACCACCGGTGGCATCAAGCAAGCTTTTTCCAGGTACTAATGCTGCTTTAAATTGTGCAGTTGCTTCAGACGATGTTTGCTCTATAGAAAGTTTAGGCGGGTAGTAAATATTACTTTTACTAAACCAGGTAGGCAGCTTATTTTTGCATTTTTGTTTAGATTCTAATTGTTCTAAAACTTCTTGCTTTGTAACACCGTTAAAAGACCATTTTTGTAGCGCTACTGACGAAATGTCAGCATTAATATTTTTTTGTATAAAATCCTGAATACCAGTATTTAATAAGTTTTTATTCAAAGTTTTACTATAAGTTTTTTGTGAGCGATTTCACAATCTTGTTTTCGGCTAAAAAAGCTTTTAAAATTACTTTAATTACGGTATAACTTGGCACAGCTACTATCATTCCGACAACACCAAACAGTAATCCCCCAATAATTATTATCAGAAAAATTTCTAACGGATGTGATCGCACGCTATTAGAAAAAATTAATGGTTGACTAAAGAAATTATCAACTAACTGACCAATTAAAAAACCTATAAAAACATAGATTGTTTTAGGTAAAATAACACTGCTAAAATCACTGCCTAAATTGCTGGTCATGGTTAAAACTATCATTAAAAAACCACCCACTAACGGACCCACATATGGTATTAAATTTAATAGGGCACATAAAAATGCAATCACAACGGCATTGTTAATTCCAAAAATTAGTAAAACAATGGTGTAAATAATAAACAGAATTAAAATCTGAAATAGTAACCCGATAAAATATCTAGACAACAAATCTTTAATTTTTGTAAACGATTGTTGTAGCTTTTTTTCTTTATTATCCGGAACAAACACTAAGATACTTTCTTCAAAAAGTTTACTGTCTTTTAAAAAGAAAAATGAAATAAAAATCACAGAAAATAATCCTACACTAAAATTGCCAAGAGCACCTACCAGTGAGTTTAAAAAATTTGGAATTGTATTAAGGTTAAGCCAAGAGAATATATTGGTATTTTGTAAAGTCTCGTTTAAATTTATTTGTTTGCTTTCAAAATAGGCTACTATTTGTTGGTATAAATGCTCTAAATTGGCTTGCATTTCTTGAACATTAAGCAACGAGAGGTTTTTTCCTTGTTGTATCAGTAGCGGTATAAAAAGTGCAATAATTCCGGCTAAAATAGCTACCATCACTACCATGGTTGTAATTACTGCCGGTGTATTTTTAAATTTTAACTTTCTTCTTAAAAACAACACAATTGGTCTGCCAATTAAAGAGACAACAACTGCAATAGCAATGTAGGTTAATACGGCTCTTATTTGATATAAAAAGTAGAGTAAAAGTGCTATTCCGGCAATTATGGCAAAAGCTCGTAATATTCCGTTTGCTATTGTTTTAGAATTCATGCTCCTAATTTAAAAATACATATTGAATTATGTTTGCTCCCATTTGCAACGCTTTTAACCTAACCTCTTCGGGATCATTATGAATTTCCGGATTTTCCCAGCCATCTCCTAAATCACTTTCGTAAGTAAAAAGTAGCAATAACCTGCCGTTATGGGTTATCCCGAAGGCTTGAGGACGTTTACCGTCGTGCTCATGTATTTTTGGCAGCCCATTATTAAAAGTAAACTTTTGATTAAATATTGGGTGGCTTGCAGGTAACTCTTCTAATGTTTTATTCGGAAAAACTTTTTTTAGGGCTTCCTCTAAGTAAGGTCTCATACCGTAATTGTCGTCAATATGTAAAAAACCTCCGGAAAGTAAATAATTCCTTAGATTTTTAGCTTCTTCATCAGAAAAAAATACATTTCCGTGTCCGGTCATGTGAATAAATGGATACTGAAAAATAGCAGCATCACCTACAGCAACAGTTTCGGGTTTGGGTTCTATGGTAGTGCTAATATTGTTATTACAAAAAGCAATTAAATTCGGCAATGCAGTAGGATTTGCATACCAATCTCCGCCACCTCCATATTTTAAAACAGCAATTTTTTGAGCATGTATAGTGCTAACACTAACTAAAAGTATAATTTTTAAAATTGTTTTCATTGTTATTGGTTAATTAAAGCTACGGTGTGGCATGCTACTATGGCTGCTGTTTCTGTTCTTAATCTTGAGTTGCCTAAGGTAACCGGAAGGAATCCTTTTTGTTGAGCCAAAGCAATCTCTTGCTCAGAAAAATCACCTTCAGGACCAATTAAAATAGTGATTTTATGATCTGCTAAAGCTTTTCTTTTTAAAGGTGTTTTATAAGATTCTTCGCAATGCGCTATAAATAATTGCCCTTTGTGTGGTGCAGAAACAAACTCTGCAAAAGGAGTTAATGGGTTTAATTTTGGTAGTTTGCACTGTAATGATTGTTTCATTGCAGACAGTAAAACTTTTTCTAACCGTTCGTGCTTAATCACTTTTCGTTCAGAATGATCACAGAGTATAGGAGTAATTTCATCGACACCAATTTCGGTAGCTTTCTCTAAAAACCACTCAAACCGATCGTTCATTTTTGTAGGTGCTACCGCTAAATGAAGATAGTAATTACGTTCATACTTTTTCTCTGATTTTAGCAGTTGCAACATACACTTTTTTTGGTTGTTGTCTACAATTTCAGTAGTAAACAACCAACCATCGCCATTTGTTACATAAACAGTATCGCCAACATTTTTGCGTAATACTTTTACCAAGTGATTACTTTCTTCTTTGCTTAGAAAAAAAGTTTTAGTATTTGAGTTGATTTCAGGATGGTAAAAGAGCTGCATAGTTAACCCTTGAGTTTTTAGTTTTTTAGCTTATTGCAAAAATAAAATTACTTAAATATTTCTATTTACAAGACTAATTAGAAGAAGTAGCTTCTTTAACTACCACAACGGTTGCTTTATAGCCGGTTGCAAGTAACCATCGTTTAGACGAAATTAAATTCCCTTGGTCATCAAAAACATGAAATTCTGCAGTGTTTGGGCCGGATGTGCCTTGGTTTAGCGCTTCGAAATCAATTTTATTAAACCCGGGCTCTAAAGGCACATTAAAACTGTAAAACTTACCTTGAAGCATTATTTGAGGTTTAACAACCTTGTCGTTAACCAACACCCGAATCATATCTCCGTCTACATACTCGTGATCTCTACACAAAATGTTTACAAACTTACCGTTGCTTTTAATATCTCCTAAAAATTGATTTCCTCTAAAATCAAAATTCACTTGGCTTTCGTGCGTTCTACTTTTAAGCTTTTTTTCTAATTCTTTGCCTCTGTCTCCATATTTAATATCGGGGACAAATTGTATAACATTAGGAGTCTCTAAGGATATATCTATTAGTTTTTTTCTATCGGTATTTGTGTTTGGAAAACCGGAAGGTAAAGTAGTTTCTGCCGGAATTTTAGTGTCTTTCTTTAAGGTATTGGCTTTGGGCAGTTCTTGTGCATAGGAATAAAAAATGTTTCCTAAAACAAAAACAAATAAACAAAGCAGGTCTTTGCTTTTTTTAACACCTAAAACCAACATTTTTTTTAAATTATTTATGTAAAGATACAAGTAATAGTATTGTAATGCTGTTAATAAAATGCAAAGTTCATGCCAATAGTATGACTTTAAAAACGGGAGTGTTAAATTTTATACCGAGCAGTAGCAGTGACTTTCTGATCGGTAAAATTACCCTCTAAATATTTTAAATAACCCACAATTGCAATCATCCCTGCATTATCTGTACAATATTCAAACTTTGGAATGTAGGTTTGCCATCCAAATTTTGTTTCGGCTTCTTTTAAAACTTTTCTTATGCCGGAATTAGCCGATACGCCACCTCCAATAGCAACTTGTTTAATACCGGTTTGGTTTACAGCTTGTTTGAGCTTATCCATTAAAATTTCTATAATGGTGTGTTGTACAGAAGCACATAGGTCTGCAATATTATCTTTAATGAAGTCAGGATTTTTTTGTTGCTCTTTCTGTAAAAAGTAAAGAATAGCAGTTTTTAATCCGCTAAAACTAAAATTTAAATCAGCTACTTTTGGTTTTGGGAAATTAAAAGCTTTTGGGTTTCCTTGTTGCGCATATTTATCTATAAGTGGTCCTCCGGGATAGGGTAAACCTAATAATTTTGCAGTTTTATCAAAAGCTTCTCCTACGGCGTCATCTAAAGTTTCGCCAATTACGTACATATCAAAGTAGTTGTTTACTTTGACAATTTGTGTGTGCCCACCACTTATGGTCATCGCTAAAAATGGGAATGAAGGTTTTTTAAAACCTGGCTCATCTATAAAATGGGCTAAAATATGAGCTTGCATATGATTTACTTCAATAAGAGGAATTTGCAAACTCAGAGCTAACGATTTGGCAAACGATGTTCCCACAAGTAAAGAACCTAATAAACCAGGGCCACGAGTAAATGCTATGGCAGATAACTGTTTTTTGTCGATATTTGCTTTAGCCAACGCTTGGTGAACTACGGGCACAATGTTTTGTTGGTGTGCTCTTGATGCTAATTCAGGAACCACACCACCGTATTCTTCGTGTATTTTTTGGCTTGCAGTTACGTTAGAAAGCATTTTACCATCTAACAAAACAGCAGCAGAAGTATCGTCGCAAGACGACTCAATTGCCAATATATATACGTTTGTTTTTTGCATAAGTGCCCGATTGGAATAAAAATTGTTGTGCAAAGGTAAAACATTAGAGCATATCAAAAAATTTAGAAAAATACTGCTAAGAGTACTGCTCTCTGTAATAGGGTTAATGCTCCTTATTACGCTTATTTTATCGTTGCCCGGAGTACAAACTTCTCTCGCAAAATGGGCAACCAACAAGTTAAATACTACCTTTAATACTAATATAACAATAGACCGTTTAAGTGCATCTTTATTTACAGGAAATATGCACTTAAAAGGGGTGTATATAGAAGACTACAAGAAAGATACCCTTATTTATATTGATAAGTTAACTACCTCTTTGGTTAGTGTAAAAAATGCAGTAGATGGCAAGTTAAATTTTGGAAAAATAAAAATTAAAAAACTAAAACTTAATATTAAAACATACCAAGGAGAAACTGATACAAATTTAGACGTTTTTATAGCTAAGTTAGACGATGGAAAACCTGCTTCCGGCGATCCTTTTTTATTAACAGCTACCTCGGTACTTATAGACGATGGTATTTTTAAACTTTATGACGAGAATTTAAATGAACCTCAGATTTTAAACTTTACAAAACTTAATACAGAAGTAACAGATTTTAAGATTTTAGGCCCGGATGTAACAACACAAATAGAACGTTTGTCTTTTTTACATCAAAACGGATTACCGGTAAACAATTTATCAGCCCAATTTGCGTATTCAAAAAAGAATATGATTTTTAATAATTTGTTTATTGTTACTCCGGAATCTAACCTAAAAGGAGATTTAATTTTTTCGTATAACAGAGAAGATTTTAAAGATTTTGTAAACAAAGTACACCTCACCGGAAATTTTAAAGAGTCTGTATTATCGTTTAACGAAATCAATAAATTTTATAACGAATTTGGAGCTACCAAAAAAGTAGCGTTTTCTGCTAAAATAGATGGTGTTTTAAACAATTTTACAGCAACTAATTTAGATTTAACCTCAGAAAACACTCAAATTAAAGGAGACTTTATCTTTAAAAATATTTTTAAAGATGCAGACAACTTCTCTATGCAGGCAGACATTAAGTACTTGTCTTCTAACTACTATCAATTAAAAGAGCTTTTACCTAATATTTTAGGAAATACACTACCTACATCGTTCGAGAAATTTGGTCAATTTAGCATATCCGGTACAACCTTAGTTACTACACACAATATAAATGCCAAATTAAATCTGTTTACAGACTTAGGAACCTGTTTTTCTGATTTGTCGCTTACTAATATAGACAACATAGATAACGCCACATATGTAGGGTACGTTTCTATGCAAGACTTTAATATTGGGGCTTTTATAAACGATGAAAACTTAACTTATGCGAGTTTTGATTTTGAAGTAGATGGAAAAGGATTTACCCAAAAAACACTAAATACAGAGGTTGTTGGAAAAGTTTATAGCCTTGTTTGGAGAGGGTATGATTATAATAACATTGAGGTTTCGGGAGTATTAAAAGATCAGCTTTTTGATGGAAATTTAGTGGTAGACGATTCAAATTTTAAAATGAATTTTAAAGGGCTGGCCGATTTATCTCAAGAAAACAACAAATTTAATTTCATTGCTCAGGTAGATTACGCTAATCTTAAAGCAATGAACATTATTAAAAAAGATAGCGTTGCTGTTTTTAAAGGTAATGTACAAATGGATATAGTGGGTAACTCTATAGACAATACAGCCGGTACAATAACTTTTAAACAAACTAATTATACCAACCCAAACGACAGCTATTATTTTAATGATTTTAACGTTGTTTCTACTTTTAAAGAAGACGGAAGCAGAGAAATTGTTATAAACTCACCAGATATAGTAACCGGAACCATAAAAGGAAAATTTAGCTATAAAGAAATTGGTAAACTGGTTCAGAACTCAGTAGGAAGTATTTATACCAACTACAGTCCGCATAAACTATCTAAAGGGCAGTATTTAGATTTTAATCTAAAAATTTACAACAAGATTATAGAAGTTTTTTATCCTGAATTAGAATTAGGAAAAAATACTGCAATAAGAGGAAGCATGAATGCAGATTCCGGCGATTTTAAATTAAACTTTAAATCGCCAAACATACAATGGGAAGGTAATAAGTTTGAAGTTGTAGATGTTAAAATAGACAATAAAAACCCAATTTTTAACACCTACGTTGCCGTAAATACTATAGATACAGATTATTACAAGGTTTCTGATTTTAATTTAATCAATACCTCATTAAAAGATACACTGTTTTTTAGAACAGAATTTAAAGGAGGCAATAATTTAGAAGATGTTTATAATCTTAACTTTTACCACACTTTTAATGAAAATAACAGATCGGTAGTAGGATTAAAAAAATCTGACGTAACCTTTAAAGGTTTTAAATGGTATTTAAACAAAAACAACGATAGTAAAAATAAGGTTGTATTTAATAAAACGCTAGATTCTATTAAAATAGAGCGTTTAGTTTTAAGTCATAATAACGAACAAATAGATTTAAAAGGTGAGCTTGTTGGTAAAGAATATAAAAATATAGAGCTTCTATTTAATAGTGTATCACTCAATAAAATTACACCGACAATAGAAGGATTGGCTTTAGAAGGATTGATAAACGGTAAATTTAGCCTTTTACAACAAGAAGAAAACTATTTACCTGCCGGAAACCTTAGCATACAAAACTTAGAGGTTAACCAAGCTGTAATGGGTAACTTTAATATGGGTATAGTAGGTAATCAAACCCTGTCTAGTTATGTAGTTAATGCACAGTTAGAAAACAACAACAAGATTAATTTAAGTGCAATAGGCACAATAGAGTATCAGGCAGAAGAAAGCAACAGTAACTTATTATTATCTTTTAATGAGTTTAATATTGCTCCATTTTCTTTATTAGGAGAAGATGCAATTTCAAATATTAGAGGATTTGCTTCCGGTAATGTTAATGTTAGTGGTCCGTTAGGAAGCCCTAAAATGAAAGGAAGTTTAAACTTATTTGAAGCCGGGTTAAAAATACCGTATTTAAATACAGATTACAATTTTCTCTCTCCGGCTAATGTAAATTTATATGATCAAACATTCGAGTTTAACAATATTGTACTTTCAGATGTAGCACATAAAACTAATGCCACCGTAAATGGCACAATTTCTCATACCGATTTTTCTGATTGGTTTTTAAACTTAAGTATAGACACAAATAACAACAGGTTTTTAGTATTAAACACCACGGCATCTGAAGATAAATTGTATTATGGTACTGGTTTTATGAACGGTACAGCCGAAATTTTTGGCGCTACCGATGCACTAACAATTACCGTAAATGCATCAACATCAGAAGGGACATCTTTAAAAATTCCGGTTAGTGATGTTACTGCAATTGGAGACTACTCGTTTATAAACTTTATAAATAAAAATGAGCAGCCCGAAGTTCAACAAGAAAGAGTTTTACAAGATTACCCGGGGTTAGAACTGTATTTTGATTTAGATGTACAACCCAATGCCGAGGTAGAAATTGTAATAGATCAACAAAGCGGAAGCTCTCTAAAAGGTACCGGAGCCGGTAACTTGCTAATAGAGATTAACACCAAAGGTAAATTTAATATGTATGGTGACTTTATTACGTTTACCGGAGAGTATAATTTTAAATATGGTGGTGTAATAGATAAGAAGTTTAAAGTTCGCCCTGGTGGTACTATAAACTGGGAAGGAGATCCGCTTGGAGCTCGTGTAAATATGCAAGCAGTGTATTCGCTTACTGCAAATCCGGCTATATTATTAGAAAATCAAAATTATACCAGACGTATCCCTGTAGATGTTGTTATAAGTTTACAAGAAGAACTTATGCAGCCAGAGTTAGATTTTTCTATAGAGTTTCCGGGCACAAGTAGTATTTTGGTTTCAGAAATGCAATATCAATTAGAAGACCCAGACCAAAGAGAGCGACAAGCATTTTCGTTATTGTATCAGGGTACATTTGCTAATCAATCTATTGTAAATCAGCAAATTGTAGCCGGTAATGTGGTAGAAACAGCAAGTAGTATGGTAAACCAAATGCTATCTACCAATAATAGCAAATTTAATGTAGGATTTAATTATGAGCTCGGGTACAGAGATATTCGTTCAGATATACAAACACAAGATAGAGTTGGGGTTACTTTCTCTACGCAACTAAATGATAAAATTGTAATAAATGGTCAGGTTGGTGTTCCGGTTGGTGTAACAGAAACTGTTGTAGCAGGCGATGTAGAAATGCTTATCAGACTAAATGATGATGGAACACTCAATGCTAGAATATTTAATAAAGAAAACGAGATACAACAGTTTTTGGCAGACAGGCAAGGCTACACACAAGGAGTAGGTTTATCATATCAGGTAGATTTTAATACTTTCCAAGAGCTGTTAGATAAAATATTTATCTCTAAAAAGAAACGAGAAGAGAAGATTAAATTTCAAGAAAAACAAGACTCCCTTACTAAATCACAAGAACCGGACGTTGTAAAAACCATTGGCAATAATTTAATTAAAATTAAAAGCAAAAAAGGCAATCAAAAAGACAACTAGGGTCGGGTTTTTACACTAATAACATGTTTTGATTTTAAAAAATCGTTAAAATTTATTAACGAAAACGTTTGAAAAATAAAACCTTATCCAATTTAGCTTCACAGGTATTACATTTTTAAAATAAGTTTGATAGCTTTACTTTTTTAAATTTTAAAATAGATGTCTAAAAGTATAAAACGAATTGGCGTTTTAACTTCCGGAGGAGATGCTCCGGGGATGAATGCAGCCATCAGATCGGTAGTTAGAACATGTGCCTACCATAATATAGATTGTGTAGGTATTTATAGAGGATACCAAGGAATGATCGAGGCCGATTTTAAGTTAATGAATGCCAGAAGCGTTAATAACATTATAAATAAAGGCGGAACCATTTTAAAATCAGCTCGCTCACAAGAGTTTAGAACCAAAGAAGGAAGAAAAAAAGCCTACAATAATTTGCTTGATTTTGAGATAGATGCGCTTGTGTTAATAGGTGGAGATGGTACATTTACCGGAGGGATGGTTTTTAATAAAGAATTTAAATTTCCGGTTATAGGAATCCCCGGTACAATAGATAACGATATTTACGGAACAAAACACACCTTAGGGTATGATACAGCGTTAAATACTGTTGTAGAAGCTATTGATAAAATTAGAGATACAGCCAGCTCTCATAACAGATTGTTTTTTGTTGAAGTGATGGGAAGAGACGTTGGGCATATAGCATTAAATGCCGGTGTTGGAGCAGGAGCCGAAGAGATTTTAATTCCTGAAGAAGATATGGGCGTAGAGCGTCTGTTAGAATCATTAAAACGAAGCAGAAAATCAGGAAAAACATCAAGCATTGTTGTTGTAGCCGAAGGCGACAAAACCGGTAAGAATGTATTTGAATTAGCTGAATATGTAGAGAAAAATTTACCCGATTACGAGGTAAGAGTTACAGTATTAGGCCATATACAAAGAGGAGGTTCCCCCTCTTGTTACGATAGGGTTTTGGCAAGCCGAATGGGTGTTAAAGCAGTAGAATCTTTATTGGCCGGCAAAACTAATTATATGGTTGGTGTAGTTAACGATCAGATTGTGCTAACACCATTAGACCAAGCCGTTAAAGGCAAATCAGAAATAGATAAAGAACTTATTCGCGTATCAGATATAATGACTACTTAATCAACTTTAAAAATTTTTAAAACAGATAAAAAAATATGTCGACAGTAAAAATTGGAATTAACGGATTCGGAAGAATTGGACGTTTAGTGTTTAGAGCTATTGCACAACGTGATAATGTAGAGGTTGTTGCAATTAACGATTTATTAGATATAGAACATTTAGCATACTTATTAGAGTATGATTCTGTACACGGTAAATTTAACGGTACAATAGAGGTAAAAGATAACAACCTTGTTGTAAATGGTAAACCCATTAGAGTAACTGCAGAGCGCGATCCTAAAAACTTACAATGGGATCAAGTAAATGTAGATGTAGTTGCAGAATGTACCGGTATTTTTACAACACTAGAAACTGCACAACAGCACATAGATGCAGGGGCTAAAAAAGTTGTTATTTCTGCGCCCTCTAAAGATGCTCCAATGTATGTAATGGGAGTGAATCATTTAGAGGTTAAGCCATCAGAAACAATAATATCTAACGCTTCGTGTACAACTAACTGTTTAGCGCCATTAGCTAAAGTATTGCATGATAATTTTGGCATAGAAGAAGGGTTAATGACTACCGTTCATGCAGCTACAGCATCACAACTAACTGTAGATGGCCCATCTAGAAAAGATTACAGAGGTGGACGCAGTGCTTTACTAAACATTATACCGGCATCTACCGGAGCAGCAAAAGCTGTAGCAAAAGTAATTCCGGCCTTAAACGGCAAACTAACCGGGATGGCATTTAGAGTTCCGGTAGCCGATGTATCTGTGGTAGATTTAACAGTAAGATTAGAAAAAGAAACCTCTTTAGAAGAAATAAAAAAGGTAATTAAAGAAGCTTCAGAAACCACCATGAAAGGTATTCTTGGTTTCACAGACGAAGCTGTTGTTTCTCAAGATTTTGTTGGAGAAACAAGAACGTGTGTTTTTGATGCAGAAGCTTGTATAGAGCTAAATAGTAAGTTTTTTAAATTGGTTGCTTGGTATGATAATGAGGCGGGCTACTCTAATAAATTAGTTGATTTAGCAACTTATTTTGGAACACTCTAAAAATTAACTACTTTTAAAAGCTTCAACCCATCGGTTGAAGCTTTATTTTTTAACGTATAAAACATGATTTTAATAGTTGATAGCGGATCTACAAAGTGCGATTGGATTGCTGTAAATAAAGAAGGGCAACAGCTTTTTGAAAAAATTAGAACAAAAGGAATGAATCCAGCTATTTTATCTAAAAAAAAGCTGTTAAAAACCATTAAAAAAAACGATATCCTAAATGATAACAGAACGCAAGTAACTCATGTGTTTTTTTATGGTGCAGGATGCGGCACTGAGCGCCCCAGATTAATGCTTAAAGAACTATTAGAATCTTTTTTTGAAAATGCCAAAGTAGAAGTTAAAGAAGATACATATGCTGCAGTATTTTCTACAATAAGTACTGAAAATGAAGCTGCTGTAGTATGTATTTTAGGAACAGGCTCTAATTGTAGTTATTATGATGGCAACACAATACACCAAAGAGTACACTCTTTAGGATATTCTGTGATGGATGATGCTTCAGGGAATTATTTTGGCAGACAACTTTTACGAGATTACTTTTTTAAACATATGCCGGAGGCCTTGCGTGTTTCTTTTGCAGACCGTTATAATGTAGATTCAGATTTTATAAAGTATAATCTATATAAACAGCCCAACCCTAACGCGTATTTAGCTTCTTTTGCAGAATTCATGTTTTTAAATAAAGATTCAGATTATGTAAAAAACTTAATTCTTAGTGGGATTAGGCTTTTTACTAAAAACATGATTATGCAATTTAAAGATGAACTGGTAACTGCTCCAGTTCATTTTGCTGGTTCTATAGCCTTTTTCTCATCAGATGAAATTAATCAAGTTGCCAGAGAGTTTAATTTTACTGTAGGCAATATAGTTAGAAGACCAATAGAGAAACTGGTAGATTATCACATAAAAAAGCTCAAAGCAGAGTTGTAGTTATTTTACAGCTATCATACTAATTTCTACATTCACAAACTTGGGTAAATTAGCAACTTCTACCGTTTCTCTTGCCGGAGCTGTTGTTTCGTTAAAATAAGATGCATATACAGCATTTACCTCGTTAAAATTATGCATATCGCTTAAAAATATGCTTGTTTTAACTACATTCTCGAAGGTAAGTTCGGCAGCATTTAAAATAGCTTTTAGGTTTTCCATTACCTGTTGGGTTTCTTGTGCTATAGTTTGGTTGTTTAATTGCCCTGTTTTAGGGTTTATGGCAATTTGCCCAGAAATATATAGGGTGTTGTTTGCCCAAACAGCTTGGTTATACGGACCAATAGGAGCAGGAGCTTTATCTGTTTTTATAATTTTTTTCATACTGTAGAATTTAAGTTATAAACGTCTATCGGGTTCGCTTCTTTTTTCCCATTTAATATCGCTAAGTATAGCACTCTTTATTCCTATAAAAAAGAACCAAGAGCTTCTTGCGCTAAACGGCACCCAGTTAAAATTCATTCGCCAACTATCTAAATCACGCTCAAATCTAAATTGTGTATATGTAAAACCTTTGCTTTTAAAATCGTATCCGGATGATATTCCAACACGCCATTTTGGAGCCAGCTCTATATTACCACTAAACATTAGAGAGTTAGTAGAAATTTCGTTTTGTCGTTGAGCGTTACTATATGTTAAGGAGTAAGCAAAACGTAAATCCCAAGGCAGTTTTGTTCTGTAGTATGGGTATTCTGCTGTTTCTCTATCGTCATCGCCCATAGCGGTTTGGTTACTAAAATCTTGAGCTTTCCCAAATAAATCATCTTCACGCCCACCGCTAAGGGTATTATCTATTTGTCTGTTTTGATCATCTTTTTTAGCAAAACTCTTACTGGTAAGAGAGTAGCTTACAGTAAGGTTTGCGTTAGTTAACCTAAATAGGCTACCGCCATTATCAATATTAAAAACATCTATTCTTTGGTTATTTACCCCTAATGCATAGGGGTCTAACGTTGCACCAAAGTTAATATTCATTTTATTGTCTAAAAGCTGAGTTCCACCGGTAACTCTCACAGGGCTTAACGCAAGCGAATCTGCTTCAAAATTGTAGGAAGTAGATAAGTTTAAGTTATTAAGCAGTTTAATTTTTTTAGGCTCTGTAGCAGTAGAGTCTTTGTCTCTAACTTTAGCTTCAATTACATTGCTCAAGCTAAAACTAACAGCGTTAGCATTATTTAATCCGGGAGTACCAAATAAACCACCTTCAAAACGGGTATATTGTCTAATGTCTGTAGGATCTTCAGAGGCTACGTATTCATCATAATATTGGTCTAATCCGGGAGTATAGCCCCAACTAATAGTAGGGCGCATTACGTGCCGTATAGCTTGTATTTTTTTATCTTCACCAAAATTAAAAGTTCCGTATAGTGTAGTACCAATACTTGCACTTAAGTTGTATTTTCCAAACCTATCAAAACCACTTAAAGTGTCAACAGGGACAACTCCTAAAGTAGGGTTGTAGTCTTCTCTTCTTATAGTTTTAAATGTCCATACGTCTTGGTAATTACCTCCAACACTAACGCTAAAATATTTAAACAGTTTAAAGTTGGTACTAATAGGGATGTTGTGCTGCATGCCTACTTTAGCATCGTCAAACATTTCTTTTTTAAAGAAAAGAGAGTCGGTTGTTTCTATTCTGTTTTCTGCTCTTAAATTGTACTGAAAGTTTATATTTTGCAGCATTCCTTTTTTTATACCATCACGCTTTGCAAATGGGAAAATTCTTTCTACACTTGCTTGAAGGGTTGGCAAGGTCATATTTATAGATTCTGTTCTGGTATTTTGAGAGTGCGTTGCCGTAAGGTTAATGTTTACAGAAGGGTAGGCCGGAAAAGTTTTAGAATACGAAATAGACGAGGCTAACGTGTTATTTAAAAAATTAGGGGTGTTAAGTTGGTTTACAGATTGCTGATAGTACCTACTGCTACCCAAGTTTACCGAGGCAGAAAACCTTGAGTTTGGGCTGGCCTTAGCATCTTGAGTATGACTCCATTGTATATTGTAAATTGTGCTTCGGCTGTAATCCGGAAAACCTTTCTGGCTGTTAATTAAATTCTCATACCTAAACCTAAAACTACCTCTAAATCTGTAGCGTAATGCATAATTACTCTCGGCTCTAAACCCATAGCTTCCGTTGGTGTAAATATCTCCTAAAACAGCTAAATCAAAATAATCACTTATAGCAAAGTAATAGCCTCCGTTTTGTATAAAATACCCTCTGTTATTTACCTCACCAAATGTTGGAAAAATAAACCCGGAAGTTCTGCTTTCTGTTAATGGAAAATACGCAAATGGCACACCAATAGGAGTAGGCACATCGGCAATGTACATATTACTTAAACCGGCAATTATTTTCTTTTTAGGAACAAACTTTGCTTTCCTTATTCTAATATAATACTCTGGGTCTTCGGGTGTTTTAGAGGTTGTTAAACGCCCTTCTTTAAAAAAGTAAACAGAATCGTTTTCTTTTTTTGTTATTTCAGCAAAAACATGAACACCACCACCCGTTTGCTGTTCAGATCTAGAGTTCCAAATTAAAGCTTTTTTAGTATCGTAATTAAATCTAATAGAATCCGGATTTACCTGATTGGCAGCTTGTTTAAAATCTGGCAATTGCGTGTAAGCGCCCGTAGAATCTTTTATTCTTCCGGCATAAACCTCACGTTTATCGTAATTTAAAACAATAATTCCGGCTTTTAACTCGGTATCTTGGTAATATACTTCTGCTTGATTGTATAGATGAATTTCTTTCTTTATTTGGTCTATAGTAACCGAATCTTTGGCTTTATAAGTTATTTTACCCAGTAGAGCAGAAGATTTTGGTTTTATAGTGTCTAATTGAGTAGTGTCTGCTTTTTTTGTTGAAAGAACTAACGAGTCTTGAGGTTGATTTTTAGGATTTGTTTGTATAGAATCTGCTACGGCTTTTATGGGCATAGGCTTTTTTGCCGGAAGCTCCTGACCATATAAAGAAAACTTCCAAAGTAGTATAAATAGTGTTAAAAGAGAGTGTAGTTTATTTGTTTGCAAAGCTTTTAATCCTATTTTTGTATAAGAATGGCCTAGTTTTTGGGTGTCAAACTTACGTATATTTTTTTGTCCTACGATAAGAGATTTCAATAAATTTAACTTCGGTTTAGGCCTTAACATACTTGAGAGAAACTTATGAAACACAGAACAATATTTTTTACAGCTGTAACAACGTTAGCGCTACTGTTGGTTTCGTTTACTGCACACAAAAACAACGCCAAACCTAACGATAAGTTTATTGTGGTTTTAGATGCAGGCCATGGCGGGCATGATCCGGGTAACTTAGGTAATGGTTTTAAGGAAAAAGACATTGCTTTAAAAATAGTACTTAAAGTAGGTGAGTTGCTTAAAAATAATAAAGATATTGAAGTTATTTATACTCGAACTAAAGATGTTTTTGTGCCATTAAAAAAAAGGGGAGAGATTGCTAATAAAGCTAAAGCCGATTTGTTTGTTTCTGTACACTGCAATGCCCACGGCTCTAAAGCACACGGAACAGAAACCTTTGTCTTGGGATTACATGCCAACAAGCAAAACTTTGAAGTAGCCAAGAAAGAAAACCAGGTAATATATTTAGAGGAAAACTACGAAAGTACTTATGCAGGCTACGATATTAATTCTCCCGAATCTGTTATAGGGTTAACCATTATGCAAGAAGAGTTTTTAGACCAAAGTATTATGTTAGCCAAGGCTATACAGGATAATTTTGATAAAAAACTTAAACGCGTAAATAGAGGAGTTAAACAAGCCGGATTTATTGTTTTACACCAAACTTACATGCCAAGTGTATTGGTAGAAGCCGGATTTTTATCGTACAGACCCGAAGGAGAATATTTAAATTCAAATAAAGGTCAGCAACAAGTTGCCAAAGCTATCACTGATGCTATTTTACAATACAAAAAGAATATAGAAACCAATGTAGGTTTAGATACCAGTTTTGAAACGGTAAATAATTTGCCTCAAGACCAAGAAAACAACAATCAAACAGAGACACAAACAGAAACCAACACCAATCTGGGTAATGGAAGTGAAGCTGAGCACCATGATACTATAAAAAACACAGAACAAGTAACATTTAGGGTTCAGTTGGCTGCCAGCACAAAAAAAATACCATTAAAACCGGAAAATTTTAAAGGATTAACCAATTTATCTTCAGAAACATACAATAGGTTTTACAGATATATGTATGGTAATACAACCAATTATAAAGAAGCTTTAAAGCTTAAAGAACAAGCTAAAGCCAAAGGTTTTACCTCTTGTTTTATAGTGGCTTATAAAAACGGAAAAAGAGTTCCGGTTACTACACAAATGCAAACAACATCAAATTAGCCTTTATCTTTAAAAAATATTTCTAATTTTGTTGTAAACCAAAAAGCGTACATTTTTGAAACTATCTAGAGAACTTAAAACTGCCGTTATTGTATTAGGCGGAATACTACTGTTTATTTTAGGGTTTAGCTATTTAAAATCTGCATCAATATTTAATAAAAGCCGTACTTTTTATGCTGTTTATAAACATGTGGGAGGCTTATCGTCCGGAACACCTGTAACTATCAACGGTTTTAAGGTCGGAACCATTCAACAAATAAAATTTAAAGACAATAAAGGACATTTAGTTGTAACCTTTACAGTAGATAATGATTTTGAGTTTTCTAAAAACAGTATTGCAGAACTGTACGATACCGGTATTATTGGAGGAAAAAGCATACAAATTATTCCTGTTTTTGATGAAAGTGCTTTGGCACAATCCGGAGACACACTTCCATCTTCTATAAAACCGGGTTTAACAGAGCTGGTTACACAACAATTAACACCATTACAAGAAAAAATTCAGGGGGCTATAACCAGCGCAGATTCTGTTTTGTTAGGAGTAAACAAAGTATTGGATAAAAAAACACGTACCAGTTTACAAGAGGCTATTACAGGATTTAATGATGTAGTTGTTAATTTTAAACAAGCCTCGAGTACTCTAAATAAATTACTGGTAGAAAACCAACAAAACATAGACAGTTCTTTAACTAATATTAATACCCTCACGGCTAATTTTGCAGATATGTCTAAAAAACTATCAGAAGCAGAGTTAGATAAAACTGTTTTGAAGCTACAAGAAACAGTTGCTAACTTAAATGCAGTATTAGCACAAGTAGAAAAAGGAGAGGGTACAATGGGTAAGTTACTTAAAGACGATAAAATGTACAATAATCTCTCTGAAGCCTCAAAACAACTTGAGTTGCTTTTAGAAGATATGCGTTTAAATCCTAAGCGCTATGTTCATTTTTCGCTATTTGGTAAAAAACCTAAACCATATCAAGCGCCAGAAGAGAATAAACAATAACAAGATAACTAACCATTATGAATTACATTCCAAACATACTTTTTGCAGTTGTATTGGTTGCCGGGATTACTTTTTTTACTAGAAATGTAAAAAAGCTAATCAGAAATATTAAACTTGGTAAATCTGTAGATGTTTCTGATAATAAATCAGAACGGTTTAAAAATATGGTTAGAATTGCCCTTGGGCAATCTAAAATGGTGGTTAGACCAATAGCCGGAATACTGCACATAATTGTATATGTAGGGTTTGTTATTATTAATATAGAGGTATTAGAAATTATTATAGACGGCTTATTTGGCACGCATAGAGTATTATCTTTTTTAGGTGGGTTTTATGATTTTTTAATAGCTTCTTTTGAGATTTTAGCCTTATTGGTTATTGTAGCGGTTTTAGTTTTTTGGATTAGAAGAAATATTATTCGTTTACAGCGCTTTATAAAACCAGAAATGAAAGGTTGGCCTGAGAAAGATGCTAACTACATTCTTTATTTTGAGTTTGTTTTAATGGTGTTTTTCTTAACTATGAATGCAGCCGATTTTAAACTGCAACAGTTAGGAGTAGAGCACTATACACAAGCTGGGGCATTTCCGGTAAGTCAGTATATTTTACCATTATTAGACAATTTATCAGAAAGCACTTTAATACTAATAGAGCGCTCTGCATGGTGGCTTCATATAGTTGGTATATTATTATTTTTAAACTACTTATATTACTCTAAGCATTTACATATTTTATTAGCATTCCCAAACACTTATTACGCAAGTGTTAAACCTAAAGGTGCTTTTGATAATTTAGAGTCTGTTACCAACGAGGTAAAGCTTATGATGGATCCTAATGCCGATCCATTTGCTGCCCCTGCGCCCGATGCAAATGAAGCTCCGCCCGAAAAATTTGGAGCATCAGATGTAACCGATTTAAATTGGGTTCAACTATTAAGTGCATACACTTGCACAGAATGTGGTAGATGCACCAGCGAATGCCCTGCTAACCAAACGGGCAAAAAACTATCGCCTCGTAAGATTATGATGGATACGCGCGACAGATTAGAAGAAGTAGGTAAAAATATAGATAAGAATGGGGAGTTTAAAGATGACGGTAAGCAACTTTTAGACAATTACATAACAAGAGAAGAACTTTGGGCCTGTACAACTTGTAATGCATGCGTAGAAGCTTGCCCGGTTAGCATAAACCCACTATCAATAATTTTAGATATGCGCCGCTATTTAGTAATGGAGCAATCTGCAGCCCCTTCAGAGCTTAACGTTATGATGAGCAATATAGAAAATAACGGAGCTCCTTGGCCTTTTAACCAAATGGACAGATTAAACTGGAAAGACGAGTAAACGTGTAACGTTAAAATATCAATGTGCTATGAATAAAGAAGAAGTAGAAAAATTGTTGCACGAAAAGGTAGAAGCCGGAGAACACGTGAGTCCCGTTTTACCTGAAGGCATAAAAAACTATTTAATAGATATAGACGGTACCATTTGCGAAGATATTCCTAACGAAGAACCCGAAAGAATGGCTACTGCAAAGCTATATCCGGATGCTTTACAAACCCTTAATAAGTGGTATGATGAAGGACATATAATTTGCTTTTTTACCTCTAGAACAGAAGCTCACAGAGAAGTTACAGAACAGTGGTTAAAAAAACACGGGTTTAAATATCACAGTTTGCTAATGGGGAAACCCAGAGGAGGTAATTACCATTGGATAGATAATCACTTAGTGAAGGCTACACGCTACAATGGTAAATTTACAGACTTAGTAGAAAAAGAAGTTACCATACAGGTTTTTGATGATGGTAAGCACGATTAAACCAAGTAAGAAATTATAATTTTCAGAAAAATATAAAAATGAGTGATAAAATTGTAGTTCCAACCATGGCTCAAATGCTTGCCGAAGGCAAACAACCTGAGGTTTTATTTTGGGTAGGTTGTGCAGGAAGTTTTGATGATAGAGCCAAAAAAATAACCAAAGCCTTTGTAAAACTACTTAACAAAGCCAACGTTTCATTTGCTGTTTTAGGAACAGAAGAGAGTTGTACCGGAGACCCCGCAAAGCGTGCCGGCAATGAGTTTTTGTTTCAAATGCAAGCTGTTACAAATATTGAAGTTTTAAATGGTTATGGAGTAAAAACTATTGTTACAACGTGTCCGCATTGCTTTAATACCATAAAAAATGAATATCCTTCTTTAGGAGGAGAATATGAAGTATTACACCACACACAATTTCTAAAAAAGTTATTAGAAGAAGGTAAACTAACCGTAGAAGGTGGTAAATTTAAAGGTAAAAGAATCACATTTCACGACCCTTGTTACTTAGGGAGAGCCAACAATGTTTACGAAGCACCAAGAGAATTACTCACAAAATTAGAAGCAGAGTTGGTAGAGATGCGTAAATGTAAAAAACAAGGACTTTGTTGTGGGGCAGGAGGTGCGCAAATGTTTAAAGAACCCGAAAAAGGAGACAAAGATGTTAATGTAGAGCGTACAGAACAAGCCTTAGAAACAAAACCCGATATAATTGCTGCCGGATGCCCGTTTTGTAATACCATGCTAACAGACGGGGTTAAGGCTAAAGAAAAAGAAGCCGATGTTACGGTGTTAGATGTTGCAGAGCTAATTGCTAATGCAGACGATTTATAAAATGAAAGAATTATGTACGTAGATTTTGAATCGTTAAAAGACACTTCTCGAGTTTGGATTTATCAGGCCAATAGAAGTTTTACAGATGAAGAGGTAGAAGAAATAAGCCAAAAACTAAAAGATTTTATAAACCAATGGACTGCCCATGGGGTTGGACTTCATGCTTCATTTCAAATAAAATATAACCGATTTATTGTTATAGCACTAGATCAAGATGTGCAAGAAGCAACCGGTTGCTCTATAGATGCATCGGTACATTTTATACAACAACTAGAGCAAACGTACAACGTTAGTTTATTAGACAAAATGAATGTATCATATAAGCATGGAGACTTTATTGCATACAAGCCTTTAACTGAGTTTAAAAAGATGGCAAAAAACAAATCGGTTTCTCCATCAACTATTGTTTTTAATAATTTAGTAACTAACAAACACGAGTTTGAAACCATTTGGGAAGTTCCGGCAAAAGATAGCTGGCATAGCCGATTTTTTTGATAAAGGTTTGTTAAGATTCTTTTTTTTATAGCATACAATTAAATACATTTGAAAAATAATGCTTTCTGGCATTATTTTTTCTTTTTATACCAGAAACAAAATCCACTATGCATAAAAAGATATTCCTTTTAGCTGTACTTATTTGCAACACGTATGTTTATGCACAAACTCCAGATCCGTTGTTATCTAAAGATGCAGAGCATCAGGCAGTTTGGGTAGATAGTGTTTACAGCGCTTTGTCTTTAAAAGAAAAAATAGGGCAGCTTTTTATGCTTGATGTTTGGTCTGAAAAAGAAAAAGAACATACAGACAGAATAAAAAAACTTATTACAGAATACGGGCTTGGAGGCGTAATTTTCTCAAGAGGGGGTCCGCACAGGCAAGCTGTGCTTACAAACCAATATCAAGAGTTGGCTAAAGTACCTCTATTAGTTGCTATGGATGCAGAGTGGGGCTTGGCTATGCGCTTAGATTCTACGTTTGCCTATCCGTGGTCAATGACGCTTGGAGCAGTAGAAAATAATACTCTAATAGAAAATGTTGGGTATAGAATGGGACTACATGCAAAACGAATGGGTGTACACATTAGTTTCTCTCCTGTTGTAGATATTAATACAAATCCTAAAAACCCAATTATAGGAAACAGATCGTTTGGTGAAGACAAAGACAATGTTACGCAAAAAGGAGTTGCGCTAATGCAGGGGCTACAGCGAGCCGGAGTTTTAGCATGCGGAAAACACTTTCCGGGGCATGGCGATACCGACCAAGATTCTCATAAAACATTACCAACTATAAATTTTACAGCTTCTAGAATAGATAGTGTAGAACTATACCCTTATAAAAATCTCATTCAGCAAGGACTGGCCAGTGTAATGGTTGCACATTTAAATGTACCCAGCTTAGAGTTTAGAGATGGCTACCCTTCATCAATATCAAAAAACATTGTAACCAATATTTTAAAAGAGAGGCTGGCTTTTAAAGGACTCATTTTTACTGATGCACTTAATATGAAAGGGGCATCTAACTTTTCGAGTCCCGGAGAGATAGATTTAGCAGCTTTTATAGCAGGTAATGATGTTCTGTTAATTTCTGAAGATGTACCAAAAGCTATTGCTAAAATTGAAGAAGCATACAAATCTGGATTAGTAACCGAAGAACGATTAGCGCACTCGGTAAAAAAAATACTTAAAGCAAAGTATAAAGTTGGATTACATAATTATAAACCCATACGCCACGAGAATTTATTCAGAGAACTAAACACGCTTCAAGATTCAATTTTACACGAAGAAGTTATTGAAAATGCAATAACAGTTGTAAAAAACAGCAATAACCTAATACCATTTACTAATCTCGATAAAAAACGAATTGCCTATGTAGGTTTTGGAGATGATAGAGGAGAAACTTTTGTTAAAACATTAAAAAAATATACGGCAGTTAATGTTTTAAAAACCGATAACCTTTCAAGTGTTATAAACCAGTTAAAAAATTATAACACGGTGATTGTTGGATTACACAGAAGTAATGATAACCCCTGGAAGGCATATAAATTTACAGATAAAGAACTGGTTTGGTTAAATGAAATTGCTAGAGAAAAAAAAGTTGTATTAACCACTTTTGTAAAACCATATGCTTTATTAGATGTTCCATCATTTTCAAACATCGAAGCGGTTGTAGTGGCTTACCAAAACAGTATTGTAGCTCAAGAGAAAGCAGCACAAATATTATTTGGAGCACTTCCTGCAAAAGGCAAGCTGCCTGTAACAGCGCATCCAGATTTTCCTGTAAACTCCAGTATAAAAACCGTATCGTTATCTCGTTTAGGATATACCATTCCGGAGCGAGTTCAGGTAAGCTCTGTTGCTTTGCAAAAAATTGATTCTGTTGTTACTTCTGCTATTGCTAACCAAGAGATGCCCGGAGCACAGGTATTGGTGGCCAGAAAAGGAAAAGTAATTTACAATAAAGCTTTTGGTAAACCTACATACAAATCAAATCAAAAAATAACCGAAGAACATATATATGATGTAGCTTCTTTAACTAAAATACTAGCAACATTACCCTTAGTAATGAAGTTAGAAGAAGCAGGTGTTTTAAGTCTTGAAACCAAATTAGGAGATTTACTTCCGGAATTGCGTAAAACAAACAAGAAAAATTTGTCGTTGCTTGAGGTTTTATCGCATTATGGCAGATTAAAACCATGGATTCCTTTTTATTTAGAAACACTAAATGAAGCAACAAAAAAGCCATCGACAAAGTATTATGCAAAACAACCTAAGGGTAAATTTACAGTGAAGGTTACCAATAATTTATACATGCGTGAAGATTATGTAGATTCTATGCTTGTTAAAATTGCCGAGACAGATTTGCTTGCAAGAAAACAGTATAGGTACAGCGATTTACCCTATTATTTACTTAAAAAATTTATTGAAAATTATTACAAAAAACCTTTAAATGAACTCGCTCAAGAGTTTTTTTATAAACCAATTGGAGCTAATTACACGTCTTATTTACCATTAGAAAAGTTTCCGAGAGGGCAAATTGTACCAACAGAAGAAGACACTTACTTTAGGCATCAAACAATACATGGTTATGTACACGATATGGGTGCAGCCATGCAAGGAGGTGTAGGAGGTCATGCCGGATTATTTAGTAATGCTAATGATATTGCAAAACTTATGCAGCTGTACCTTCAAGATGGTTTTTATGGCGGTAAACGATACTTTAAAACCAGTACAATTGCTAAGTTTAATGTGTGTTATTTTTGTAAAGAAAATGTTAGAAGAGGCGTTGGATTTGATAAACCTCAGTTAGAAGATCCGGGCCCTACATGCGGATGCGTTTCCATGTCGAGTTTTGGGCACAGTGGTTTTACCGGCACATACGCTTGGGCAGATCCGGAGAAAGAGCTCATCTATGTGTTTTTATCAAATAGAACGTATCCAACCATGGAAAACAGAAAATTAATAGAAAATGGTACAAGAACTGTAATACAGCAGCTTATTTACGACTCATTGTTAGATTAATTACATTTAGAATTCATGAAAATTGCAATAGTTTGTTATCCAACCTTTGGCGGAAGTGGCGTTGTAGCTACAGAACTTGGTATTGCCTTGGCTAATAGAGGGCATGAAGTTCATTTTATAACCTATAAACAGCCCGTTAGGTTGGCGTTACTTAGCAGTAATATTCATTTTCATGAAGTTCACGTACCGGAATACCCTTTATTTCATTACCAACCCTACGAGCTTGCATTATCAAGTAAGCTGGTTGACATGATAAAGCTTCATAAAATTGAGCTTTTGCATGTACATTATGCCATACCTCATGCATATGCCGGGTATATGGCCAAAAAAATACTAGAAGAATCCGGAGTATATGTACCAATGGTTACAACACTTCACGGAACCGATATTACTCTAGTTGGAAATCATCCGTTTTATAAACCGGCAGTAACTTTTAGTATAAATCAATCAGATGTAGTTACTTCTGTTTCTAATAGTCTTAAAGAAGATACGTTACGATTATTCAGTATAAATAAAGAGATTGATGTTATTCCTAATTTTATAGATACAAGTAAATATGCTTCTAAATTTACAGATTGCCAAAGAAGCATAATGGCATCAGAAAACGAGAAAATAATAACCCACATAAGTAATTTCAGGAAGGTTAAACGAATACCGGATGTAATTCAGATATTTTTTAAAATACAACAACAAATACCTTCTAAGCTAATTCTTGTTGGCGAAGGACCTGAAAAAGAAAAAGCCGAAAACTTATGTAAAAAACTTGGCATACAAAACAAAGTATTGTTTTTAGGAAATAGTGATGAGGTTGATAAGATTTTGTGCTTTTCAGATTTATTTTTACTTCCTTCAGAAACAGAGAGCTTTGGGTTAGCAGCATTAGAAGCTATGATTAATAAAACACCGGTAATATCCAGTAATACCGGAGGAATACCTGAAGTTAACAAACACAATGAAACAGGATTTTTAAGTAATGTAGGTGATGTAGAAGAAATGGCAAAAAATGCCATTTATATTCTTGAAAACGAAGAACGTTTAAACACCTTTAAAAAACAAGCGTATAACTGGGCAAAACAGTTTGATATAAATACAATTGTACCGCTTTACGAAAAAATCTACGAAAAGGCATTTAAAACCATTCCGTAAACAAACTTTTTTGGTTATTTTTAAAATGTAAAAAAGTAATAGCACTCTTTTTTAATAAACTCCCCAAACTTTTAGCATTTATTTTTTGCAAATGCAGTAATTGCTAGGCGGCTTTTAGTGTATTTGGTAGAATAATTTTGCTTACTAAGCAGTAATATGCAAAATTTATAAACTATTATTAACCAAAACTTTTGCTTTACCTTTTATGGTTATACTGGGCTTAAACTACTACTTTCACGACTCTACCGCATGTATTGTTAAAGATGGAGAATTGCTTGCTGCAATAGAAGAAGAACGATTAAACAGAGATAAGCATACACGAGTTTTCCCGCAACTGGCAATAGATAGATGCTTAAAGATTGCCAATTTAGATTATAATCAAATAGACCATATAGCTGTATCTATTAAACCCACACATAATTTAGGCAAGAAATTATGGCATTGTGCTACAAACTTAAAGAGTTTTAAGCCATTTGTTAATCACGAGTTTGTTCATGCGTATAACAAACAAAAAAGCTTTTGGAATTGGTACAAATACCATTGGGAAAACAAAAATAACGGCCCGAAAGTACATTTTATTCCACATCATTTTAGTCATGCTCCAGGCTCGTTTTATGTGTCGCCATATCAAGAAGCAGCATTATTAGGAGTAGATGGTTCTGGTGAATGGGCTACAACGTGGCTTGGTTATGGTAAAGAGAATACTGTTAAGTGTTTAGGAGAAAGTTTTTTTCCACATTCATTAGGTTCTTTTTATGAATCTGTAACACAATTTTGTGGTTTTAGAACCAGTTACGATGAAGGTAAAACAATGGGTTTAGCACCAATGGGAGACCCTAATGTTTATTATGATGAGGTAAGTAAAATGGTTAAAGTAGATAAGAATGGTCAATTACATTTTGATCTTAGCTACTTTAATTTTCAGAATATGAGTTGGAAGCGCTTGTCTCCAAAGTTTTATAAAATTTTTGGCGAAGGCAGAAAGCATGGAGAGCCTTTTAAAGAGCGCCATAAAAATGTTGCAGCAGCTTTTCAAAAAGTATTAGAAAATAGAGTTTTAGAAATTTGTAATATACTTCATAAAAAAACTCAAGCAGCGTATTTAGTAATTTCCGGAGGGGTATCACTAAACAGTGTAATGAATGGTAGAATTGTTAGAGAAAGTGCCTTTAAAGATGTGTATGTGATGCCTGCTGCAGGAGATAATGGTACTGCAATAGGGGCAGCATATTACTTGTATAATGGTATTTTTAATAACCCTAGAACGTATGTGCATAATAATCCGTACGTAGGAACCTCGTACACAAATCAAGAAATAAAAAAAGTTTTAGACGGGGCTAAACTAACATATGAATACCACGAAGATATTTGCGAAATTGCAGCTACTCTTTTAGAAGAAGGTAAAATTATAGGCTGGTTTCAAGACAGAATGGAAATAGGACCGAGAGCATTAGGAAGTAGAAGCATACTTGCCAACCCTGCTTTTCCGCAAATGAAAGATAAAATTAATGCAGAAGTTAAGTTTAGAGAAGCCTACAGGCCTTTTGCACCATCTGCTATTGTTGAAGCTAAAAACGACTTTTTTGATTTACAAGTAGAAGCTCCTTTTATGCTTAAAGTTTGTAATGTTTTAAAAGAAAAGCAACAAGTAATACCGGCCGTAACACATGTAGATGGTAGCGCAAGATTACAAACTGTACGTAAAGAGTTGCACCCGAAATACTATAATTTAATAAAAACTTTGGGAGATAAAACAGGCGTACCGGTGGTTTTAAACACAAGCTTTAACATTCAAGGAGAACCGGTAGTAGAATCTCCTAAAGATGCCATCAGATGCTTTTTTTCGACTGGTTTAGACGCTTTGGTTATAGGTAACTATTTATTATTCAAATAAGTTTAAAAAATTAAGCTTACACCAACTTTATGCTTTTTAACTCAATTGAATACTTTCTTTTTTTACCTCTTGTTTACCTACTGTATTGGTTAGTTTTTAACAAGAGCTTACGCTACCAAAACATTATGCTTTTGGTTGCCAGTTATGTTTTTTATGGTTGGTGGGACTGGCGTTTTCTGTCGCTTATTCTATGTAGCACAATTGTTGATTTTTTTGTAGGACAAAAAATCCATAACACCCAAAACGTTAAACTTAAAAAGTACTGGTTATGGGTTAGTGTTGTGTTTAATGTAGGGTTATTGGGGTTCTTTAAATACTTTAACTTTTTTATTGATTCTTGGATTAATTTGCTTCAAGCAATAGGATTTCAAACTAATTATACTTGGACATTACAGATTGTTTTACCGGTTGGTATTTCATTTTACACATTCCAAACTATGTCCTATTCATTTGATATTTATTATAAGAGAATAGAGCCTACTAAAAAATTTATTGCATTTGCAGCCTTTGTTGCGTTTTTCCCTCAGCTAGTAGCCGGACCCATTGAGCGAGCTTCAAATTTACTATCTCAAATAACCAATAAACGTAACTTTAATTATGAGCAACATGTACAAGGAATTAAACTCATACTTTGGGGTTTATTTAAAAAGCTGGTGATAGCCGATAGTATTGCTCCTATGGTTGATGATATTTTTGCCAATTACTCTAACTATCCGGCATCAACCTTAATTCTGGGAGTAACATTATTTAGTTTTCAGGTTTATGGTGATTTTAGTGGTTATTCAGATATTGCTATAGGGACAGCAAAAATGTTTGGAGTAGAGTTAATGTCTAACTTTAAATTTCCTAATTTCTCAAGAAATGTAGCAGAATATTGGCAACGATGGCACATTTCTTTATCTACTTGGTTTAGGCACTACATGTATATACCCATGGGTGGATCTCGAGTAAGTAAACTTAAATCTGTTAGAAATATAATTGTAATTTTTTTAGTTAGTGGATTTTGGCACGGAGCAAATTGGACTTTCATTTTCTGGGGTGCTTTTCATGCATTAGCTTACATTCCTGTATTTTTAATGGGAAGAAATACTATTTACAAAAATAACGTAGTTGCGCAAAACAGTTATTTACCTTCTATTGTAGAAATAGGGCAGATTTTGCTAACATTTTCTATTGTTACTTTTTCTAGAATCTTTTTTAGATCAGAATCAATTACAGATGCTTTTGAGTTTATAAAAACTATAATTACAGATTTTTCCTTTGAAGCCTATACGCATCCACTAGGATATAGACTTATAGATTATTTTCTTTTGTTGGGAACTTTTGTATTATACGAATTTAGAATTAGAAAGGATGAACGTTCTCCGTTTCCGTTTAAATCTAAAATAGTAAGGTTTATAGCCTATTCTGTTGTAATTTTATTAATACTAATGTTTTACGATAGTGGTTTTGATAGATCATTTATTTACTTTCAATTTTAAAGTATATGAAAAAATTAATGCTAAAATGCGTTCTTTACTCATTCCTTTTACTGTTAGCTTTAGAAGGATGGGTAAGATTATTGCATTTAAGCAAAGATAGCCCTGTGCGATTTGTTGATGAAAAAAAGGTAGAAAAATGGTATCCGAATCAAAATGGGCATGCTGTAACCGGAAATAGAAGACAAAATTTTTCTGAATACAGAATTAATAAATCGGGATTTAATTCTTACAGAGAGTTTACACCCAGTCAGGATAAAATAGAAGTAGCCTTAGTAGGCGATTCTTTTATAGAAGGATTTCATCAGCATTACTACAACTCTATAGGAAAAAAAATAGAGAATAAACTCCCAGGGATAGAGGTTTATGAATATGGTTATGCAGGGTATGACTTTGCCGATCAGATTCACCTTGTACATGCTTATAAAGAGCAATTTGAGTTAATAGATGTAGTGATTTTTGGAATAAAATTTTCTAATGATTTAACGCGAGGAGAATACAATATTATTCCAGACAGATTAAAGTTTAGTAAACCACCGTATAAATGGCTAACCTACAGTAAATTGTTGGTTTATGCTCAAAACATAGGTGCTTTTGATGCCCCAAAGAGGCTAATATCTAATATGTTATCTATGCTTAAACCAGCACGTAAAGCAGTAAAAAATAATGTTAAAGAGGCAGAATTAGAAAGACAATACATAGCAAATTTTGAATCGCTTATAGAAACTTATGGGTTCAATAAAGATAAATATGTATTTTTATTAGATAGTGGTATAACAAGCCCTCAATTTATTGAGTATTTGATTCGTAATAATTACAAGTATATAGATATCGGACCAGCTTTAGAAAGAGCATCCAAACCTACAACTTTAATTTACGATAAACATTGGAACAACTACGGAAGAACAATAGTAGCTTCTGAAATAACTAAATACCTTCGGCAATACAATTTAAAGTGATATTATGTTACAAATCATTCGCAGAAAAGCTTTTTGGACTTTAGATTTTATTAAAGGGAGTAAAATCCGAAGGCATTATAATGATATAGCTAATAAGCTAGAAAATTACAATACAGATGTGGTACAAACAAGTATTAAAAACAGTCTGAATAATTTATTACAGCATGCAAGTTCTACTACTCCTTTTTACAAAGACTTCGCCAATTATAACAGCCTGCAGGACTTCCCTTTAATTAACAAGAACATGATTAGAGAAAATTATGAGTTGTTTAAATCAGAAAAATATTTGACTTCAGAGAACATTCCTGTTGTTACTAGTGGCTCTACTGGAACACCTTTTAAAATTTTTCATAATAAAGATAAGAGGTTTAGAAATACTGCAGATGTAATTTATTTTAGTAAAATGGCTGGTTTTCAAATAGGGTCAAGACTTTTTTATATGAAAGTGTGGAACGAGATTAATAAAAAAAGCCCGCTAAAACGTTGGATGGAAAATATTGTACCTCACAGCATTTACAGTTATGAAAATAGTGATTTTGAAGATTTAATTTTAAAAATGCAGGCAGATAAAAATAAAAAAGTGCTGGTTGGTTTCTCATCTACTTTTGAGCTACTTTGTAATTATTTAGATGGTCTTAATTCTGAACCGTTAGATTGCAATGTTGTTTCTATAATTGCAAATTCCGAAGCACTAGATTATGGAACCAAAAAAAGAATGGAATATTACTTTGGCGTTCCTGCTATATCCAGATATTCTAATATGGAGAATGGCATGTTAGCACAACAAAGCATTCAGGGAGGTACAGATTTTCATATAAATTGGGCAAGCTTTCATATTGAGGTTTTAGACATGAATGAAGATAAACCGGCTAATTTTGGAGAACCGGGAAGAGTTGTTATTACAGATTTGTATAATTATTGTATGCCAATGATTAGGTATGAAAATGGTGACATAGCAGTTATGAACAAAGAAGACGGGCAAGCACCTGTTTTAAGTCATATTGAGGGTAGAAAAGTAGATATGCTTTATAACACCCAAGGAAAATTAGTTACTTCACATATAGTAACAGTTAATATGTGGAAGTACGATGAACTTAAGCAATATCAATTTATTCAAAAAGGAGCTAAAGACTACACCTTTAAACTAAACCCAAAAGGAGAAAATTTTTCAAGAGAACAAGAGCTTATTAATGAATTTAAAGGTTATTTAGGACAAGATGCTACTATTACAATAGAATATGTACACGATATCCCATTATTAAATTCCGGTAAAAGAAAACTTGTAGTTAGTAATTATACTAAGAGCTAAAACTAGTTTTTTGCTCTGTATAGAGGAAAGTAATTATGCTCTATATCTGTGATTAAATCAACATTAAAGTTAGTTTTACTCTTTACTAATGTTTTATAAGCAGTTTTATCTATAATTTTCCGTCCGGTGTAATAAATAACATCTTCGTCTTTAGAAAAAAAAGACTTTTTATATTTATACAAATTATCTTTATCAGTTATGCCACCTCCCAAAACATAGTATTTTTTATTAGTAGCCCGAGCCCATTTCATTATTTCTATCTTTAAAAAATCGTTAGGTCTGCAATTAAAATAATCAGCCAGTGTTCCTCCCATAAAAGAATACAAGGTGTCTGATGAAACTAAAATTAATTCACCCGAAATAGTAATATTGTCTTTAAACACTAATGCTAACGCGCAGTTTTCTGGATTTCTACTTATAAAATCTGTAAAATAACTTAAGGGTAAAAAATATTTAATATCTGCATTGGTGCGTTGCATGGTTTTAATGTAGATATTATAAAAATCCTCAATTTCTGATTTGGCAATATTTTGATAATAAATTTTTATGCTCAGGTTATGCTGTAATGCTTTACGATAATTGTTTCTAACTTTTGGTTTAAAATTATTCCATTGTGTTTCTTCGTCAAGAATTTTCCCTTTAACATTTCTTAGTGACGGAACCAAAACACCATTGTACCCTAAGTGATTGTTGTTTAAACTAAAACGTATAAATTCTGATACTACGTGATTAGCAGCGTACCAATTATCTACAGATTCCCAGAATTTTTTTAAAATATCTTCTGATATATTATCGGGGTCAAATAGCGGACCACTATAACCATATGGAGAGGTTACATCATAAAAATCAGACTTTTTATTATCAACAGATATTTCTCTTAAATAAAAAGGCATTATAACAATAGGTTGCGCGTTTTTTGAAAATAAAAAATAACAAGAAGTACTATTTTCTGTAGCAGATAGTGCCTGAAAATCTTTAATGTTGTAAAAAGGGTTATCACTATGTATTTGCTTGGCTAATTTTTTAAAGGATTCAAATTCTGCTTCGGTTTTAATATGCTTTACTTCTAAATTCCAGGTAGGAGCATTAATTTCCGGAATTCTTAAAAGCCTATCGCACTTAGAAAAGGTTAGGTTAGGAATGTAGTTTATATACTTATTTACCTCTTTGTTTCCTTTTAGCCATTCAATATAAACGGTAGCAATGTTTGCACCTGATTCGTGTGAAAAAGGGTAGCCACCGCCAAACCTCGGATTTAACTCTAATATGTATAAATTATCATCATGCAGAAACGCATCACAGTCCATGTTACCAAGGTGACGAAGCTTGTTTGCTATGGTTTTCCCAACGGTTTCAAAACGTTCATCTTTAACAGATAAAGCTTTATCTGTTTCTCCAGACCGCATACTAAGCTTTTCTCGTAAAAAAGTATCAAAATAATTACAATCAAAATCATTTACAACATCCATCCCATATTCTTTGCCTTGCAATTTCTCTTGAATAACAATAGCTCTGTCTGGGTCTTCGTTGCTTGCCTTTTGTAATATAGAGCGTTTTACTCTTTTACTTTGTAAGGCAAAAGCAAGTTTGAGTTCTTCTATATCCTCCGGAAAATCTATACTAATAGAGGCACTGCCCCAACGAGGTTTTAAAACTACTGGAAATTGTAATTGGTTATTTTTAATAGCCTTTAAAGCATCGTCTAAGGTTAAGTATGTTTTAGGAGTTTTTACGCCTGCTTCTTTTAAAAAAAGGTATGTTTTCCATTTATCAAAGCAAATATTTATAACATCTAAGTCAGAAACAAGTACTTTACAGCCGTGAGTTTCAATTTTATGTTTATTTGCTGCTAAAATGGGTAATTCTAAATCGTTTAATGAAATTACAGCGCTAACTTTATGTTTTGTTATTACATTTAATATTTCATCTATATAATTTTCATCGTAAATATCTGGGACAACTTCTGCAATATCTGCATCAACTAAAGCCGGAGCATTTAGCTGCTTATCTACTGCAATTACGTTACCATTACCTTTTAGAGCATCTTTAAAGTAATTAATCAGGTAGTTTCTTCTACCGGCACAAGTAAAAAGTATGTTTAAGGTTTGATGCATTTATGTGTTTATTTTAGAGGCTCTTTCTTGATCCAAATCGAGCATATTTTCATCTAATTCAACGTTTTCCGGATTTAATACCTTCTTAATGGTTTTTAAAATTATAGTTAAATCTAACCAAAAAGAAATGTTTTTTACATACGCTATATCTTTTTCTAGTTTTTTATCCCATGAAAGCAAGTTTCTTCCGGAAACCTGAGCTAATCCTGTAACACCGGGTCTTACAGAGTGTCTAATTCTTTCTTCTTTTGTGTAATACGGAAGATAGTGAACACGTAATGGTCTTGGGCCGACAATGCTCATGTCTCCTTTAATTATGTTTATAAGTTGAGGGATCTCGTCTAAAGAGCTATTTCTTAAGAATATACCAAATTTTGTAACCCGTTCTGAATTAGGTAATAAAACACCTTCAGAATTGGTTTTGTCTGTCATGGTTTTAAACTTAATTATTTTAAATATTTTTTCGTTAAGCCCCGGTCTATCCTGGTAAAAAAACGGCTTACCGTTGTTTATAAATAGTAAAATTATTGTAATTATTAAGAATGCCGGAAAAAGCAGTATAAATGCTATTAAAGCTAAAACTAAATCTAAAATTCTTTTAAGATAACGTTTATACATGTTATGTTTTGAGATGATTTTTTTCGATGTGTTTAATAGTCTTTATAACTATTTTTCGTCCTTTTTTTTGAAACTTTTTATCGAGACTATCAAAGGTATCATTCTCTTTAATTTTGATTGGGGTTTGACATATAATTACGCCCTCATCTAAATTTTCATCGATAAAGTGAGTTGTGATTCCTGTAATTTTCACTCCGTATTTTAAGGCTTTTTGTATAGCCTTTTCTGTTTTTGCAAAACTTGGTAGTAGTGACGGATGGATGTTTACAATTTTATTAGAATAAGCAGAAAGTAAAGGCTCTTTTATAATATAACCATAAGCCAGTAAAAAAATATAATCTATAGAATACTCTTGGAGTGTTTTTAAAATCTTTTTTTGGTAAGCAATGGTATCTTTAAAATCGGTTTTTTTAATACAGATGCTGTTTATGCCTAGCTCTTTTGCAGTAATAGCGGCTTTACATTTGTTGTTAGCATGAACTAAGAGTTTTATTGACGAGTTTGGTAGTTTATTATTTTTAAAATCTACCATCAAATTGGCTGCAGATCTACCCCAACCGGTAGTTAATATAGCCCAATTAATATTGTTTTTTTCTCTGATCATCTAAATTTATCATTACTTGTTGAGGATCTACAGCAATATTTTTAGAGGTAATAATACTCATAACTGTAAGCCAAATTATCTTTAAATCTAACAAAAAAGATAGGTTCTCTACATATTCAACATCTTTAGCTAAACGGTTATCCCAATCTAAAAAATTTCTGCCTGATACTTGTGCCAAACCTGTAATACCGGGCTTTACACTGTGCCTTTTTCTTTCTAAAGGAGTATAGTAAGGAAGGTATTTAATTAATAATGGTCTGGGCCCAATTAAGCTCATATCTCCTTTTAAAACATTAATGAGTTGAGGTATTTCATCTAAAGAGGTTTTTCTTATTAGTCTGCCTAGCCTAGTTAATCTTTTAGAGTCTGGTAATAAAACACCATGCTCATCTTTTTCGTCTGTCATAGTTTTAAATTTAATAAGTCTAAACAGTTTCTCATTTTTTCCGGGTCTTAATTGAGTAAAAAAAGGAGAGCCCTTAAATGCAATGGCTAATACAATACACAAAGCAATAAATACTGGAGATAGTAGTAACAAAACAAGTAAAGATAACACAACATCTATAATTCTTTTAAAAAATAGTTTATACATTTTTTTTATAATTGTTGATGGTGGTTTTAAACTTACCGGATTTTAAATAAGGGATAGAATCTACAAACTCTAAAGTTATATTTGCTTGGCTTCCTAAAAACTCTTTGTAGGTGGCTAAAAATAGCTCTTCTTCATTAAAAGTGTCATTTACAACAAGCTTTATAACATAATCTGTTTTAGAATTTTGAATTATCTGCCCTTGTTGGATTCCTCTAAAAACAGAAAAGTCTGTTAAGCCTAATGCAGATATAACTTCACCTTCTGTGTTATAAATTGCGTCTTGGAGTCTACCAGTAATTGTTTTAAAATATGTTGAACCATTTATAGTTTCAATTGCTCCCAAATCGCCGGTATCATATCTAATTAAAGGGGTGTGATAATTAAATAAATCTGTGATGACAATTTTACCTAAAGCTCCTTCAGGAACTGGTTGGTTAGTTTTAATATCTAAAATCTCAACATGATAACTTGCGTTATTTATAAAAAAGGAGTCTGTATTGTAATCTGTCAATTGTTGAGCAATTATACCGTTTTCTGTATTTGAGTATCTAGAAACAACAGGAGAATTAAAATAATACGACATTCTGTTTTTTGTATAACTGACTAAAGGCTCAGAAGTGGCAATTACAACCTTAAGCTTAATCTCTTTAGGCTTAATTATGTTTGGGTTAGCATCAAGAACAGTACAGATTTGTTTAAATGCCGAAGCATGCCCGATAAAACATTTATTACTATTATCTTTTTTTAATCTATTAATTAATTGTAGAACTTCCTTCTTATTAAATGGCACAACATTAACAGGAACTATGTTTTGAAGTTTTTGCAAGAATGTACTCTTTTTATAATACTCTGTCCAAAACCTAAAATAATATAACCTCATTCCTAATTTATAACCGGCTAAATGAGCAAAATATAGTGAGTCTGCAGTGTTCCTTCTTTTTTTGTTTATGTCGCAATGCATAGAAAATGGAGATCCGGTAGAACCACTAGTAGTTAACTTAATTTTTCTTTTACTTACATAGTTTTGAGCAACAAACAGGTTATATTGTTCAGTAATCATTGCTTTATTTACAACAGGAAAATTTTTTAAGTCTTTATTTTTTAAATGTTTATAAAAGGGAACATTAGTGTAGGCATGATGTAACAGCTTTTTTAATAACTCATCTTTTACTACTTGTGCTTGTTTAGGATTTTCATTTAAAAAAGCTATCTGCTCTAAGTGTTTTTTTACAGGGCTACCCGCAAAAAAATCTTTCAGAAAAAAAGCATGATATCGTAAAAACTCTAAAAACTTTAGCATGAAACTAATTAATTTGGCTAAGCATTTTTTTAACTACCGGGTGGTTAGCATAACCACCATAACCACGTTCTGCCATTATAAAAGCCGGTTGATTGTTACCTTCTATCACAACAGGGCCTGAGGGAGTTATAGCAATATCCCACCCGCAAAGCTTGTTTGGAATTAAATAACAAAGCTTAAGTACAATTGTAACAGCTTCATTAAAAAAAGGTATTTTAAACCCGTTAAATTCAAAATCAGTATTAGGATGTTTGGTGTAATCTTGTGCACCATAAACCATTTTAGAATAGCCCTTATGAGTAAGGGTGCCATTTTTAAAATTAACCGGCACATAAAAACCACCTTTGCTGGCGTTGTCAACAAAGTTGTTATTTACACCAAATCGCATTACACCTCCAAAAATTTGCACATTCCCGTTATCGTTAAAAGTGTCTAATCTTAAAGTATTTATAGCACCTGAGTAAATTTTATTTACTTCAGGATGTTGCTCTAAAGCTTCTTGATGTATGTATGCATCATTAAAAAAAAGAGCCGTTTTATCTGTTAATATGTTTTCTAAATTATCTTGATTTATGATGAAGATTCCTGTACCTCCTTGGCTTGAAAGCGGCTTAATAAAAATAGTTTTGTTGGTATTTTTTAAATGCTTTTGTCTAAAAAAGTCAATGAGCTCTGTCGTTGTTTTAATTAAAATAACCTCATTATTATCTATAAAAGAATGATGATGGTTATAACTTAGTAAGGTAGGAGAGGGGATGTTATGTTCTTTAAAAAATAAATGCAGTGCTAGTTTATTAGATAATAAATGAACATAGGGCTCTGTGTTAAATGGTTTAGATTTAATAATAGAAAAGTACTCATGAAGGCTTATGTAATTTTTATAATTTTTAAACTCTTTTCTGTATAAATACCTTCCAAAATAGTAAGTCGGAAACCTCCCTTTTTTGTACCATAAAACAAGTGTTTCTTTAAGTATCTTAAAAAAAGGCTTTTTGTTTTTATCTTTAATAAAAACACGTAGTCTGTATATATGGTCTTTAGTTTTTTTCAAAAAACAAAATTAGGTTTCATGTTTTTCTATAATATCTAGTAGGTTTTGGTTTATAATGTTTACATCAAACTTTTTCTCGGCCAATTTTCTGCTTTCAATACCCATAACAGCAATTTTATTAGGGTTTTCTATAAAAAAACGCATGGCCTCAACCAAGCTTTCTAAGTTGTTTGGTTGTATTAAAATACCATTTTTTTTAGAAATTACGGTATTTCTGCATCCCGGGGTGTCTGTTGTAATTATGGGCATTCCAACGGAGAGGGCTTCTAAAATAGAGCGAGGAATTCCTTCTCTGTAAAATGTAGGTAATACAAAAACATCAGATTTGTGAAGAAATTTCTCTATGTTAGGCTGAGTTCCGTGATGAACTATAATGTTATTTAAATGCGCGATTTTTAATACTTCTTTGTCTATGGCCGAAGGCGAGTTTTTTGGAACATCGCCTAGAATATGAAATTCTGCAGTAGGATATTTTTCTTTTAAACTGGCTGCTGCTTCAATAAATAAATTAATTCCTTTTTCTTTAATTAAGCGAGCTACAAAAACAAAAATTACTTTGTTTTCTGAGTTTTCTTTTCTTCTGAATTTATATTTGGTAAGGTTTACACCAGAACCATCTACAATGTAATAAGGTTGGTTAGTTACAATTTTTTTTTCTTGAAATAATTTTAAATCATCTTCATTCTGGAAAATGATAGCTTTATTTTTTTTTAATGCTATTTTGTAAAGTAATTGAGATACTTTTTGTAATGCTCTGGCTTTTTTTGATACTCCAGCAAAAGTGTACCCCAATCCGGTAATTAAAGAGTAAACGGTAGCTTTAGTAGCTCTTGCTGCTAAAGAGCCATAAATTACAGGTTTAATAGTGTAGGGGAATACAATATCTATATTATTTTTTGTAATAACTTTTCTGATTTTAAAAAACGAGTTAAGATCTTTAAAAGGGTTTAAACCGGTTCTGTTTAGTGGAATTTGTATTGGGGTTGCTTTAATTGATATTAATTTTTCTTTGGTATCACTATCTATATCAGGTGCTGCAGCAAACACATTATAGCCGTTAGCAACAAGGGCCTTTATAAAGTCGCCTCTAAAATGTGTTAACGATTTAGCATACGAAGCAAGTAAAAGAATATTTTTTTGTTTCATGAACTATGTAGTGTAATTATGAAAATACCATTTTTGAAAGCAATAAAATGCCCAAACCCTAAATGTATTGTCTGCTTTACCAGAAACATGGTTTGTAACTAATTCTTGAATAGCCTCTATATTAAACAAGTTTTGGGTTGTAAGTTTTTGTTTGTCTATATAGCTTAAAAGTTCCTGTTTTAAACTACTTCTTAACCAATCTCCAACAGGTGATCCGAAACCACTTTTACTTCTGTATAAAAAATTATCCGGAAAATCTTCTCTAAAAGCCTCCTTAAGAATGTACTTTTTATTCCATCCTTTCATAAGATAGTTTTCAGGAAGTGTGTTAGAAAACTCCCATATTTCTCTGTTTAAAAACGGGGCTCTACACTCTAAAGAGTTCATCATGCTGGTTCTATCTACCTTAGGCAGCATGCCACCCTCTAAACTAACTAATTTATCAACTAACCTAAAATGGGTAAGGCTGGTTGGGTTATTAAAACCCAACGTTTTTTTGTAATGTTCAAAAACACTATCAATAAAAACATCGGGTAGTAAAAGCTCTTTTATTTGCTTGTTTGTATTTGCTAACGATATAATATCCCAATAAAAACCTCCTTCGTAATTTATTGCATTTAAAAGCTTTCTAATTTTAAAACGTTTCCCTCTACGATCGTCTTTGGTGGTTAAAAAATTATTGGCAGTTTTCTGAAGTAACGAATGAATAAACTTTGGTACAATGCGCGTGTATTTTTGATTCATCTTGCCAATGTAATACTTGTTATATCCGCCAAAAACCTCATCACCACCATCACCTGTCAGTGCAACAGTAACATATTCTCGAGTTTTTTTAGACATTAAGTGTGTTGGTAAGGCTGCAGTATCAGAAAAAGGCTCATCAAAATTCAATAAAATTTCGTGAATGTTATCTTTTAAATCGTCTTCGCCAATTATAAATTCGTGATGATTACTATTAATTAGTTTGGCAACAATTCTGGATTTATCGGTCTCATCAAAAGAAGCTTTTTTAAAACCAATAGAAAAAGTGTCTATTTTTTTATCTAAAGATCGAGATAAACAAAGCGAAACGATTGAAGAATCTACACCACCGGAAAGGAATGTGCCTAATGGAACGTCCGATACCGAACGGCTTAAAACGCTTTGTGTAACAAGTTCTTTTACTTTTTTCTTGGCATCATTAAACGAAATGTTCGAAGGGTTTGGTGGTGCTTCATGGGCTATTTTTTTTATTTGATAAGTGTTTGTATCTAAGGAATATTCTAAATAACTGTTAGCCTCTAATTTATGCACGTTTTCATAAATACAGTAAGGAGCAGGTATGTAGGTAAGCCTTAAAAACAGGTTTACCCCAAGCTTAGATATTTTTAGTTTATTGCTACTGGCATAGGCTATAGATTTTAATTCTGATGCCCACATAAAAGTGTTGCTGTCTTGAGTAAAGTATAATGGTTTCTCTCCAAAAAAATCACGAGCAATAAATACTTTGTTTCTTTTTTTATCGAGAATACTAAAGGCATACATGCCATCTAATTTGCTAAATGCATTTTCTTTATAATTTTCGTAGAGTTTTAATATAACCTCTGTGTCACTATTTGTGGTAAATGTTACGCCTTGTTGTAAAAGTTCGGCTTTTAACTCTCTGTAATTATAAATTTCTCCATTAAAAACAATTACAAGCTGTTTGTCGTTAGAGTAAATGGGTTGTTGCCCTGTAGATAAATCTATAATAGAAAGCCTTCGCATTGCCATGGCTACTGTGTGGCTGTTGTTTTGCTCTACAAAAAAACCATCTTCGTCCGGACCCCTATGGGTAATAAGTGTATTCATTCCGCTAATAGTTTCTTTTACTTTAGCTATAGGAATGGTAGCGTTACTAATTATACCGTTTATACCACACATTAATTTAAAAGCATTGTTTTAAAATCGTTATATATTTTGTTTAACTCAAAATCTAAGGCTCTTTGTCTTGCTTGTTTGGCATAATAAACCCGTTCTTCTGGGTTGTTTAAAAAGAAATTAATTGCTTTAGCCATAGCAACAGTATCATTGTTATTAATTAAAAGTCCATATTTAGCTTTGTAAAAATCTCCGGTCTCTATTTTAATAGGGGATGGGTCTTGGTTTAAAAGCTCTAACGGGCCAGATAAACAATTGGTTGATATACATGGTAACCCTACAGCCATGGCTTCAAGCAGTGCATTTGGAAAGCCTTCTGTATTAGACGATAAAACAAAGCAATTATGATTTATTAAGTGCTCATACACATTCTTTACATTACCCTTTAAATGCACTGTGCTTTGTAAATTATGTTTGTTAATGAGCTCTTTAAGATAATTTTCAAGGTTTCCTTGCCCGTAAATAGATAACAGAACAGTATTATTAGTATTCTTTAAGCTATTTAACGCGTTTATTATTAATTCTTGGTTTTTTCTCTTATTAATAGATCCTACATTAGCAATAGATAGTTTTGGGCTTTGCAAAACATCATCTTTTACTTTAAACTCCGGAATCAAAATAGGATTATAAACTACATAAGAAGGAATGGTTACCTTAAAATTATCTTTTAAATCTTTATTTATATATACCGAGTTTGAAAATACTAAGGAGTTTCTGTTATACAGTATAGGATACAAAATTTTTGATATGTAGTAAGATAGTTTAGACGAAGTGTTATCTGTTGGGTAACCTCGTTCACTAATTATTGTCTTGATGTTTTTTAAATAAATTGAAGCTAAACTGTTTAAAAAATTAGGTAAGGCTAAAAAAGAAATAGAAATAGCTATATTTTGGCTTTTTAAAACCCTAATAAACCTGAATAAAAATTTAAAAAAATCAACAAATTTTAAAATAACATTAGCATGCCTTTGTGTGCTGCTTTCAGATAAAACCACAACATTTACCCCTTCCGGAATTGGAAAATGTACAACCTTATATAAAAGAATAAGTGTTACATTATAATCTTTTACCAATTCAGTTAAAAGTAAGCTAATAACCTTTTCGGCACCACCACTACCAAGACTTATATTTAAAATTGAAATGTTTTTTTGCATAAAAGTTATTTTAGCAGGAAAATTACTTAAAGCTATAGCCTTCAGAGTAATTATTCATCCATTGTTTAAGTACAAGTAATGACCAAATTGCGTTGTATCTATTCCATTTTCCGCTTAAGTGTTCGTTTACAATTTTAGTAACGTTTTGTGGTTTAATGCCGGGTATTTTAGACATCTCTTTTTCACTAAGTTCAGATAAAACAAAATCTTTTAGTTCAGATTTAAACCATTCTTTAAAAGGCATGGTAAATCCAGCTTTAGGTCTGTCAAAAACTTCTTTGGGTACATGTTTGTATAAAATATCTTTTAGTATTCTTTTTTGATTGTTTTTGTAAAACTTAAATTCTGTAGGTAGTCCTCTTGCAAATTCAACAACTCTGTGATCCATTAAAGGAGACCTAGCTTCCAAGGAGTAAGCCATCGTAGCTCTATCAACTTTAGTATTTATATCAAAATTCAAGTAAGTCTTGATGTCAAATCCAGAAACACGCTCATAAATATTTTTTTTTGAGTTGAGTAAGTATTTAAGTTCATCGAAATCATTTAAGTCATAAACAGTATTATATACATACGGAGTAGGGTTGAATAGGGTGCTTAAATAAGCATTTTCAACAGTATTTTCTCTAATAACCCTTGAAATTACTTTGGGTTTATAATGAGGTAAAAGATTTAATAAATTAGAGCCAGCTTTACGCATAAAGCCGGGAAAAGAATATATCTTAGTCAAATATTTTACCCACATATACCTATGATAACCTAAAAAAATCTCATCACCTCCATCACCAGATAAAGCTACAGTAACATTTTTTCTTGTATGTTTTGCTAATAACATTGATGGGATTGCAGACGGATCTGCAAAAGGCTCATCGTAAAAATGAGTGAAATTTTCAATTAAGTTTATTCCATCACTGTAATTACATTCAATTATATGATGTTCAGAGTTTATGTGATTAGCTACTTGTTTTGCATAGATGCTTTCATCAACCCCTTCTTCGTTAAATTTTACAGAAAATGTTTTAATTTTTTTTGCGGTAGATTTTGTTGCTAAGCTTGCTACTATGGATGAATCAACTCCTCCTGAAAGAAAAATTCCAACAGGAACATCTGCAAATAGTCTGCTTTTTACAGCATCTTTTAATAAAGATTCAAGTTCATTTTGAGCTTCGGTGTAATTAGTATACGAATAGATTTGGTGATTATTTGAGTCTATATCCCAATAATTTGAAATATTAAATTCGTAATTTGATAAATTCAAATTGAAATAATGCCCTGCAGGAAGTTTTTTTACTTCATTAAAAATTGAGATGTTATCGGGAATATAACCCCAAGATAAATAACTTTGAATAGCTTTATTTGAAATTGTTAGTGCTTTATTATAAAGCCGTATTGAAGATATTTGGCTTGCAAATTCTATTTTGTTGTTTTTTAAATAATAATAAAAAGGTTTTTGACCTAATCGATCTCTAGCACCAAATAAGATGTTTTTCTTTACATCGTATATAACAAAAGCAAACATTCCATTAAAAAGAGATAAACATTCTTCATTATATTCTAGATATGCAGCACAAATTACTTCTGTATCGCTATCAGTTTTAAACTTATAACCTTTTTTAATTAAAGACTTTCTTATACTTTTAAAATTATAGATTTCTCCATTAAAAACAACGTGGATTAAATTTTCATAATTGAAAGGTTGATTAGATCTGGCATCTAAGTCAATTATTGCGAGTCTATTATGCCCTAGAATTAAGCTTTGATTATCATTTAAGGAGAATTCTTTAAAACTTGTTTTGTCGGGTCCTCTAAAATTAGTGCGGTCAAGTTTAGTAATTATTTGTTCTTGGCTATATTTAATTGTAGTACCGTATATTCCACACATGTATTGAATTATTAATGGTTGATTTAAATGTTATTTAGTTTCAGTTCCTGTGTTATTTATTAAGTTTATGAATAAATTTTCATATTGATTAAGAATTTTTTTTCTGCTAAATTTTTTAACTACTGATTCTCTTACTTGTTTAGGGGAAATAGGCTTATAATTATTTATAGCAGCAATAAATTCATCATCGGTTTCAACTAAAAAACCATTTACTTTATGAGTTATAATTTCTTTTGTGCCACCAGGGACATTATAGGCAACGGCAGGAACACCTACAGAAAGGCTCTCAAGTAAGGCATTAGGAAAACCTTCAACAAAAGATCCCTGTAAAAACAAATCACTTTCTAATAAATATTTTTGAACATTTTTTGTAAAAGGTATATAATTTACTTTGTTAATTAGGTTTAGTTTTTTAATAATATTAAAAATCTCTTCCTTTTGAGGACCATCTCCAATTATTGTATAGTTGAAAGGTCTAGAAATTTTACTTAAGCACAATAATAATCTTTCATATCCCTTTTCTTCACTTAATCTGCCAACTGTAATTAAATTAATTTTTTGGAAGTTATTAACTTCTGGTTTAACACTAACGTTTTTTGTTATAGGATTGTTGATAATTTTAAGATTGTTAGAATCAATTTTATATCTATTTTTAAAGTCTAAGGCCATATCTGTAGATTGGCATACAATAGCATCTACCCATGGGTAGCTAAGCCTTGCTAATTTGCCATAAATACTACTCTTTTTTTTAGAGAATTTGCTCATAACCCCTATAACACTAGCCTCTCTAATAACAAACTTAGTTTTAGTAAAATATGGAGATAGGAGGGCCATTACAGTATTTAAATGGCCAATAGAGCTAAAAGCTATTTGCGGTTTAATTTTTATTAAATAGTAGATAATTTTTGGGACAGCAAACAGAACTCTTTTTTTGTTTAAAAAAATGGTTTTGGCTTCATTAAAATCATATGCTGCATCTTTTTCACTTCCTGTAACTAATAAATAAGCATCAAACTTTTCTGGATCAATGTTATTAGCCAGAAAAGAAAGTATTCGTTCTGCGCCACCGGCCGTAAGTGTAGGGAGTAAAAATAAAATTTTAATCTTTTTCAAATTAGTTTAAGTGCTTGATTACTTTTTTTATGTTTATTTCTTTTATTTTTTGAGCAGGATTTCCGGCTAGCATGATGTTATCTTCTTCAAAACTTTTATTAACAACAGCATTGGCTCCTATAGCAATATTATTACCAAGTTTAATATTTCCGTAAATTTTTGCCCCCGGACCTATATATACATTGTCTCCTATTTGTGGAGCTTCTGGTTTACCACCAGACGCACCAATATTAGTGCAGGCATGAATTCTACAATTTTTTCCAACTTTAGCGTTAGCGTTAATTACAATTGTTCCGTAATGCACAATAGCTAATCCTGGACCAAAAACATTAATGGGAATAGAAAAACCAAGCTTTACAGATAGTTTTCTAAATTTATATTTAAGGTACAAACGATAAATTTTACTAAAAAAACCGTTCTTGCAATTAGTATAATACTCAAGTTTTCTGAGGGTTTTTTGGAATGAAAATATATAATCAGGAAAAAAGAAAAGAATTAACTTTCTCTTATAATTTAAATTATTAATTCCTAATGCTTTTTTGTCGGCTTCAAGGTACTCTTTATATATATGGTAATTAGTAATCATAACCGATTTTATTTTCAAATTTATTATCTATTAAATAACCAATATATACAAATAGTACCATTGCATATGGTTGATTAAGAACAGATTGAAGACTAATCATAAAAATATACAACGTAAGTAAGATGGTAACACAAAAAAATCGGTAATTGGCTTTAATTTTTAGAGATCTAACCATATAAATAAATAAAATAGAGATAAAAAAGATAAAAGCGAAAACGCCTGCATCTGCCCATATACCAAAATAAGTATTATGCCCTTTAACACTTACAAAAAAATCTACTCCATTGCCTAAAAAGGGGTTTTTATATATGTATTGCATTAGATTTTGTAAAAGGTCTGTTCTGCCAGAAGTATCTACTTCGGTAAAATTAAGTGTTAAAACATTGGCAAGGTTTTCTATTTTAGCTTGTTGATGTACACTTAAATTTAAATCTGCAGTAAGCTTTGGAAGGTTTACTATAAAAATATACCCAATAAATAAAGCGCCAAATAAAAGTAGAACTCTTTGTTTGGTAAAAAACTTATGGTTTAGCAATAAAAATACTATGGTAAAAGTAGTTAGGCCTGTTGTAGAAAAAGTTTGTGTTAGTGCATAAAAGGTAACCAAAAGCGTTACGACTTTAAATATTTTTTGATTACGGTTTTTTGGTTTAAAGTAATAATAAAAGAGAATAAATGCTATTATAGCAACCATTGCTGTATTGTTTGCGTCACCATAAACCCCTTGGGCTCTGTGAAGAGAATATTTATATACTTCTCTGATTCCCATATCAAAATTTAATTTGAAGAGAATGATGGTTAAAATGGAAGAGATTACAAAACCAAATGTAATTACCTTAAAAAAATCCTTTCGGTATTCTTCAATACTTAGTAATAAGTAAAAAGAGATAAAATAAATTACGCTTATTAAAGAAACTAATATGTTAAAATCGTGATCGTTAATAATAGCTGCTATTGTTGCAATTATATAGTAAAAAAAGTAAAAAATAATCCAAAGTTTAGCCGTTTTAGAAAGGTTGTTTATTTGAATTCTTTTTAAAATTAAAAAGATACCAACCAAAAGCAAAATAACATTGCTGTATGCTACAAGCTGTGCAGCTGTTAACGATACAAATATTCCGGCAAAATCCTGAATATTTAATACGTTAGAGGTAATTGGCCAAAAAAAGCACAGGTATATTATCCATTTATTCACTAAGCTAAAATTTCATTAAAAATGTTTATGTAATCATCTATTACGGTGTCTATTTCAAATCGTTTAAGTGATTTTAAGCCGTTTTCCCCAAATTTTTTTCGTAAATCTTTGTCAACAATCAATTTTTCTAGTCCTTCACGCATTTTTTCAATATTTTGATCTTCAATTAACAACCCATTATTGTTATGCTGAATTATATCTGAAGGGCCAGTTACACAATTATATGCAATGCAAGCCATACCTTGCGACATAGCTTCTAATAAAACCATAGGCAAACCTTCATATCTGGATGACAAAATAAAAATGGAAGATTCTTGCATTAATTCGGGAATGTTTTTAATAAAACCTGTAAATATAATTTGGTCTTCTAGTTTTTTGTCAGAAACTAACTTTTGTAAAAAAGGTAAGCCCTCGTTTCCGCTACCTACAATTTTTAGTTTCCAATCGTGATGTTTTTTTAGAATGGGCTCTACTATGGTTATTAAATTATCAAAACCTTTATGATGGTAACGGTCTAATTTACCTATTGCCAGAATTACTCTTTTTCTGTTTTGAGGGAGCTCTGCTAATGGTTTAAATGTACATGGATTAGGCATAACTTTAACATTTACTCCATATTTTTTGTAGTAAGGCACATCATAAGAAGTTAAAACAGTTACTAAATCGGCTTTTTTGTATAATTTTTTTTTGGTGAAAAGACTTAAAAACTCAGGCCCCATGTTTCTTTTATAATTATTATGCTCTGCAGCAATAATTTTAATATTATAAAACTTAGCTACTACAATAGCTATAAGGCTTGTAAGTGTTATAAAAGAGATTATTATATCTGGCCTGTTTTGTTTTTTTCTATAGAATTTTAAAAGATTAAAAAAACTTCTTAAAGTATGGTTTGGTATAATTCCTTTATCTAAGCTAACTCTATTAAGGTTTCGGTCAATTATATATTCTTCTCCTTTATTAAGCGTTATAATTCTTACGTTAATGCCAGGACGCTTAATAAAGCTTGATGCCAAAAGCAAAAGAACTCGCTCAGCACCACCACCTCTTAGTGTACTAATTATTAAATCAATTTTCATTAAAATTTGCTTTCTTAATTAACTTACGGTACTGTAATCTAGTAAAACTAAAATAAATAAAACTACTTATAGTGTATACTGTAGCAGTACTTACAGCCAGGCCATAAATGCCATATCTTTTTACAAGATAAGAGTTTAAGGCAATATTTAATATTAGGTTAAAAAGTGATGCCCAGGCCATAAATTTATTTTTATTGATACTGGTTAAAAACTTAACTAATATTAAGGTACATAGGTAAAAGGGAACATAAAGAAGTAGTATTTGTTGAATATTGGCAACCACTAAAGTGTCGTCTGCATCAAAAGCATTTCGCTCAAATAAAAATGATATTATTTCTTTAGAGAAGAATGCAAGAACACTAATAACGAGAGCAGCGCCTACAAAAACTAACAATAAAATTCTAAAAAGCTCTTTGTAAGCTTTTTTTAAATCTTCATTGATTTTTCTTGAAAAATGTGGTAATAAAACATTTCCCATGGCAATAATTAAAATTGTGATAATTATTGCCGGTATTTTCGCGCCGTAACTTATTGCTGTAATAGAACCAATAGCTAGTTGTGCAGCAAAAAAATGATCAACATAATTGTTTAAAGCAGATAGAAGGCCGGATGAAATTTTAGGAGGTAACTGCTTTAACATTACAATTACATTACTGTTTAGTTTAGGCCTACTTATTTTAAGAACTTTGGTTTTTATCGAGATAAAGAGTAAGTATAAAAACTCCAAAAAACATCCGGTAAGAAGACTAATTGCTAATACCATTTCTTGTAGCTCTTCTTTTAAAAAAATTAAGAAGAGAATAATTGTAATTGCAGAAAAAATTGATGATATGGTTGAATAAAAAAACCTGCTATAAACTTCTAATAACCCACTTAGTAAAGACGAAAATCCCCAGAAAAATAAACAAGGCAATACTATATACAGTTGTTTTTTAACAAGGGCGTAATAAGATTCTGTATGCCCCGGATAAACTAAATCTAAAAAAACATCTGTAGATAAAAAAGCTATTAATACTGCAAACAGAGCAATAGAGAAAGTTATTATGAAAACAACAGACTGAAAGGCAGCAACATTTCCTTTATTTTTAAGCTCATTAATATAGTTGGGAATGAAAATGTTTTTTAAAGCGTTAATAAAAACACTTTGAATAAAAGAGGGCACTAAAAGAGCAATTAAAAAGGTGTCTAAAATTTCGGATAGACCAAAAGAACCTGCTATTAATGTTTCTTTGTAAAAAGCTACGAGCTTAACAATAACAGTAATAAACCCAACTAATAAAACATTACGAATAAGCGGATTTTGGCTAGAGGATTTTAAGTATGATATTATTTTTTTTATCAAAGTCTCACAGCCTTTTTAAATTAGATTTAGCAGTTGTTAAAACACCCTTTACATCATAAATGATACCTGTATCAGTTAAATAGTCATTAACGTTAATTTTCAAAAATTCTCTATGAGCCACTGTTAAAACAACAGCATTAAATTTTTTAGACGGAATTTTGGTTACGGTTGTTATACCATACTCTCTTAATACTTCATCAGGATTAGCCAAAGGGTCATGAACTGTAACGGTTACTCCAAAAGATTGTAAATGCTTTACCACATCTATAACACGCGTGTTCCTTACGTCCGGGCAGTTTTCTTTAAAGGTAAATCCTAAAACTAATACTTCGGCACCTTTTATTAAAATATCGTTCTGCGCCATAAGCTTAATAACTTCAGAAGCTACGTATTGCCCCATGCTATCATTTAATCTCCTTCCGGCTAATAAAATCTCAGGATGGTAGCCTACTTCTTGTGCTTTCTGAGCTAAATAGTAAGGATCTACACCAATGCAATGTCCGCCAACCAATCCGGGTTTAAAGGGTAAAAAATTCCATTTAGTACCGGCTGCCTCTAATACTGCTTGGGTATCTATATTTAATAGATTAAAAATTTTAGCAAGTTCATTTACAAAAGCAATGTTAATGTCTCGCTGGGCATTTTCTATAACTTTTGCTGCTTCTGCAACTTTAATTGATGGAGCTAAATGCGTACCGGCAGTAATTACAGATGCGTACAGAGCATCTATTTTTTTTGCTATTTCGGGAGTAGAACCCGAAGTAACTTTTAAAATTTTATCTACTGTGTGTTCTTTGTCGCCGGGATTTATTCGCTCTGGAGAGTATCCAACAAAAAAATCTTGGTTAAATTTTAAACCACTAATTTTTTCTAAAACAGGTACGCACTCTTCTTCAGTTACACCAGGATATACAGTAGATTCATAAACAACAACATCTCCTTTTTTTAATACACCGGCAACAGTTTCACTTGCTTTATAGAGTGGTGTTAAAACCGGTCTGTTATTTTTATCTACAGGAGTAGGAACTGTTACTATATAAAAATTACATTCTTTAATTTTAGTAACATCGTTCGTACAAAAAAGTCCACTTTCATTAAAATCATGACTGTTTTGTAAAACTTGTTTTAGCTCAGACTCATTTACTTCTAACGTACTATCTATGCCTTTTTGAAGCTCAGTTACTCTATCTTCATTTATATCAAAACCAATAACAGGATACTTCGTTGCAAACAAGCGTGCAAGTGGTAAACCTACATACCCAAGACCAATAACACATATTTTATTCATTCTTTTTTCCTATTTGATAGTATTCAAAGCCTTTTTCAGGCAGATTTAGGTTGCTGTATTGGTTTCTACCGTCAAAAATCACCGGTGTTTTTAATTGAAGTTTAATTTCTTCAAAATCCGGCGATCTAAATTCTTTCCATTCGGTGAGTAATAGTAAAGCGTCTGCTTCTTTTAACGTATCGTATTTAGAGTTATAATAGTTTATGTTTTTAACATCTTTTAAATAAAAATGCTTGGCCTCTTCTATAGCTTTCGGATCGTATGCTTTAATAGTTGCCCCTCTGTTTGTTAGTTCTTTAATAATGTAGATTGATGGAGCTTCGCGCATATCATCGGTTTCAGGCTTAAAGGCTAAGCCCCAAATAGCAAAGGTTTTACCGGATAAATCTTCTCCGAATCTGCTAACTACTTTTTTAGCAAGAACAAGTTTTTGTTTGTTGTTTACTTCTTCTACAGACGATATTATTTTAGGCACATAGCCATTTTCTTCGGCTAGTTTTTTTAGGGCTTTTACATCTTTAGGAAAACACGAGCCTCCGTAGCCAACCCCAGGATATATAAAGCTGTAGCCAATCCTAGAATCAGAGCCAATTCCAATTCTTACTTTATTAATATCTGCTCCCACTAACTCGCTAATATTGGCCATTTCGTTCATAAACGAAATTTTTGTGGCAAGCATTGCGTTGGCAACATATTTGGTCATTTCTGCAGAGCGAATATCCATTACAATAAATCGGCTGGTGTTAAGAAGGAAAGGGGTGTATAGTTCTTCCATTTTTTTGATGGCGTAATCACTTTCTGCTCCAATAACAACACGATCGGGTTTCATGAAGTCGCCAACTGCAGCTCCTTCTTTTAAGAATTCCGGGTTAGAAACCACATGAAATTCTATGTTTACACCACGTTTGTTAAGCTCTTCTTGAATAGTGACTTTAACCTTATCGCCAGTACCAACCGGAACGGTTGATTTATCTACCACTATTAAAGGTTTTTCCATTTCTTGACCAATTTGTTTGGCCACAGAAAGCACATATTGTAAATCTGCAGAGCCATCTTCTCCCATTGGAGTGCCTACAGCTATAAAAGCAATATCTGCTTTATCTAATCCGTCACGAAGTTTTGTGCTAAAATGGAGGTTGCCAAGAGCTACATTTTTTGCAACCATATTTTCTAATCCCGGTTCGTAAATAGGGATTATACCATTTTTTAAATCGTTAATCTTTTTCTCGTCAATATCTATACAAGTAACTCGGTTTCCCATTTCAGAAAAGCAAGTGCCGGTTACTAATCCTACGTATCCTGTTCCAATAACGGTTAAATTCATGTTTTATACTTTTACTTTTAAGTTTTTCCAATACCAGTTAACGGCTTCTTTTAATCCTTTTTTTATATCGTATTCCGGCGTATATCCTAAAAGCTCTTTTGCTTTTTCAATAGAAGCTAAAGAATGTGGGACATCGCCTTTGCGCTCCGGACCATATTTTACTGGTACAGAAGCTATTTTAGCATCAAATTCAGACAAATATTGTTTTAGGAGCGTAACCAACTCATTTAAATTGGTTCTTTCTCCATAGGCTACATTATATACGGTGTTTAATGCTTTTTTGTTTTCGGTTGCTAAACACCTTAAGTTTATTTGTATTACGTTATCTATATAGGTAAAATCTCTAGAGAAACTTCCATCTCCGTTAATGGTAGGAGATTCGTGTTTCATTAATTGAATTACAAATTTTGGAATTACAGCTGCATACGCTCCATTAGGATCTTGTTTTCTTCCAAAAACGTTAAAATAACGAAGTCCAATAGTATCTATTCCGTACGTTTTGTAAAAAACATCGGCATAAAGCTCATTTACATATTTTGTTATAGCATAGGGAGAAAGCGGTTTACCAATGGTTTCTTCAACTTTTGGTAAAGATTTAGAATCTCCATAGGTAGAGGAGCTGGCAGCATAAACAAAACGTTTAATTTTAGCTTCTTTTGCAGCTACAAGCATATTAAGAAACCCCGATACGTTTACTTCATTACTGGTAATGGGGTCGTTAATAGATCTGGGCACAGAGCCTAAAGCAGCTTGATGCAGCGCATATTCAACATTTTTTACAGCTTCTTGGCAGGTAGAAAAATCTCTAATATCACCTTCAATAAGCGTGAAATTTTTGTGATGCAAAAAAGGTTCAATATTTTCTCTTTTACCGGTTGCAAAATTATCTAAACAAACCACTTTGTTGTTTAGGTTTAACAGCGCCTCGCATAAGTTAGAGCCAATAAAACCAGCTCCACCGGTTACTAATATTGATTTGTTTGAAATTGTACTTGGGTGCAACGACGTCATTTTATATAATTTGCTCATCAAAGATGCCTAAATACTTGATTCTATGAACGATTTAAACAGTAAAAAGCTTTTAATACCGATTAAGTGTTTATTGTTGGGAAGAACTTTAAGCAAATATGATTAATAAAAATTTTAATTAAAAGAACTTTTTAAACTTTATAGTAGTTTTTATACCATTCTATAAATTTTTTTACTCCTTTGGCAATAGGAGTGTTTGGTTTGTAATTATAATCCGTAATTAAATCATCTACATTGGCCCAAGTTTTTTCTACATCTCCCGGCTGGAGTTCTAACATTTGTTTTTGAGCTTTTTTATGTAAGTTTTTTTCTATTTCTTCTATAAAATCTAACAATTTTACAGAGTTATTATTACCAATATTGTATACTTTATACAAAGCGTTTCTGTTTTCAACAGGTTTTTCTATCACTCTTACCACGCCTTCTGTAATATCGTCTATATAGGTAAAATCACGCTCCATATTTCCGTAATTAAACACTTTTATAGGCTTGTTATTAATAATTGCTTTGGTGAAAATAAACATAGCCATATCTGGTCTTCCCCAAGGGCCATAAACTGTAAAAAAGCGTAATCCGGTGGTGTAAATATTGTATAAATGACTATAGGTATGTGCCATTAGCTCATTACTTTTTTTGGTTGCAGCGTAAAGGCTAACAGGCTTATCTACCTGATCCGATGTTGAGAAAGGAATTTTAGAATTGAGTCCGTAAACACTAGAGCTGCTGGCATACACCAGATGTTTTATATTAAAATGCCTGCAACACTCTAAAAGGTTTAAAAAACCAACAATATTACTGTTAATGTAAGCGTCTGGATTTTCTAAACTATATCGCACTCCGGCTTGTGCAGCTAAATTGCAAACTATTTGAATGTTGTTTTTTGAAAACAAAGTCTCAAGGTTGGCTTTGTCTTCCAGATTAAGTTTAACAAACTTAAATTGATCACCATAAAGACTACTAGTAGTTTCATTATTATACTTTGAAGCGTCTTCTTTGTTTATACCAAGTTCTTGTAAACGAGCATACTTTAAATTAACATCGTAATAATCATTAATATTATCTAACCCAATAACAGTGTGATTGTTTTTTAATAAAGCTTGGCAAACATAAAAACCAATAAATCCGGCTGCTCCGGTAACAAGTATTTTCATTAATAAAATTTTTTTGTGCTGTTTACGTTATCAAATATATGATTTACAAGTAAATGGGGGACAATTAGGATTTAAAATGTTAAAATTATGATATAAAAAATCCAAAATGAACTTTTTCACGTAAATAGATGAGTTGAACGTTGTTTTATTGTTGATAACTTATTGATTTTTAATGTGATAATGTGGTGTTAAACCATTTTATTTGCATTATTCTTTAGCAACTGATGTGTATTTTGTCGAAAAAAAACAACAACTTAACGTGAAAATGAGATTAATAGCTAAATTGAAACCCCAGATCTTACAAAATGAAAAGAATTAGATTAAGTGTGGTTGTGCTGCTTACATTTTTATTTACCCTAACATTAACGCAAATATCTTGCACCAATGAAGACCAGTTCTTAACAGAAATAGGGGTAAATGAGTCTGCAGAAAACTCAGATGAAGCAGCTAATGAAGATGAAGAGAGTCAAGATGATTCAGAAAATCAAAATGATTCAGGAGACAATTCAGATGGAGGAAAAACTAACGAACCTCCAGTCTATGGCGAGCTAAAAGCATTCCCTTCAGCTTATGGAGCAGGAGCTTATACTACCGGAGGTAGAGGAGGAGTTATTGTACACGTTACTAACTTAAACGATAGTGGCTCTGGTAGTTTAAGAGAAGCTCTTAAAATGACTGTTCCTCGTATCATTGTATTTGATGTTTCAGGTGTAATTAACCTAAACTCAATGATTTACTTAAATGCATCTAACAGCAATGTTACTATAGCCGGACAAACTGCACCTGAAGGTGGTATTACTATAGACGGTAACAGACTGTATTTTGATGGTGTAGATAATGTTATATGCAGATTTATTAGGTTTAGAGGTGGTGTAGATGCAGGTAATGATCCTTTTTCTGCTGTTGGAAATATAACTAACTATATTTTTGACCATTGTAGCTTTAGCTTTGATGGAGATGAGACGGGAGATTGGAGTAACAATGACCCTGGAGATTTTATTGATAATATAACCATACAGCGTTGTATTTTTGGAGAAGGATCTAAAGGAGTATTGTTTGGCTCTACTTCACCGGCTACAGCAGGAGACCTTTCTTTTAATCATAACTTGTTTTATAACATTACACACAGAACACCAAACTCTTATGGGTATGGGCCTAATGCCAGAGTAGAAATAATTAATAATGTTGTTTGGACGATTGGTTGGAGATTAATAAGAGCTAATGGTGATCAAAAACTAAATCACATTGGCAATTATTATGACTTTGGAACTAACCCTATTCAAGACACTAAGCTAAATCTTTTTGCTTGGGAAAGTAATATTATGCCAGAGATATATACTTCTGGAAATAAAATTGTAGCTCAAAACACAGGAAGTCCTCTTACGTATTCTGTTTCTGAAATGAATACAGACAATACTAAAATGTGGAAGTTTTTCTTAGATGCAGGAGGATATGAAGCAGGAGATCAACTACCAAGTAATTATTTCACAGACACACAGCATCCTCTTTTAGGAGCAGCAACACCTATATTTAGTGCAGATGAAGCTTTTAATAATGTTTTAGCAGATGTTGGATGCAATAAAAGGTTAAATGCAGATGGTACTGTAAGTAGTAATGTAGATGAATTAGATTTAACATGGTTATCTATGGTTAACCAAGGACTGTATATACCAAGAGTATCTTCATCTAATTACAATGTGCCTTCTATTGCTCCAAATTACAGACCATCTGACTACGATACAGATAGAGATGGAATGCCGGATGTTTGGGAATTAGCAACTTTTGGTAATTTAGACAGAGATGGTTTAGGAGATTTTGACGGAGACGGCTATACAGATATTGAAGAGTTTTTAAATTTAGTAGATATTTAAAATTTAATGTCATCACACATTTTGATAGAGGGAGGCTTAAAAGCCTCCTTTTTTTATCTATTTAAGTGAGTAATTCAACGTTTTTTAATTGAATAACATTAGAGAACCAAGAAAATTCTCTATTTTTTAAAAAAAATGGGGTGATACATTACTTAAAAAAGCATTTTAATATTCCATCCGCAAATAAAATCTTAGTAGGTCTACTATTAATAGATTTTATTTTAATAATTACGCACACACTTTTAATTGTAATTCCTTCTTTTAGTGAATCTTTAAGACCTAATTTTAATATTCAACCTTTTTTGATAACCTATGATGGTGGGTATCCAGAAATATATCAATACCTTAAATTTTTAGGTATTATTGTAGCTATTACCTATATAATCTACTTTAAAAAAAGAAAAAACAAGAAAGCAAAAAACCATAAATACTTATTATGGGGTTTCCTTTTTTTATTACTTTTTTTAGATGACGCATTTCAACTTCATGAGCGTGTTGGAGCATGGTTTTCAGAACAATTTAATTCTGATTTTAATTTTTTAGGTCTTAAATCAACAGATATTGGTGAACTTATTTATATATTACTCATGGGAGGAATTTTATTAATTATTATTATTTACAGCCTCATGATTCATAAAGGAAAAAAATTTAAGAATAAAAGTTATGACATACTTTTTTTAATGGGTTTTTTAATTTTTTTTGGTGTAGGAGTTGATTTTTTTCACGGCATGTTTAGAGAAGGTAAATACGCTAATTATATTTTTGGTATAATAGAAGATGGAGGAGAAATGATTGCTTTAAGCCTGTTACTTTGGTATTTTGTATTTTTAGTATTTAAGGCAACAGGGAACAATAAATACTTACATAAATATTTTTTTAAAAGAAGAAAAAATTTTCAGATAACATAATTTAGAATTCAGTAAAGTATTTTAATAACAAGTTTCCCCAACCTAAAACAGTCTTTGTAGTTGGTGTATTACTTGTAATTAACATTAAATGCTTTTTAATTCTAGTACATTTCTGATTTTTTTCCCTACAGTATTCGTGCTGTATTGGGTTATACCCAAAAAGAATGTTAAACTTCAAAATGTTCTTTTGCTACTGGCAAGTTATGTGTTTTATGGCTGGTGGGATTGGAGGTTTTTATCATTAATTGCATTTTCAACAATTGTAGATTATTCTCTAGGTTTTTTAATAGATAAAAACGAAGGAAAAAAGAGAAAAATTTATCTGATTTGCAGTATTGTAGCAAACCTTTCTTTACTTGGTTTCTTTAAATACTTTAACTTTTTTATAGAATCTTGGGTTAATCTGTGGAAGATGTTTGGGTATGAGATGCCGGTTTCTACCTTAAATATAATTTTACCGGTAGGAATTTCTTTTTATACATTCCAAACAATGTCTTATTCAATAGATGTTTATAGAAAGCAAATAAAGCCAACCAAAAGCTTTATTGCATTTGCAACCTTTGTTAGTTTGTTTCCACAATTAGTAGCAGGCCCTATAGAAAGAGCTTCAAATTTAATTCCCCAACTAATAAAAGCTAGAAGCTGGTCGCACACAAAATTTAAAGAAGGTTTTTTTCAAATATGTGTAGGTTTTTTTAGAAAAGTTGTGGTTGCAGATTCAATAGCAGTTTTAATAGACGGTATTTATAACGAGCCGGATATTCATAACGCATCAAGCATTTTAATGGCTGTTATTCTATACTCGTTTCAAATATATTTTGATTTTAGCGGCTATTCTGACATAGCCATTGGAACGGCAAAACTCTTAGGGTTTGAATTTAAGCAAAACTTTAATCTTCCGTATTTCTCATCATCTATTACAGAATTCTGGAGAAGATGGCACATATCATTATCTTCTTGGCTTCGCGACTATTTGTATATCCCGTTAGGCGGAAACAGAAAAGGGGTTAAAATTCAGTATAGAAACCTATTTATAACAATGCTTTTAGGAGGATTGTGGCACGGTAGCTCTTGGAATTTTGTTATTTGGGGAGCAATTCACGGGTCTTTTTTAGCTACTGAAAAGAAATTTAGATTGGTTCCCAAACAATATAAGCTTGTAAATAACTTACTAATATTTGTTTTAGTAACATTAGTTTGGATTTTTTTTAGATCAGAAAGCTTTGCAGATACTGCTACTATACTTAGTAAGCTATTTAGTAATAACTATTTAATGCCCTATATAGGTGATGTTAATAAGTTGGTAACTGTAATTTGGGGTTTAATTTTAGCATTTACATTAGATAGCTATTTGTTTTTTAATAAAATAGATTTAGAAAAAATAGGGGCTCAATTCAAGGTGTTTCATTACATATTCATTATAGTATTTATTATAACTAACATTGTGTTGTTTTACTCGAGCGCTCAAAACTTTATTTACTTTCAATTTTAACTATGAAAAAGTCTCTAATTCTTTTTGCAGCTATAGTTATTGCCTTTTTTATGGTAGATAGGCTAGTTTTTTTATGGCTAAATAAATTAGAGCAAACTATTTATAGAGGAGGGACAATTGGTAAAGTAAATACATTTTTTAAATGTAAAGATTCTGTAGATATTTTAATTTTTGGAAGCTCAAGAGCAGTTCATCATGTAAATCCTGATGTGTTTTCTGTTCCGGCATACAATATGGGGATGGATGCTACTAGAATTGGTTACGCAACTGCATTAATAACTACATTACAAAAACGCGATCAAGTAATTTTAATTCATATAGATCACAACAGAATATTTGATGAAACTTTTGATGGCTCTGATGCACTCTCACTAAAAAATTTATTAATTAAAAATAATTACATCAAAGATTTTTATAAATCGTATTTTCCTTCAGAACTATTTAAGGCTAACATCTCTAGAATGTACCTTTACAATGGCAAAGTGTTTTCTATAATTAAAAATAAATTTTTAGGTAATAAAGACACCATACAAAACGGATATTTACCTCTTTATCAAACTAAAGAGCAAAAACTAATTTTTGAGACGCTTTTAAAAGAAAAGAAGTTTAATATTAATGAAAACATTAATAAGCCGTTGGTAGTAAATAAACTATTTGAGGAGTTTGTAAATTCAATTTTAGAAAAGGCAAGTAACAATAATTCAAAAGTTATTTTTTTTACTTCTCCATCATTAAATAAGGTAGATAGAGAGGTAGAAGTTGCTACAAAAAAATTCTTTGTAAAGAAAAATGTACTATATTATAACTACTTAAATTATTTAGATAGCTTTCCTGGCAGAACTATTTATTTTAGGGACTTTACACACCTTACAGCAGCAGGAGCAGAAACTTTTTCAAAAAAAATTAAAGAAGACTTAGATGAAATTCTTTAACTGGAGGTTTGCTTTTTATCAGTTAACCGATGTTAATAAAAAATTTAACGAAATATTGCTCTAAAAATCAAATACTTAAATATAATCGTTATTTTTACATTGTACATTTTACCCTCACCGTATTAAATTGATTAATAGCCCAGGTTAATTTGATAGATTAGGGTTATGTTTCTTACCAAGAAATTATTTGTGCTTAGCTAACAGCTATAATTCCCTCAGCCTCTCTGCACAAATATTTATTCAATGGTTTTTTGCGTATTACCTGGTTTAAAGCTTTAAGTGGCTAACAAATTGTGTAACAGGTTTATAGGTTTTTAAGTGATAACAAAAACTACCAAAATTTGGCTTTCGTCTCCTCATATGAGCGGATTAGAGAGAGCGTATGTAGAAGAGGCTTTCCAGACTAATTGGATAGCGCCTCTAGGGCCTAACGTTCAGTATTTTGAGGAGCAATTAGAGCAATATTTGCAAAATAATGTGCATGTTGCTGCTTTAAGCTCGGGCACTTCGGCAATTCATTTAGCACTGGTCCTGTTAGGTGTTAGTGCCGGCGATGAGGTAATATGCCAGAGTTTTACATTTTCTGCTTCAGCAAATCCTATAAAATATTTAGGTGCAACTCCTGTTTTTGTAGATAGTGAAACCGATACCTGGAATATTTGTCCGAATCTATTAGAAGATGCCATTAAAGATCGCATTGCTAAGGGCAAAAAACCTAAAGCTATTGTAGCAGTACACTTATACGGAATGCCTTATAAGGCTAAGGAAATTAGTGAAATATCAGAACATTATAATATCCCTGTTGTTGAAGACAGTGCCGAAGCACTTGGTAGTTTATACCACAACCAAAAATGTGGTACTCTTGGTACTGTTAGTATCTTATCATTTAACGGAAATAAAATTATTACCACCTCGGGTGGAGGGGCGTTAGTTGTTAAAACCAGAGAACTAAAGGAAAAGGCTGTTTTTTTAGCTACACAAGCCAGAGATAATGCTCCACATTATCAGCACTCTACAATTGGTTATAATTACAGAATGAGCAATGTGGTGGCTGGTATTGGAAGAGGGCAGATGCATGTTTTAGAAGATAGAGTAGCAGCAAGAAGACATAATTATACAGTATATAAAGAGTTTTTAGAGCCTTTTAAGGAGTTAACTTTTTTACCGGAGCCGGAAAATTGTATTTCTAACAGATGGTTAACGTGTATGTTAACCAATAGCTATGCTAAGAGAGAACAAATTAGAGAGGCATTATTACAAGAAAATATAGAATCTAGGCCTTTATGGAAGCCTATGCACCTTCAACCTGTTTTTAAAGATGCTCCAAATTACACCAACGGTGTTTCAGAAGCATTATTTAATAAAGGTTTGTGTTTACCAAGCGGTTCTAATTTAGAACCAGATGATCTTCATAGAGTTATTCAAACAATCACTAAAACTTTTTGAGTATGTTAAAAAAATACCTTACCCGAAGTGCTCAGAAGTACGCCTCTAAATGGTTGGTGCTTGGTATAGACCTTTTTATGGTTATGATTACTTTTTTCATAGCTTATTTTGTTCGTTTTAATTTCACGCTGAATTTTGATAGTAAAAAATTTATAGTTCAGTTACCATTTTTAGTTATTGCTGCTTCAATAAGTTTTTTAATTACGGGCTCTTATAAAGGAGTAGTAAGACATACAGGTATTAAAGATGTTATTAGTGTTTTTAAAGCTACTACATTAATGGCATCTATTAGCATTCTTTTTGTTATATCTAATAAAACATTTAATCTAATTGAAGGCTACACTATTCCGCTTTCTATAATAGTTATACACTCTTTAATTTGCTTTTTAGCCTTATCGTCAAGTAGGTTGGTTTTTAAAATGGCCTACAACCACTATTTTAATAAGATAAAAAACAAAAAAAGAGTACTTATTTATGGGGCAGGAAACTCTGGTATTATGACCTACAATGCCTTAGTTGGTAGTGCGAGTGATAAAGTTTATGTTGCCGGATATATTGATGATGATAAGAAAAAGATTGGCAAATATATAAATGGAGTTTTAGTATACTCAAGATCAGCAGTAGATCCTAAGTTTATTTATTTAAACAGGATTGATGAGATAATTGTATCTATACAAAGCACCTCTAAAGAACGTTTTAGAGAGATTGTAGATGGATTGGTTGAGCTGCCTACCAAAGTAAAAGTTGTGCCTCCAATTGAGCGTTGGATTAACGGCGAGCTTAAAGCAAGTCAGATAAAGCAAGTTCAAATAGAAGACTTGTTAGACAGAGTACCAATAAATATTAAAAATCCTAAACTGGAGAGAGAACTTTAGGAGAAGTTATTATGGTTACTGGCGCTGCAGGCTCTATTGGAAGTGAAATAGTTCGTCAGATTGTTAATTATTCTTTTAAACAACTTGTATTAGTAGATCAATCAGAGTCATCATTATACGATGTGCAACAAGAACTAAAACAAAGAGAAATTCATAACATTAAATGTATTGTTGCCGATATAAGAGATAAAAACAGAATAGATTACATATTTCAGCACTATAAACCTTCTATAGTTTTTCATGCAGCAGCTTATAAGCATGTTCCACTAATGGAAGACAGCCCATATGAAGCCATTAAAATTAATGTTGGTGGCACTAAAATTTTAGCCGATGCAGCATCGCATTACAAAGCCAAAAAGTTTGTATTTATTTCTACAGATAAAGCAGTAAACCCAACCAGTGTAATGGGGGCTACTAAGCGCATTGCAGAGATGTACATAAGTTGCATTCAAAAATCAAGTAAAACCAAGTTTATTACTACCAGATTTGGTAATGTATTAGGCTCTAATGGCTCTGTAATACCTTTATTTAGAAAACAAATAGAAAAGGGTGGTCCTATAACCGTTACTCACAAAGACGTTACCAGGTTTTTTATGACAATTCCTGAAGCTTCACAATTGGTATTAGAAGCAGGAGCAATGGGCAAAGGAGGAGAGATATTTATTTTTGATATGGGTCAATCTGTTAAAATCTATGACCTTGCTTTAAATATGATAAAACTATCCGGATTAAAATATCCTGAAGATATTAATATACAAGTAACAGGGTTAAGACCGGGAGAAAAGTTATATGAAGAATTGTTAGCCCATGGAGAAGACAACCTTCCTACCTATCATAAAAAAATAATGATTAGCAAGGTTAGAGAGCTCGATTACAATAAAGTGAAAGCAGATATAGAAGAGTTGTGTGTGTCTAATGTGTTTCAGAACACAAACATAGTTAAAAAAATGAAAGAGCTTGTTCCTGAGTATATCTCTAACAACTCTAAGTTTGAAGCGTATGATAATTCTTCTAAACAAAAACTTCAAAATCAGAATACAGAAAGTAGTACTCGTTCTATAAGTATTTAATCAACCTTAATTTATTATGAAAAAAACAACCGTTAGATTTTTCCCCAAGACTATTTTGTTTATTGTTTTATCAACTATGTTAATTTCTTGTGGTTCAAGAGAAGATATTGTATATTTTCAAAACGCTAAAGATTTCGAAACAGTAGTAGATATTGATACCTTTACTCCGAGGTTTAAAGTAAACGATATAATTAGCATCAATGTATCTACTTTTGACATGGATGCTGTTAAACCCTTTAATTTAGTTAGGGAGTCTGGTGATGGTAGAGTTAGAGAAGTAGATTATATAATAGATAAAGATGGTTATATAGATTACCCTGTACTTGGTAAAATAAAATTGCTTGGTTTAACAGTAGAAGAAGCGAAGAGTTTATTTAAAGAAAAACTAAAAGATTACTTAAAAGATCCTATAATTAATATTAGGCTTTTAAATTTTAGAGTTTCTGTATTAGGAGAGGTAAATCGTCCCGGAACCTATCAAATATCAGGAGAACGTGTTACTGTATTAGAAGCTATTGGTTTAGCAGGAGATTTAACCATTAAAGGAAAAAGAAATAATATTATGGTTATTAGAGACTTTAATGGTGCTAGAACCTACAGCAGAATAGATTTAACCACTAAAGAAGCTCTAAATTCACCGGTTTATTATTTAACCCAAAATGATGTGGTTTATGTAGAACCAAATGAATCGGCAATTTATGCATCACGTTCAGACAATAGAACCTCTATTGCAATATCTATTGCTTCAATATTAATAACATCTACAGTAGTAATTTTAACCAGATAAGCTACAGAAATTAAAAACCTCATGAACAACGGTCAAGAACAAATACATAAAAACAATTCTCAAGAAGATTTAGATTTAAAAGAAATATTGTCCTATTATCTTGGATATTGGAAATGGTTTTTATTAAGCTGTTTTTTATGTGGAAGTTTGGCTTATTTATACCTTCGTTACGCAACTCCTGAGTATGAGGCCTATGCAAAAATAATGCTGGTTGATGAAAATCAGGCATCACCTAGTCAGGTACTTTTAAAAGATTTAGAGCTTTTATCGGGTTTAGAAAGCGAAAAAATAAAAGACGAAATAGAAGTTTTAAAATCAAGAAAACTAATGGCCAATGTGGTTAAATCACTTGGTATAAATGTTGAAATTTTTAAAAAAGGTAGAATTCACGACTCAGAATTATACCCAAAAGCTCCTATTAAATTAAATTTTATAGAATCTGACTCTGTTATTTACGAATCTGAATTTAGTTTTTTTATTAATGTTAAATCTCCAACTGAATTTGTTTACTATATGGATGAGGAAGACACTCCTAAAGTAAAAACATTTGGAGAGAATATTATAACTAAAATAGGAGGTATAATAATAACTCCAACCATTAATAATATTGAGACCTTAAAAGGAGAACCCATACAAGTTAAAATTAAACCACTTAATAAAGTAGCTGAATCATATAAAGAAAAAATTAAAATTACTCAAGCAGATGAGTTTTCTAAAGTGTTAAATATAACTCTAAAAGACAGGGTTAGAAAAAAAGCTATTGATGTAATTAATGAATTGGTTTACCAATATAACAAGGTGTCTGTTGATCAAAAAAGTGAAGAAGCAAAAAAAATAGCTAATTTTATTAACGACAGGATAGATTTAATAGCTACAGACCTATCTAGTATAGATCAAAGTGCAGAGCGTTTTAAAACAGGTAATAAGCTTACTGATATTGTTTCTGAAGCCGACATGTATTTAAGTTCAAGTTCTGCAACAGAAGAAGAACTGGCAAAAAGCCAAACAGAACTAAACTTAATAAACTTCATGAAAGAGTCTGTAACTCAAGATCAGGCTCAGTTTGAACCCATCCCTTCTAACGTTGGGTTATCAGATCCTTCTATAACAAACATTACGGAAAAATACAATGAGCTTATTTTAGAACGTCAACGACTATTGAAAAGTTCTAATGAAAAAAACCCTATGGTTGTAAAGTTAGATCAAGAATTAGATGGGTTAAAATCTTCTTTAAGCCAGAGTTTAAACAACTTGCGAAATACTATTAGAATTAGAGTAGATAACTTAAAAGAAAGGACAGCTAGGATTAATTCTAAAATTTATTCGGTCCCCGGACAGGAACGAAGATTAAGAGACATTCAACGTCAACAGCAAATAAAAGAGTCATTATACCTGTATCTTTTAGAAAAAAGAGAAGAAGCCACTATCTCATTATCATCAACAGCTGCAAACGCTAAGGTAATAGATAGTGCATACAGCCCACTACCAGGCCCCGTTTCTCCTAAACCTAAAATGGTATATTTAGCAGCTATATTTATTGGGCTTGCAATACCATTCTCTATTCTTTATGCGAAGAGCCTACTAGATAATAAAGTTCATAAAAAGGAGGATATAGAAAAACGTATTTCTAATATTTCTGTGGTAGGAGAAATACCTCATATAAAATCTAAATTTACACCTCTTATAGAAAAAAATGATAGATCTGTGCTATCGGAAGCATTCAGAATTGCTCGAACTAATTTTGATTACTTAAGAAAAATACGAAAAAGAGAACAATACAATAATGTGCTTTTTGTTACCTCTACTGTTAAAGGTGAAGGGAAAACTTTTTTCAGTATGAATATGGCACTTACCTTTGCTAATTCTAACAAGCGTGTACTTTTAATAGGTGCAGATATTAGAAATCCCAAAATAAAAGAATATTTAGTATCTGTTAAATCAGAAAAACTACATCATTTTGGTTTAACCGATTACTTATTTGATGACAGCTTAGAACTTTACGATGTAATAAGAACATATAGAATAAAAAATAATAACATAGATATTTTATTACCGGGTAAAACTCCACCTAATCCGGCCGAGTTGCTTATGAGCGATAGAATGGAGCTGTTGTTCAATGCAGTTTCTCAAGAGTATGACGTTGTAATTGTAGATACGGCACCTACTTTATTGGTAACAGATACATTACTTTTTAGTCAGTTTGCAGGTCATACATTTTATCTCGTTAGAGCAGGTTTCACCGAGAAAAAACTACTAAACTATGCTAAGGAGTTAAACGATTCTAGAAAGTTAAACGGAATGATGTTAGTGCTCAATGATGTAAAGCAAGCTAATTTTGGCTATGGAGCTAAATATGGATATGGTTATGGGGTAGAGAAGAAAAAGAAATCTCTTATACCTTTTTAGCATCAAATACATCACTTGTATTTTCTATAATAGATTTCAGTAGCGCTATATTTTTTTTTGTTATTTGCAGCTGTTCTATTTTTTCTAATTGGTAAAGATTATGAGCATCTGTACCGACAAAGTCTATTAAATTATTTTCTAATAGTGTTACTGCAGTTTTTTGAACGCTTTTTCCATAATACTCAGATAGTGATAGCAAATTTAATTGAAAAAAACATCCCATTTGTTTTAGTGTTTTGTACATATCTGGAGTATTGTAATAATATGAGTAACGCTCCGGATGGGCTAAAACCGGCCAAAAACCACTTTCTCTGATTTGCTGTAAAATGCTAAATAAATTAATAGGAGGTTGTAAATAAGAGAGTTCTACCAGCAAATACTTTTTTGCTAAAGGCATTACAGTATTTTTTTCTAAGATAGTCTCAAAATTAGAGTCTATCATATGTTCTGCTGCAGCATTAATTTTTAAATGAGTAAGTCTTGCAGGCGTTAGTACACTTTCTAATCTTTTAAATGATTTTTCTATAGATTGTGGAGTGTTTTCATAATAATCTTTCATTATATGAGGGGTAGCAATTATATTATAAATACCCATCTGAGAGTATTTTTTAAGCATGCTAATAGCGTCTTTAACTGCCTTAGCTCCATCATCAATTCCGGGTAAAACATGACAATGAATATCTGTAAAGCCTTCAAGGTGCTCTCCTAAATAATATTTCTTTTTAAAAATAGAAAACATATAAACTCGTTCATTAAACTATTTGCCGATACAAAAATTTGCAAATATGTTACCAAGCAGGTCTTCGGTAGATATCTCTCCTGTAATCTCTCCAAAATAATAAAGTGCTTGTCTAATATCTATAGCAAGTAAATCTCCGGATAACCCTTCATCTAAACCACGTTTTACCTTCTGAATTTCTTCAAAAGCATTCACAAGAGCATCGTAATGTCGAGAATTAGTAACAATGGTCTCGTTATTTTTAAGTTCGCCGGTATTTACATAAGCCAGTAGTTGCTCTTTTAACGTTTCTACTCCAATACCATCTTTTGCAGAAAGAGGTAAGGCTGCAGGGATTTTTTTAAATAAATTGGTTTTATCTGATTCAGAAATTTTATCCACCTTGTTTAATACGGTAATCACTAATTTTTCTGGATATTTAGAAGCAATTTTATGAATCTCTGTTGTAATGTTTTCAAGCTTTTCTGAATCAGAAATTAAATTTGATGCGTCTAAAAGATACAGTACAACTTTGGCTTGATTAATTTTCTCAAACGTTTTTTTAATACCTATAGATTCTACTGTGTCTTTGGTTTCTCTAATACCGGCAGTATCAATAAACCTAAAACCAACACCACCAATAACAAGTTCATCTTCAATAGTATCTCTGGTAGTACCGGCAATATCACTAACAATGGCACGCTCTTCGTTTAGCAGAGCATTAAGTAAAGTAGATTTCCCTACATTGGGCTCTCCGACAATAGCAATTGGAATTCCATTTTTTATAACATTACCAACTGCAAAACTATCTATTAAACGCTTCAGTACATTAGTAATTTTATTTAATAGCGCTTTAAAATCTTCTCTGTTAGCAAATTCAACATCTTCTTCAGCAAAGTCTAATTCAAGCTCAATTAAAGAGGCAAAATTTAATAACTCGTCTCTTAACTTTTTTATTTCGTTACTAAATCCACCACGCATTTGCTGCATTGCTATTTTATGTGCAGCTTCATTATCACTGGCAATTAAATCGGCTACCGCTTCTGCCTGGCTCAAATCTAATTTACCGTTTAAAAAAGCTCTAAGCGTAAACTCACCGGCTGTTGCCATCCTACACCCTTTTTTAATAAACAATTGAATGATTTGTTGTTGGATGTAGTTAGAACCATGGCAAGAAATTTCTACAACGTCCTCGCCGGTGTATGAATTAGGGTTTTTAAATACAGAAACTAAAACTTCATCTAAAACTGTGTTTTCATCTACAATATGACCTAAATGTATGGTATGTGATTTTTGATTAAGCAGTTTTTTATTGCCCTTAACCGATTTAAAAGCTTCATCTACATAAACTATTGCATTGGGCCCCGACAACCTAATAACTGCAATTGCACCAGTGCCCGGAGGCGTAGCTAAGGCTATTATAGTTTCTTGTAATATCATTTATTCTTATTTAAAGCAAAAGTACAAAAGTTAATGTTCTAAAAGGGTATAAATACTTCTTACAAAAACACCTCTTAACACTCTTTAACAATGTAGGTTAAAACCTGTTAAAAACTTGATTTTTAAGCTCTATTTTTTAAATTATATATACGGAATTAATTGTTAACCCAATAAAACATTTAAACTATGAATTATTTAAATTTAGATAAAGAGAAAACTTCAAAAACGGTATTTGAGCTAAATATATTATTAGCTGATTACCACTTGTATTATCAAAAATTAAGAAATTTTCATTGGAATGTATTAGGCAAAAACTTCTTTGATTTACATGAGAAGTTTGAAACAATGTATGATGATGCTAAAGTTAAAATAGATGAAATTGCCGAACGTATTTTAACATTGCGCTTTCAGCCGGTTAGTAACTACTCTGAGTATTTAAAATTATCTAACCTTAAAGAATCTTCTTCTGATATATCTGATACAGAAATGGTAAAAGATTTGCTAAATGACCATGGCAAACTTTTAACCCAAATGAGAAAAGTTGTTGAAAAGGCAGAAGAAGCTAAAGATGAAGGTACTATAGATTTAGTAGGAGCATACATTAGAGAGTTGGAAAAAACATCATGGATGTTAGATGCGTGGATTATGAACAGCACCGATGTTATGCAGAAGCCTTCTGTAAGTAAATAACAGAATTATTTTCACAGTACCGGTTGGCTTTTGCCTAAAAGCCACCGGTTTTTTTATTGTAGAACCTTTAAAAACCTAAAAAAATGAGAGAAGAACTCGCTGAAGCTTGGAATAAAATGATAGAGAAACTAGAAGGTTGGTTAGATACAGTTGTGTCTTACTTACCCAATTTTGTAATAGCGTTATTGGTGTTTACAGCTACCTTTTTTATATCGAGGTATGTAAATAAAGTAATGCTTAAAGCACTTGCAAAAACATCAATGCAGTCGTCTATAAAAAAAATTACAGCTAAAACCACTGCAATACTAGTTATTTTATGTGGTTTGTTTTTAGCACTTGGGATAATGGATTTAAATAAGGTGCTAACCACAATGTTAGCAGGTGCTGGTGTAGCCGGTTTGGCTGTTGGTTTAGCATTACAAGGAGCGCTATCTAACACTTTTTCAGGTATAGTTCTCTCTTTTGTAAAACACATAAAATTAGGAGATTGGGTAGAAACTAATGGTTATTCCGGTGAAATTGTAGATATAAATTTACGAACTACAACACTTAAACAAGTTGATAATAATTTGGTAGCCATACCCAACAAAATGGTATTAGAGAACCCAATAAAAAACTACTCTGCAACAGCACAATCTAAAGTTATTTTAATGTGCGGAGTAGGATATGAGTCTGATTTAGAGTTTGTAAAAAACTTAACTCAAAAAACAATTTCTGAAAACTTTGAAGCTGTAGAAAACAAAGCAGATGTGCAGTTTTTTTACACAGAGTTTGGGGATAGCGCTATTAATTTTGAGACAAGGTTCTGGATTAACTCTACAAGCGGATTAGAAGTTAAAAAAGCAAAAAGTAAAGCAATTATGTTGCTTAAAAAGGCTTTTGATGAACACGGAATAAACATTCCGTTCCCAATAAGAACATTAGAGTTTTCTAACAAGCTTCAATTAAATGGGGTTAACAAAGAAAGTTTTTCGGTGAGTTAGGTTTTTAGGCTGCGCATTGCGCAGCTTTTTTTGTAATAGTTTGTAACAAAAAGTGCTTTTTTGCGTCATAATAATAGTGATAACCAATTAATCATCAATCATGAAACGTTCAGACAATCAACTGCTTGTAATTACGCACCTTAGTCAGTTATTAGATTTAATCACTGCTGTAGGTGGTTTTATTGTTCCTTTAATACTTTGGTTAACACAACGCGATAAAGTTTTGCATATGGATGAGCACGGTAAAGCAATTATAAATTTTAGAATAAGTATGCTGCTGTATGCAATTTTATGTGTGCCGCTAATTTTATTTTTTGGTTTAGGTATTTTAGGACTTATTGCTATTTGTATTTTTTACTTTATTTTTCCGATTATTAATGCTGTTAAGGCAAGTAATAATGAGCAACCATATTACCCGTTAAGTGTAAAAATTATAAAGTAAAACATTAAAAAAAGATAAATAAAAAGCCGCTTTAAAGCGGCTTTTTTACTAATTATATAAACTAAAATTTAATTGTTTAACATAACCGGCATAACAAGCATGGTTATATGTTCTCCTTCATCTAATCCATCTACCGGAGTGAGTAACCCTGCACGATTAGGCAAACTCATTTCTAGAGCAACCTCATCTGAAGATAAATTGCTTAGCATCTCTATCAAAAAGCGAGAGTTAAAACCAATTTGCATATCGTCTCCTTGGTAATCACAAGTTAAACGCTCTTCGGCTTTGTTACTGTAATCTATATCTTCTGCAGATATATTAAGCTCTGCACCTGCAATTTTGAGTCTTATTTGATGTGTTGTTTTGTTCGAAAATATAGAAACACGTCTAACAGAGCTTAAAAACTGATTTCTATCAATAGTTAATTTGTTCGGATTCTCTTTTGGTATAACAGCTTCATAGTTAGGGTACTTACCATCTATCAGTCTGCAAATTAGCTCGTAATTATCAAAAGTAAACTTAGCGTTATTTTCATTGTACTCTACGGTAACATCCGATTCACTTCCTGCTAAAATACCTTTTAGTAAGTTTAAAGGTTTTTTTGGCATAATAAATTCTGCAGGATTGTTAGCTTTAATATCTGTGCGCTGGTACTTTACTAATTTATGGGCATCTGTAGCTACAAAGGTTAACCCTTCTGGAGTAAACTGAAAAAACACACCGCTCATTACCGGACGAAGATCATCATTACCGGCAGCAAAAATTGTTTTGCTGATTGCTGTGGCAAGAACATCTCCCATTACTGTTGTAGAACTGGCGTCAGAAAGTGTTACTGCTTTAGGAAACTCTTCACCGTCTGCGTAAGCTAACGCATATTTACCGTGGTTAGAGCTTATTTCTATGGTGTTATTATCTTCTACAACAAAAGTTAAAGGTTGTTCAGGAAACGTTTTTAATGTGTCTAACAATAGTTTAGCCGGTATAGCAACACTTCCCTCAGAATCGCTTTCAACCTCCAATACAGCACTCATAGTAGTTTCTAAATCTGATGCAGAAACAGTAAGTGTGTTTTTGTTTAGGTTAAATAAAAAGTTATCTAAAATAGGAAGTGTGTTATTGTTATTTATAACTCCTCCTAAAACTTGAAGTTGCTTTAAAAGATATGAACTTGATACTATAAATTTCATTTACTCAAAATTTTCAGGTAATGCAAATATATTTTAATTTAAGGTTTTATCTATACAAACTTATTAACATTTATTAAGTATATTTTTTACGTCTTACTAAGAAATAAAACAAGGCAAAAACTCCAAAAATAACTAGCGGAGAAATTATATTTAGCAATTGCCATTTGGTTTTTTCTTCTGCAATTTTTTGGGTGTCTAAGAAAGCAAGACTAACTTTTTTAGTTCTTATGCTTAACAATCCGGAGTCGTCTAAGAGGTAGTTAACAGTGTTTAATAAAAACTCTTTGTTTCCATAAAAATTATTAGTCCACTTATCATACCCAAGCTCTAAAGGCCTTCCGTTGTTTAGTTGATTTTTTATGATATCACCATCAGACACAACTACCATTTTAGATGGCTTTCCGGTATCTGCATGAGGAATATTTTTAAGTGGTTTTACTCGATTGGTATAAGCCGATGTAAAACTCCCCTCTAACAATACAGCAACAGGTTTATTACCATTAGTATAGGTTTCTTTATTAGGCGGTCTCATAATAATATCTAAGCTAATTTGCTTAGGAGCACCTTCTGTTTTAGAGAGTGGAGAGCTGCTTAAAAGTACCGTTTTTTTTATGTTGTTGTTTAGGGTGTCTATAGGGTTAGCAAATTGCAATCTAACAGCTTCTATGTTGTTGTTTATTGCATGATCATTTTTTGATATTATCATAGGATGATACACCCATGGAACAGGATTGTATTGCGATGAATTGCCCTCTCCGCTAGCCAAAACTATTTGTGTAAAGTACAAATCGTTTATTATACTCGGATTAACTCTAACCCCATATTTAAACAACAAATCGGTTAAATTTAAATCTCTTGGCAATGCTATTGTTTTACCGGTTTCATTATATAAACTATCTACTTCTACAGCTACTTGGTCTATTAGCCATAGCATTTTGCCTCCGTTAACAACATATTGGTCTATTACGTGTTTTTGCTCTTCAGAGAATGGTTTTGTGGGTTTAGCAACTATAGCAAGGTCAAAGTTTTGTAATTGGGTTAGTGTTTTTTTTGGGTTTGATGCTACAGAATCTAAAGTAAAAGGAGCAATGCTATAGTAATCACGCAAGGCGGTTAAAAAATCGGCTATATAAATATCGTCTAACTGCCCATTACCTTTAAGTATGGCAATTTTCTTCTTGTTTTTTATAGTGAGTTTGGTTAATGCATCTGTAAAGGCATATTCTAAATGTTGCACAGAGTTGTTAACGCGTTCTTCTGTGCTTGCTCCCAGTTTATTTTTTAATAAAGGTACTTTAACGCTTTGGTTATCTAAATTAGCAATAGCCCATGGGAAAATTAGCTCTTGAGATACTTTACCACCTTCATTAACTGTTACTTGGGTTGGTGTTAAACCAAGTTGTTGAAGCTGAGCGATAACAGCATCTGTATTTTCTTCGTCTGCTAAAGGATCAATAAATTGATATTTAATATTGGGGTTTTTAGCAGCAAATTCTTCTAATAATTGTCTGGTTTCTACTTGAAGCCGTTTAAATTCCGGAGGAAAATTACCATCTAATAAAACATCTATAATAATTGGTGTGGTAATTTCTTCGAGTTTATTTAAGGTGGGATCAGAAAGGGTATAGCGTTTATCTTGGGTTAAATCTATTCTAAAATAAAATTTAGAACCTAAAAAGTTTAGCACTAAAATCCCAAAAAAGACCAGCAGTATATTCCAAATATTTTTTTTAGAGAATTTCATATGTGCTAAGCGGTTTTTTTAATGTTTAGTTGCGTTAAGTAAAGAAATAATCCGGCCACAGATAAAAAGTAAATGATATCTCTTGAATCTATTACACCTCTGGCTATACTATTAAAATGAGCTTTTAAGCTTAGGTTACTTGCCCAGTCTCCCAGTAAATTTGAATAGGTTAGTGCTTCTACACCAAAGTAGAGTAAAAAACATAAAATAACAGCTATTATAAAGCACACTATTTGGTTTTCAGAAAGGGTAGATGCAAAAATGCCAACACTGGTATAAGAGGCAATTAAAAATAGCATGCCAAAATAAGAACCCAAAGTACTCCCAACATCTAAATTACCTTGTGGGTTGCCCAGTTTCCAGACGGTAAAAACGTATAATAAAGTAGGTATAAGTGCAATTACAACTAATAAAAAAGCACCAAAATACTTTCCTAAAACTATTTGCCAGTTGCTTATAGGTTTAATTAAAAGCAACTCTAAAGTGCCCAACCTTTTCTCATCAGAAAAACTTTTCATGGTGATTGCCGGGATTAAAAAAATTAAAATCCACGGTGCTAAATCAAAAAAAGCTGTTAGGTCTGCAAAACCATAGTCAAGAATGTTAAAATTCCCTTTAAAAACCCATAAAAAAAGACCGTTTAGTAATAAAAAAACGGCAATAACTAAATATCCGATAGACGATGAGAAAAAAGCATTTATTTCTCTTTTTAAAATAGCAAGCATACGTTTAGTTTAAAGATACGATTTTGTTTACGCTCCAGGCTTCCGGTTTTTGTTTAAACCATTGTTTTGTGGTTTTCCAAACTTCTTTAAATAAATTAGAGTTTCTGTAATTTTCTAAAGCTGCATCAGTTTCCCAATAACTGTATGTAAAAAAAATAGTTGGATTGTTTTTGTCTTGATATAATTCTAAAAAAGAACATCCTTTAAAAGCTCTAATGTATTGCTTATTGGCATGAAAATGTGTTAAAAAATCATCAACATATTCTTCTTTAAATCCCATCTTTACAATTCTAACTAACATTACATAAAATTTATAGTTACAGTATCTCTGTAAGATAGCCCTAAAAGCGTTGCAGCACCTCCTACGGTATCTAAATTACTTTTGTAAATGGCTAACTCTAAATATCCGCCAGAATTAAACAAAGCTAATTTTTTACCGTCGTCTTCACGTTTGTTTTTGGGTAACGTAAAGTTAATAGCGTCACTGTATTTAGAGTATATTTTGGTAAACTTATAATTTCTAACCAAAAGCTCAAAGCTTCTTCCTTTAGCAATTTGCTCAAAATATTTTTTGGTAATATTGGTTACCACATTGCCGTAATTATCTATATAAATAACATTACCAATTATTTTGGTTCCTTCAGCATTAACAATAGGGCTCAATCCTTTAATTTCTTTTAAAGTATCTATTGGTTTGCCCACCACTTCTAATTTACCACCTCTGCAAATATGGCATGCTACTTTTACAAATACTTCTAAAACCGGAAAAACATTAGGTAAATTTTCATGAATATTGATTTCTACAATCGAGTCGGCCTTAAATTCGGCTAAAAGTAAGCTTAAAATACCATTATTGGCAGCTATAAAGTAATGTCCATCAAAAGCTATGGCAACATGCTTGTTTTCTGGAGTAAGTTCAGAATCTACACCAACAATATGTACTGTTCCTTTGGGAAAGCTACTATATGCATTTTTTAAAATATAAGCTGCTTCTTGAATGTTAAACGGACTGATTTTATGTGAAATATCAACAATAGTTACAGTTTTCATTTCAGATAGTATAGCCCCCTTCACAGCGCCAACAAAGTGATCTTTTTCACCAAAATCAGTAGTTAAAGTAATTATGGGCATGGTAAAACTGTTGATATTTTTTAGCGTGTTGGCTTTATTTTTTCAGTAAATTTGTTGTACAAATCTAATAAATCCTAAATTGATTACTTAATTTAATTATATAGCTTTTGAACGAACTAATTATTGAACTTACCGAGATTAGCCCAAAAGATTTTTTTGGCACTCAAAATGCTAATATCGAATTCTTAAAAAAACACTTTCCTAAACTTAAAATTGTTGCCAGAGGAAACAAAATTAAAGCCTATGGTGATGAAGATTTATTAGAAGAATTCGATAAAAGATTTGATATGCTTGTTACACACTACGGCAAGTACAATCAACTAAACGAAAATATAATAGAGCGCATACTAACCAGTAAAAGTAGTGAAGACTACGAAACTTCTGATGATAGTGGCGAGGTACTTGTACATGGTGTTAGTGGCCGATTAATTAGAGCTCAAACAGCAAACCAAAGAAAATTGGTAGAGCTAATGAGAACTAACGATATGGTTTTTGCTGTTGGTCCTGCCGGAACTGGTAAAACTTATACCGGAGTTGCTTTAGCAGTAAAGGCATTAAAAGAGAAACAAGTAAAACGTATTATTTTAACCAGACCAGCTGTTGAAGCCGGAGAAAATTTAGGGTTTTTACCGGGCGATTTAAAAGAAAAGCTAGATCCATATATGCAGCCACTTTATGATGCCTTGCGTGATATGATTCCGGCAGAAAAACTTCAACATTACATAGAAAACGGAGTTATTCAAATTGCTCCCATGGCTTTTATGCGTGGCCGTACTTTAGATAACGCTTTTGTAATTTTAGACGAAGCACAAAATACAACTCATGCGCAAATGAAAATGTTTTTAACGCGTATGGGAAAAAATGCAAAGTTTATGATTACAGGAGATCCCGGACAAATAGATTTACCTAGAAGAGTTACCTCAGGATTAAAAGAAGCGCTCCTTGTACTTAAAGACCTTAAAGGAGTTGGAATTCTTTATTTAGATGATAAAGATGTAATAAGACACAAATTAGTAAAAGGCATTATAGAAGCCTATAAAAAAATAGAACATAACAACTCTTAACGAAAGAATGACTAACACATTAACGGCCACAAACTTTAACTTTCCGGGGCAAGAAGAGGTTTATAGAGGTAAAGTAAGGGAGGTCTATAAGCTTGCTAACGGTCTGTTGGTAATGATTGCAACCGATAGGCTATCTGCTTTTGATGTAATTATGCCTAAGGGCATACCGTACAAAGGACAAATCCTAAATCAGATAGCAACAAAAATGATGCAAGCCACTCAAGATATTGTTCCCAATTGGTTAATTGCATCGCCAGATCCCAACGTTGCTATTGGTTATAATTGTACCCCTTTTAAAGTAGAAATGGTTATTAGAGGGTACTTATCCGGTCATGCTGCTCGAGAATATAACTCTGGTAAAAGAGTTCTTTGTGGCGTAAGTTTACCCGATGGAATGAAAGAAAACGATAAGTTTCCGGAGCCCATTATTACACCCGCTACAAAAGCAGAAAAAGGAGACCATGACGAAGATATCTCTAAAGAAGAAATTTTACAAAGAGGTATTGTTTCTGAAGAAGATTATAAAATACTCGAAGAGTATACAAAAAAGCTGTTTCAACGTGGTACTGAAATTGCTGCAAAGCGTGGATTAATATTGGTAGATACTAAATATGAATTTGGTAAAACTCCCGATGGCAAAATTGTTTTAATAGATGAGATTCATACTCCGGACTCATCTCGTTATTTCTATGCAGAGGGCTATACAGAACGCCAAAAACAAGGGCAACCACAAAAACAATTGTCTAAAGAGTTTGTGAGGCAGTGGTTAATAGAGAATGGATTTCAAGGCAAACCCGGACAGCAAATCCCGGAGATGACCAACAATTACGTAAATACAATATCTGAAAGATACATTGAGCTTTACGAAAACATTATGGGAGAACCTTTTATAAAAGCAGATATTAGTAATATTCAAGACAGAATTTACACGAACGTTACTAATTATTTAGCTAAACTTTAAACAGTAGTACTCATAAAATAAAAAAAGCATCGAATACCACGATGCTTTTTTTATTTTTATAACAATTAATTAATCAACCAAAACCAAAAATGAGTAATTATCATATTAAACATTTAGAAGAATATTTTCAAGTTTACAGAAAGTCGGTTAGAGATCCTGAAGTTTTTTGGGAAGAAATAGCAGAAGAACATTTTATTTGGAGAAAAAGATGGGATAAAGTTTTGCAATGGGATTTTTCTAAACCCGAAGTAAAATGGTTTGAAGGAGCTAAGCTTAACATTACAGAAAACTGTATAGATAGGCATTTACGAATTAGAGGAGATAAAACAGCTATAATTTTTGAGCCTAATAACCCCGAAGAAAAAGCTCAGCACATTACCTACAACCAATTACACGAGCGAGTTTGCAAATTTGCTAACGTTTTAAAAGAAAAGGGAATTAAAAAAGGAGATAGGGTATGTATTTATTTACCAATGATTCCTGAGTTAGCCATTTCCGTACTAGCATGTGCAAGAATAGGAGCTGTACACTCGGTGGTTTTTGCAGGATTTTCATCAACAGCTTTAGCCACAAGAATAAACGATTGCGAAGCTAAAATGGTGATTACATCAGACGGAGCTTTTAGAGGGGCCAAAACCATAGATTTAAAAAGCATTGTAGATGAGGCTTTGCAAAATTGTAAAACAGTTGAATCTGTTTTGGTTGTAAACAGAATTAACAACCAATGCAACATGTTAAATGGCAGAGATTTTTGGTTAGAGCCTCTTTTAGAAGAAGCATATAAAGATTGTGTTCCTGAAATTATGGATGCAGAAGATCCATTGTTTATTCTCTACACATCAGGCTCTACCGGAAAACCTAAAGGCATGCTACACACTACAGCGGGGTATATGGTTTATACAGCTTATACCTTTAAAAATGTATTTCAGTATAAAGAAAACGATGTGTATTGGTGCACTGCAGACATTGGTTGGATAACCGGCCATAGTTACATTGTTTATGGGCCTCTTGCTAATGGTGCTACAACAGTAATGTTTGAAGGTGTACCAACATACCCGGATTATGGTAGGTTTTGGCAAGTTGTACAAAAGCATAAAGTAAATCAGTTTTATACTGCTCCTACCGCTATTAGAGCTTTGGCTAAACAAAATCTTTCTTATGTAGAAAAGTACGATCTATCAAGTTTAAAAGTGCTTGGCACAGTAGGAGAACCTATAAATGAAGAAGCTTGGCACTGGTATAATGATAATGTAGGGAAGAAAAAATCTCCGATTGTAGATACCTGGTGGCAAACAGAAACAGGCGGAATTATGATTTCTCCCATTCCATATGTAACCCCAACCAAACCCACTTATGCAACATTGCCTTTACCAGGAATTCAACCGGTTTTGGTAAACGATGCGGGAGAAGAACTAAAAGGCAATCAAAAAGAAGGTAAATTATGCATTAAGTTTCCGTGGCCCTCTATGGCCAGAACAATTTGGGGCGATCATGAGCGCTACAGAAAAACTTATTTTTCTGCCTTTAAAAACAAATATTTTACAGGAGATGGTGCTTTGCGTGATGAGGTAGGATATTATAGAATTACAGGTAGAGTAGATGATGTAATAATTGTATCCGGACACAACTTAGGTACTGCACCAATTGAAGATGCTATTAACGAGCATCCGGCAGTTGCAGAATCGGCAATTGTTGGATTTCCTCACGAAGTAAAAGGTAATGCATTATATGGTTTTGTAATTTTAAAAGAAGTAGGAGAGACCAGAAATCATGAGAATTTAAGAAATGAAATAAATCAAATAATTTCAGAACATGTGGGTCCAATTGCTAAACTAGACAAAATACAGTTTACCCCCGGGCTTCCTAAAACACGCTCTGGTAAAATAATGAGAAGAATTTTAAGGAAAATTGCTTGTAAAGAGACCTCTAATTTAGGTGATACAAGTACCCTATTAAATCCGGAAGTGGTAGAAGAAATCATTAAAGGTGCATTGTAATTAAAAAGCCCTGCTATTTACAGGGCTTTTTAATTTATAAAGGTATGTTGCCGTGTTTTCTGTCCGGTCGCTGAGGTTTTTTGGTTTCAAGCATGGCAAAAGCTTTTAATAGTTTTTTTCTTGTTTCGTATGGTTCTATCACTTCATCAATAAAACCTCGTTCTGCTGCACTATATGGGTTGGCAAACTTATCGGCATATTCTGCTTCTTTTTCTTTCCATTTTGCTTCCGGATCTTTAGCGGTTTTAATTTCTTTTTTAAAAATAATCTCTGCTGCACCTTTTGCACCCATAACTGCAATTTCTGCTGTAGGCCAAGCAAAATTCATGTCGGCACCAATGTGTTTAGAGTTCATTACATCATATGCTCCACCATAAGCTTTTCTTGTAATAACAGTAACTCTTGGTACAGTTGCTTCGCTAAAGGCATAAAGCAGCTTTGCTCCATGTACAATAATACCATTCCATTCTTGGTCGGTTCCCGGCAAAAATCCTGGTACATCTTCAAAAACTAGTAAAGGAATATTAAAACAGTCACAAAAACGAACAAATCTTGCCGCTTTTTTAGAGCTGTTAACGTCTAAAACTCCGGCTAAATGCATTGGTTGGTTTGCAACTATACCAATACTTCTTCCTCCTAATCTTGCAAAACCTACAATAATGTTTTCTGCGTAGTCTTTGTGTATTTCGTAAAAAGAATCTTTGTCTAATACACCATTTATAACCTGGTGCATATCATAAGGTTTGTTTGGGTTATCGGGCACAATGGTATCTAACTCCGGTCTAAGCTCATTATCTGTTTCGTATGGTAGATTTTTAGGAAGCTCTTTGTTATTTTGAGGCAAATAGCTTAGTAGTTTTTTAATAGTGTCTAAGCAAGCAACATCATTAGCAGTAGTAATATGTGCTACTCCAGATTTAGAGGCATGTGTGCTGGCGCCACCTAATTCCTCTGAGGTCACGTTCTCGTTGGTAACGGTTTTAACTACATTCGGACCGGTAACAAACATGTAACTGGTATCTTCTACCATGATAGTAAAATCTGTTATTGCCGGAGAATAAACGGCGCCTCCGGCACACGGACCCATTATGGCAGATATTTGAGGAATTACACCAGATGCCTGGACATTTCTGTAAAAAATATCAGCATAACCACCTAAAGACCTTACACCTTCTTGAATTCTGGCACCTCCTGAATCATTTAAACCTATAACTGGAGCACCTACCTTTACAGCTAAGTCCATTATTTTACAGATTTTCTCTGCATGGGTCTCTGAAAGCGAACCGCCAAAAACAGTAAAATCTTGAGCAAAAACATATACTAAACGCCCATTAATTGTTCCGTAGCCGGTTACAACGCCATCACCATATATTTTTTGCTTATCCATACCAAAATCTGTAGTACGGTGCGTTACAAGAGCTCCAATTTCTTCAAAAGAGCCTTCGTCTAATAAATATGCAATACGCTCTCTGGCCGTTAACTTGTTACTTTGGTGTTGTTTTTCTATTCTTTTTTCACCGCCACCAAGTTTTGCTTTATCTAATTTATCTTTAAGAATTGCTTTTTTATCTTTCATTTTAGTAGTGCTTTACGATTGGTTTTTAGGCAATCTTACTTTTTGTGCATCTTGTAAATATTGTTTAACAGCTAATAATGCTGCAAGCTCTGCTTCTTGTTGTTGATCTTTTTTTATGCTTTCTGCAGCATAATATTTTTTTACAAAATGTGTATCAAAATCGCCAGATCTAAATGCTTCATGTTCGCATACAAACTTGCCAAAAGGTAATGTGGTACTTACGCCGGTTACTTTATAATCTGTTATTGCTTTTCTCATTAGCTCTATAGCTTCTTCTCTTGTTTTGGCGTAGGTTATAAGTTTAGCCAACATTGGATCGTAATAAATAGGGACTTCCATTCCTTCTTTAAAACCATTATCTACTCTAATACCTTTTCCTTTTGGTAATGTATATGTTTTAAGCGTTCCTACACTTGGAAGAAAATCATTTAATGGGTCTTCTGCATATACTCGTAGTTCTAATGCGTGCCCATTAATAGTTAGGTCTTGTTGTTTAACCGGTAGTTTTTCTCCTCTGGCAACTCTAATTTGAAGCTCAACTAAATCTAATCCAGTAATCATTTCGGTTACAGGGTGCTCTACCTGAAGCCTTGTATTCATTTCTAAAAAGTAAAAGTTTTTATTTTCATCTAATAAAAACTCAACAGTACCTGCACCCACATAATCACAAGATTTGGCAACACTTATGGCAGCTTGCCCCATTTTTTCTCTAAGTTCTGGAGTAATCACGGCAGAAGGAGCTTCTTCTACAACCTTTTGGTGTCGCCGTTGTATACTACACTCACGTTCAAAAAGATGAATGTAATTACCATGGGTGTCTGCCATTACCTGAATTTCTATATGGCGTGGCGAGGCAATGTATTTTTCTATAAATACAGCACCGTCACCAAAAGCAGATTGGGCTTCACTTATAGCACGCTCCATTTGCGAAGCAAGTTCTGATTCTTTTTCTACAATACGCATTCCTTTACCACCGCCACCGGCAGATGCTTTAATTAAAATTGGGAAGCCTATTTTTTTGGCAATTGCAATCGCTTCGTCTACATTGCTTATAGCTTTATCGGTTCCGGGAACCATGGGAATGTTGTATTGTTTAACAGCTTCTTTGGCTGCTAATTTGCTCCCCATAATTTGTATGGCTTTGGATTTAGGACCAATAAAAGTGATATTGTTTTTTTCTACAGCTTCAGCAAATTGAGCATTTTCACTTAAAAAACCATATCCGGGGTGTATAGCATCAGCGTTTAACTGTTTAGCTACTTCTATAATTTTATTTACTAATAAGTACGATTTATTTGATGGAGGCGGACCAATACAGACTGCTTCATCTGCAAATTCAACATGCGGAGCATTACGGTCTGCTTCAGAGAAAACAGCTACGGTTTTAATTCCCATTCTTTTGGCCGTTTTCATTACACGTATAGCAATTTCCCCTCTGTTGGCTACAAGTATTTTTTTCATAAAACTTAGTTTACTATTGGAAAGTTACTAGTAATTGGTTTTTATCTACAGCATTGCCTTTGGCAACTTCAACAGATTTTATTACACCATCTCTGGGCGAGGTAATAATGTTTTCCATTTTCATGGCTTCTAAAATCAAAAGCGTGTCTCCTTCTTTAACTTCAGCCCCTTCAGAAACAGCAATATCTAATATTAAACCGGGCATTGGAGCCTTAATTTGATTAATTTCTTTACTACTTCCGGAAGCAAAGCCAAGAGCTTCTATTAGCTGATCTAAATCATTTTTAATAGCAACGGTGTAAGTATTATTGTTAATAGAAACCTGATATGTTTTTTTATTGAAGTCTACACTTTTTACAGCAGCTTTTATAGATTTATGATTGTGAAGCACATGATATAAATTGTTTCCAAGAGGCTTTACATCTAAATTTTCAACCTTGTTTAAAGAAACAGAAAAATCAAACTCGTTATTTACAGTAGTTTTAAAAATAGTACTCATTTGCGTGCTATTTACAAATTTTTGAGTGTAAATATAACGATTAAAACCTACTTACTATAAAGCAATAATGAGCACAAAACTCTATTAGATAACGTATTATAAGCTGTTTTTTTTTGAAGTTTACCAATAAAGTAAACCATGTAGTTATTTAGAAATTATACTTAAAAGAGGGGCGCTTAAATTATTAAAGGTTAGTAACAGTATCGGCTATGTAAATAAGCTCTGTTAATATAGCCATATTTTTGGCAAAGTGCATTCCTTCAAGAAGTTTTAATTCTTTTGTTTTTTCTTGCCAAAATCTGTGAATGGTAAACGAAGCAATGATTAAAAACACCGATAACCCAACTATGCCATAAAGCAATAAATATCCTGTAGCTAAACTTAATCCGCCTGCAATTAAAAGAACGCCACTAATTTTAACCATAAATTTAGGTGATATAAGTCCTTTTTTATGCGCGTATTCTTTATAAATATGGGTGTTTACCAAATGATTTACACCGTTTAAAAAAAAGAAAACCCCAAGTAATATTAGTAATATAGTTTTAATCATGCTGTTGTTTTTAATATTTAAAATACCTCTTAATTAAATAGTAATCTACTAAAGTTAAGAGAGTTCAGATAAATAAGAAAGTACTGTATTGTAATATTCTTTAGAGTGGGGTACAAGCTTCATTTTTTTTGATGTAGTTGTTACAAGCTTTTTAAAATCATCAAAATAAATCCATTGCGTAGCAGCAACTTCATCATTATCTATTTGTATTGAAATATTTTCTGATCGTATAAAGGCTAAAAAAACAGTATGATATTCAAAATCTTTTATACCGTTTAAATGGATGTGCTCTTCTTTTATATAAGCTATTTTTTGAAGCGATTTTTTAGAAAGTGTCAAGCCAAGTTCTTCTTTTGTTTCTCTAACTGCAGCATCAAGAAGGTGCTCGTTGTGTGCTACATGACCTGCAACAGAAACATCCCAAAACAGTGGGAACGTTTTTTTTAAGGCAGAACGCTGTTGAAGCAAAACTTCATTTTTATCATTATAAATCCATACATGAACAGTGGGGTGGTAGTAACCATACTGATGCGCTTGACTTTTTAAACAGGTTTTTCCGGTAGGCTGGCCAAGCGCATCGAGTATGTCTACTAATTCATCCATAGTTTAATCAAAATAACTAAAGCTATCCCCGGCTTTTATTTTAAGTAAAGACTCGTAAATGAGCTTTATTACATTTTCTACATCATTTTTATGTACCATCTCTACAGTGGTATGCATATAACGTAAAGGTAAAGAAATTAAAGCCGAAGCAACCCCGCCATTACTGTAAGCAAAAGCATCGGTGTCTGTTCCGGTCATTCTAGAAGAAGCCATTCGCTGAAACGGAATGTTTTTCTCTTCGGCAGTTTCTATAATTAAATCACGTAATTTATGTTGTACTGCAGGAGCATAAGAAATTACAGGACCTTTGCCTATTTGGGTTTCTCCTTGAGTTTTTTTGTCTATCATAGGTGTTGTGGTGTCATGGCAAACATCTGTAACTATAGCAGCATTAGGCTTTATGGTATGTGTAATCATTTCTGCACCACGTAAACCAATTTCTTCTTGTACAGAGTTGGTTATGTATAAACCAAATGGTAGCTTTTTGTTGTTTTCATGTAACAACCTGGCTACTTCTGCAATCATAAATCCGCCAATTCTGTTGTCTATTGCTCTACAAACAAATTTATCATTATTAAGTATATGAAATTGGTCTGGGTAGGTAATAACACAGCCTACATGAACCCCCATTTTTTCAACTTCTTCTTTGTCTTTTGCACCTATATCAATAAAAATGTTATCAACTTTAGGCGGCTCTTCTTTACTTTTATCTCTGGTGTGTATTGCCGGCCAGCCAAACACTCCTTTAACAATTCCGTTTTTTGTATGAATATTAACTACCTTAGAAGGGGCAATTTGGTGATCACTCCCACCGTTTCTAATAACATAAATTAAGCCATTATCTGTAATGTAGTTTACATACCAAGAAATTTCATCAGAATGTCCTTCAATTACCACTCGGTAATCAGCATCAGGGTTTATAACACCAACAGCTGTTCCGTAAGTGTCGGTTATAAATTCATCTACATAAGGTTTTAAATAATCCATCCATATCTTTTGCCCTTCCCATTCATAACCCGTAGGGGCAGCATTATTAAGGTATTGCTCTAAAAAGGCTAAAGACTTTTTATTGAGTATAGAATTTTGTGCCATAGTGTTAAATTTTATTGGCACGAAAATACTAATAATCACCTTTATATTATAGTAGTAAATTTGGTTATTAGTAATTTTGGAATGATTTTGGTTTTTAGGTTAGTTATGAAATACCTTTTAGTAATAAGTTTGCTTTTATACTCAACTACTTTATTTGCACAAGTAAAAGATAAACCGTTAGACTCTATTCAAAAACAATATATAATTATGGAAGGAGACTCTATTGTTAAAAGCGCAATAGAGTTAGAAGAGGTTTATGTGTTCGGAAAGCTAACTTTCGATTCATATCAAGAAAAATTAAACTATTACATTCTTCAAAGAAAAACACTAAAAGTATATCCGTATGCAAAACTGGCTGCAGTGAGGCTTGTAGAACTCAACAATAGGCTTGAGCAAATAAAATCTAAACGTAAAAGAAAAAAGTACACAAAGCTTATTCAAAAATATATAGAGGAAGAGTTTTCTGCCGAGTTAAAAAAACTAACCAGAACAGAAGGACAAATTTTAGTTAAGCTAATTCACAGACAAACAGGCGAAACAGCTTTTAATTTAGTAAAAGATCTTCGTAGCGGATGGAGGGCATTTTGGTATAACACTACAGCAAAAATGTTTAATATTTCATTAAAAGAAGAATACAATCCAGAGGCCGTTCATGAAGATTATTTAATCGAAGATATATTACAAAGAGCATTTGCAGCTGGCAGGTTAGAAAAACAACCAACAGCATTACAATTCAATTATTGGAATTTAACCAATAAATGGAAAAAAAAATCAGAAACCAATTAGTTGGTCACTACAAGAAAATGTGTTATCTTTACCGTCCTTTTGCTTCAAAATCAGAAGGTTATTTAAGTTCTCCAAATTATTAACAAAAGTGTTGATAAATAAGAGGTAAAAATTTTTCAAAAATATTTTGGTTAGTTTTTATCCTTTTCTATATTTGCACCCGCTTTCGATAAGGGAGTTGATAAAGATAGAGAAATATAGGATCATTGAAATACTGTTAACAGCACGCGTTTTAAAGAGATTTAGAGCGCAGAAATAATTTAAGCAAGACCGTCCTTTTGAGTAATGGCTGGGATAAGCTTTTTTTTGTTGTTAGTTTGCTTATTTAGATAATATATACAGACAAACAATGAAGAGTTTGATCCTGGCTCAGGATGAACGCTAGCGGCAGGCCTAACACATGCAAGTCGAACGGTAACAGGAGATTGCTTGCAATCTTGCTGACGAGTGGCGCACGGGTGCGTAACGCGTATAGAACCTACCTTTTACTGGGGGATAGCCCAGAGAAATTTGGATTAATACCCCATAGTATTATTGCTTGGCATCGAGTAATAATTAAAGCGATAAGCGGTAAAAGATGGCTATGCGTCCTATTAGCTAGATGGTGTGGTAACGGCACACCATGGCTACGATAGGTAGGGGTCCTGAGAGGGAGATCCC
>NZ_AP043783.1:1617500-2369922 GCF_055387725.1 Lutaonella thermophila
GTTAAAAAAAGAATTGGTAAGCAGGATAACACTGTAAAAGCCTAGTGCTATGGCAGTTAGAGCTAAAATAAGTCCAATAATTAATACAGGGATATACCAAGGGTGATCTTGATTTTTGAAGGCTTGATAGATGACAACAGGACCTAAAAACATACAAATTACGGTGTATGCAAAGTATTTGAGGCTTTTGTAAAGTTGTTCTTTATTGGTTTTCATTATTAGTTATAAAATAAAGGCCTCTTTTAAAGAGGCCTTTTACAAATATTTTATGCGTTAATTATGCTATTTAATGTATTACTTGGACGCATTGCATTGCCGGCAAGAGTATCATCCGGTTGATAATAACCACCAATATTTACAGGTTGACCTTGAACTTGGTTAAGCTCATTAACAATAGCTGTTTCGTTATCTTTAAGTGCTTTGTAAGTTTTGGTAAACTCTTCTTTTAGCATAGTGTCTTTATCTTGGTTGGCTAATGCTTCTGCCCAATAAAGCGCTAAATAAAAATGACTACCACGGTTATCTAATTCTCCCACTTTTCTTAGTGGAGATTTTTTATTTTCTAGTAGTTTTTCGGTCGCTTGATCTAATGTTTCTGCTAATATTAGTGCTTTTGGATTGTTAAATTTAGAACCGTAATGCTCTAAAGAAACGGCAAGCGCTAAAAACTCTCCGAGAGAATCCCATCGTAGATGGTTTTCTTCTACAAATTGTTGTACGTGTTTAGGAGCTGAACCTCCGGCACCGGTTTCGAATAAACCACCACCATTCATTAGTGGTACAATTGAGAGCATTTTTGCACTAGTTCCTAACTCTAAAATAGGGAACAAGTCTGTTAAGTAATCTCTCAAAACATTACCGGTAACTGATATTGTGTCTTTACCATCTTTTATACGCTCTAAAGTATATTGCGTTGCTTCTACCGGTGATAAAATTTTAATTTCTAAACCGCTGGTATCGTGATTTGGTAAGTACGTATATACTTTTTTAATTAGTTCTGCGTCATGAGCTCTATTTTTATCTAACCAGAACACAGCAGGAGTATTTGTTGCTCTTGCTCTTGTTACTGCTAGTTTAATCCAATCTTGAATTGGGGCGTCTTTAACTTGACACATACGCCAAATATCTCCTTCCTCTACAGTATGCTCTATTAGAACAGTATTGTTTTGATCTACAACTCTAACAACGCCTGATTTTTGTATCTCGAAGGTTTTATCGTGAGAACCATATTCTTCTGCTTTTTGCGCCATTAGCCCCACGTTTGGAACTGTTCCCATTGTTCTTGGGTCAAAAGCACCGTACTTTTTGCAAAAATCTATGGTTGTTTGGTATATGCCTGCATAACTGCTATCCGGAATTACAGCTTTTGTGTCTTGTGGGTTACCTTTTGCGTTCCACATTTGCCCGGAGTTTCTAATCATTGCAGGCATAGAAGCATCTATAATAACATCGCTCGGTACGTGAAGGTTAGTTATTCCTTTATCAGAATTAACCATTGCTAAATCTGGTCCTTCATTGAAGGCTTGCTCTATATCTGCCTCAATTTCTTTACGCTTATCTTCAGGCAGCTCGCTTAATTTACTTAATAGATTACCAAGACCATTGTTTACATCAACACCAATTTCATTTAAAACATCACCATGTTTTTCGAAAACATTGCTGAAAAATACTTTTACAGCATGACCAAAAATAATAGGATCTGAAACTTTCATCATGGTTGCTTTCATGTGTAAAGAAAACAACACTCCTTTTTCTTTTGCATCTTTTACTTGCTCTTGTAAGAAGGCTAATAAAGCTTTTTTACGCATTACGGTAGCATCTATAATTTCGCCTTCTTGAATGGCAAAGAAATCTTTTAAGGTTGAAGTAGCGCCATTACTATCTACATGCTCAATTTTTACTTGGGTAGCTTGGTTTATTGTTAGAGATTTTTCGTTAGATCTGAAGTCGCCTTCACTCATAGACGCTACATGTGATTTAGAGTCTGGAGACCATTGCCCCATGCTATGCGGATTTTTTTTCGCATAATTTTTAACAGCTTTCGGCGCTCTCCTGTCTGAATTTCCTTCTCTTAAAACAGGGTTAACAGCACTACCTTTAATTTTATCGTATCTGGCTTTAATTTCTTTTTCTTTTTCTGTTATAGGCTCATCTGGATAATCCGGTAAGTTATAGCCTTTATCTTGTAATTCTTTAATTGCTGCCTTTAATTGAGGGATAGACGCGCTAATATTTGGAAGCTTTATAATGTTTGCTTCGGGTTTTTTAGCCAATTCACCTAATTCAGATAACGCATCCGGAATTTGTTGTTCTGAGGTTAAGTAGTCAGGGAAGTTAGCAATTATTCTTCCGGCTAGTGAGATATCTTTAGTTTCTAAAGCTATTCCTGAAGAAGCTGTAAATTTTTTTATGATTGGTAAAAGTGAATATGTTGCTAAGGCAGGAGCCTCATCTGTTTTAGTATAAATGATTTTAGGGTTAGTTGTCATTGTATGTGTTTTAGTTAATTGAAATTAGGCCTATTTACAAGATTCGCAAATATACATTAATATGCCTTTTTTAACAACGCTTATTTTACAGGGAAGATAAAAAAACAAAAGCCATATCAATGTAATTTCTTACTTTGACATGGCTTTCTTTGAAATAGTTTCCCGTGGCCTATTTAGTGTTGCCACTAACTTCGGTAATGTAGACCGCTCTACAGTACCTTTTCGGCTCAAGTTTCACTATTTCAATCGAACACTTTTCATTAAAAAAGAACAAAAGTTCTTTAAAACTACTTGGTGTTCTAAATTGTTTTTCTTGATGCCCTTAAAAGTAATCACTCGTTACTCACAAATAACTACTTTGTTGAGCATTGTTTCTAGTTGGTTGCTATCCCTTTCAGGAGAAACAACTTTTCGAAACTTTCAGTATGCTACGGTGAAACCTACTTGCGCATGTAACACTTTTGCATACGTCATGGTTTTTTAGTTTTTAATGCATACACATTTAAACTGCAAAACCTCGAAAAACAATTATTTTATAAAGAACGTTGCTTCATTCGAATTCGTAATACTAATAATAATTAGTTGATTACTTATTCTTTACCAAATGTAATATTTGATTTTTAATTTCCAAATAAAATAACTCTCTAAAAATCAACAAGATATCAACTTGTGTTATTAACAATTGTTAATAACGATATTTTAAATAGAGAAAAGAACATTACATAAAAAAAGCCTTCAATAAGAAGGCTTTTTTGTAGGTTAGTGTTTGGTATTTATGACCTAACTTCTTTAATTCTTGCTTTTTTACCGGTAAGACCTCTAAAGTAATAAATTCTAGAGCGTCTAACTTTACCACGCTTGTTAACTTCTATTTTTTGTAATGCAGGCATGTTAATTGGGAAGATACGCTCTACACCAACAGTACCTGACATTTTGCGAATGGTAAAAGTTTCGGTAGCACCACTACCTCTTCTTTGAATTACAGTTCCTCTAAAGAACTGAGTACGAGTTTTTTCGCCTTCTTTAATTTCGTAGTAAACAGTAATAGTGTCTCCAGCAGAGAATTCTGGAAAATCTTTTTTAGTTACAAATTCGTCTTGAACAAATTTTACTAAGTCCATTTTAATTTATGTTTAAAAATTGATTTAGAACAACATTCACGTCTCTCGCCAGAGGTTGGACTAAATTGACTGCAAAAATAATCAATTAATACGAATAAGCAACAGTTTTTATTTTTTATTTAAAAGGTCCGGTCTGCGCTCTTGTGTGCGTTTTAAGGCTTGTTCTTCTCGCCATTTTTCTATTTTAGGAAAGTTTCCGCTTAATAATATTTCGGGTACTTTTAATCCCTTATAATCTGCCGGACGTGTATACACGGGTGGAGCTAATAAATTGTCTTGAAAAGAATCGGTTAGGGCAGAAGTTTCATCATTTAAAACCCCTGGAATTAATCTAATTATAGCATCGCATAAAACAGCAGCACCAAGCTCTCCTCCGGATAATACATAATCTCCTATAGAAATTTCTTTAGTAATTAAGTGATCTCTCACTCTTTGATCAACTCCTTTATAGTGGCCACATAAAATAATTAGGTTTTGTTTTAATGATAGTGTATTGGCCATGGTTTGATTTAAGGTTTCGCCATCTGGAGTCATATAAATCACTTCGTCGTATTCTCTTTCTGCTTTTAGTGCTGTAATACATTTATCTATTGGCTCTATCATTAAAACCATTCCGGCGCCACCACCAAATTGGTAATCATCTACTGTTTTATAGTTATTTGTAGTATAGTCTCTTAGGTTATGTAACTTAACTTCTACTAAGCCTTTTTGTTGAGCTCTTTTTAAAATAGAAGCTTCAAAAGGACTTTTAATGAGTTCCGGAAGTACCGTTATTATATCTATACGCATACAATGGTTTTTTGCAAAGATATTGCTTTTGTTATATGCCAACAATCAATTTTATTGAGGCGCTTTCCAGAAATAATGAAGCATGGCACTGTCTTTTTCCCAGCCTAATTTTTCGTAAAGCTCTTGGGCAAAATTATCTGATGCAGTTTCTAAAGCAAGACCTTTATAGTTTTTATCTATACAATATTGTTTAGCATGATTTAATAGTGCTTTTGCTATACCGAGGTTTCTGTGTGATGCAACCACAAACAAATCATTTAAAATGTAAAAAGGCTGTAATGAAACCGATGAAAATGTTGGGTATAATTGTGTAAATGCTACAGCTTTATTTTGATAATAAGCTATAAAAATTACACTCTCATTATGATTAAGTCTATTTAACAAGAATTTGAGCTCTAATTTAGGAGCTGCTTCTTGTTTGTAAAAAACTCTGTAAGCGCTAAAGAGTGGGGCTAAATCTTTTAAATCTTCTATGGTTGCTTGTTTTATGTGTAGCATAATAAATAAAAAAACTCCCCAATTTTAAGGGAGTTTGTATGTTAACTTTTTTTTCCGGCTTTTTGTTTATTTATTTCGTCTTGTAGTTGTCTTCTAACTTTTTGTTCACGCTCTAAAGCTCTTCGTCTGTGTTCTTCGTATTCTGCTTCAAGTTCTGCTAAGCTGTTTCTGGCTTCTTGCGTAATAATATTGCTATTCCTGAATTTGTAAATAAAGAATAACAACAATATGGTTAATATAGCAATAATGCTCCACATTAACGATTTATATGCAGCTTTACTCCATAACGAACCAAAGAACGATATACTGTCTTTTTCTTCGGTTACGGTATTTAAATTATCGGTTGTTGTTTTAAGTTGAGCTTGTAATGAAGCAATTTCTTTTTTTTGATTATTTATTGTGGCTTGTAAAGATTTGTTATTGGCATAAGCAGCATTCAAACTATCTATAACATTGTTTCTAAGTTTAATTAACCAGGTGCGCTTAACTACTTCGTACTCTTGGTAATTTCCTGATTTTTTAAAAACATATTCAAACTGATTTTCTATAGAGCCTTCATCTAAAGAAAGCTTAGGCTCTTCTTGCGCGTGTAATACAGCCACAAACAGGAAGGCTAAACCTGTAATAATTAATCTTACTTTTCTCATCATCTCTTTTATATAGTGTTGTTAGTGATAATATTATGCTAACGATACGACTTTTGCCATATTGTTACCAAAGATACTTTTTTTATAAAAAAAGCTCCAACATTGTGGAGCTTTCTAAAATTAAGTTGTTGTATTTTAATAATATGTGTAGCGTCTAACTTTTGCAATATATTTTGCTAATCTGATTACTTGGTGAGAGTAACCGTATTCATTATCATACCAAATGTATAATACTACGCTTTTACCGTCTCCGGATACTATGGTAGCTTTACTATCATAGATTGCAGGGGCCGATGTACCTACAATATCTGATGATACAAGCTCATTGCTTAACGAATATTTAATTTGTTCAACTAAATCGCCTTCAAGTGCATATTTTTTCACTATTTCGTTAATCTCTTCTTTGCTTGTTTGTTTGCCTACTTCTAAGTTAAGCACCACTAAAGATCCGTTAGGAACAGGAACTCTAATTGCGTTAGAAGTTAGTTTGCCCGTTAAAGAAGGTAAGGCTTTAGCAACGGCACTACCTGCACCGGTTTCTGTAATTACCATGTTTAAAGCTGCAGCTCTACCTCTACGGTACTTTTTGTGCATGTTATCTACCAAATTCTGGTCGTTAGTGTAAGCATGAATAGTTTCTAAATGCCCTTTAACAACACCTAAAGTATCTTCTACTACTTTTAAAATTGGTGTGATAGCATTGGTAGTACAAGAAGCTGCAGAGAAAATATTTACTGTATCAGGATCGTAGTCTTTATGGTTTACACCATGAACAATGTTTGGGACACCTTTTCCGGGCGCTGTTAATAATACTTTAGCTACTCCTTTAGCTTTTAAATGGCGTCCTAATCCTTCTTCGTCTCTAAATGCTCCGGTATTATCTATAACTAAAGCATCATTAATACCATATTGTGTATAATCTATTTCTTCCGGTGCATTTGCCGTAATCATATGAACGGTTGTACCATTTATAATTAGGGCTTGGTTGTTAAAATCTGAAGCTACTGTACCGTGAAAATCACCATGAACAGAGTCGTTTCTGAGTAACGAAGCTCTTTTTTCTAAAATTTCCGGAGTAATAGTCCCTCTTGTTACAATTGCACGTAGGCGTAATTGACTGCCTTTTCCGGTTTTTGCCATTAACTCGCGTGCCAGTAGTCTACCAATTCTACCAAAACCGTATAAAACAACATCTTTTGGCTGAATTTCGTTGCTATTGTTAGCATCAGAAAGTTTGTCTATTACAAAATCAGTAGCAGAATCGTACTTATTATCTTCTAAATGGTATTCGTACGTAAGTTTACCAATATCTAATTTAGAAGGGGGTAAGTCTATGTTTTTTATAGCTTGAGCAATCTCTACTGAATCAAAAATAGAAATTGGCTTTTGTACAAACTCACCTGCATATTCGTGCAGGTTTATAATTTCGCTTACGTTTCTGTCTATAAGTTGATTTCTAAAAAGAACAAGCTCTATGGCTTTGTCGTACCACAGGTCATTAACTATTTTAATGAACTCAATAGAGGCTTTTCGTCTGTCTGCCTGAAAAGCTAACTCTTTCTCGTAAATTTCGTTAGAAAGCATTAGTATGAAAGTTTAAGTTGTGTTTTTATTTTGCCGCAAAAGTATAATTTTCAAACGTTTTCGTAAAGAAAAAAGTAAAAAATAAAGCCCTCTTAAGCAAGAGGGCTTTTCCGGTATTTAAGAGTAAGGTTGATTACTGAAAAATATAACGTTCTATTTCTCCTGAAGGGCTTACAACTATGAGCTTATACATGTTTTCTTTAGTTTGTAAAAACGCCTCAACATCATTTATGTTTGTTATTTTATAGTCGTTTATTTGAATTACCAAATAACCCTCTGTAATGCCCATTCTACTAAATTGTGGGTTACGGTTACCTGTAACTTTAACGCCCTCTTTTATTTTGTATTTAGCTTTATCAGCATTAGTTAAGTTTTTTAGCTGTAAACCGTACAGACTGGTAAAAGTTAGTACTTTTTTAGATAAAGTAACAGGTACAGTTTTGTATTTACCATTTCTTAAAATAGTTACCTGAACCACGTCGTTAGGACGTTTAGATTTTAGGTAACCCGCCATATCAGAAAATTTATTGATGGTTACATTGTCTATTTTCTTAATAATATCACCTTCTTTTAAACCTGCTTTTTCAGCACCAGAATTTTCTTCTACAGCGCCAATATAAAATCCTTGGGTTTCTTTTATTTTAAGAGCTTCTGCAACAACAGAGTTTAGACCATTACCGCTAACACCAAGCATCCCTTCTTGCACATCGCCATACTCCATTATGTCTTCTACAACTTTTCTGGCTATATTGCTTGGTACAGCAAAAGAGTACCCAATGTAAGAACCGGTTTGCGAAGTTATTGCAGTATTTATGCCAATTAGCTCGCCTCTAACATTAACAAGTGCACCGCCACTATTACCGGGGTTTACAGCAGCATCTGTTTGGATGAACGATTGGTTAATTCTATCGTTAGGATTTAAATCTCTTGATTTTGCGCTAACTATACCGGCAGTAACAGTAGATGTTAAATTAAACGGGTTACCTACAGCTAATACCCATTCTCCAATTTTAGTATTATCAGAATCTCCAAAAGTTATAAACGGAAAATCTTCGTTGGCATCTACTTTAAGAAGGGCTATATCTGTTTCGGGGTCTGTACCAACTAAACTTGCTTTAAACGTTTTATTATCGTTGGTTGTTATTTCTATTTCAGAAGCATTTTCAATTACATGGTTATTAGTAATAATATATCCGTCGGGAGAAATTATTACACCAGAACCAGTACCAATTCTGGCTTGTGGTCTTGTTCTACCATAGAAAAAATCCATAATAGTAACCGGAGCAGAAGCAATAGACACGTTTTTAACATGCACAACAGCATTAACAGTAGCCTCTGCTGCAGCTACAAAGTCAACATTTTCTGTAGCAGTTATATTGTTGTTTATAGGGTATGAAGTTGTTGTTTTTACAAAATTTGGTTGGTTGCTGGCTGCAACCACAGTTACAGGTTTTTCAAAAAACAATTTATAAGTACCTAAAGTTAGTGCTCCAGCTAAAACGGCTAATATTAAAAGGCTCCCAAATCTTTTCATAACAGTTGTTTTTGCTTTTGTGAAATTAACACCTAAAATTAGTCCATTATTGTGTTATATACATAACTTTAACGCCTGTTTAACATCGCATAATGCTAAGCATAATAGTATATTTGCACATATTAATTTTACAATGACCATTACCTTTTATAAATATCAAGGAACCGGTAACGACTTTATTATAATAGATAACAGGCAGTTAGTGTTTCCCAAAAATAATACCAAATTAATTGCAGACCTTTGTGACAGAAAATTTGGCATAGGAGCAGATGGTTTAATTTTATTGGAAAATGACGATTCGGCAGATTTTAAAATGATTTATTTTAACTCAGATGGTAATCAGAGTACCATGTGTGGTAATGGGGGTAGATGTATTGTTGCATTCGCAAAAAAATTAGGAATTATACAATCTAAAACACGTTTTACAGCCATAGATGGTATTCACGATGCTACAATAGATTTTAAAGATAATGTAGCCTTAAAAATGCAAGATGTTACAGAGGTTAAAACAATGAGCCCTACAGAAGTGTTTTTAGATACCGGATCGCCTCATCATATAGTTGTGTGTAAATCTTTAAACGATTTAGATGTTGTAAAACAAGGCGCTAATATTAGGTATAATGTTTATGGGGCAGCCGGATGCAATGTTAATTTTGTAGCGCAACAATCAGAAAACGTTTTTAAGGTTAGAACTTATGAGAGAGGAGTAGAAAACGAAACGCTTTCTTGTGGCACCGGAGTTACGGCTGTTGCCATAGCTATGCACCATTTAAATTATACAGATAAAAACAAAGTTCTGTTAACAACCTTAGGAGGAGATTTATCTGTTAGCTTTGTTGCAAACAACAAACAGTATAAAGAGGTTTTTTTAACTGGCCCGGCAACATTTGTGTTTAAAGGAGAGGTATCATGGTAACGCTTAAAGGAGAAATAATTTATTTAAGAGCTTTAGAGCCTAAAGATTTAGATTTTCTATACGAATTAGAGAACGATGAAAATATTTGGGAAATAAGCGAAACCGTAACTCCATACTCCAAGTTAGTTTTAAAAAACTATTTAAAAAACAGCCGACAAGATATTTACCAAGTAAAACAGCTTAGATTAGCAATTTGCAATAAGCAACATACAATAGTTGGGTTAATAGATTTGTTTGATTTTAATCCAACACACAAAAGAGCAGGGGTAGGTATTATAATTAAAGAAGAATCTAGTAGAAGTAAAGGTTATGGAACAGAAGCACTTAAATTACTAATAAATTATGCCTTTACCCATTTGCAATTACATCAAATATATGCCAATATTATGGCGCATAATACGCCTAGTATAAAGCTTTTTACAAAATTAGGTTTTAAAGAAGTTGGTGTAAAAAAAGAGTGGAGATTTGTAAACGGAACGTATAAAGACGAAATATTATATCAATTAATTAATCATGTACATTCGTAAAATTGTTATTGCTATACTTTTAATTGGGTTGGTAGTTGGTGCTGTAATTACATATTCTATTTACACAGCTATATTTTCGCCAAACACAGCTTTTAATAATGATAAAGCTTATGTGTATGTTAAAACAGGCAGTACTTTTAATAATGTAAAAGAAAACATTACTCCGCTTTTAAAAGATGTAGAAAGTTTTGAGCTTGTTGCCCAAAAAAAGGGATATGTTAACAATGTAAAGGCAGGTAGATTTGAGATTGTAAAAGGCATGAATAATAATGAGATTATAAATGCCTTACGTAGTAAAAATGTGCCTATCAGGATTTCGTTTAACAACCAAGAAACATTGCCCAAACTTGCAGCAAGAATAGCAAATCAAATAGAAGCAGATAGTGCCTCGTTAATGCAAACCTTTTTAGACTCCGCTTTCTTATCTGCCAATAAATTTACACCTAAAACTGCCCTGGCAATGTATGTGCCGAACACATACGAGTTTTTTTGGAATACCTCTGCCGAAGAGTTTAGAGATAGAATGCTAAAAGAATATAACAGGTTTTGGAATAAAAAAAGAATGGAAAAAGCTGCTGCAATTGGCTTAACACCATTACAAGTTATAACCTTAGCATCTATAGTGCATGAAGAAACTGTAAAAATAGATGAGCGACCCCGAGTAGCAGGAGTTTACTTGAACCGATTAAAAAGAGGAATGTTATTACAAGCAGATCCTACGGTTATATATGCATTAAAAGAGCAATTAAAAAATCACGATACAATTATAAAAAGAGTTTTATACAAAGATTTAGAGATTAACTCACCATACAATACCTATAAGTTTTCCGGATTGCCACCCGGTCCTATTGCAATGCCGGATATCTCTGCTATAGATGCTGTGTTAAACCCAGAAAAGCATAATTATTTGTATTTTGTTGCTGATGTAGAGCGACCGGGATATCATAAATTTGCTAAAACTTTGCGTGAACATAACATTAATAAGCAGGCTTACATACGCTGGATTAATCGCCAAAAAATTACTCGATAGCCTTAAAATACTATGGTTTTAACCCTTTTAACAGTAGTTTAACTCCTTAATTTTCAGAATTAAAAAAAAATCGTAAATTTGCAGGCTCAAATTTTAAGCTGCCTTTTTAAGGCGTAAGTCTTAAAGAAATTACATTATATGAGAAGAAGCATAATTATTTTATGCCCCCTAATCATTCTAGTACTATTACTGAGTTTAGGTTTTACCTCAACAAAAAAAACCGCAAACGTTCCTGAAAATCTTGTTGTAACAGAACCGGTAGTATTTACTGTTCCTGAAACTGATTCTATAGAAGACTCAGGTTTTGTAATTACTCCGTTTACCGGAAAAACCTTTGTTGGTTTTAAAGAGGCTTTAGGGTTTAAAGAATCTCAAGGAGATTATTTTGTAATAAACCAACTAGGTTACTTAGGTAAATACCAATTTGGGGCTTCTACTTTAGAGATGATAGGAGTGTATAACGTTAAAAAGTTTTTAAACTCTCCAAAGCTTCAAGAGAAAGCCTTTATAGCTAATACTGCCAGAAATAAGTGGATTTTACGTAAATACATTAAGCAGTATGTTGGTAAAAAAATAAACGGAATAAAAATTACAGAGTCTGGGATCTTAGCAGCAGCACATTTAGCTGGAGCCGGTAACGTAAAAAAATATTTGCGTTCCGGAGGTGCTTATAACTTTGAAGATGGTAATGGGGCTACTATTCAGTATTATATGAAGAAATTTTCAGGATACGATACCTCAAATATTAAACCAGACAGAAAAGCTAAAATTTAAGGACACATAAATTAGATTATTAGTTCAACAAAAAACCTCAAGAATTACTCTTGAGGTTTTTTTATTGTGCTTGTATAATAAATATTGTTGGGATTTTATGCAGATTAACAGTTGTTTTCTTCCAACCGGCAATAGGTTTAGTTTTTATAAATTCGTCTGGTGTTGTAATGTTGGCCGCTACACAAAGTTGTGTTTTGGGGTTAAGTGTAGCTAATAAATCGGCCAGTAATTTATCATTTCTGTAAGGGGTTTCAATAAATAATTGTGCTTGGTTGAGTTCTCTTGACCTTTTCTCGAGTGCTTTAATCTCTTTTCTTCGCTCGCTTTTATCAATAGGTAAATACCCGTTAAAAGCAAATTGTTGTCCGTTTAATCCGCTTGCCATAAGTGCTAATACAATAGAAGACGGACCAACCATTGGTACAACTTTTATGTTTTTTTGATGTGCAAGCTTAACCACATCGGCTCCGGGATCTGCAATACCGGGACAACCGGCTTCAGAGAGTAATCCTACATCATGCCCTTTAAGAATCGGCTCTATAAGTGATTGGATTTCTAACTCGCTGGTATATTTGTTAAGTGTTTCTATAATTAGATTTTTTTGAGGTTTGTTAGGAGTGATCTTTTTTATAAACCTCCGAGCCGTTTTCTCGTTCTCTACTATGTAATAATTAATGTGTTCTATTGCTTTTTTAATAGAGATGGGTAAAACCTCTAAAGGGGCAGTGTCTCCTAATGTGGTAGGAATTAAATATAAAGTTCCTGGCTTGTGCATACTTCTTTATAAAGAGCAGTAAAGCTACAAAAAAGTAAGGTTATGAAATTATTAGATTTAAGAAAAGCTTTTTTCTGTTAGGTTTTTGGCTATTTCATCGCAGGCTTTGTCTAATAATGAATACACATTTTCAAAACCTTGCTCGCCTCCATAATAAGGATCTGGAACTTCTAAATTTTTACCCGGAAAAACTTCTTCAAGTATAAGCTTTACCTTTTTTTTATGCTCAGGAGATTTAGCTAGTGCAATAACATTTTGGTAATTGCTTTTATCCATCACATAGATGTAGTCAAAGGTATCAAAATCAGTAACAGAAAACTTTCTTGCGCGCTGTTTAGTTAAGTCTATTCCATATTTTTTGGCAACTTTTATTGAGCGCTCATCCGGCAATTCGCCTACATGATAAGCAGCAGTACCGGCAGAGTCTACGGTAATAGTGTTATTATCTACCTTGCTTTCAAGTATGCCTTGCGCCAAGGGCGATCGGCATATGTTTCCTAAACACACCATTAATACTTTGGTCTGCATGCTTACTGTGAAAGTTTTTTATTTAAGTCTTCTATATATTTTCTAAACTGCTTATCGGTTTCTGCCAAATTATCAACTGTTTTACAAGCGTGTAGTACAGTTGCGTGATCTCTTTTACCTATTTGAGAACCTATACTTGCCAAAGAGGCCTTGGTATATTTTTTTGCAAAAAACATAGCTAGTTGTCTAGCTTGTACAATATGGCGCTTTCTGGTTTTAGATTGCAAAGTGGCTACATCCATCTCAAAATAATCTGAAACTACTTTTTGAATGTAGTCTATAGAAACCTCTTTTTTAGTACTCTTAACAAATTTCTCTACAATTTGCTTAGCTAAGTCTAATGTTACTTCTTTTTTATTGAATGAAGACTGAGCAATGAGTGAAATTATTGCACCTTCAAGCTCTCTAACATTACTTTTTATGTTTTTGGCTACATACTCAACAATATCATCAGGCATTTCTACACCATCTCTGTAGAGTTTGTTTTTTAAGATAGAGACGCGAGTTTCATAGTCTGGTTGTTGTAATTCTGCAGATAGTCCCCATTTAAATCTAGAGAGTAAGCGCTGCTCTATATCTTGCATATCAACAGGAGCTTTATCTGATGTCAGCACTACCTGTTTTCCGTTTTGATGCAAGTGATTAAAAATGTGGAAGAAAACATCTTGTGTACCAGATTTACCCGATAAAAACTGAACGTCATCTATAATAAGCACATCAATCAGCTGATAAAAATGAATAAAATCATTTCGGGTGTTCTTCTTAACAGAGTCTATGTATTGTTGTGTGAATTTTTCTGCCGAAATGTATAAAACGGTTTTCTCCGGGTATTTGGCCTTAATTTCTATGCCTATAGCATGTGCTAAATGTGTTTTTCCTAAACCAACGCCACCAAAAATTAATAAAGGATTAAACGATGTGCCTCCAGGCTTGTTAGCAACTGCTAATCCGGCAGAACGAGCCAAACGGTTAGAATCTCCTTCTAAAAAATTATCAAAATTGTAATTAGGGTTTAGTTGAGACTCTATTTTAATATTTCTAATTCCGGGAATTATAAACGGATTTTTTAATTCGGGATTTTTAGATTTTACAGGGACATCTAATTCTTGTGGTTCTACATTTATTTTGTTTGAGCTCGGTATTTTTTCTGTATATGGTTGCTTGTTGCCAAAAGTGTTTTCCATTTTAATTACATACACCAACTTGGCATTTTCGCCTAACTCTTTTGTTAAAGCAACTTTAAGTAACTTAATGTAGTGTTCTTCTAACCATTCGTAAAAAAATTTACTCGGGACTTGAATGCTTAGCGCTTTATCAGCCAGTTTAACGGGTTTAATAGGTTCAAACCATGTTTTGAATGCTTGAGGTTGGATGTTGTCTTTAATAAAATGCAGACAATTATCCCATACTGATTGCGCAGTTTTCTCCATTCCGTATAAGTTCTTTTTTAGTTATTGTTGGTTAGTAAGCGAGGATAATTGGGGTTATTTCGCTATTGATTTCGGTTGAACAAATATGTGAACAAAAAATTAAAAAAAAAAATGATTTAGGGGTTGAATATTTAGTTTTTTTTTTGCAAGTTGAAAAACAATTTGTTTACAATTAGTTAACAATTTTTTTAAATACTGCATGAGCCTAAAAACTGCCCAAACTACAGTTAGAGTTCGTTACGGTGAAACAGACCAAATGGGGGTTGTGTACCATGGAAACTACGTGCAATACCTGGAGATTGCAAGGGTTGAATGGTTACGAAATTTAGGTGTTTCTTACAAAGAAATGGAAACGAGCGGTATAATGCTTCCTGTAATTTCTTTGCATCTAAATTATAAAAAATCAGCGTATTATGACGACCTTTTAACGATTAAAACTTACTTAGTTAAAAAGCCGGGCGTAAAAATAGAGTTTGAGTACGAAATTTATAACGAACAAGGTGAGCTTTTATCTACAGCACATACAGTGTTGGCTTTCATGGATATAGCAACTAAAAAACCGATTTATTGCCCTGATTATATTTTAGAAAAATTGACTGCAGAAAAGTTTTAAGATGCAATTTTTTTTAATTTAACTTCATACAGGTTTTTTAAGCTGTTTTCAAATTGTTGTGCTTTTTGCTTTCTTATGCCTATTACTATTTTACAATTTAATTCTAACGATTGCGATATAATTTGAGCATTGTTTTCGTTAACAACGCGCATAACAGCACTCATATGTTTATAATCAAACTCAAGCTCATATTGCTGTTTTATGGTTTTAGTTATAACAGTAGCAGCTTCTAAGGCCATTTTTGCTGTAGTTTTATAAGCAGTTATAAGGCCACCAACACCAAGTTTTACTCCGCCAAAATACCTAACAACTACTACTAACACTTGGGTTACATTAAAGGCCTGTATTTGTCCGTATATAGGCATACCGGCACTATTATTTGGTTCACCATCATCATTTGCTCTGTAGTGTTTTTGTTCTGTTCCTAACTGCCATGCATAACACCAATGCCTTGCTGTATGATGTTGTTTTTTAATGCTCTCAAGTACATCTTTTATTTGCTGCTCACTACTAACCGGAAAAGCATATCCATAAAATTTACTGCCTTTTTCTTTAAACAATACTTCTTTGCTTGGTTCTTTAAGGGTTTGGTATGTGTCAGATTTACTACTCATTAAGCTGTTTTAAATATTCAGGTAACTGTATAACGTCTTCTTTAAGAGGGTTTATGTTCCATGTTTTTAACCCTAAACTCTTGGCTGCTTCTGTATTTTCTGTTGTATCATCTATAAAAAGAGTTTGAGCAGCATCAAGTTTATTTGTTGACAACACAAAATTATATACCTCTTGGTTTGGTTTTCTTAATCCAATTTCATGTGATAGGTAAAACTGCTCAAAACAATTTTTAAAACGGTTGTAACGCTCTTTACCAATGGTTTGTATTACATATTGTATGTGCAGATGATTGGTGTTGCTTAATAAAAACAATCGGTATTTTTTTAATTGACACAACTGTTCTAAAAATGCTAAACGGTACTCCGGAAAATCTAAAATAATGGCATTCCAAATAGCTATTAGTTGTTTAGAACTACAGCTTGGCAAAAGTTTTTTATAAAAAGCAATAAAGCTGTCGGTACTTATATCTCCGGTTTCGTAGGTCTCATTAATTTGTATCATGTTTGGGGTAACTTCTTTAATGCCCAGCGCTTGTAATTTGGACAAAGTAGCTTGTTTATTTAAATTGATAAATACATCACCAAAGTCAAAAATAATATTGTTAATCATTATTCTTAAAGTAGTTTAAAGTATCCGAGCCAATCATTTTTGATTTATAAGGCGTGAAGTTAAATATAGGAGCTTTAACTCCGGAACCAAAACTTGTTTTACCTGTAAAAATACGCGCCTCGTCCCATAAATTTTCGGTTATAAAGGTTTGAAGCGTTTTACTACCACCTTCAACAATAACACTTTGTATTTGGTGCTTATAAAGAACATTACAAATTTTATGCGCTAAGTTTTCAGTAAAATCAATTTGTTCAATCAAAACATTAGCAGGATATGAATTTACCGGTTTACTATTTTTACCGGTAATCACTATAACTTTACTCTGGCTATTAAAAATGGTATAGGTTGTATCTATTTTTAAATGCTGATCTAAAACAACACGAATAGGAGAGTTTCCACTCCATTGTCTTGTAGTTAATTTTGGGTTATCTTCTAAAACAGTTTTAGTACCTACTAAAATTGCGTGCTCTTGACTACGCCATAGGTGCACAAGTTGCCTAGAATATGTATTGGTAATCCAAACAGGCGCTTTTTGGTTTCTATCACTGCTTTTAGGAGCTAAATAACTATCAATTGTTTGCGCCCATTTTAAAATTATAAACGGCCTTTTTTTGGTATGATATGTTAAAAAACGTTTGTGTAACTCTCTGCATTCATCTTCTAAAACGCCAATGGTTACATTGCAGCCTCCTTCAATTAATTTTTTCACGCCTTTTCCGGCTACAAGAGTGTTGCTATCTAAAACACCAATTACAACATTTGGTATTTTATGTTTTACAATTAAATCAGCACAAGGAGGGGTTTTGCCATAATGAGCACAAGGTTCTAGAGTTACATAAAGGGTAGCTTCTTGTAAGAGCTTTTTATCACTTACTTGCTGTATAGCATTAACTTCTGCATGGGCACCACCATATTTGCTTGTGTAACCTTCTCCAATTACCGTATTATTGTGTACAATAACGCAACCCACATTAGGGTTTGGGTAAGTATTACCTAAGCCTTTTTTAGCAAGCTCTATGCATCTTTTTATGTATTTTTTGTGTGTACTCAAATACTTTTTATTATGTTCGTTTGCATTCACAAAAATAGCATTTAAAACACAACATGAGCACGGTAGTTATAAGGGAAATTAAATTAGAAGACAATTTAGTTGTTGCACAAATAATTAAAAAAGTGCTTGAAGATTTTGGAGTGCCAAAAGAAGGATCTGCGTATGCAGATGCATCGTTAAATAATATGTTTGAGGCTTATAACAATCCAAAATCTGTTTATTACGTGGTAGAAATTAATAACCGTATTGTAGGCGGTGCAGGGATTGCTCCATTAGATAATTTTGATGGTAATGTTTGCGAGTTGCAGAAAATGTATTTTTTAGAAGAGGTAAGAGGTAAAGGTATTGGAAGCAAAATGATTAAGCATTGTTTACAAGCAGCAAAAGAGCTTGGTTTTGGTAAATGCTATTTAGAAACAATGCCTTATATGAAAGCAGCTCAAAGCTTGTACCAAAAAAATGGGTTTAGTTATTTAAACAATCCTCTTGGAGATACCGGTCATCATGCCTGCACAGTCTGGATGATTAAAGATTTAACCTAATTATGACTTTAAAAGAAATACAAACGCTTTATTACAATACACTTAAAAAACGCTATGAAGAAGATGAGCGCAAAGCTATATTTTATAGGGTTATAGAACATTATTTAGGGTTACAATCATTTATGGTGGCGCTTCAACCAAATTATACAGTAACTAAAGCAGAAATCAATCAACTTTTAGAAGTACTTCACAGATTAGAGCAGGGAGAGCCGGTACAATATATTTTGGGGCATACAGAGTTTTATGGTCTTAGGTATAAAGTTAATAATCATGTTTTGATTCCGAGGCCGGAAACCGAAGAGCTAGTATCTTGGATTATTTCAGATCATAAAAACAACTCATCAATAACATTATTAGATATTGGCACCGGAAGCGGATGCATTGCAACATCGTTAGCACATAATTTAAAAAACAGTAAAGTTGTTGCGCTAGACGTTTCTGAAGAAGCTTTAAAAGTTGCTCAAGAAAATGCTAACAACAATCGGCAAAAAGTATGTTTTGTAACATCCAATATTTTAGATTATAATACGGCAGCACAAAAAATTTCAGACGCCTGTAATGTTGCCCAATTTAATGTGATAGTTTCTAACCCGCCTTATGTAACAAAAAGCGAACAAAAACAGATAAAAAAGAACGTTTTAGCCTATGAACCTCATTTGGCTTTGTTTGTAGAAGATACTAATCCGCTACTATTTTATGAGGCCATAGCACAGTTTGCTGTTAATAAATTATCTAAAGCCGGAGCGCTATATTTGGAAATCAATCAGTATCTTGGCATAGAAACCCAACTATTGCTTGAAAAATTTGACTTTAAAACCGAATTAAGAAAAGACCTGGCAGGCAATATGCGCATGATAAAAGCTACATTACATGAATAGTCTGGTTGTATTTTGCGGAAGTAACGAAGGGAATGATCAAACGGTTATTAATGAAGCCTATGCATTAGGGAAAACACTTGCCCAACAAAACATCACATTAATTTATGGCGGTGCCAAAGTTGGCATAATGGAAAAATTAGCGTCGGGCTGTTTAGAGTATGGCGGTAAAGTAATAGGCGTTATCCCCGAGTTTTTAAAGCAAAAAGAAGTAGCGCATTTCGGACTTTCAGAATTACATATAACCCAAACCATGCATGAACGTAAAATTAAAATGAACGATTTATGCGAAGGAATAATGGCATTACCTGGCGGTTATGGTACGCTCGAAGAGCTTTTCGAGATGATTACTTGGGCACAACTGGGACTACACAGTAAACCCATTGGAATTCTCAATACCAATGGTTTTTTTAATTATTTGCTAGCATTTTTAGAGCATATGGTTAAAAAAGGATTTCTTAAAATAGAGAATTATAATTTACTTTTGGTAGATGATGATTCTGATAGGTTGTTGCAAAAAATGAAGCAATTTAAACCTACATCAACACCAAAATGGATTAACAAAAATCAAGTTTAGTTTATGAATAATGTCTTAGAGAAAATTACCAAGCTCCGCAAAGAGCTTGAAGAGCATAACTATAGATATTATGTATTAGACCAACCCATAATTTCTGATTACGAGTTTGATGTAAAACTTAAAGAACTTCAAGAATTAGAAGCTCGGTATCCCGAGTATTTTGATCCGAGTTCTCCAACGGTAAGAGTTGGTGGAGCGGTAACTAAAAACTTCGAGACTGTTACCCACCAGTACAGAATGTATTCTTTAGATAATTCATATTCTAAAGAAGATTTACAAGATTGGGAAAAACGAATTCTTAAAATACTAGGCACTACCAATGTAGAATTTGTTTGCGAGTTAAAATACGATGGGGCATCAATAAGTTTAACTTACGAGAATGGTAAACTAGTAAAAGCAGTAACAAGAGGAGACGGTTTTCAGGGTGATGATGTTACTACAAATGTAAAAACCATAAAATCTGTTCCGCTACAATTAAAAGGAGATTACCCGGAAGTATTTCATATTAGAGGAGAGATTGTATTACCTATAGATGGTTTTACTAAAATGAATCAAGAGCGTATTGCTGCCGGAGAAGAGCCATACATGAATCCAAGAAACACAGCATCCGGAAGTTTAAAATTACAAGATAGTGCAGAGGTGGCTAAACGCCCGTTAGAATGTTTTTTATACAGTCTTGTGGGTGATAACTTACCTATTAAAACACAATTTGAAGGTTTAATTAAAGCAAGAGAATGGGGCTTTAAAGTGCCAAAAGAAGCTAAACTCTGTAAAACTACCGATGAGGTAATGGCTTTTGTTGAGTATTGGGAAAAAGAGCGCCATAATTTACCTTACGAAATAGACGGGGTGGTTGTAAAAGTAAATAACATTGCGCAACAAGAAGAGCTAGGTTATACGGCAAAAGCACCTAGATGGGCATTAGCTTATAAATTTAAAGCAGAACAGGTTGCAACCAAGCTAAACAGTATATCGTACCAAGTTGGCAGAACAGGTGCTATAACTCCCGTGGCTAATTTAGAGCCGGTACTTTTAGCAGGAACAACCGTTAAAAGAGCATCTTTGCACAATGCAGATCAGATAGAGAAATTAGATATTAGAATTAATGATGTTGTTTTTGTAGAAAAAGGTGGAGATATAATCCCAAAAATTGTTGGAGTAGATTTTAGTAAAAGGCAGGCCAATTCACAGCCAACAGTATATATAAATGAGTGTCCGGAGTGTGGTTCGGTTTTAATTAGAAAAGAAGGAGAGGCTCAACATTATTGTCCAAATACTTACGGATGTCCGCCACAAATTACGGGTAGAATACAACATTTTATTTCTAGAAAAGCAATGGATATAGATGGTTTGGGAGCAGAGACAGTAGAGCTTTTATTTAAAGAAGGATTAATACAAAACTATGCCGATTTATATGAGCTTAAAAAAGAACAAATAATTCCGTTAGAACGAATGGCAGAAAAATCGGCAGATAATTTAATTAACGGAATTGAAGCATCTAAAAAAGTCCCTTTTGAGCGCGTTCTATTTGCTTTAGGAATTAGATATGTAGGGGAAACCGTAGCTAAAAAATTAGCTAGAGAATACCAATCTATTGATGCATTAAAACAAGCTTCTTTTGAGGATTTAATTATGGTTGATGAGATTGGGGAGAAAATAGCTGAGAGTGTTGTAGAGTTTTTTGCTAATCCAACCAATATAGAAGTTATAGATCGTTTAAAAGACTATGGGCTGCAAATGCAACTCTCTAAAGAAGAGCTTGAAAATAAAACTGATACGCTTAAAGGATTAACTTTTGTGGTTTCCGGAGTTTTTGAGAAAGTATCGAGAAACGAACTCAAGAAACTAATAGAAGATAATGGCGGTAAAGTGGCATCTTCTATTTCATCTAAAACAAACTATGTGGTAGCCGGAGACAACATGGGGCCGAGCAAAAAAGAGAAAGCTCAAAAGCTTGGTGTTCCGATTATTACAGAAGACGATTTTTTAGCTATGTTAGATTAATAAATAGCTTATATAAAAAAGCCCGAAGTGGTTAAAGCTATTTCGGGCGTTTTTTAATGAATGATTATACTATAATACTTTTTCCGGTTGCATTAACTTCTGTATCGTCTAAGTAGAAATCTATTCTACCCAGATTAATTCCGTAAGCACCTACTTGGTTAACAAGCATGTTTTGTTCTTTACGGTTTTTAAACACCGTTGGCTTTTTTAGGAAAGTATGTGTGTGACCGCCAATAATTAAATCAATATTTTCGGTGTTAGAAGCTAACATTAAATCAGACGGAATTTGCTCATCTCTGTAGTGGTACCCTAAATGCGACAGGCAAATAATTAAATGGCAGCGCTCATCTTCTTTTAAAATTCTGCTCATATCCTGAGCAACTTCAACAGGATGAATCCATTTGGTTTCTTTATATAATCTTTTAGGAACTAACCCATCTAACTCTATACCAATACCAAATACACCAATTTTAACACCATCTATAGTAAAAATTTTATATGGTTTTACATGGCCATCCATAACGGTGTTGGTAAAATCGTAATTTGCTGAAAGTAAATCAAATTTTGCATTTGGGAGTTGCGCATAAAGCCCATCAATTCCGTTATCAAAATCATGATTTCCAATGGTGGCAGCATCGTATTGCATCATGCTCATTAATTTAAATTCCAGCTCACCACCGTAATAATTAAAATAAGGTGTTCCTTGAAAAATATCGCCGGCATCAAATAAAAGCGTATTGGGGTTTTCTTTTCTAATGCTTTCTATTAAGGCAGCTCGCCTTGCAGCACCACCTTGATTGGGGTTTCTGGAGTGATCTTTTGGAAATGGGTCTATATGGCTGTGCACATCGTTTGTGTGTAAAATTGTAATGTGCTTTTTGCTTGATAATGCGCAAGACTGTAAGCCTGTTAATCCGGCTAAAGAAACAAAAGTGCCGGTTGCAGCTGTATGTTTTATAAAATTTCTTCTATTCATGGGTTAGTTTAATAAATCGGTTATCAACTTTAGCCTTTAATGTATCTACTTCTTTAAAGTAGTCTATCATGGCATTTCTAACTAAATAATCTAACTCGTAAACTTCTTCTGCAGGTTTAAAAAAATGCATGTTGCTACCGCCATTAAATAAATAATCTGACGTTGCTACATAATAACTGTTGCCTTCTTGCAATGGTTTATTGTTAATGGTAACTTTTTTAACAGTATTGTCGTTGTTTAAAACCAGCTGCATTCCTGCAATAGGGTGAGCTCTTTGCGATTTTACTAAATAGGCAATAAGCTCTCTAATTTGATTATACGATAGTTTGGCAACAACAATTCTATTCTCAAAAGGCATTACTTGATAGGCTGTTCTGGCAGTAATGTTTCCTTTAGAAATAATTGCTCTAATGCCACCATGGTTTAATAACGCCATGTCTATATTTTTACCGGTACGCTTTGTAAAAACTTTGTTGCCATAAGTTAAAACTATGTCGGCCATTAGGTTACCAATAGATGAGTTTAATATACCATCGTTTTTTGTTAAATCGTAAGGAGCGTAAGCTATTATACTGTCTAATTGTTTGTTTATGTGTTCTCTGTATGGTTTAACAAAAGACTCTATTTCTTCTTTAGCAGCAAATGTGCTATCTATGTTAATTTGCTTACCTTCTATTTTATGGGTAGATAAATTAGCTTCTTTACAAGAAACCGAGAAGAAAAACAGTGTTATAATTGTAACAAAAAGTTTTATTTTCATTTGTAAAGTTTGTTAAATAACAAATTAAATTTTCAATCAATACGCTAACTTTGCATAAAATGTAAAATAAATGATTTTAAAGCGAATTAAAGAGCGCTCAGCACGTAAAGTTCTTAACAAATTACTTAAACAACATACACCAGAAGTTAAAAAAGCAGATTCTAAAGAGAGTTTAACTATTGGTTGTATTGTAGATGTTGAGGTAATGCCAGATGTTACTAATATGTACCAATTGGCAAAGGCATTTAATTTAAGAGATAATCAAATAAAAATAATAGGATACCAAGATAAATTAGATAGCGTATCACCTTTTGCAGTACCAATGTTTTCTGAAGCAGATTTAGGGTGGAACGGAACTATAAAAAGTGGTTACGTAACCGAGTTTTTAAATCAAGAATTTGATGTTTTAATTAATTATTATACCTCTCAAAAATTGCCATTACTATTGCTTACTGCTAAAACAAAAGCGCAATTAAAAGTTGGGTTTCCGGTAATTAATCAAGAACTGAACAATTTAATAATAAATGTAGCACCTACTAATTTTGAGGCATTTGTAACCGAATTAAAAAAATATACAACCATACTAAAAGCACTATAATGAAACAATTAATAGGAACCGGTGTAGCATTGGTTACACCCTTTAAGCAAGACTATTCTGTAGATGTTCAAGCCCTTGAGCGCATAGTTAATTATGTAATAGACGGGGGAGTAGATTATCTAGTTGTTTTAGGTACTACTGCAGAAACAGCAACATTGTCTAAAGATGAAAAAGAACTGGTAAAAGAAACCGTTACTAAGGCAAATGCAGGTAGAGTACCAATGGTTTTAGGAATTGGCGGAAACAATACACAAGAAATTGTACAGCAAATAAAACAAACAGATTTAAGCAATTATGATGCTGTATTATCGGTTTCACCTTATTACAATAAACCCACACAAGAAGGAATTTACCAGCATTTTAAAGCAGTTGCAGAGGCAACTTCAAAACCAATTATACTATATAACGTTCCGGGAAGAACAGCGTCTAATATGTTGCCTGAAACAGTTTTGCGATTAGCAAAAGATTGCAAAAATATAGTTGCAATTAAAGAAGCCTCAGGAGATATTGTACAGGCAATGAAAATTATAAAAAACAAGCCGGACGATTTTTTAGTTATTTCGGGAGACGATATGATTACGCTTCCAATGGTATTAGCAGGAGGAGCAGGAGTAATATCTGTAATAGGAGAGGGATTACCTAAAGAGTTTTCTAAAATGGTTCGTTTAGGGCTTGAGGGGAACGCAAAAGAAGCCTATAAGATACATTATAAAGTTCAGGAAAGCATAGATTTAATTTTTGAAGAAGGTAATCCGGCAGGTATAAAAGCAATGTTTCAACAACTAGGGCTGTGTAATGATACTGTAAGACTACCATTGGTCCCTGCAACCAACGAATTAAAAAATAAAATCAAACATTTTTTAGATACTATACGTTAAATTTAACTAAAACAAGTTTGGTATAGCATGTTATGTGGTATATTACACCGCATAAAAAATGTTTTTGTAATACTTATAAATTAGCTAATTTTGCCCGATGTTTATAAAAATGAGAAACTATTTAAGCATAGCACTTGTAACGTTGGTTTTAACCACTTCGTGTAGCGAGTATCAAAAAGCGCTTAAAAGCGAAGAAACCAGTGCAAAATATGCCTTAGCCGAAAAGCTTTACAAAGAAGGTGATTACAGAAGAGCTATTAGGCTTTTTGATCAAATTGTTCCCGAATTTGTTGGTAAGCCTCAAGGAGAGCGTGTAATATTTTTCTATGCAGACACCTATTATAATTTAAAAGATTACTATTTGGCTGCCTACCAATTTGAACGATTTGCAAAATCATACCCAAAAAGTGATAAAGCGCAAGAGGCTGCATTTTTAGGTGCCAAGTGTTACTATCATGTTTCGCCAAAATATTCTATAGATCAAACAGATACGCATAAGGCCATAGAGAAATTGCAGATTTTTATAAACACGTATCCTAACTCAGAGTATGTAGCAGAAGCCAATACAATGGTAAAGGAGCTTACTACTAAGTTAGAGAAAAAAGAATTTGAAATTGGCAAGCTTTATTTTAACTTGTCAGACTATAAAGCTGCTATAGCTTCTTTAAACAACTTTATATCAGATCATCCGGGATCTGTATTCAGAGAAGAAGCTATGTATTACAGGTTCTCGGCAGCTTATGAGCTTGGTGTAAACAGTGTACTAAGCAAAATGGAAGAGCGTTTACGTAGTGCAGAAGATTATTACAAAGCATTTAAACGTTACTTTCCAAACTCTAAATACATGAAAGAGGTAGACCAAATGGCTATCACTGTACAAGAAGAATTAAAGAAATTTTCTAAATAGTTAACTATTTTACAATGAGTGATTTAAAAAAAACTAATGCGCCGGTTACAACAGTAACTATTAACAGAAATGAGTTTGATGCGCCTACAAACAACATTTATGAGGCTATAGCAATTACTGCTAAAAGAGCGGTGCAAATTAATGCAGAACTTAAAAAAGAACTTATAGAAAAGCTCGAAGAGTTTGCTACGTATAACGATAGCTTAGAAGAAATTTTCGAAAACAAAGAGCAAATAGAAGTTTCTAAGTTCTACGAGAAATTACCTAAACCACATGCTATTGCTGTACAAGAGTGGTTAGAAGGAAAAATTTACTGGCGTAATACAGAAAAAGATAAAGAAGAACAAGACAAACTATAATGTCTATTCTTAGCGGCAAAAATATTCTCTTAGGCGTTACCGGAGGTATAGCCGCATACAAAAGCACTTACTTAGTGCGATTGTTTATAAAAGCTGGCGCTCAGGTTAAAGTTATTATGACCGAGAGCGCCAAAGATTTTGTAACGCCTTTAACACTTTCTACACTTTCTAAAAATCCGGTGTTATCTTCTTTTACACACGAAGAAGATGAAAACGCCCTGTGGAACAACCATGTTGAGCTTGGTTTGTGGGCAGATTATATGGTTATTGCTCCCGCTACAGCCAACACCCTTTCTAAAATGGCTAATGGTGTTTGCGATAACTTATTATTGGCTACATATCTTTCGGCTAAATGCCCGGTTTATTTTGCTCCGGCAATGGATTTAGATATGTACAAACACCAAAGCACCTTAAGAAGTTTTGATATTTTAAAAACGTTCGGAAACATTATGATTCCGGCTGCTTCCGGTGAGCTAGCAAGTGGTTTAGTTGGTGAAGGCAGAATGGCAGAACCAGAAGATATTGTTGCTTTTATAGAAGCCGATATTTTAAAAAAACTTCCACTTAAAAATAAAAAAGTACTTATAACAGCAGGCCCTACTTATGAGCCCATAGACCCAGTTAGGTTTATTGGTAATCACGCATCAGGCTTAATGGGTTTTGAACTTGCAAAAGAGGCTTTACAGTTAGGAGCCGAGGTTGTACTTATTACCGGCCCTACACATTTATCAACTCCAAACGGAAACATTACAAGAATAAATGTGCAGACTGCAGCCCAAATGCATAAACAAGCACTAGAGCATTTTAGCACTACAGATATTGCTATTTGTGCAGCAGCTGTAGCAGATTATAAGCCAAAAAATGTTGCAGAACAAAAACTTAAGAAAACCAGCAATGAATTAACAATTGCGCTAGAAAAAACGGTTGATGTTCTTGCCGATTTAGGAAAACACAAAAAACAACAGTTTTTAGTTGGTTTTGCTTTAGAGACAGAAAACGAGCTGGAAAATGCTAAAGCAAAGATCACCAAGAAAAATTTAGATGCCATTGTACTTAACTCGTTATCTGATGAAGGAGCAGGTTTTAAGACTTCTACAAATAAAATTACCTTTATAGATAAGAATTTTAAAGTAAAACCGTTTCAATTAAAAACAAAAGCAGCAGTTGCTAAAGATATTTTTAATGAGATTCTCTCGTACATTTAAAAAAGCGGTTTTTTCACTGTTTTTACTAACAGTAGGTAATGGCTTTGCACAAGAGCTAAACTGCTTGGTTAGTGTAAACTCAGACTTGGTAGACCAAACCAATCAGCAAGTATTTAAAACATTAGAGCGTTCACTTAATGATTATGTAAACAAAACTAAGTGGACAAACAAGGTTTTTGCTCCACACGAACGCATTAACTGTAGCATGTTAATTACGGTTAACAGTTATGAGTCTAACAAGTTTTCGGCTACAATCCAAATACAATCTAACAGGCCGGTTTATAATTCAGACTATCAAACTCCTGTTTTTAACTACAACGATCGGCAATTTGATTTTACCTATATAGAGTTTCAACCACTATATTTTAATCCAAACGTTTTTGAGTCTAACTTAGTAGCTGTTGTTACCTATTATGTATATGTTATTTTAGGGTTAGATGCAGATACTTTTGAGCTAGAAGGAGGCACACCTTATTTTAAGAAAGCACAAGAGATTGTTAATCTTGCTCAAGGTAGTGGCTATGCCGGTTGGCAACAAACAGACGGTAACAGAACCCGTTGGGAGCTAATAGATAATTTGCTTTCTAATACGTTTAGAGAATACAGAATTGCGTTATATAACTACCACCGTAAAGGACTAGATTTAATGGTAGATAACAATATGGCTGCCAAGCAAACCATTGCAGGTTGTATGCGACTTTTTGATGCTTTAATTAAACGTAGGCCCAATGCTTTTTTAATTCAAACTTTTTTTGATGCTAAAGCAGAAGAAATTAAAGAGGTTTTTTCTGGTGGACCAAAAATGAGCATTGTAAATTTAATAGACCTACTTAACAGAGTAGCACCTTTTTATGCCGGTACTTGGAAAGAAATAAAATATTAACACCGGTTTTTTAGCACATAAATACTACCTATATTTGATGCGATTGTTTAAACCATACAACCGTGCTAACATCGTTATCAATAAAAAATTACGCGCTCATAAACAATCTTCAAGTAGATTTTAATAATGGCCTTACTATTATTACCGGAGAAACCGGTGCCGGGAAGTCTATTTTGTTAGGTGGTTTGTCGCTTGTTTTAGGAAAACGAGCCGATTTAAGCGTACTTAAAAATCAAGATAGCAAATGTGTTATAGAGGCAGAATTTAATATAGAAAAATACAACCTTAAGTCTTTTTTTAAAGAAGAAGATTTAGATTACGAAGCCATAACTATTATTAGAAGGGAGATTGCCCCCAGCGGTAAATCGAGAGCATTTGTAAACGATACACCTGTTACGTTAGATGTGGTTTCCAGGTTAGGTGGTAAACTCATAGATATTCATTCGCAGCACCAAACCTTAAAATTAACAGAAACAGCTTTCCAATTTGAAGTATTAGATGCTGTTGCCAATAATAAGCAAACTTTAGAGAACTACAGGCAAGTACTTAGCCAATATAATAGTACCAAGAAAGAGTTAGAAGAGCTTTTAAACTATCAAAAAGAAGCCGCAAAAGAACTCGACTACAACTCATTTTTATTACAAGAATTACAACAGGCTAACTTGCAAGAAGGCATGTTAGAAGCGCTAGAAGCTACATTCGAGAAGTTAAACAATGTAGAAGAAATTAAAGAGAAGTTAGCAGAAGCTTACCAAATTTTAGATGCAGAACCTGTTGGTATTTTACATACTATTAGAGCATTGCAGCTCACATTACAGAAGTTAGCATTGTTAAATACAGAGTTTACTGCATTGCACGAAAGAGTGCAGTCTGTTACTATAGAGCTTGAAGATATTTTTTCTGAAATTAAAGATGCCGAAGAAGCCACAGAAGCCGATCCGCATCAATTAGAAGAAGTTAATAACAAATTACAGCTGTTGTATAGTCTTCAAAAAAAGCATAACGCACTTACCGTATCAGAATTAATTAAAATACAAGAAGACTTAGCACAAAAAGTTGCTGTAACCGAAAATTTAGACGAGACAATTCAAGAAAAAAATAAAGTGCTAACTAACTTAGAAAATCAATTAAAGTCCTTAACTAATCAATTAACAAAAAACAGAAAGAAAGCCATACCTGAGTTAGAAGAGTATTTAAAAAAATCGTTAGCTCCGTTAGGAATGCCCAATGCTTCGTTTAAACTAAACCTTACCGAAGCTGCACAGTATAATACTTACGGCAAAAATGAGTTAACATTTTTATTTTCAGCAAATAAAGGGTTGCCTCATGGGCCTTTAAAAAAGGTAGCCTCAGGTGGAGAATTATCACGTATAATGCTTTGTATTAAAGCGCTTTTAGCTAAGCACATACAATTACCTACCATTATGTTTGATGAGATAGATACAGGTGTATCTGGAGAGATTGCAAATAAAATGGGAGAAATTATGCAGCAAATGGGAGAATATATGCAGGTATTTGCAATTACACATTTACCACAAATTGCAGCTAAAGGACATCATCATTTTAAAGTATTCAAACAAGATGATAATGCCGTTACAGAAACCCAAATGAAACCGCTTTCTCATAATGAGCGTATAGTAGAGATTGCACAAATGTTAGATGGTAAAAATGCAAGTGATGCAGCATTAGCACATGCAAAAGGATTGTTAACAGCTTCGTAAAAAAACGTTACGGGTGCTTTCTTGTTAAATAAATTGATATTTTTGACAAAAATTACACAATACTAACATAAACTTTTAAGAATGGCATACAATCTATTAAAAGGGAAAAGAGGAATTATTTTTGGCGCCTTAGACGAAAATTCTATTGCTTGGAAAACTGCCGAGCGCGTTTTTGAAGAAGGCGGAACCTTTGTGCTAACCAATGCGCCTATTGCAATGAGAATGGGTAAAATTAAAGAGTTAGCCGAAAAAACTAATGCAGAAATTATTCCTGCTGATGCCACAAACCTGGAAGATTTAGAGAATCTTGTAAATAAAGCAGTAGAAGTACTTGGAGGAAAACTAGACTTTGTACTTCACTCAATCGGTATGTCTGTAAACGTTAGAAAAGGACGTGCTTACACCGATCAGAACTATGATTTTACTGCAAAAGGATGGGATGTTTCGGCATTGTCATTTCATAAGGTATGTCAAACACTACACAAGTTAGACGCTATGAATGAGTGGGGTAGCATTGTAGCGCTTACCTACATGGCTGCACAAAGAACATTCCCTGACTATAATGATATGGCAGATAACAAGGCCTATTTAGAGTCTGTTGCCAGAAGTTTTGGTTACTTCTTTGGCAAAGAGAAAAAGGTAAGAGTTAACACAATTTCTCAGTCGCCAACTCCAACTACAGCCGGACAAGGTGTTAAAGGTTTTGATGGCTTTATTGCCTATGCAGAAATGATGTCTCCGTTAGGTAATGCAACAGCACAAGATTGTGCTGATTACACTGTATCGTTGTTTTCAGACCTAACACGCAAAGTAACCATGCAAAACTTATTTCATGATGGAGGCTTCTCTAACACCGGAGTTAGTAATGAAGTGATGGAAAAATTCATGAAAGAGTAAGTAAAATATATAACTTATTTAAGCCACCGTCTTGGTGGCTTTTTTTATTTTTGAGAACATTATTTAAGCTATGCAGTTATCGTATTCTTTTGTAATCCCAGTTTTTAATAGACCGGATGAAATTGATGAGCTTTTACAAAGTTTAACACTACAAGACTACACATCAGATTTTGAGGTGGTTATTGTAGAAGATGGCTCTACATTGCCTTCAGACACTGTTGTTAGTAAGTATAAAAACAAGTTAAACATTACGTATTTATCTAAAGAAAATACCGGTCCCGGAGATTCCAGAAACTACGGGATGAAACATGCAAAAGGCAACTACTTTATAATTTTAGATTCTGATTGTATTCTGCCAAAACATTATTTAACGGCTGTAAACAATTCGTTAACAAAAGAATATGTTGATTGTTTTGGAGGTCCGGATACCGACCACCCTTCGTTTACTAAAGTTCAAAAAGCAATAAATTATGTGATGACCTCTTTTTTAACCACCGGAGGTATAAGAGGAGGGAAGCATGCTTTAAATAAATTTCAGCCAAGAAGTTTTAACATGGGAATCTCTAAAAAAGCTTTCCAAGCAACAGGAGGTTTTGGTACAATACATCCCGGCGAAGACCCGGATTTAACTATTAGAATCTGGAAAGCCGGTTTTAAAACCAAGCTTATACCGAACGCATACGTGCATCATAAACGCAGAATTAACTGGTCTAAATTCTACAAACAAGTAAATAAATTTGGTTTAGCAAGACCAATTTTAAACTCTTGGCATCCGGAAACTGCAAAACTAACTTATTGGCTACCTTCTGTGTTTATCTTAGGCTTTACAGTGTCTTTAATAGCAGCATTATTTTCTTTTTACATTCCTTTTATGGTGTACGGCAGCTACATTTTAGTATTATTCATGCATGCTTTGTTTACTACAAAAAGCTTAACAATAGCAGTATTAAGCATATTTGCAATGTTTATTATGTTTTTTGGATACGGATGGGGATTTTTAAAAGCAACAGTGTTAGTTGGTTTGTTAAATAAAAATCCTAAACAAGCTTTACCGAATATGTTTTTTTAATATCTTTTAAGTACTATGAAACAGTTGGTTTACAAAAAACATAAAATAAACATGTTTTTATTTTTCTTAGCGTGTGCAGCTGTTTTATGGTTTTTGGTAAAACTGTCTGAGACGTATACCAGCACAGTTGATTTTAAAGTGGTTTATAAAGATGTTCCTGCCGATAAAATTTTACACGAACTACCTGCAGAAACTATAAATGTTAGAATTAAAGCAACCGGATTTAGATTGCTTTATCACTATATTTTTGGGCATAAAGTAACAATTAGCTTAACCAATGTAAAAGAAGAAAACAACACCTATTATTTAGATAAGGTTACATTACTTTCTATTTTAGAAAAACAATTATCTAAAAATACTGTAGAGAACATATATCCGGATACGCTTTACTTTAATTTAGAAACCAAACAAGAAAAGCAAGTACCGGTAAAAACTAATTTAGAACTCTCTCTAGCAGAAAATCATAAAATATTTAACGATATAGAGGTTACTCCTAAAACAGTAACTATAAACGGACCTAACTCTGTGTTAGATACAATAGATGCTTTGTACACACAGCTTTACAAAGTAGAAAATGTTAGAGAAGATATTAATATTTTGCTACCCATTATAGTGCCAAACATAGAACATATAAGCGTTTCGCCAAAGCAAGTTACTGTTAAAGCTTCAATTAAGTTGTTTTCAGAGAAAACCATTACCGTGCCTGTACAAGTTGTAAATGCTCCGGATAGTATTTTAGTAAAAACCTATCCTTCAGAGGTTAAAGTGCTTTGCAAAGCTCCTTTAAAAGAGTTAAAAGAACTATCTCCTGCAGATTTTACATTGGTTGCAGATTATTCAGACTCTATTGCAAAAACCAGCAACTATATACCTTTACGATTGTTAAAAAAGCCTAAAACCGTAAGCGATATTAAGCTGTTACAAGAACAAGTACAATATATTGTAAAACGATTATGATAGTAGGATTAACAGGGGGCATAGGTAGCGGAAAATCTACAGTGGCTACTATGTTTAAAGATTTAGGTGTTCCTATTTACGTTGCCGACGATGAGGCAAAAAAACTCATGCAGCATTCAGAAGCAATACGTAAAGATATTATAGGGTTATTAGGCAATGCTGCATACCACAATAGTGTTCCCAACAGAGAGTTCATAGCATCCAAGGTTTTTAAAAATCCAAAATTGCTTCAACAATTAAATAATATTATTCATCCGGCTGTTAGGGTACACTTTTTGCAGTGGTATAAAGAGCAGAAAGCGCCCTATGTTATAAAAGAAGCAGCTATTTTATTTGAGAGTGGTGGATATAAAAATTGTGATATTATAATTTTGGTAACAGCACCGGTAGATGTAAGAATTAGTAGGGTATTGCAACGTGACAAAACAACAGAAGAAGAGGTGTTAAATAGAATTAATAATCAATGGCCTGACGATAAAAAAATTCCATTAGCAGATTTTATAATCAATAACATTTCTTTAAAAAAAACTAAAGAACAGGTTGAAACAATTCATAAAAAAATTCTTATTAAATCTGCTAACCGCTCTAAATTTTAACATTTTTGTTAAGGTTAGGTTAAATGCTTAACAGACTCCATATTAATCCTTTAATTTTGAGGAAATGAACCAACGATTATTTGTTGTACTGGTTGTTTTAATGAGTTTGTCTCTTGTAGGAATTATTTTCGTACAAGGATATTGGATTAAAACATCTATTGATGACAAAGAAGAGCAATTTACTTACAATGTTAACCAGGCTTTACAGGCTGTTGCAGAAAAAGTAAAAAAGAGAGAGATAAACGATTATTTTGACAGGCTTATTCTGTACCAAGATAGTTTAGGGCCTGCTAAAAACAGACAATACAACGAAATCTTTTTTAAAGATTATAATGATAATAAGGATGAGATTTTTATTTACCGACATGGTATTTTAGAAGAAAACTTTGAAATCTCATCTACGTTCTTTGAAAATGCAAACTTAGATACAGATACAGCAAGCGTTACTAAATTAACCAGTAAGCGTACTACAGAAATTTTAAAACGCGATTTAGAAAACAATAAGTTTACGCCGGTAAAAAAAATAGAAGCCATTAATGCTATAAGTGATATAGAGCAGTTAGCTTTTGAAGATGCATTTACACAAATGGCTAAGAGAATACCGGTACACAAACGTGTTTCTACATCAGAGTTAGACTTATTGTTGCAACGAGAGCTGCAAGACAGAGGGATAGATGCCGATTTTGAGTATGGTATTTACAGCAAAGGGCTGCCAACCAAAGTTAGAACCAGAAACTTTGGGTTTACCAAAGGTACGCGCTATCACGCGCCCATACTTACAGATATAGAGGGTAAAAGTGATTACGAGTTGTTGGTTACTTTCCCAAACAAAAAACGGTTTTTAATATCGTCTATTTTAGGGATGGCTCTCTTGTCGGCTATTTTTACGTTAATTATTATAGTGGCATACTCAAGTGCGCTTTATCAACTTATAAAGCAAAAGCAAATATCAGAGATTAAGTCAGATTTTATTAATAACATGACACATGAGTTTAAAACGCCCATAGCTACCATTAATTTAGCGTTAGACTCATTAAAAAATCCAAAGCTCTTTGAAGACAAAGATAAAGTAAAGCGCTACTTGCAAATGATACGCGATGAAAATAAACGTATGCATGCTCAAGTAGAAAATGTGCTCAGAATTTCTAAACTAGAAAAAAACCAATTAGATATTAGTAAAGATAGGGTAGAAATTCACGACCTAATAAACGATGCAATAACACATGTCTCTTTACTGGTAGAGAATAGAGGAGGATATATAAAAACCCATTTTGAAGCCGATAGAGATGAGGTGCTTGCAAACAATTTTCATTTTACTAACGTAATGGTTAATATATTAGATAACGCAATTAAATACTCTCCTGATGCTCCTAAAATTGATGTGTTCACAGAAAATGTGAAAGAATCAATTATAGTAAAAGTACAAGACCAAGGGGCAGGAATGAGTAAAGCTGTAGCTAAGCGCGTTTTCGAGAAATTTTATAGAGAACACACCGGAAATATACATAATGTAAAAGGTCATGGTTTAGGATTGGCATATGTAAAAATGATTGTAGAAGACCACCATGGCGAAGTATATGTAGAAAGCGAAAAAGATAAAGGGAGTACCTTTTTTATAAAGTTACCTTTAATATAAATACAGATTATGGAAACAGTAAATAAAAAAATTTTATTGGTAGAAGACGATCCGAATTTTGGGATTGTTTTAAAAGACTACCTGGCCATGAACGATTTTGATGTGGTTTTGGCAAAAAACGGAATGGAAGGCTACGAAAAGTTTAAGAAGGATAATTTTGATTTGTGTATTCTAGATGTAATGATGCCTTATAAAGATGGATTTACATTGGCTAAAGAAATACGTGAAAAAGATGAAAACATACCAATCATCTTTTTAACAGCCAAAACCATGAAAGAAGATGTGTTAAAAGGGTATAAGGTAGGAGCAGACGATTACCTTAACAAACCTTTTGACTCTGAGGTGTTACTCATGAAAATTAAGGCTATAATGCAACGCAAGGCTACAAATTCTGTTGCAGATAGTAAACAGTTTGAGTTTCAAATAGGAAATTTCTTTTTAAACTCAAAACTTCGTTTTTTAACTTATAAAGACGAAGAGCCAATAAAATTATCACCCAAAGAAAACGAATTATTACGTTTATTAGCGCTTCATGAAAATGATTTAATGCCTAGAGAACTTGCACTTACTAAAATTTGGAGAGACGATAATTACTTTACATCTAGAAGTATGGATGTTTATATTGCCAAGCTTAGAAAATACCTTAAAAAAGATGAAGACGTTGAGATTTTAAACATTCATGGAGAAGGTTTTAGGCTTGTTGTAAAAAGTAAGGCAGAACAAAAATAAGAGGCAAGCAAAAAAATCCGGCTGTTTTTAGTCGGATTTTTTTGTTTTGGCATGTTCAATTTTTTGTATAACCTCGTTAAGGTTATATTTCCAGTTTATCCAAATTACATCTTCTTTTTTACGTAACCATGTAAGCTGTCTTTTTGCAAATCTTCGAGTGTTTTTTTTAATTTCTTCAATAGCTTCTTCTAGAGAACAGTTTTCATTAAAATAACTAAACAACTCTTGGTAACCAACGGTTTGTAATGCGTTTACATCTTTATGTTCATACAACTTTTTAGCTTCATCAAGTAAGCCGGTAGCAATCATTTTATCTACCCTTTTATTGATTCTGTTGTAAATAAGTTCTCGCTCTGCAGTTAGAGCAACAGAAATAGCGGTAAATGGCCTTGGAGGTTTAGGTTTATTTAAAAACGATGAAAACGGAGCACCTGAGGCTCTATATACCTCTATGGCTCGCATTAGCCGTTGCGGATTATTACGATCTACTTTCTGATAGTATTCGGGATCTATTTTTTTTAGTTCTGTTTGCAAAAAGGGTAAGCCGTTAGTTTTAAACTCTGTATTAAGTGTTTGCCTAATATGTTCAGGAACCTCAGGAAAACTGTCTAAACCTTGTGTAACAGCATCTACATATAGTCCGCTTCCACCTACTAAAACAGCTACGTTATTTTTTAAAAATAGTTGCTGTAAAATTGTAATTGCTTCCTTTTCAAAATCACCTACAGTATATTGCTCATGGATACTTTTATGCTGAATACAATGATGTTTTACAGCTTTTAGCTCATTTTTGGAAGGAACAGCTGTACCAATACTCATTTCTTTATAAAACTGTCTGGAATCTGCAGAAATTATCTCGGTATTATAATATTGCGCAAGTTTAATGGCTAGCTCTGTTTTTCCGATAGCAGTAGGTCCTTGTACTGTAATTAAAATGGGTTTAGCCATGTTTAATAATCACTTAAATTTTGACCACATTTTCTACAATAAGCAGCATCAGACCTATAGATTTCTGTACTGCAGTTGGGGCAAGCTCTACCATCTAATCCATCTTTTGATTGTTTTTTAGCAGATGTGTATTCGGCAGAAACTATACCTGTAGGTACAGCAATTACACCATAACCAATAATCATAATAACAGTCGCTATAAATTGGCCAAGAGGAGTTTGAGGAGAGATGTCTCCGTATCCAACGGTAGTTAAGGTAACTATTGTCCAATATACACTATGAGGTATGCTGTTAAAGCCATTTTCAGGACCTTCTATCAAATACATTACAGTGCCTAATAAAACCGACACGATTATTATAAAAAAAACAAATACAAAAATTTTATTTCTGCTGGCCCGTAGTGCGCGTACAAGGTTGTTAGACTCTCCTACAAATCTAACTAGTTTTAATATCCTAAAAACTCTTAAAAGACGTAATGCTCTGAAAGCTGCTAAATATTGAGAACCTACTAAGAAAAAGGATAGATATTTGGGTATTGTTGAGAGTAAATCTACTATACCAAAAAAACTAAAAATATACTTAGTAGGCTTTTTTATACATATTATTCTAAGTATATATTCTATTGTAAAAAGAATGGTAACAACCCACTCAGAAAGGTTTAAAAAATCATGATACTGTGCGTCTAAAGTTGGCACACTTTCTATCATTACAATAATTATACTGTAAACAATAACAATAAGTAAAATAATATCAAACCACCTACCTGCTGGCGTATGTGTACCGTAAATTATTTCGTGTAGCTTAGCCCTCCAGCTTTTGTGATGTTCTTGAGAACTCATAGGTTTAATAGTATTAATTTTTAAAGTTACATTATTTTAAACGGTAATGATATTTATTAATTAGTTTTTTAATTTTTACTAAACCTTTAATTTGTTTGTAATGGTGTTTAAAAAGTTACAATTTTCGGATTCTTTTTTCTTCTTAAGTATGATTGTATGATGTGTTGTGTGTCTCGATTGTTTTTCATGGGAGTAATGACTGAGCGTAACACATCAATATTATTAATTTGATAATTTAGGTTATAATACCCAAACCCTTTGTACTGTCCGTTTTCAATTAAAACAACACTCTTTTCATCAATACTTCTACCTTTATCAATTATAAGCATATGCTGGTTTGGGTAGCTGCATTGTTGTAACACTTCTGTTACTCTTTTGTTGTATTCTTCAGGGGGTTCTTCTAAATTACAAGCACCATTACAGCAATCTATATGGTACTGAAAGCAGTAACTATTACTTTGGTATAAACCATTTACTTTTTGACATAGTTTATACTTTTCTGTAATAGTAAATAACATTTTTTTTCCCTCTTCAAAATTAGAAAAAGTAGTAACCGTTTTTTTACGCCCATCTGCCTTATCTAACTTTAATGCTATATAGCCTTCTTGGGTTTTTTCTGTATATAAAGCATACTGAAAAAAGGTTCTACGTTGAGCTCTGTTGTAAATAGGTTTGTTGATTTTAATTTCTTCAGACTCTTTCAGTAAAGCAATTAGCTCACTACCGGTCTCTTCGTATGTTACGGCAACTACTTCGCGCTGAATTTTTTTAGATTTTCTTGAGGTTGATGTAAAATGTTGATTTACTCTCTTTTTAATGTTTTTGCTTTTACCGATGTAAATAATAGTTCCGTCTTCTCGATGCATATAATATACTCCTACTGCATTGGGAAGTTGCTCTACAATGTCTTGAAGCCTTGGGTTTAGCTGACCAACGTTTTCTGCTTTAACAGCTTTTGTAATGATAGATTTAGACGTGTCTTTGGTGAGTAATAATTTAAATAGTTTTACTGTAGCAAGGGCATCGCCGTTTGCTCTGTGTCTATCACTTACAGGAATACCTAAAGAACGGACCAATTTACCTAAACTATACGAAGGTTGGTTAGGAATTAGTTTTTTTGATAGTTCTATAGTGCATAACGTTTTGCGTTTAAATGTAAAGCCTAGGCGCCTAAATTCTGTTCGTAAAATTCTATAATCAAATTGTGCATTGTGTGCTACAAGTATACAACCGTCGGTAATTTCTACAATACGCTTGGCAACTTCGTAAAATTTTGGTGCATTACGAAGCATGTTATTGTTTATACCGGTAAGGTTTGCAACAAAGGGCTGAATGGCTCTTTCAGGATTTATTAGGCTTATAAATTTGTCGGTTATCTGATGGCCATCAAACTTATATATGGCAATTTCTGTAATGCCCTCTTCGTTGTATTGGCCACCAGTGGTTTCTATGTCTAAAATTGCGTACAAACTCTATTATACAGATTTTTTAAGGAATGATTAGGTTATAAATTTTAAAAATTAAGTTAAGAAAATCAAGTTAAAATAAGTAACCGCTTATTATTTATTATAATTTCTAGCTCCAAATATACTACTACCTATTCTAACCATATTACTACCACATTGCAACGCAATTTTATAGTCTGAGCTCATACCCATAGATAAAATTGAAGGTGCTAATTTTTGACTGGGATTGTATTGCTGTAGTTTTTTAAATAGAGTTTGCAACAATGTAAACTCTTGCGTTATTTGCCGGGTGTTATCTGTAAAAGTTGCCATTCCCATTAATCCTTTAACTCTAATATTGTTAAGGCTGGCAAACTCATCACTTTCTATTAAAGAAAATAATTCGCTTTCATTCATTCCAAACTTAGTGTCTTCTTGAGCAATATGAATTTGAAGCAAACAGTCTATAACCCTGTTGTTTTTTTGTGCTTGTTTATTAATTTCCTTGAGCAGTTTAAGGCTATCAACACCATGAATTAAAGATACAAACGGAGCCATGTATTTAACTTTATTACGTTGTACGTGCCCTATCATGTGCCAATTTATATCTTTTGGAAGCTGCTCCCATTTTTGCGTCATTTCTTGAATTTTATTTTCGCCAAAATCTCTATGACCGGCATTGTACGCTTCCATGATTTCATTGATAGTTTTGGTTTTGCTAACAGCAACTAAAGTAACGTGCTCCGGAAGAGATTTTTTTATGTTGATTAAGTTTTCTGCAATGCTCATAACTAATCAATGTAATTTTTAGAATTCGTAAATGGTTAAACCGCTTCTAAGTTTTGGCTCTATATACGTGCTTTTAGGAGGCATAACTAAACCGGCATCTGCAATGGCTTTCATTTCTGATATGGTTACCGGAACTAAACCAAAACCTACTGCAAATTTACCTTGGTCTATTAAATCTTTCATTTTAATAATATTATGCTCCCCGTAGCAGTAATCTATGCGTTTGTTGTTACGAAGATTTTTAATTCCTAAAATAGGATCTAAAATAGTTTTATATAAAATTTGAGTGTCTAGCTTACTTAGTGCATCTGTAAATTTATATACTGTTTTTCTAAGATATAGCGAGTAAAACTCACCATCTAAATACATACTAAAATGGTGTTTTTTGGTGGGCTTATATAATTCTTGACCTCTGTTTTCTATTCTAAACCACTTATCTAATTTTATTAAAAAAGTTTCTTTACTTAAACCATTCAAATCGGTTATTAATCTGTTAAACTCATGAATTTTTAAATTAGACTCCGGTATTAAGTAGCTCATAAAAAAATTGTAGGGCTCTTTACCGGTGTGGTTTTTGTTTTCTTTTGCTAATTCTTTTGCAAGCAGGTAAGAAGATGCAGAACGATGATGCCCATCTGCTATATAAAGTTCGTTTATTGATGCGAATGCGTTACAAATAGCCTTAATTTTATCAGAATCTGTAATGCGCCAAACATAATGTGTAACCTTATCTTCTGTGGTAAACTCGTAGAGTGGTTGTGTAAGTGTGGTTTTTTTAACAATATCGTTTATAGTGGGATTGTCTTTGTAGGTAAGTAAAACCGGCTCTGCATTAAATCCTACGGTTTTTAAATACTCTTTAAATAGCAGCTCTCTATACTCTATAGTATCTTCGTGCTTTTTTATAACATTATTTTTATAATCTTCAGTACTTGCTCCTGCAAAAATACCGCAAAACACTCGCCCTCTTTTTTTTAGCTTATATATATAAAGTGAAGGTGTTGTGTCTTTTAAAAAAACAGCATCTTCTTTAAATTCTAAGTATCGGTTTTTAACGAGCTCAAAACGCTCAGAACCGGTAACTTGTTTTTGAAATTTATATCCGGGGTTTATAATATGTAAAAAAGAGTAGGGGTTAAAGCTAAGTTGTGCTTTACGCTCTTTTTTACTGTAATCTTCGTAACTTCTTGAGGCAACAAGAGTTACTTTATCTTTGGTAGGCCTAACTGCTTTAAATGGAATAATTTTAGCCATTGTTATATATATCGGGCACAATTTATTGTGCCCGATAATTTTATTTTAAAAACTGAGAAGATACTTTTTCTGCTTTATTACTTTCGGAATAATCATAAAACCCTTCTCCAGATTTTACCCCTAATTTGCCGGCAGTAACCATATTAACTAAAAGCGGACAAGGAGCGTATTTTGGGTTTTTAAAGCCATCATATAATACGTTTAAAATAGATAGGCATACGTCTAATCCAATGAAATCGGCTAATTGAAGCGGACCCATTGGGTGTGCCATACCTAATTTCATAACCGTATCAATCTCTTGAACTCCGGCAACCCCATTATAAAGTGTTTCTATAGCCTCATTAATCATTGGCATTAAAATTCGGTTAGAAACAAACCCTGGGTAATCATTTACCTCTACCGGAATTTTATTTAATTTTTTTGATAGCTCCATAATGGTTTCTGTAACTTCATCAGAGGTATTATAGCCTCTAATTACTTCAACTAATTTCATTATAGGAACCGGATTCATAAAATGCATGCCTATAACCATTTCGGGCCTTTTAGTTACCGATGCTATTTTGGTTATAGAGATAGAAGAGGTGTTACTTGCCAGAATAGTATCTTCCGGGCAAAGCTCATCTAATTCTCTAAATATATTAAGCTTCAAATCTACATTTTCTGTAGCAGCCTCTACTACTAAACTTGCGTATTCAACACCTTCTTTTAATGAGGTATAGGTTGTAATGTTATTTAGAGTAGCGGCTTTGTCTTCTTCAGAAATTTTTTCTCTGGCAACCATTCTGTCTAAGTTTTTACTTATAGTTGCCATTCCTTTTTGTAATGCTTTTTCAGAGATATCTATTAATTGAACTTTGTAACCAAATTGAGCAAATGTGTGTGCTATTCCATTGCCCATTGTTCCTGCTCCAATTACAGCTATATTTTTCATAAATATTAATTTTTATTAAAACAATTTATTATTTGTGTGGCTACTTCTAAGGCACGTGTGCCATCGGCTAAAGGAACCACTGGTGTTGTATTAGTTTGTATGGCTTCTGCAAATGTTTCTAACTCTTCTAAAATTGCATTGTTTGGTTCTATTTTAGGGTTTTCAAAATATATTTGCTTTTTAACACCTTCGGCATTTTGTAAGATTAAAGCAAAATCGTCTGGTTGTTTTGGGGCGTCTTTCATTTTAACAACTTCAACTTTTTTCTCTAGAAAATCTACAGAGATATAAGCATCTCGCTGAAAAAACCTTGATTTTCGCATGTTTTTCAACGAAATTCTGCTGGCAGTTAAATTAGCTACACACCCGTTTTCAAACTCTATTCTGGCATTTGCAATATCTGGCGAGTTGCTTATTACCGATACTCCACTTGCAGTTATATTTTTTACTTCAGATTGTACAACGCTTAAAATAATATCAATATCATGAATCATTAAATCTAATACCACCGGAACATCTGTACCTCTCGGATTAAACTCAGCCAGCCTATGTGCCTCAATAAACATTGGGTTGTTAATTTTGTCTTTTACCGCTTTAAATGCCGGATTAAAACGCTCTACATGGCCCACTTGACCGCGTACTCCGTATTCTTTTGCTAAATTTCTTATTTCTTGAGCTTCTGCAACGGTATTGGCTATTGGCTTTTCAACAAAAATGTGTTTTCCTTTTTGTATGGCTTTTTTTGCGCAATCAAAATGCGAAAGGGTAGGAGTAACAATATCTACAACATCTACAGCATCTATTAACTCATCTACACTATTAAAAGCAGTATAGCCAAATTCTTGCGCTACTTTTTGTGAGTTTTCTTTATTAGGATCATAAAATCCAACTAAATTGTATTTGTTAGATTGATTTAGTAATCGGAGGTGTATTTTACCCAGGTGCCCTGCACCCAGCACGCCTATTTTAAGCATAAAATTTAGTTTTGAACAAAAATACTATTCTTGGTTGATTTTTCATGACAAAAATCCGTTTTAACTTTGTAGCATATTACTTAAAAAGGGTTTTGTAAACGTTATACATTAACTACCTTTAAACCAATAACATTTAAAATATAAGTAGCTTGAAAGATACTTTAAAACATCAGGGAATGCGCAATAAACTTGTGCAAACGGTTGCTGCTAAAGGTATTACCGATGAGCGCGTATTAGCAGCTATTAAAAAAATTCCGAGGCATTTGTTTATGGATAGCAGTTTTGAAGACCACGCATATCAGGACAAAGCGTTTCCTATTGCGGCCGATCAAACAATATCGCAACCCTTTACAGTAGCTTTTCAAACTCAATTATTAGAAATTAAAAAAGGCGATAAAATTTTAGAAATTGGCACCGGGAGCGGTTATCAAGCTGCAGTTTTGTTAGAGTTAGGTGCTAAAGTTTACTCTATAGAACGACAAAATGAGTTGTTTAAAAAAACCAAACTGTTCTTACAGAAATTAGGCTACAGACCAAAAAAATTAGTTTTTGGCGATGGCTATAAAGGATTGCCCGAAGAGGCTCCTTTTGATGGTATTATTGTTACTGCAGGAGCTCCTTTTGTTCCTAAAGCACTGTTGGCGCAATTAAAAATTGGTGGAAAATTAGTTATTCCGGTTGGTAAGCATCAACAAATAATGACACGCTATGTTAGAACCGGAGAAAAAAAGTTTGAGAAAAAAGAATACGGAGAGTTTAGGTTTGTACCAATGTTAGAAGATAAAAACTAATTATACGATTTTTTAATCCTGTCTAAATCTCGCTTAACATCACGTTTTTTAATAGTTTCACGTTTATCGTATAGTTTTTTACCTTTTGCAAGTGCAATTTCTAGCTTTGCAAAGCCCCTTTCATTTATAAATAATCTAAGCGGAACAATGGTGATTCCGGTATTTTTAACTTCTTTATGTAGTTTTTTTAACTCTCTTTTATTTAAAAGTAACTTTCGTTCTGCTCTGGGTTTGTGGTTGTAATGCGAGCCGTGCGAATATTCGTCTATATACATATTTATTACAAAAAGCTCTCCACGCTCATTAAACTCACAAAAGCTCTCTGCAATAGAAGCTTTACTTTGCCTAATAGATTTTATTTCGGTGCCTGTAAGCACAATCCCGGCAATATAAGTATCTAAAATCTCGTACTCAAAACGAGCTCTTTTGTTTTTTATATTTATGTTTTTCTGACTCATTGTTTTAATTAGCCCAGCAAAAGTAACAACAAATTATCAAATGTCAATTTTATGTTTTAATTACGACTCTTTGTGATAAGAAGTTTTAATTTTATGCCACTTTAAAAAAAAGAATATATGAAACGAGTATTTGTGTTTGCGATTTTTTTTGTTGCAATAAGCTGTAAAGAACCAAAAAAAGAAGCTCAACAAAAAACATTATTAACAGCTCAAGAAATAATAGATAAAACTATAGAAACAGCAGGAGGAGAGCGCTATTTACACAATAAAATTCAATTTGCATTTAGAGGAAAGCAATACGAGTCTGAACGAAACAAATGGCAATTTTCATATAAGAGAATTACAGCAGATTCTTTAGGCAATAAGACGGTTGATGAGCTTACAAACAAAGGGTTTAATCGTACTTTAAATGATGTTGCAGTGCAATTACCGGACTCATTACAAACTAAGTATGGAAATTCTGTTAACTCTGTTCATTATTTTGCGTATTTGCCATACGGATTAAATGATAAAGCAGTTAATAAACGCTTATTGGGCACTACAACCATTAAAAATGAGCCATATTATAAAATAGAAGTATCGTTTAATGAAGAAGGAGGAGGAGAAGATTTTGAAGATGTTTATGTGTATTGGATTCACAAAGAAAATTTTACAGCCGATTATTTAGCTTATAAATTTCATGTGAATGGAGGCGGACTCAGATTTAGAGAAGCTTTTAACCCAAGAGTGGTAAACGGAATTAGGTTTGTAGATTATAATAATTATAAACCTAAAGAAAAAAATGTGACGGTTTATGAGTTAGATTCTTTATTTGAAGCCGGAGCGTTAGAACTTTTATCTAAAATACTATTAGAAAACGTTCAGGTATCGTTAAAAAATACTAACTAATCTATTTTTAAAACTAAGTCGGTTACAGTATTATTTTTTATGGTAACAATGTAAAGATTTGCATTGTTGTGGTCATCTATTTGCTCGTATTTTTCTTTACCAATTAATTTGTTAACCATAGCAGGAGTGGTATTACTATGACCAACAATAAGCACTTTTTTGCCTTTAGTAGATGCCTTAAAATCATCTATATTAAGTGTTCTCGGATTATATAAAACAACTTCTAACCCTTGTTTTATAGCGGTTGGCTTAGCGGTTTGTTTGGTTCTGTTGTAGTTGGTAGAATACACGGCATCTAACTTAATAGTAGAGAGCACTTCGGCCCATTTTAAAGCTCTAGCCATACCGTCTTGGGTTAAGTTCGGATTTTTTTCGTTGGGGTTAGAGCGATCTTTTTCTGCATGCCTAATTAAAAAATATACGGTAGTATTTTCATCTTCTTGTGCAGTTAACGGAATAAAAGTAAGGGCTGCTAACAAGAAGGTAAGTAAATATTTCATGACAATTTAATTTTGTGCTATAGTGTATAACGTTGGTATAAGAGTTTTAATATAATTGCTATACAACAATTTCTAATGCTAATTCAACCATATCTTTAAAACTAGATTCTCTTTCTTTAGCGCTGGTGTTTAAATTTGGGTTTACCAAACTGTCTGAAATTGTTAAAATAGATAAAGCATTTACATTAAATTTTGCAGCAAGAGTGTATAAAGCAGCCGTTTCCATTTCTACACAAAGCACACCGTATTTTGCCCATTTTTTGTAATAATCTTTATTATCTTGATAAAAAACATCACTTGTAAGCACATTTCCTGCTTTAATAGGTATATTTTTTTGTTGAGCAACCTGCAAGGCTTTAGCAAAAAGCTCAAAACTTGCTGTTGGAGCATATTGTTCTCCACTAAAAGCCTGAAAATTAATGCTACTATTAGTAGATGCAGCCATGGCTAAAACGGTATCTCTAATACCAATATGCTCTTGGTAAGAGCCGGCCGTACCTACGCGTATTAAGTTTTTTACTCCATACTGGTTTATAAGCTCGTTCACATAAATACTAATTGAGGGAACTCCCATTCCTGTGCCTTGTACAGAAACTTTTTTACCATTATAATACCCCGTGTAGCCATACATTGCCCTTATAGTATTATAACAAGTCACATCTTCTAAAAATGTCTCAGCAATCCATTTAGCTCTAAGTGGATCTCCGGGCAATAATATAGATTCGGCAATATCTCCGGGTTTAGCTTCAATATGTAAACTCATAATTTTTTTTTTGCACAGCAAAGCCAAATCTATGCATTTTTAATTAAGTTTTAAAAATTGTTTAGCATCTCCGTTAATACTAGAGAGCACCAAAGCAGTAACAGCACGTTTATTAAGTTTAAAAACTATTCTGTATTGTTCCGGAGAAGCAGTATCAAAAACGGTACGGCTTAAAGGAATTAATTCTATTGATATAGAAGAATTATTATTTTTTAAAAACAGCTTATTATTGCTTAGCACTACCGAAAAAGCATCACCATAGTTGCCAGCATATTTTTTTAAAGGTAAAGGCTTTTTATTCTCATTTTTTTTAGCATTGAGAGCTTGTAAAACCCAATATTCTCTAGAGGCTAATAAATTATTGTTTACAGTAGTGTCTTTTTTTAAGGTAATGTAATGGTTTAAAGCTTTTTGGTACTGTTTTTTCACGGCAAAAGCATCTGCTAAATACAATTTAAGTTTGTAGTTATTTTTATAGTAATTGCGGGCATTTTTTATAAAAGAAATAGCTTTTTCAGGTTCTTTATTGGTTATTAATAAAAGAGCTGTTTGTTCTACAATGTTTTTAAAATTATGTTTGGTTTCGGTGTTTTTTAGCAGCTCTTTTAACACAGTTTGAGCTTTATCTGCCGGTTCATTTAAGTAAGCTTTTTGAAGTTTAATTTTGGCTTGATGTAAGCTATCAGAAAAATGCGTGTAATCTATCCAGTTAACTGCTTTTAAATCTTTGTTTTTAAAGAATAAAGATAAAACCTCTTTAGTTATAGATAAGCCGTTCTCGCTATTACAAAAATAAACTAACCCTTCTTGTGTTTTAGGCATCACATACATAAAAGCTTTAAAAGTACCATTGTCTCCCCAATGCCAGAAGTTAGTACTGTTTTGTTGATGTTCAAGCCCAACTCCTAACCCCCAAGTTATATATGGAGCAGTAGCAAAAGATGTTTCAGGGGTTTGTGCAGAACCAAATGGAGTAAGCATAAGCTGATGCGATTGTTTAGAGAGCCCTGTACCATTTAAAACAGCTTTTAAGAAAGTGGCGTAATCTTTTGCATTTGTAAGCAAACTTGCTGCAGCATTGGGTTTATTGGGTTTCCAAGAAGTAAAAGGTTGCTCTAACTCAGAATGCCCATCTGCTATTAAATTTTCAAACTCACTTTTCCATACAAAACTTGTTGAATTCATTTTTAGTGGTGAAAAAACAAGTTCTTGCGCCAGTTTTTCAAAAGGAGTTTTAGTTATATTTTCTAAAACTTTAGCCAAATAAACATAACCTTCTCCGGAATACCTCCAACCCAAGCCCGGTTTAAAATGCATAGTTAAAAATTTACTTCCCCAATTAGGTAAACCGGATGTATGACTTAAAATATGTTTTGCTGTTATTAAATTGCCAAACTCTGTACTATCTAATCTATTGTAAGGCAAATAACTTTGTAAAGGCTTATTAATGTTCAATACCCCTTTATCTGCAAGTTTTAGTGCTATATAAGCTGTAATTGGTTTGCTAAGTGAAGCTGCCTGAAATATTGTGCTATGTGTTACAGTATCTATTTTAGATTTACTAGTAGCACCAATGGCAACAGAATAATCGTCTTTTTCGTTAAAATAAGAAAGTTGTATGCCTGGTATATGAGCTTGTTTTAGTAATAGCGCTAGGGTGTCTTTTTTTGTTTGACAGTTAGCAGAAAAAAAAGTTAAAAAGAATAGAATTAATATAATACATCGCATGTGGTATGCTTTTAACAAAAAAGACGTGAAATAAGCCTGTGTGTTACAATTAGTGCTCCAGAGCTTCACTTATTATTTTAACCCCGCTAGAGGTGCCAATTCTACTAACACCTAAAGCAATATACTCTAAAGCAGTTGCATATGATTTTATGCCACCCGAAGCTTTAATTTGAATATTATTTTTTACAACGTTTTTCATCAGTTTTACATCGTCTAATGTAGCTCCATGTGTACCAAATCCGGTTGATGTTTTAACAAAATCTGCTCCAGAATCAACTACTAATTTGCAAGCGTCTTCTTTTTCTTTATCTGTAAGATAACAAGTTTCTATTATAACTTTTAAAATGCGTTTACCAACTACGTCTTTTACAAAAGCTAATTCTTGTAAAGCCTTGTTATACTCTCCGGCTTTGAGCCACCCTAAATTTATTACCACATCAAATTCTTGCGCACCATCTTTTAAAGCCTGCTCTGCTTCGAGAACTTTTGCTTTTCCGCTCATAGCTCCTAAAGGAAAACCTATTACGGTACAGACCTTAACATTAGAATCAGCTACAATATCTGCTGCTTGTTTTACGTAACATCCGTTAACGCAAACACTAAAAAAAGAATGTGCGAGTGCTTCTTCGCATAGTGTGTTAATGTCTGAAGGCAGAGCAGTAGGGCTTAGTAGGGTATGATCTATGTAAGAATTTATTTTCATGATAAAACATTAATTTTCAATAGGTTTTAGTTCTTCAAAATGCATTTCATCGAAAAATTAAAAAAAATGCACAAAGTGTTGTTCGTCGATGAGATGCTAATTTTATCGGATATTCAACACTGTTAATGTATTTTATCGATAAAAAATTTCAGTTTGTCGATTTTGACAGTTTCAAAATATTCTTTAGTTTTCGGTAAAATTACAATTAAATAACAAATAAATGTGCCTATGATATAAGTTTACTTTCTACACTTTTTTTCGGTTTTTTTAAACAAAGTGGGATTTTAAAACCCCATAATGTTTAACCCCCAAATCACATACTATGAAACGCCTACTAACAACAATACAGTTGTTTTGCTGTTGTTGTGCATCAATATGGAACACGCAATCGCAAAACCTACACGCACCAGAACTATCATTTACCTACGCCTGCGCAAAGGATGGACATAACCTTTTTGAAGCAATTGTTGCTTTCGACGAGCAACCCTTTAACACTAACAACACATTTTATATTGAATTATCTGATGCGCAGGGTAGTTTTGATGCTCCTACCGTTTTAAAAACCGTTACCGATCAAAATTTTTCATTTGGTTTTGAAACTTCTTTTCAATTACCAACAACTGTTAGAGGCGACAATTACAAAATAAGAGTGCGTGCAACTTCTCCTGCGATGGTTAGTCCAAGCAGCCAATCATTTAACGCATATTACATTCCGAGTGTTCAGTTAGTTTTAAATAATTATCAAGATGTTGCTGTTTGTGGGGGTAATAGCGCAACTATAAGCTTAAACCATGACATTGCAGATGAGTATATTTGGTATAAAGACGGACAGTATTATGCCAATGGTGGTGCAACATTAGAGGTTACAGAATCCGGTGAATATTATGTAGAACCTTACTTTGGTGATTGCACCGGAACACTATATTCTAACATTGTAATTGTTAGTTTTGGCGAAGATTTAGAGGCCCGTATAACCGGAGATAGTATGATAGAAGCTTGCCCCGGCGTTTATCACACTTTTTCGGCAAATACCACAAATGAAGCCTACACTTATAAATGGTATAAAAATGGTGAACATTTAAGTAACTTACCTCCTTATATGCCTCATTTACGTGTAAACGTTTCTGAGGACAGCTATGGCGATTATCAACTAAAAATCATTAATGAAGGCGGATGCGAAGCTGCTTCTAATACGGTAACCCTTACACGCCCCGAAAATGGGTTTACTGTAGAAGCTGTTTCTGCAACCGAAACACTTTTGTTTAATGACGATTTTACCACGCTAAGTATTTCAACCAATGCCCCAAACCCTACCATAGCGTGGTATAAAAATGGTGAAATCATTCAAGAAAATGGTAACACCTCATTGCACGTAAATGAGCCCGGTACCTACTGGGCTCAAGTTACGGCGCAAGGCTCTTGTGCTGGTTCTGTAAAATCACCTGAGTTTTCTGTTTTTGTGCCTCAGGCTTTAAGTGTTGAAATTACTGCAGACCAACTATATAACCCATGCGAAAGCAGTACAGCCGAACTTGAGATTGCATCTTTTTCTGCTGTTGTTAATAGCAGTACAATTGAAATACCTGCATCTGAGTGGCAAAAGTTTACATTTAGTTGGATTAAAAACAACGAATCTTTATCGGTAAATAGAACCAGTTTACCAATTAGTTCTTACCATGATAATGGTACATATACACTTGCAGTAAATTATAACAACACAGTTTATGAATCCAATTCAAAAGAAATAAGATTAAGAATACCAACTCCAGAGCTTCAAGCTAGTAAAAATGTAGTTTGTGATGGTGAGCAATCTACACTAACAGCTACTACTATAGAAAATGCAGTTTATAATTGGTATAAAAATGATGTGCTTATAGAAAGCACTTTAGAAGCCAATTATGTTGTATCTGAACCAGGAGAGTATTATACTGAAATTCAGCTTAATGGTTGTTCGCAACAATCAGAAATTATTACAATAAGCCCGCTTTCAGATGATGTAGTTTCATTATCTCATAGCGGTATAGTATATATATCTCCAGAAGGGTCAGAGACTGTAACTGCATCTGGAGCAGATAGGTATATTTGGACAGACAGTACTGGGATAACGCTATCTACAACCGATAGTTTACAAGTATCTGAAGAAGGCACGTACACATTAACGGCCTATGTTGGTGGTTGTAAGGTTATTAAAACCATTACAGTAGCAATATCTGAATCTTTTGTGGTGCCAAACATTATAACACCCAATCAAGATAATATAAATGATAAGTGGGTTTTACCGGCAAAAATTGTTAACGATCCTGATATTGAGGTTGTTATATGCGATACGTATGGAAGGCCTATTTTAAAGACTAAACAATACCAAAACAATTGGCCTGAACCTACCACAATAACTAATACTAAATCTACGATATACTATTACTTTATAAATAAAAACGGAAAAGCATTAAAGAAAGGATCTATAACAGTTGTTGGACTTTGATGTAGAAAATTAATGATATGATAAAGCATTACGTTGGCTTTATTTTGTTACTGATGCTAGCGCCCAAGCTTCAAGCACAAAATGAAACCAGCAGTAACCCGTTGGTAGATTGGCGACAGCACAACGTAATAAAATACAACAGACATATTTTTAATCCTACTTTCTCTCTTGTTAGACAGGAGGGAAGAGATTTGAGTATTTGGAGTAGAATACAATGGATTGGCATTGAAGATTCTCCAAAAACATATCTAATAAATTATTCTGGAAAAGTAGCCGAAAAAACAGGAGCTGGTTTAGCACTTTTTCAGCAAAATTTAGGATTGTATACAGATTCAGGGTTGTTAGTAAACTATGCTAAGGGCATACAATTGTCTAGGTTTACTTGGTTAACATTTGGTTTAAATACAACAGTTTTTAGGCGAGGTTTAGATAAAAACGCTTTTGTTACACCACAACCTGATCCGTTTTTACTAGACACACAAGATGATTTTATTTTAGTGTTTATGCCAGGGATTAACTTAACTATAAGTAATATAGACATAGGCTTTACAGCCGAGAATTTATATGATTATAATTTAACCGAGTCTAATTCTGTAACAACATTTTCTGAAAAAATATTTTCCGGCCATATAGGTTATACACATTCTTTTACACAAAAAAACACTTTTATGACAGATGGTAGTGTTAGAAGCTTAGTATACGCAAAACATTTGCCGGAACAAGATTTACAATACGGAGCATCGGTGCTAATAGACGCTCCCAAACACGGATGGATACAAGTAGGTTATAATAGCGTGTATGGTATATCTGGCGGTATAGGAGCAAAAATAGGTAACAGTTTTGGGGTTGGTTTTCTTGTAGAAACCGGAACTCAGCAGTCTAACAGAGCTTTTGGGGCAACCTATGAGGTGACTGCCACTATAGAGCTTGGCAAATCGTACAATGATAAGCCAATTACTTTTAAAGAAGGTCCGGTTTCAACCACAAAAAAGAAAGAGAAAGTTGCAGATGAAATTAGTAAAACCAACACTAAAGTTACCAAACCGGAAAGTACTGTTAAACAACCGGAGCAAATAGCAACACCCAGCGATAAACAAAAATCAACATCTAAACAAACTAATGCTACAAAACAACTAGAACAAGCAGCAATTGCAAAAGATACCAGTACAATACAAGAAACTAATTTAACAGATAAATCTATACAAACTATGAGCATTGAGTCTTTAGATTCTTTAGGGATTGATAAAGACTCTGATCAAGAATTGTTAAAAGATCTATTTAATGAAAAAGCACCAAATAAACGCTACCAAGTAGAAGATAGAATAGAAGGTGTAGAATACGGTTTTTATTTGGTAGTTAATGTATTCTCTCAGAAAAAGTATTTTGATTTGTTTATGAAGTTCTTAACCCAGAGGGGATTGTCTCCAAAGTATTTTTATAATAATGAAAACAAATATTATTATGTGTATCTAAAAAAGTACGATAAATTATCTGAGATAGAAAACGCAAGACGTACAAGATACAATGGGCGCTACTTTGGCGAGACATGGATCCTCTGGGTAAAAAACAACTAACTCGTTTGTGGTTAGCGTTAGGTTTTCAATAATCTGCATTGTTACGAGCAATGCAGTTTTTTTAATATTTAAGCTCGTTAATTATAATGGTGTCAACCATATTCATCATATCTTTTAAGTACTTACTGTTATTCATAATATACGAAGTGAAAACAGCGCCTTTTATCATACTAAAAATTCGTTTTGCATAGGCAGTACTGTCTACCATTGGTTTTATTTCTCCTTTACTTTTACCTTGGTCTATTATGTTTTTTATACTGTTCTGGATTCTTAAAATAGCACTTCTAACATTATTTAAAAGCTCTTCGTTTACATGGTTTGCATCTATTGCAGTATTTAAAATGGGACAACCTCCAAATTCGTGAATAGCATCATCATAGTGCCTGTAAAAGGCAGAGATAATAAACAATTTTTCTATGGCAGACTCAGTATTATCTACGCGCTCCTGTACTTTTTCTAAAAGCTTTTTTAAATTGTATTTAAATGCCTGTATAGCGAGGTCTTCTTTACTTTTAAAATTACCATATATAGCACCTTTAGTAAGCCCAGTAGCTTTTGTAATATCGCTCATGCTGGTGCCTGCATATCCAAATTTATTAAACATGGGGGCAACGGTTTCTATTATAAATTGGGTGGTGCGTTCTGCTTTGGTTGGCATATATAAGTTGTTTTAGCTAATATAATAAAAATACTGATAGGTATATTTTGTTTATTCAAAATAAAAAAAGCGCCTTTTGTGGCGCTTTTTTAAGGCTATATCTTTTAGTTAAGATTGTTTGTCTACCAAATCGGATTGGTTTCTAAATACTAACTCATCATTAAAAGCATCAATTAAAATAATACTATCATTGGTAACATTACCACTTAATATTTCTTTAGAAAGCTTGTTTAGCACATCGCGTTGTATTACACGTTTTACAGGTCTTGCCCCATATTGCGGATCAAATCCTTTTTGTGCTAAATATGCAATTGCATCTTCAGTAGCATCTAAAGTTATACCTTGCTTGCTAACCATTTTAATAACATTCTTTAGTTGTAATCTTACAATGTCTTTAATGTTTTTCTCGGTTAGCGGAGTAAACATCACTATATCGTCTATACGGTTTAAAAACTCCGGACGAATAGTTTTTTTAAGCAATCCAAGCACCTCTGCTTTAGCAGCTTCTGCTGCAGCATGCATATCTGGGTTGTTTTCGTAGGTTTCTTGAATAATGTGGCTACCCATATTGCTTGTCATTATAATAATGGTATTTTTAAAATCTGCCACTCTACCTTTATTATCGGTCAGTCTACCTTCATCTAACACCTGTAACAGAATGTTAAAGGTGTCTGGGTGTGCCTTTTCTATTTCGTCTAATAACACAACAGAGTAGGGTCTACGTCTTACAGCTTCTGTTAGCTGCCCTCCTTCATCATAACCAACATATCCCGGAGGCGCACCAACCAGACGGCTAACAGCATGACGCTCTTGGTATTCGCTCATGTCTATTCGGGTCATGGCGTTTTCATCATCAAATAAATACTCTGCAAGCGCTTTTGCTAATTCTGTTTTACCAACACCGGTTGTACCCAAAAACAGGAACGAACCAATTGGGCGTTTTGCATCTTGTAAGCCAGCACGGCTTCTTCTGATTGCATCAGAAACAGCCTGAATAGCTTCATCTTGGCCAACTACTCTTTTATGAAGTTCTTCTTCTAGTTTAAGTAGTTTCTCGCGCTCACTCTGCAGCATTTTTGTTACAGGAATACCGGTCCATTTTGCAACAACTTCTGCTATATCTTCGGTTGTTACTTCTTCTTTTATTAACGAGTTTTCTTGTTGCTCTTCTAACTGTTTTTGTAAGTTATTAAGCTTTTCTTGTGCTTCTTTTATTTTACCATATCTAAGCTCTGCAACTTTACCATAGTTACCTTCACGTTCTGCACGCTCGGCTTCTAATTTATATTGCTCTATGGCTTCTTTTGTAGTTTGTATTTTGTCTATTATCTCTTTCTCACTTTGCCATTTAGCAAAAATTTCGTTTCGTTCTTCTTTTAAATTTGCTAAGTCTGCATTAAGAGCTTTTAGTTTTACTTCGTCTTTTTCGCGCTTAATAGCCTCAATTTCTATTTCTAACTGCATTATTTTTCTATCTAATGCATCTAACTCTTCTGGCTTAGAGTTAATTTCCATTCTAAGTTTAGAAGCAGCTTCATCCATTAAATCTATAGCTTTGTCTGGTAAAAACCTGTCTGTAATATAACGCTGTGAAAGCTCTACAGCAGCAATTATAGCTTCATCTTTAATACGCACCTTATGGTGAGTTTCGTATTTTTCTTTAATACCCCTTAAAATAGAAATTGCACTTTCTGTATCTGGCTCATCGACCATTATTTTTTGAAAACGACGCTCTAAAGCTTTATCTTTTTCAAAATATTTTTGATACTCATCTAACGTTGTTGCGCCAATAGCTCTAAGTTCTCCTCTTGCTAAGGCAGGTTTTAGAATGTTTGCTGCATCCATAGCTCCTTGTCCACCACCGGCGCCAACAAGCGTATGAATTTCATCAATAAATAAAACAATATTACCGTCTGATGAAGTTACCTCTTTTATAACTGCTTTTAAACGTTCTTCGAACTCTCCTTTGTACTTTGCTCCGGCAATTAGCGCACCCATATCTAAAGAAAAAATTTGTTTATCTTTTAAGTTCTCGGGTACGTCTCCTTGAACAATCCTGTGTGCTAAACCTTCTGCTATTGCAGTTTTACCCACGCCGGGCTCACCAACTAGCATCGGGTTATTTTTGGTTCTGCGTGAAAGAATTTGAAGCACACGTCTTATCTCTTCGTCACGCCCAATAATTGGGTCTAACTTTCCGCTATTGGCTCTTTCATTTAGGTTTATTGCGTATTTATTAAGGGCATTATACGTTTCTTCTGCACTTGCAGAAGTTACATTGCTTCCTTTTCTGAGTTCGCTTATAGCAGCTTTTAGTTTTTTTTCGGTTACACCTTGATCTTTTAAAATTTGAGCAATTTTACTTTTAGATTTAAAGATTGCTAAAATTAAATGCTCAATAGAAACAAACTCATCATTCATTTTTTTAGCAACAATACTAGCTTCATTTAAAGTAGCAGCAGCATCTCTAGACAACATTATATCTGCACCGCTTACTTTAGGAAAACTTTGTAAAGTGCTATCTAACAATTGCTTAAGTAATGTAACATTAACTTGAAGCTTTTTTAATAGAAAAGGCAAAACATTTTCGTCTACTTCGAAAATGCTTTTAACAATGTGCTCGTTTTCTATTTGTTGATGGCCATATTCTTGTGCAATACGTTGTGCACCTTGTATGGCTTCTTGCGATTTTATAGTGAAATTATTAAAATTCATATCGTATTTTTATTTTTTAATATTAGTATTTATTGTTAGTCAATAGTTATTCCAAGTTGTAATAACTGACTATTTGACTTGTTTTTTGTTGTTTTTAGAGACATTTTGACGGATTATTTTTGTAAATATTAAATAGCTTTCTATGGGATTTTTAGCTAAACTTTTTTTATCATCAGGAAAAGAAACAAAACAAAAATCTTTGTTAACTAATTGAAATACAGTATATAATGAAAATCAGATTAAACAAATAATTAAAGAGTCTTACACTCAACCTCAATTGTTGTTTAAACACTCTACACGTTGTGGAATTAGTAGAATGGCGCTAACTAATTTTGAGCGAGATTTTAATTGGGACAACCAAGAAATTAAAATGCACTTTCTAGATGTTTTGCTCTACAGAGATTTGTCTAATGCAGTTGCAGAGATTTTGAGTGTAAAACATGAAAGTCCTCAAGTTATACTTGTTAAAGATGGAAAAGCGGTTTACAATGCTTCTCACGGAAGCATTAGTGCTAAAGCAATAGAGGAATATTTATAAAAAAACTCGCCCGGAGGCGAGTTTTTAATTAAAATCGTTGTTTTCTAAGTATTGCTTTAAGTTTTTGTTTTAAATCTTCTGCTGCATTAAAAATCATTTCTTCATGGGTAGGAAAAGGAACTTGCTTTATTTTTATTAACGAAAGCATAGCATCGTCTAAAGCTCTTTTATCGCCATCGTAAGTTGCAAAAACATGGTTAAACTCAAAACCACTGGCTAAAGGATATGAGTTTATGGGTTGGTTGTTTTGCAAATCGGTAAATGTTACCTGCCCAACAACATCAACTGCTTTATATTGATTAAACTCGTAAAAAGTGCATCTAATAGTTTTAAACTTATCTACCATAATGTAGTTGCCTAAACTATCTTTTAGTTTGTTGCCGTTTTCATCTAAAGCAGGAGTTTCGCCATCTTTTATTTGCTTTTCTTTAATTATTTGTCGCTCTTTTATTTGCTCCGGCGAAATATTAATAGCAGTGAAAGCTACATCCATGCTATAATCATAAGAGACATCTTGAAGCGGATTTACATGGTATTCTGTCCAAAAATCATTAATACCAAAGCTGTTAAAACTTAGTAAATCGGCTTCTAAAGCTTCAGGGATAACCATATTAGAGTCATTGTACATACTTACAATGACATAATTTGTGCCTTTATTATGAGCAATGTTTAACTTGGTTTCTACATCTTTATAATTAGGGTTTATTTTTTGTAAGTATGCAAAATCATCGTATGCTTTCCTGAAATCTAACTTTGTGACCCCGTTTTCTAATAATTCTGAAGCTTTGTTGTATAAATATTCTGATGTTTTGTTTTTATAGTTTATTATTTGATTGGTATAATCCTTAAAAGTAAACTTAGCATTTCTGTTTTTATTTACAATATATAATGGTAACAAAGGTTTAATGCGCTCTTGCCTGTTTCTTAAGCCTAAATACGTTTCGTAAATAGCCTCAAAATTCTCTGGGTTACCATCTTTTTCTAAAAACTTTATATGGTTTAGATCTCTTGAAACAGCCTTAATAAAGGCTTCTTCGAGCATAACAATATACTCTTGGTTGCCTTTTTTTGTTTTGTTATCTCTAAGCTTGTTTAAAGCAATATTTATGGCACCATCGTAGTTACCTGAGTTGATGGCTTTTTGTGTTTTTTTAGCAGTGTTACAAGCTCCTAGAGCAATTGTAATGCAAATAAGTAGTATAAATTTTTTCATGGCAGTTAAGTTTGATTTGTTTATGATTAGGGCCTTTCAAGGATAATGCCAAACATGTAAACCCGCATTATATACGGGTTTACTGATTTATAATAACGATAAAACTAATTATTTGTTTTTAGTAGCAGTGAATGGAGGCAATATTTTAGTGCTAACTTCTCCAAAACCTATTCTAATATTTTCATTTTTGCAGTACCCTCTCATGGTAACAGTATCTCCATCATTTATAAACTTACGTTCGGTACCATCTTTCATTTTTATAGGTTTTTCGCCTCTCCAGGTTAGTTCTAACATAGAGCCGTACGAATCTGGAGTAGGACCGGATATTGTACCACTTGCCATCATGTCTCCGCTATTAATTTTACAACCGTTCACTGTATGGTGTGCCAATTGTTGAGACATGTTCCAGTACATGTATTTAAAATTAGATTTTGTTACGGTTACAGGTTCTCCCCCTTCCGGAGTAATAGCTACCTCTAAGTTAATATCAAAGCTTTTTTTGCCGGTACTTCTTAAATAGGGTAGTGGCTCCGGATCTTGTTTAGGCGATGCTACTCTAAAAGGCTCTAAAGCATCTAAAGTTACTATCCACGGAGAGATTGATGATGCAAAGTTTTTGCCTAAAAAAGGACCAAGAGGCACATATTCCCATTTTTGTATATCGCGTGCACTCCAGTCATTAAATAATACCATACCAAAAATATATTCTTCTGCTTCATCTACCGGGATAGGTTCTCCGAGAACGTTTGCATCAGTGGTTATAAAAGCCATTTCCAGTTCAAAATCTAATAATTTCGACGGACCAAAAACAGGCTTATCGGCTCCGGCAGGCATGGTTTGTCCAACCGGTCTGTGAATAGGAATTCCCGAAGGAATTATGGTAGAGCTCCTACCGTGATAACCAACCGGTATATGCAACCAGTTAGGTAGTAGTGCATTTTCCGGATCTCTAAACATTTTACCTACGTTGGTAGCATGCTCTTTACTTGAGTAGAAATCTGTGTAATCGCCAACTTGCACCGGCAATTGCATTTCTATCTCATCTAGAGAAAATAATACAATTTTTTTGTGTTCTTCGTTATCTCTTAATTTTGGATTATTTATATCGAATATTTCAGAAATTCTGTTTCTAACGAGCCTCCAGGTTTTCTTTCCGTCAGATATGAAATCGTTTAACGTGTCTTGAAGAAAAATATCGTCTGTAAGAGGTATTCCTTCAAAATATCCAAGCTGATGCAAAGCACCTAAATCTATAGCTGTATCTCCAATTCTGGTTCCAATTGTAATAATATCGTCTCTGGTTAAAAAAACACCAAAAGGAATATTCTGAATTGGGAAATCTGAATTTTCGGGAACCGGAATCCAAGATTTTTTATTAGGGTCGTTTGTTTTATGTGGCATAGTAAACTAAAGTTGGTTTAGTGTGTTAAAAAAAGTTTTGTCAAATATATTATTTTCCGCTTATTTGAGCATCGGAATTACTATTTTTGATGATTATTTAACGAATAGAGAATTATGCAACGCGACGAACAGATTTTTGAGCTCATAGAAGCCGAAAGAGAACGCCAAATAGAAGGCTTAGAACTTATTGCTTCAGAAAATTTTGTGAGTGAACAAGTAATGCAGGCAGCCGGCTCTGTATTAACCAATAAATATGCAGAAGGATATCCCGGCAAGCGTTATTACGGAGGATGTGAAATTGTAGACGAAGTAGAAAATTTAGCCATAGAACGAGCCAAAGCACTTTTTGGAGCAGAATGGGTTAATGTTCAACCTCATAGTGGTTCGCAAGCAAATACAGCTGTTTTTGCAGCTTGCTTAAAACCTGGCGATACTATTTTAGGATTTGATTTATCGCATGGTGGGCACCTTACTCATGGCTCACCGGTAAATTTTTCAGGGAAATTGTATAATCCGGTATTTTATGGTGTAGATAACGATACTGGCTATATAGATTACGAGCATGTTGCTAAAATGGCCGATGAGCATAAACCTAAACTTATAATTGCAGGAGCGTCTGCTTATTCTAGGGATATAGATTTTAAACGATTTAGAGAAATTGCAGATTCTGTTGGGGCTATTTTAATGGCCGATATATCTCATCCGGCTGGACTAATAGCGAAAGGAATATTAAATGACCCGCTACCGCACTGTCATGTTGTAACTACAACAACACATAAAACATTAAGAGGACCACGTGGAGGAATGATTATGATAGGGAAAGATTTTGAAAATCCGTTCGGAATTACGTTAAAAAATGGGTCGCTCAGAAAAATGTCATCTTTATTAGATAGTGCTGTTTTTCCCGGCAATCAAGGTGGTCCGTTAGAGCATATTATTGCTGCTAAAGCAGTTGCCTTTGGTGAAGCATTATCTGATAACTTTTTACACTATATAATTCAGGTACAAAAAAATGCTAAAGCAATGGCAGAAGCCTTTGTAGATAGGGGTTATAATATTATTTCTGGTGGTACAGACAACCATATGATGCTTATAGATTTAAGAAATAAAAATATTACAGGAAAGCAAGCAGAAGAAGCATTAGGAAAAGCAGAGATAACTGTTAATAAAAATATGGTTCCGTTTGATGATAAAAGCCCATTTGTTACCAGCGGAATTAGAGTAGGTACTCCTGCCATTACAACCAGAGGTTTAAAAGAAAAAGATATGGAAGCAGTAGTAGCTTATATAGATGAAGTGATTACCAATCATGATAATGAAAAGGTGTTAGAAGGAGTTGCTAATAAAGTGTATGAAATGATGGCAAACAGACCTTTGTTTGTTTGGTAATATTAAAATATGCTTACTATAAAATCCTCAAGTTTTTGGCTTGGGGATTTTTTTATGCCTTTTTGTTTAAAACTCGAAAAATCTTATTTTTATTGATGATAAGTTTTACTAGAAAAGTAATATGGATTTTTACGATAAATTATTGTTAAAGAAAGCAGATAAAAAGCTTGGGTACAGGGAGTTAGGCAAGATAATTGGAATGAAAGAGCAAGCTATACATAAGGCTGTGCACAGAAAATCATTATCTGAACTACAAAAAAGAGAGTTGTCTGAAGTATTGGGCTTAGAAAAAGAAAATCAAGATATTAACAATAACATAAATACCACAAAAAAAAGTAGTTCATTATCAGACGAAGAGTTAATAACTGAGCTAAAATTAAGACAACAAAGACTTTCAAAAAACCCGCTATATAAATTATATATAGAGAATGAAATATTAAAAATGTTATTATCTATAGAAAAAGTAAAAAATAAAAAAAATAATTTAGTAGCCCTATTAAGCGAATATTTTAAGTAGTTTTTTATGGTTTGTGGGTAATTAACAAAACAGCATTTAATAATTTAAAAATCTTCATCTTTGTGCTGGTAAGCTCCAATATCTGGAGCTGAAGTTCTGTTGTTACCCAAAATATCTTCAGGAACTTGTTGAGCTGCTTCTAAAAGCGCTTTGTTTATTGCTGCAGAACTATTACCAATAATAAAATTATTTTCTTGAGGGTTTTTAAAACCTGGTAATTCATTAAAAATATTATTACTGTAGTTTGAAAGGGTGAAATCTAATAAACTATTATTTGTATCCCCGTTTTGTTCAAACTTAATTAAGTTATTGGTAAAGCTAAAATTAAAAGATTGCTCCGGGATAGCATCTAAATAAAATTCTTGAGAATTGTTGCCGTATATAATACAATTTGTAAAAGCAGCATTAAGATCACCTGTTATAACGCTATTGTCGCTTAGTGTTAAATAGTTTGTTACTAATAAGGCGGGCGTGTCTCTAAAACCATTTTGCCAGTAATTTGCTATGGTACAATGTGTAAACTCATAGTTACCTCCGGCACTACAATAAACATTTACTTGTCCGCTATTTCCAATTACTGTATTTTGGGCTGTAATTGTGGCTGCTTTACTCCAAATACCTGCAATTGCACTATTGTAAATTTGCGAATTGGTAATCGTAAGATTTTGCATATTGCTAACTACACTGCTTTCAACTAACAAACCTACTGTTGCGTTTTTTATTGTTGTGTAGTTAATAGTATTGTTTTTACTTTCTGGAGAGAGCCAAATGGTTCCCCACTGACCGGGAATAGAGGTAAAACCGGGCTCTAATCTATCTCCTTCAAAAATAACTTCGTTTTCAAGGGTATTTAAATCTGTACTTAAAGCACCATTAACCTGTAAAGATGCATCTTTACCAACCAATATGCCCGAGTTTTCATGAAAATGAATTCTTGCACCGGCTTCAATAGTTAATGTTTTACCTTCCGGTACTGCAGCATAACCGTAAATTACATAGGGCTTAGAATTTGTAAAAGTAAGCTCGCTATCTGTTAAATAAAAGCCGTTAATAACTTCTGATTGGCTTCCGGCAGTTAAAGTGATGGTTTCTGTTGTGCCATCCGAAAATTTTTCCGGATATAAAAAAACAGCATCTTTTACTAATGTAATTAGTGGTATTGTTTGCTGTAATGATGTATGATTAAATTGTAGTGCATCGGTATATAAAAATTGAGTTTCAGTAGAGGTTAGTTGAGCTATATCTATGGTAGTTTCAATAAAAATATACAAACTGTCTTTAGCTAATAATTCTACATTGGAGAACGATTTGCCGGTTAGGCCATCTACATTAAGCCTGTAATAAGATTGCTCTCCATTTTGGAGTGTAATAGATGGTATATAAATATCTTTAGACGTGTTGTTGTATACTTTTAGTGTATAAGTGCTTGAGCCAATATTTGTAAAAACGGTATCTAAATACACAGTATCTTTAGAGAAGGAGAGAGGCTGAGTACTTACTGTAAATGTAAGCTCGTTATTGCATGATGCAAGCATTAAAAAGAAACCACTTAACACAAAAAAAAGCAGCTGTTTAACCATAGCATAAATGTATGTAAAATTTTAAGGTTGTGTTATTTATTAATGAAACAAAGTGATTATTTCTTCAGGGATTCGCGCCGGCTTTTTTGTGTTTTTGTTAAGTAAACACCATATGGTTTTAGCAGTAACAAGTATTACTTTTGTTTTTGTATTATACATATTCACTACTCTTACAGAGGTAACCCCTTTACTTTCTTGCACGTAGGTTTCAATTAAAACTTCATCATTTAAAAATGCTTGGTTTTTGTAGTTAATATTATGATTTAACACTACCCAGAAATATTGTTCTTGTAAATTAGGTGTAGCAAGTTGTTGCCAGTGTTCTTTAGCAACATCTTGAACCCATTGCACAGATTGAACATTATTAACGTGATTAAGTTCATCTAAATGCGTTTGGGTTACCAATATTATTTTTTGGTGTTTTTTCATTGTTTAGGGACTATAGTTACTTCAAAAAGTTTATCCCAGTTTTTGCCGGTTACAAAAAAGGTATTGGTTTTACTATTGTAAGCTACACCATTTAAAACATCTAAATTGTCATGTTGCGTAACTTTATTTCTTAACCCGGAAAAATTAACAACACCCTCTATAGCACCAGTTTTGGCATCTATAATCATCATGCTTTCTTTCTGATACACGTTGGCATAAATTTTACCATTAACGTATTCTAACTCATTAGCTCTGTTAAAAACAGAAGAGTTGGTAACCGTTTGTATGTAATCTTCTTCTTGAAGTGTTTCAGGATTTAAAATCCAAATTTTCTCTGTTCCATCACTTTTGTAAAGTACCTTTCCATCATTACATAAACCCCAACCCTCTTTACTTTTATTATAGTTAAAAGTGTCTATTTGTTTAAAGGTGCTCACATCGTAAATAAAGCCTATTTTTTTGAGCCAGGTAAGCTGATAAATTTTGTTGTTTAAAATAGTTATTCCTTCACCAAAGTAAGCCCTGTCTAAATCTATTTTCTTAAGCACTTTCCCGGTTTTATAATCTACTTTTCGTAAGCTAGAGAAACCATTCCTACCGGTACTTTCGTAAAGTGTGTCGTTGTAAAACTCAAGCCCTTGGGTATAAGCATTCATATCATGCGGATACTCGTTAACAATTATATAGGTGTAAATAACAGGAGCTTTGTTGGCTAAAACCGTAATTTTTTTTGTGGTAACTTCAGATGTTCTGTTGTGATAAACAGTAGCTTTTAAAACCTGATGTCCAAGCTTAACGCCTTCTAATTGTATTTGATTGTTTTTGTATGATAAAGATTTGTTGTTAATAGAAAAAACAACAGAATCTATAACTACACTTTTAGAGTTTTGTATGCTTACTGAAACAGTTTCTCCGTATTTAAATTTACTCTTTTTATTAGCTGTAACAATAGAAAACTTAGAAACAGAACTTTTTTTTGTTCCGTTGCAAGCACCTAAAAGAATCAATAAAAAACTGAATATTAGGATGTTATTTTTTATCATGCTTTAAGTAATTAGGTTTACCAAGGTATTTAATAAATTTAAGATAGTAAAACAATTGCAAAAAGTTAAAAATATGGTATCTTTGCACCCGGCAAGTCCTACACGACCAGCTCCTGCAGAATCCCCCAGGGCGGGAACGCAGCAAGGGTATGTGGTTGTAGCGGTGCGATGTAGGTAGCTTGCCTTTTTTTATGCCTTCTTTTTACCTAAATTTCTGCACTTTTTTATGTTTATTTGTATCAACTCGCAATCAAAAATAGTATGCAAAAAGTTGTTTTAGTGACCGGAGGTTCGTCAGGCATTGGTAAAACTATATGCGAATACCTTTCAAGTAAAAATTTTATAGTTTACGGAACAAGCAGAGACCCAAGGAAGGTACAAGGAAAAGTATCTTTTAATTTATTGGAATTAGATGTTACTAAGCCGGAAACTATAGAGAAAGCTGTTGCTAAAGTAGTAGCAGAGCAAGGCAGAGTAGATGTTTTGGTTAATAATGCAGGAGTGGGTATTACCGGCCCGATAGAAGAAACCCCGATAGAAGAAGTAGAGAAAGCTTTTAAAACTAATTTATACGGGCCAATAAACTTAATTAAAGCGGTTTTACCTGTAATGCGTAAGCAGAACAACGGACTTATAATTAATATTTCATCAATAGCCGGGTACATGGGATTGCCGTACCGAGGAATTTATTCTGCCACAAAAGGGGCTTTAGAGTTGGTAACAGAAGCGTTGAGTATAGAAACTAAAGATTTTAATGTTAAAGTAACCAATGTTGCTCCGGGAGATTTTGCCACTAATATAGCTGCAGGCAGGTATCATACTCCGGTTTATGAGCACTCTGCTTATAAAAAACCGTATGCAAACACGTTAAAACTTATAGATGCAGATGTTACTAAAGGAGCAAATCCAATTTTAGTAGCCAAAAAAGTGCATAAAATAATCAATACGACCAACCCCAAATTGCACTACAAAGTAGGGGCTTTTATGGAAAAGTTTTCTGTTGTATTAAAAGCTATTTTACCTGATAAAGTTTACGAAAAGCTCTTAATAAATCATTATAAATTGTAGTTTTGCTGCAAATTTTAAACACAACTAAATTATAAGTACCAAACAATGAAATTTTTTATAGACACAGCCAATTTAGAGCAAATAAAAGAGGCTCAATCCTTAGGTGTTTTAGATGGTGTAACCACAAACCCATCACTAATGGCAAAAGAGGGCATTACCGGCAAAAACAATATTTTAAAGCACTATGTAGATATTTGCAATATTGTAGATGGTGATGTTTCTGCAGAGGTTATCGCTACAGATTTCGAAGGAATTATTAAAGAAGGTGAAGAACTGGCGGATTTGCACGAGCAAATTGTTGTTAAAGTTCCTATGATTAAAGATGGCGTAAAGGCAATTAAATACTTTAGCGATAAAGGAATTAAAACTAATTGCACGTTGGTTTTTTCTGTAGGTCAGGCATTACTTGCTGCCAAGGCAGGAGCAACTTATGTATCTCCTTTTATTGGTAGATTAGATGATATTTCTACAGACGGACTTAATTTAATTGCAGATATTCGTCAGGTTTACGACAATTATGCTTTTGATACTCAAATTTTAGCTGCTTCTGTTAGGCATACAATGCACGTGATTGAGTGTGCAAGAATTGGTGCTGATGTAATGACCGGACCTTTATCGTCTATAATGGGCTTATTAAAGCATCCGTTAACAGATATAGGTTTAGAGAAGTTTTTAGCCGATTATAAAAAAGGAAACAACTAAAATTTCTATAAACAGAAATCAAAAAATCCGCAAGAATTATTAACTCTTGCGGATTTTTTATTTAGGCAAAATTATGTAGGTTACTCTCTTACTCATCTTCGTCTTCGTCATCTTCTTTTACAGTAGAAGCTAACCCGTCGTATTTTTTAGTAATAGTGAACTCAATATCCATAGCAACGCCTTGCTCAGCCATACCTTCTAAAAAGAAAGCTTTGTAGTAGTTAAAGTTGTTTTCTGCTACTAATAGCTGCTTTAAGTTTTTAAATTGGTTAATATGCTCAGGGATATCGCCAGAGAAATTGTTATCAAAAACATTTAACACCGTAAGCTTGCTTAACTGTGTAAGTTCTTCAGGCAGACTTCCGGTAAGCTTGTTGCTGCTTAAGTGTAATTCTTTTAAGTTTTTAAGTTCAGTAATAGTAGCCGGAAGCTCACCTTCTAAGTTATTAGCGTTAAACGATAATACACGTAATTGTTTAAGGTTACCAATTTCTGCAGGAATAGTACCTTGTAATTGGTTAAAAGAAAGTTCTAATCTTCTTAAATGAGTTAAGTTACCAATAGAAGCCGGTAAAGACCCTTGTAAGTTGTTAAACATTAATTTAATGCTAACTACTTTGTTTTGATGAACAGTAACCCCATGCCACTTAGCAACATCTTCGTCAAGATTCCAAGAATTTCTCCACTGGTCACCATTGGTAGCTTTATATAAATCTATAAGAGCTTGCTTTTCTTGCTCAGAAACTTGAGCCGAAAGGGAGAAAGTAAGAAAGAAAGCGACGAAAATGTAGGTTAACTTGTTCATAACTAAAGGTTTTTACTCGATTTGGTATACCAAAGGTGCGAATAAAAGGGATAAAGGGCAAATTTTTTCGACGAAATGCACGTTGAATTGTAACTTAACATCGATGAACTGGACACTAAAAAAGTGTATTTAATCGATGGTATGAGAAAAACAAAGGCGTAAGAGTGATTGTAAGTAAAATATTTAAAACGTAGTCTAAAAACTAAAAAATCATGAAATTTTATCTAAAACTACTTTTTGGGGTTAAGTTTTTCTGGTAAATATTTAGAATGAAAATCGGCAAAGGCATCTACAATTGTTCCGTTTTCATCTAAAATAATAGCCTGGTTTAGCTTATGGAAAACCAGTGCTTTCCTAATAGAATCTACACCTCTTAAGTGATAATCCGGGTTTTGATTAAATTCTTTAAGTGTTTGCACCCATCTGTCGTGAGCATCGGTAAAGTTAATTCCAACAAAACGATACTCCGGAAATTGTTTTTGCATTTTAGCAGCCTTTTTAAACATTTTTTTCATATGATTTTTTTGGCTTACAGACCAGAAATAGTACACCGTTTTGTTGTTATGAATATTGTTTATTGTAGTTGTTTGGCTATCTGCAGTAAACAAAGGTAAATCCGGAAGCCTTTTTCCGGGTTGTAAATTTTGTATGTCTTTGTAAAGAACATAAACCTCTTTGTTATGCCTTTTATCTTTAGAAAGCGTTTTAAAGGTATTTATAAAACGTTTGTTGTTTTCTGGCTCATGATCATCAAACAAGTAGCTATATGCTGCATTTCTAAACAAAATATAACGTAAGGTTTGATTTGTAACAAGACTATCTATTAAATGTAGCTTGTGTTCATGAAAATGTAGTGAACGCAACTTTTTTGGAACATCGCGCTTACAACGCTTTTTGCAATCTGTATACGATAGGTTGTTAAAATATAGTATAGAGTATTTAAAGTAAGGCGTAAAATAACTTAGGTTTTCGTTATTTAAAGAGATGTTTTCTCTGTGAGCAAAAAAATCTTCCGGAATAGTATTATAGTCAAAGTCTTTTACCCATTTTTTGTGCATGTAAGGATATGTTTCTCTGTGGTAATAAGAAACATAATCTATGCTGGCTCTTGCAATTTCTTCGGCTTTATTACTTAATTCTACCATACCTAAGAGCTCGTTAAGCTGCTCTTGTTTCATGGCTTTTAAAGAATCTATTTTTAGGCTAAATATATTGGGCTCTAATTTATAATAGTCGTAAACCAAGCGTTCTTCATCTTCATTAACCAAGAACATTTCAATTAAAAAATTATTAATCTCAGCACCTCTTCCGGAGAAAATTAAAGACTCATCAAATTCAAGAGTATTTAAGCGCATCAGAAGGCTGTCTCCTTTTTCTAAATAAACATATTGCTCTTCTGGTTTATGCGTAAAATAGTAAAGCCCTTCTTCCGGGTTATCTAAAACAATTAAAAACCTGTTATTTTCATCGAGTTTAGCAGAATCAACAACGGTTTCTTCTTTGTAAAGTACAACATAGTTATCATTAGGGTTAATAATTTCCCCTCCAAAATATGTTTTAGAAGTATCTGAGGATTTTGTCTGGCAACCAATAAAAAGTAAAGCAAAAACTATTAAAATATGCTTCATATAATCTTGTTAAAAATAAAAAACACCAAAGCGTTTTTAACAAAACTAACAAAGCCCCATGTTTTATAGTGTTAATAGGGCGTTAAAAATAGTTTTTAAAACGTTAAGTGAGTGCTGCTAATTAGCGGTTAATTTGTTACTTTTGCGCACAATTATAAAGATTTAATTTTAAAAAGCATGCTATCAGTTTCTAATTTATCGGTACAATTTGGTAAAAGAGTATTGTTTGATGAGGTAAATGTTACCTTTACGCAAGGTAATTGCTATGGTATTATTGGAGCCAACGGTGCCGGAAAATCTACATTTTTAAAGGTTTTAGCCGGAGAGATAGAGCCTACATCTGGTCATGTTCATTTAGAGCCCGGCAAACGCATGTCGGTTTTAGAGCAAGATCACTTTAAATATGATGATTACACTGTATTAGAAACTGTTATTATGGGGAATAAACCCCTGTATAAAATTAAGCAAGAGATAGATGCGTTATATGCAGATTACACTGATGAAAATGCTGAGAAAATAGGAGAGCTGCAGGTTAAATTTGAAGAAATGAATGGTTGGAATGCTGAGAGTGATGCAGCAGCTTTACTTTCTAATTTAGGTATTGCTGAAGATTTGCATTACACGCAAATGGCAGATTTAGATGGTAAGCTTAAAGTAAGAGTTCTATTAGCACAAGCGTTATTTGGAAATCCTGATGTGCTTATAATGGATGAGCCTACTAACGATCTTGACTTTGATACAATTGCGTGGCTTGAAAACTTTTTGGCCAATTATGAAAATACGGTAATTGTAGTTTCGCACGACCGTCACTTTTTAGATGCTGTTTGTACGCATATATCTGACATAGATTTTGGTAAAATAACGCATTACACCGGTAACTATACTTTCTGGTATGAGAGCAGCCAGCTTGCAGCAAGACAGCGAGCTCAACAAAATAAAAAGGCCGAAGAAAAAGCTAAAGAACTCCAAGAGTTTATTCAGCGTTTTAGTGCAAATGTTGCAAAATCTAAACAGGCAACCTCAAGAAAGAAAATGCTAGAAAAGCTTAAGGTAGAAGACATTAAGCCATCTAGCCGTCGTTATCCTGCTATTATTTTTGAGCAAGAACGCGAAGCGGGCGATCAAATATTAAACATAGATAACTTGTCGGCTTCTTTAGAAGGTGAAGTTTTATTTAAAAACGTAAATTTAAACTTAGCAAAAGGAGATAAGGTTGCAGTTTTATCTAGAGACTCCAGAGCAACTACTGCATTTTACGAAATTATTAATGGCAACCAAAAGCCAGATACCGGAAACTACCAGTGGGGTGTTACAACCATACAATCATATTTACCGGTAGATAATTCTGCATTTTTTGAAAGTGACCTTTCTTTAGTTGATTGGCTTCGTCAATGGGCAAAAACAGACGAAGAGCGTGAAGAAGTTTATATACGTGGATTTTTAGGAAAAATGCTTTTTAGTGGAGAAGAGGCACTAAAAAAATGCAACGTGCTTTCTGGAGGTGAAAAAGTACGTTGTATGCTAAGTAGAATGATGATGCTTAGAGCCAATGTGTTAATGTTAGATGAACCTACAAACCACTTAGACTTAGAGAGTATTACTGCTTTTAACAACTCTCTTAAAAACTTTAAAGGTACGGTGCTATTTACAACACACGATCATGAATTTGCTCAGACTGTTGCAAACAGAATTGTAGAGCTAACACCTAACGGATTAATAGACAGGTATTTGACTTTTGATGATTACATGAGCGATCCGGCTATTAAAGAGTTACGTAACAAGATGTACGCTGTAACAGTTTAGTTAATTTTTAGAGAAACGGCTGTTCCATACTACATTGTTAAAGTTTTTACCAAAAGCGGCTCCGTAAAAAACAAATAGACTTATTATCATCTTAAACTTAAATAAGAATAAGATGATATAATTGCTAAATTCTACAGATTTAGTAAACAATTTCATTGGAAAAACATAGGTAAGTAGTGCACTGAGTAAAAGGGTAAAAACCAACAAGTGTACAGGAGTTTTTACGGGTAATACGAGCCACTTTCTAAACCAATGCAAATCATTACCCCATTTGTCTATAAAGTAATAATAATCATTACCTAACGAGGCAAACAAAACAGGATCGTCCGGATCTTCTAATTGTAGCATTTTTGCAGGTGCTACAATTTTATAATTGGTTATCTTGGTGTGGTGTAGTTGCTCTAACGCTTTAATTTTTAATTGTGTTTTTTGGGGAATTGGAGCTTTAAAGTAACGCGCATCTAAAAACCTGAGCCTAAAATCTATACATATTTTTTTAATATCGTTTATATGATAAATGTTTTCAGGGGCTAATTTATTTATATCTAAATTATTGTCTAGAGTTAGGGTGGTTTTTGGACTTTGCATAGCTATACCACAAGAACTTAATACAGTTGCTAAGCTATACAAACCGCCTCTTTTTTTATTTAGCTGATGTTTAATATTTGTAGCTTGATTCCACATTTTGCCTATTTAAATAATACCCTTTATAAAATTAATAAATTACTATTTAATTAACTATAATAAAAAAGCTGCCCAATGGCAGCTTTTTTATGTATTGTATGTAAATAAAGGTTATCGTAAGGTAGCATTAAACTCTGCCGTAAAGTTATCTACAAGCTTTTTCATTATTTTATCAACCTGCTTATCTGTTAAGGTTTTCTTTTCATCTAAAAAAGTAAAACTAACGGCATAACTTTTTTTACCCTCCGGCAAGTTTTCTCCTTGGTAAACATCAAATAGGTTAACATTAGTTAGGAGTTTCTTTTCGGTTTTAAATGCCAGATTATAAATAGTTTCAAATGTTACAGAATCATCAACAAGTAAAGCCAAATCTCTTCTAACTTCAGGAAATTTAGGCAACTCTTTAAATGAAATAGTATTTAAGTTTTTATATGCTAAAACAGCATCCCAATTAATATCAGCATAAAGCACTTGCTGTTTAATATCGAATGGCTTTAGTAAAGCTTTTTTAACCACTCCAAACGAAGCAAAAACGGTATTATTAAATGTTAGCGATATACCTTCAGAAAACATATCATTAGATAACGGTACCGTTTTAAAATTACTAATACCTAAACGCTCAAAAATTGCAGTTAAAATACCTTTAACATAAAAGAAATCGCTTGTTTTAGGCTTATTTAACCAATTTTCTTCGGCTTTATTTCCGGTTACAAAAAGCGCAAGATGTTTACTTTCTTGGTAAGCATTATCACTTGTTTGATAGGTTTTGCCAAATTCGTATAATTTTAAATTACTACGCTTTCTGTTAATATTATGTGCAATAGCTTCTAAACCATTAAAAAGCATTGTTTGGCGCATAACCGCTAAATCATTACTTAACGGATTAAGTACTGCAACGGTATTGCTGCTGTTTATGGTTTGTGTAAGCTCTGTGTATGATGATGTAGTTAAACTATTGCTCATGATTTCAAAAAATCCTTGAGCTGTAAGTTGGTTTCCAATAATATTTTGAAGTTTGTAATCTTCTACAGCAGATGTTTGTGCAATAGAGGCATTGAGTTTACTGGTTACTTGAATTTTATTATAACCATACACGCGTAAAATTTCTTCAATAACATCAGCTTCGCGTTGTACATCTACACGGTATGACGGTATTGTTAGTCCGATACCACTTTCTGTAACGTTGTTAATTTTAATTTCCAGCGAGGTTAAAATAGATTTTATGGTTTCTCTCGGAATTTCTTGCCCGATAAGTTTGTTAACCTTATCGAAGGTTAAAAACACCTGAAAATCATCAAACTTTTTTGGATAAACGTCTATTAACTCGCTGGTAATTTTACCTCCGGCTACCTCTTTTATTAGCAAGGCTGCACGCTGTAATGCGTATTCTACTTTGGTAATATCTATACCTCTTTCAAATCTAAATGATGCGTCTGTACTTAATCCGTGTCGTTTAGCTGTTTTCCTAACAGAAACCGGATCAAAATAGGCGCTTTCTAAGAAAATAGCTGTTGTGTTTTCTGTAACCCCAGAGTTTACACCACCAAATACACCGGCAATACAAAGTGGTTTTTCTTGGTCACAAATCATTAAATCTTCTTCATGGAGTGTTCTTTCTACCTCATCTAATGTTGTAAACTTAGTGCCGGCCGGTAATGTTTTTACAACTATTTTATTGCCACTAATTTTATGGGCATCAAAAGCGTGTAAAGGCTGCCCAAGCTCGTGCATTACATAATTTGTAATATCTACCACATTATTTTTTGGGGTTAGCCCAATAGCTTTTAACCTGTTTTGAAGCCAAGCTGGAGAAGGAGCTACTTTAACACCAGATATAGTTAAACCACAATATCTGGGGGCTAAATTATTGTTAACAACATCTACATCTATACGTAACGTGCGCTCATCAACTAAAAAGTTGCTAACAGAAGGAGTTATAAGCTCTAAGTTTATTTCTTGCTGTAAAAGTCCGGCTCTTAAATCTCTTGCCACACCAAAGTGGCTCATAGCATCTGCTCTGTTAGGAGTAAGTCCTATTTCAAAAACCGTATCGTTTTCTATTTTAAATACTTCAGAGCATGGAGTACCAGGAATCAAGCTGTCGTCTAACACCATTATTCCGTCATGACTTTCGCCCAAACCAAGTTCGTCTTCGGCACATATCATACCATGACTTTCTTCACCTCTAATTTTCCCTTTTTTAATTTTAAACGATTTACCCTCTGCATCGTATAAAGTAGTTCCAATAGTGGCTACAGGCACTTTTTGTCCTTTTGCAACATTTGGAGCTCCACAAACTATTTGTACAACAGTACCATTGCCAATATCTACCTTAGTAAGCTTTAATTTATCGGCATTTGGGTGTTGCTCGCATTCTAAAACATGTCCAACTACTACACCTTCTAAACCACCTTTAACCGATTGGAATGATTCTATTCCTTCTACCTCTAAACCTAAGTCTGTTAATAATGCAGCTGTTTTTTGTGCCTCCCAATCTAACTTTAAAAACTGTTTAAGCCAGTTGTATGATATTTTCATAAAAAGATGAAATTTTTACAAGGTGCAAAGATAGCGTAAAGCTACATGCTTACAAATATTAGTAGTATTAATGTTTATTTTATTAAGGCAAGAAAGCGCTATTATTAGCTTGTTTTATGTTTTTTATGATTAATATGCTGAATATCAGCTGTTATTTAACATAAAGGAGCATAAAATTAACACAGCTGTAACACCACCTCTTTTTATTTGCCATTACCTTGTAAAAGTACTAACAATCTAATTCAGAATATTATGAGACATTTTTTCTCTAAAGCCGTAATGGGCTTATGTGTAGGTTCTTTTTTTATAGGAACCTTTATTATGAGCGCTCAATTAAACTTGCCAAGAGGTAGCCAAATGGCTAAAGTATCACAGCGAGTAGGTATAACAGACATTACCATTGTTTATTCTAGACCTAAAGTTAATAACAGAGAAATATGGGGTAAGCTTGTACCCTACGGAATGAATAATTTAGGCTTTGGTACAGCTAAAGAATCTCCATGGCGTGCCGGAGCTAACGAAAACACAACAATTACATTTAGTCATGATGTAACTTTAGGAGGTAAGAAGGTAAAAGCCGGAACTTATGGTTTACATTTATTAGTTCATGATTCAGAAAAGGCAACATTAATTTTATCTGAAGACGCAAAATCATGGGGGAGTTACTTTTATAACCCTGAGCAAGATGTAGCTCGGGTAGCTATTAAAACAAAAGCAATACCACACAAAGAAATGCTTACATTTGAATTTACTGATGTAACACCCACAACTGCAACTGCTGCTTTAGAGTGGGAAAAAATGGCATTTCCTTTTACAGTAGAAGTTCCTGTAACCAATATTGTTTTACAAGATATTAGAGCCAAATTGAAGGATTCTCCGGGCTTTACAAGGCAAAACTGGGAACAAGCAGCACAATACTCTCTAGCTAACGGAGGAGATTTAGATGAGGCATTAGCTTGGGTTGATGCAGCTATTGCCGGGCAGTTTTTTAGCCAAAAAACATTTGCCAACTTACAACTAAAAGCCCAAATTATGAATGCAATGAATAAGCCCGAAGCAGCAGAGGCTATTATGACAGAGGCGGTAGATATTGCTACAGTTTTTGAGGCGCACCAATACGGAAGACAGCTAATTGCATCGGGTAAAAAAGAAAAAGCAATGCAAGTTTTTAAAGACAATGCCAACAAGTATAAAAACACATGGCCGGTAGATTACGGATTGGCAAGAGGATACTCGGCTAAAGGAGACTATAAAAAAGCTTTAAAACATTTAAAAATAGCTCACAAAAGAGCACCAGATAAGCTAAATCAAGATGCTATAGTGGCTAACTTAGCCAAATTAGAAAAAGGAATTGATATAAATTAAATGACAACGCCCGATTTTTTTCGGGCTTTTTTTTAGCTAATATAGTTCCACATGTTTTTGTGTTTGGTTAGCTGCTGGTAAGCTTTTTTAATGGTTAAATTCTCAGCACTTTTAAGTAAAGGATCTGTTTTTAAGATTCTAATAGCATGATGTCTTGCTAATTGTAAAATTTTATTGTCTTTAACAATATCGGCTATTTTTAAATTTAAAATACCGCTTTGTTGTGTTCCCATCAAATCGCCTGGACCTCTAAGTTTTAAATCTACTTCGGCAATTTCAAAACCATCATTAGTTTTAACCATGGTTTCTAAGCGTGTTTTTGCTTCGTTGGTGAGTTTATGGCTGGTCATTAAAATACAATAGCTTTGTTCTGCTCCTCTACCAACACGACCTCTTAATTGGTGTAGTTGTGAGAGCCCAAATCGTTCTGCACTTTCAATTACCATTACACTGGCGTTAGGCACATTAACACCAACTTCTATTACAGTTGTGGCGACCATAATTTGTGTCTCTCCTCTGGCAAATCGTTCCATTTCATAATCTTTATCTGCAGCTTTCATTTTGCCATGTACAATAGAAATTTGATACTGTGGTTTAGGGAACTCTCTTTCTATACTTTCATAGCCATCCATTAAATCTTTATAATCTAATGCAGATGATTCCTGAATTAATGGGTAAACAACGTAAACTTGTCTTCCTTTAGCAATTTCGTCTTTTAAAAACTTAAATACTTTAAGCCTATTGGTGTCGTACCTATGCACCGTTTTTACAGGTTTTCTACCGGGAGGCAGCTCATCTATTACAGACACATCTAAATCTCCGTATAAGCTCATGGCTAAGGTTCTGGGAATAGGGGTGGCAGTCATAACCAGCACGTGCGGAGGGATGGTGTTTTTTTTCCACAATTTTGCTCGTTGGGCTACGCCAAATCTGTGTTGCTCATCAATAATTGCGAGTCCGAGATTTTTAAACTGTACAGTATCTTCAATTAAAGCGTGAGTGCCTATTAAAATATGCAACTCACCACTTAATAATTGTTCGTGTATTATTTTACGTTCTGATGTAGGGGTAGAGCCTGTAAGTAATGCTACATTTATTGGCAGTTTAGTTATTAGCTCTTTAATACTATTGTAATGTTGTGTGGCTAAAATTTCGGTAGGAGCCATTATACATGCTTGAAAATTATTATCTAAAGCAAGCAACATACTCATTAATGCTACAATAGTTTTCCCACTACCAACATCACCCTGTAAGAGTCTGTTCATTTGAGCTTTACTACCAACATCTTTTCTGATTTCTTTTAAAACTCTTTTTTGTGCATTGGTTAGTTTAAAAGGCAAATGGTTATTGTAAAACTCGTTAAAAAGGGCGCCCACTTTTTCAAAAGGTAACCCTTTAATTTTCTTTTTCCTGATGATGTTTTTAGAAACAAGCTGAAGCTGTATGTAAAAGAGTTCTTCAAATTTTAATCTAAATTGTGCTTTTGCCAACAATTCTGCACTTTCCGGAAAGTGAATATTAAAAACGGCTTTCTTTTTAGAAATAAGCTGAAGCTCTTTTATTAGTGATGGCGATAAGGTCTCAGAGAAATTTGCTTTGGTTTCTAAAAATAATTGCTGTATTAGCTTACTAATAACCCTATTTGTAATATTATTACTTGATAGTTTTTCTGTAGAGGGGTAAACAGGTTGCATGGCTGTTCTGAGGCTTTTTTTATGCTCTTCTAACAGCTCCATTTCGGGGTGTGGCATAGAAAAAGTAGCTCCGTACAAATTGCATTTTCCAAAAATAACGTAAGGCTGGTTTAATTTAAGGTTTTCTTTAATCCATTTATGCCCTCTAAACCAAACCAACTCCATTTGCCCGGTTTCATCTACAAAAGTAGCAACCAAACGTTTGCCTCTTTTTTGTTCTACTGTTTTAATATGTATGATTTTGCCAATAATTTGTACATCGGCATTGTTAGGCTGTAACTGATTTATTTTATAGTAACGGGTTTTATCTATATACCGGTTCGGGAATAAGTTTAATAAGTCTTGATAGGTTTCTATGCCCAACTCTGAACGAAGTAATTTAGCTCGGTTAGGACCAACACCTTTTAGGTATTCTATTGGTGTTTGTAAAATAGCATCGTTCATAACAGCGAATATAAGTTACCTTAGTAAATCTTACAAAGTAAATTAAGTTACTAAATATTGTATTTTAGAAGTTAAAAAGGGAAGGGATGGTTAAAAATGAACAAGAAAAAGTAGTGCAAAACCACTTTATATTGTTAAAAGAAGAAACGGAGTTTAATAAAGAAACCATAAACAGCGGAATACTTTTTCTGGAACAAAACTTAAAAAAGGTTGATTCTTTAATAAGTTTACTTGAGCAAGAAACAAATGCAGATAAAGTAAATAGTTTAGTTTTTAACTTGCTTAAGGGTACGGTGCAAGATAATAATGTATATTTCTCTAAACGATTTAAAAATATAATTAACACCTATCGTTATTCTGTAAATAACAGGCTTAAAAAGTATAAAGACTGCAGCTATATAATGGATGAGTACTTATCTCTTTTACAATAAATTAAGCATGAGCAGGCTACGTTTTTTTACACTACTTTTTTGTTTGCTTTTTAATAGCATTGTTGCGCAACAATCTGATATTGTAGATTTTAAATCAATCACTTCTCATTTAACAATTAATCCTTATCAAGAAAAAGTTTCAGGAAAAGTAACGGTAAGTTTTTATATGCTAAAGGCATCAGATTCTGTTTTTTTAGATGCCAAAGCAATGAAAGTAAAACCTTTAAATGAAAAAGATTCGCAAATTTTAATATCAGCAACAAACTCTAAAATATGGTTTGTACACGCTTTTAAACCAAATAAGGAGTATTCTGTCTCTTTTTTTTACGAAGCGTACCCCAAAAAAGCTATGTATTTTATAGGTTGGAATGAACCCTCATACGTACAACAAGTTTTTACACAAGGGCAAGGAAAATATACAAGCAATTGGTTGCCCAGTATTGATAATATGAACGATAAAATAATATTTAATACCAGTATTACATTTAAAAAAGGGTTTGAAGTAATTTCTAATGGACAGTTAAGTAATGCATCAACTACAGATAGTACAAAAACATGGCACTATACCATGAAACATCCAATGAGCAGTTATTTAGTTGCCTTAGCTATTGGCAAGTATAAAAAAAAGGTAAAAAAAACTAAATCAGGAGTGCCTATTTTGCTTTATTATTATCCAAAAGATTCATTAAAAGCAGATTATACTTATAAATACACTACACAAATTTTTGATTTTTTAGAGCAAGAAACAGGAATTGCTTACCCTTGGAGTAATTATAAACAAATACCGGTAAAAGATTTTTTATATGCCGGAATGGAAAACACAACAGCTACTATTTTTTCTGATAGCTATATGGTAGATTCTATTGGTTTTAACGATAAAAGCTACTTAAATGTAAATGCACACGAATTAGCCCACCAATGGTTTGGCAATTTAATTACAGAGGTAAGTGCAGAGCATCATTGGCTTCATGAAGGCTTTGCAACCTATTATGCATTACTTGCAGAGCGAGAGATTTTTGGCGAAGATTATTACTATACTACATTGTTGCAATATGCTAACAACCTTTTAGATTTTGAGCAGCAACAAGCACCAGAAAGTCTTTTAAACCCAAAGGCAAGTAGTTTAACATTTTATCAAAAAGGAGCTTTAGCTTTTCATGTATTGCGTGAGTTAGTAGGAGATGAGGGTTTTAAAAAAGCAGTAAGTTCTTTTTTAAAGGAGTATGCTTTCAAAAATGTTACAGTTGCTAACTTTTTACAGCATGTACAGAAAGTAACACACGTTAATTTACAAGCATTTAGAACAAGTTGGTTACAGCAAACTAAACTGCCTAAAGAAGAACTGTTTAAAAGTTTACAAAAGAATAAAGTTGTAGCTAATATTTTATTGCTAAATAAAATAGGAGTTACTGATTTTTGGAATAATTTAAATCAACTTGCAAAAAAAGAGTTGTTTAGTAATGAGAGCTATGTACCACTATTGCAAACTATTGCAGCAAGATTAGATAGTTTGCCAAAACAAATTCAAACACAAATCATTAAAAAGGGGCTAGAAAGCAACACGTTAAAAACCAGGCAAACTATAGCAGTAGCAGCAAACACATTTTTTAAAGAACACAAACCTTTAATAGAGGCGCTTTTAACCGATGCAAGTTATGTAACACAAGAAAACGCTCTTTTTAATTTATGGTATTTTTTTCCTGAAGATAGAGTTATATACTTAAACCAAACACAACACACTATTGGCCTTCCTAATAAAAATGTACGTTTATTGTGGCTAACATTGGCATTAATAACACCAGATTATAACACAGATAAAAAGCAAACATATTTTAAAGAACTCTCTGAGTATACCTCAAGTTATTATCATTTTGAAGTAAGAGAGCTTGCCTTTAATTATCTTTACAAGTTAAACGCGTTTACAGATACTAATCTAAAAGATTTGTTACAGGCTTGTGAACATTGGGTTTGGCAATTTTCTAAATCGTCAAAACAAATGTTAACTACGCTTTTACAAGATGAAGAATATTTGAACAGATATAAAAATATTTTTTCCGAACTTAGTGTATCTCAACAAAACATCTTAAAGCAATACTTTAACTAATTATGCGGGCATTAGTAATTTCTGGGGGTGGCAGCAAAGGCGCTTTTGCAGGTGGCGTTGCACAGTACTTAATAGAAAACCTTAACAGAGATTACGACTTGTTTTTAGGAACCTCTACAGGAAGCTTATTAATTTCTCACTTAGCATTACAAAAAATCAACAAAATAAAAGAGGTTTACACTTCTGTAAATCAGCACAGTATATTTAGTAATTGTCCGTTTGTAATTAAAAAAAAATATGGAGTAGAAAACATTGGTATTAATCATTTAAACGTACTAAAAAACTTTTTAAGAGGAAGCAAAACGTTTGGAGAGAGCCATAACCTAAAATTATTAATTAAAAAAACATTTACCGAGCAAGAATTCTTCACATTAAAAGATAGCCCTAAAGAAATTGTTGTTACCGTATCTAATTTAAGTTTAAATCAAATAGAATATAAATCATTAAAAGATTATACGTACGAGGAGTTTATAGATTGGATATGGATTTCTTGCAATTACATACCTTTTATGACCTTAGTTAGAAAAAATGGATGCGAATATGCAGACGGAGGGTTAGGCACTATGGTACCTATAGAAGAAGCTATTAAACGTGGTGCAACAGAGGTAGATGCCATTATTTTACAAACAGAGGTTACCCACATAAACAGAATGCCTTCTAAAAATGCATTTTCGTTACTAACTAACATGTTTAATTTTATGTTAGACAGGATTGAGCATCAAAACATTAGAATTGGAAAATTTGTTGCTACACATCATAATGCAATTATTAATTTTTACTACACACCTACGGTACTTACAACAAATTCGCTTATCTTTAATAAAGAGAAAATGACCCAGTGGTGGGAAACAGGTTTCGCCTACGCTCAAAACAAAAGCGAAGAACTCAATGAAATTAATGTAGAAAATTAACATCTACACTCTTAAAACTAACGCTATGAAGGCACTGGTAATTAGTGGTGGAGGCAGCAAAGGTGCCTTTGCCGGAGGTGTTGCTCAATACTTAATAGAGCATCAAAAAAGAGACTATCAATTGTATTTAGGCACGTCTACGGGAAGCTTATTAATACCTCATTTAGCCAACAACCAAATAAAAAAAGTGTATAATATTTACACTACTGTAAGTCAGCGAAAAATATTTAGCAACAATCCATTTATTGTAAGAAGAAAGGGAGATAGAGAATATGTTGCCATGAATCATTTAAATGTTATTTGGCAGCTTATAAAAGGAAAAAGAACTTTTGGAGAAAGCAAAAACCTCAGAAAAAACATAAATAAACAATTCACTAAAGAAGAATTTGAGAGCATTAAACAAAAAAATAAAGAAGTAATAGTAACGGTATCTAATCTATCTAAAAATAGGGTAGAGTATAAATCAATAAATGATTTTACACATGATGAATTTTGCGATTGGATATGGATTTCTTGCAATTATGTGCCTTTTATGTCTTTAGCTAAAGTAAACGGTTATGAATATGCAGATGGAGGATTAGGATGTGTTGTGCCTATAAGAGAGGCTATAAGGCTCGGCGCAACAGAGGTAGATGCCATTATTTTAGAAGCAGAAAACATGGAGTATGATAAGGTTTTGGGAAGAAACCCATTTTCTTTAATGGTTAATTTATTTGGTTTTTTGCTAGACCAAGTAGAGCGTCATGATATTATTGCCGGAAAATTAGCTGCAATAAACAAAAATGTAAAGCTAAACCTATTTTATACACCAACTAAACTAACCGAAAACTCATTAGTATTTAATAAAAAACAAATGGCTAGCTGGTGGGAGCAGGGCTATGAATATGCTGCCAAAAAAATAGCAGCCGATAATGCGGCTGCTAAAAAAATAAATAAAGCAGTATAAGTTTTACCACAACTCGCTAACTTCTTTTTTTACAAAAGAAAGTGCAGCTGCAGAAGGAGCTTGTTTATCTAACATATCATTTAAAATAGTTTCTCTAAGTTTATCGGCAGAATCTACTTTATTGCTCATAGCAGCTTTACGAATAAGCTGAATACTTGCATTTTTTGCAGCTTTAATAATATTCCAACACTCATCACTCATATAAATTTGTTGTGATACGTTGTGTTCAAACTCATTTTCTATAGTTTTAATTAGTAGAGTCTCGTACTGTACCACATCTGATGAGGTTGGGCTAACGCGTATTAATAAATTAGAAGGCACTATGCGCTCTAAAAAAAGCGCCATTCTTTCGTAAGCCTGTAACCTAATTGGCATGGCATGTTTTTGAGCATCTTTTTGTAATAAAAAACGTCTTCTACCATCTTCGTTTTTGGTATGTAATCTAAAAAAGTAATAAGCAATCATACCGGCTACAACAGCCGGTAATAAAAAAAGAAAATACTCAAGTACGCGATCTCCGGTCATGGTTAATGTTTTTGTTAGTTAGTTTAAGTTGTATTGCATTAATGCCAGAACTCTAATTTTATTGTATTGAATGTTAATTAAATTTTTAAGTACCTAAATAATCAAAAACAATTTGTGTAAAAGTTTTTACCCCCAATAACAACCCACTTTCATCAATATAAAAATCAGGAGTATGGTGTGGTGCAGATTCTTCAACAGGAACATTTAACGGTTTTCCTCCTAAAAAGAAATAAAATCCCGGGACTTGTTGCTGAAAAAACGAAAAATCTTCGGCACCGGTAATAGCATCAGTTAAAATAACATTTTCTTCGCCTGCAACTTTTTGCAAAGTTGGAACAATAGCAGCTGTTAAATCAGGGTCGTTATAGGTTATGGGGTAACCTTTAGCAATTTTAATGGTTGCTTGGGCTCTGTAGGCTTTAGCAATGGCAGGAACCATTTCTTTCATACGTTTATTTATAAACGCTTGCATGTTGTAATCTAACGTTCTAAGTGTACCAACTATATGAGCTTCTTCCGGTATAATGTTGCTTCTAACACCACTACTAATTTTCCCGATAGAAAGTACGGCTGCCTCTTTGGTAAGTTGAGCCTCTCTGCTAATAATAGTTTGCAGTCCGTCTATAATTTTAACAGCAGCCATAATAGGATCAATGCTGGTCCAGGGGGTTGAGCCATGACTTTGTTTGCCTTTTACATGAATTTCAAAACTTTGTGAGGCAGCCATAATACCCCCGGGTTTGTATAAAATTTTTCCAACATCGGTTTGTGCAGAAATGTGTAAACCAAAAATAGCATCTACATCAGGGTTTTTTAATACCCCTTCTTTAACCATTAGCTCTGCACCGCCCTCTTCTCCGGGAGGAGCTCCTTCTTCGGCCGGTTGAAAGATAAATTTTACGGTTCCGGCAAAATCATTATTTTTTGCTAACACCTCTGCAACCCCCATTAATATTGCTATATGAGTATCGTGCCCACAGGCATGCATAACACCGGTTTCTACACCTCTAAAAGTGGTTTTTACGGTAGATTTAAAAGGCACATTGGTACGTTCAGTAACCGGTAGCGCATCTATATCTGCTCTTAAAGCAATTACTTTTCCCGGTTTTTTTCCTTTTAAAATTCCTACTACTCCGGTTTTAGCCACTCCTGTTGTAACTTCAATCCCTAAACTTTGTAAGTGTTCTGCAATTTTTTTGGCAGTATTAAACTCTCTGTTTGAGAGCTCAGGATTTTCGTGAAAATAACGTCGCCATGTTATAACCTTATCTTCTATGGCAGCAATATCTTTATCAATATTGTTTTGTGATACAGCCAGAAAGCTTGTAAACAAAGCAAAAATTCCAATTAATTTTTTTGAATGTAACATAGTAAACATAATTTTAGCTAAATATATTTATAATTGCATCAAAAAGCATGTATGGCTTGTTATAATTATTCACAACTTGTTTTTAAATTACGCCTTATATCAGCTAAATTTACCCTTTGTAAAAACCCTTAAAAATACAGTTGTTTGGAAACGTTTTTAGATGAACTGAATGAAGCTCAAAGAGCCCCCGTATTGCATAAAGACGGACCGTTAATGGTTATTGCCGGGGCAGGTTCTGGTAAAACAAGAGTGCTTACATATAGGATTGCCCATTTAATGCAACAAGGTGTAGATCCGTTTAATATTCTTGCATTAACTTTTACCAATAAGGCTGCTCGCGAAATGAAAAACAGAATTGCCCAGATTGTTGGCAGTAATGAAGCTAAGAATCTTTGGATGGGTACTTTTCACTCTGTTTTTGCAAAAATATTACGAATTGAAGCCGATAAATTAGGTTACCCAAGCAATTTTACTATTTACGATACGCAAGATTCACAAAGTTTAATTAGAGCCATAATTAAAGAAAAAGGGTTAGACAAAGACGTTTATAAATACAAACAAATTCAAAACAGGATATCATCTTTTAAAAATAGCCTTATTACCGTAAAAGCATATTATAATAATCCTGAGCTGGTTGAGGCAGATGAAATAGCAAAGCGGCCACGAATGGGAGAAATTTACGAGGAATACGTAAACAGATGCTTTAAGGCCGGTGCTATGGATTTTGATGACTTGCTTTTAAAAACCAATGAGCTTTTAAACGTATATCCTGATGTTTTAAAAAAATACCAGCAACGGTTTAAGTATATTTTAGTAGACGAGTATCAAGACACCAATCACTCGCAGTATTTAATAGTAAAAGCACTATCAGATTTTCATCAAAATATATGCGTGGTTGGTGATGATGCCCAAAGTATTTATGCGTTTAGAGGGGCTAACATTAACAACATATTAAATTTTCAGCGAGATTACGAAAACGTAGCCGTTTACAGGTTAGAACAAAACTACAGGTCTACCAAAAACATTGTTAATGCAGCCAACTCGGTTATAGAAAAAAATAAAAACCGATTAGAGAAAGTTGTTTGGACAGCCAACGAAGATGGCAATAAAATAAAAGTTCATAAACTCCTTACCGATGCAGAAGAGGGGAGATTTGTAGCAAGCTCTATTTTTGAAAACAAAATGCAGCATCAATTAAACAATAATGATTTTGCTGTATTATATAGAACAAATGCACAATCTAGAGCAATAGAAGACGCCCTAAGAAAACGCGATATTCCGTATAGAATTTACGGTGGTATATCATTCTATCAACGTAAAGAAATTAAAGATGTTTTGGCGTATTTACGATTAGTTTTAAACCCCAAAGACGAAGAATCGCTAAAACGAATTATAAACTTCCCGGCAAGAGGAATTGGGGCTACTACAATAGATAAGCTCACGGTGGCGGCAAACCACTACAAGCGCTCTGTTTTTGAAATAATGGAGCATTTAGATAAAATAGACTTAAAAATAAATGCCGGCACAAAAAGAAAGCTTGAAGACTTTGTAACCATGATTAAAAGTTTTCAAGTTTTAAACCAAAATGCAGACGCTTTTACCATTGCAGAGCACGTAGCCAAAAAAACCGGACTTTTATTAGAGTTTAAAAAAGATGGCACTCCCGAAGGAATTGCCAAAATGGAAAATATAGAAGAGTTATTAAACGGTATAAAAGATTTTGTTGAAGGACAAAAAGAATTGGCAGATAGCACCGGATCTTTAGCAGAATTTTTAGAAGACGTTGCCTTAGCTACAGATTTTGATAATGATACCGGAGATGATGATAGAGTGGCATTAATGACTATCCATTTAGCAAAGGGGTTAGAGTTTCCGTACGTTTATATTGTAGGGTTAGAAGAAGATTTATTTCCGTCTGCATTAAGTTTAAATACCAGAACTGAGTTAGAAGAAGAGCGAAGACTTTTTTACGTAGCCTTAACCAGAGCAGAAAAACAAGCTTATTTAACCTACACAGAAAGTCGTTACAGATGGGGAAAACTTATAGATGCAGAACCAAGTAGGTTTATAGAAGAGATAGATGATAAATATTTAGAGCTAAACGTTCCAATTAGCTCATACAGGTACAAACCTTTAGTAGATACCGATATTTTTGGTGATGTTGATAAAAGTAAACTTCGTTTAAAGAAACCAACAAATAGCGAGCCTCCTCGCATAAAAAAACCAACATCAGAGCAGCTTAGAAAACTTAGAAAATTAAAACCCGGATTAGATACTCCAAGTAGTACAAATGATGCAGTAAAACTTGAAGTTGGCAATAAAGTTTCGCATACCAGATTTGGAAGGGGAGAGGTGCTTAAAATTGAGGGGGTTGGAAGCGATAAAAAAGCCGAAATTAAGTTTGAAAACGGTGAGGTTAAAAGACTGCTACTACGTTTTGCAAAACTAGAAGTAATCAACTAATTTTAAACAAGTATTACAAAACAAGAAAACAAAGTGGCAGAGTTAATTAAAATATACGAAGAAAACCCAAATCCAAGAGAAATAGCCAAGGTTGTAAAAGTACTAAAGCAAGGAGGTTTGGTAATTTATCCAACAGACACGGTTTATGGTTTAGGGTGCGACATCACTAATACAAAAGCTTTAGAGCGTATAGCCAGAATAAAAGGTGTGAAGTTAGAGAAAGCTAATTTCTCTTTTATTTGTGCAGATTTAAGCAATTTATCAGACTACGTTAAACAAATAGATACAGCTACTTTTAAAATTCTAAAAAGAGGTTTGCCCGGGCCATACACTTTTATTTTACCCGGAGGAAACAACTTACCAAAAGAGTTTAAAAAGAAAAAAACAGTTGGTATAAGAGTTCCCGACAATAATATAGCGCGTACTCTGGTACAAGAGTTGGGCAACCCAATTGTATCTACATCTATTTACGATGAAGATGAGGTTATAGAATATACTACAGACCCGGAGCTAATTTATGAGAAATGGAGTAATATTGTAGATGTTGTAATTGATGGAGGGTACGGAGGTAATGTGGCCTCTACAGTAATAGATTTATCAGAATTTGAGCCTAAAGTAATTAGAGAAGGAAAAGGAGATATTGATATTATTTTATAAATAAACTAAAACAAAAAAGCCACGCTATTGCGTGGCTTTTTATATTTTAAGCGTAGCTTAATTAATATTAGGATCTTTCATGCCTTCTTCTATCATACTATAGAACTGGTCTAACTTAGGTAAAACAACAATTCTTGTTCTACGGTTTTTAGCTCTATTCTCTTTACTAGTGTTGTCTGCAACAGGAACATACTCGCTACGTCCGGCAGCAGTCATACGAGCTGGCGATACACCAAAATCATTTTGTAAAATTCTAACAACAGAGGTAGCTCTTAAAACACTTAAATCCCAGTTGTCTTTTATACATGAAGTGCTAATTGGCACATTATCTGTATGACCTTCTACCATAAACTCAAAATCAGGCTTGTTTTTAACCACAGTAGCTACTTTACCTAACACTTGTTTAGCTCTATCGGTAACTTTATGGCTTCCGCTAGCAAATAAAAGTTTATCTGAGATAGATACATAAACCACACCTTTTTCTACATTAATTTCAATGTCTTCATCATCTAAGTTACCCAAAGCTCCTTTTAAGCTCTGAACTAAAGCTAAGTTAACAGAGTCTCTTCTGGTAACAGCATCACGAAGCTTTCTAATGGTTAAATCTTTCTCTTTTAAGCTCTCAAGAGATTTTTCTAAGTTTTCTGCACCTTTTTTAGTAAGATCGGTAAAGTTCCCGATTTGTTTAATTAACTCACCATTGGTAGCATTTAATGAAGCTACTTGGCTTTCTAAAGATTGATTTTTTGCAGTTAAAGCTGCTTTTTCTTCTAAACAGCTATTTAATTTTACAGTTGCTGAGTTAAGTAAATCTTGGGTTTCTTTATGTTTAGCCTCTAATTCGGCATACTTTTTTTGAGAAACACACGAACCCAGCAATAAAACAGTTCCTAGACTTAATAAGGCAATTTTTTTCATAATCAATATTCAATGTTTAGGTTATTTTTTAACAATTCAAATTTATACAAAAAGCTAATTAGAGTATATGCATTTTAGTTAATGTTTTATTAAATGCATAAAGCTTTTTTTATTACTTACGAAATATTCGTACACAATGGATTTTATAAAGTAATATTTCTTAAAAGTTATAGGTTTTTTTCGTTTTTTCAGGTTGTTTTTGAGGTTTTTATAAAATAATACGTGTGATTTTAAAATTGCCCACATATGCGCAAACTTTAGTTGTATTACAAATCTGAGAGCCGCAACACCGTCTAAAACAAGCCTTGTAAAAAGTACAGTAAGCAACTTATTTTTTGGAAGATTTTTTGTTAAGCAATACAAAGAGTTTCTAAAATTTAAGTAAGTTTTCTGAGGGCTTGTGTTGTTTAACGTTCCACCTCCTAAATGATATACAGTGCTGTTACCAACATACCAAACCTCAAAACCTTCTTGTTGAGCTCTCCAACATAAATCTATTTCCTCAAAATGGGCAAAAAAGTCTTCATCAAAACCTCTTAAAGCAGTAAACACATCTTTTCTAACAAAAAGGCAAGCGCCACTAGCCCAAAAAATACGGCAAGTATTGTTGTATTGCCCGGTGTCTTTTTCTAATGTATCAAAAATACGTCCTCTACAAAACGGAAAACCATACTTATCTATAAAACCACCTCCGGCACCTGCATACTCAAAGGTATCTTTTTGTTTATACGAGCATATTTTGGGTTGCACAATACTAGCATTTTGGTTTTCGGAGAAAAGAGTAATTATTGGCTTAAGCCAGTTTTTTGTTACTTCTACATCAGAGTTTAACAAACAAAACACATCGGCATTAACGTGTTGTAAAGCATCGTTATAACCCTTAGCATAACCTCCGTTAGTTTTATTTTTTATGATAGTTATTTGCGGATATGTTTTTTCTATAAAAGCAATAGAATCATCTGTTGATGCATTATCGGCCACATACAAATCGGCTTCTTCAGAATACGCTACAACAGATGGTAAAAACTGTTCTAAAAGTTTTTTTCCGTTCCAATTAAGTATAACTATGGCTAATTTCATTAGTGATTAGGTTGTTGTAAGTATTGCGGAATGCTTTTTAAGAATAAGTATTGTTGTTTTTGATATTGTAGCTGACAATAATAGTGATGTAGCCCATTTGTAACCATTAAATATTGTGCTTTTAGGGTTAAATTATACCGAGCAATTTGGTCAAAACTATCTTGAGTTATTGTAACAGATGGGCGTTTACATTCTACCAACAAAAAAATACTTCCGTTAGGATTGTACACAACAACATCGTATCGTTTTAGTTGGTTATTTACACGCAACATTTTTTCTACATTAATAAGACTTTTTGGATATTTTTTTTCTTGAAGTAAAAATTTAATAACATGCTGTCTAACCCATTCTTCGGGTTGTAAAACCACAAATTTTTTACGAATTTCATCAAAAATATAGTGTTTATTTTCGCTATTTTTGATGCGAAACGTGTATGGCTTAAAGTTTAGCTGTTGCATGTTTTCAAAATTAACAAATTACACCAAACAAACCTCAAAACTTTTACTATAAGCACTACATGGAGCAAGCAAAACAACTAATTTCTGATATTACAAACAACAATATAAAGCCTGTTTATTTTTTAGCCGGAGAAGAACCTTACTATATAGATAAGATTACAGATTTTATTGCCGAAAATGTTTTACCGGAACACGAAAGAGAATTTAATCAGTTAGTGCTTTATGGGCATGATGTATCGGTAGCCGAAATTATAAATCAGGCCAAACGCTTTCCGATGATGGCAGAGCGCCAAGTGGTAATTGTAAAAGAAGCGCAAGCCTTAGTTAAAACAATAGAGCAGTTAGCTCCGTATGTTAACAACCCTCAGCCTACTACTGTTTTAGTTATTTGCTACAAGTATAAAAAAATTGATGGGCGTAAGGCACTATACAAAGCAGTAAAAGAGAAAGGAGTTTATTTTGAAAGTAAAAAGCTTTACGATAACCAAATCCCGGATTGGATTAAACGCTATGTGGCTAATAAAAAATACCGTATTAGTGATAAATCGTGTATGATGCTTGCCGAGTTTTTAGGAAATGACCTTGGGAAAATAGAAAATGAGCTACAGAAATTAATGATGATTATTCCTCCCGAAGTAGAAATCACTCCAGAACTTATTGAAAAAAATATTGGTATAAGTAAAGACTTTAACAATTTTGAGCTTCAGAAAGCCATTGCGCAACGAGACTTTGCTAAAGCCACCAGAATTATTAATTATTTTGCACAAAACCCTAAAGACAACCCACTTGTTTTAACTGTTAGTGCGTTATATAGTTTTTTTACAAACTTATTACGTTACCACGGTTTACATGACCATTCTAAAAAAACGGTGAGTGCAGCTTTAAAAATAAGCCCGTGGTTTGTTATAGAATATCAAATTGCAGCTAAAAACTATCCTATGAGAAGGGTTAGCGAAATTTTAAGTTATTTAAGAGAAACAGATACAAAAGGAAAAGGGGTAGGCGCAAGCGCAACCCCTTCGGGAGAATTATTAAAAGAGTTAATAGTTAAAATTTTTAACTAACTATTTTTTACTTAAGTAATTATCTAAACTGTATTTGCCAGATCCAAGCAATAAAATTGCTGTAAATCCGATTGCGTAAAGTAACGGAAATTCTTTTCTGCCAAAAGGATCGTCTGCATGAATTACAAAAGCAGCAACAAGCATAGTTATAATTGTAGGGATTGCTGCCCAACGTGTTTTAAAGCCTATTAAAACTAAAACAGGAGCAACAAATTCTCCTATAACAGCTAAAATTAAAGAGATAGTAGGAGAGAGGCCAAAAACCTCTGGGAACTCAATGTTTCCGGCTAATAATTTTTGTAACTTCGGAATACCATGTGTTAGCATTAACCCTGCAAAACCAACGCGCAGTAATACTAATCCTAAATGAGTTTGGGAAGATTTCATATTGTTTTTTTTATGATTTAAGCTACCAAACTACAAAAAAATAATAGAAATTTAAGCAAAAGGCAATTTACTTAAATCTACATTTCCGCCAGATATAATTACTCCGATGCTCTTGTTTGCAAAGTGTTTTGATTGTTTTTTAATAGCTGCTAAAGCTACTGCGCTTGAAGGTTCTATAACAATTTTCATGCGTTCGTATATAAATCGCATGGCAGCTATAATTTCATCTTCAGAGACACAAATAATAGAAGAAACATATTGTTTAATAATAGGAAAGTTGTTAGAACCTAACTGAGTTTTAAGCCCATCGGCTATTGTATTAGTGTTTTTATTAGCAACAATTTTTCCTTTTTTTAAAGATAGGTAAGCATCGTTTACATTTTCGGGTTCTGCTCCGAGAACTATAGAATTAGGTTCAAAAAAATGAGCAGCTAAAGCAGTGCCGGCCAACAAACCACCACCACCAACGGGAGCTATTATAATATCAAGAGATTTAACAGCTGTTAAAAGCTCTAAAGCTGCTGTACTTTGACCTAAAATTACATTAGTGTCATTAGACGGATGAATAAAAGTAGCCCCGGTTTTGTGAACAATCTCTTGGGCAGTTTGTTCTCTATCGGTTAACGTTGGTTTACACAAGGTTACCTGTCCGCCGTATTGTTTAACAGCTTCAATTTTTACGCTTGGAGCATTTTCCGGCATTACTATATATGCAGGAACACCAATACTTTTAGCAGCTAAGGATAAAGCTTGTGCAAAATTTCCGGACGAATGTGTAACAACGCCTTTTTGCTGTGCTTTTTGCGATAAATTTAAAATGGCATTGGTTGCGCCTCTAATCTTAAAAGAGCCTGCCCGCTGAAAATTTTCACATTTAAAAAAAAGTTGAGCACCAACCCATTTATTCACCAAGTTAGAGGTTAAAACCGGAGTTGTATGAACATACGGTTTTATGGTATTGTAAACCTCTTTTAGTGTTGCTTTAGATACGTTGGTGCTCAAATACTATTATTTTAGTTTTGGATATTTAGCCGGATTAGCCTCATGCATAATATCGTAAATTTTCTCAAAAATATCTTCTGCATTGGGCTTAGAAAAATAGTCGCCATCTGTAGCATAAGCCGGTCTGTGAGCTTTAGCCGATAAAGTTTGTGGAGCGCTATCTAAATATTTATAAGCGCCTTGTTTTTCTATAATTTCTTGTAATAAATATGCTGACGCTCCACCCGGCACATCTTCATCTACAACTAACAATCTATTAGTTTTCTGAACACTTTTAACCACATCGTGATTAATATCAAAAGGTAATAAGCTTTGTGCATCTATAAGCTCTACATCTATATCTACTTGCATTAACTCTTTAGCTACTTGCTCTACAATTCTGAAAGTAGAACCGTATGATACCACAGTAATATCTTTACCTTCTTTAACGGTTTCTACAACACCAATTGGAGTTCTAAATTCTCCTAAGTTATTAGGCAATTTCTCTTTTAAGCGATATCCGTTTAAGCTTTCTATAATAAGGGCAGGTTCATCGCTAAGCATTAATGTATTGTAAAACCCGGCTGCTTTGGTCATGTTTCTTGGGGTTAGTACATACATTCCTCTAAGCAAATGAATTATACCACCCATTTGTGATCCGGAATGCCAAATACCTTCTAAACGATGCCCACGCGTTCTAACAATTACCGGGGCTTTTTGTTTACCAACAGTTCTGTAAAGCAAGGTTGCTAAATCATCACTCATTATTTGTAGTGCATAGAGAAGGTAATCTAAATACTGAATTTCGGCAATTGGTCGTAAACCTCTCATGGCAAGACCAATACCTTGGCCAAGTATAGTTGCCTCTCTAATACCGGTATCTGCAACCCTAATTTCTCCGTATTTTTCTTGTAACCCTTCAAGTCCTTGGTTTACATCTCCAATATTACCACTATCTTCTCCAAAAACAAGTGCTTGAGGATATTTACTAAATAAAACATCAAAATTATCACGTAAAACAATTCTGCCATCAACCTCTTCCGGATTAGATTCGTAGGTTGGCTCTACAGCAGTAATTGTTGTTGCATTGTTGGGTTGCTCACTATATAAATGCGAACTAAACTTAGGTTGATTATTTTTATAATAAGTGTCTATCCAGTTTATAAGGGCTTGCTTTTGTGCAGAGTTTTCACCTACTACGTATCTAAGCGCCTTTCTGGCAGTAGCAATAACATCTCTTTTAATAGGCTCTTTTATAGCAGCAAGTTCATCTTTTAACTTGTTAATAAACACACTATTAGTGCTATTTTGTGCCAAAGCATCTAATACTGTTACAAGCTCATTTTTATCAGATATAATAGGTTGTATAAACTCGCTCCAAGCTTCTTTTTTAGCTTCTCTGACTTCCTTTTTTATTTGTTTTTCTAAGTCGGTAAGTTCTTGGTCTGTTGCAATACCGTTAGCTATAATCCATTCGCGCATTTTAACATTGCAATCAAACTCTTTTTCCCAAGCCAAACGCTCCGGAGATTTGTAACGTTCATGCGAACCGGAAGTAGAGTGCCCTTGAGGTTGAGTTAATTCTTTAACGTGAATTAAAACCGGCACATGCTCGGTACGAGCAAGCTCACCTGCTTGTAAATACACTTCATTAAGTGCAGGATAATCCCATCCGTTTACTTCAAAAATTTCAAAACCTGCATTATTTTCATCACGCTGAAACCCTTTTAAGATTTCAGAAATATTTTCTTTGGTGGTTTGATATTTTGCAGGAACAGAGATACCATACATATCATCCCAAACACTAATAACCATTGGCACTTGAAGTACACCTGCTGCATTAAAAGTTTCAAAAAATAACCCTTCACTTGTACTTGCATTACCAATAGTTCCCCAAGCTACTTCGTTACCGTTAACCGAAAAACCGGTACTGTCTATTTCTTTTACATTTCTGTACACTTTAGAGGCTTGTGCCAAGCCCAATAATCTTGGCATTTGTCCTGCAGTAGGAGAGATATCTGCACTACTGTTTTTTTGTGCAGTTAAATCTTTCCAACTACCATCTTCGTTTAAGCTGTGTGTCATAAAATGACCACCCATTTGCCTTCCGGCACTCATTGGTTCTGCCTCTATGGATGTGTTTGCGTATAATCCTGCAAAAAATTGTTTTGGAGTAAGTTGGCCAATAGCCATCATAAAGGTTTGGTCACGATAGTAACCACTTCTAAAATCACCATTTTTAAAAGCTCTTGCCCAAGCTAATTGCGGTACTTCTTTACCATCACCAAAAATTCCGAATTTAGCTTTTCCGGTTAATACTTCTCTTCTTCCTAACAAGCTACATTCTCTGCTGGTAACCGCAATTTTATAATCGGTTAATACCTGTTCTTGAAAATCTTCAAACGAAATATCACTCTGTAATTTAGGTGTTTTCTGCATGGAAAAGGGAGTTTAGTGAACGCTCACAAAAATAGCTAAAAGAATTAATTTTAGCAATTTTAGAAATCTTAAAAAATTGAATATTTTTCAATCAAATAGAGTTTTTATTGATGATTATTTAAAATAATGTAAAATTTAACATTTTTGTTGGTAAATCATCAATTTAAAACATGCTTAAAACCATTTTCTAGTAAATAAACCAAGTAAAGCTCTGGGCTGTAGGGTTACAACAAATCTTATGCGTTGGTCGTAATTAGGTTGGGCTATTTCCCAGCCATTGTTAGAGTAAAGCGGGAAGTATAGTTCAAAATAATCGGTTACCAGATTTAAGCGTATTCCAGAATCGTAAACAAATTTTCCCGGGACATTTTTATTTTTTACAAACCCAACATCACCATAAAACTCAACCCATTTCCAAATATTAATACTGGCATTGGCTGTTGCAATCCAATCATTAGAAAAAGCAGGTTCTAGCTTAGACTTAAAACCTCCCTCAGCAATAATTAACTGTTGACTGAAAATTCCTGAAGCTTCAGAACGTCCTAAATAATCATAATCAAATAAATAATCGGTAGGTCTATCTAAAGCAAAACTAAAGAAATCACCATCATCCGTACCTGTATTATTCTTTATAAATTTTCCTATAAAGAACCTTAAATTTAATTGTGTATTATTTTCATAAAGTCTTCTAAACTCTGCATTAAAAGCAATTTTAGTGAATTTATCTGCAACTTGTAAATCGGTAAACCACGAGTAAAAATTTATTATATCATTATTGTAGTGGTTAAACCTTACGTTAAACACTCTGTAATCAGGATCGGTTTCTATATTTGGGTCTAAATCTCTAAATACATTTACATACCTTAGCATTAACATTTTACGCTCGTTAGAACGTAAATCTTCGTTTCTGAATCTAAACGAAATATGAGGTGTAAGTGTAGAGTAGCGCAAATCTGGCGCGTAGTGAAAACTAGAACCCAAAATACCGGTATCTATGCGATATAGACTTTGATTTTGAAAATATTTACGATAGTTTAAAATACCAGATCCTACGAGGGTTTTTTCTTTGGTTGCGTATGATGGACGAAGGTCAAAAATAAATGGGCGCTCTAATAATGTTTTATTATACAATCGCATGCCCGGAGTTACACCATCATAAAAGTTGTAGGTTAAAATAGGAACATAAAAAACTTGATTGTAATAAGGGTTCTCAGCATCTTTAAAGAATTGAAATTTTAGTTTTTTATTACTTGAGAAAAATCCGCCCAAGGTTTTCCAGTTATCTCGTTGATTAAATTCAGGAATAACTCTATCGTAATTTAACACTAAACGCTCTGCATTTTTTTTGGGGATTGTAACAGTTTTATAATCTACTACGCTATCTATCCAGGTTTTAAAAACAACAGAATCGTTAGCAATAGCATATAATGAAATAGGGGCGTGCGTACCTGTTTTGTTTTTTATGGTAACAATAGCAGAGTCTTTGGTTTTAACAATCTTGTCTATTTTAAAATCTATTCGTTTGTTTGTGCCTACGTATTCTGTAAAAAACCAGTCTATTTTTTTATTAGAATACTTTTGCAAGCTATTTTTAAAGCTTTCCGGAGAGGTAGTTGCAAGTTTATTGTTTTGGTAAAATTCTTTAATAGCATTTAAAACGGTTTGCTTACTAGTGTAATGATCTAAGTAAAGTAAGCCTAACCCTGCTTTATATTTATTGGCTATTTTTTGATTAAACTTTAAAAGAGAATCTTTAGGAGTGCTTAATGCCTGATCTATATTTTGACGCGCCATTAGCATGTGCAATAGTGCGTACTGATCGTTAAAGCTCATTTGTGCTAAATGAAAACTTCTAACCCCCCAGATTTTAGAAAACTTACCCAACAGCTTTACATCCGGATAAAAAGTATCTACATACAAAATCATTAAATACGTTTGAAGCGCATCTGTAAGCCAAGATTCTTCTCTTGGGTTAACGTGTATAGTATTTTGTAGAAATTGATTTAAGGTTGTTTTAAGCACCATAAGCTCGTAATGAAACTCTTCTGAGTAGGGTCTTAAAAAAGAAGGAAGCTGATTAATACCATACAATGGGTTTCTGTTATAAAGATTGGTGCTAACCAATAGCTTTTGGTGAGGGTACTCTCCTAAATACTTTGTTATAAAATTACCAATACGCTCTATAGATATACCTTTCTGAATTTCGGATATTTTGGTTTGGTTTAAATTGGTAACTAATGTTAAATTCTCTGTTTTGTAGGTATAAAAATCAGAATCTGCTTTTAAAATTATATTGCTTGATAGTCTTTTATCTCCCTCAAGCGTTACTTTTTTAGTTGTTGATAGAGCGGTTTCTTCTTTACTATTAAAATCAGTTACAAGTGTAAGCTTCTTTGGGTAGTTAAACTCTATGCTATAATCTGTTAGTGGCTGGTATAAATCGTTTAAGTTTTTGTTGTTGTAAAGCAACCACTCTCCATTATAAACGGCCGGAATTAAATGCCAATACAGTAAATTATAATCGCCATTGTCATAATAGCCGTATCCGGTAAATTTTGCATCGGGCAGCTTAATGGTATATGATAATGATATTGTTTGAGATTGGTTAGGATAAATAGGGTGTTTTAACTGAATTTTTATGGCATCATACTTATTTAACCGCTCCCAATGTAAAAATCTGTAAGTATCATCAGAAACTGTTATAATGTTTGTACCACCGCGTTCGTGTTTTTTTGCTAAATGCAACGATTTGTTAAACTCTTCTGCAAACCGTTTTGCCAGTGCTGTTTTTTTACTGGAATAAGAATGTTGCCAATCGTGTAAGTATAATTGATTAAGCGTGTCTGAAGTATTATTGTAATAAGTTATTTTTTGTTGAATTGATAACGTTTTAGTGCTATCGTGTAAGGTTGCAACAATATGTTGTTTGTGCTGGGCTTTACCGTAATAGCAGCCCAGCACAGTAATAATTGTTAAAATTAGTTTAGATACACGTATGTTTAATTTTGTAGCAAGTGCAATCAATACAACAAATCTTTTTCTTGTAGATTTCTAATTTAAAAATGTTTTATTAGAAGTTTGGACTTAAATTGAACTTTTTGTAGAAAGAGTTCAAAATCTCAATAACTTCATCTTCTGTATCTACAACATGAAAAAGATCTAAATCACTTGCGCTAATATTTTTAGCCTTATCTAAAAGTGTTTTTTTAATCCAATCTATTAAACCAGACCAAAACTCAGATCCAACTAAAATAATCGGGAATTTATCTATTTTCTTAGTTTGTATAAGCGTAATTGCTTCAAAAAGTTCATCGAGTGTACCAAAACCACCCGGCATAACAACAAACCCTTGAGAGTATTTTACAAACATTACTTTTCTAACAAAAAAGTAATCAAAATTCAGGTTTTTATCGTCATCAATATAAGGGTTATCATGTTGCTCAAATGGTAGCTCTATATTTAATCCTACCGATGTGCCTCCACCAAGGTAAGCTCCTTTATTACCCGCTTCCATAATACCCGGGCCACCTCCTGTAATTACACCATATCCTGCTTCTACAATTTTGTTAGCTATTTTTTCTGTGAGCTTATAGTATTTGTCTTCGGGTTTAGTTCTTGCCGATCCGAAAATAGAAACGCAAGGACCAATTTGACTCATTTTTTCGAAGCCGTTTACAAATTCGCCCATTATTTTAAAAATAGCCCACGAGTCATTCGTTTTAATCTCGTTCCAACCTCTATGGTGTTTTTCTTTCCTCATATGATTTTAATTTTTTTAAAATTCAAAACATGCTAAAGTAATTCTTTTTTTAAAAATTTAGCAGTGTAGCTTTTGGTATCTTTTGCAACTTCTTCCGGAGTTCCTACTGCAACAATTTGTCCGCCTCCTTTACCTCCTTCGTATCCAATATCTATAATGTAATCTCCCATTTTAATCACGTCCATGTTGTGTTCTATAATTAAAACGGTGTTGCCTTTATCTACAAGTTGGTTAAGTACCTCCATTAAAACTCTAATATCTTCAAAATGTAGTCCGGTGGTTGGTTCATCTAAAATATAAAAGGTATTCCCGGTATCTTTTTTTGAAAGTTCTGTTGCCAATTTAATACGCTGAGCTTCACCACCTGATAGTGTTGTAGAGGGCTGCCCCAGGGTTATATACCCAAGCCCAACATCTTGAATGGTTTTTAGTTTTCTGTAAATTTTAGGAATATGCTCAAAGAAATCTACAGCTTCATTTATGGTCATTGCCAGTACATCGGCAATAGATTTACCTTTGTATCTGATCTCTAGAGTTTCTCTGTTAAAGCGTTTTCCCTGGCAGGTTTCGCATTCTACATAAACGTCCGGTAAAAAGTTCATTTCTATAACTTTTACACCGCCACCTTCACACGTTTCGCATCGACCTCCTTTTACATTAAAGCTAAATCTGCCGGGTTTGTAGCCTCTTATCATAGCTTCGGGAGTTTTGGTAAATAAACTTCTTATTTCGCTAAAAACTCCCGTATATGTAGCCGGGTTTGAACGCGGTGTTCTACCAATTGGCGATTGGTTTATATCTATAACCTTATCTATATGTTCTAAACCTTCAATGCTTTTGTAAGGCATTGGTTTTTTTACGGCATTAAAAAAGTGCTTATTTAAAATAGGGTAGAGGGTTTCGTTTATTAAAGTTGATTTTCCGCTACCCGAAACACCGGTTACAATAATCATTTTACCCAATGGGAAAGAAACATCTACATTTTTAAGATTATTACCGGTACACCCTTTTAAAACTAATGCTTTGCCGTTACCTTCACGACGTTTTGTTGGTACTGCAATTTCTTTTGCACCGTTTAAATAAGCTGCAGTAAGAGTACTTTGTTGCATTATTTGTTTTGGTGTCCCCTGCGAAATTATTTTACCACCGTGCCTGCCGGCCATTGGCCCAATGTCTATAACATGATCGGCGCTTAAAATCATGTCTTTATCGTGCTCTACAACAATTACAGAGTTTCCTATATCTCTAAGTGATTGTAGTGACTTTATAAGACGCTCGTTGTCTCTTTGATGCAATCCAATACTTGGCTCATCTAAAATATAAAGTACTCCCACTAACTGAGAGCCAATTTGCGTAGCCAACCTAATACGTTGGGCTTCGCCACCTGAGAGCGATTTAGAGCTTCGGTTTAACGATAAATAATCTAAACCAACATCAAGTAAAAATTGAAGTCTGTTGTTGATTTCTTTTAAAATTTCTTCGGCAATTTTAAACTGCTTTTCGTTTAGTTTTTTGGGTAAATCTTTAAAAAACTTAGCCAAATCAACAATATCCATCATAGCTAATTCGGCTATGTTTTTATTGTTTATTTTAAAGTAAAGCGATTCTTTTTTTAACCTTGAGCCGTTACACTCCGGACAAACAATTTTGTCCATATACTCTTTTGCCCAACGCTTTATTGAGGTAGATTCACTGTTTTCAAATTGACTTTTTAAGAAATTAACAATCCCTTCGTATTCAATTTTGTATTCTCTGGTTATACCTAAAGTTTTGGAGGCCACAGAAAATTTTTCGTTGCCACCGTAAAGAATAATATCTAATGCCTCTTTAGGTACTTTTTTAATTGGGTCTGTTAATTTAAAATTATAGCGCTCTGCTATAACTTCTATCTGTTTAAAGGCCCAAGAGCGCTTATACTCACCAAGTGGAGCAATAGCACCGCCCTTTATTGTTATGTTATTATTTGGGATTATTTTAGCTTCGTTTACCTGATATATGGTTCCTAATCCGTTACACGAAGGGCACATGCCCTTTGGGGAGTTAAATGAAAAAGTGTTGGGTTCAGGGTTTGGATACGATATTCCGGTAGACGGGCACATTAAATTTCTGCTAAAGTAACGAGGTTTGTTGCTGTCTTGCTCAAGCACCATAATTACATCGTTACCGTGGTACATTGCTGTTTGTAGTGTTTCTGCTAATCTTTTTTGAAACGTTTCTGAGTCTGAAACTACAAGTCTGTCTACAACAATCTCTATATCGTGCGTTTTGTACCTGTCTAACTTCATTCCACGGGTAATGTCGGTTATTTCGCCATCTACTCTAACTTTTACATACCCTTGTTTTGCAATTTGCTCAAACAATTCTCTATAATGTCCTTTTCTAGACTGTACAACCGGAGCAAGAATATTTATTTTTTTGCCGTTAAACTGTTCTATAATTAGATTTTTTATTTGCTCATCGCTATAACTAACCATTTTTTCACCGGTGTTATAGCTGTAGGCTTCTCCGGCACGTGCAAAAAGAAGTCGTAAAAAATCGTATATCTCTGTAATGGTTCCTACGGTTGATCGGGGAGATTTAGAAGTTGTTTTTTGCTCTATGGCAATAACAGGAGATAAACCGTCTATTTTATCTACATCAGGACGCTCTAAACCACCTAAAAACTGTCTGGCATAGGCCGAGAAAGTTTCAATGTAACGTCGTTGTCCTTCGGCATAAATAGTATCAAAGGCTAAAGACGATTTTCCACTTCCTGAGAGTCCGGTTATTACTACTAACTTTTCTCTTGGAATGCTTACATCTATGTTTTTTAGATTATGAACTCGAGCACCGTTAACTTCTATATTTTCTTCGAATACAGCCATAATATCAGCAAAATTGCAAAGGTACGATTTTAATAAAAAAGATTAGACCATTAAACCTTATAAGAATAGTGCAATTACAGCTATTAATTAAAAGTTTAATTGTGGGTTTTAAAGTTAGTGATAGGAATAGATAGCGGTCCTAATTGATGGTTTAGTGAAAACATTGCACCACTTTTTGTAGTAATCCAACCAGACCAGGTTGCTTTAAGACCACCTATAGGTAAAATATCTACCCACATTCTGTAAGCATAGGGTTTTTTGTTGGCATCTAAAAGCCAAAGGTAACTATCTCCCGGTGTAGTACCACCTTTTGTGTAGGTTACAAGCAAGCCTTTTTCTCCGTTTTCTAAAGTAACCAGACTTCGTTTAGTGCCAGAATCAAAAACTTTGTACGGAGCTACCAACCAAAAAGAATCATTATTAAAATAATCTTGTGCTTTTTGTATTAGTTTTTTCTTTTTTGAGGCTTCCTTTACAAGTTCATTGTTTATATAAACACTACTTTTTTGCGGAGCAATTAAATTGAGCTCTACTTTTTTGTCTTTCCAGAAAACAGTAACAATACCTTTGTTTTTTTGCCATTGGTAATGGTGTCTGTTTTTAAATGTCCATTCTAAATAATTAATTTCTTTGTAAGCCTTGTAATTAAGCGTGTTTAGCATTTGTATTGCAACAGAATCTGCTTTTGCACTAGGAGAATAATCAGGTAAAGAAATGTTATATTTTAAATATAAAAAGCTAAAAAACAACAAACTGGGGAGTGTGAAAAATATAACAACTCCAACAATAATTTTTATGATCTTTCTAATTTTCATAAACAAGTTTTCTTATTTGTTTTGCTAAAATAGTTGCTGCTTCAGGGTTTTCTCTAAACCAAAGCTCAGGTTCTATTAGTTCTAATTCTGAAACTACTAAATTATTATTGTTATCTAACATGATATCTACTCTGGCATATACAGGCATTTCTATACAGGCATTTACAGCTTGTAATGCCAAATCAATTTCGTTTTTTGTTGGAGTATATGGATGAACGGTTCCGCCAAAATCATCTTGAACTCTAAAGTCGCCTGGTTTTGCCTTTTTTAATATTGCGTGTGTAACTGTTTGGTTAAAAACCATTAACGATATTTCTCCTTTATTGGTTACATTTTTTAGGTATGGCTGAAGCATCATAGCTTCATTTGAAACTAATGTTTCAAAAATATGCTCATGTTCTGAAATGTTTTCTTGATTAATTTTATAAGTATGTCTTGCTGCTCCAGAAACACAAGGTTTTAATATTACTTCTTGCCACCTTTTTTTATTGCATAATGCCTGTAAAGTGGTTGCTGCACCTTTCTCTATAAAAAGGGTAGGAGGTATGGGCACGCCTTTATTATGCAAATGTTGCAGGTAATGCTTATCTAAATTCCATTTAATTAACCGCTCTGAATTTATAAGTTTTGTTTGCTTACTAACATTTTCTAACCAAGCAGAAAACTCAGTAAACCTATCAAAATAATCCCAAGTTGTTCTAAAAAGAGCAAAACGTGTATTACTCCAATCAAAATCAGAATCATCCCAAGCAATACGCGTTACCTGTAACCCTTCTTTTTTAAGAGCATTAACAACAAGGGTATCTTCGGTAATTACATTTTGTACATAAGTACTTGTAATTTCCGGATTTACATAGCGCCTATCTGTAAGCACTACTACATCAAAAAAAGGTTTTTTCATATTGTTTAAAATCCAACTGCAGTATCGTCTCCTCTTTTATCTGCCCCGCCTTCTAAAGTACCGTCAGGATACACCAAAATAGCATCAACTTTACCAATTACAGGGGTTCTATCTTCGTTAATATTATACCCTTTTTCTTTTAAACTGTTTAAAAGGTTTTTAGAGAATGCATTGGGCTCAAATGTTATTACATCTGGTAGCCATTGGTGGTGAAACCTCGGAGCATTAACAGCTTCTTGCATGCTCATATTAAATTCATACACATTTAGAATTGTTTGTAAAACCGATGTGATAATGGTCGAACCACCGGGTGTACCAACTACCATAAATAATTTTCCGTCTTTTTCTACAATAGTTGGCGTCATAGAGCTAAGCATTCTTTTTTCTGGAGCAATACTGTTGGCTTCTGCACCAATTAGCCCAAACATATTGGGTTCTCCGGGCTTGGCACTAAAGTCATCCATTTCATTATTAAAAAAGAATCCGAGTTCATCTGAATACAATTTAGAGCCGTATGCTCCATTTATGGTTGTTGTAGCAGATACAGCATTCCCGTATTGATCTATTATTGAATAATGAGTTGTTTCTGAACTTTCTGAAATGGTTATGCTACCATGACTAATTTCTGATGAAGGGGTGGCTTTATTAAAACTAAACGAAGCCATTCTGTTTTTAAGGTAATCTTCATCTAACAGGGTTTGCAGAGGAATTTCAACAAAATCAGGATCTCCTAAAAAGTAGTTTCTATCTGCATATGCTCTTCGTTCTGCTTCGGTTATTAACTGTATACTTTTTAAGCTATTGTGCCCGTAATCTGAAATAGGATAGGGCTCAATCATTTTCATAATTTGAGCTAATGTAACACCACCACTACTTGGGGGGCTCATAGAAATTATTGTAAGGTCTTTATAGTTAAAAATAATAGGTTCACGCCATTTAGCTTCGTATCTAGCCAAATCTTCTTGGGTAATATAACCGCCTTTTTCTTGTATAAAAGTTGCTATTTTATGTGCAGTTTCACCCTTATAAAATTCGTCTCGGCCGTTTTGCATTATGCGTTCTAATGTATTGGCTAGAGCTAAATATTTAATGGTGTCTCCGGCTTTATAAGGATAAGCTAAAAGTGTGCTATCTCCGCTTACTTGTTTAATTAAAGGCCTATAGTTTTCTAATCTGGCTTCTTGTTTTTTAGTTACAACCACGCCTTTTTTAGCTAGTTCTATTACTGGTTTTATGAGCTCATTAAAAGGTAGCGATCCAAACTTTTCATGCACAGCAAACACACCGGCAACTGTACCCGGTACACCAACAGCAGTGGCTCCGAGTGTGCTTTTGCCCGGTACTACATTCCCCAGGCTATCTAAATACATGTCTTTATGCGCTGCAAGAGGAGCTTTTTCTCTATAATCTAAACCTCCTGTTGTACCATCTGCCATTCTGTAAACCATAAACCCACCGCCACCAAGATTGCCGGCATATGGGTAAGCCACAGCCAAAGCAAGCTCTGTAGCTACCATGGCATCAAAAGCGTTTCCGCCTTTTTTTAAAATTTCTACTCCAATTTTAGAAGCCTCTTCTCTTGCAGAGACTACCATTGCTTGTTTTGTAGTAAGCCCGGTAGGAGTTCTTTTGGGTTGAGTTTTACAAGCTATGATAAAAAGGGCAATAAAAACCGAAAAGAATAATTTTCTAATCATACAGATATTGATTTGTATTTATGGTTAGCATATGTTATAAGCTCATCAAAAAAAGCAGTAAATTCTTTTTCAAAATCATCATAATGTTCTTGGAGGTCTAAAATAGCAAAATTCATTTTAGACTTATTTTTGGTTCTTCTATTCATGCCATTTAGCACTTTGGCAATTCCTTTTAGTTTTCTGTAATTATACAGCCAATTATCTGCAATCATGTACGGCAGCATGCGTTGCGTTGCTTCGGGTAAAATAGAAAAGTGTTGCTCTAATAAATCGTAAAAATCATCAACATAATCTTTTAAAGGAATAGAGGCATAGTTTTCCCAATTTTTAGCTAAAAAATGGTCGTAAAAAATATCTACAATAACTCCGCTATAATGACCGTAATTTTCTTGAAGCCTATATTTACTTTGCCTAAAAACAGGATGACTATCAGTAAAAGTATCTATAGCTCTGTGCAGTAAGATGCCTTTTTGAATGTCTTTAGGGTAATGATCATATTTATTTCCCCTGATGGCATCGGCAATAAAATTACCTATTTTAACCAAGGGTTCTTCGTTAGATAAATATATGTGTGCTAAAAAATTCATGAGCTCGAATTTACAAATTCAAACTCAAGAAAAAAGGATTGAGATTGTATATTTGCACAAATTCAGAAAATACATCTACCATGACTTTAATAAAATCTATTTCCGGTATTCGAGGCACTATTGGAGGCAACGTTGGCGATAATTTAACCCCTATAGATGCTGTTACTTTTGCTGCAGCCTATGGCACTTGGGTTAAAGAACAACGCCAGAAAGACAACTACAGAGTAGTGGTTGGTAGAGACGCCAGAATATCTGGAAAAATGATTCAAGACTTGGTAATGCAAACACTCGTTGGGATGGGCATTCATGTTGTAGATTTGGGATTGTCTACAACTCCAACAGTAGAAGTTGCTGTACCCATGGAGCATGCAGATGGCGGAATTATTTTAACGGCAAGCCATAACCCAAAACAGTGGAATGCGCTTAAACTTTTAAATGCAAAAGGAGAGTTTTTAAATGCGAAAGAAGGAGAACGAATTTTAGAAATTGCTAAAAACGAAGACTTTGCATTTGCCGAAGTTGATAATTTGGGCAAAATAACTAAAAATGATGCTTATATAGATTTACACATTGATGAGATTTTAAAACTGCCTTTAGTTAATACTGAGGCCATTAAGAGTGCTAATTTTAAGGTGGTGGTTGATGGTGTAAATTCTACCGGAGGTATAGCTATACCATTACTTTTAGATCGTTTAGGGGTACATACCGTTAAGTTGTATTGTGAGCCAAACGGGCATTTTCCGCACAATCCTGAACCTTTAAAGGAGCATTTAACAGATTTGTCTGATAAAGTAGTAGATGAAAAAGCAGATTTAGGAATTGTTGTAGATCCGGATGTAGATAGATTAGCTTTTATTGATGAGAAAGGCGAGATGTTTGGTGAAGAATATACATTGGTTGCTTGCGCAGATTATGTGTTAAGCAAAACACCCGGAAATACGGTTTCTAACATGTCTTCTACTCGTGCGCTAAGTGATGTTACCAAGCAATACGGAGGCACATATAAAGCTTCTGCCGTGGGAGAGGTAAATGTTGTTGCCTTAATGAAACAAACAAACGCAATAATAGGAGGAGAAGGTAATGGCGGAATTATTTATCCGGAGTTGCATTACGGCCGAGATGCTTTAGTGGGAGTTGCATTATTTTTAAGCTTATTGGCAGAGAAAAAAGTTACTGTAAGCGAATTAAAGTCGGGGTATCCGGCGTATTTTATGAGTAAAAATAAAATTGCACTAACACCAGATTTAGATGTAGATGCCATTTTAAAAGCTATAGAGAAAAATTACGCAAACCATAAAGTATCTACTATAGATGGCGTGAAAATTGATTTTCCTGAAAGTTGGGTACACCTTAGAAAATCTAACACAGAACCAATTATTAGAATTTATACAGAAGCCAAATCACAACAAGAAGCAGATAACTTAGCTGCAACCATAATACAAGAAATTAAGGCAATAGCTAATCTTTAGGAGCTTTGTCTTTGTGTTTAAAGCGCTTGTGTGTCCATAAATAATATTCTGGCTTAGCTTTTATTTGTGCTTCTAAAAGCTCAGTAAAGGTATCGGTTATTTTATAGTCGGGTAATGCTTTTGGGTTATCTGTAATTACAGTAAATGTAGTTTGGTAATATCCACGCTTAATCTTCTGAATATCCATAAAAACCACCGGATAATCTAATTCTTTAGATAGCTTTTCTGCACCTAAAAAAACAGGAACTTTAACGCCCATAAATGTTCTCCAGTAGCGAGCTCTTTGAAGTTGAGGTGATTGGTCGCTTGCCAAACCATATAAAGCCAGAACATTGTCTTCTTTATGTTTTCTAATGGTTTTTGTTGCATCTTTTTTAGCAATTAAATAAGCTCCGTGTCGGGTTCTGATTTTTTTCACCAACCTATCAAAATACTTGTTAGCAATTGGCATATATACGCCATACCCTTTATGATTTATATGGTAGCCTAAAGACATCATCCATTCGTAACTTGCATAATGCCCACAAACTAAAATTACGTTACGTTTTTGTTTTTCGAAATTTTTTATAACCTCTAAGTTGGTAAAAGAAAAACGTTTAATCATTTCTGTTTTAGAGATAGTTAAAGATTTAATCATCTCTAAAAACAAATCACACATGTGCTTGTAGAACTTTTTTTCTATTTGCTTAATTTCTGATAGCGATTTCTCCGGAAAGGCTAATTGTAAGTTTCCTCTAACAACTTTTTTTCGGTATCCAATTATGTAATATAACAAGATGTAAATAGCATCTGATAATGCATAAAGCAATCTAAACGGTAAAATAGAAACCAGCCATAATAGCGGATATACAAGTATAAAAACCAATAACTGCATGAAGCAAATTTTTGGGCAAATATAGCTATATTTGATGCACACCTAAACAAACCCTAAATGAATTTAAGTATAGCCACGCTGGTTTTAATTATTGCTAATGCAGTAATTTCTTTTAAAGGTTTTAACGATTTTACTTTTTTTGAACGCTATAAGTTTCAGATAGGAGCTATTAAAAGAGGCGAACGATTTAGAATTTTCACTTCGGGGTTTTTACACGTAGATATTACACATTTATTGTTTAACATGATTACACTGTACTTTTTTGCTACAGTAGTAATTGCCTTTTTTGGTACAACTAAATTCTTGTTAATTTACTTTGTAAGTCTTATAGTTGGTAGTCTTTTTGCTTTGTTTTTTCATAAAGACGAATATCATTACAGTGCAGTAGGAGCAAGTGGCGCTGTAACCGGAATAATTTATGCTGCAATTTTACTTAGACCCGATATGAGTCTGTATTTTTTCTTCATCCCAATTCCTATTCCGGCCTATATTTTTGGTATTGGTTATTTGCTGTATTCTATTTACGGCATGAAAAGCAGAATAGGTAATATTGGTCATACGGCTCATTTTGGTGGTGCTGTTGGCGGGTATTTGTGTACACTACTGTTTATGCCCAGTCTTTTAGTAAACCATACATTAATGGTGGTCTTGTTAGCTATACCGATTATAATTTTGTTTGTTTTAGAAAAAATGGGCAAAATATCTTAAAATGGCATAACCCTTGTTTAGGGTAATTAAAATTAATCACATGAAAAAATTAGTTATAGTACTCTTTTGCATTAGTTTAGGTATTAATGCCCAGCAAAAAGAATTTTTATCTACCGTTTCTGTAACCGGAGAAAGCACATTGTTTGTAACCCCGGATTATGCTTTAATACGAGTAAGTGTAGAGCATAACGGTAACGACCCACAGTCTGTTAAAGCTAATAATGATGCAGTTATAAATACGGTATTTAAGATTATTAAAAAGCATAAAATAAAAGATAAAGATGTTTTTTCTGAACGTGTTAATTTGAATAAGAGATTTGATTACCAGAAAAAAAAGTATCATTATACGGCTTCCCAATCACTAAAAATCACGTTACGAGATTTAAGTAAATATGAAACATTAATGCAAGGATTATTAAATTCGGGTATTAACAGAATAGATGGAGTACAGTTTAAAGCATCTAATTTAGAAGAAGTAAAAAGCCAAGCTCGTATTAAGGCTATCCTCAACGCAAAAGAAAAAGCAGTAGCATATGCGCAAGCTTTAGGGCAACAAACAGGTAAAGCTATTACAATAAGCGAGAGTGGTTATAGTGCACCAATGCCTGTGCGTTCTTATGAAGTTAAAGCTATGGCTATGGATGCTGCAGAAGAAATACAAACAATTGCAGCCGGCGATATAGAAATTAAAGCTCGAGTTTATGTAGTATTTGAGCTGAAGTAGCAAAAAAAAAGAAAAAGAAAAAAGCCCTCAAAACTGAGGGCTTTTTGATGCTATTTCTTGATTATTAATTTAATAATTCGGCTATTTTCTCTTCAAGTGCATCACCACGGAGATCTTTTGCTACAATAACACCTTCTTCATTTAAAATAAATGTAGCAGGTATAGCATTAACATTATACATTCGGGCAACAGGCTCGTTCCAGTGTTTTAGGTTAGATACATGATGCCAAGGTAAGCCGTCATCTGCAATTGCTTTTTCCCAGTCTTCTTTCTTTTTATCTAAAGAAACACCAATAATTTCTAATCCTTTTTCGTGATATTTATTGTAAACTTTAACAACATTAGGATTTTCTGCTCTACAAGGTTTGCACCAAGCAGCCCAAAAATCAATTATTGTAACCTTTCCTTTAACATCATTTAAAGCAATGGTTTTACCTTCTGGGTTTGGTGCAGAAAAATTAGGAGCTTTACTACCAACTTCAACTTTTAAGGCATCGGTTAATAATTTGGCTACTTCTTTCCCTTCTTCTGAGTTTTTTAACGCTTCCGGTAAATTATCGTATAACTCTTTTACTTTGTTAGTGCTATGTGCTTTGTTTAAAAGGTATCTATGTATAAGCATCAATGTTACATAGCTATCAGGGTTGTTTTCGGCAAAATTTAGCTCGTAGTTTTTTCCTTCTTCTTGAATTTCAAAAAACTCGTCTCTTAATGAGCTCATAGTAGTAGTATCATTCTCTCGCTGTGCTTTAAATAAATCTTCTCTGAGCGATACCAACTTTTTGTTTATAGCTTTTGTTCCTTCTAAGAATTTGGTAAACGAATCATTAGAGGGTGTTCCTGAAATTTTAGATGCATTCAGGCTATCCTTGTAAAGCTCTAAAGTAATGTTTCCTTCTTCAAGTATTACAGGAACGTTTCCTTTAACGCCATCAATAAATATAAAATGCATTTGAGGCTCTGTACTTTCTCCCGTAAAAGTAAATGAACCATCTTGTACTTGAGTGGTATCTACTTCTTGAATTGGAGCACTAAATGATACTTTTTTTAAGTATACGTTTGTACCATTATTTACGCCATCTATTTTGGCAGTAACAATGTATTGGTTTTCTTTTGGTTTGTTACATGCAGTTGCTAGAAGTAAAATTGCAACGCATACGTTTAAAATTTTTTTCATGGTATATATTAAATCTTTAGTACACAAATGTAATAAACTCGGGCTAATAAAAAAGCCTCACAAAAGCGTGAGGCTTTTTTATTTTATTATTGATGTTTAGAATTGATATCTAAGCCCAAGAGCTATATCAAAATCTACATCATTGTTAAAATTGCTTAATCCTAATTCTGGTCTAAAATCTAACGAAATAAGCAACGGTATATCAAAATTATATTCAATACCAATATCTCCGGCTAATAGCGCAAACACACCATCATCATCATCGCCCGGAAAATCATTATCCCAACTCCAGTTACCAATACCGGCACCGGCACCAACATACCAATTAAAATTACCATCTAATGGCATAACCCATTGATGTAAACCTACTAGTTTGTATGCACTGTAATTTTTACCGTCTCTCCATCCTAAATCAAATTCCAATCTTGTATCTGAAGTCAAAGCGGTTTGGTACGATATTTCTGCACCAAAACCATCGCTATCTCCTAATCTAAGCCCTAATGCATTTTTAGAGATTTCTTGTGCGTTACTAAAACTAATAACACCAAGAATAAACAAAAATCCTATAAAATACTTTTTCATAAATCTCAATTTTTAAAGTTCTTTGTTATAATTTACTACCAAATGTACTGGTTAAGATGTTAATAAATTGTTAAATGATTGCTAAAGAAGATTTTTTAGAGCTTCAAAACACCCTTAAAGGTTCAATTTTTACAGATAGTTTACACAGAGCAATTTATGCTACAGATGCATCTGTTTACAGAAAAAAACCTTTGGCTGTTGCATATCCTAAAGATAAAACCGATTTAAAAGTTTTAATAGACTTTGCAACTAAACATAAAATAGGACTTATACCCAGAGCAGCCGGAACATCTTTAGCCGGACAATGTGTTGGTGATGGTATAGTGGTTGATGTCTCTAAACACTTTACTAAAATCTTGGATATAGATACTAAAAATAAAACGGTAACGGTACAACCCGGTGTAATAAGAGACGAACTTAATTTAGTTTTAAAACCATACGGCTTGTTTTTTGGTCCGAATACATCAACTTCTAACAGATGTATGATAGGAGGGATGGTTGGCAATAATTCTAGCGGAACTACCTCTATAAAATATGGTGTTACCCGAGATAAAGTAATTAGTTTAGAGGCTATTTTAAGTGATGGGAGTGAGGTTACTTTCTCTGAACTTTCTGCCGAGCAATTCTTGCAGAAAACTAAATTACAAACATTAGAAGGCAATATATACAACCATATTCATAAAACGTTACAGAATAAAACGGCACAAGAAGAAATTTTACGGGAGTTTCCAAAACCCTCTATTCACAGACGTAATACAGGCTACGCTTTAGATGAGCTTATAGCCATGGAGCCCTTTTTACATAAAAAGGCATTTAACATGAGCAAGTTATTGTGTGGTAGCGAGGGTACACTAGCTTTTATAACGGCTATAAAATTGCAACTAAATACGCTCCCGCCAGAGAATAGTGTTATGATTGCAGCACATTTTAAAAGTATAAATGATTGCTGTAAAGCTGTTATCCCTGTTATGAAACACAACTTATACAGTTGTGAAATGATGGATAAGGTTATACTAGATTGCACAAAAAACAACAGAGCTCAAGCTAAAAACAGGTTTTTTATTGAAGGTGATCCTAAAGCTATACTACTACTTGAGCTTAGAGCTGACGATAAAAAAACGTTAGAACAAAACAAAATAGCATTATTGCAAACACTAACTAAAGAAACAAATAGTTATGCACAACCCTGTTTATATGAAGATGATATTACAAAAGCTTTAGAATTACGAAAAGCCGGTTTAGGACTGTTAGGGAATATGGTTGGCGATAAAAAAGCGGTAGCTTGTATAGAAGATACGGCAGTTGCTTTAGAAGATTTGGCCAATTATATAGACGAGTTTTCTAAACTTATGCAAAACTACAAGCAACAAGCAGTTTATTATGCACATGCGGGAGCGGGAGAGCTTCATTTAAGGCCTGTTTTAAATTTAAAAAAGAAAGAAGATGTTACGCTTTTTAAAAAAATAACGTTTGATGTAGCTAAATTGGTCAAAAAATACAACGGATCTATGAGTGGCGAGCATGGTGATGGTATAGTTAGGTCTGGATGTATTGAGTATATGATTGGACCGAACAACTATAAACTAGTTACATCTATAAAACAAGTTTTTGATCCTAATTACATTTTTAATCCCGGTAAAATTGTAAACTTTTATCCTATTGATGAAAACTTGCGTTACCAACCAGACAGGAAAGAGCCTATAATAAATACTTTTCTTGATTTCTCTGATACTCAAGGTGTTCTTAGAGCTGTAGAACAATGCAACGGTAGTGGAGATTGCAGAAAAACACATAAAAGCAACGGCACTATGTGCCCAAGTTACCATGCTACTAAAAATGAAAAAGATACTACAAGAGCTCGTGCAAATGCACTGCGTGAATTTTTAACGCATCCTACTTCTAATAACGCGTTTAAAAGTAAAGAGCTTAAAGAAGTGCTGGATTTGTGTTTAAGCTGTAAAGCATGTGCAAGTGAATGCCCCAGTAATATAGACATGGCCACATTAAAGGCAGAAATGCAGTATCAGTATTACCAATCTAAAAGAAGGCCTATTAGAGACGTTCTCTTTGCTTACAACACCCAAGTAAACAAAATAGCCTCGCTAATCCCGGGGCTTACCAATACTATTTATCGAACAAAATTTACCGCTTCAATCTTAAAAAAAATAATGCAAATTGCTCCGGAGCGTTCACTTCCCGAAGTGAGCAATTTTAATTTTAAGGCTCACTTACGTAAAGAACAAAACAAAGTGCATCAACCAACCAATATTATTTTATTTATAGATGAGTTTACACACTATTTAGATACTAAAGTGGGAGCAGATGCTATTACACTATTATGCCGTTTGGGGTATAATGTAGAGTTGTATTTTGGAGAAAGCGGACGTACTTTTATTTCGAAAGGTTTTTTAAAACAGGCAAAGAAAATTGCAGATAAAAATTGCAAAGCGCTTTACAACAAAATTAATTCTCAAACAGTTTTTGTTGGCATAGAACCCTCTGCCATACTTAGCTTTAGAGATGAATATTTAAGATTGGTAACACATAAAGATAAAGCACAACAAATAGCAAATAATACATTTTTAATTGAAGAGTTTTTAGACAATCAAATTGCAATTGGGAACATTTCTTCAGAGCAGTTTACAGATAATTATAAAATCATTAAAATTCATAACCACTGTCACCAAAAAGCTTTAAGTAATCAAAAAGTAACTTTTAATGTTTTAAACCTTCCTAAAAATTATAATGTCACATTAATAAATTCTGGTTGTTGTGGTATGGCAGGTTCTTTTGGGTACGAAAAAGAGCATTACAACATAAGCATGAAAATTGGTGGTTTACGTCTTTTTAAGAGTGTTGCAAATGCTGCATCTAATGTAGAGATAGCGGCTAACGGAACAAGTTGCAGGCATCAAATTTTTGATGGCACTAAAAAGCTAGCAAAGCATCCTATTACTATTTTAAAAGAAGCTCTAAAATAGTTTAGTCTTTACTTAAAATAGTAGTTGCAGCAAGCAATTCTTTGTAATTCATGCTCTTTAAATCTTCATCTGGATAGAAAGAGAGTAGAGTTCTGTCATTATCATTAGCATAAGAAAAAAGTTTCCATTTTTTGTTTTTGTATTCTAAAGCCGATAAATTTTCTACCCAATCACCTGAGTTTAAATAGATACAAGTACCTTTTTTAGTGTTTTTTTTTGTTATTGTAGGTTTATGTATGTGTCCGCATATCACATAATCAATCCTTTTTTCTATAGCCAATTCAGAGGCAGTGTTTTCAAAATCGTTTATATACTTAACAGCTTTTTTTACACTATTCTTTATTTTTTTTGAAAGAGAATATTTTTCTTTTCCTAATTTGGTTAAACACCAGTTTATAAAACGATTAAATATTATTAAGTAGTCATAGCCCCAACCACCTAATTTGGCAATCCATTTAGAGTGTTGTATAGACGAATCAAATACATCACCATGAAAAAACCACGCTTTTTTGTCGTCTAAATTCAAAACTACCTTGTTCACTATGTTTATTTTACCAAGTTTAATTCCGACAAATTTTCTAAGCATTTCATCATGGTTCCCGGTAATGTAATATACTTTAGTGCCTTTAGTAGCCATTTCTATAATCTTCTTTATCACCTTTAAGTGAGATTTAGGAAAATAACGTTTTCTAAATTGCCATATATCTATAATATCACCATTTAGTATTAATGTTCTAGGGTTTATGCTGTTTAAGTATGCATAAAGTTCTTCGGCATGACAGCCATAAGTTCCTAAATGTACATCAGAAATTACTACAACATCTATTTTTCTTTTTTTCAACACTTTAAGCTTTGTTTTTTGCAAAGTAACAACCCGTTTATTACCAAAACTTTACTTGTAAATTAAAGGATGTTGAGCAAAAGGTTAATTTTACATTAAGTGAGCGCTAATTTTTTGTTACTATATAAAAACTTACATTTGCTAAAACATCTTTTATGGCAGGAAACACCTTTGGAACACTGTTTAAAGTAACAACATTCGGAGAGTCCCACGGACCCGCGATTGGAGGGGTTATAGACGGCTGTCCGGCTGGAATACCCCTAAACTTATATGCAATACAAGAAGAGCTTAATAGAAGAAAACCAGGACAATCTGCTATAGTGACACAGCGTAAAGAACCGGATACTGTTGAGTTTTTATCGGGACTTTTTGAAGGTAAAACTACTGGAGCTCCCATAGGGTTTATTATAAAAAACACTAATCAAAAATCTAAAGACTACTCGCATATAAAAGATCAATACAGACCAAGCCATGCAGATTATGTGTACGATAAAAAATACGGGATTAGAGATTACAGAGGCGGTGGCAGGAGTTCTGCCAGAGAAACAGCGTGTAGGGTAGTTGCGGGAGCTATTGCAAAACAATTGTTAAGTACAGTAAAAATAAATGCCTTTGTGTCGTCGGTTGGTGATATATTTTTAGAAAAACCGTATCAAGAATTAGATTTTAGTAAAACAGAGACAAATCCGGTTAGATGTCCTGACTCAGAAACTGCTGCTAAAATGGAAACTTTAATAAAACAAATTCGTAAAGATGGTGATACGGTTGGTGGTACAGTTACTTGCGTAATCCAAAATGTTCCGATAGGATTAGGAGAGCCTGTTTTTAATAAACTGCACGCACAATTAGGTAAAGCCATGCTGTCTATTAATGCGGTTAAGGGATTTGAGTACGGGAGTGGTTTTTGTGGCTCAAGGATGAGAGGTAGTGAGCACAACGATTTATTTAATACAGATGGCACTACAAAAACTAATTTAAGTGGTGGTATTCAAGGAGGTATAAGTAATGGCATGGATATTTATTTTAGAGTTGCTTTTAAGCCTGTTGCAACCATTATGCAAGATCAAGAAACAATAGACAAGCAAGGTAATAAAGTAACTATGCAAGGAAAAGGCAGACACGATCCTTGTGTTGTGCCAAGAGCGGTGCCGATTGTAGAAGCAATGGCAGCCTTAGTTTTAGCAGATTTTTATTTATTACAAAAAGTATATAGTAAATAAAAGTTTTAGTTGTAGTCGTTAGTTTCACATTTTTTTTTACCCCATAAAATCATTACTTTTTGGCAAAAATTTATCAAATACCAACTGCAATTGGTATTTGTTTTATTTTAAAGTACTATTTATCAAAAACAAAATCAACTAAATAACCTAAACGAATGAGAAAAATTGCATTACATTGGCAAATTTTAATAGGAATGTTAATTGGAGTTATCTTCGGATTTATAATGTCCGGGTTTGACGGAGGAAAAGAGTTTATTGTAGATTGGATTTCACCTTTCGGGACCATCTTTGTAAAACTATTAAAATTAATAGCCATCCCACTAATTTTAGCTTCGTTAATTAAAGGTATTTCAGATTTAAAAGACATATCTAAGTTTAGAGACATAGGGCTCAGAACCATAATTGTATATGTCTTTACCACTGTAATTGCAATTACTATTGGTTTATTATTGGTAAATGTTACAAAACCCGGAGATGGAGTGTCTGATGATACTATTGCAAAACTCACTCAAACCTATGCTAATGATAGTAATGTACAATCTAAAATAGTGGAGGCATCTAAACAAAAAGAAAGCGGGCCGCTACAATTTCTTGTAGATATGGTACCAGACAATGCAATTTCTGCTATGAGTGATAACGCTTTAATGCTTCAGGTTATATTCTTTACTATTTTCTTCGGAATTTCTATGCTTTTAATAGGAGAGAAGAATGCCAAACCACTAAAAGATTTCTTCGATTCCCTTAATGAGATTGTGCTTAAAATGGTAGATTTAATAATGCTTACAGCGCCTGTAGCAGTATTTGCTTTATTAGCTAATGTAGTAGTAACATCTGGTGATCCAGACTTGTTGTACGCATTATTAAAGTATGCGGGAGTGGTAGTGTTAGGTTTATTTTTAATGATTGTATTTTACAGTTTAGTAGTAACTTTTTACACGAAAAAAAACCCTTTTTGGTTTTTAAAAGAGATTAGCCCTGCCCAACTATTAGCATTTTCTACCAGTTCTAGTGCTGCAACCTTACCGGTTACTATGGAGCGTGTAGAAGAGCATATTGGTGTGGATAAAGAGGTTTCTAGTTTTGTGTTACCAGTAGGAGCAACTATTAACATGGATGGAACCAGTTTATATCAAGCAGTTGCTGCAGTTTTTATATCGCAAGCCCTTGGGCATGATTTAGATTTAACTGCTCAACTAATGATAGTTCTTACAGCATTATTAGCTTCTATCGGATCTGCTGCTGTACCGGGAGCCGGAATGGTAATGTTAGTAATTGTGTTAGAAGCAGTTGGTTTTCCTGCAGATAAATTAGCTATTGGATTAGCATTAATTTTTGCTGTAGATAGGCCGTTAGATATGTGCAGAACGGTAGTTAATGTAACCGGAGACGCAACAGTATCTATGGTTGTGGGTAAATCGGTTGGAAAATTAGGAGAACCACACCCAAAAGAATGGGATGATCATTACGACGAAGTAAAATAGTTTGTAATTTTAATAACTAACCAAAATATTAAGTATGAATATTTGCTTTTTAATGTATCCTTGGGAGCAAGTAGATCCAGATAACGATACTACATTAGCGTTAATTCATGAATGTTGTAAACGTGGTCATGGCGTAGCTACGTGTACCCCATATAACTTAACCATAAGAAACAGTGTAGCGCATGCTTTTTGTAGTGTTATAAACAGGGCAGAAAAGGTGCCCAGTTCCTTAAAATCTTTTTATAATAAAGCAACTTTTAGAGAAGAGATGCTTCCGTTGGCGGGTTTTGATGTAATTTTTATGCGAGCCAACCCACCGTTAGATCCAATTATGCTTAACTTTTTAGATTCTGTTAAGCACGATGTTTTTATTGTAAACTCGGTAGAAGGGCTTCGAGAAGCTAACAACAAACTATATACGGCTGCATTTGTTGATCCTAACAATGATATTATTCCGGTAACGCATGTCTCTAAAAACAAAGACTATTTAATCAGGCAAATTAGAGAGTCTAAAACAGATAAAATGATTTTAAAACCACTTAACGGATATGGTGGTTCAGGGGTTATATTAATAGAAAAGTCGGCAATGTCAAGTATAAACTCTTTACTTGATTTTTATATATCGAATGCCGATGGCACATCAAACTATGTGATTTTACAAGAATATATAGAAGGTGCGGAAGAAGGAGACGTTAGAATACTTATATTAAATGGTAAACCCATAGGTGCTATGAAGCGTGTTCCCGCAAAAGATGATCATCGGTCTAATGTTTCTGCCGGAGGTACCGTTCAAAAACATACGCTTACCAAAAAAGAAAAAGAATTATGCAAAGCCATTGGACCAAAATTGGTTAAAGACGGTTTGTATTTTGTAGGGATTGATGTGATAGGAGGTAAGCTAATTGAAGTAAATGTTATGAGTCCGGGCGGAATAACCTACATGAATAAAGTTTATAAAACACGTTTACAAGAAAAAGTAATAGATTTTCTTGAAAGCCATGTTCAACAACGAGTTAGTGCTTTTGATAGGTTAACCAGATTACGTAAGACGGTAGAAGATGCATAAGCTTAGCATAGAAGAAATTATTAAAAACATAACGCAACAAAAAACGTTTGAAGCTGTAGCAGCAGATTATTCATTTACTATAAAAATTGATGCTTACGTGTACTATGTTTGCGGAGCTATACACGACGGACATCAATTTAGAAAAGAGCTTTGGAGTAATTGCTTGCACACAGAATACGAGCGTTGGTACGAAGAAGACCCTTGCACCAAACAAATGGTACAAGCTCATCCTATTGTAATTGCCGGTTGCGACTCTCGATTTGAATACGATTTAAATAGACCACCGGAATCTGCAATTTATTCAGATGCTTGGGGTAAACAGTTGTGGAAAAAGCCCTTATCAAAACCAGAATTAGATTTAAGCCTAACTAAGCATGCCAATTTTTACAAGGTTATACATGCTTTAATAAAACAACTTGAAAGTATTCATGGCGCAGTAGTTGTTTACGATATGCATAGCTATAACTGGAAAAGATGGGATAGAGAAGTGCCTACATGGAACTTAGGAACGGTTAACATAAACACAAAAAAGTTTGCTGATGAAATTGAACGCTGGTGCAATTATTTAGCGTCTATTAAGCTACCCAGCAATATTGTAAACACAGCAAAAATTAACGATACTTTTCATGGTAATGGTTATTTTTTAAAATACATAACCAACCATTTTAATAACACTTTAGTGTTGGCAACAGAGATAGCTAAAGTATATTGTGATGAAGAGAACTACATTATTTATCCTGAAGTTGTTAAGGCTGTAGAAAGCCAGTTAAAAGAGCTGTTACCAAAACATGCCGAAGAATTTAAGAAAGCATTTTGTTCATGATACAATCGCAAGACCTCATAAAAACCTATCAATATTTATTTGAAGTAGATGCTAATCTAGATAACCTAGTTAAAAAAATAGAGCTACTTAGTTATATTAATCCTATAAATGTAGAAAAAGAAAAACAACGTTTTTTTGCATCAAGATATTTATACAATCCGGATTTTAAGTATCCAAAACTAAAATTCAATCCATTTACGCTACAAAGGCTATTTTTTTCGCAACAATTAGAAAAAGTAGAAGACGAACAAATTGCATCACTATATGAAGATGTTATTTACTATTATGCCAATGTAATACAGTGTATAAATACTATTGGTCAAGGAAAAGAATTTTATTACAATAGCCTTAGGGCCTACGGCACACCTAATGAGCGCGATGTTGAAAACGCTAAATTTATTTTACATTTTGTAGATGATGAAACAGAGCATAATTCTAACAAAATTTTCACTGCAGAAGAAGCAAAAAACTATTTTGAAGCATTTTCTGCACAATACAACTTTCCGTTACATATAAAGCTTGCTACGCATATTACTGCCGAAGCAATGGTTAGTAACAGCACTCAAACGCTTCTAATAAAAAAGAATGCTACTTTTAATGAAAACCAACTAAAAACGTTGGCTAATCACGAAATTGGCGTTCACTTAGTAACTACATTTAATGGTATAAACCATCCACTAAAAATATTTTCTAACGGTTTTCCTAAGAATGTAGAAACTCAAGAAGGACTGGCAGTTTTTAGTGAGTATATGAGTGGTACCTTAACCCTAAAAAGGCTCAAGGAATTAGCCTATAGAGTTATAGCAGTGAACAGTCTGTTAAAAGGATATAGTTTTTCTGATACTTTTGATTTAATTCATAACCAGTATAAACTTAATAAGGATGATGCCTTTAAAATTACCTTGCGAGTGAACAGAGGAGGAGGTTTTACCAAAGATCATTTGTATTTAAGCGGACTTAAAAAAATATACAATTATTACACCAACAATGAAGATTTAAAAGTTTTACTTACCGGAAAAGTAAACATGAAATACACGCCAATTATTAAAAAAATGCAACAATTAGGTTTAGCAAATAAAGGCGATTATTACACTAAAAGTTTTTTACAAAACGAAAACACAAATAATAGAATAGATTTTATTCTTCAGAATTTAAAGTGATTAAACAGTAGGTTACAAAAATTTTTCTTGAAGCTCCGGAGTCGGAATCATACAGGTATCTTTTTTGCCAAACCAACTGTATCTGCTTTTAGCAATGCGGTCATAAAACCAGTCTCTAACAGGTGTAGGAAGAATATGTTTAAAAATAGTGAGCACTTGCCAACCACCTTTTATGGTATTAACTACCTCAAAAAAAGCATCAGATTTAATATAGTAAGCAATCCCGGGGTCTATAACAATTATAGAGTCAATTTTTTCTGTATCTATACCTCTTTCTTGGGTTAACTTTTTGCCAATATCACTTTGCAGGGGGGCAAATCTAAAAACATCGTTTCTATCTCTTTTAATTATAAATTTAACGGTGTTGTTGCAAAGATTGCAAACCCCATCAAACAAAATTATTTTTTTATTTTTTTGAATTACAACCATTACTTTTTAGCTTCTACAAGTTCTAGTTGGTCTAAACTAACATTAGTGGTAAACAAACCATAGTTTACTATAGCTTTATTTTTTTCTATGGCATCTATGCTACCAATTGCTTTACCGTCTAACATTCTTACACGGTCACCTACTTTTAAAGCAACTTTTGGTTTCTGTTTTTTTTGCTTCTCGTCTTCTTTTTTCTTTTGCTTTTTTTGTTGCCTAATGGCAACAATTTTTTGCTCTAACTCTTTGCTAACCGCCTCTTTTTTAGCTCTGTCTGCCTTTTTTTGTGCTTTAGTTTTTTGTTTTCGTTTACTGTTTTCTGTTTCTACAATTCTTAAAAACTCGGCTATTAATGCTCTTTTTTTCTTGTGAATAAAATAGTCTTCTGCTATTTTATCTATTTTATTTCCTAAACTTATCATTCGTTGGTTGTAGTCAAACAACTCTTGATAGCTTTCCAGTTTGGCTTTAATTTTCTGATTTAATTTTTCTAAGCGAGCATTTTCTTCTCTGAGTTTTGCTTCTTCTTCTTGTAACGAAGAAGATGTTTTTTCCATAGCTCTACGTTGCTTTTGAAGCTTGGCTATAGTTGCATCAAACCTAACTTTACCACGTTCAATTTTTTTCTTAGCTCTATTAATTAAACTGTATGGAATACCATTTTTTTGAGCAACCTCAAAAGTAAAAGAACTTCCAGCTTCTCCTAACACAAGCTTAAAAACGGGTTGTAGCGTTCTACCGTCAAACTGCATATTTGCATTGGTGGCATAAGGCAACTCATTAGCTAACATTTTAAGGTTGGCATAATGTGTAGTAATAACACCAAAAGCCTCTCTGTTATAAAACTCTTCTAAAAAGGTTTCTGCCAAAGCGCCACCCAATTCAGGATCACTTCCGGTACCAAATTCATCAATTAAAAAAAGGCTATTACTATTTACTTTTTTAAGAAAGTAATTCATTTGTTTTAGGCGATAGCTATAAGTGCTCAGGTGGTTTTCAATAGATTGGTTATCGCCAATGTCTGTCATTATCCTATCAAACAAACACATCTCACTACGCTCATGCACAGGTACCAACATACCACTTTGTAGCATTACTTGTAGCAGCCCAATTGTTTTTAATGTTATACTCTTACCACCGGCATTAGGACCAGATATAACAATTATTCTGTTATTTTGATGCAGTTCTATTGTTTGCGGATAGGTTTTTTCGTTACGTTCTTTGTTAGCTAAATAGAGTAAAGGGTGGTATGCATCTTTTAAAAAGAGTTTTTTTTCTTGGCTAATTGTAGGCAACACACCGTTTATGCTTAGTGCATACTTTGCTTTTGCAGCAATTACATCTAAAGCAGTTAAAAACTCCTGATAAACTTCAAGTAAAGCTTTAAATGGCCTTATTTTATGTGTTAGTTCTTGTAATATCTTTATAATCTCTTCTTTCTCTTCGTATTCAAGATTGTTAAGTGTTCTTGAAAGTTGTAACGTAGTTTCTGGCTCTATATAAACAATGCTCCCGGTTTTAGAACTGCCTAATACAGTACCTTTAACTTTGCGTCTGTACATGGCTTTCACTGCCAAAACACGCTTGTTCTCTACAACAGTTTCTCTAATATCATCTAAGTAATCTGCTTGTTGATATTTTTGAAGTGCTACAACAAAACTCTGATTAATTTTAGCTTTAACCTCGGTTATTTCTTTTCTGATTTCTGCAAGCTTATCAGATGCGGTGTCTTTAATCTCACCAAACCTATCTATTATAGCATCTACCAAAGAGATAATTTCTTTAGTATATGTAACAGCTTCTGATTGCGCAAAAAGAGTAGGGTAGTAATCTTTGTATTTTTTAAAAAACAGCAAAATTTGGTTTACTGTAGCCGAAATAGCAGTTATATCTTTAAAACTTTCGGGTTCTAAATAACTGTTTTCTATACCTAACAGCTTAATTTCTTGATCTATTGGTTCAAAAAAATGATTGGGTATTTTGTTTTCGTTATCAAAAGACGAAACATACTCGTTAGTAACTTTTAATGCTTTTAAAAGCTCGTCTTTTTTTGTAAACGGAACAATTTGTAATGTTTTTTCAGTTCCCTTTACGGTACTACAATAGCTTGCGGTTTGCTGTAAAACTGTTTTAAATTCTAAATCTTGTAAAGTTTTTTCGAGAATTCGTTGCATACTATTGTAATTGGTGCACAAAGGTACATATTTGATACTTTTTAAATAACGTTAAATAATGCTTTAAAAATACTTTATTTAAACTTTACGAAATTGCGCCTTTATACTATTTTTACAATATGGATGTAGCCATAGAACCCAGCTGGAAAACAGTTTTACAAGAAGAGTTTAGCAAACCATATTTTAAAAATCTGGTTGCGTTTGTAAAGCAAGAATACAAGCAGTATACCTGTTATCCTAAGGGAAGCAGAATTTTTTCGGCTTTTGATTATTGTCCGTTTCATGATGTTAAAGTAGTAATTATTGGTCAAGATCCATATCACGGCCCCGGACAAGCTAATGGGCTTTGTTTTTCGGTTAATGATGGAGTGCCGCATCCGCCATCACTGGTAAATATTTTTAAAGAAATTAAAACCGATTTAGGAGTTGCGTATCCTAAATCGGGAAATTTAGAACGATGGGCAAATCAAGGTGTACTTTTATTAAATGCAACACTTACGGTTAGAGCTCATCAGGCAGGGAGCCACCAAAATAAAGGGTGGGAGCAATTTACAGATGCTGCTATACAAGCACTATCTAATAAAAGAGAAAAAATTGTGTTTATGTTATGGGGTGGTTATGCAAAACGTAAGGGTAAAATAATAGACACAAACAAGCATTTTGTTTTAACATCAGGACACCCATCACCATTAAGTGCCAATAGGGGCTTATGGTTTGGCAACAAGCATTTTAGCACTTGTAATAAAATTTTAGAAGAAAACGGATTGCCCTCTATAAATTGGTAACAAGTTTAGAATAAGCTGCTTCTTTATCAATAATATTTACAGCTAATAATTCTTTTTGAATGGCTTTTATGGTAGTTTCAGATATATTTTCTTGAGACCAATCTGTAATTGCTAACCAAGCCCTAATATCGTTTAACGCTAAATGGTATCTGTTGGCTAAGGTTTTATCTATACTGGGTATATCTTTAAAATCAGCAGTAACCGTATTTATAATTTTAAGAACTTGTTTTAATGTTGTTTTGTTGTTTGTTAAAAAGTTTTCGTTAGCAGCAATAACAAAGCAAGGCCAGGGTGTTGGGCAATCTCCTAAGCGTTTAAAAATACCTTTATCTACAAGAGGCTTTGTTGTAAAGTGTTCCCACATAAAATAATCTGCTTCGCCATTTGTAAGAGCATTAACCGCACCGTCTAAAGTATTTACAATTTTAAAAGATAACGATTTTGTGTTCCACCCGTAATTTTTAGCTTGTAAGTAGGTAACCAAGTGGCTGCCACTACCAAATCTGCTAATAGCAGCAGTTTTATTTTCTAAATCGGTGATGGTATTATAATTTGAGTTTCCTGCAACATGAACTCCCCAAAGTAATGGTGAACTAACATAGATTTGAACAATTTTACAGGGATTACCATTAATTATATCTTTAATAATACCACCTGTTAAAATGATTGCCAAATCTGTGCTGTTTTCTCTAAGCATTTCGCGCATTTTACCGGTACCTTCGGGAACATCAATCCATGTAACATCTAAACCAACTTCTGCAAACAAACCGTCTTCTATAGCTAAATGCCAAGGAAAGTTAAAGTGTTCAGGTACTCCGGCAATGCGAATAGTTTTCATTGAGCGTTACGATATAATTTTCTCTAGGGTATATTGTATGAGTTTGTCGACAGCTTCTTTTGGCTTTCTAGAAAAAGTGCCTTTTGGTCTGTTAGCCAAAATACAATTCATAGAAACAGCTCTATGGCCCAATAATTTAGCCATACCATAAATTCCGGCAGTTTCCATTTCTAGATTTGTAATTCGTTTGTTGTTAAAGCTAAAAGAAGCTAATTTCTCGTTTAAGAATGCATCTTGCACAGGAAGCCTTAACTTTCTGCTTTGCGGGCCGTAAAAACCAACATTTGTGGCTGTAACACCCAGATGAGTTTTGTTAGAATATAGTTTTTGAGCTAAATCATTATCGCAAGAAACAATATAGGGAGCAGATTTTTTATGATACCAATCGGTGTGTTTTACAAGCGCTTCCTGCATACTGTGTTCTTGTATAGCCTCGCTTTCATAAAAATGCAAAAGACTGTCAAAACCAATACCGTATTCGCTAATTAAAAAATCATCTACATCTACATCTTCTTGAATAGATCCTGAGGTTCCAATTCTTATTATATCTAACGAGGTAAGAGTATCTTTAACTTCTCTGGTTTTAAAATCTATGTTTACCAAGGCATCTAGCTCGTTAAATACAATATCTATGTTGTCTGTACCAATACCGGTAGAAATTACGGTTATTTCTTTACCTTGTAAGGTTCCTGTGTGGGTTACAAACTCTCGTTTTTCTTTTTTAAACCTGATAGTGTCAAAATACTTAGAAACTTTTTTAACTCTTTCAGGATCTCCTACTGTTATTATGGTTGTGGCAATATCTTCCGGTAATAAATTTAAATGATAAATACTACCATCTGCATTTAAAATAAGTTCAGAATGTGCAATCGGCATTTTGTACTATAACTTTAATAGTTTATGATCTAACTCGTTGTATAAAAAGGCATATTTAGGAGCTCCGCCTAAATAAAGAGAATCATCTTTAATTGTAGCATAAAAATTCTCTTTTTTATTTAGTACTGCTTTCCCTTTTTTACTGAGTTTAACGGGGTAATATGAGGTGAATAATTGTTTTAAGTCTGTAAGCATTCTATAAAACTGTAAATCTCCAAAACCATACATGTCTTGGTCTCTTAACATGTTTCCAATAAGTTGCTCTTTAGTTTTAAATGAGTTATTGGCTGCTTTTTCAAGAATTTTATTCTCTAAATAGTTTAGTCCGTTTTTTATGGTCGGAAATCTTTTTATATGAGCTTCAAGAGCATCGGGCAAATACTCAAATTGCGAAGAATTAAATTTTGTAAATGTTTCTAAACGCATAGGATTATCACTACAATACAGCTGCCAAATGTAATCGGCATATTCAATATCATCTAAAGTTAATTGTACTTTATTGTTGTATAATGACATGAGCTGATCTTTAGAGAGCTCATTTAACCCATACATTTTATTAGTGTCATCTTCTTTACCACTACAAACCAAGTAAATATCGGCTCCTTTTCTCTGTTTATGAAGCCAACTAATAACAGCTATCATGTTAATTTGGCAAAACAAATCATACTCAAACCACAAAACAATTTCGCTTTGCTGTTTTTGGTTGCAAAGATTTCTGTACTCTTTAAGGGTAAAGTTTATAAACTTGTTCTTGGTAACTTTGTACTTTCTGTTTAGGTATTCAAAACGTGTTTTCCAGAACGATTCGCTTCCAACATCTACACTGGTTTTACCTTCGCAAAGCATTTCGCGCCAAGTAATAATTTCTCCTTTAATTGGTAGTTGTTGTAAGGTAAGCGTAAACGCATCACCGTTGGTGATATGCAAAGTTTTACTCATAATTTTTAGTAGTTGGTTGGGTAAAGTTATGCCATAGGCAAATGTGGTTAGGTTTTATCCTCCTACACGTTTTACATTATAAGCTTGCTCTTGCAAGATAGTAATTATTTTTTCTCTGTAGTTACCTTGTATAATAATCTCACCATTTTTAACAGATCCACCAACTCCGCATTTGGTTTTTAAAAGTTTTGCCAGCTCCTTTAAATCGGTCTCAGAACCAACAAAACCTTTAATTACAGTAACAATTTTTCCTGCTCTTCCTTTGGTGCTAAAGTGAGCTTCTAGGTGTTGTTGAACAGGAGGAAGGGTTTGTTGCTCTACGGTATCATTTTCAAATTCAAAATCGTCATTTGTAGAATACACAAACCCTCCCAATGCTTCAAAACTATTTAGTTTCTTTTTCGTCACGAATTAATCTTTTATTAATCCTAACTCTACCAGACGTTCATGTAAGAACTCACCGGCTGTAATATCTTCGTAAAGTTTTGGATTATTTTCGTCTATGCAGTTTTCTAAGCAGTTAAGTGGCATATGGCTTACCGGATGCATAAAAAACGGAATAGAATATCTTGAAGTTCCCCAAAGCTCTCTAGGTGGATTTATTACACGGTGAATAGTAGATTTTAACCTATTGTTAGTATGTCGTGACAACATATCACCAACATTAATCATTAATTCATCTGGTTCTGCAATAGCGTCTATCCATTCTCCTTTATGGTTTTGCACTTGCAACCCTCTACCTTGCGCTCCCATTAGTAATGTAATTAAGTTAATATCACCATGTGCAGCTGCTCTAACAGCATTTTTTGGTTCTTCTGTAATAGGAGGGTAGTGAATTGGGCGTAATATAGAGTTACCATTTTTAATGTACTTATCAAAATAGTACTCATCTAACCCTAAACGCAATGCCAATGCTCTTAAAACATATTTAGCGGTTCTTTCTAGCTGTTTGTAAGCTTCTTTACCAACTTCGTTAAATTCGGGAAGTTCTTCTACATAAACATTTGGAGGATACTCTGCTTCAAGAACCGGATCGTCTTCTACATACTGACCAAAATGCCAAAACTCTTTTAAATCTCCCTCGGTTCTGCCTTTAGCGTGCTCTTTACCAAAAGATGTATAGCCTCTTTGACCGCCAATACCTTCAATTTCGTATTTCTTTTTTACTTCTAATGGTAAATCAAAGAACTTTTTTACTTGGTCATAAAGCTTATCAACTAACTCATCACTTAAAAAGTGTCCTTTTAGTGCAACAAAGCCAATGTTTTCATATGCTTCACCAATTTCTTTGATGAATTTTTGCTTTCTTGCCGGATCTTCCGATAAAAAATCTCGTAAATCTACGCTTGGTATCTTGTTCATAATGCTTTAAAATTTAGTACAAATGTAACGAAAAATGCTTTTTAACAGGCTGTTTAAGCAGAATAAAATATTATAAAGCTAATGCTGGCAAGGTTATATTTTTTTCTACTTTTACCCCGAAAATATTATTTGTTATGCCAAACACATCTGTAACCCAAGACGCCATGATGTTTCATAGAAATAATCTTACTGACTCTCAATTGCTTTCGCTATACGAAGCTATGTTACTGCCCAGAAGAATAGAAGAGAAAATGCTTGTTTTATTACGTCAGGGTAAAATTTCTAAATGGTTTAGTGGGATAGGGCAAGAGGCCATTTCTGTTGGGGTAACTAAAGCATTGCAAGACGATGAATATATTTTACCAATGCACAGAAATTTGGGGGTTTTTACTACCAGAAACATCCCTTTAAACAGATTGTTTTCGCAATGGCAAGGTAAAGCTAATGGCTTTACTAAGGGTAGAGATAGAAGTTTTCATTTTGGCACACAAGAATATAAAATAATTGGAATGATTTCTCATTTAGGACCACAATTAGGTGTGGCCGATGGGATAGCATTAGCGCATAAACTACGTAAAGAACAAAAAGTAACGGCCGTATTTACCGGCGAAGGTGCAACAAGCGAAGGCGATTTTCATGAAGCTCTTAACATTGCAGCTGTTTGGGATTTACCGGTGTTGTTTTGTATAGAAAATAATGGTTACGGACTTTCTACACCTACAAAAGAACAGTACCGTTGTGAGCATTTAGCCGATAAAGGTAAAGGCTACGGAATGGATTCTTATATAATTGATGGCAATAACATTTTAGAAGTTTACCACATAGTTAATGAGCTGGCGCAAAGCTTACGCGAAAATCCAAGGCCTGTTTTACTGGAGTTTAAAACTTTTAGAATGCGTGGGCACGAAGAAGCAAGCGGAACCAAGTATGTGCCAAAAGAATTAATGGATGCTTGGGCTGCTAAAGATCCATTAGAGAATTATAAAAATTATTTAGTAGAAGAGGGCGTTTTAACCAATACAGTTGAAGAATCGTTAGAGAAAAAAATAAAAGCCAAAATAGAAGAAAATTTAAAACTTGCATTTAATGAAAGTACTATCTCATTTAATGAAAGTAATGAGTTAAATGATGTTTATAAAAATTTTGAATATCAAGAAGTTAAACCAAATTTAGAAAAGCAAAACATTCGATTTGTTGATGCAATTTCGCAAGGGTTAAAACAATCTATGCAAAAGCACTCCAATTTGGTTATCATGGGGCAAGATATTGCAGAATACGGAGGAGTTTTTAAAATAACCGAAGGCTTTATAAACGAGTTTGGTAAAGAAAGAGTGCGTAATACGCCTATTTGTGAATCGGCTATTGTTTCTACAGCCATGGGATTATCTATAAACAACATGAAAGCTGTAGTAGAAATGCAATTTGCTGATTTTGTATCCACCGGATTTAACCCGATAGTAAACTACTTGGCAAAAGTACATTACAGATGGAATGAAAAAGCCGATGTGGTTGTTAGAATGCCTTGTGGAGCAGGAGTAGGGGCTGGTCCGTTTCACAGTCAAACTAATGAGGCTTGGTTTACCAAAACCCCCGGATTAAAAGTTGTTTATCCGGCATTCCCGTTTGATGCTAAAGGTTTGTTAGCAACAGCAATTAATGATCCTAATCCGGTAATGTTTTTTGAACACAAAGCACTTTACAGAAGCGTATATCAAGATGTTCCAACAGAATATTACACATTGCCTTTTGGTAAAGCAGCGCAAGTTTATGAAGGTAAAGATATTAGCATAATTACGTATGGAGCAGGAGTTCATTGGGCATTAGAGCTTGTACAACAGCACCCTGAAATTAGCGCAGATATAATAGATTTAAGAACATTACAACCTTTAGATACCGAGGCTATTTACAACACCGTAAAAAAAACCGGCAAAGTGTTGTTATTGCAAGAAGATACAATGTTTGGAGGCATAGCTAGCGATATTGCGGCTTTAATTACAGAAAATTGTTTTGAATATTTAGATGCACCTATAAAAAGAGTAGCAAGCTTAGATACCCCTGTACCATTTGCTAAAGATTTAGAAGATAATTTTTTAGCTAAAAGCAGATTATTACAAGCAACCAAAGAGCTTATTGCGTATTAGCTGTTATAGCAGACGAATAAGGCACTTTAACGTAAATATCTAGCTTGTTTTCATAACGTTTTTGGCTTAGCTGCATACCAAAATCTGCAAGATTTATAGAGGTAACACCAAAAACAGTATCATTTTTGTGGGTTATGGTAAAAGCCACCTTTTTTTGCTGATTTTTTATTGATAATTGCCCCAACAGAACATAGCTGTCTTCAACCTTTACAACTTTTTCGCTTTTAAATATAATTTTAGGAAACTTTTTTGCATGTAGGAATTTTTTAGAAGTAAATCTTAGATTACGAGCAATATTACCGGTATTAAGTGTTTTAGATTCAACTTCGGCTTTAACATTAGATAAATGTAAATTTTCCGGATCAAATAGACTATACGTAGTTAAACCACCAATAGTACCTGTAATATTTTTAGAAGGTAAATGAAAGTATATTTCAGATTCTACGCTTTGTTTGGATAAATATGACGGAGAAAAAGAAAAAATGCCAAAGAGAATAAGTATTATGGCAATTAAGAGTATTTGTTTGCCATATTTCATGTTTTAAGAATTGAGAAGTGCTAATATACTAAAAATTAGCAACTTAACGAAGTTATTAATCTTTTAATCGATAAAATAGAGGGATAAAAACATTTTATTTGACATAATGTAAATTATAAGACAATAAATTTAGCGGAAACTTATTGTGATTAAATTAATACTAATATTATTGGTGTATTATAAAACGCTTGCTTGGAATGTCTATAGTAACTTGTGTTTCTTTAAAAAGCCCACTACCAATCAAACCTTCATATATCAATCCTTCTCTAAATGATGCAGTTACATTTTGTCTACTTATAAAGTTGCCAAAAGCAACCTTGTCTAAATTAAAAATCGAGTCGGTTCTTTTCTCTTGAGATAATACTGTTTTATAAGCTTGAGTTTTGGCAATATTTCTATTCAGTTGAAGTTGGCTGATAAAATACGGATTGACCAAAAATGTTTTATAACCACTGCCGGTATCAAATTCTGCATGAATGGTTACTTTGTCATTAATAACAATTGGTATGAAAACATCTAGTGAAACATTTCCTTTTATACTAAGAGACATGGGAAGAACTATATGGTTTTTGGCCAATTCATCAACTTCGTTATTAGATAACATAATTAGTTTTTTGTTAGTGAAATCAATGGTAAAAGGTTTATCCTCAAAAAATTTTAGTGAAATTAGACCTTCGATTCCGTAATTATCGAGCGGTGGGTACACACCAATTAAAGGACCATTTATTTTATGGGCGCCAATGGCAATGGATGGAATTTTGTAAACCTGACCATCCAAGCGATCGCCATCATGCCTAAAACCAGTAAAATAACCTGATTCTTCGGCACTTTTCTTTACTTTATCAAAGGTTTTGCTAGATAAAACAATTGCGCCTGCTCCAGTATCCAACATAAAAATGGATAGGATATTCTTGAGAAATGACACAAGTAGCCTGTAAGCACAGTAAAATAGTTGTAATAAAGGTGTTAAGTTTCATGGTTGTTAATTTTTAATTATTGTTAGTAACGACATTGAAAGGACTGCTTTATTGCCCTTTGTCAATATTTTTCAAGTATTGGTTGTTTTCTGTTTTCAGCGCTGCTTCATAAAGCTGGTCTCTCCCTTTTTTTAATCCTTCAAGTGAATGCTTTACCAAAATATCAGGTGTTATTCCAATTGATTGCATTTCTTCACCGTTCTGTCTGACAGCATAGCTAGTAGTAAGCCAAATTTTAGTGCCAGCTAGCGTGGTGAACCAATTGATACCTCCAGATGCCCCGGCAGTGTTGCCGTCTCCAATTAAGGTTGCTCCAGCATACTTGAGATAACTGGCAAATGTTTCACCCCTACTCATAGTGGCACTACTAACCAACACTGTTATTTTAGCCTTAATGTGCGGTTGTTTAGGGATGGTTAATGCAGATTGCCAAATGTGAAATTTTTGATCCTGATTGGGATACATGTTAAGCGGACTGCTAATTATCAAGCCTTTTCCCAATCCTTGACCTACCTGTAGGTGGTCAAAAATAGCCTTTAAGGAATTTGGGTAAACCCTTAAATCAATTATTAAATGCTCTGCTTGTAATAACTCATCTAATTTATCGTAAAGATCTTTTGAAGATACAAAGGATGGATTGATGTAGATGGTTCCCGGTTTTGGGTATTCAAAAGGCTCATGCCCAAACGGATTTCTAAAATGCTGAAAGTAGTCCTTTTGTGAAATCGTGTTTACTTCTATTGTTACTACTTCATTATCTCTCTTAAGCTTCACCACTGCTTTAGGCGCATTAACCAAAGCCCCAATGGTATTCACAGCATTCCACAAGTTTAATTGAGGAGATGCAACCTCATTTTTAATTTTACTATCTATAAGAACAGAAGCTTCTTTACCATTTATTTCTAATACTTCATCACCGCTTTTTATTTTAGGGTCGAAACTTCTCAGTACATACACCTTTCCCTGTGAGTAAATCCTGTAGAAAGGCAGCCAACTTTGTACTGCTTTTGTTTTATTCCCATTTTTGTCTTGAGTTTGTGGTCTGGTGACATTGGCATGCCCATCTTGAAACAAAGAAACATAATGTTTAATAACCTTGAGGGAACTCGTTTTTTTGTCTTTAGAATTGAAAATATCGTTTAAACCAATTTTAAGTTGATCTGAAGACTGAAACTTGAACTTTTCTTCCGACCTTTTCCTGTAAGGATATAAATGATGAAAAGCATTCCAGGCTAAAATGAAGTCAGCATACCAAATATCTTCTTCCTGGTAGTGTAGTTTTTTTTCAGAGTAGTATTGTTCTAACATGCTTGAAAATTCTTCAATTTGGGCTTTTTGAGCCAAGTGTTTTGCTTCTTGATTGCTTAACACTATTGGCATGGTAATCCAAAGATTATCTGTAAGCTTGTAAGAAAAAGTCTCTGAAGGATCTGGATGTTTTTCAAGAATAATCTCTGTGCTTAATTTTGAAGGACGAAAATTCTCTGGATAGAAGTATTTATTAAAGTTTAAATAGTCAATAAACTCAAATTTAATATCATCTTTTAGAAAAGGGCTATTTACCTGTATTGTTTTGGTAGAATCAAACTCAGTAGTTACTAAAATTTTAAGATCATTTCCTTCTGATTTTACACCCAAGTTCTCCCCTATTGAAAAAGAACTATGTTGCCAAAAAGTAATGCTATCACCTTGAGAAATTGATTTTAGCTTAAGATCTCTCTTTTCATAGTTGCTAAACATGGTATATGGTGCAATTGATGCGAATAAATCTGATAATTTACCCTTCAATTCTTCATCTGTTTTAAGGTTTCGCACTTGTTGAACACCATACATTAAAAAAGCATTCCAGTTAAAATTTTCAGTCTGAATATTAGGGTAAAAAAAACGAATATATCCGTAGGACTTAGCGAATACTGTTAGGTTTTTAACCTCCCTGCTAGCGTTCTTTGGCATTTTAGGTTGTGCTTGCAGGTTAAAGGTCTCAACAAACGAACCCAACAATATAACAACAAATAGTATATTATAAATTAGTTTATTCATTAGTGTTGAATTTGCTTTATTGGCAAATAGAAAAGGCATAACTATTCTTGATACTTTTTGAGTATTAACTCAAAAGCTCTGGATAAAGTAATTGAGCCATCATAATATGCATTTAGCACTTTTTTAAATTGCTCATCGGTATAAAAATCAAGAAAAACCTGTTTTTGCTCCATTATTAGCTGGTGCTCTACTCCTACTGTTTTCAAGTGTTTTTTAACAGATAGACCGCATAAATAAAACATAGCCGCATGCCATAACTGCTTAGGATATGCAATGTCCTGAGTCTTAGCGGTCTTAAATAATTTCTTTCTAAATGGTGAATTGCGTAAGAACAAGAGATGTGAACCTTCATGGAACACAAATTCAATAAATACCGATGTTTGCATTAAGGGATCAATAGTTGAAACAACTATGTTGTCGTTAGCCGGAGAATAAGCACTTGCCCAATTTCCATAAGTTGTTATATCTACCCTCACTAATTTAGACCACTTGATTCCCGACACATGCTCCAAATCATGTATCACTTTTGATTCAATGCTTTTTATAAAATGAAGATGCTTTGCTAATATGAATGTGTTGTGTTTTTTATGTATAGGCCATAGTTTTTCGGTGTATAGCTTATTTATTTTATTGAGTATACTTGTAAACTTCTTAGAAAATGTTGTATCGGTAATAAATTCGTTTTCTTTTTGTTTTTGAAGCCATTTAAGAACACGACCAGAATGCAATAATTCCTGGCCTATAACTTCCTTTCTATAAAACTTTATACAGTCTTCAAGTGTTTTTTGTTCTTCTTGGGACAAATTGCCCAGAACATTTTGCTCGCCAATATCAAGGAAATTTAGACCGTCTTCACTTAATTTTGTGTGTTGTTGATGACTTGCTCTTTCGAATAGAAAATGATGTAAATTGACCCATTTATTATTATGAAAGCTAAATTGATTGGTTTGTGCAATTGTATCTGTTACAGACTGTGCTTGTAGACAAATGTTTACACCCAAAAGTATTGTAATAAATGTGATTGTTTTTGTTTTCATTGTTTTTGTTTTAGGCAAACCTAACGGTCATGTGTATAATTAGTTGCGGATGATTTCTGGCAATTAATTATACGCGTTGTTAGTTGCTACCATTTTTACTTTTATTAGTTTGAATTTATGAAGTAACCAGAAGCCTACTAAAATTCGCATTATAGGCTGGTAGATTATACTAAAGTAATACACAAATTCACCTAAATTTTTCGATTGCAAAAATTCATTTACAAAAGCAGTCAAATTTCCGAAGCCCCAGATAACTAGCAGATATGAAAGAATGCGATCAAATTTAGAACCATTAACAAGACTAATCCCATAACAGATATTTCCCAGAGCAAAGGCCACTATAAATAAGCCGAAAAGAGCGTAACCAATCAATCCTGCATGATCCATATTAATTTGTATTATCTCTTGAACTGCAATATCATTTGTTTCTAGATATGATCTGCGTAGATTGTTCAAGTAGAAGAAAACAAACATTTGGCGAAAGATCTCAGTAAATGAAAATACCGAAAAGAATATAAATCCTAAGATTGTAAATCCGGGACTCTTCTTAATTTGAATTAATAGGAAACCTAACATTGCAATCAACACTAACAGGCAATGAGCAATTATCCAGAACCTATTTGCAATGTATTTTGAATTCTCAAATAATTTAATGCGCGCTTCAAAACTTAGCTCACCTAAGTCAAATAGATTAGAATGAATTCCTAGTGTGGTAATTACAGATAAAAAACAGCAAATAGTCGCTATTAATATGAATCTTTTGTATTGGGTATTTTGAATCATGGTTTGTTTTTTTAATTCGCCATTTAGTTGCAGCTAACAGAACATAAGATCTTATTTATGTAAATTCCGTTTTCTCTTAGACTCATAGGGTTTTATTTCATCAAGTAAAATGGCTTCATGCATAATTTCATTTACTGTTTTAAACGGTATGTCTTTTATATTCTTAAATATAACACTAAATACTTGTTTGCGCCCCTTATTATCTAAGAGTCCTTGCTCATTAGAAAGCTCATTTCCTCTAACGAAAGCAAACTCTATTTTACCTTCCTTTGTTGGATTCAAGTAACATATCCAGGATTTTTGATAGTAAAAAGGTATATTAAATCTAATTTTTGCTGTTAGGTTTAGTTCTTTGGTTAACCAATTATGCAGAAACAACATTACTTTTTGTTGATCTCCTTCGAGTTGATATATAAAGGTTTCTACTTCATTCATTTTCTTCTAATTCAAGAAAATATTTAATTAGAAAAGAACTATGAGAAATGTTGTTCCCAATACATTATTCTTTGGTCAATTTCGTCTATCGTCGGACGAGAAAAAATTCCGTATGCGCATATTATTAATAACGCAATAATGACAATTAGTAATATTGTCTTCAAATTTGATTTTTTCATATTCTTTAATTTAAATTTTTGTTTTCTTTGTGGCTTATTGTTAAACTTTATTAAAGGTTTTAATTATAATGGCGTAAATCACTTCCGCTATTTTCGATTTATGAAGCCCCTTGTTATCTGCATCTTTATGGCATGCCATACATTCTGACACAATGAATAGAAACACGCCAACTCCATAAATCATACTATTCTTTTTCACCATTCAATAATGTTATTAAATTAGAATAATGTATAACCTACATAAAACTGTAACGTATTGTTTTTGATACTACCGTCGTCTGAATTGGAAATGTCATTAATACCAAGGGTGTATCGTCCGCCAATGTGTAACGAAGAGATAATCTTATACTCTAACCCAAAAACTGCTGATAACTGAAACGATTTGTATTCAGAATCCAGAATTTCACCATCATCAATATCAATGTCTAATTCGTCCTTAATGAGAAATCCGAATTGTGGGCCAACATGAATGGATAAATTTGCTTCAAAGGGTTGATAAGCAATCAGGGTTGGCACATTAATATATGTTACCATTTGCTTGAACTTTATTTTGAAGGGTTCTGGTTCTTCAAAAGACAAATTGATTTTTGAACCTTCTCTGGAGTAAAGTACTTCAGGCTGAAAACTGAAGTTTTCTGAAAAAGGAATGTTACTAAAAATGCCAAAATGAAACGATGTGGTAGCTGAAGAGTTTACTTTAAATTGATCGGTTGCTTTATAATCAATACTTTGATTTGAAACATTCAATCCCCCTTTAATACCAAATGTTATGGCCTCCTCTACTTCCTTGTTTTTAGTTTGTGCAAAAGCTGTTACATAAACAGTTAATATAAAGAATGACAAGATACATTTTGTTTTCATAGGTGTTTTTTTATTACGTTGATATAATTTGTGGTTTATTATGAAGTTTTCTTAAGGTTAAATCATGTTGGTTGGGTTTTATTCTTTATTTAGTATGATATCAACATCTTGGTTATCTGCGTCATCAATAAATAGCCCGTTGAAATTTGGAACATCTTTCAAGAAAGGGTTTATTGAATCTGTCTTTCCAAGAAATATCCTACTATTTTTATCAAAAACTTTAAGTCCATACACACCAGATTCATCTACTGAAAGGCTTACTCTGTCAATACCATGCTTATCATCAAGACCTAGATTTACCCGGTTTTTACCATTAATATTTATAACACCGTAACCTGTTCTTTCTGTTCCATTTTCATCATTAATGATTAGCCCTGTTAAAGGACCTATTCTCTGACCAAAGCTTAAATCTGGCACGGGATTACCTAAAGCAATTCTATCAAATCCTAAACTATCTAAAATTAAAATGCCATAATTGTCATTGCTGTACTCCTTATACCATTCCATGAACTCAGGCTCATAATTTTTTCCCCAATTTTCCCAAACTTTGAGAGAATCAGTTCTTATTCGATTTTTTGCATTGGGTACAGGTGCTCCTATTAAAATTCTTTCATTGCCATTGTCATCTTGTATTACAATTCCCTTGGCATATATGATTTCATTTTTATTTGTTTTTATTTGCTTGAAAAAGCTAATTGTTAAGGCTATTGCCATAATTACCAGTACAGTTGTCTGAATCTTCACAGTGCGTTCAAGTGAATTAATCCTTTTTTCCATGTTTTTTGATTTTGTTTAGTTGTACTGTTTCTTTTTGGTTTTGCATCATTGTGTTTTTAGAACAGTTAACTTGTACATTAAAAACCTTTATCAGTAAAAAGAACACCACTATGCAAAGCGACAGCGTAAAAATCCAGTGATATACCTGTACTTGTTCTAATAGTTTTAGTCTTCTTTTCATTTTTAAAAGTTTTGAAGAATTTTATCTCCCAGGCAAACATAAATTGAGATTTCTAAAAAAAATGTGATATTTATTGGCCGATAGTCTCGTATCATTTTTTTGAGACTTTTTTATATTTCTATATTTATATCCAATTAAGTAAAGCTTTTTAATGAATCCTGATTTTCATCCTATTGTTAATGGCACTTATTTATTGTTAGCTATACAATTACTGCTTTTAGCCGGATTGCAGTTTTTTTATAGTGACAAGAAGCAATATGCATTGGCATTTATTTGCATGATTATGTCAATGTGGTTTTTTAGAAGGTTTTTCTGGGATATTTGGCATGAAAATCCCATGCTCATTATTTTAATAGGTGGTTATAAGGAAGTGTTTTTAGGACCATTGTTGTTTTTTTATTTAAGAATGAAATGGAAAAAAATAAGAACGAGAACCATCTTGATACATCTGGCCTTACCTATAGTTTTATATTTGAGATATATCATTTCACGAATATTTTTTCCAGAATTTTATGAAAGTACGAAGCTTATTGCCTCATGGAGCTTACTTGTATATTTAATGTTGTCTTATTGGTTTTATATTGTGCTTGGTAGCTATGAGTTGCGGAACAGATTACAACCGGCTTTAGTTACAAAAGCTTACAAAAGAGTTCGTTTCTTTTTTTATTTCTTTTTCGCTTATCACCTAATTGCTATAACATGTTCATTTTTATCGCAAATAGCAGTTAAAATTTACCCGGATTCTGAATTTTGGATGTATTTAAATGGAACTATAATTTATAATTTTCATTGGTATTTACAAACACCTTATTTGATTATTGTTAGTATTTTCTTAATCATATATTCGCTCAGCGAAACACCTTATTTTAAAAAGCTGTTTACTGCTAAAAATATTCTCAAAGAACCTATTTCGTATAAAGCAATAGGACCAATTTCTGAGCGGATATCAGAAAAATTTCACAAAGAGAAGATTTTTACAAATACAGATTTAACTCTTGAACGCTCTCTCATTGAGCTTAATATTTCTAAAAAAGAGTTAAGCATTTATTTGGCTCACAACAACTATGTTAATTTTTCAGAGTTCATAAATACGCTAAGGGTCAATGAATTTAAGCGTTTGATACATGATCATAAAAACACTAAATATGATCTTGTGAGTATTGCTTATATGGCAGGATTCAAATCAAAAGCAACCTTTTATAGAGTTTTTAAACAAATTGAAGGTGTTACACCTAATCAATTCATTAAATCTAAATAGATTAAAAAATTTGTACCTTCTGTTTATTATCTCTAAAAGAAGAATAATACCTCAACGTAATTAATCTTTTAAAGACTTCATATCTATAACAAATCGGTACTTAACATCACTTTTTAGCATGCGTTCATAGGCATGATTTATATCTTGCATGTTAATTATTTCTATATCCGATGTGATATTGTGCCTACCACAAAAATCTAGCAACTCTTGAGTTTCGGCAATACCTCCAATTAATGATCCGGCTACAGCCTTACGTCCCATAATTAACGGTACGGTAACCAACATTGGATCTAACGGACCTAAATAGCCTACTACAACCAATGTACCGTCTGTTGCTAAAGTTGATATATACGGATTTATATCGTGCTCATAAGGAACGGTATCTATAATAACATTAAAACGCCCCATGGCATTTTCCATTTGTTGCGCATCGGTAGATAGTATAATTTCATCAGCACCTAACGCTTTTGCATCGTTAATTTTATTGGCAGATCGGGTAAATAACGTAACATGAGCTCCTAATGCGTGTGCTAATTTTAAAGCCATGTGCCCCAAGCCTCCTAAACCCACTACAGCTACTTTACTATTGCTGTCAACATTCCAATGTCGTAAAGGAGACCACGTTGTAATCCCGGCGCAAAGCACAGGAGCAACAGCAGCTAAATCTAAATTTTCAGGTACACGTAACACAAAATCTTCATCAACAACAATAGTTTCAGAGTAGCCTCCGTGTGTATTAGTATTTAAATACGTATCAAAACCTCCGTACGTACCAACCCATTCCGGACAATACTGCTCTAAGTTATTTTTACAATTGTTGCAAGACCTGCAAGAGTCAACTAAACATCCCACGGCTACTAAATCTCCTGGTTTATATTTGTTTACTTCTTCTCCTATTTGCAGAACTTTACCAACTATTTCATGCCCCGGAACTACCGGATATTGAGTCATGCCCCAATCATTTCTGGCAAAATGCAAATCAGAATGGCATACTCCACAATACAAAATATCTATTTCTACATCCTTGGCAGTAACAAACCTTCTATTAATGGTAAGCTGTTTTAAATCGGCATTGGCAGACTCTGTTCCATAGGCCTTAATTTCTTTTGTTTTCATGGTAAGACGATTTTTTTAAAGGTACAAAATCTAATCCAAGAATAATTTTTTAATCTTGATAATCAGGCTGTTAAATTATTTATCATAAAAAAGCACATCATAAACATTTGTTAAAATCTCAAAATTAATAGTGTTACTATTATATTTGCAATCAAAATTTGTGAAAATGAAAAAACTGCTTGCAAATTTAAAGATTGCGGTTCCTTCAGAAATTTATATTAAAGACCCTGAGTCTTCTGCTTTGGGTAAAAAAATTATTAAGCATAGCATAGAACTTATAGACCAGCTTGGGTTTGATAATTTTACCTTTAAAAAGTTAGGAATTGCCATAGGCTCTAACGAGAGTTCTATATACAGGTATTTTGAGAGTAAGCACAAGCTCCTACTCTACTTGTCTTCTTGGTATTGGGCTTGGATAGAGTATCAGGTTGTTTTTGAAACTCACAACCTTTCTAATCCAACACAGAAATTAAAAAAAGCTATACAAATAATTACAAGAACTGTAAAAGAAGATTCTGATTTTTCGCATATAAACGAAGTAAAGCTTAATAGAATAATAATTAATGAAAATTCTAAGTCTTTTTTAACCAAAGAAGTAGATCAAGAAAACAAAAACGGTTATTTTATTATATATAAAGGTTTAGTTAAACGATTAAGCCAAATGATTGCAGAAATAAATACCAATTATGAATATCCATTAAGTTTAGCTAGTACAATTATTGAGGGTAGTTTACATCAGCATTTTCTAAAAGATCATTTTAAAACCATTACTAATTGTAACGAGCAAGTTACACCTACACACTTTTTTACAAATTTGGCTTTACAAGCTATTAAACAATAATATATGGCTTCTAAAACAATGACTCCTTGGCAACGTTTTATCGGATTAGTAACCTTAGAACGGAAGGATATTATTCAAGTTTTTTATTACGCTATTTTCTCGGGTATTGTCTCTCTTTCATTGCCTTTGGGGATTCAGGCAATAGTAAACTTAATTCAAGGTGCAGAAGTTTCATCTGGATGGGTTGTTTTAGTAATATTAGTCACTGTAGGGGTAGGTTTTTCTGGAGCACTACAGTTAATGCAGCTTAGAATAATAGAATCTTTACAGCAACGTATATTTACGCGTTCTTCTTTTGAGCTTAGTTATAGGTTTCCAAAAATAAAGATGCATGAGCTCAGAAATTATTATCCACCTGAGCTTGCTAATAGATTTTTTGACACTCTTATTGTACAGAAAGCTTTAGCTAAAATTTTAGTTGATGTGCCTGCAGCACTTTTACAAATAATATTTGCGTTAATACTGTTATCTTTTTACCACCCGTTTTTTATAGTGTTTGGTTTTTTACTCCTCACTTTAATTTACGTAGTATTTAAGTTTACTGTGGAAAAAGGGTTATTAACAAGTTTAGAAGAATCAAGAAATAAGTATAAAGTAGCCCACTGGATTCAAGAAATAGCAAGAGCTGTTGTTAGTTTTAAACTTTCTGGTAAAACTTCATTAGCACTTACTAAAAACGATTATTTAGTATCTAATTATTTAAAAGCTAGAGAAAGTCATTTTAAAATTTTAATGCTTCAGTTTTTACAAATGATTGGTTTTAAGATAATTGTTACAGCAGGCTTACTTTTTATTGGAGGTGCATTAGTACTCAATCAAGAAATGAATATAGGGCAATTTGTAGCTGCAGAAATTATTATACTTTTAGTAATTGCTTCTGTAGAGAAATTAATTCTTTCTTTAGAATCTTTTTATGATGTATTGACATCAATAGAAAAAATTGGCGAAGTTGTAGATAAAGATTTAGAAACCCAAGAAGGAGAAAAACCAACAATAAGTGAAGGTTTTAATGTTATTTTAGATAAAATATCATTTCAAGTACCCAACCGTTTTCAGCCAATATTAGATAATATTTCTTTAAAAATAAATAAGGATAGTAGAATTTTAATACAAGGTGAGAGTGGTTCGGGGAAATCAAGCTTATTGCGATTAATTGCTGGAGTAATTGAACCTACATCAGGAGCTGTACTCGTAGATAATATAGCCCTTTCCGGGATTCATTTAAACTATTACCGAACTCATTTAGGACTATCTTTAGCTGATGAGACTCCTTTTGAAGGATCTATTCGAGAAAACATCACTTTTGGAGATGAATCTATTACAGATGAAGAGATTCTCTGGGCATTTAATAAGGTTGGGTTACTCCCCTTTTTAAAACAACAACCAAAAGGGCTCAGCACATTATTATTTCCGGAAGGCAAGCAAATTTCATTCAGTATTGCTAAAAAATTAGTTTTAGCCCGTGCTATTGTAAAAAAACCTAAAATTTTATTATTAGAAGACGCTTTGAGTCAATTTAATGAAAAAGAGGCACAAAAAATTATAGATTTTTTAGTAAGCCCGCAAAACCCTTGGGCCCTGATAGTAGTAAGTTCAAATCCATATTGGAAACAAAAGAGTAAAACAATTATAACCCTAAAAAATGGGGCTATAGAATAATATTAAAGAATCATGTTAAATATATCTCATAATACAATTGGGAAGAACGTTTCTTTGCACAAATATGAGTCTGGAAAGCTTGTTTTAAACAAAAGTTACTACAAGCAACTTAACAGATTTCTACTGGTGTTTTCAGGCATAATTATTATTATACTTTTTTTGCCATGGACACAAAACATTGCTGGAAGAGGCCAGGTAACTACACTCCTACCCAGTCAAAGACCCCAAACCATACAATCTCCTATACCCGGTAAAATAGAAGAATGGTATGTACAAGAAGGAGATTTTGTAAAAAAAGGAGATACTATTATTAGAATTTCTGAAATTAAAAGTGATTATTTTGATGCAAATTTGGTTGAGCGTACACAAAGTCAGCTTCAAGCTAAAGCCCAATCGGTTAATGCTTATAAAGAAAAAGTAAACGCACTACAGCGCCAAATAGTTGCTTTAAATAAAGAACAAAAACTAAAGTTAGAGCAAGCTCAGAATAAACTTGCGCAAGCAAAGTTTAAGGTTGTTAGTGATAGCATAGACTTAGAAGCTGCAAAAACAAATGCTACCATTTTTGAGCGTCAGTACAACCGTACAGTTACACTACAGGAAGAAGGAATAAAATCTGTGAAAGATGTAGAAAATATGCGCTTAAAATACCAAGAAGCACAAGCAAAACTTATTGCTCAAGAAAACAAGTTGTTGGCTTCTAAAAACGATGTTATAAATGCAAGGGTAGAACTTTCAAGATTAGAAGCTGAATACGCCGATAAGATTGCTAAAGCACAAAGTGATATGTACACGGCGCAATCAAACCAATTTGATGCTTCTGCTCAAGTTACCAAACTAGAAAATACCTACACCAATTATAAAGTTAGAAGTAATTTGTACTACATAACAGCCCCTCAAGATGGTTACATAAATAAAGCTATAAAATCCGGTATTGGAGAGACCTTTAAAGAAGGTGATAAATTAGTTGGTATTATGCCGGCAAAATATCAACTGGCCGTAGAAACCTACATTGCTCCTATTGATTTGCCTTTAATTCATATCGGCGAAAAAGTTAGAGTACAGTTTGATGGCTGGCCGGCAATTGTATTTAGCGGATGGCCCAACGTATCGTATGGTACTTACGGAGCAAAAATTGTTGCCATAGAGAATTTTATTAGTGATAACGGTAAGTATAGAGTTTTGTTAGCTCCCGATCCGGATGATCATCCTTGGCCTGAGGCTATTAGAGTTGGTTCTGGAGCAAGAACTATAGCATTACTTAACGATGTGCCTATTTGGTACGAGCTCTGGCGAAAACTAAATGGTTTCCCGCCTGAGTATTATGTTCCTAAAAATAACCAAACACAAAAAAAGTAAGTTATGCGTTCTTTTATACTCGCATTCGTATTACTTATTCCAGCTTTAAGTTTTGCCCAAGAAACTAATTTAAACGTGCTGCCATTTGCAGAATATATGGGGTATGTAAAAGCATATCATCCGTTAGTAAAGCAAGCAAATTTACAGTTGTCTGAAGGGCAAGCAAAGCTCATGAAAGCCAGAGGTGCGTTTGATCCTAAGCTTGAAGTAGATTATGCTCGTAAAAAATTTAAAGACACCGAGTATTTTGATAAGCTGAATGCTACTTTTAAAATTCCTACATGGTATGGTGTAGAATTAAAAGCCAATTTTGAAGAAAATGAAGGTGCTTTTTTAAACCCCGAGGCAAATTTACCAGAAGAGGGTCTTTACAGTGTGGGGGTTTCTGTAGCGCTTGCAAAAGGACTGCTTATAAACCAAAGAATGGCAGTTTTAAAACAAGCAAAACTATTTACAAAACAAATGCAAGCAGAGCAGCAACTTGCAGTTAACAATACATTATACCAAGCTGCTTTAGCATATTTTAAGTGGTTAAGACACTACAACGAAAAACAGGTTTACACAACATTTTTACAAAATGCACAAATACGTTTTAATGCAGTAAAAAAAAGCTTTGAAAACGGAGACAAACCGGCTGTAGATACTTTAGAAGCCTACATAGCTGTAAGCAACAGAAAGCTTGATTTAGAAAAAGCTACAATAACATATACAAAAGCAACCCTGGCGGTCTCTAACTATCTATGGTTAGAAAATAATGTTCCGGTAGAGTTAGCACCGAATGTTATACCGGAAAACGTATCTGAAAATCAAATTAATAATACATTACAGGTGTCTGAAATAGCTGTAGATACTTTTTCTGTAGATGAGCACCCGAAAATTAGAACACTAGATTTTAAGTATAAAAACTTAACCATAGAGAAACGGTTAATGTTAAACAACCTTTTACCGGAAGTTAATTTAGAATACAATTTTCTTAGCGAAACCCCAGAAGCTGTTAGAAGTTTCAGTACATCGGCATACAAAAGCGGATTGAGCATTAGATTTCCAATATTTTTACGTAAAGAACGCGCCAACTTAAAATTAGCAAACTTAAAACTCAGAGATACAGAATTTGCCATTGCTTTTACAAAAACAACACTACAAAACAAGCTCAATGCTGTATCACAAGAGTTAAGCTCTCTAAAACGTCAAAATCAACTTGTAAATACTATTGTATTAGATTATGAGCAATTATTAAAAGCCGAAGAAAGAAAGTTCTCTATAGGTGAAAGCTCATTGTTTTTAGTTAATTCTAGAGAAGTAAAATTAATAGAAGCCAAACTAAAAGCTTTACAAGTACAAAACATGTTGTTTGACACTAAAGCCAAACTGTTTAATACAATGGCTACCCAAATAAATCCGTAACTGAACTTTTGTCATCCGTAACAATGACACAAATTCATTGTGAAAACTGCAAAAATTTCATTGATTTCTTAATAAAAATTTAAAAAGGGTTGTCTTTTTTTAAAGATGATGTTTTGGTATTTAATTTGCCTAATTATGATTGTAACATTGTTATTTGAATTAATGTCTAACTAAAAATTTTTTTAACTATGAGCACATTAGCAACTGTTAAAAAAAATGGAGGTTTGACAAATTCTAATTCAAATGCTTTAGATTTTCCTTCATGGTCATCATTAATTGATGAATGGTTTTCAAGAGAGATTCCGTCATTACTTACGGCTAACTTTAATACAGGAATGACACTTCCAAAAGTTAACATTAAAGAAACAGCCGATGCTTACTTTGTAGAAATGGCAGTACCCGGATTAAAAAAGTCTGATTTTAAGATAGATTTAGACAACCATGTATTGTCTATTGCTACAGAGGTTAAAGAAGAAAATGAAGAAGATAATGTAACTTATACTAGAAGAGAATTCGGGTATGCTTCATTTAAGCGTTCATTTACATTACCTGAAACAGTAGATGACAATGCAATTTCTGCCAACTACAAAGATGGTATTTTAAGTATTCATTTACCTAAAAAAGAAGAAGCAAGACAAAAACCACCAAAAACTATTAAAATTTCATAAGAAAAAAGGGGCTGAATTTTCAGCCCCTTTTATTGTTAAGAAGGTTCAAGAACTTGGTCTATTCGTTCTTTTAAGTCTTGTAAATGATATTTACTCATTGTGTGAGATGTCCTTCCAATTGCAGAATTTACAGCTCTTTGTAAGTTTTTAAGTTCTGCCCTTACTACAGCTCTAATATCAGATTGGCTTACATTTACTTTAGTGATAGAAGCAAACCTAAACGGACTGGCCTTTTGGTTTTCGGTCATTAAATAGGCCATTCTATCAATATAAGCTCTTTGTAAGTTTCTTCTATAGGTATCTATTTTTTTACCGGCCGGTAATTCGCTAAAAATACCAGTTCTTAAATCACGCATCATAGAAACTAAACTATAAGCCTCATTTCCGTTAAGAGTTTCGTTCTCAATAATTCTGGCCATTCTGCCAAAATTTAAAAGATTATTTAAGGTTCTAACTTGTATGGTTCTTAATCGTTCTACACTCCCATCATATTCTATTTTAGAAAAAATATCGGTGTCTATTAACCACTCCGGAGTAGCAAATAATTGCTTCTGTATAAATTTCATGCAATTTTTTTGGTGTTGCTTATTTACATGTGTGTAAACAGCGCCTTCTTGATCGTACGTTTTATAGTGCTCGTAAATACCACCAATATTGTTGCTAACATGCCCCATATATCTGTTGTACTGTGAAAGAACCTGACCGTAGAGCGTTTTTAAATCTGCATAATTTTTACCGTCTTCTTTGGTCCATTCTATTAAATTTGGTACAATACGCTTTAAGTTAGCTATACCATATTCACTGGCTTTAATAGCATTATCACCTAAGTCTTCTGTCTGCGAACTTGGGTCTATAACACCAAATTGTTGTCTTCCAAATCGGTACATTGGGTCGTTTGCATGTGCTAAAATCCAAGAGTCAAGTATAGGTTTTTCTTCTTCTGCAGATTTGTCTAAAATTGGTCTATATCCCCATTTTACAGCATGAATATCGTAAACGCCAATATTAGGCATTAATGCAACACCTTTATCTTCCGGCTGTGCTACGTAATTAAACCTGGCATAATCCATAATAGATGGTGCAGTACCGTATTTTTGGGTAAAACTGGCTGATCGTAAAGAATCTACCGGGTACGCAACACTGCTTCCCATGTTATGTGGTAATCCAATGGTATGCCCAACTTCGTGTGCAGAAACAAATCTAATAAGTCTGCCCATTACTTCATCTTTAAAAGCTACACCTCTTGCCTCTGGATTTATAGCTGCTGTTTGAACAAAAAACCAGTTTCTAAGTAAGGTCATTACATTATGATACCAGTTAATATCTGATTCTAAAATTTCGCCACTTCTGGGATCACTTACGTGCGGACCGTTTGCATTAGGAATGGGAGATGCTAAATAACGTACCACTGAGTACCTAACATCTTCGGGAGACCACTCTGGGTCTTCTTCAACAGAAGGAGGATCTTTAGCTATTATAGCATTTTTAAATCCGGCAGCTTCAAAAGCAACTTGCCAATCTTCTATTCCTTGCTTAATGTACTTACGCCATTTTTCGGGTGTTGCTCTATCAATGTAATATACAATTGGTTTTTTAGGCTCAACCAATTCACCTCGCTTAAATTTCTCTAAATCTTCATCTTTAACTTCTAATCGCCATCTATCTAAATAACGTACAGTTTTGCTTTCTTGGGCATCTAAACCATAGTCTATTTGTCCGCGAGCAAACCAACCTACACGTTCATCAAAATACCTACGTTTCATGGGTTCTTTCGGAAGTAAAATCATAGAGTTATTCATTTCTATACTAATACTACCTACACTTGCATTGCTTGGTGGTTTTCTAGAACGGTATGTTTTAACATGTCTGGACTCTATGTTTAGCGGATAACTTTTTAGTGTTTCTATAAAAGATCGGCTTTTATCTAAGGTGGTTACTTTATATTGTTCTCTTCTAAATTGAGGCAAGCCAAGCGGAAGCACATCGTCTTCAAACAACTTATTAATTGCTATAACTGTTGTAGATGAATCTTTACCAATGGTTGCAATCGGGAAAGTAAATAAAACAGGCTCAAAATTAGAGTTTACTACTGCTTCATGCACCGGAAGTGAATCTGCTGCTACAACTTGGTGCGAAACCACTCTAAGCAATACTTTTTTAGGTTTTCTTTCCCATCGTAATACTTGTGTGTTGGTTTTACCACCACCAAATCCAATATTAGTGGCTGTTTTGGCAATTCGGGTAACCATTAGCATTTCTCTATCAAACAGAGAATCCGGAATTTCATAATAAAATTTACCATCAACATCATGAACAGTAAATAAACCTTTATCAGACTTGGCTCCGGCAGTAATTACTTTACTGTAAGGCTTAATTCCGTTTTTTGGTTTTTCGGGCTTTTTAGCTACTTGGGTGGGTTGATTTTTCTTTTTTTTCTTACCAAAGAGTTGCGCGTTGGTAGTTGTTGTGGCTCCTATAATGCAGGCAACTAACAGCAAGGAGCGAAGTAATTTAAATGTCATTAGTTTGTAATTAAGCTATCAAAGTACCAAATTTTACCTAAAAACTACTGTTAAAGGTTTCACAAATTAACAAGTAAAGATTTTTTACTTAAAGTAATACTTTAAACAATAAACACGCAACAGTTTGCTATGCCTTTAATAACGCTAACTTAGATAATATTAACTATAAGCTGTTTAAAACTTAACGTACTAGAATTTTATCTAAGCTTTTGTTTATTAATAGCTTTCTAACTACATTGTAGGGTATTAACCAAACTAACTTTATATTATGACTACAACAAACAAACCGCCAGCTATTTACTGGATTATTAGTGTTTTAGCCCTTTTATGGAATATTTTAGGGGTAATGGCTTATTTGGGTCAGGCTTATATGACCGATGAGTTAAAAGCCGAGTATTCAGCAGAACAACTGGCGTTAATAGAAAGTACTCCGGCTTGGGTTACAGCTGCTTTTGCTTTTGCCGTATTTGGAGGCTTTTTAGGCTGTGTAGCCTTGTTGTTACGCAAAAAATGGGCTAAGCAATTGTTTCTTATTTCATTATTAGGTGTATTAGCCCAAAATGCATATTCGTTTTTTATGACAAATGCTTCAGAAGTGTTTGGCACAACTCAAGGTGTTGTAATGCCTTTAATGGTTATAATTATTGCCGTATTTTTATATTGGTATGCTAAGCAGGCTGCTGCTAAAAACTGGATATCTTAATATAATTAAATACTTAAAAACAGCCTGAGATAATCAGGCTGTCTTAATTTACTTCAAATTAAAAAATGAAACCACTACTCTATTTCGTATTAATAGCTTTGGTTACAGTTTCGTGTAACAACAAAAAACAACAAACAAGCTCAGAACCACTTTCAGAAAAAGATTCTTTGGCACTTATAGCAAAAGCTAAAGAAATTCATGATAGGGTAATAACCATAGATACCCATTGTGATATTAATGTTAAAAATTTCACAGATTCTATAAACTATACACAAGATTTAGACACCCAAGTTACATTGCCCAAAATGGAAGCCGGTGGACTGGATGTTGCCTGGTTTATAGTTTATACGGGTCAAGATTCTTTAACACCTGCCGGTTATGAAAAGGCATATAAAAATGCCATGGCTAAATTTAAAGCAATCCATAAGCTTTGTAAAGAAATTGCCCCTGACAGAATTGAACTTGCGTACACTTCAGACGATGTTAAAAGAATAGCAGCTACCGGAAAAAAAGTTGCTATGATTGGCGTTGAAAATGCTTATCCTATTGGGACAGATTTATCTAATATTAAAAAGTTTTATGATTTAGGAGCACGCTATATGTCACTCTCACATAATGGGCATAGCCAATTTTGTGATTCTAACACCGGCGAAGCCAATAATGATTGGTTACATAATGGTTTAAGTGAATTGGGCAAGCAAGCTATAGCCGAAATGAATAAATTAGGCATGTTAATAGATGTATCTCATCCTTCAGAAGAAGCTATGAAACAAATGGTAGCGCTTACCAAAGCGCCATTAATAGCTTCGCATTCTTCTGCTCGAGCCCTTTGTGACCATAGTAGAAATTTAACCGACGAACAACTTCTGCTTATAAAAGAGAACGGAGGAGTTGTGCAAACAGTAGCTTTTGCGAGTTATTTAAACACTCAAAAAACACAACAATTAGATAGTGTTAAGCAACAAATTGGTAAAGCTATAATGGATTCTTTAGGATTACCCTGGAAAACACGTAGCGAGATAATGAAAATGCCTATCGATGAAAGAGCAGCATATTTTGAACACTACATGAAGATGATGAAAATCAGAAAAGAAAAAATGAAAACCATGAAAAAACTCCCGCCCGAGGTTAATGTGAGTGATTTTGTAGATCATATAGATTACATGGTAAACTTAATAGGAATAGATCACGTAGGAATAAGTTCTGATTTTGACGGTGGTGGCGGTATAGAAGGCTGGAGTGATGCATCAGAAACATTTAATGTAACCTTAGAGCTTGTCAAAAGAGGCTATACAGAAGAAGAAATTAGAAAGCTTTGGGGCGAAAATTTATTGCGTGTTTTAGACAAAGCACAAGAAGTGGCACTGCAATTACAAAAAGAAAAGGAATAAACATTAACAGAACAACTATAACTAACAATAACTAACTTAAAACTCTAAAATTATGAATTCAACAGTAAGTATGATTGTAAGAATTGTGTTTGGTTTAGCACTATTATTTTTTGGATCAAACAAAATTTTTGGCTTTATAGAACCCCCTGATCCACCTGCAGAAGCATTAGGATATTGGGAAGCATTAACTGCTACTAAAACAATGACTTTAGTTGCTGTAGTAGAAATTTTAGCAGGCCTGTCATTATTACTTAATAAGTATGCAGCATTAATGATGGTTATTTTAATGAGCGTATCAGTTAATGCAGTTTTATACCATTTAACCCTAGATTCTTCAGGCACTGTAATGGGAGTAGCTTTACTTGTATTAAATATTGTGATGCTTTATGTTTATAAAGACCGCTATAAAGACCTCTTAAGAGCCTAGAGGAAAGCGCCCAAAGGGCGCTTTTTTAATACACTATTAACACCAATCTAATAAACTAGTTTACTACCTTTGCGCTCAAAATATTAATGGCAAAAGATACCATGGAACAATATTTTAATTGGTTTTATTTGTTTTTAACCGATAAAGGTGTGCCAACATCTACAGCACTAGCCTTCAATCTTTTGTTTAACTTTATTATTGTTCTTACTTTATTAGTTTTATTAGATTTTTTACTAAGAAAAATCATAGTAAAAGCATTCAGTCTTTTTTCTGATAAAACTAAAACTACTTATGATGATTTTTTAGTAAAAAGTAACTTCCCAAAGTATATAGCTCATATTGTACCTTTTGTAATATTTAGAGAGTTAATACCCTATTTACTAAACGATTTTAGTAAGTGGAAAACCATTGTTTTAGAAATAACCGATGTTTACTTAGTAATTTTAGTGGTTTGGGTGTTTAGAAGCATTGTAAAAACCACCAAAAACTACCTAAAAGAAAACCCGGCGTTTAAAGATAAACCACTAGATAGCTACGCTCAAGTAGTTATTATGTTCTTTTGGTTTTTGGGCGCTATTTTTATATTCTCTGAAATTACAGGTCAAGATATTTTAAAATTTATAACTACACTCGGTGCTGCATCGGCAATAATACTGTTAGTTTTTAAAGATAGTATTTTAGGGTTTGTAACCAGTATTCAGGTTTCTGTAAATGATATGGTAAGAATTGGAGACTGGATTACCCAAGAAAAATATGGAGCTGATGGTACTGTAATAGAGATTAACTTAACTACTGTTAAGGTTCAGAACTTTGATAACACCATTACCACTATTCCAACCTATTCTTTAATTTCAGATTCGTTTAAAAACTGGCGCGGAATGGAAGAAAGTGCCGGCAGACGTATTAAACGAACCTTATTAATTAAACAAAATAGTGTTAGGTTTTTAACGAAAGAAGATTTAGAGCGTTTTTCTAAAATAAAAATGCTGGCAGATTATATAGTACACCGTCAAAAAGATATAGACGAGTACAACCAAAAACACGGATTTAACAAAGAGGTTATTGTTAATGGCAGAAACCAAACTAATTTAGGCGTGTTCAGAAAATATTGTGATTTATACCTGCACTCCCACCCTGCCATTAATAAAGATATGATTATAATGGCTAGACATTTAGCACCAACGCCAGAGGGAATTCCGTTAGAAATTTATGCCTTTTCTTCAGATAAACGTTGGGTAAATTATGAGCATATTATGGCCGATATTTTTGAGCACCTTATTGCTGCAGTACCTTATTTTGATTTAGAACTGTACGAACATCCAACAACAGCCGATTTACAGAAGTTTTTATTAAGTAATAGCTAAGAGCGCTTTTTTAAACGCTCACTCACAAACTCAACTTTAGTTTTGCCATGAGGAGTTGGGCGGCCGTTTTCATCTAAATTCACCATAATTATATTATCTACCGTAATTATGGTTTCTCGTGTCATTTTATTTCTTACTTCGGCTTTTAAAACCAGAGAAGTCGTACCAAATTTAACGGCCTCAATACCAATCTCTACAATATCTCCTTGCTTGGCAGAACTCATAAAATTTATTTCAGACATGTATTTTGTAACAACACGTTGGTTTTCTAACTGAATATTGGTGTATAAAGCAGCCTCCTCGTCTATCCAAGCTAATAATCTTCCTCCAAATAAAGTTCCGTTAGGATTTAAGTCTTCAGGTTTTACCCATTTTCTGGTATGAAAGCGCATATTTTTGGTTTTTATTTAACATAACAAGAGTTTAAATGTAATAATTATGTTAATGTTTTTCTAAACTTTTCAAAAACAACCGATTTAGTTTAAAGTAAGCCTGTATTTTTATTAAAGCTTAATCAATAAAGTTATTATGGAAAGGGTATTAATTTATTTTGTAATGTTAATTACTACCATAATTTTTTATCTGTAAAGAAGGGTAGTAATTTTTTAATATTAATCTCATGAAAAAGCAGTTTTGCTTACTTTTAAGCATTGTACTTGCAGTTTCTTGTATGCAATCTCAAGACAGTTCTTCTAACAATATAGTTGGGGGACCTTGCGAAGGTTGTGAAGCTGTTTTAGAGTATAAATCTAAACCTACATTAGCTTCTGATACACTCCCTGAATTTAACCAAGCCACAACTAAAATTAAAATAAAAGGGATTGTATATGCTGCAGATGGGGTTACTCCTGCAAAAAACATTATAATTTATGCCTATCATACCAATGAAAAAGGAATCTATCCAACTACTACAAGCTCTAAAGGATGGGAACGCAGGCACGGTTATTTAAGAACTTGGTTAAAAACTAATAATAAAGGTGAATATAGTTTTTATACTTGCAAACCTGCATCGTATCCAAACTCTACTGTACCACAACATATTCATATGGTTGTAAAAGAACCTAATATAAACGAATATTATATAGACGATATAATGTTCACAGACGATCCTAATTTACCAAAAGGAGTTGCCAACAGAAAAAAACCAAGAGGAGGCACCGGACTGGTTACACCACAAAATAAAAACGGTATTCTAATCGCTACCAGAAATATTTATTTAGGTAAAAATATACCTAATTACCCATTAAAATAATGTTTCTTGTTCAGGTAAACTTGGCAGTGTTAGCCTTGTTTGCAATTTTTCGTTTAGTCTTTTGATAAAATGAGCCGACAAGTATGGCGAAGCTTTCTCTAAATTTTGATGCACAAAAAAATGAATGTTCTCCAACCCTTCATCAACCCAGTTAGCTAAACGTTCAACCCAATCGTCTAACCTACTATAATCACTTTCAATATTAGCACCTACGTATCTAACAAAAGCTTCGTTATTAGTTAAACGCATATGGAGCATATCTCTTCTTCCGGCAGTATCTACCAATATATGCGCAACATTATTTGCGCTTAATAAATGGTGAAGCTCATCGGCTACTTTTTTGTCAGTAAACCAGTCTGTATGCCTAAATTCTACAGCTAACGAAAAAGGTTTTGGCCAGTTTTCTATAAAATGTTGTACCCTGTTAAAATCTTTAGGGCTAAAGTTATTGTGCATTTGTAAAAAAATAGTTCCTAATTTATCACCTAAATTAGAAGCATTATCTAAATAATGATTAAGCACATCTGTAACTTCATTTAAACGTTTCCAATGGCTAATCTCTTGGTTTAGCTTAGGAAAGAATTTAAACCCATCAGGAACTTTATCACGCCATTTAGAAAACTGCTCTGCAGGGAAAATCCTGTAAAATGTTGCGTTTAGTTCTATACTATTAAACTGTGAGGCATAATACGCTAATTCATCTTTTGTTCCTCTTGGATAAAACTTTTTTAAATCTTGCCTATTCCATTTAGCACATCCTACATAAACAGATAGTGGGCTGCCGGTTTTAGTTTTATTTAAAATAGTTTTCGTATCAGGATGATCTTCAGGTAATGAAAAATCAATCAATTCAGGATTATCAACTTTACCAAACTTCATAAATTAAAGTTAAAACATTAAAAATTAGATATTTAACACGGATGCCTCACACAATTTTTGTAAATTCCTAAAATAATAATAAAAAAGTGTAACACAAACCTGCTATAACAGACATATTACTTATAACTTTTATTTATTTAATTACATCATGAAGACTATTAAAATTCTATTAACTGCATTTGTTGCAGTTTTTTCATTGTCGGTATCAGCTCAAACGGCCGATGAGATTATTGCTAATTATTTTGAGAATACTGGAGGTATTGATAACTGGAAAAAAATTGAAGGCTTAAAAATGTCGGCAAAAGTTAACCAAGGCGGAATGGAAATTCCTATAGAAATATACCAGTTTAAAGACGGTAAGCAAATGACCGTTATATCTTTTCAAGGCAAGACATTTAAGCAAGGTGTTTTTGATGGAGAAACACTTTGGAGCACAAATTTTATGAATATGAAAGCCGAAAAGAGTGACCAAGAAACTACCGACAATTTTAAATTAGAAATTAACGATTTTCCAGATCCTTTTATAGATTATAAAGAAAAAGGATATACTGTAGAGTTAATGGGTACTGAAGAAGTAGACGGTACCGAGACATTTAAAATTAAATTAGTTAGAGAACCTATTACGGTTGATGGTAATCAAGAAGACAATATATCTTACTACTTTTTTGATACAGAAAACTTTGTGCCAATTGCTGTAGAAAGCGTTATTAGACAAGGGCAGGCTAAAGGAATGACATCTGTTGTAACTTACTCTGATTACAGAGATATAGGCGGTATTTATTTTCCTCATACCCTTACTCAAGGAATTAAAGGACAGCCCGGTCAGCCCATAACAATGGATTCTATAGAATTAAATCCGGAAGTAGACCCAAGTGAGTTTAAGTTTCCGGAAGAAGCTACCACTAAAGAGGGCGAAAAAAACTAAACCAAAAAAACCTCACAATTAGCAAAATTGTGAGTTTTTTAATTTTATAATCAATCAAATACTTATGAGAAAACTTATTTTTTATGTGCTAAGCGCCACATTATTTCCTTTAGGTGCTTTTGCGCAAGATAATAATAGTACTATACCTATAGGTAACTATTTTGGAGATTTAAGAGCTCGCCATATTGGTCCTGCACTAATGAGTGGAAGAATTAACGATATGGAAACCCACCCTACAAACCCACGCATTATTTATGCCGGAAGTGCCGGAGGAGGCGTTTGGAAATCTAATGATGCCGGTGCTACGTTTAACCCTATTTTTGATAAACACTGCCAATCTATCGGTGCAGTAGCTGTAGATCCTTCAGATCCTGATAATGTAGTGTATGTTGGTACTGGCGAAACTTGGACTAGGAACAGTGTATCGTACGGAGACGGATTGTATAAATCCAATGATGGTGGTGCAACCTGGACTAAAATTGGTTTTGAAAACTCAGAACGCATTGCCAATATTATAGTAAACCCAAACAACCCACAAGAAATTTATGTGGGAGTTTTAGGAGCGCTTTGGTCTGATAGCGAAGAACGAGGTGTATATAAAACTACAGATGGCGGGAAAACCTGGCAAAGAATATTGTATGATAACCCTAAAACCGGTTGTGCAGATTTAGCCATGGACCCTACTAATCCTAATGTTTTATACGCATCTATGTGGGAGTTTAGGCGAACGGCTTGGTCTTTTGCATCGGGTGGTGACAGTAGCGCATTATACAAATCTGAGGATGGTGGTGCTACTTGGAATAAAATTCATAATGGTTTTCCGGAGGGTGATTTAGGTAGGTTGGCTATTGCTGTTGCTCCATCAAACCCAAATGTTTTATATACTGTGATTGAAGCAGAACAAGATGAAAGAAAAGGACTTTACAGAAGTGATGATGCCGGGAAATCTTGGAAACAATTAAACAACGATTTTGGTATTACCGTAAGACCATTTTACTTTTCTAGGATAGTTGTAGATCCTAAAAACCCCGATGTTGTTGTTAAAGGAGGACTTAGCGGATCTATATCTAGAGATGGAGGTAAAACCTTCAGAAATTTAGGTAATATGCACAGTGATATTCACGATATTGTTTTTGCAATTAACAATTCAGACCACATGTATGTTGGTACAGATGGAGGCGTTTACAGGTCGTGGAATGGCGGTACTACAATGGAAATTGTAGAAAACATGCCACTTTCTCAGTTTTATCATGTAAGTGTAGATAACGAAGAACCTTATAATGTTTATGGAGGATTACAAGATAATGGTTCTTGGTATGGTCCTTCTGCATCAAATGGAGGTATTAATGCTGCCGATTGGAATTCTATAGGAGGTGGTGACGGATTTAGAGTGTATCGTCATCCTACAAAAAACATAATCTATTCAGAAATGCAAGGAGCAGATAACGTTTGGCGATATGATGTTGAGAATAAATTAGTTAAAACCGTTCAACCATTACCACAAAAAGGATATGAAAAACTTAGGTTTAATTGGAATGCTCCTATGGCAATTAGCAAACACCAGCCTAACCGTTTTTATATGGGAAGCCAATATGTTCACAAATCTGAAGATATGGGAGATACTTGGGAGATAATTTCACCTGATTTAACCACCAATGATCCGGCAAAACAACAACAAGAAGATTCCGGAGGCTTATCTATGGATAATTCAGGTGCAGAAAACCATACCACCATTTTTACAATTGCAGAGTCTCCTTTAAACGAAAATATTATTTGGGTAGGTACAGACGATGGAAATGTTCAGGTTACCCAAGATGGTGGAAAAACTTGGACAAACACTGTGAGCAATATACCAGATTTACCGGCTAATACTTGGGTTTATCATATAGAGGCAAGCATGCATGATAAAGGTACTGCTTATGCGGTTTTTGATGGGCATACCAGTGGAGACATGAACCCATATGTATATAAAACAACCGATTTTGGCGCAACATGGTCTAACCTTACAAAAGATAACATAAAGGGTTCTACCAGAAACATACAAGAAGATTATGTAAACCCAGATTTATTGTTTTTAGGAACCGAATTCGGGTTATACATAACGGCAGATGGTGGAGAAAGCTGGAGCCAATTTACCAATAATATGCCTCCTGTTGCAGTACATTTTATTGCATTACAAGAGCGCACAAACGATTTGGTTATGGGTACCCATGGTAGAGGAGTTATTATAATAGATGATATCTCTCCTCTACGTGAAATAAACAAAGAGGCAATCTCAAATAAACTACACTTTTTTAACACTCAACCGGCAGTACTATCAGACGAAAGTGGTTTTGCAGGGAGTTTTGGTGCTGAAACACAGTTTGTTGGAGAAAACCCTTCGCGCGGACCAAAAGTAAAATACCTTCTTCCAAAAAGGCATACGTTTGGAAAAATGACATTAGAAATTAAAGATGCTAATGGTAAAACATTAACAACAATTCCTCCTGGAAAATCAAAAGGGATTAATATTGTTAACTGGAATGGTACAATTAAGCAACCAAAAGTAGCAAAAGGTAAAACGTTTAGTTTTGGTGCTTTTACGGCTCCGAGAGTACCGGCAGGCTTATATACTGCAGTTATTACTAAAGGGAAAGACACTTTTGAGCATACTTTTGAATTAGTTTACGATAAAAGAACCGGTTTAACAGATGATGAGCGCAAGTTTAAGCATGATACTACGATGAAAATGTACAATATGACGCAAGAGCTAGCTTATATTGTTTATCAAATAGACGAGCTTATTGAAAATGAAGCAACAAATAAAAAAGTAAAAAAGTCTTTAGAAGAGCTTAAAGAAACGTTAGTTATTACCACAGGAGACAACTATGTGGGATCTGCAGAACCTCAATTACGAGAAAAAATGGCAAACCTATATAGTAAAATTGCTAATAGTTATGATAAACCTTCGGCTAACGAGTTAGAAAATTTACGCTTAATAGAAGATAGGTTTAACAATGCTAAAAAAGCTTTTGAAAAGCTTAAAAAGAAAGCTAAGGCAGATGATTTATCTTTAAAAACATTTGATGAGTTTATAAACGAATAATTAAAAATTAATACATAAGAAAAGTCGGTTTTTTAAGCCGGCTTTTTTTGTTGATAACCTCGTTAAAAAGTAAAAAACTGTCATTTAAAGCCAAGTAGGTTTATTACTAACTTTAAAACAAACCTTACTGTTATGAATGGCAATAGATCTCAAAACCTATTAAAAATTAGGCCAGATGTTTTAAAAACTTCACTAAACAGTAACATGAGTTTAGATGAACGTTTTCAAAACAGTACCCTCCGCCCTGTTATCAAACTTCAAAATTATTTGTTGGTTGAAGCATTTAAAAATTATGTAAGAAAACATAAAGGAACCTTTTATACACTTACGTTAGAAAAAAAATTGCAGTACATAGAGAATGCAATTCAGCGTGATATTAAGTTTAGAAATTCTTTAAAGGGGATGATTATTGGACAGTTTACTGTTGAAGAATATTTGCAATATACAGATAACTCATCTTCATTAAACAAACGAATGATGAACATGGTTATAGATCGTTTAAAAGACCAAGTTCAACTTTTAGAAAAAGAGGCTGTAGCGTAGTGTTTAAGTTTAAAAGCGCTCTGTAGAGCGCTTTTTTATTTTAATGTAGATACCCCGTTTAAATCGGTAGTAAGCACCTCACTCATATAATCAAAATAAGGCCTTACCGCTATAAAAGCTCTATTTACGGTATCTAAAAAATTATTAGATAATACTTCTTTATCTGTAAACTCTTTGGTGAAAATAAATTGTTTTTTCTTTATTAAATCTATTGCCGGGTGCTCTTTGCTAAAACCTTTAGGCGCAGTTTTAACTTCGTCACCTACCAAATCTCCCCAAATTGTTTTAAATGAAGGGTTGTTAATAATAGCTCTTAAAGGAGCGTCATCTATTTCAAGCTCTTTTCTAATTCTGTATAAATCGTCTTTATTGGGCTCCCAAAATCCGGTAGCTATAAATGTTCCGCCGGGAGTAATGTGCAAATAATAGCCGCCTCTTAATTCTGGTCTTTTTCGACTAAAAGCGCCACCAAAATGTGTTTTATAGGGTTCTTTATTTTTAGAAAAACGAACGTCTCTGTAAATTCTAAAAATTTTCATTCCCTCTATATTGTCATGTTCAGAAAGTTTTTGATAAAGTGTATTATAAAACTCTTTTACATGAGCTTCTATTTGCTTAAACTCTTTTTTGTTTTCGTTAAACCAATCTCGATTATTGTTTTCTTTTAATTTTTTTAAAAAAGTAAATACATCAGGTGCTAATTGCATAATAATTTATTTAAGGTGTAATTAAAACCACTTTTTTCGCTTAAAAAAAATAAGTAGTGCAATAAATATTAAAATACTAACACCCCAAAACACGTAATAACCATAAGGAGATTCTAGCTCCGGAATGTGCTTAAAATTCATACCATATACTCCTGCTAAAAAACTAAGCGGAATAAAAATAGTGGCAATTATGGTGAGCACTTTCATAACCTCGTTCATTTTATTACTCATGTTGGTCATGTATGCTTCCATAAGGTTCATAGTCATTTCTCGGTAAAGTTCAATATTTTCATGCAGCTGAATGCTATGATCTTGTGCATCTCTTAAAAACAGCTTGGTATCTTGAGCAATTAATGGATGCGATGAGCTTATAAGCCTATTAATTAGTTCTTTAGTTGGTAAAATGGTTTTTCTGATGTTGAGCACTAGTTTTTTTAAAGTTTGAATTTTGTTAGCTGTTATTTGTGAAGGATGATTATAAACTTCGTTTTCTAGTGCTTCTATTTGCTGGCTTATATCTTCTAAAATCACAAAATATTCATCAATAATTGCATCAATAAGCGCAAAAAACAAATAATCTGCTTTACGAGAGCGAATTCTACCGAATTTATTTTCAAGACGGTTTCTGATTCCATTAAACACATCATCGTTTACCTCCTGAAAAACTAAAACGGTATTTTCCAGCAAAACCAAAGCTACATGCTCAGATACTATTTCTTGATCATCTTTTAAATACATCATTTTAAATACAGCAAACAAACAATTATCGTATTCATCTATTTTAGGACGTTGATTTGTGTTTACTGCATCTTCTAACAACAATGGGTTTAGGTTAAAATGATGGCCAATGTTTTCTATTTCTTTTACATTGCTTAACCCGCAAATGTTAATCCAAGATACAGTACCGGAATCTTTATAAACTAAAGCTTCTTTAACATTGGCAAGTTGTTTAAATGAGATTTCGTTTTCTGTATAATCTATAACTGTGAGTGCGTATGCATTGTCGTCTCTATTACCCATGTAGGTAATAGTTCCGGGCGCTTTACCTATTTTACGCTTAAACTTTAGTTTTTTTGGCGCTTTTTCTTGAGTTTTTTTAGACATACTTTAAAAGTAAACAATGTAATTTATTTTTTATGTCTTAGATTTAAAATATTAACAACATCATTAAGAGTTACACCTTTGGCTTTTAGTAATATTAATAAGTGAAATAGTAAATCGGCGCTTTCATTTAAAAACGCTTTTAAATTATTGTCTTTAGCTTCAATTACTGTTTCAATAGCTTCTTCTCCTACTTTTTGAGCTATTTTATTGATACCTTTTTTATAAAGAGTTGCAACATATGAGTCTTCTAAATTTTTCTGTTGAACTCTATTTTCTATAATGGTTTCTAAATGAGATAAAAACCCGTACGATGCTTTGTTTTCTGTACCCCAACAAGTATCGCTTCCTTTATGGCATGTTGGCCCGTTTGGAATAACCTTAACTAAAAGCGTGTCGTTATCACAATCTGGTGTTATGCTAACTAGTTTTAAGGTGTTACCACTCTCCTCTCCTTTTGTCCAGAGACGCTGTTTACTTCTGCTAAAGAATGTAACGTAATTGGTTGTAATGGTTTTTTTAAAGGCAGCTTCATTCATATAGCCTAACATTAGTACAACATTAGTTGTTGCATCTTGAATGATAGCCGGAATTAATCCGTTGTTTTTAGAAAAATCTATTTTCATAATTACAATTTATAGTCTAACCGGAATAGATTGTTGCTTTAAGTATTGTTTTAATTTTTTTATAGCTATTTCTTTGTAATGAAATACACTGGCAGCTAATGCTGCATCTGCATTACCTACTGTAAATGCATCTGCAAAGTGTTGCATTTTTCCGGCACCACCGGAAGCAATTACCGGAATATTAACGGTATTAGACAATTTATTTAATGTGGTGTTAGCAAATCCGTTTTTTGTTCCGTCGTGATTCATTGAGGTAAATAAAATTTCGCCGGCGCCGGAATTTTCTACCTCTTTTGCCCAATTAAAAAGTGTATATTTTGTGGGCTTTTTCCCTCCGGAAACATATACAACCCACTCACTATTAACTAATTTAGCATCTATTGCAACTACAACACATTGAGAGCCAAATTGTTTAGCAATTTCATATATAAGATTAGGGTTTGCAACTGCTGCTGAGTTAACAGAAATCTTATCGGCACCATTGTTTAATAAAACAGCTACATCTTTAACAGAGCTAATGCCTCCACCAACGGTAAAAGGAATATTAATTTGCTTAGCAACATTACGTGCTAATTCTGCAAGGGTTTTACGTTTTTCTTGTGTAGCTGAAATGTCAAGAAAAACAAGCTCGTCTGCATGGTTTTCAGCATAAATTTGGGCAAGCTCTACTGGGTCTCCCGCATCTTGTAAATTTTCAAAGTTTATGCCTTTAACCGTTCGGTTATCTTTAACATCTAAGCAAGGTATAATTCGTTTTGTTAGCATTATTGTTGTAAAATAAAGTCTTGTAATTGTTTTAGCGTAATAGAATTTTCATAGATGGCTTTACCAATAATTGCCCCATTACAACCAACTTCTTTGAGTTTGTACAAATCATTAACTGTTGTGATTCCACCGGAAGCAATTACGTTTGCCTCAGAAAATTTATCGATTAAGGTTTTATAGAGTGCTATATTCGGACCGGAAAGCATCCCGTCTTTAGCTATATCTGTAGTTATTACATATTTAACTCCTTTAGAAAAATAATCTTTTAAAAAGGATATTAGTTCTTTATTACTTTCTTCTTGCCAGCCGTTAATAGCAATTTTATTTTTATGTACATCTGCCCCCAGAATAATTTTGTCGGCTCCATAAGTTGAAATCCATTGCAAAAAAATATCAGGTTGTTTAACAGCAATACTACCTCCGGTTATTTGCTGTGCACCACACTCAAAAGCAATTCTTATATCGTTATTTGATTGAATACCTCCTCCAAAATCTATTTTTAATTTTGTGTTTGAAGCTATTTTTTCGAGTGTATTATAATTAACAATCCTTTTTTGTTTTGCACCATCTAAATCAACTAAATGAAGATATTGTATACCATTATCTTCAAACTGTTTGGCAACCTCTAACGGATTTTCATTATATATTTTTTGTGTTGCAAAATCACCTTTGGTAAGTCTAACACATTTGCCGTTAATAAGGTCTATAGCAGGAATAATTCGCATTGTTTACAGGTTTAAAAAATTACGTAAAAGTTGTTCGCCTACTTTGCCACTTTTTTCAGGATGAAATTGAACACCATAAAAATTATTCTTATTCAGCGCTGCACTATACAGTACATTATATTTAGTACTTGCAATTGTGTGCTGACAGGGCTCTGCGAAGTAGTTATGTACAAAATACATATAATTGTTATTAGCAATTTTTTTAAAAAGATTCTCTTTACTTTTAAAAGTAATTGTATTCCAACCCATGTGAGGCGACTTTACCTCCGGACTGAATTTTTTAACGTTTGTATTAAAAATTTTTAATCCCTCGGTATTGCTTTCTTCTGTATGGTTGCACATAAGTTGCATGCCTAAACAAATTCCTAAAACAGGTTGAGTTAAAGTTGGGATTACAACATCTAACTCGGTTTCTTTAAGTTTTTTTAAAGCATAATCTGCATGCCCAACCCCTGGAAAAATAACAAAATTTGACTGTAATATTTCTTCAGGATTAGCAGTAACCACAGGGGTTACACCTAATCTGTTTAAAGCAAACTCCAGGCTTTTAATATTACCAGCTCCGTAATTTATAATTGCTACACTCATTACAATAAGCCTTTGGTTGTTGGTAGAATTAATTTGTTGGGGTCTTGCTTTACAGCCATTTTTATAGCCTTAGCAAATGCTTTAAAAATGGCTTCTATTTTGTGGTGCTCGTTTGTGCCTTCTGCTTTAATGTTAATGTTTGCTTTAGCAGCATCTGAAAACGATTTAAAAAAATGCATAAACATTTCGGTTGGCATTTTACCAATCATTTCTCGTTTAAAATCTGCTTCCCAAACTAACCAATTTCTACCTCCAAAATCTATTGCAACTTGGGCTAGACAATCGTCCATGGGCAAGCAAAAACCATATCGTTCTATTCCTTTTTTACTTCCTAAAGCAGCAGATATTGCTTCGCCAAGAGCTATAGCAGTATCTTCTATTGTGTGGTGTTCATCAACATGTAAATCTCCAATAACTTTTATGGTTAAATCAATTTGTCCGTGTTTGGCAATTTGCGCTAACATGTGGTCAAAAAAGCCAATTCCGGTATCAATTTTGCTATTTCCGTTACCATCTAAATTTACCGAAATTGTAATATTGGTTTCATTAGTTTTTCTGGTGATGGTTGCTGTTCTGTTCTTGTATTTTAAAAAGTTATATATAGCCTTCCAACTTTGTGTTTCTAAAGCTATACAGGAACTTAATTCTTGCTTTGAGGCCGAAATTTCTTGTGTGCCTAATGCTGTATTATTATTTACGAATATTGCTTTAGCCCCTAAATTTTTAGCTAATTCAACATCGGTAAGCCTGTCTCCTATTACATACGATTCTTGTAAATTATATGCTCCATCAAAGTATTTGGTTAGCATACCTGTGTTTGGCTTTCTGGTAGGTTTGTTCTCGTGGGGAAAACTATTGTCTATACATATGTCAGAAAAAATAACATCTTCGTTTTTAAAAGTTGTGATTATAAAATTTTGCACTGGCCAAAATGTATTTTCCGGGAAAGAAACTGTTCCTAAACCATCTTGATTGGTAACCATTACCAGCTCAAAATCTAATTCTCTGGCAATTTTACCTAAGTAGGTAATACTTCCCGGATAAAATTCTAATTTCTGAAAACTGTCTATTTGCTCATCTTTAGGCTCTTTAATTAAAGTGCCGTCTCTGTCTATAAATAATATCTTTTTAGCCATTATTGTAATTTTTTTAATGTTGTGAGTAAGCGTTTATTTTCTTCAGGAGTTCCAACTGTTATTCTTAAACAATTATCACAATTTACCTCATTACTTCTGTCTCTAACAACAATGTTTTGTTGTAGAAGTTGCTGGTATCTTTTTTTAGCATTATCTACTTTAACTAACAAAAAATTAGCTTGAGACGGATATACTTTTTCTATGAAAGAAATTGTATTTAATGCCTTGCCAAGCCAAGACCTTTCTGTTTTAATAATCTTGATTTGTTGTGTGATAGCTGTACTATTTTGAAGCTGTTTTAGTGCAAAATTTTGAGTTAGCGTATTAATATTATACGGAGGTTTAATTTTATTTAAAACAGCTATAATTTGGTTTGACGCATAACAAACTCCTAGCCTTATACCTGCCATGCCATGGGCTTTAGATAACGTTTGTATTACAACTAGATTTGGGTATTTATTAATAAAACCGATAAGGCTTTCATTTTCAGAAAAGTCTATATAAGCCTCATCAATAACAACAATACCATTAAAATTTGAAATTAGATTAAGAATGGTATCTGTTTTAAAACTATTACCGGTAGGATTGTTGGGAGAGCACAGAAACAGTATTTTAGAGTTTTGTGAGTTATCTAAAATTGCTTTTACATTGGGTTCAAAATTATTTGTAAGTGGTATTTTAGTAACAAACACACTATTAATATTTGCTAACACACCATACATTCCATACGTTGGGGGTAGTATAATTATTTTATCTTTATTGGGCTCACAAAAAGCTCTAATAAGCAAGTCTAAAACTTCATCACTACCATTTCCTAACAATATATTTTCTGTACTTACACCTTTAGTTTTTGCTAAGTAACTTTTAAGTTTTGTTTGTTGAGGGTCCGGATACCTGTTTACGCCATTGTTAAACGGGTTTTCGTTAGCATCTACAAAAATTAAATTGCTTTGTTTGCCCGATTTATATTCGTCTCTGGCTGATGAATAAGGCTCTAAAAGCGCTATGTTTTTTCGTATGAGATTTGTTATGTTAACCATTTTTAAAAGTTTTTAATCTAATAGAAACTGCTCTTTTGTGAGCTTCTAAACCTTCTGCTGTTGCCATTGTAGTAATAGTTTCAGCTAAAGATTTTAATCCGTTTTTTGTTAATTTTTGAAAAGTAATGCTCTTTAAAAAGCTTTGTAGAGTAACACCTGAGTATGCTTTGCTAAAACCATTAGTTGGCAATGTATGGTTTGTTCCTGATGCGTAATCTCCTGCACTTTCCGGACTAAAATTGCCAATAAATACAGAACCGGCATTATTTACATTGTCAACAAAAAAAGAAGTGTTTTTTGTTGCAATTATTAGGTGCTCCGGCCCGTAGAAATTTATTATTTGTAGTGCTTTGTTATTATCTTCTACACAAATAAACTTTGCGTTTTTTAAGGCTTCGTTAATTATAGGCTTTCTTGGCAAAAATTCAATCTGACTTTTAATTTCTATTATTACTTTATTAATAAAAGCCTTGTCTGTACTTAATAAAACCACTTGACTGTCGGTACCGTGCTCTGCTTGGCTTAACAAATCGGCTGCTACAAACGATGCCTTTGCAGAACTATCTGCCACAACCATTACTTCGCTTGGTCCTGCAGGCATATCAATGGCTACATTGTATTTTGTAGCTATCTGTTTTGCTACAGTAACAAATTGGTTTCCGGGGCCAAATATTTTGTAAACTTTGGGGATAGATTCTGTACCAAAGGTTAAAGCACCAATTGCCTGAATACCACCAATTTTGTAAATAGATTTGATTCCGCATAAATCTGCAGCATACAAAATAGCCGGATTTATCGTACCTTCTTTATTTGGTGGTGTACAAAGTACAATTTCTTTACATCCGGCAATTTTAGCCGGTACAGCAAGCATGATTACCGACGAGAATAAAGGTGCAGAACCTCCGGGAATGTATAAACCAACACGCTCTATGGCTCTGTATTCTTGCCAGCAAGTTACACCGGGCATAGTGGTTACCTTTATTTTATCTGGTTTTTGTGCTTTATGAAACCTCTCAATATTTTGCTTTGCTTGTTTAATAGCTTTTTTAAGGCTTCCGGGAACCTGCTTTTTAGCAATTTCTACCTCTTCTTGAGTAACTTTAAAGTTATTTAAGTTTACTCCATCAAAAAACAATGTATATTTTTTTACGGCTTCATCTCCTTTAGTTTTAATCTCACTAAATACCTGATTAACAGTGCTCTCTATATTTTTAAAATTTTGTGTAGGACGTTGTAATAGGGTTTCCCACGTTTCTATTGGCGGATTATTTATAATTTTCATTTTTAACGATTAATTTTAATGTTACACAACCATTTTCTCTATGGGACAAACTAAAATACCTTGTGCACCGGCAGCTTTGAGCTCATCTATTACTTCCCAAAACTGATCTTTACTAATTACAGAGTGTACAGAACTCCATCCTTTTTCTGCTAATGGCAGTACAGTAGGGCTTTTCATTCCTGGAATAACTTTAATTATATCCTGAAGCTTTTCATTAGGTGCATTTAGCAGTACATATCTAGATTGTCTGCCATTTAAAACAGACTTAATTCTGAATAATAGTTTAGTAAGAATTGAACTTGCCTCTTCGGAGATATTTGGTGAAACAGCAAGTACAGCTTCTGAAGTAAAAAGCACTTCTACCTCTTTTAAATTATTTTTAAATAACGTACTGCCACTAGATACTATGTCGCAAATTGCATCAGCCAACCCTATGTTAGGGGCTATTTCTACAGAGCCATTAATTAAGTGTATGCTTGCCTCTATGTTATTTTTTTGTAAAAATTGTTTAACTGTGTTAGGATAGGATGTTGCAATGCGTTTTCCCTGTAAATAGTTAACCCCTTTGTATGTTACGTTTTTTGGGACTGCTATAGAAACTTTGCATTTAGAGAACCCTAACTTTTGAGCAATTGTAATTTTGTTACCTTTTTCTATTAATAAATTTTCTCCGATGATAGCAACATCTACAACGCCACTTTTAAGGTATTTTGGGATGTCTCCGTTACGCAAGTAAAACACTTCTAACGGAAAATTCCCTGATAGTGCTTTTAATTGGTCTTTACCGTTATCTATGGCAATACCACAATCTTTAAGTAGTTTAAGTGAATCATCATGTAAACGTCCCGATTTCTGGATAGCTATTTTTAATTTACTCATTATTAATTTTTGTTTTTTGATGTTTGAGTAAATCAAGAATCGGGATAAATACAACAAGAAGTAAAAAACCCGCTTGATTTACTCAAACGGGTTTTGATTATATTTTAAAATATCAAATACATCTTCACCTCGCTTGAGTGCAAGTATGAAAATGATGATGATGTATTTGATTAAAAATCATGTTTTTGTGTTTTGCGTTTACAAATATAACGCATTGATTAATTAAAAAACAAATTTATTATATAAATGCTTACTGGTTTCCTAAAATTATTGGTAACCCATCTTTACCGGAGCCAATAACTACAACTTTACTATTAGGAGATTCGGCTAATTTAATAGTTGCTTCTATTCCTTTGTCTTGCAAAATTTTATCTGTTAAAGATGCGCTTAAAATTCGGTTAGCATCTGCTTTACCTTGGGCCTCTATACGTTGTCTTTCTGCTTCTTTTTTAGCTTTTTCTAAACGAAATTCATACTCTAACGCTTCTTGCTCTTGTTTTAATTTGCGTTCTATAGCCTCTTTTATAGTTGGTGGTAAAGTAACGTCTCTAACCAGTACCTCATTAAGCTGAATATATTGATCGTCTACAATACGCTTTGTTTCTTCAAATATTTCTGCCTGAATAGCATCACGCTTTGTAGAGTATAATTGCTCTGGAGTGTAACGCCCAACTACGCTTCTGGCAGCACTTCTAATAGCCGGAAGCAGTACACGTTCTTTATATTGCTCACTTTTCTCTTTGTGTAATTTACCAAGCTCATTGTATTTTGGCTGGTACCAAGCAGAAGCATCAAGTTTAATATCTAATCCGTTAGAAGAAAGCACATTCATTTGTTCAAAAATTTCTTGTTGCCTTACTTCGTATATGTAAACTTTGTTCCAAGGGGCTACTAAATGAAACCCTTCTCCTAAAGGAGGCTCATCTGTTACTACACCACCACCGAATGTTCTGTATAGCACACCTGCTTCACCAGAACCAACTGTAATGGCAGATTTTGCAATCAAAATGATTAAAACTATTAGAATAAAAATTCCGGGGGCTAAAAATTTAGGTAATCGTTCCATGAATGTTATAATTATTTAGTTAAATAAGTCCGTGATATTTTCTTAAAAACCACTCTACAGCGAGTGTTATAGCGATAAAATATAGTAAATACTCCCACTGTATTAAAGATACTGTTTTTTTTGTGCTTTTTAGTACCGGAGTAAATTGTGGTTGTGCTGTTAAATGTTGTAGTAAACTATCTATTGAATTCGGATAAAAAACGTTGCCGGATGTATTTGCAGCCAATGCAAGTAATTTAGTATTGTTTGCATTTAAAAACTGTTGTTCTACTTTAAAATCTAACACAGAAAAAGTACCTGAAGCCGATACATTTTTAGCTGCATTCGTAACGGTAAAGTTATATGTGCCCGGGTTTAAACCCGATACATCTACCTTATACGAATTGTTTTGAAGTAAAAGTGGGTATTGTGTGCTCTTTTTTGTTTCTGAATTTATAAGTGTTATTTGAAGTTTAGCGTTTTTATCAAAAACATAATTTGCATCAAAGTACGAGGCAGAAATTGTTATTGGAGCGTTTTCGTAGTAAAAAGGCTCATAATTAAGACTTAACCTGCTTTTTTGTTGTGTAGATGAAGCGTATTGAATGAGTTTTCCAAAAAAGACATCAAAATCTTCAAAAGAATTAGTTTCTAAAAAAGTTTGCATACGCCATTTCCAGACATGCTCCCCAAATAGAGCTATGTTTTTTGTGCTTTCATCTCCAAAAAGAGTTAATAGAGGTTCTTGTAAAGTCACATTTTTTACCTTTTTAAAAAATATTGGCTGTATCTGACTGTAAAACTCAATACTTCCCATAGAATCTTCTAGAGGAGGATAACCTTGAGCCGTAAAATCATTCAATATAAAGGCAGAAAAAAGGTTGTTTATAGAGGGCTCGTATTCTTCGGTTTGAAACGTAGTTTTTTTTGTAAAATAATCTTGAATAGTATTTAAAAATTGCCAGTTTGTTTGAGAGCCGGTTATAACAAAGTAGTTTTTATTTAAGGTTTTTAACTCATTAAAAACTGTGTTAAAACGCGCCGTAGGCTGGTATAAAATTACTAATTGATAGTTGCTAAGAGACTCTGATATTTCAGCAGTTTTTTTAATAGTTACTTCACGTTGCTTGTTGCTTTCTATTGCTTTTTTTAAGGCAGATAAATCCGGATGAATAATGTCGCTAACTATTAGAATATTAGATTTCTCGTTAATTACTTCTACAGCAAACTGTTTGGTATTATTTATAGTGTTTTTTTCATTAGGCAGCGCTTGCAAATTAACAGTGTAGGTTTTAACTCCAACACTTTTAGCATCTAAAAAAGTTTTAACTACAGAAGTGTTTTCTTGCTCGTTAAATGAAAGTTGCTTAGAGAATAACGTGGTATTGCCTTGAGAAACGGTAAGTTTTGTAGTAACCGGATTTTTGCCGGTATAATTAATAAAAATTTCTACGGGAAACTTATTATCTAAAAAAGCATATTTATTAACGTTAAGCTGGTTAATAGCAAGATCTAAATACGGCAAAGTGTCGCCTATAACAACCGGATACACAGGTAAGTTTTTAGAAAGTGATATGTATTGATAATCTGCTCCAAAAGTCTGGTTTCCGTCTGTTAGTAAAATTATTGGCGAAGGTGTTTTAGCATAAATATTATCTAAGCTTTTTAAGGTTTTTGTAATATTTGTTTGCGGTTGTGTGAATGTAAGGCTATCTAAACTCTCTAGGTTTGTACCAAAGCCATACGTAGTTATTGTAAATGTTTTATTAAGCTCTTGATTGTTTTTTATTTTAGATACAATAGCATTTACTAAGGTATGGTTGTTAGCATACTTTATAGAAGAAGAATTGTCTGCAACAATTAAAAGATTTGGTTTTTGAGTATATGTGCTTACTTGCTCTATAGTTGGGTTTATAAGTAAAATTAAAACAGCAAAAACGCTAAAAAAACGAAGCAAGGTAAAAAGCACGCCTAATTTTGGCGTGCTTTTAATATGCTTTTTATATTGGTAAACAGCTATAATAAGCGATAAGATAGCTGCTAAAACAATAAAAAGTATTGTTTGAATAGACAAAATTATTTTGGTTTAATTAATACATATAAATTTAGCGCTTACGTAAGCATACCGCCATCTACATGTAAAGTTTGTCCTGTAATATAATCGCTCATATCGCTTGCCAAAAACACACAGGCATTAGCAATATCCTCTGGAGTACCACCACGTTTTAGTGGTATTGCAGCACGCCATCCTTTAACAGTCTCTTCGTCTAATTTAGCGGTCATCTCAGTTTCAATAAATCCTGGTGCAATAACATTACAACGAATATTTCTTGATCCTAACTCTAAAGCAACCGATTTAGAAAAACCAATAATACCCGCTTTAGATGCTGCATAGTTAGTTTGCCCAGCATTACCCTTTACGCCAACAACAGAGCTCATATTAATTATAGATCCTTTGCGTTGCTTTAGCATTGTGCGTTGCACAGCTTTTGTCATGTTAAAAACAGACTTTAGGTTTACCTCAATAACCTTATCAAAATCTTCTTCAGTCATTCGCATTAAAAGGTTATCTTTAGTAATTCCGGCGTTATTTACTAAAACATCTATACTACCAAATTCTTTTAATACATTGTCTGCAAGTTCTTGAGCTTGTTGAAAGCTTGCTGCATCACTTTTATAAGCTTTTGCTTTAACTCCTAACCCACTAAGCTCATCTTCTAATGCTTTAGCAGCTTCTTCAGAAGAGCTGTATGTAAATGCTACATTAGCACCATGTTGAGCAAAAACCTGAGCAATACCTTTACCAATTCCTCTACTTGCTCCAGTTATTATGGCTGTTTTTCCTAGTAATAATTTCATAATAAACTACGTTGATTTTTTTGTTGATTAGCTAAAACCAAAGATAAACTATTTGTTGAACCCTTAAAACAAATTTAAAGGTTGTAAAAGTTATAGTTTTATTAAAATTAAAAAAGCCTGCTTTGAATTAGCAGGCTTATTATATTGTTATTATAATTATTAGGCCAATACTTCGGCTACTTTTTTGCCAATTTCTGCAGGAGAATCTACTACGTGAATACCACATTCTCTCATTATTCTTTTCTTAGCTTCTGCAGTATCATCGGCACCTCCTACAATAGCTCCTGCGTGTCCCATAGTACGTCCTTTAGGAGCTGTCTCTCCGGCAATAAACCCAACTACTGGTTTTTTATTTCCGTTTTCTTTAATCCATTTTGCAGCATCGGCTTCTAACTGACCTCCAATTTCACCAATCATAACAATACACTCCGTTTCATCATCATTCATTAAAAGCTCTACCGCCTCTTTAGTTGTAGTACCAATAATTGGATCTCCACCAATACCAATGGCTGTAGTAATTCCTAAACCTTGTCTTACTACCTGATCTGCAGCTTCGTAAGTAAGTGTACCGGATTTAGATACAATACCCACAGATCCTTTTTTAAATACAAAGCCCGGCATAATACCTACTTTAGCTTCGCCTGGTGTAATAACACCCGGACAGTTAGGACCAATTAAACGAGTGTCTTTATCTTTAATGTAGTTGTAAGCTTTAATCATATCGGCAACCGGAATGCCTTCAGTAATTGTAATAATTACTTTAATACCGGCATCGGCAGCTTCCATAATTGCATCGGCAGCAAATGCCGGTGGAACAAAAATTATAGAAGTATCTGCTCCAACTTTTTCTACAGCATCTTTTACTGTGTTAAAAACAGGTTTGCCAAGGTGCTCTTGCCCTCCTTTTCCAGGGGTTACACCACCTACTACATTGGTTCCGTATTCTATCATTTGCTGGGCATGAAAAGTACCTTCGCTACCCGTAAAACCTTGAACTATAACTTTAGAATCTTTATTGACAAGTACACTCATGAGTTTGTGTTTATTTTAGTTGTGCAAAAATAGCAGTTGTTTTTTATTATAAAAACAGAATTTGCTTATGATTGTTTTAATTTTTTAATGATGTTAGGAATTTGCCTTATTCCGGCGAGTTCTTTATATTTTTTTCTGGCTTCTTCTGCAGGATAACCAAAATAGGTTGTATTGCCTTCTAACGACTTGCTAATGCCGGATTGTGCTAAAATAACAGCCTTAGCGCCAATTGTAATACCACTGGTCATTCCAACTTGTCCCCAAATAGTAACTTGGTTTTCTATTACTACACATCCTGCAATACCGGTTTGTGAGGCTATTAAGCAACGTTCGCCTATTACGGTATCGTGACCTACATGAACTTGATTATCTATTTTGGTTCCTTTTTTTATAGTAGTATCTCCTGTTACACCTCTATCTATAGTACATAAAGCACCTAAATCTACATTATCTTCTATAATTACTCTTCCGCCGGATAGTAATTTATCAAATCCTTCCGGTCTGTTTTTGTAGTAAAAGGCATCTGCTCCTAAAACTGTTCCTGCGTGTATGGTTACATTATTACCAATTATACAATTATCATATATACATACATTGGGATGAATAATGCAATTATTACCAATCACCACATTATTACCAATAAAACAGCCGGGTTGTATAATTGTATTCTTACCAATTTTAGCAGTTGGCGCTATGGTAGCAGTGGCAGGCGTAAAAGGATTAAAATGTTGCGTAAGTTTATTAAAGTCTCTAAAAGGATCGTCAGAGATTAATAACGCCTTACCCTCAGGACAATCAACTTCTTTATTAATTAAAACAACAGTAGCAGCAGACTGTAACGCTTTATCGTAGTATTTTGGATGATCAACAAAAACGATATCTCCGGGTTCAACAACATGAATCTCGTTCATACCTAATACCGGAAAATTGTCATCGCCCACATAACTGCAACCTAATAAATCAGCAATTTGTTTTAGCGTTTGTTGCTGTGTAAATTTCATTTATAGAGTGTTGTTTTGTAATTATTTAAAAGAAAAGAGTTAAAGTTATTCTTTAACTCTTTCTTGATAAGTTCCTTTTTCTGTTTCTACTTTAATTTTATCACCTTCATTAATAAATAAAGGTACATTTATAACAGCCCCGGTTTCTACAGTTGCCGGTTTTGTAGCATTTGTAGCAGTATTACCTTTTACTCCGGGCTCTGTATGAGTAACTTCTAAAATCACACTTGCAGGCATTTCTAAAGAAAGTGGCATGCTGTCTTCTGTGTTAAATAAAATTTTAACGATTTCACCTTCTTTAAGCAACTCCGGAGTATCTATAGCGTCTTTTTGAAGTGTAATCTGGTTATAATCGTCTGTATTCATAAAATGATACGTGTCACCTTCTGCATATAAAAACTGATATGAGCGCTTTTCAACACGAACGTCATCAATTTTATGTCCGGCAGCAAAAGTGTTATCAATTACTTTACCTGTTGTTACACTTTTTAGTTTAGTTCTAACAAAAGCAGGACCTTTACCGGGTTTTACATGCAAAAACTCAATAATCTTGTAAATGTCATTGTTGTACCTAATGCACAATCCTTTTCTGATATCTGATGTTGTTGCCATATGATTTTAATTTGTACTAAAATACCCTTTCATTATACCACGTTGTGAAGCTCTAATAAATTGCAATATCTCATCGCGTTCGGGAGTTGCCTCCATTTCGGCTTCAATAATCTCTATTGCTTGACTATTATTATAATTTTTTTGATACAGAATTCTGTAAATATTTTGAATTTCTCTGATTTTTTCTGTGTCGAAACCTCTTCTGCGCAATCCTACAGAGTTAATACCTACATAAGAAAGCGGCTCACGAGCTGCTTTAACATAAGGAGGAACATCTTTTCTAACCAAAGAACCACCGGTAACAAAAGCATGGTTACCAATAGAGCAAAACTGGTGCACGGCAGTCATACCGGCTAATACAACGTAATCACCAACTGTAATATGCCCTGCTAAGGTACTGTTATTAGAAAAAATGCAGTTGTTTCCAACAATACAATCATGGGCTATATGGCTGTATGCCATAATTAAGCAATTGTTACCAATTACAGTTTTATGGCGATCTGATGTACCTTTATTAATTGTTACGCATTCTCTGATGGTAACATTATCTCCTATTTGAGCTATGGTATCTTCTCCTTGATATTTTAAATCTTGTGGAGGCGCAGAAATTACTGCACCAGGAAAAATGTTACAATTTTTTCCTATGCGGGCACCTTCCATAATGGTTACGTTAGATCCTATCCAGGTTCCTTCACCAATAACTACATTGTTATGGATGGTTGTAAAGGGTTCTATTACTACGTTTTTTGCAATTTTTGCACCGGGGTGCACATATGCTAATGGTTGATTCATACTTTATTTTGAGTCTTTAACTTTTACTATTTGGGCCATTAATTCTGCTTCGGTTGCCAATTTCCCGTTGGCGTAAGCATATGCCTGCATATGACAAATACCTCTTCTGATTGGAGACAGTAATTCTAATTTAAAAATTAGAGTGTCTCCAGGATGTACTTGTTGTTTAAACTTAACATTATCTATTTTCATAAAGAATGTGAGGTAGTTTTCCGGATCAGGAACGGTGCTAAGCACTAAAATACCTCCTGTTTGAGCCATAGCTTCTACCTGTAAAACTCCAGGCATTACTGGAGCTCCGGGAAAATGGCCAACAAAAAATGGCTCGTTCATGGTTACGTTTTTAACACCAACCACATGCGAGTCTGATAGTTCTAAAATTTTATCTACCAACAAGAAAGGAGGTCTGTGTGGTAACCGCTTCATTATCTCGGTTACATCCATTAATGGAGGCTTGTTTAAATCAAAAACAGGAACTTTATTACGGCGCTCGTTTTTAATTATTTTAGAAAGTTTTTTAGCAAACTGTGTATTTACGTAGTGCCCCGGTTTGTTGGCAATTACTTTACCTCTTATGCGAGTTCCTATTAATGCTAAATCTCCAATGACATCAAGTAATTTATGTCTGGCGGCTTCATTAGGATAATGCAGGGTAAGGTTGTCTAAAATTCCGTTTGGTTTAACGGCAATAGAGTCTTTTTTAAAGGCAACTTTAAGTTTCTTCATAGTTTCCGGAGAAAGCTCTTTATCTACATAAACAATAGCATTGTTTAGATCACCACCCTTAATCAGACCATGCTCTAAAAGCATTTCTAACTCATGTAAAAAACTAAATGTGCGAGCATTTGCTATTTCTGTTTTAAAATCAGAAAGCCTTTTAAGTGTGGCGTTTTGGGTACCTAATACTTTTGTGCCAAAGTCTACCATTGTGGTAACCTGGTACTCCTCTGCTGGTATTACAGTGATTTCACTACCGGTTGCCTCGTCTGTATAAGATATTACCTCTTTTACAATATATTCTTCTCTGTCTGCATCTTGTTCTACTATACCGACTTTATCTAAAGCTTCAACAAAATCTTTGGCAGAACCATCCATAATAGGAGGTTCGGAAGCATCTAACTCTATTAAAACATTATCTATTTCTAAACCTACTAAAGCAGCTAAAACATGTTCTGAGGTTTGAATTTTAACACCTTTCTTTTCTAAATTGGTGCCTCTTTGAGTATTAACCACATAATTAGCATCTGCTTCTATAATTGGCTGTCCTTCTAAATCTACTCGTTTAAAGGCATAGCCATGGTTTACAGGTGCAGGCTTAAAGGTCATTGTTACTTCTTGACCGGTATGCAAACCTACCCCTTTAAGTGTAACGTCTTTAGCTATAGTGCGTTGTTTAGCAACAGTGTTACTCATTATTATTATCTATTTTTTTTTCAATCTTATTAATCTTATCGGCTAAAGCAGGTAAGTTTTTAAAATGTACATATGATTTGTTATAATCTCCATACCCAAATGCCGGTGTGCCTTGTAAAACTTCATCGTCTTTTATGTTTCTGGCAATACCGGATTGTGCTTGTACTTTTACACGATCTCCAATGGTAATATGCCCAACAATACCTACTTGCCCTCCTATCATGCAGTTTTTACCTATTTTGGTAGAACCGGCAATACCGGTTTGAGCAGCTATAACAGTATTTTCACCAATTTCTACGTTATGAGCAATTTGTATTTGGTTGTCTAACTTAACGCCTTTCCTAATAATAGTAGAGCCTAAAGTAGCTCTATCAATAGTTGTACCGGCGCCAACATCAACATAATCTTCTAGAATTACATTTCCGGTTTGAGGCACTTTGCTGTATTCTCCGTTTTCATTTGGAGCAAAACCAAAGCCGTCTGCTCCTATTACTGCTCCACTATGAATTACACAATGGTTGCCAATTATACAATCTGAATAAATTTTAGCACCGGCAAAGATTACTACATCATCTCCTATGGTAACATTATCGCCAATGTAAACATTAGGATAAATTTTAACATTATTACCAATGCTAACATTTTCGCCTAAATACGTAAACGCGCCTATGTAGCAATTTTCTCCGTAAGCAGCTGTTTCTGCTTTAAAAATAGGTTGCTCTACGCCTACTTTGTTGTTTTTTACTTGATTATAATACTCAAGAAGTTTTGAAAACGATTTGTAGGCATCTTCTACCTTAATTAATGTTGTAGAAATTTCACTCTCGGCCTCAAAATCTTTGTTAACAATGGTAACAGAGGCTTTTGTTTGATAGATGTAGGGCTTATATTTTGGGTTGGCTAAAAAGGTTAAAGATCCCTCTTCTCCTTCTTCGATTTTTGCTAGTTTATATACTTCAACCTCCGGGTTTCCAACAACATCGCCCTCTAATATTCCTGCTATTTGACTTGCTGTAAATTTCATTCTCGCAAAAGTAACAAAAAACTGTTAATTATTTGTTTTTAGGAAAGCACAAGTAATATTTTTCTACCGGTTTTGCTAACGCCTTAAGATTAAGTTGATCTGATGCTTTTGCAACATCTATAATCTTTCCGGTATTGGTAAGTAGATTAATATTTTGATGCTCTATGTTATACGCCTGATTTTCGATTTTACCCGTAAAAACAAAATAAGACGCTTCATCAAGGCTTATGTTATTTTTTAATGCAAAATCAGTTTTTAGCTCGGCTGTTTTTTTTGCTTTAAACGGTTTCTTTTTAAACTTAATTTTTAATAATTCTCTGTTTAAAATCATTCCGGACAAGTTGCGCAAAACAAAATCGTCGTGAAATTGCCATTCTTTTAGTGCCGAAATAATATCGTAGTCATCTAACTGTGCAAATAAATTTAATACGTTGTCATCAAAATTATTAAGCGTTATTTTATTATTTAGAAAAAAAGAAAAAGCTGAGCTTGCAGGCAAGCTAATACCTTTATCTACAAGTTCTTTAGCTCTTTTTAAAATTCTTATTAAAAGTTGTTCTGCTACCAGGCCCGTTTTGTGTAAATATACTTGCCAGTACATCAAGCGCCTTGCAATTAAAAACTTTTCTACAGAGTAAATTCCTTTTTCTTCAACTACAAGTTCATCATTAACCACATTAAGCATTGTTATAAGGCGCTCAGAATTTATATTCCCTTCTGATACACCTGTGTAAAAAGTATCGCGCTTTAAATAATCTATCCGGTCCATATCTAATTGCCCCGAAACTAATTGATGCATAAATGTTCTGGGGTATTTTCCGGTAAAAATATCTATGGCTAACGAGAGTTTTCTATTAAATTGCTTATTGAGCTCTCGCATGAAAAATAATGATATTGTTTCGTGATGAACACCTTCTACTATACTGTTTTCCATGGCATGAGAAAATGGTCCGTGACCAATATCGTGAAGCAAAATAGCGCAATACAATGCATTTTCTTCATCTTCATTTATAGCCACACCTTTATAGCGTAACACCTGCACAGCTTTCTTCATTAAGTGCATGCAACCTAAAGCGTGGTGAAATCTGGTATGATGCGCTCCGGGATATACCAAATAAGATAATCCCATTTGAGATATTCTTCGTAAACGTTGAAAATACTTATGAGAAATTAGATCAAAAATATCTTCGTTAGGAATACTAATAAATCCGTAAATTGGGTCATTAAAAATTTTAAGTTTGTTAACCTTTTTCAAATCTGTCTAATTTTAACAGAGCAAATATACTTATATGAATGATATTAAGATACTTTGGGTAGATGACGAAATAGATTTATTAAAGCCTCATATATTATTTTTAGAGCAAAAAAATTATAAAGTTACAACCTGTAATAGCGGACAAGAAGCATTAACCGAGATAGAAAAAACAAATTTTGATATTGTTTTTCTAGATGAAAACATGCCGGGTTTAAGTGGTTTAGAAACCTTAAGCGAAATTAAAATAAAGCAACCGTCGCTACCTGTTGTAATGATTACAAAAAGCGAAGAAGAATATATAATGGATGAAGCAATAGGCTCTAAAATTGCCGATTATTTAATAAAACCTGTAAACCCAAATCAAATTTTCCTTTCGCTTAAAAAAAACTTAGACCATTCTCGTTTGGTTTCCGAGAAAACTACTTCTAACTACCAACAAGAGTTTAGAAAAATTGCTATGGATTTAGCAATGGTAAACACCTACCAAGATTGGGTAGAGCTTTACAAAAAGCTAATGTATTGGGAGTTAGAGTTGGAAGAAATACAAGACACCGGATTAATAGAAATTTTAGAATCACAAAAAGTAGAAGCAAACATTCAGTTTGGTAAGTTTATAGAAAAAAACTACGAAAAGTGGTTTAAAGAAACCGAGGGGCCGGTACTTTCTCATAATTTATTTAAAGAATACATAGTGCCAGAATTATCTTCAAAACAACCGGTTTTGTTGGTGGTTATAGATAATTTAAGATACGACCAATGGTTGGCCTTTGAAAGCATTGTATCTAACTACTTTAAAAAAATCAAAGAAGAGGCCTACTTTAGTATTTTGCCAACGGCTACACAATATGCCAGAAATGCAATTTTCTCTGGGTTAACACCTGCAGATATGGAAAAACTGCATCCGGATCTTTGGAAAAATGACACCGATGAAGGCGGTAAGAATTTATTTGAAGATAAGTTTTTAAAGGAGCAAATAAGAAGATTAGGATTAGATATTAATTGGCAATACCATAAAATATCCAGTCTTAAGGCAGGCAAAAAATTAGCCGAAAATTTTAGAGCTCAAAAAGTTTATGATTTAGTTACTGTAGTGTACAATTTTGTAGATATGCTTTCTCATGCCAAAACAGAAATGGAAGTGGTTAAGGAGCTGGCTTCTAACGACAAAGCATATAGATCGCTCACACAAAGTTGGTTTAAAAACTCTCCTTTATTAGAAATAATTCAACAAGCACAAGCGCTTGGGTTTAAGTTAATACTTACCACAGACCATGGTACAATTAATGTTAAAAACCCATCTAAAGTAATTGGAGACAGAGAAACAAGCTTAAATTTAAGATATAAAACAGGAAAGAGTTTGTCTTTTGAAGATAAAGAAGTTATACACATACAACAACCAAAAAGTATAGGGTTGCCTACAATTAATATGAGCAGCACTTATATTTTTGCAAAAAGCGACTATTTTTTTGCTTACCCAAACAATTACAACCATTATGTAAGCTATTATAGAAACACCTACCAGCACGGAGGAGTTTCTTTAGAAGAAATGATTATACCGTTTGTGGTATTAGAACCTAAATAGTATAGTATGGAACTTACGTACACAGAGAAAGAGCTACCTAATATTGCTCAACAAATAATAGAATATGCAAAGCCTAAATCTAAAACTGTTCTTTTTAAGGGAGAAATGGGCGCCGGTAAAACAACCCTTATTAAACATTTAGTGAAGCAATTAGGCGTAGAAGACGAAGTTTCAAGTCCGACATTTAGCCTGGTTAATGAGTATACAAATGGTGTAGAAACCGTGTATCATTTTGATTTTTACAGAATAGATTCAGAAGAAGAAGCCTACGACATAGGCTTTGAAGAGTATTTAATCGAAAAAAATTGGTGTTTTATCGAGTGGCCGGAAAAAATACACAATCTTATTCCGGTTGATGCGTTACAAATATGCATTAAAACAATAGATGCAGACAGAAGAAGCCTGCAAATTAGCAGTTTTTAGTAGTGTTCTGAAAGAAAAATAATGCGTTGAAAAGGTTGGTAAATAGGAGAGTTTTCGATAAAATGCTATAATATCCGATCAATATACAACAAAAAAACATTTTTCTTGTAAGTTTTTTTTTAGTAAGTTTGGTATAGAGAACAACTTTATTACAAACTTTTAAAAGAGAACACTATTATGAAAACAAGAAAATTTTTTTCAGCAGTAGCTGCTGTTGCACTATTGTCGGCTCTATTTGTTTCATGCAGCCCCAACAGCTTAGCAGATGAAGACACGCTTTACGAAAACGAACAAGGTATTAGGAAAGACAAAATCGTTGTACCTCCTAAAGGGTAGTATAATTGCCTTGAGCATAGCTATCACACCTTATTTATTTTATTTATACGAAAGTTTCCCTGAGGGTAAAACCTGGGAAACTTTTTTGTTTACTTACTCTAGTGACTATTATCAAAACATTTATACTGTTGCCTGGTTAGTAACGGGTAAATTAATACCTCTGTTATTGTTGCTGATATGGTTTTTCACTTGCAAACACTGGTGGTATCATGTTATATTAATACCTACGGCAATGTATTTGTTTCAATTAATAAACATTTTTAATGATGACATTAGGTTTGTTGATGAGGTAGAAATTTATTGGCTTATCCCCATTATGATGCTTGTAATACCATTTGTGTACTTAATTAGATTAAAACTTTTTGATAAATATGTTAATGGTATTGATTTAAAACAAATAGATAAAGAAATTAAAGAATACGAAACCAAAGCTTTTTTACGTAAATACTACAACCCAGAAGATACCGATATTGATAAATTTTCTGCTTAAAATTTTGGTTTCTTTCTGTATCTTTACTAAATGAATCAGCCAAATTCACCGTTCAGCAAGCAACAACTTATACCGCAAGAAGAAACCTTAGAGGTTCTCAAACAAAAAGGAGAACTTTTTATTGGTATTCCTAAAGAAATTTTACATCAAGAAAAACGTGTTTGTTTAACACCTGATGCCGTTCATGCTTTAGTTGCACACGGGCATAGGGTTTTAATTGAATCTGGTGCCGGAAAAGGAGCTAATTTTTCTGATAAAGAATATACCGAAGCTGGCGGAGAAGTTACTCACGACACCAAAAAAGTATTTTCGTGTCCTATAATTCTAAAGGTTGAACCCCCTACTTTAGAGGAGTTAGAATATGTTAATCCTCAAACAACCATTATATCTGCGCTTCAAATTAAAACACAAACCAAAAAATACTTTGAAGCCATGGCTAAAAAAAGATTAACGGCTTTGGCTTTTGAGTTTATTAGAGATGACGACGGTACGTATCCGGCAGTACGATCATTAAGCGAAATTGCAGGCACTGCTTCTGTGCTAATTGCTGCAGAATTACTTACGCATTCAAAAACCGGTAATGGCCTCATGTTCGGAAATATTAGCGGGGTACCTCCTATTGAGGTGGTTGTTATCGGTGCAGGAACTGTTGGAGAGTTTGCTGCCAGAGCAGCAATGGGGCTAGGCGCCAACGTTAAAGTTTTTGATAACTCTATTACAAGGTTGCGTAGCATTCAAACAAACCTTGGCAGAACATTATATACTTCTACCCTACAACCTAAAAATGTATTAAAAGCGTTGCGTAGATGCGATGTAGCCATTGGGGCAGTAAGAGGTAAAAACAGAGCACCAATCGTTGTCTCTGAGTCTATGGTACAGAACATGAAAAAAGGTGCTGTAATTATAGATGTTAGTATAGACATGGGAGGGTGTTTTGAAACAAGCGAAGTAACATCTCATAAAGATCCTACATTCACCAAACATGGAGTAATTCACTACTGTGTACCCAATATTCCTTCTCGTTATTCAAGAACAGCATCTATTTCTATAAGTAATATTTGCACTCCTATTTTACTAAAAATTGGGGAAGATGGCGGAATAGAAAATTCGCTTCGTTTTGATCGTGGTTTACGTAATGGTTTGTATTTTTACCACGGAATTTTAACAAATAAATCGGTTGCAGACTGGTTTGATCTTTCGTATAGCGATATTAATTTTCTTATTTTTTAAATGAACACAAATTTTTTACGACGTCTTGGTTTTTATCTGGGTGGTTTTGCTATTGGGCTAGTTATTTTGTCTTTTTTTCTTAGCGGAAAGAAAGCTTCTTGCAGCTATTTCCCAAATGCCCGCGTAATTAAAAATATCACTACTAAACCTTTAGATATCAGCCCCGACATTATAAACAAATTTAAAAACAAAAATATTGCGATAGATAGCGTGTTAATATCTACTATATTAAAACAAGGAGAAGTAGATTTTTCTAAAAGCGATGTAAAAAGAGACTCTTGTAAAGTTTATGTGATTAATTCTGTTTTAGAAAATAAACCGGTACTTATCACTGTAGAAAACTGTACAGAGAGGGCTATTGTTAAAACCCTCTCTATAGAATAATTATAAGTTTCTTCGTTTTTTTTCTGTTTTTAACAATGATAGTTCGCGGGTGGTTTGTCCGGCAACAGAGGTATTCTCTTCTGCCCTTCTAATTAAGTAAGGCATTACATCACGTACGGGACCAAACGGCACATATTTAGCTACATTAAAACCATGTTTTGCAAGGTTAAAGCTTATATGGTCACTCATTCCGTATAATTGCCCAAACCAAACCCTGTGATCGTTTTTTGCTATTCCTTTTTGTTGAATATGTTCCATTATTAAATAAGAGCTATACTCATTATGTGTACCTGCAAAAAGCCAAATGTCTTCTAAGTTTTCAAAAATATAGTTTACGGCATCATTAAAATTGGTATCGGTAGCTTCTTTAGATTCGCAAATTGGTGTTGGATACCCATTTTCTTCGGCTCGCTCATTTTCTTTTTCCATATAAGCACCCCTAACCAGCTTTACCCCAATTTTAAACCCTTCTTTTTTGGCTTGCTGGTGCATTTTTTTTAAATACTCTAACCTATCCCACCTGTACATTTGTAACGTGTTATAAACTATAGCACGCTCTTTATTGTACTTTTTCATCATTTCTGTAACTAATTCATCGGCAGCATCTTGCATCCAGCTTTCTTCAGCATCTATTAATAATCCAACATTTAAATCGTGTGCTTTTTTGCAAGCCTTATCAAACCTTTCTATAACTCTTTGCCATTCTTCTTGCTCCTTTTTAGTTAGCTTCTCTCCTGCTCCAACTTTTACATACAAATTAAATCTACCAAAGCCTGTGGGCTTAAAAACTGCAAATGGGATGGCTTCTTTTTCTTTTACAAAGTCTAAGATTTCTAGAGTTTTCTGTAATGCAAAATCAAATTGTTCTTCGGTTTCTTTTCCTTCAACAGAGTAATCTAACACAGAACTCACACCCTTTTCAAACATTTTATCTATAACCGGCATGCAATCTTTTTCAGTAACGCCTCCACAAAAATGATCAAAAACAGTAATTTTTATAAGTTTTTCTACCGGAAGATGCGTTTTTATAGCAAAGTTTGTAACAGCTGTACCAATTTTCACTAAAGGTTCGCTAGCAATAAGTTTAAATAAAAAATAGGCTCTTTCCAGTTCGGCATCAGATTTTAAGGCAAATGCAGTCTCTGTATTGTCAAAAATTTTTTCCATGTACCAATGCATTAATTACAACGGCAAATATACTTCTGGTTTTTAATTTTATTATTTAAATCTCACTAATTTTGTTGCTTTGTTAAGATTATGAAATCAATACAGGCAGAAAATTACTCAGTTTCATTTGGAGATAAAGCGTATAACGAGCTTTTGCAATTAATTGAAGCCGAACAATACTCTAAAATAATTATCCTGGTAGATGGTAATACGCACGAATTTTGCTTGCCAACATTTTTGGCAAAATCTAAATTACCACAATCGCTATTAGAAGTAATAGAAATTGAGCCGGGGGAACACCATAAAAACATAGATACTTGCACAGGTGTTTGGGGTGCTTTAACCGATTTAAATTTAGACAGAAATACACTGCTTATTAATTTAGGAGGTGGTGTTGTTACAGATATGGGCGGTTTTATTGCAGCCACCTATAAAAGAGGAATAAAATTTATTAATGTACCTACTACACTACTTAGTATGGTAGATGCATCGGTTGGAGGTAAAACAGGAATTGATTTAGGGGTTGTAAAAAACCAAATCGGATTATTTGTTAATCCGGAGTTGGTGATTATTGATGTTGATTTTCTTACCACGCTCCCTGCAAATCAAATGAGAAGCGGATTTGCCGAAATGATTAAACATGCGCTTATACAAGATAAATCTTATTGGCAACAACTTTTAGATTTAAACAAGTTAACTACAAATAATTTAGAGGAATTAGTATACACCTCGGTTGCTATAAAAAACAACATTGTTTTAAAAGACCCTAAAGAAGCCGGTTTGCGTAAAGTTTTAAATTTTGGGCATACCTTAGGTCATGCTATAGAATCTGTTTTTTTATCACATACAAAACCATTATTACATGGTGAAGCTATTGCAATAGGGATGATTTTAGAGGCATATTTATCGCATAAAAAGCTTGGTCTTAGCGAGCATCATTTAGAAACTTTAACTAATTACATTTTAACTTATTTTGAGAAAATAGAATTCTCTAACCAGCAAATAGACAAAGTGTTATCGTATTTAAAATTCGATAAGAAAAACACTAAAAACAATATAAACTTTGTACTTTTAAAAAATATTGGCGAGCCGGTTATAGACCAAAATGTTCCCTCAGCTTTGCTAAAAGAAAGTTTTGAGTATTATTTAGCTAAAAATAGTTAGGTAAGTGTTTGGTAAATAAAATTTTTTATACACTTTTGCACCCGCATTGGCTGAACGAATGATATTTGTTTATAATGCCGGGCATAAGAAAAAATGGAAGGTTGTTTCTTATGCAGTTCTAAGATTGAATAACCGGCTTTTAAAGCTAACTTCCAACACTTATAACAACACTAATGTAGCATCATTTTTGTTGATGCTGTGCATTCTTTTTCAGCTTTTGCGTATTTAGTTTTTATTGCTTTTAAACACTTTTGTTAAACAAATTTATTAACACTAAAAAGCAATAATGAAAACTAAATATATAGATTTAATAGACCAAACTTTTTATTTTCCGCAAGAAGAATTTAAGCTAAACAAAGACAATACTTTACAGTTTCATGATATTGATCTCATGAAATTGGTAGAACAATACGGCTCACCACTTAAGTTTACCTATTTACCAAAAATATCTGAAAATATAAATAGGGCAAAGCTGTGGTTTAAAAATGCCATGCAAAAAAATAATTATAGCGCCAGCTACAACTATTGTTACTGTACAAAAAGCTCTCATTTTGAGTATGTACTTAACGAGGCGCTAAAAAATGATATTCATATAGAAACGTCTTCTGCTTTTGATATTGATATTGTAAATACGCTGTTAAAAAAAGGAAAATTAACCAAAAACAACTATGTATTATGTAATGGTTTTAAGCGCGATAAATACATAGAAAACATTGCAGCATTAATTAACTCAGGCCATAATAAGTGTATTCCAATAATAGATAATTTTGAAGAGCTTAACCTTTTAAGCGATGCAATTAACACCAAGTTTAATATTGGAATTAGAATTGCCTCTGAAGAAGAACCTAAATTTGAGTTCTACACAAGCCGTTTAGGTATTGGCTATAAAAACATTGTTCCTTTTTATAATAAAGAAATTAAAGACAATAGCAAGGTATCACTTAAAATGCTTCACTTTTTTATTAATACAGGCATTCGTGATACCGCTTATTACTGGAATGAGCTTACCAAATGCCTTAAGGTTTATGTACAGTTAAAAAAAGTTTGCCCTACACTAGACAGTTTAAATATTGGTGGAGGATTTCCAATAAAAAACTCATTAGCTTTTGATTATGATTATGAGTATATGATTGATGAGATTGTAAACCAAATTAAAATTACTTGCGATGAAGCTAATGTGCCTGTACCCCATATATTTACAGAATTTGGAAGCTTTACCGTAGGTGAAAGTGGTGGTGCAATCTATCAAGTTTTATATCAAAAACAACAGAACGATAGAGAAAAATGGAACATGATTAACTCATCGTTTATTACCACATTACCGGATAGCTGGGCTATTAACAAGCGTTTTATTATTTTACCATTAAACCGTTGGAACGATGAGTACGAGCGTGTTTTACTGGGTGGTTTAACTTGCGATAGCGATGATTACTATAATAGCGAACAACACGTAAACGCAATTTATTTGCCTAAATTCAATAAAAATAAACCGCTTTATATAGGCTTTTTTAATACAGGAGCATACCAAGAAACCATAGGGGGTTATGGAGGTTTGCAACACTGCTTGATCCCTGCACCAAAACATATTCTTATTACAAAGAATGATAATGGTGAAATAGAAACTTCTGTTTTTGCAGAACAACAAACAGCTAACGACTTTTTAAAAATATTAGGATACAATGACTAAAAAAACGTACGCGGGAATACCAGAAAAATACGCCCGCTTAGATGATGCTACAGTGGTTTTAATACCAGTACCATACGATGGCACGAGCACATGGCAAAAAGGTGCAGATAAAGGACCTGAAGCGTTTTTACATGCTTCAGAAAACATGGAGCTTTATGACATAGAAACTAAATCTGAACCTTACAAAAAAGGAGTTTATTTAGCTCCTGCTATTTCAGAAAACAGCAGCCCTGAAAAAATGGTAGAAGCTGTGCATAAAATCACTAAAAACTATATTAAACAAGGAAAATTTGTTACGCTTTTTGGTGGAGAACATTCAATTTCTATAGGTTCCATTAGAGCATTTAATGAGTGTTTTGATAATTTAACGGTAGTACAACTGGATGCCCATGCAGATTTACGTCCGGAATACGAAGGCAGTCAATGCAATCATGCATGTGCTGTTTACGAAGCAAGCAAAACAACCAACTTAATTCAAGTAGGAATTAGAAGTATGGATGTTTCTGAACTTGAACACATGGATGAAACTCAAGTATATTTTGCTCACGATATGGTGAATGACGATGATTGGATGGAAGATTCTCTGCATCAAATGACAGAGAATGTATTTATTACAATAGATTTAGATGCTTTTGATCCGTCCATACTTCCTGCAACCGGAACACCAGAGCCTGGAGGTTTACTTTGGTACGAGACACTTTCATATTTAAAGCTTATCTTTAAAAAGAAAAACGTTGTAGGTTTTGATATTGTAGAGCTTTGCCCGAATGAAAAAGAAAAATCATCAGATTTTCTGGCAGCTAAACTTTATTACAAAATGCTAGCTTACAAGTTTAAATACGCTAATCAAAAAAAATACGACGATGACGAAAACGACTAAAGGTCCAATTTCAAACTTTATTAAAAAATACTACTTACACTTTAATGCGGCTTCTTTAGTAGATGCAGCAAAGGCGTATGAAGATCAGCTTAATAATGATGCAAAAATGATGGTAACTCTTGCCGGCGCTATGAGTACTGCAGAGCTTGGTAAAATTTTTGCCGAAATGATTAGACAAGATAAAGTACACATTATTTCTTGTACCGGAGCGAATTTAGAAGAAGATGTAATGAATTTGGTGGCGCACAACCATTACAAGAGAATTCCAAATTACAGAGACTTGACTCCACAAGAAGAATGGGATTTATTAGAGAAAGGTCTTAACAGAGTTACAGACACTTGTATTCCGGAAGAAGAAGCCTTTAGACGTATTCAAAAACACATCTTTAAAATCTGGAAAGATGCTGAAAATAATGGAGAGCGTTATTTTCCGCATGAGTTTTTATATAAACTCTTATTGTCAGGAGTTCTAGAAGAATATTACGAGATAGATATTAAAGACTCATGGATGTATGCTGCAGCACAAAAGAACTTACCAATTGTAGTGCCAGGTTGGGAAGACAGCACATTAGGAAATATTTTTGCATCATACGTAATTAAAGGAGAGCTTAAAGCAAGTACCATGAAAAGTGGTATTGAGTACATGACATATTTAGCAGATTGGTATAAAAACAATTGCGATAACGGAATTGGGTTCTTTCAAATTGGTGGTGGTATTGCAGGAGATTTTCCTATTTGCGTAGTGCCAATGCTTTACCAAGATTTAGAAATGACCGATGTGCCGTTTTGGAGCTATTTCTGCCAGATTTCAGATTCAACAACAAGTTATGGCTCATATTCTGGGGCTGTACCAAACGAAAAAATTACGTGGGGTAAATTAGATATAGATACACCAAAATTTATAATAGAATCTGATGCAACCATAGTTGCCCCATTAATATTTGCCTATGTTTTAGATATGTAACATAAATTGTTTAACATTTTTTTATAAATTCGTTTAAACCAACTTAATAGCCTCAACAACAATGAAACGTGTAATTGTAGATTATAAGAAGCTAACAAATGAGATTTTGTCGCTCTTAGTTGAAAAGTATCCTGATGGATATGGTGATGATGATATCATAAAATTTAAAAACGCAAACAACGAAACAGTTGAAGCTGTAGAAGTGCGTGCAGAAGATACCATTTACCTGGTAAAAGTTAGCACACGTTTAGCCAATACTATGGAGAATTTTGATGAAGATGATGACGATTTTGGAAATGATGATTCTTTAGGCGTAGATAATATAGAAATTCCTGAAGATTCTACAGACGATTAATCATCAGATAGTAAAATAATTAACCAAAAGAGCCTTGAAAAAAAGGCTCTTTTTTTATAAATATCGTTCTACAATAACGCGCTGGTGGTGTAATTGATGCCCGCAAATAACAAACCCAAGCGCTCTTACAGACATGTTTGTGCCATTTGCACTACCCATTGCAATTAAATCTTCGTCAGAAAAAGTTTCAAATAGTGCAATAGTGCTATTTCTAACAGCTGTAAACTCTTTTAAAATACTCGATTTAGAACGCAAATTAGCATTAGATACCGGCACGTATTTATTTTCATCAAACCCCGGTAAATTAGTTTTATCTCTTCTGGCAAACCTTAGTGCTCTGTACTGAAACACGCGCTCTGCATCAATTATATGAACCAAAACCTGAGCTACAGTCCACTTTTTAGTAGCATAGGCATAAAGCATCTTTTCGTCCGGAACGGTAGTTAAGAAAGTGCTGAATTTTGCCAAGGTATTTTGCAATTCGGGTAACAATTCAACATCTCCCAGTTGAGAAATGTACGGATGGTAATACGGATGATACTCGTTATCTAACAAATGCGATGATTTCATAATTAAGCTGAATTTCTACTTGCATTAATATTACCAAATAATGAACGTGTAACCATTTTCTCGTAAACCCTAATTAATTTAGCGTTTTGTTTTTTGTTTTTATTTAACTCTTGAATGGTTAGCAACGCATGCTGCTGAATGGTTAATAAAGGTAATACAATTTTTTCTCTTACGGCAATAGAAGCTTTCATTGCTTTGGCATCTTCCATTAGCTCTTTGTAGCCGGAAACAGTTAGTAATAACCTTTTGGTTTTTAAATGCTCGTTATAAATTAATTGCCAAAAGGCTCCATATTCTTTGTCTTCTTTCATGTAAGCAGTTAACTCAAAAAAGGATTTTGTTAAACTCATCATACTATTTTGTACCAATGTTCTAAAAAAAAGTGATCGCTGGTAAAGCTGTTTAACTTCTTTTAGTTTGCCTTGCTTTTCAAAATGTTCTATAGCAGTTCCTAAACCATAAAAACCGGGCACGTTTTGTTTTAGCTGACTCCAACTACCAACAAAAGGAATGGCACGTAAATCAGAAAAAATTAATTTATCTGATGTTCCTCTTTTGCTTGGTCTACTTCCAATATTTGCTTTTGCGTAATATTTAAGTGTGCTTCTGTTCTCTAAATACGATAAAAACTTGGGATGGTTTTTAAAGTCTGTGTATGCTTGATAGCTTATGTTAGCTAAACTATTTAACACCTCTCTATCTTTTTCTGTAAGTCTGTTTATTTCATTACTATACAAACAACTTGTTAAACCAGAACTTAAAAGTTGTTCTATATTGAACTTACAGGAGTTTACCGTACCAAAATTAGAGCTTATAGTTTGCCCTTGTATAGTTAATTGTAATTGTTTGTTTTCTATTGTTGGTCCTAAAGAGGCATAAAATTGATGTGTTTTTCCTCCTCCACGAGCTGGAGGTCCTCCTCTACCATCAAAAAAAACAACTTCTATATTATTATCTCTAGCTACTTTAGTTAAAGCTTCTTTTGCTTGGTAAATACTCCAGTTTGCCATTAAATATCCACCGTCTTTTGTCCCGTCAGAAAAGCCAAGCATTATATATTGCTTGTTGTTTCTGCTTTGTAAATGCTTTTTGTAGGTTTTATTGGTGTATAGATTTTTCATTACCATATGGGCCTGTTGCAAATCGGTTACCGTTTCAAAAAGTGGTACTATATCTACTTTTGGCGTTGTCCAGTTACAGCATCTAAGTAATGTGTATACTTGCATTACATCTAACACACTACCGCAATTGCTTATAATATACCTGTTACAGCCTGCTTCACCGTTTTGTTTTTGAATATCTTTTAAAGCATAAATTGAAGCTATCGCTCTTTTTAATTCATTTTCAGGGAGTTTATTTTCGTTTAAGCTATCTGTTACATTTTCTAAAACAGAAATTTTATCTTGCTCGGATAATTTTAAAAAATCAGGTGGAATACTATTATTATTAGTTTCTTTATAAAGCGCTAATAGATCTGAAATTGCTTGAGAATGCTTCCTTGAGTCTTGCCTTATATCTAATCCGGCAAAAAAGAATCCAAATAAATTTATTTTATTAATCAAATCTGTTAATTCTTCAACAAACAACGATTGATGTTCTTTTTTAACAGTTGATTTAATGCTTTCAATCTCGCCTAAAAACTCATTAACTGTCAAACTGTTATTTGTAGAGTCTGTGTATGCCATTGCATAAACTTGCTGCTCAAGACGTGTAATTTTATCGTGAACTTTTTTAAAAGTTATTCTTCTTTTTAAGAGTTTTAAATCTTTGTGATAGCAACGCATTATAGCTTTATGCAGTTTGTTTGCAACATCTCTGGTAATTTGGGCTGTAACAAAAGGGTTTCCGTCTCTGTCTCCACCCGGCCAAAAACCTAAGGTTACAGGGGCATTTTTAAAAGAATCTGTTTGTGTAATGTTTTCTTGAATGTAGTTAACTACTTGAGATATTGTTGTGTAAAAAACGTGTTCTAAATACCAGATTAAACTAACTGCTTCATCAAAAGGAGTTGGCTTTTGCTTTTTAAAGAATGGAGTTTTACCAAGCTGTGCCAACAATCTTTTAATTTGTGTAAGATTACTTTCTTGAACGGCTTTTGCCAGATCGGTAATAATCCCTAGAACTGTACCCGGATAGAATTGTGTTGGATGCGCTGTTAAAACTATTTTTATACTAAAATCATTTAACACCTTTTTTAATTTGGGTAAGACGTTATTTGCCTGAGCTTCTTCTTTTAAGTTTCTCAGAGACCCTCTACCCTCCATATTATTTACTATTGCAAACGACGCGTCTTCTATAGCATCAAACAATACTACTTGGCGCTCTATGTACTGTATAAACCTAAAAAGCATACTTATTTTATCTTCTTCAGATATGCTTTTGTCTGCATATTTTGTGAAAAAAGACGCAACTATCTCATTGGGTTTTTGTTGGTTGGCAAATCCTTTTTCGCATAAATCAGAAAAAAGAGGCAATAAAGTGCCGGTTTGCACAATATCATCGTACGGAAGGGTTATAAAAATACTGTTGTAAATTTGATAACGAGACAACACATGCTCGTTAAATCGTTTAATTTTTGGTGGAGTGTACATAATTAAATAAAAAAAAGCCCGTCAATGTAAACACTGACAGGCTTATATGTTTTTGAAACAGTGTAAATTACATTTCTTTAAAAATAGAATGCATTAAACGTTTTTTATCGTTAATACTTTCTTCAAGAGAGATCATGGTTTCTGTTCTAGAAACCCCCTCAATATCGTCTATCTTAAAAATTATATCTTTTGCGTGCTTAGTATCTTTTGCTCTTATTTTACAGAATATATTAAATTTTCCGGTTGTAATATGAGCTACTGTAATGTTAGGTATTTCTTTTAAACGTTCAAGCACAAATTTTGTTTGGTGTGTTTTTTCTAAAAATATACCCACATATGCTATAAAAGAATAACCTAACTTAACGTAATCTAAAGTTAGTGAAGATCCTTTAATAATTCCTGCATCTTCCATTTTTTTTACTCTCACATGCACCGTCCCGGCAGATATATGAAGTTTTTTAGCAATATCTGTAAAAGGAGTTCTGGTGTTGTCTATTAACATATCCAGAATCTGGTGGTCTACTTCGTCTAATTTAAATTTGGCCATGATACTATTACTACAGTTAACTTAATTTTGAAGCTGCAAAAAAATGAAAAATTAATAATATAATAAAGTTTTTACGTTAAAATTTTAATCAGAAATGCAATTTTATTAAGATTTCTCTAAACTTTTAACAATAGCAGATAATTTTGGATGCTTACTGATGAGTTTGACGTGTTCTGAATTAGAAGCATTAAAAGTTACATGACCAAAGTAATCTGATAGATTGCCGGATTTTTCTAAATAAGGTTCAAAACAAACCTCATTATTTTTTAAAACTTCTTTAAATAGAATCCCGGCATCTACACCATTTACATTGCGCACCAGCACATCAAAAAACATCTTATTGTTTTCAGGAATAGCAAGGTAATCTTCTACCTTAAATTTTTTATATGTTGAATTAATTATGTGCTGTAATGCAAAAACGAGTGCAAAGAAAATAAATTCTCTTGTTTTTTCTCTATAATAATCGTTATAAAAATGACCGGCCTCAAATAAAAGTGTAGGTGTTCCTAATAATTGAAAAGTATCACCAACACAGTTATCGTTAAATGCATCATCATACCTGCCTATTTGCCCCGGAATACATTGCTGTAAGCTATTATTTATTGCTGCAATAAGCTGCATAGAAACTTCACGAGTATTATTTATGCTTCGCTCTGCATCTGTTGCCGGTGCTAAAAATGATAATGTAGCAGGCTTATTGCTTAAACCAACATTAAAAATTGTACGTTGGTCGTGAAGGTTAAAGCAAAAATCCGGATTAAATTCTGAATATATTTCTCGTAAAATTTTACTCTCCGGCTGACTTAAGTTTTTAGCATCCCTATTTAAGTCTACATTGTTAGCATTTTCTCTTGTGTAGGCAATAGCTCCATCCGGATTTAAAACGGGGATAATTTTAACTGTACATTGTTGTAAAATATTAGAAGCTAAAATATCCTTAGAGATTAAGAACAATAGTAAATCGGCAACAGCCTTAGTTGTGGTAGATTCATTCCCGTGCATTTGAGACCACATTAAAATTTTAATAGGTCCTTTTCCTAATGTATAAATATAAATATCATGACCTAATACAGAATTGCCTTTTGCAGCTATAAACGTGTTTAAAGATTGCAGACTATCTGCTACGGCAGATGGAGTAATATATCTACCGGTAAGACTCTTGCTTTTATAATTATTATGTAATGAAAAGATGTGGCTCATATAATAGTATACAAAAGTAAATCCTAATTTGTTTACATATGTAAGCAAATATAAAATATATAAATCACCCAAACGCAAATGTTTATACTAGTAAACAAAATCAAAACAATCGCATAGATTATACTTATATAATATATTTAAAATCAATATCATCAATAATTTATGACATCTAATTTAAAGTTATAGTTTAAACTTTTTGGCGTCGCCTAATGTTTTTTAGTGACGTTAATTTAAATAAAGTTTACAATAGTAAACAGTAAATATTTTACATTTGTAATATGATTAATGCAGAACAATTTGCTTATCGGTTACAATTAATTATGCAGTACTATTCTTTGTCTGCTTCTGCTTTTGCAGATAAAATTGGAGTACAGCGTTCTAGTGTTTCGCATATTCTCTCAGGACGAAACAAACCGAGTTTAGATTTTGTAATGAAAGTTGTAGAAAATTTTGAAGAAGTAAATTTGTATTGGTTGTTAAATGGTAAGGGATCCTTCCCTTCTGTTGATTCTGAAAGTAATATTTATGAAACAAAACAAACAAATACTAGCATAGAGCAAACGGCTAAAGAAATTACTAAGGTGATTATTTTCTATACGGACGGAACTTTTGAGGTTTTTGACAAAAAAATTTAGTTACTTTGCAAATAAAAACAGTGAAAAAAACCTTATTATACCTTTGTTTAACATCTTTTTTAACTGTAAGCTGTTACCAACAAGAAAAAAACTGCTCTAAATTTAAAACCGGTACATTTACATTTACCGCAACAGTAAACGGTATAGAACAAACGACTACTTTTTTTAGAAATGATACGTTAGAAATAGATTATTTTCAAGGCAAAACAGACTCTTCTTTAATTAAATGGGTTAATGATTGTGAGTACATTTTAAAAAAAAATAATCCCAAAAATATGGCCGAGAAAAAGGCTATTCATATTAAAATTTTAACTACAAAAAATAATGAATATACTTTTGAATATGGTATTGTTGGTAGCTCTAAAAAACAACGTGGAATCGCTAAAAAAATAAAATAATATGTTCGAAATATTAACTTCAGCTGATGCATGGGTAGCATTGCTTACGCTCACTTTTTTAGAAATCGTGTTAGGGATAGACAACATTGTATTTATATCTATTGCAGCTAATAAACTCCCAAAAAAACAACAGCGAAAAGCAACAAATATAGGTCTTTTGCTTGCTATGGTTCAACGTGTATTGTTATTATTTGCAGTATCGTTTTTAGTATCGCTTAAAAAGCCTTTTTATTTTATCAACACCTCTTGGCTTACCATAGATGTTAGCTGGCAAGCTATAATTTTATTTGCCGGGGGCTTATTTTTAATTTACAAGAGTACTTCAGAAATTCATGAAAAAGTAGAACTTCCCGATCATGATAAAGATGCGTTAGAGAAGAGAAATATCTCTACGCTTTCTAATGCAATTGTGCAGATTATAATAATAGATTTTATTTTCTCTATAGACTCTATTTTAACGGCTGTGGGAATGACAAATAACATCTCTCCCAACCCTAATGATGCACTAGTTTTAATGGTTATTGCCGTTGTTATTTCTATTATTATAATGATGGTATTTGCAAACCCAATCAGAGAGTTTATAAGCAAGCATCCTTCAGTACAATTATTAGGCTTATCGTTTTTAATTTTAATTGGTTTTATGCTTATTACAGAAGGTGCACATATGTCTCATACTCAAATTTTCGGACAAAGTATTGGCTCTATTCCTAAAGGATATTTATACTTTGCAATTGCTTTTTCTCTTTTAGTGGAATTTTTAAATATGAGAATGCGAAGAAAAAGCGAAACCACATAATAAATCTCATTATTCAACAAAAAAGCGCCTTTTTAGGCGCTTTTTTTAATCTAAGGGTAATGTTATTTGGCTTTCACCGTCTTTATTTTTTTGGGTACCGCTTTTATCATTGCTTTTAACTTCCTCTTCTTCTACTACCTCAATGTCTTCTGCGGGCTTGTTTTCTACTTCTTCGTAAGGCAACGGTTCTAGCAAGTCTATATTTTTTACTTTATCCGGTGTGAGCTGGTTGCCTTGGGCTTTAATTCCTTTCACACTAATAAATTCTTCTAAATTAACAACCATATTGGGTTTGGCACTTTTTCCTCTGGGTTTAGCAAAACTCACTTCTACTTGAGGACGCCAATCTGTAGAAATAATTTCTAAATATGATTTTGGATGTTCTGATATAATAATTTCTTCTTTATTTTCATTTTCAACTAAAAAACGCTTTACATAAAAACGTTCTTTTTCGCCATCAAAATAAATAGCAGATATAGGCTTTTTTCTGTTCCATTTTTCAAGCACAATCATATCATCATCAAAATGCGTAGTAAGCTCCGGGATTATTGTTTTTACCAAACCGGATTGCGTAATAACTAGCAATCTATCTTCTCCTTTAAACTCGCCTAAAAGCTCTCCTCTGCCATCAACATTTAGGCGTCTAACTACATCATCGTACCATATTTTTCGGGGTTTTAAGGTAGAGACTCCTTTTTCTTTTAAATCAATTCTCTTAACAGCGTATTTGGTTACAATATTACCTTTAGCGTTACGCCCTTTAATTAGAACATCGGCAAAATCTAAATCCCATTTTAGTTTTTTTATGCTTCCTACTTGTCTAAGATTTACGGTTACTACTTCGGCTTCACCATTCGGGTTAGCTGAAAAGTAAAGTACTTGAGATTGTTTTTTACCTTGAGTTAAATCGTACTCTTTGTCTCGTGTAACACCACTTACATAAAAACGCTTTATATAGCTTGCACCACCTTTACCGTCTTTATAAATCATATTGTAAATGGTGCGCTTATCTCCTTTTTTAAATACAGCTACGTGAATAATGTTTTTACCTACAAATGTTTTACTGTCTACTTTAGTAACCATCATTTTACCGTCGCGGGTAAAAACAATTATATCATCTATATCACTGCAATCACAAACGTATTCGTCTTTTCGGAGCGAAGTTCCTATAAAACCTTCTTCTCTGTTAACGTAAAGCTTTGTATTTCTAATTACAACTTTAGTAGCTTCAATATCATCAAATACTCTAATTTCGGTTTTACGCTCTTTACCTTTTCCGTAGGTCTTTTTTAGATGCGTAAAATAGTCTATAGCGTATTCAATAAGGTTATTTAAGTTATGCTTTACCTCTTTTATTTTATCTTCAAGAGATTCAATAAATTGTTTTGCCTTGTCTATATCAAACTTAGAAATCCGTTTTATTCTAATCTCCGTTAGTTTAACAATATCTTCTTCTGTTACCGCTCTCTTGAGGTGTTTTGTATGTGGTTTTAATCCTTTATCTATAGCTTTAAGTACGCCTTCCCAAGTGTCTTGTTCTTCAATGTCCCTATAAATTCTATTTTCTATAAAAATACGCTCTAATGATGCAAAATGCCACTGTTCTTCTAACTCTTGTAATTGAATTTCGAGCTCAGATTTTAATAACTGAACAGTATTGTCTGTTGAGCGGCGAAGAATTTCTGATACGCCTAAAAAATGAGGTTTGTTATCTTGAATCACACAACCTAACGGAGATATTGATGTCTCGCAAGCCGTGAATGCATAAAGTGCATCAATGGTTTTGTCCGGAGAAATTCCGGAAGGTAAATGCACCAAAATTTCTACCTGCGCAGCAGTATTATCCTCAATACGTTTAATTTTAATCTTGCCTTTGTCATTAGCTTTTAAAATAGAATCTATTAAAGACGATGTGTTAGTGCCATACGGAATCTCTGTAATAACCAGCGTGTTTTTGTCTAACTGTGAGATTTTGGCTCTAATTCTAATTCTACCACCTCGTTCCCCATCATTGTAGTTAGTAACATCCATTATTCCGGCTGTAGGAAAGTCTGGATATAGCGTAAACTTTTTGCCTTTTAAATGCTTGATAGAGGCGTCTATTAACTCATTAAAATTGTGTGGAAGTATTTTGGTTGATAAACCTACTGCAATTCCTTCTGCTCCTTGTGCTAACAGTAATGGAAATTTAACCGGTAAATGTACAGGTTCTTTCTTTCGGCCGTCATACGATAATTGCCACTTGGTTATTTTTGGGCTATAAACAACTTCTAAAGCAAATTTAGATAGCCTGGCTTCTATATATCTTGATGCTGCAGCACCATCTCCGGTTAAAATATTTCCCCAGTTACCTTGCGTATCAATTAACAAGTCTTTTTGCCCTAATTGCACCATGGCGTCTGCAATACTGGCATCACCGTGGGGATGGTACTGCATGGTGTGCCCTACAACATTTGCTACTTTATTGTAGCGCCCGTCGTCTAGTTCTTTTAATGCGTGCATTATACGACGCTGAACAGGCTTAAAACCGTCTTCCATGGCAGGTACGGCACGCTCTAAAATTACATACGAAGCATAGTCTAAAAACCAATCTTTGTACATTCCCGTTACACGGGTTATAGAGTTTTGGTTGTTATCTTCTGATTGATTATTGGCTAGAAAAGAATCTTGATTTTCTTCCATGTAAATAAAACACAATTAACTGGTTTATAGCTCTTCTTCCTCTATTACGTCAAGTTCTACTTTAAGATTATCTATAATGAATTCTTGTCTGTCTGGAGTGTTTTTGCCCATGTAAAAACGCAATAAATTATCTATAGACATAGCCTTGTCTAACATAACCGGCTCTAAACGAATATCATCTCCTATAAAATGTTTAAATTCATCAGGAGATATTTCACCCAATCCTTTAAAGCGGGTAATTTCAGGTTTACCGGTAAGTTTTTCTATTGCTTCTCGTTTTTCTGCCTCACTATAGCAGTAAATGGTTTGTTTTTTGTTACGAACTCTAAACAATGGGGTTTGTAAAATGTATAAATGACCTTCTTTTATTAACTCCGGATAAAATTGCAGGAAAAACGTTATTAATAAGAGTCTTATATGCATACCATCTACATCGGCATCGGTAGCAATTACAATGTTATTGTACCGAAGATTTTCCATAGACTCTTCTATATTTAAAGCTGCCTGAAGCAAATTAAACTCTTCATTTTCATAAACAATCTTTTTACTCATACCGTAAGAGTTTAACGGCTTACCTCGTAAACTAAAAACAGCTTGCGTATTTACATCACGAGATTTAGTAATAGAACCCGATGCAGAATCTCCCTCTGTAATAAAAAGGGTGGTTTCTAAACGTCTTTCGTTTTTTAAATCGTTTAAATGTATTCTACAATCACGTAGTTTTTTATTGTGTAAACTAGCTTTTTTAGCACGTTCACGCGCTAACTTTCTTATTCCGGAAAGCTCTTTACGCTCTTTCTCTGCTTGTAATATTTTTTTCTGAATTGCTTCGGCTACTTCAGGGTTTTTATGAAGAAAATTGTCAAGGTTAGTCCCAACAAAATCGTTTACATAGGTTCTAACGGTAGGTAAGCCTCCTCCCATCTCTGTAGAGCCGAGTTTTGTTTTGGTTTGCGACTCAAAAACCGGCTCCATAACCTTAATAGAGATAGCCGCAATGATAGATTTTCTAATATCTGAAGCATCATAGTTTTTACCGTAAAAATCTCTAATTGTTTTTACGATTGCTTCTCTGAAGGCACTTAAGTGTGTTCCTCCTTGTGTGGTGTTTTGGCCATTTACAAAAGAATGATACTCTTCGCTATACTGTGTTTTGCTGTGTGTTATTGCAACCTCTATGTCGTCTCCTTTTAAATGAATAATAGGATACAACATATCGTCTGCATTGGTAGAATCTTCTAAAAGATCTTTAAGTCCGTTTTCTGAATAATATTTCTGACCGTTAAAAACTATGGTAAGCCCCGGATTAAGGTACACATAGTTTTTAATCATACGTTCTATATACTCGGTTCTAAATCGAAAGTTTTTAAATATAGTTTCGTCCGGAACAAAACTTACTTTTGTACCCTTTCGTTTTGATGAAGATTCTACGGGCGACTCATTAGTGAGTTCTCCTTTACTAAACTCTGCAACCTTTGTTTGATTGTCTCTATTAGATTCTACTCTAAAATAAGAAGAAAGGGCGTTAACAGCCTTAGTACCTACTCCGTTTAACCCAACTGACTTTTTAAAAGCTCTGGTATCATATTTACCTCCGGTATTCATTTTAGAAACTACATCTACAACTTTACCAAGAGGTATTCCTCTTCCATAATCTCTAACGGTAACCTGATTGTCTTTTATAGAAATCTCGATGGTTTTACCGGCGCCCATCACAAACTCATCGATAGAGTTGTCTAACACCTCTTTAAGTAGAATGTAAATACCATCATCTGCAGTAGAACCATCGCCCAGCTTACCAATATACATACCGGGACGCATTCTAATATGCTCTTTCCAATCTAACGAGCGTATATTGTCTTCGGTATATTGAGCTGTTTGTGCCATAAACGGAGATTTAGGATATGTTGCTAATATAACAACTCAATCTTATAAATAAAACCCGGCAGGTTTAAAAGTAATTAACAAACCGGCTTATTTATTTACAATCAGCAAGTTTTGAAGCCATTATTCATCTATTTTAAGCAAAAAAATGTAAAAACAGCCTAAACATTAAACCTAAAATGCATAATGTCTCCGTCTTGTACAACATACTCTTTTCCTTCTACACGCATTTTTCCAGCTTCTTTAACTTTAGCTTCGCTACCGTATTTAATATAATCATCATACGATATTACTTCGGCTCTAATAAACCCTTTTTCAAAATCAGAATGTATTACTCCGGCAGCTTGTGGTGCAGTAGCTCCGACATCTATCGTCCAGGCTCTAACTTCTTTCTCTCCGGCAGTAAAATAGGTTTGTTGATTAAGCAGTTTGTATGCAGCTCTAATTAATTTAGATACCCCGGCTTCTTCTAAACCTAAATCTTCTAAAAACAGTTGTCTTTCTTCGTAGCTTTCTAATTCGGCTATATCGGCTTCTGTAGCTACCGCAAGCACAATTAGCTCGGCGTTTTCATTTTTTACCGCCTCTTTAACACGCTCAACATGAGCATTTCCTGTTTTTGCAGAAGCCTCATCAACATTACAAACGTATAAAATAGGTTTTGCCGTAAGTAATTGTAAGTTTTTTACAAATTCAAACTCTTCTTCAGATACTTCTACTGCTCTAGCAGATATACCTTGCTCTAAGGCAGCTTTATACTTATCTAAAACGGCTTTTTCTTTTTGCGCTTCTTTATCACCTGTTTTGGCAGCTCTATTAACTTTATCCAGGCGCTTTTCTACAGTTTCTAAATCTTTTAACTGTAGCTCTATGTCTATAGTCTCTTTATCTCTAATCGGGTCTACGCTACCATCTACATGCACAATGTTATCATTATCAAAACAACGCAATACATGTATAATAGCATGACATTCTCTAATGTTTCCTAAAAATTGGTTTCCTAGTCCTTCTCCTTTGCTTGCTCCTCTAACTAATCCTGCAATATCTACAATCTCTACAGTAGCCGGCACTACCCTTTCTGGCTTAACTAAAGATTCTAATTTTTCTAAGCGTTCATCGGGTACATTTACAACTCCTAAATTGGGTTCTATGGTACAAAACGGGAAGTTTGCACTTTGTGCTTTTGCATTAGATAGGCAGTTAAACAAGGTAGATTTTCCTACGTTTGGCAATCCTACAATTCCGGCTTTCATAAGGTTTATTTTAAAATCGGCGCAAATATAGCATTTATAATTAGTTGTTTTGTAAGGATTAAAATGTTAAAAAAAACAAAATTTTTAATACTTTTAGCTCCTATTAACCAATCAAAAATGCTTATGAAATCTATTTACAGTTGTTTTTTAGCGTTTCTTTTTTCTATCTCGATAGCTGTTGCACAGCAAACAGTATCGGGTAAAGTAACAGACGATAATGGAGTGCCTTTAGCAGGTGTAAACATTGTAGAAAAAGGAACAACAAATGGTACAACAACTGATTTTGACGGTAATTATCAAATATCAGTTGCATCTGATGCCACATTGATTTTTAGCTACGTTGGTTTTACCACGAAAGAGATTGCTGTTTCCGGGCAATCAGTTATTAATGTATTATTATCTGAAGGTGTTGCTTTAGACGAAGTACAGTTAGTAGGTTCTCGTAGTCCTAAACGTACTGCTACAGATACCGCTGTACCTGTAGATGTTATAGACGTATCTGAAGTTGCCACACAAAGTGGAAGGATTGAAGTAAATGAGCTGCTACAATATGCAGCACCCTCTTTTAACGCAAATAAGCAGTCTGGTGCAGACGGTGCAGATCATATAGATCCTGCAACTTTGCGAGGTTTAGGTCCGGATCAAACCTTAGTTTTAATTAATGGTAAAAGACGTCACCAGTCTTCTTTAATTAATATTTTTGGAACACGCGGAAGAGGTAATACCGGAACTGATTTAAATGCCATTCCATCTGCAGCTATAAAACGAATAGAAATATTACGTGACGGTGCTGCTGCCCAGTACGGTTCTGATGCTATTGCAGGTGTTATAAACATTGTTTTAAAAGACAAAACGGACGAAGTTACCGGTTTTGTTAGTTATGGGGCTTACAGTACGAATGCAAATGTAGATACCAGCGATTTTACCGATGGTAACTACGGAGTATGGAATACTGATGGTTTTAGATTAGATACCGATAAAGACGGAAACCAAATAGGAGACGATCAGAACTTTGATGGAGGCTCATTTAAAGCCGGTTTTAACTATGGAGTTGGAATTGGCGAAAACGGTTTTATTAACATAACAGCAGAGTATGTAAGCAAAAATAAAACCTTACGTCCGGCATTCGACTTCAGAAAAGGCTTTGGTGAAGCAGCTATAGACGGATTTAATTTTATGGTTAACGCTTCTGTGCCAATTTCTGAAAACGCAGAGTTTTATGCCTTTGGAGGAAGAAATTACAGAGATACCGATGCTTATGCATTTACCAGAAATGGTGGGGCTCGTGTAATTCCTGAAATTTATCCGGATGGCTTTACTCCTCGAATTACATCAAACATTATTGACAATTCTGTTGCAGCCGGATTTAGATCTGAATTGGCTAGCGGTTGGAAAGTAGATTTGAGTAATACCTACGGAAAAAACAATTTTCACTACTACATTAAAGGAACACTTAACGCATCATTACAAGAAAGCTCTCCAACTGATTTTGATGCCGGTGGCCATAGTTTAAGTCAGAATACCATAAACTTAGATTTCTCTAAGTACTACGATGATGTTTTATATGGTATGAACTTGGCTTTTGGTGCAGAGTACAGAACAGAGAACTTTGTAATTTTTGCCGGCGAAGAAGGCTCTTGGGGAACTTACGATGTTAACGGACTATTAATAACAGATCCTGCAAATCAAACACAGCCCACAGATCCAGATTCGGGAGATCCAAGACCGGGAGGTTCTCAAGGATTCCCCGGGTATGCCCCTGCTAATGAGGTAGACAGAAGCCGTTCTAACTTCTCATTATATGCAGATGGTGAATTTGATTTGTCTGAAGCTTTCTTATTAAGTGCAGCAGCTCGTTTTGAGAACTATAGTGATTTTGGTAGCACTCTTAATGGTAAATTGGCAATGCGTCTTAAAGCATCAGATAATTTTAATCTTAGAGGTTCTGTGAGTACCGGATTTAGAGCACCATCTTTAGCTCAAATTTATTACAATTTACGCTTTACAAACTTTATTGGTGGGCAGCCTTTAGACCAACTGTTATCACCAAATAACAGCCCTGTAACAGCATCATTCGGTATTGGTCCGTTAAAAGAAGAAAAAGCAGTGAATGCCGGGTTAGGATTTACCGCAACCTTTGGCAATTTTACTGCAACTGTTGATGGATATTTTATTGATGTTAAAGACAGAATTGTACTTACCGGTAATTTTGATGCTCCACAGATTCCTAATGTTGCTGCTGCACAATTCTTTGCTAACGGTGCAGATACGCAAACAACCGGTTTAGATGTGGTTTTATCTTGGAGAAAGAATTTTGCAGATAATAGTAGTGTTTCTGCTACATTTACTGGTAATGTGAACGACATGAAGATTAAAGAAGTTAAAAACGGAAATTTAGATGAGCAAACCTTTTTTGGTGAGCGCGATAAGGCCTTTTTATTAGCTTCTGCTCCTGATAGTAAGTTCACGCTTAATGTAAATTATAACAAAAATTGGTTTGATGCCGGTTTAGCATTAACTCGCTTTAGTGAAATAGAGTTATTAGATTTTCAAATGTTCGAAGATCCGGCAGATTATGGAGGATTTGATAGTCTAGTAACAGCAGCTACAGATACCTATTCTCCAAAAATTGTTACCGATGTTGTGTTTGGTTTTAGACTTTGCGAAGGGTTAAAACTAAACGTAGGAGCAAATAACTTGTTTAACGTATATCCGGATCAGCAAGACGATTGGACTGAGAGTGGTGGTTACTGGGATTCTGTACAGATGGGATTCGGTGGTGCTTACTACTACAGCAGATTATCGTTTAACTTTTAGTAAATAACCAACCCGTAATACTAACCAACCAAAACCAAAAACCCGAGCTATTTGCTCGGGTTTTTTATTAAAAGCAAAGATAAATTTTTACTCATCTGGGTGCATAAAACGCTGTTTAGCCAGCAATTCTTCTTCGGTTTCAACATTATCTTCATCAGGTACACAGCAATCAACCGGACAAACTGCAGCACATTGAGGCTCTTCGTGAAAACCTTTACATTCTGTACATTTATCAGGAACTATGTAATAAATTTCATCAGATATAGGTGTTTGTGCGTCGTCTGCATTAACAGTTTTGCCGTTAGGTAACACAATATCTCCAGACAATTGAGTGCCATCTGCATAGCGCCAATCGTCTGCACCTTCATAAATTGCAGTATTTGGGCACTCAGGTTCGCAGGCACCACAATTAATACATTCGTCTGTTATAATAATAGCCATAACATTCTTTTTAGTTTGCGTAACTTTGCAGCTGCAAAAATAACGCCATTTAATATACTGAACAAATATAATGACAGCACTAAAATCTAGAATACAAGCTTTTGTTAAATTAGGAAGTTTTTTACAACAATTTGCAACAACCAAACCAACAAAAGATAATTCTGTACCTCATAACGATACTTTTTTTGATTTGTTTTCTAATCAATTAAAACTTGCAGAAATTTCTAACGGTTGGTTTACTCCAGATAATTTAGCCTTTGCATGCAAGCAATGGGCTAACACACTCACAGAAGATGCTTTAACTAAGTGGCTTACCTCCTACACTATTAAAGATACAAGTTCTAAAACTGTAGCTGTAGTTATGGCGGGTAATATTCCGTTGGTGGGATTTCACGATTTTTTAAGCGTGCTTATAACCGGGCACAAAGTGTTGGTTAAACTTTCATCAAACGACAAACACTTACTACCAATATTAGCAAAGTATTTAGAAACTGTTTCTCCGGATTTTAAAGGACGAATTCATTTCACGAGTGAAAAACTTTCTGATTTTGATGCTGTTATTGCAACCGGAAGTGATAATACAGCAAGGTATTTTGAATATTATTTTAAAAACAAACCTGCCATAATTAGAAAGAACAGAAATTCTGTTGCAGTATTACAAGGCAATGAAACCCAAGAGCAATTAGAAGCTTTAGGCGAAGATATTTTTAGATATTTTGGATTGGGGTGTCGTAGTGTATCTAAATTATTTGTACCTGTAAATTATGATTTTGATAAGTTTTTTAAAGGAATTTATAAATATCATTCAATAATCAATTACAAAAAATACGAGAACAATTACGATTACAACAAGGCTGTATATTTAATGAGTCAATTTAAAATTCTAGAGAATGGCTTTTTTATGTTAAAAGAAGACAACCAATATGCCTCTCCTATTGCAACTGCATTTTATGAAAAGTACACAGATTTAAATACACTAAAGCAGAAACTTACTGAAGATACTAATAAAATACAGTGTATTGTTGCCAACAATTTTATAGAAACCGAAGTCCCTTTTGGTAAAACGCAACAGCCAAGCTTAACAGATTATGCAGACGGTATAGATACAGTAGATTTTTTAATAAATCTATAATAAATATTGTGTAGTAATGTCTCAAAATAATTTCAAAATTAGCACCTTTGTAAAGCAATAAGCAACCACAAAACGTAATTAACGTTACTATGAAAAAACATAACTTTAGTGCCGGTCCGTGTATTTTACCTCAAGAAGTATTTAAACAGGCTGCAGAAGCGGTTTTAAACTTTAATAATTCTAACTTATCGTTGTTAGAAATTTCACATCGAAGTAAAGATTTTGTAGATGTAATGGAGCAAGCCAGATCGCTTGCCTTAGAGCATTTAAACTTACAAGGCAAAGGCTACAAGGCGCTTTTTTTGCAAGGTGGTGCAAGCACTCAGTTTTTAATGGTTGCATATAATTTGTTAAATAAAAAAGCTGCTTACTTAAACACCGGTACATGGGCAGATAAAGCCATTAAAGAGGCTAAATTTTTTGGCGAAGTTATAGAGGTGGGCTCGTCTAAAAAAGACAACTACAATCATATACCCAAAAATTACACCATTCCTAATGATGTAGATTATTTTCATTGTACCAGTAACAATACAATTTACGGTACACAAATAAAAGAGTTCCCTAATACAAGTGTACCAATGGTGTGCGATATGAGTTCTGATATTTTCTCAAGGCAATTAGACTTCTCTAAGTTTGATTTAATTTATGCCGGGGCTCAAAAAAATATGGGGCCTGCAGGAGCTACACTTGTTATTGTAAAAGAAGACATATTAGGGAAAGTAGAACGTAAAATACCATCTATGATGGATTATAAAGTTCACATTAGCAAAAGTAGTATGTTTAACACTCCTGCTGTTTTTCCGGTATATGTTTCTATGCTAACCTTGCAGTGGTTAAAAAACATGGGAGGTATTGCTGCTATAGAAGAGTTAAACGAACGTAAAGCAAAACTTTTATACTCAGAAATAGATATAAATCCATTATTTGAAGGGTTTGCCAAAAAAGAAGATCGTTCGTACATGAACGTAACTTTTAATTTAGTTAATGACGACCTTAAAGAAACTTTTGATGCTCTTTGTAAAGAAGCGGGTATTAATGGTTTAAACGGACATCGATCTGTTGGTGGATACAGAGCTTCTTTATACAACGCATTACCATTAGAAAGCGTTGAGGTATTAGTTGATGTAATGAGCGAATTAGAACGTAAAGCCTAACATAAAAGTAATTTTAAAAGAATGAAAGTATTAGCAAACGACGGAATTTCTACGAGTGGTGTTAAAGCATTAGAAGAAGCGGGATTTGAAGTAATAACTACAAAAGTTGCTCAAGAGCAGCTTATAAACTTTATAAACAACAACAATATTGATGTTCTTTTGGTTAGATCTGCTACCAAAGTAAATAAAGATGTTATAGATGGTTGTCCTTCTTTAAAAATAATTGGAAGAGGTGGTGTAGGAATGGACAATATCGATGTTGAGTACGCAAAGAAAAGAGGAATTCATGTAATAAATACCCCTGCCGCCTCTTCAGAATCTGTAGCCGAGCTAGTTTTTGCACATTTGTTTGGCGGAGCAAGATTTTTGTATGATGCAAACAGAAATATGCCATTAGAAGGTGATACTAATTTTAGTAAGTTAAAAAAAGCATATGCTAACGGATTAGAATTACGTGGTAAAACCCTTGGTATTATTGGACTTGGAAGAATTGGGCAAGCTACTGCAAGAATAGCGCTTGGTGTTGGAATGAAGATCATGGCTTATGACCCATACATAGAAAAGGCTACTATAGATTTACCATTTTACGATGGTAGATCGATATCATTTACAATAGAGACAGTATCTAAAGAAGAAGTCTTAAAAGAAGCCGATTTTATTACGCTTCATGTACCCGCACAACAAGATTACATTATTGGTAAAGCAGAAATAGCGCTAATGAAAAATGGTGTTGGAATTGTAAATGCTGCTCGAGGTGGTGTTGTAGATGAAGTTGCCTTAATAGATGCTTTAGATAATGGTAAAATAGCATTTGCAGGGTTAGATGTGTTTGAAAATGAGCCAAAACCTGCTATCAAAGTTTTAATGCACCAAGGAGTATCGTTAACTCCACATATAGGAGCTTCTACCCGAGAAGCCCAAGACAGAATCGGTTTAGAGTTAGCAGAACAAATAAAACAATTGTTACTCACCGAGAAAAAATAACTCTTCAAAGACAAAAACAAGAAAAAAGTTAAATAAGAAAACTGCAGTCCTAAGATTGCAGTTTTTTTTATGTATTTTACTACCTATTAAATATAATTATTATGTCTGGTATTTTAGATTTATTAAATGGCGATATGGGTAAAGCAATTATTCAAGGGGTATCGCAACAAACAAAAGCATCAGAAAAACAAACATCTGATGTGCTTTTAATGGCATTGCCTGTACTCACTCAAGCAATGAAACGAAACTCTACATCATCTAAAGGAGCTCAAGGGCTTTACAATGCTTTAAATGATAAACACGATGGAAGTATTTTAGATGGCCTGTCAGATTTATTTTCAGGAGGTGTAAATGATCATGTTATGCAAGATGGAGCAAAAATTCTAAATCATGTATTAGGTAATAAACAAACCAATGTAACCAATGCTTTGAGCAAGCAATCTGGCTTAGATTCAGATACAATCGCTCAAATTTTACAAGTTGCAGCTCCAATTCTAATGGGTATTCTTGGAAAGAAATCTAGAACCCAACAAGTAAGTGGCCCAAGCGGTCTTGAAAGTATGCTTGGGGGGCTTCTTAGCACTAATAGCGCAAAACAAGAGCAATCTTTTCTAGAAGCTATTTTAGATGCCGATAACGATGGCAGTGTTGTAGATGACGTAGCTGGAATGTTACTAGGTAATAATAAGAAAAAAGGAGGTTTAGGAAGCTTATTGGGTGGTTTTTTAGGAAAGAGTTAGTTTTAAAGTTTCAAAGTACCCTCTTATATAAACAGGCTTTTTGCCTGTTTATTTTTTGTTAAAGCTATTGTTGTGTTTTTTACATTTTGTAACTTTATGAATATGAGAAATATAGCACATATAGTTCTGTTGTTTATATTTGTTTTGGCTTGTAGTACTCAAAAAGTGGCGTTAAGCCCAGAAGAAAGAGAATTATTTAATGCTAAACAACCCGATACGGTTGCTATTAAAAGCGAAAAAACTGAGTATGAAATTATAATTATTGAACCCGGTTTTAATGCTTGGTTAGAAAGTATAGCAAGGCCAAGAGGATACTACAGTCAGGAGTTTCTGGAAAATAGAAACGCTATATATGTTGCCGAATGGAACAGAAGAGTATTAAACCCGTTTACCTACAATCCAAATCTTTACGAAATGCAAATAAATTATGATCCTTCAATAGATTATGGCTATGAGGTAAACTACAAGTTGTACTATTATTTTATTTATTTTCAGCGCAAATACAATCAACGGTTAGCAGGGTTTGTCCCCAGAATATAAATATGTACTTTTGCACCCCTAAAGTAACACTATGAATAAGCTTAAAGAACGTTGGGGAATAGTATCTAATACGCAATTAATAATAATTTTTATTGTATTTGGAATTACTGGTTCGGTTTCTGCTAAAATTGCCGGTCCGGCTATGGATATTATGGGTTGGTATCAAGAAACTATGAACCCTTGGATTTATTGGCCTGTTAGAATTTTGTTAATTTTTCCCATTTATCAAGTTTTATTAATTTTCTTTGGGTGGTTATTTGGTCAGTTTACTTTTTTCTGGAATTTCGAAAAGAAAATGTTATCCAGAATGGGGTTATCTTTCTTGTTTAATAACAAGTAATGAGCTTATTGTTACAGCACATATACCGCTTTTGTTTATCACTTATACTAAGTGCCAGCATTCTTTTTCCTAATATTTACGAAGGAATTCATGTTTTTTCTGAACACGAACATGAGGTTTGTATAGATGCCAGTTCAACGCACTTACACAACAAAGATGTTTCTTGCGATTTATTAAAACATAAACCAAGTAATCAGTTTGTTTTTGAGTTTGATTCTCATGATTTTAAAATCATTCAAACTCCTGCATTAAAAACGCCTTTACTTGTTAATTTAGTTAGTTCATCACATTATTTAAAAGAGAGTCCCAGAGGTCCGCCTGCCTATTCTTAATTCTCGTTTTAAATAAAATCTTCAATTACTAACTAAATTTTTATCAAACATGAAAAAAATTCAAGTTATAATGCTTTTAATAAGCATTGTAAGTTTTAATATTATTTATAGCCAACAAACACTATCTGGCGTTGTAAAAGATGCAACAATAAATCAGCCTATATTTGGTGCTACAGTATATTTTCCGGAATTAGAAAAAGGGGCTACAACCAATATAGACGGTAACTTTACAGTAGAGAATTTACCCAATGGTGTTTTTAAATTAATTGTTTCGTATTTAGGCTACGAAACCTATTCTACAACCGTAAATACTCAAACAGATACAACATTAACAATTTTACTTACCCCCTCTCCTATAGAAATTAAAGAGGTAGTAGTATCTACACCATTTCATAAGTTGCAGTCAGAAAATGTTATGAAAGTAGAACGCGCAAGTGTTGAAAGCCTTAAAAGTAAGGGTGGTATAACACTTGCGGATGGTATTAATAACATACCGGGGGTCAGTACCATTACTACCGGAACAGGCATTGCTAAACCTGTAATTAGAGGTTTAAGTGCAAACAGAGTTTTGGTTTATACACAAGGAGTTAGATTAGAAAACCAGCAATACGGGCAAGAACACGGTTTAGGGCTCTCTGACGCCGGTGTAGAAAGCGTAGAAGTTATAAAAGGTCCTGCTTCATTACTCTACGGCAGTGATGCTCTTGGAGGAGTTTTATACCTCTCTCCAGAGAAATTTGCGAACGCGAACACCTATGAGGCAGATGTAAGTGCAAAATATTTTTCTAACACTCAAGGATTTAATTCTAGTGCAGGATATAAATCTTCATCGGATGCTTTTAAGTTTTTATTTAGAGGAAGTGTTTCTGAACATTCTGACTATAAAACAGCCAATGAAAGAGTGACTAATACGCGTTATAAAGAGCAGGACTTTAAAGCCGGTATTGGTTATCAATCCACAAAATTTAAAACAGACTTTAGATATAACACAAACCTATCTAAAATAGGAATACCTGAAGAAATTGCAGATCAAACTACCAGTAGAAAAATTACCTCTCCGTACCAAGATTTAGCTAATCACGTGCTAAGTTCTAAAACAATGCTCTTTTTTAACAACTCTAGCTTAGAAGTTAATTTAGGATTTGTTTATAATGATAGAAAAGAGTTTGAAGAACATCACCATGGTCATGATCGCGATGATGAAGATCACCATGACGATGAACACGAAGATGAAGAGCATGAAGACGAGGACGAAGAGCATCATGATGATGAACATCATGATGAAGAGCATGAGGAACACGAAGAAGGGGAAGCTGCTTTACACATGAAGTTAAAAACATTTAACTACGATGTAAAATATAAACTCCCTAAAATTGGTAAAACAGAAACTATTGTTGGTGTTCAAGGAATGAACCAAACCAATACAAATTATGGTGAAGAAATTTTAATCCCGGATGCTACAACAAATGATTTTGGAGCATTTATAACTTCGCACATACATTTTTCTACTTTAGATCTTCAATTGGGAGTGCGTTTTGATAATAGACAGATTGATGTTGAAAATAGTTTTAGTAAAAACTATAACAGTTTTAACGGTGCCCTTGGTGTAAAAACAAATATTAGCAAGAATGTTGTTACTCGTTTAAATTTGGCAACAGGGTTTAGAGCTCCAAACCTATCAGAACTAACTTCAGATGGTGTGCACCATGGTACTAACAGGTATGAAATTGGTAATTCTGATTTAAACACAGAACAAAACTTTCAGGCAGATTTAAATATTGAATTTGCTAATAAACATGTAGAGTTTTACGTGAATGGTTTTTATAATAATGTTAAAAATTATATTTATTTAGAGCCTACAGGGACAGAAATAAATGAAGCCCCGGTGTTTAATTATGTTCAAGATGATGTCTATTTGTATGGTGGTGAAATAGGACTTCATATTCATCCCCACCCTTTAGATTGGTTACATTTAGAAAGTAGTTTTGAGACCGTTACCGGTAAATTACAAAACGATGAGTATTTGCCGTTAATACCAGCTAATAGCTTTACAAATACGTTACGCATAGAATACAGCACATCGAATATTAAACAAGGATATGCTTTTGTAAGTGTTCAATCGGTTTTTGATCAAAATAATGTTAGTGAGTTTGAAACCACTACACCTGGGTATAGTTTATTAAGTGCAGGTATTGGAGGTACAATTAAATTATTCAGTAAAGATGTAACCCTAACTGTTGCAGGTAATAATCTTACCAATAAAACGTATATAAATCATTTATCACGTTTAAAACCAGACGGCATAGCCAATATGGGAAGAAACATATCTTTTGGCTTATCAACGAATTTATAATAAAAAAAAGCGCTCAAAAAGAGCGCTTTTTTTATTCTTTAATTTCTATAACCGACGATTTTTTTCTGTTTAAAACAAATGTGTAAAACCACATTAATGTAAATGTTGGTATTACATCTAGACCAGGTAAAAGCTCCTCTACAAATGTAACTACTCCAGCTACTTGTCCGGGTGTTCCTTTGTAAAGGCGTGTCATAATCCAACCAGACAAAGGTGCCCAAATAACATCTGTAAAAGCTCCTATTCCCGGTATTGTAAATGAAAGCATCCCAATAGCATCAAGCAGAATACTTAAGGCTAATAATTTATACTTATTATTTTTCTTATTCATACTTAAGAGTAAACAAATAAAATGCCAAACACTATGATAAATCTGTGCTAATAAGCTTTAAAAACTCATTTCTGGTTTCAATTCGTTCAAATGCGCCTCTAAAACCAGAGGTTGTTGTAACAGAGTTTTGTTTTTGCACTCCTCTCATCATCATACACATATGTGCAGCTTCTATAACCACAGCAACACCTTGTGGTTGCAACGTGTTGTTTATACAATCTAAAATTTGCTCTGTTAAACGTTCTTGTACCTGCAACCTTCTTGCATAAACATCTACAACCTTGGGTAGTTTACTTAAACCAACAATTTTTCCGTTGGGTATATAGGCAATATGAGCTTTACCAAAAAACGGGAGCATATGGTGTTCACACAATGAGTACAACTCTATGTTTTTTACAATAACCATCTCATTATACGACTCATTAAACATGGCGCTTTTTAAAATAGCTTCTGCATCTTGGCTATACCCTTGTGTTAAAAACTGCATAGCTTTAGCTGCTCTTTCAGGTGTTTTTAGCAAGCCGTCTCTAGAGGTGTCTTCACCTAGCTCATTAATTATAGTTTTAAACAGTTGCGTGATTTGTTGAGTTTTTTTGCTTGGGTACTCTTCAAAGTTTTTGTATTGGGCCATAATTTTAGGTATTGGCAATTGCTTAAAAATAATAAAATTTCTGTGAGTATAAACAGTATTGGTAGGTGGTACTCTTTTTTAACTTTTACTTAATACTATCTACCAAAATATAAAAGTAGGTTTGTAGCTTAAAACCAATTAAAATCAAACTCAACTAATCAATTGTCATGCGAAAGCGTTACTTAATTGTTTATTATTTACTTTTTACTTTCTGCATTACCTTATATTCTCAAGAAAAAAAATCTGTTACAATTAATAAAACAAATACTCCTCCTAAAATTGATGGTATTTTAGATGATGATGTTTGGAAAAATACACAAGAAATAAAAGATTTCATTCAGTTTACGCCCACAATGGGATTGCCCGAAAAAGAGCATCAAAAAACCATTGTTAAAATGGCTTACGATGATAAAGCAATTTACGTTGCAGCATATTTATATGACAACCCTGATAATATAGTTAGACAGTTTACCAGTAGAGATAATTTTGGTGTTGCAGACTTTTTTGGTGTAGTTTTTAATCCAAATAACGATGCTTTAAATGATATTCAGTTTTTTGTAATGAGCTCCGGCACTCAAGCAGATGCTGTGGCGTCCCCCGAAAACGGGGAAGATTTTGGCTGGAATGCCGTTTGGGACAGTCAAATTAAATTGGTAGATGATGGTTGGGTGGTAGAGATGAAAATACCCTACGCTGCTCTTAGATTTCCAAAGCAAGAAGAACATATTTGGGGGATTCAGTTTCACAGGCATTTTAGAGCTACAAGAGAGCAATACTCATGGAATCCCATAGATAGAACCAAGGGAAATATTGGTTTATATCATGGTGAACTTAGAGGTATTAAAAACATAGACCCTCCCGTAAGGTTAAGCTTCTACCCTTTTACCAGTACTGTTTTGCGTTCTTTTGATGGCGAAACATCTGAAGATTTTAGTGTAGGATTAGATGTGAAATATGGTATTAGCGAAAATTTTACGCTAGATGCAACACTAATTCCCGATTTTAGTCAGGCAGGTTTTGATGATGTTATTCTAAATTTAGGTCCGTTTGAGCAACAATTCTCAGAACAGCGTCAGTTTTTTAAAGAAGGTGTAGACTTATTTAACAAAGGAAATTTATTTTACTCCAGAAGAATTGGCAACACTCCGGTTAACTACAGCGAGGTAGAAAATCAACTTCAAGACAATGAGATTGTTACAGACAACCCGGATAAAGTTAAAATGCTAAATGCAGTAAAAGTATCCGGCAGAACAAAAGGAGGTCTTGGTATTGGTGTTTTTAATGCCATAACCGAGAAAACACAAGCCACCATTAAAGACACCCTAAGTGGTACCACCAGAAAATATACTACAGAGCCACTGGCTAACTACAATATTTTGGTGTTAGACCAACAGTTTAACAAAAATTCATCTGTTGGTATTTTAAATACAAATGTTACCCGAAATGGCAATTTTAGGGATGCTAATGTAACTGCATTACTTTTTAATTTGGCAAACAAAGCAAATTCATACTCTTTAATAGGCGAAGCAAAATTAAGTGCTATTAACGAAGCAGAGGGGTTTATAAATGGCTTCAGTTCTCGCCTATCGTTTAGAAAAATTAGCGGTCAATATCGTTTTGGGCTTACACACCGATTGGCTGATAAAAAATATGACATAAATGATATGGGTATTTTGTTTAGAAATAATTACAATAATTTCTCAGCCAATTTTTCATATAGAATATTTGAACCAACACAGCGCCTAAATAATTTTAGAATTAACTTTTGGGCAAACTATAGACAGCTTTTTAAACCAAATACATATACCGGTAATAATATAGGACTGAATGTATTTGCACAAACCAAAAAATTAAATGCATTTGGAGGTAATTTAAATGCAGCTATTGGTAAACAATACGATTATTTTGAGCCCAGAACAGAAGGTAGATTTTTTGTGTTTGAGAATTTTGTAAATGCAAACACCTGGGTATCTACTAATTACGATAAAACTTTTGCTATAGATGCTAATATTGGTGGTGCAACATTATTTGAAAAAGGCAGAGACTATTTAAACTATTGGTTTGGAATTGGTCCTAGAATACGTTTTAACAATAAGTTTATAACCAGTTACAACTTTAATTACAGAAAAGAAAACGGAGACAGAGGCTACGTAACCACAAACGATACCGATATTATTTTTGGAGAACGAGACCAAAAAACTATAGAAAATACCCTTTCAGGAAACTATAATTTTAATCCGTTTCATACCATTAGTTTAAGTTTCAGAAACTATTGGGCTACAGTAACGTACAAAGAAGATTTATTTGTTTTGCAAGAAAACGGAACACTTAAAACAGATAGCAGATATACTACTAATACTGTTGAAGATCCTAATATTAATTTTAGTGTTTGGAATTTAGATTTACGATATTCTTGGCAATTTGCTCCCGGAAGTCAACTATCTGTTTTATACAGAAATCAATTGTTTAACTCTAACACTCAATCTACCAAAACCTATTTTTCTACACTTAAAGAACTTTTTAATCAATCTTTTGAGCATACCTTATCTGTTAGGATAGTGTATTTTATTGATTACAATCAAATTAAAAGCATCTTTGAAAGAAAATCTTGATATTGTTATGCTAATTAGCTACTTTCACAGCTCATTTTAAGCGTATGATTACAGCAAATAACCTTCATAAATACTACGGTAATTTACACGTTTTAAAAGGTGTTAGCTTACAGATTAATAAAAGTGAGATAGTATCTGTAGTTGGTCCGTCTGGTGCCGGAAAAACTACATTACTTCAAATTCTAGGCACGTTAGATGTTCCATCAAAAAACAACGATACTTCATTAATAATAAACAATACAAATATTACCCAACTGTCTGACAAGCAACTTGCTAAATTTAGAAATGAGCATATAGGTTTTATTTTCCAATTTCATCAACTTTTACCTGAATTTACTGCTTTAGAAAATGTTTGTATTCCGGCATTTATAAAAGGAACACCTAAAAAAGAAGCCGAAAAAAATGCCCTACAACTTTTAGATTTTTTGGGGTTATCACACAGACACAACCATAAACCATCTGAATTGTCCGGTGGAGAACAACAACGCGTAGCTGTTGCAAGAGCCTTAATTAATAAGCCTTCGGTTGTTTTAGCCGATGAACCCAGCGGAAACTTAGATTCTGAAAGTGCAGAAACATTACATAACCTCTTTTTTAGTTTACGTGATGAGTTTAAGCAAACTTTTGTTATAGTAACGCACAATGTAGAACTTGCAAATATGGCAGACAGAAAGCTAACAATGATAGATGGCCGTATTGTATGATTACACTTTTTCGGCAATAACCTCAAACATTAACGGACAACAAATTGTAGCATTTTCATCTGCTTTTAAAATATCTAATTCTTTAAGAGCTTGCTGTGCTTCTTGTTGTTGCAGGTAATTCATTTGAGCAAGTTTATTAAAATATATTCTGTAAAAAGTTTCCGGCCATTGCCATGTAAAAGTTTTTGGTGTGGCAATTTTGCTCATAGGCCTTACGCTTAGTACTTTAAAACCTATTTTGTGGAGCATATTAGGCAAATAACGACCTACATCTATTTCTCCTTCTTGATCTTTAAAACTTTTTAAAGCAGCATTTATAGCTTTTGTAAGTGCTGGTAATTTAGGTTCTGTTTGGTGTGTAGACCAATCATAATATTCGTGTAAAACTATTTTTCCGCTTTTTTTTAAAGCTGTTTTTAAATTTTGCAAAACTTCTTCTGGGTTATTTACCCACGCTAAAGCCCATCTGGAGTAAACACCATCTAAGGTATTTTCAGGAAGCTTTAAAACTTTAATATCCGAATGAATTGTTGTTATATTTAACCCATACTTTTTTGCAATATCATTTAGAAAATTCAAGTATTGTTCAGACTTATCAACTCCTATCACTTTTCCCGTATTTCCAACAATATAAGCCAGCTCTTTTGCACAATAACCCGGTCCGCAACCTAAATCTAAAATTGTATGACCGGCTGTAAAGCCAGCTGCTTTCCATCCTTTATGTGCTTCAGAAGACCAAACCTGGTGTTGTATCCCTAATCTGTGTAACTCGTCTTGTTCTGTTCCTAAAATATATGCGTTTTGCTCTGCCATTACAATAAGTGTTACGTTTAAATTAAGTATTTAATATCTTAGCTTTACTAATTGCAAAATACCATTTTTTTTTGAAGCTAATAGAGTTAAAAGAGTTTTTAGACACTAAGGTAGAAGCTTATAATAACCCAAAATTTATTGCATCAGACCCTATTCAGGTACCGCATCAATTCACAAAAAAGGAAGATATAGAAATTGCAGCTTTTTTAACTGCAACTATTGCTTGGGGTAACAGAAAAAGTATAATAAAAAACGCCCATAAAATGATGCAGTTAATGCAGTTAGAGCCTTTTGAGTTTGTAATGCATCATACCCCAAACCAATTAAAAGATTTAGAAAGTTTTGTTCATAGAACTTTTAACGGACAAGATTTTGTTCAGTATGTAAAAAGCCTGCATCATATTTATAAAACTTATGGAGGTTTGGAGCGTGTTTTTACAAAATTTGCCGAGCCAAACTCATTACAAAACGCAATAGCAAAATGCAAAGAACTCTTTTTTGAGATAGACCATTTACCCAGATCTAAAAAACATTTTTCAGACCCAAGTAAAAATTCTGCAGCTAAAAGAATAAATATGTTTTTAAGATGGATGGTTAGGAAAGATAATTCCGGAGTAGATTTCGGAATATGGCAAAGCCTCTCTCCTGCCCAACTATCTTGTCCGTTAGATGTGCATTCGGGGAATGTTGCTCGAAAATTAGGATTGTTAACCAGAAAACAAAACGATGCTAAAGCTGTAGCAGAATTAGATGCTAACTTAAGAAAATTAGATGCACAAGATCCTGTTAAATACGATTTTGCCTTATTTGGATTGGGCGTTTTTGAAAAGTTTTAAAACAATTCGTTATTTTTAAAGCACTAAATAATTTTATATGCAAATTAAATTAACTTCTACTCTTTTTGCAGCATTTTTTATTGTCGCTATCAGTATTGCTCAAGAAAGAGTTTTGCCTGCAGATACTACTGTGGTTAGCAATCATCAAGTAACCATAAACGGTAAAAGAATTCAATATAAAGCAACAACAGGAACGCAACCCGTTTGGGATGAAAACGGCAAACCTATTGCCTCTTTATTTTACACCTACTATAAGCGTACCGATGTAAATAATACTGCTCAACGACCTTTGGTAATGTCTTTTAATGGTGGTCCGGGCTCTGCTTCTGTTTGGATGCATTTAGCATACACCGGCCCAAGAATATTAAAAATTGATGACGAAGGATATCCGGTACAACCATATGGCGTTAAAGAAAATCCGTATTCTATTTTAGATGTAGCAGACATAGTGTATATAAACCCTGTTAATACCGGATATTCTAGAACTATTCCTCCAAGTGGGAAAGAAGTAGATAGAAGTAAGTTTTTTGGAATTAATGCAGATATAGCCTATTTAGCCGATTGGCTTAACACATTTGTAACCCGCCATAACAGATGGCAATCTCCAAAATTTTTAATAGGCGAAAGCTATGGAGGCACAAGGGTTTCAGGGCTTGCTTTAGAGTTGCAAAACAGACAGTGGATGTATTTAAATGGAGTAATATTAGTATCTCCGGCAGATTATAAAGTACTTAGAGTTGGCGGTCCGGTATCGTCTGCTATAAATTTACCCTACTTTACGGCAGCTGCATGGTATCAAAAAGCGCTGCATCCAACCCTGCAACAAAAAGATTTATTAGAAATTTTACCCGAAGTAGAAGAATATGCTATAAATACGCTTATTCCTGCATTAGCAAAAGGAGGGTTTATTTCTGCCGATGAAAAAGAAGCAGTAGCAGAGAAAATGGCTTATTACTCAGGCTTATCAAAAAAAGTAATTTTACAACATAATTTAGATGTTCCTACCCGATTTTTCTGGAAAGAACTCTTACGTGATAAAGGATATACAATTGGTAGGTTAGATTCAAGATATTTAGGTATTGATAGAATAGATGCCGGTACAAGTCCGGATTACAGCGCAGAGTTAACTTCGTGGCTACATTCTTTTACCCCGGCAATTAATTATTACATTAGAGAACACTTAAATTTTAAAACAGATATAAAATACAACATGTTTGGCCCTGTGCATCCGTGGGATAACAGTAATGATAATACCAGAGATAATTTACGTCAAGCAATGGCACAAAACCCTTATTTAAAAGTATTATTCCAGTCTGGATATTATGATGGTGCTACTACATATTTTAATGCTAAATACACCATGTGGCAAATAGATCCTAGCGGAAAATTAAAAGATAGATTGAGTTTTAAAGGATACCGAAGCGGACATATGATGTATTTACGAAAAGAAGATTTAGAGGCAGCCAATAATCATTTAAGAGAATTTATTTTAAATGCGTTGCCTAATGGTAAGTCGGCTAAATACTAATAGTAAAAAGCTGTTATCAAAACCTTAAATTTCTTGTAATAGTAAGCAAAACACGTATCTTTGGCTAAAGCATATAAAACAGCTTATGCAGTTTAATAATCCTCAAATTCTTTGGGCTCTTTTACTATTACTTATTCCTGTAATTGTACATCTTTTTCAGCTTAGAAGATTTAAAAAAACACCTTTTACCAATGTAAAGCTACTGCAAAGTATTAGCATTCAAACAAGAAAGAGCAACCAACTAAAAAAATGGTTAATACTTTGCACACGACTTTTGGCGCTGGCTGCTATTATTTTAGCGTTTGCACAACCTTATATTGGCTCAAAATCTAATAATACCTCTAAAAACTATATTTTTTATGTAGATAACTCTTTTAGTATGCAGGCTAAAGGAGACCGAGGTGTTTTGCTTGAAAGAGCCATACAAGATCTTATTTCTACCCTACCTAAAAATCAACCTGTTACTGTATTTACGAATGATTCTGAATTTGTAAATCAGGATTTAGAAACTATTAAAAACAAACTTTTAAAAATCAATTATACCTACAAGCAATTAACATTAAACGAAATTACTCTAAAAGCTAAACAATTATCAAATAATACTGAAAACAGCAATTTGGTTGTAATATCAGATTTTCAATCAAGCATAATAGATAATATAGAGTCCTTAGACTCTTTACCGGTAAACACACAATGGGTTGCTTTATCTCCTAAACAAAACATAAATTTTAGCATTGATAGTATTTTATTAGATAGCACAGACCCAATTACATGGCATATACAACTATTTGTTTCTGCCAATAAAAAAACTACAGCAGTTATTCCTGTTTCTTTGTATAATAGTGATGTTTTAATGGCAAAATCTGCTGTTACTTTCTCGAATAACAACAAAGGGCAAACCACATTTTCTATACCTGCAAAAGCTATTATTAAAGGGAAATTTTTAATTGAAGATGATGCGCTGCAATATGATAACTCGTTGTTTTTTGCATTAAACTCTCCGGAGCAAATTAATGTGTTGAGTATTAATGAAGCTGACGATACTTTTTTAAGAAAAATTTATGCAGATAAGCAGTTTAACTACTCTTCTTATAACTATAACAACGTTGATTATAACGTTTTAACAAACCAGCAAGTAATCATTTTAAACGAATTAAAAACCATCCCGCAAGCTTTATCTAATATATTGTATACTGTTTTCTCTGAAGGATGCAATTTAGTTATTATCCCAAATCCTGAGGCAGATGTTAAAGTTTACAACACCTTACTGAGACAATTAAATATGCCCTTACTGAAAAATAAAATAGAGGCAGAAAATAATATAACTACCATTAGTTTTAATCACCCCTTATACAAAGGTGTTTTCGAGAAAACAGTTAAAAACTTTCAATACCCAAATGTTTTATCATATTGGGCACTTACTAGTAACCGCGAGTCTACACCACTTATTTTTCAAAATAATCGCCCGTTTTTAGCAGTTAAAAATAATTGCTTTTTATTTACGGCTTCGCTGCAAAATAAGTATAGCAATTTTACTCAATCGGCTCTGGTAGTCCCAACATTTTACAATATTGCCAGTTTAAATTTAATGGTTAATAAACTATACTTTACTATGGGAGCAGATAGTAAAGCCAATATTAAAGTAAAACTTAATAAAGATAATGTAATCATCTTAAAAACAGACAGCTATAGCTTTATCCCACAACAGCAAATAAATGCAAATAGTGTTACTTTATTTTTAGAAGAGCACCCTGAAAATGCTGCTGTTTATACTGTAAAAAACAACGAAAACAACATTCAGTATTTAGCGTTAAACTACGCTCGTGATGAAAGTAAGTTATCATACGCAAACATTAGCCAAATACAAGCCGGCAATGTATTTAATACCATCCCTGATTTTTTTGAAGCTGTAAAAAAAGAAAATAGTGTAAACGAGCTTTGGAAATGGTTTGTTATTTTTGCATTGGTATTTTTATTAATAGAAGTACTTTTATTAAAATTTTTTAAATGAATCTTCTCTTAAAATCTGCTACTGTAGTTCAACAAAACAGTCCTTTTCATAAACAAGTAGTAGACATTCTGATTGTAGATGGTCTTATTAAAAACATAGCTAAAAATATTGAGCCGGATACTAATACCAAAGTAATAGCCTTAGAGAACCTTCACGTTTCCGGTGGCTGGATAGATACTAGTGTAAGTTTTGGAGAACCCGGTTTCGAAGAGCGTGAAACAATTAAAAATGGTTTAAAAACTGCTGCTAAAAGTGGATTTACGCAAATAGTTTTAAACGCCAACACTAATCCTGTAATAGATACTAGTTCTGATATCACTTTTGTTAAAGAAAAAGCAAAAGGGGCTGCAACTTCTTTGCTGCCTACCGGAGCACTAACTGTTAAAAGTGAGGGTAAAGATTTGGCCGAACTTTTTGATATGACAAATGCCGGTGCTGTAGCTTTTTCTGATTACCAAAAACCTATAGAGAACGCCAACTTGCTCAAAATAGCATTATTATACACACAAAGTTTTAACGGATTGGTATGTTCTTTCCCGTTAGAAAAAAACACAGCAGGTAAAGGAATTGTTAATGAAGATAAAGTTACTACACTACTAGGATTAAAAGGTATTCCAACAATTTCTGAAGAGCTTCAAATAGCTCGAGATTTACAAATATTAGAATATACAGGAGGTAAACTGCATATCCCAACAATAAGCACTTCAAAAAGTGTAGCTCTTATAAAAGAAGCAAAACAAAAAGGACTGGATGTAACATGTAGTGTAGCAATACATAATTTGTATTTTACCAGCGATGCTTTGAATAGTTTTAACACAAACTTTAAGGTTTTACCACCTTTACGTACCGAGCAAGATTGTAAAGCATTGCAAAAAGCCGTAAAAGATGGTACAATAGATTTTGTAACATCAGATCACAACCCGATAGATATAGAAAATAAACGCGTAGAATTTGATTATGCCTTATACGGCTCTGTTGGGTTAGAAAGTTGTTTTGGTGCTTTAAATAAACTATTTGGTACAGAAAAAACAATAGAAATTCTCACTAAAGGAGCAGATAGATTTAATGGTGAAGAACCTGAGCTAAAAGTAGGAGCTAATGCTAATCTAACATTGTTTAATCCAGATAAAACCAATGTCTTCACAGAAAGTAATGTGTTTTCTACCTCTAAAAACGCTATGTTCTTAAACCAAGAACTTAAAGGCATTGTTTACGGAGTAATAAACAATAATATATTAGAACTTAATTAAAAGTTACTATGAGTGATAAAAATAACATAAATGCTATTATTGCTTACTTGACTATTTTTGGCGCTATAGTTGCAATTATTTTTAATGCTGAAAAAAACAATGCTTTTGCAAGAAAGCATATACGACAAGCATTTGGGCTTCATCTATGCTTTTTCCTTATAGGCTATTTTGTTTCTATGTTTAACTCTTGGCCGGCTACATTAGGTTTTTGGATTTTCTTTTTTACCCTCTGGCTTTACGGTTTTATAGGTGCAATAAGCAAAAAAGAGCATCTTGTACCGTTTTTGGGTAACTATTTTCAGCAATGGTTTACTTTTATAAAATAAAATGGACACAAAAACATTACCACTACATCATTTAATCAGAAAACCGAAAAAAGACATCTCTAATGCCCCTGCTCTATTTATGTTACATGGGTACGGAAGTAATGAAGAGGATTTATTTTCTTTTGCAAACGAGCTACCGGATGAGTTGTTTATAATTTCACTACGAGCCCCACTTACATTAATGCCTTTTGGGTATGCGTGGTATGCTATACATTTTGATGCTCAAGACGGTAAATGGAGCGATGATGAACAAGCAAAGCAAGCTAGAGATGTAATTGCACAATGCATAGATAATGCTATTGACCAATATCCGATAGATAAAAATAATGTTACACTTTTAGGCTTTAGCCAAGGTACTATTTTAAGCTTAGCAGTAGCATTAACATATCCTGAAAAAGTTAAAAATGTTATAGGGTTAAGCGGATATTTAAACTCTGCTATTATACCTGAAAATTTGTCTGAAAAAGATTATTCGCATTTAAATATGTTTATTTCTCATGGTAGCGTAGATCAGGTAATTCCGGTAGATTGGGCCAGAAAAACAGCCCCATTTTTAAAACAACTTGATATTATGCACGAATATAAAGAATATCCGGTTGGACATGGTGTAGCGCCACAAAACTTCTATGACCTTAACGAATGGCTAAAAAAGCATTTATAGCTTATAATTAATATAGATTATGCTTTTTTAATATTTCAATAAACCCCTCTTTCTGAAGGGGTTTTTCTATAAATTCTAATACCAAAGTATTTGCATTAGCCTTTTCTTTATCTCTGGTATCTATAGATGAGCTCAACATTAATATTGCAGGCTTAAAATTAGCCTTGAGCGTAAGTTCAGATAGCTCTTCTAAAAACTCAAAACCATCCATAACCGGCATTTTAATATCTAATAATATTAGTAGTTTTTGTTTGTTGTTATGAGTTTCTTGTAACCAATGTAGGGCTTCTTTGCCATTTGTTACAACAACAGGAGTTATACCGGTTAAATTAACCAGTAATTTTTTTGTGATAAGCTGGTCTATTGGGTTATCTTCAACTATTAATATTACCATTGTAATACGGTATCGTAAGTGTTATGGTGGTTCCTTTTTGGTAGGTAGAGTCTATACCAATTTCTCCTTTCATGTTTTCTACAGTATCTTTTACTATATATAACCCTAACCCTACTCCAGTTTGAGAGTGATTTCCGGAATAAAACATGCTAAACACCTTTTCTAGATGTTCTTGTTTAATTCCTATACCATTATCTTTCACCGTAATAATAATAACCTCTTTTTGTTTTTTAGAGGTAATGGTAACAATTGGTTTTTCTTTTGTTTCATCGCTGTGTTCTATAGCATTTGCTATTAAGTTACTAAGTACAATTCTGAGCCTTACTTTATCGGCTTTAAAAGCATTTAATTCTAATTCTTTTACAAACTCAATTTGTTGTGCTTTTTTACTAAAGCGCAAATCGTTTAAAATCTCATCTAACAACTCATTAAAATTAACCGGGACAATTTTAGATTCTAAACGTTTATTTTTGGAATATGAAAGTACTTTTTTAATATAATCGTCTTGACGCTGTAAACTTTCTTCTATCATTTTTAAATATTCCGGTAATTCATCCGGATTTAAATCGTGCTTCATTAAATCTACCAGCCCCATTATTGATGTAATTGGAGCTCGTAAATCATGAGAAACACTGTAAACAAATTTATCTAACTCTAAGTTAGCTAGTTGTAAATCGTTATAACTTTTCTTTAGGTTTTCTTCTGATTTATTTAGTTTGTTTATAATGAAAATAAAGTATAAGCCACCACCAAAAACAATAATTAAAACAAACAGACCATTAGCTATAAATAGCGTTTTCTCTACGCTTCTGCTAATTTGGCTAAGCTCATCAGAAAATAAATACTGAATTACAGTAAGTTCTTTATTGATTTCAAGAATATCTGTAGCATAAGCATCTGCACTATTTTTGGATAATTGATTATTTTTTATTCTAATTCTAACCTTTTCGCCTAATTTTTCTAAGGCTGTTAGCAAGGGGTTACCTCTTTCTACTAATTCCGTTAAATCGTTATAGAATGCTTGGCCTTTAAAATTTTTATAAAACCAAACATAATTATCAAGGTCTTCTACCCTATGATGCCCTTTTATTAAGGCTTGCTTTAACTGATGTTCGTCTGCACCAGATAGCAACTTTACTCTAAACTCTCTAGTTCCTATAGCGTAGTCTAAGTTTTTTTTATAGAGCTCCCAGGTAGATTCTTCATTATCATACAAATAAGCTAATAAATAAATAGCTGAATTTTTTTGGGCTTTAGCAAAAGTAGATTCGGCGTTAATATAAGTTCTAACACCAGATGTAGTTTTAATAGTGTAATAATTAAAAATAACAACCAGTAAACTGCCCAAAGATACGAGCAGAATAGACAAACTATTTCTTTTTATAAAATGTAAGCTTGGGGGCATACTTTTTAATTATTGTGTAATAATACTAAATTAATTAGTTAATATCACTTTTAGCATAGAGCAAATAATCTAATACTGTAAAATTTATTCCTAAATCGTCTTTTAATTCGTATTTTATAAATAATTCTCCCCAATGTTTTCCATCAGAGAAATCTGCAATAATCCACTTGTGGTTTAACACTTTAATTTTATTAAGCTTCATTGGGTTACCTGTCATGCCATCAAACGGAACTAACGGATTATTCCCCTTTGTCTCGTTGGTTTCTAAAAGCTTATCTGTTATATAGCCGGTTGGGTTATCTAAATTTAAATGATCAAAATATGAGAGAGCATCATCATTATTATCTAAATCAAAATACTGTAAATCTAAGTTATTCATAAGCAAGGTTTCGGTAGAGTCTTGCAGTTTTGCTACTTCTTTTTCTAGTTTTTTTATAGTGCGATCTTGTTCTTTAAAATAATTGCTGCTACTTACATACTGAAATAGTGCAAATAATACTGCAAAAAAGAACAAATACATGAATATTTTTTGTTTCATAAACTATAAAGTAATTTGAAGATTATCGTATGCTAAAAAAACGTTTTTTGGTAAATTTTGTTGTACTTCTTCATGAAAACCCATTAAATGACTAATATGGGTTAAATATGCCTTTTTGGGTTTTATTTTTTTAATGAAATCTAAGGCTTCTTGTAGGTTAAAATGAGAATGATGCGGCTCTTTTCTTAAGGCGTTTACAACCAGTACTTCTAAATCTTTTAGTTTAGCACATTCATTGTCTTCAACAGTTTTTGCATCAGTTATATAAGCAAAATTATCTATCCTGTAACCAAATACCTGAAGCCTGTTGTGCATTACATTTATTGGGGTTACCAGTTTATTGTGTAGCTTAAAGGGCACATTATTTATAACCTCATTTACTTTTACTGCAGGCGCTCCCGGATATCTATCTTCATCAGCAAATATATAATCAAACCTACGCTCAAGACCTTTAATAACTCTTTTATGGGCATATATTGGGATGTCTCCTTGCCTAAAGAAAAAGGGTCTAATATCATCTAGTCCTGCAGTGTGGTCTGCATGTTCATGCGTAAATAAAATACCGTCTAAACGCGTAACATTGTGTGTTAGCATTTGTTGCCTAAAATCCGGACCACAATCTATAACATAAGTAAAATCATCCCATTGTATCATGGCAGATACTCTAAGCCTTTTATCTTTTTTATCTGCGCTTAAACAAACAGGATGATTACTGCCAATTACAGGAATTCCTTGTGATGTACCTGTGCCTAAAAACGTAACTTTCAAAACAGCTAATTTTTGTCAAATTTATCATTTATTTGGGCATTAGGTCAACTAATCTTTTTAACTTTGCTCTAAAATAAAATAATTCAACTATGTCAATTGTTTTAAAGGGAGATAAGGAGTTTGAAAATATACCCTCTCTCAAAGCAAAAGCACTGAGAATTAATTTAAACGAAGACATTTACGGTACCTTTGCAGAAATTGGTGCAGGACAAGAAACTGTACGTCATTTTTTTAGAGCCGGTGGTGCATCTGGAACTATTGCAAAAGCTATGAGTGCTTACGATAAAGCCTTTAGTGATGCAATTTATGGAGCTGAAGATGATGGAAGGTACGTAACCGAAGCTCGCTTAAAGAAAATGCTCTCGCACGAGATGCAGCTTATGGAAGAACGTATCTCTAGAGAAAAACACCCCAACAAACTATTTTTTGCCTACGCAAACACCGTTGCTACTATAGATTTTGCAAAAAAGTACAAAGGGCACGGTTGGGTTGGAATTAGATTTCAGGTAGACCCTAAAGAAGACTACAACGAGATTATATTACATATTCGTTTTAAACAAAACGAAGCACGATTACAACAAGAAACACTTGGTATTGTTGGTGTAAACTTAATTTACGGTGCGTTTTATAAGCATCATAAGCCTAAAAATTTATTACGTTATTTATACGATCACATAGATAAAGACACCATAGAGATTGATATGGTGAATTTCTCCGGACCTAGATTTAAAGATGTAGACAACAGATTAATGAGTTTACAACTTGTTAGAAACGGCATGACAGATGCCGTAATGTTCGGTCCGGATGGTAACAATATTCTTCCTGCTGCACTACTTTATAAGAAAAATATTTTAGCCCTACGCGGAAGTTTCAGACCGGTTACCAAGGTTAACATGGATATGTATCAGCGCTCATACGAAATATTTATAAGAGAAAACCGCGTAGAGGAAGAAAACACTCAAGTAATTTTCGAAATCACGCTCTCTAACCTTAAAGCCGAAGGAGAAATAGATGAGCAAGACTTTATGGATAGAGCCAAACTGCTTTGCTCTCTGGGGCAAACAGTAATGATCTCTAACTTTAAAGAATATTACCGCTTGGTTGAATATTTCTCTAACTATTCTAAAAACCGTATGGGATTAACCATGGGGGTAAACAATTTAGTTGAAATATTTGATGAGAAATATTATCGTCATTTAAGTGGTGGAATTCTCGAAGCCTTCGGTAAACTCTTCTTTAAAGATTTAAAAGTTTACTTATACCCAATTAAAGATCCTGAAACAGGACAATTAATAACCAGCAACAACCTAAAAGTACATCCAAGAATGAAAGAGCTTTACAAGTTCTTTAAATATAATGGTAAGGTTGTAGATATTTTTGATTTTGATCAAAGCGTACTTCATATTTTCTCTAGAGAAGTGCTTAAAAAAATTGCTAATGGTGATGATGACTGGGAAGATATGCTACCAAAAGGTGTTGCCGAAATAATCAAAGAAAAACAACTTTTTGGCTATTCGCCATCAAAAGAAAAAGTAACCGAATAAAAAGAAAAAGCCCCTCAAAAGTGAGGGGTTTTTTGTTATGCTTCTTCTAGTATTTGAGCTGCATGATCTTTAGTTTTTACCTTTTCAATTACGCGTTCTACAACACCCTCTTCATTAATTATAAAGGTCATTCTATGAATACCGTCAAAAGTTCTTCCCATAAACTTTTTAGGTCCCCAAACACCAAAAGCATTAATAACATCTTTATTCTCATCGGCTAACAACGGAAACGGAAAACTATATTTTTGTTTAAAGTTTGCCTGTTTTTTTTGGCTGTCTGCACTTACGCCAAGTAATTCATATCCTTTTTCTTTTAATTCGGTATAATGATCTCTTAAATTACATGCTTCTGCTGTACATCCGGGAGTATTTGCTTTTGGGTAGAAGAAAACAACTAACTTTTTCCCTTTGTAGTCAGACAAAGAAATAGTGTTACCCTGATCGTCTTTTACACTAAAATTCGGAACTTTATCACCTACTTTTAATGGTTGTATCATAATTTTGTTTTTTTATTTTAAATCCTCTCAAAATTAAGCATTAAATGACTAAAGCCGAAAAAGTAACATTTGTAATTAATACTTTAGAAGAATTATATCCTAAGGTTCCAATCCCACTAAGCCATAAAGACCCATACACACTTTTAATAGCTGTTTTATTATCTGCGCAAAGCACAGATGCAAGGGTTAACCAAATAACACCTATTTTATTTGATAAAGCAGATAATCCGTATAAAATGGTTAAGCTTTCTCAAGAAGAAATTAAAGAAATTATAAAACCCGTAGGATTGTCTCCGATGAAATCTAAAGGAATTTATGAGCTTTCTAAAATATTAATTGAAAAGTATAATGGAGAAGTTCCTGCGGATTTTGATGCTTTAGAAGCGTTACCAGCTGTTGGTCATAAAACTGCAAGTGTAGTTATGGCACAAGCTTTTGGTATTCCGGCATTCCCGGTAGATACTCATATTCACAGATTAATGTACAGATGGGGTTTAAGTAATGGTAAAAATGTAACTCAAACCGAAAAAGACGCCAAAAGGCTGTTTCCTAAAGAAAAATGGAACAAATTACATTTACAAATAATTTATTACGGTAGAGAATATTCTCCTGCAAGAGGATGGGATTTAGAAAAAGACATTATAACCAAAACGATCGGGAGAAAAAGTGTGATTAACGAATATTATAAACAAAAAAAAGCCCGTTAAAAACGGACCTTTATTTTAGTTCAAAATAGTTTCAAACTGTAGTTTATTATACTTAATAACACTTAGAGCTTTTGAATAATCCAGTAGAAAACGTATTGTTTCTTTTTTAGGGAAAGCAACAAAAGTCTTCGACGAATCGTAAGAGTAAAATTTAGCCATAATCTTGCCTTTTTAAATTTAGTTATTGCTATAACGGCAAGGTTATGGCTTTTATTGTACAGAATATTAATTTGTTAGCACAATATTGTGCTTTTCTATAATTTTACGTAAGTTAATTAATGCGTAACGCATTCTTCCTAAAGCAGTATTTATGCTTACTCCGGTAGCTTCAGAGATTTCTTTAAAACTCATTTCTCTGTACATACGCATAATTAAAACTTCACGTTGATCGCTCGGTAATTCATCGATTAATTTTCTAACATCGTTTTCTACCTGATTTTTAATGATTTGTTTTTCGGCGTTTAAACCAGAATCACTAATAACAGAGAATATATTAAAGTCGTCATTCCCTTCAAATTTAGGCATACGAGAATTTTTTCTAAAATGGTCTATAACCAAGTTGTGAGCAATACGCATAACCCACGGAAGAAATTTACCTTCTTCGCTATACGAGCCTTTTTTAAGGGTTTTAATAACTTTAATAAATGTGTCTTGAAAAATGTCATCAGCAATATCTCTATCTAATACTTTAGAAAAGATAAAACTGAAAATGCGCTGATTGTGTCTGTTGATTAAAACTTCAAGGGCAGATTCATCTCCCTGGATGTAGTTTTTAACAAGAACTGAGTCGTCTAAAAATTGATTCATACCACTACTTTTTTTAGGTTAATATGGGTACGTTTCCAATTAAGGAAATCGTACAGATTTGGGCTTAATTAAAAAAGTAGTTGTATGCTATAGGCGTAGATTTTTTGCTTAATAGTCTTCAAATATAATAAATCTCATTTCAAAAATCCAAAAAAAATTTACACTTTTTTAACATTATCAATTAGTTAGCCCTTGTTTTTAATTCGTTTTTAATAATAGTATCTTTGCAATTTTACTACCTAAGGTATGACAGATATAGCTCAATTAAATCCAAAAGAAAATATAATAATTAAAGGCGCTAAGCTTCATAATTTAAAGAATATTGATGTTGCAATACCCAGAAATAAATTGGTTGTAATAACCGGTTTATCGGGTTCAGGAAAATCTAGTTTAGCCTTCGATACGCTCTACGCAGAAGGACAAAGACGTTATGTAGAAAGTTTGTCGTCGTATGCCAGACAGTTTTTAGGAAGGTTAAACAAACCTAAAGTAGATTATATTAAGGGGATTGCGCCGGCAATAGCTATAGAGCAAAAAGTAAATGCAACCAACCCACGTTCTACCGTAGGCACTACAACAGAAATTTACGATTATTTAAAGCTTTTGTTTGCAAGAGTTGGTGACACCTTCTCTCCTATTTCAGGCAACTTGGTAAAAAAACATACGGTTACAGATGTTGTAAATCATATCACGTCTTATTCTGAGGGCACCAAACTATTGTTGCTTTCTTCTGTTCATATTCCTGAAGATAGAAGTGTGTTGCAGGCTCTTAAAATTTTATCGCAACAAGGTTACGCAAGAATAAAATACAAAGGAGAAATTATTAGAATATCTGATATAGATAGTGAGATTGAGCATGATTTTTATTTAGTTGTAGATAGAATAGTTGTTCAACACAACGAAGATTTTAATAATAGACTTGCAGATGCTGTAGATACCGCTTTTTTTGAAGGTAAAGGAGAATGCTTGGTAGAAGAATTATCTACAAACACCATACATACATTTAGCAATAAGTTTGAATTAGACGGAATACAGTTTTTAGAACCAAACACACATTTATTTAGCTTTAACAATCCGTATGGGGCTTGCCCTAAATGTGAAGGTTACGGAGACGTAATTGGTATAGATGAAGATTTAGTTATACCTAATACCGGGCTTTCTGTTTTTGAAAACGCTGTTTTTCCGTGGCGTGGCGAAAGTATGAGTTGGTATAGAGATCAACTTGTAAACAATGCTTATAAATTTAATTTCCCAATTCATAAACCTTGGTATGAACTTACCGAAGAGCAAAAACAATTAGTTTGGGATGGGAACGAATATTTTATAGGGTTAAATCAATTTTTTAAAGAGTTAGAAGAGAAAAGTTATAAAATTCAAAACCGAGTAATGCTATCTCGTTATAGAGGTAAAACTAAATGCCCGGAATGTAAAGGAACTCGGTTACGTAAAGAAGCTAATTATGTAAAAATTAATGGCAAAACCATCACAGAATTAGCTAACATGCCTTTAAAGGAGCTTAGTTTATTTTTTAAAAATTTAGAACTTTCAGAATACAAACAAAAAGTAGCTAAGCGCTTACTAAAAGAAATTAATAACCGACTTGAGTTTTTAGCCAATGTAGGATTAGATTACTTAACACTTAACAGAAAATCTAACACGCTATCTGGCGGAGAATCTCAACGTATTAATCTGGCTACCTCGCTCGGAAGCAGTTTAGTGGGTTCTATGTATATTTTAGATGAACCCAGTATTGGTTTGCATCCTAAAGACACCGAAAAACTTATTAGGGTTTTAAAACAATTACGTGATTTAGGTAATACCGTTATAGTTGTAGAGCACGATGAAGAAATAATGAAAGCAGCCGATGTGATTATAGATATTGGCCCGGAGGCCGGAACTTATGGTGGTCGTGTAGTTGCCTCCGGAGATTACGCTACTATTATAAACGCTAACACGTTAACAGCAAATTATTTAAGTGGTAAGGAGCAAATCACTGTGCCGGAAAAAAGACGAGACGGTAAAAACCATATAACTATTGTAGGTGCCAGAGAAAATAACTTAAAAAATATTACTGTTACATTCCCGCTAAACAGGCTTACTGTAGTTACCGGTGTTTCCGGTAGTGGCAAAAGCACGCTCGTAAAAAAACTGTTATACCCAATTATACTAAAAGAAACCGGAGGTTATGGTGAAAAAGCCGGAGAATACACTAAAGTAGAAGGCAAATACAGTACTGTAAAATCTGTAGAATTTATAGACCAAAATCCAATAGGGCGCTCATCTCGGTCTAACCCGGTAACATATATTAAAGCATATGATGACATTAGAAACTTATTTGCTTCGCAAAAATTAGCAAAGCTAAGAGGCTATAAACCCAAACATTTTTCGTTTAATGTAGATGCCGGACGTTGTGAAACTTGTAAAGGTGAAGGCGAAGTTACCATAGAGATGCAATTTATGGCCGATGTACATTTAGAGTGCGAAACCTGTAATGGGAAGCGCTTTAAAAAAGAAATCTTAGAAGTTACTTTTGAAGACAAAAACATAGACGATATATTAAATCTTACTATAGACGATGCTATTGCATTTTTTAGAGCCCACAAACAAGATAAAATAGTTGGTAAATTGCAACCTTTACAAGATGTCGGGTTAGGGTATGTAACATTAGGGCAATCTTCTTCTACTCTTTCCGGTGGTGAAGCCCAGCGTATTAAGTTGGCTTCTTTTTTAATAAAAGGAAACACTAAAGACAAAGCACTTTTTATTTTTGATGAGCCAACAACAGGTCTTCATTTTCACGACATTAAAAAACTTTTAAACTCCTTTAATGCCTTACTTGAAAAAGGGCACTCTATAGTAGTTATAGAGCACAATTTAGATTTAATTAAATGTGCAGATTATATAATAGATTTAGGTCCGGAAGGTGGTAAAGAAGGTGGTTATTTAGTTGCCGAAGGTACTCCGGAAGAAATAGCTCAAAACCCAAACTCATACACAGGCAGTTATTTAAAAGAAAAACTACCTATGCTGCAATTAAAATAATCATCTGATTATTAGGCAATTACATATAACTGAAATTTTTTGGCACGTTGTTTGGTTTTAATTACGTGTAGCGTAAACCACTTAAATGTGGCAACGTAAGTAGTAACCCAAAATTTTTCAGTTATGAAAAAAATTGCATTATTAATTACAGCTTTGCTCCTGGTAGGAACAACTGTAACAGCACATCAAAAAGAAAACAAAAAAGGTATTGTTAAAGATGGGTTCACATTACGCTATCGTTATGCACAACCGGTGCATTTTGTTGAGCGCGGTGTTGAATTTTTTATCTACCCAAATGGAGAGATAGCTTTCAATACTCAAGCATTTGTTAGAAACCATTATCCTAACAGAAGAAATCCATTTTACGATAAATCAACAAGAAGATGGTACAATAAATCTAGAAATGTTCCGGTTTTTTACAACCGTTTTGGAGAAGTTGTTAGAGTTGGTAATGTAGCTATTGCTTACAATAAATTCGGACAAGTAAGGCGTGTGGGTAATGTGTGGGTATCTTATGATAGACGTGGCCTTGTTCACAAAGTTGGTGGTTTATTTGTAAGGTACTCTCATAAAGGCAAGTTAATTAAAAGGCATGGCTATGTAAACAGAAATAGTATTTGGTATAATAAACATGTATATAGAAAAAGACATAAAATGGCATATATAAACACTAAAAAGTTAAAGAAGAATAGACATATAATAAATAGACACTTTGATGATGATTACTTTGATGATTAATCTACATTAGTTTTGGTTGGTTGGTAAAAGCCTCAAGTATTTGTAAAACAAAGCTTGGGGCTTTGTTTTTTAATAAATAATAATGTTTGGCACGCTGCTTGATTATTAATTATTACCCAACCAATTATTGTTAAACTTAAAATACAACACTATGAAAAAAACAATCTATTTAATCGCTTTACTTGTTGTTGGTGGGTTGGGAATACCTTCTGTAAAAGCAGCAAACAATAGTTTAAAAGTTAATTCATTTATAAACGGCAATTCGTTTGTGTTTGTAGAAGATGGTATTACGTTTTCTGTATACCCAGATGGTGAGTTTGATTTTTTTATAAATGATAGAGTAAATAATTTACACTTAAATGCAAACGTAGGCAATGTTAATATAACTTTTAACTCTGGTTATAACTACGATCCTTACGTTCAGTATGATGACTATGGTGCTGTAATTCAAGTAGAAAATGTACCTATTTATTATGATTATTACGGAAGAGTTTCTCAAATAGGAAGTGTAAACATTTTTTATAATAACCGTCGTGTAGTTAGAATCGGTGGTATGTTTATTCATTATAATCCTTATGGAGCCTTTAGTCACTACACCGGTTATATAAACGTGTACAATAGGTATTATGTTTACAGACCGTGGTATAGGTTTTTTGTACGCCCTGCTTTTGATTTTTGTTTAGTTAGTTATAGGCCTTATAGAAGATATTATACCCCTGTTAGATATACTTACTACAGACCCTACAGGCAAAACTTTAGAAGAGCTTATGTTAAAGTAGGCAGACCTTATAGAAACCACAATAAAGTTCATAGAAGAGATGCTATTTACAGAAATGATAAGCGTGTAACCAGAAGAGATTACAGAGCTAACAACAGAATAAACAGCCGAACGAATGCCAGAAGTGTTAACAGAACAAGGCTAAGACATGAAAAGGCTAATTCTAATGCTGTTAGAAGCCAGTCTAGAGCACCAAAAAAAGACATTACTAGAAACAGTAGACAAAAACAAAGAGAGTATACTGTAAATAGAACTAGAACACAAGTTAATAATAACAGAGGTTATTCGGTAAATAGAACAAGAACGCAAGCTAAAAATAACAAAGGTATTATTAAAAGCAGACAAAAAACTAGTAAAGCAGTTAGACCAAACAATAAGGTTAGACAGCGTGATTATGCACACAATAAATCTAACAGAAGTGTACCAAAGGTTAAGCATAGAAAACAAGTTTCAAGAAAAGCTGTTAGTAGTAAACCTTATAGAAGCTCGTCTAAAAAAAGTACAAGAATTAGTCAGTCACGAACAAAAAAATCTGCATCATCTAATAGAAGCAGATCACGTTCAAGAAATAGAAATTAAACACTCACTATAAGTTAAACGTTTTTTGGTTGGTTAGTAAAGCCCGCAAAGTTGTTTTTACAATGAGCGGGTTTTGCGCTTTAATACACTAGAAATCATTGTAGTTACATCTTCAGAAATATTAAAATAATACGTAACTGCTAAGTAAAAAATGCTAATTAGGGTAGATTTTAAAATAATGTTTACAATAGGGTGAAAATTAAAATCCCAGAAATAAAAAACAATAACACTTGCTATTATTGCAGCAATAGCTTTAAGTGTATTAAATGTAAACGGGAGCATTTTGAATGTAAATTTTACAAATAATAGTTTAATAGTATTATAAATACTAATAGCCAAAAAGGTTGCAATAGCAGCACCGTTAATACCATATTTCGGGATTAAAACTATATTTAAAACTACAACTAAAAAAACTAAAATGACCCCAAATAAAAGTACCATTCTGTAGTAGTCTGATGAGAACAAAATAGCATTATTATTTCCCATGGCATTATCAAACAATTTGACTGCAGAAATAAAGAATACCACGTTTACAGCAATGCTATATGCAGAATCTATAAGTGTATATAACTGATGGATATTACAAACAATTAAAACAAAAATAATTCCGCCAATAACTAACAATGTTAGTGAACTTTTTTTGTATAGTTCTTTAAGTTTGTCGGTGTTTTTTTGATTTATAAATTGTGCTGTTAGTGGGTGTGTAATTTGATGCATCGCTCTAGAAGGTACTATTATAACGGTGCTTATATAAACGGCAACCCCATAAAATGCCACGTGCTCTATTGGTAAATACCTGCCAATCATAAATTTATCTACATCTAAAATTACTAAAGCTATAGAGCCGGCAATTATTATTAAACCTGCATATTTAATTACAGCAAGGGCATTTTTGGGCAGTACAAAATCTAATTTAGGGAGTTTAATACTAAATGCTGTTATTTTCATTAAAAACATGCGTACATAATAAACTCCGGTTAAGCAATAAATAAACGTTTGTACACTAATAACAGATTGCCAAACACAAATAAGTAAAATGCTGATACAAATTCTGTGAAATACTTCTTTTAAGAAGTTACCGTACATGCTTTTCATTTGTACTTTGGCCCAAGCATAAAAAATCTCAAAATAGGCCATAGCAATTGCAGTAACATAAATTAGCCAAACATAGTTTTTTACAATCGTATTTTCTTTGCTTAACCAAGTGGCAAAAGTTTCATAAAAGGTTGTGCCAATAAATCCTATAAAAACAATAAAAACTAAGGGCAAAAAAAGCATGAACGTTAAAAATCTATTTTGCTCTTTTTCTTGTTTGTATGATGAGTAAAACTTAACCAAAGCATTGTGCACTCCAAACGCTATTAAAGGCATCATTAAATTGGCTGTAGATAAAATAAATGTTACTAACCCATAATATTCTTTAGATAGAAAATGTGTATACAAAAACAAGGTGTTTATTGCACCAATCCCAAAGCCTAAATAAGTGCTTATGGTATTGGCAATAGCTTGTTTTTTTACAATTCCCATATTACAGTTGTTTTAAATAATTAGCCAAGGTTTGGGTTAGCACTCTCCTACTATACTGTTGCAAACCAATTGCATTAACCTTTAATTTATTATCCATATAAGCTGTAAAAAGCTCATTTACCTGTGCTTTTATAGCGTCTTTATCTTTATATGTAAAAACACTTCCTGTGTTGGTTTGTTTGATTATTGTTGCTACATCCCAATTTACCGGACCAACCGCTACTATTGGGCGTTGGGCTACCATATATTCAAACAGTTTTCCGGGTATTATTCCTCTTGTATCTTCTCTATCAATTTCTAATAATAAAAGAACTTGAGCTGCCTGCTGTAGTTGCCTTACTTTCTGATGAGGCTGATAATTGATAACCGATGTATTGGCTTGTAAGCCGTATGTTTTTATGGTTGCCAAAACATCATCACTAATTGTCCCAATCAGCTGAATTTCTAAATGTTCTTGAAACAACTTGTTTTCTTGGCAGAGTTCTGACAATGCTTGCCATAATGCATCCGGGTTTCGCTCAGAAAGCAAAGAACCAATATGAGCCATAGTAAATCTATTACTTAAAGGTGGTTTAGTTTCATTATATTCATCATAACCATTGGTAATAGTTACTACAGGAGCATTCGTTTTTTCTTTAAAATCTTCTGCTGTTGTAAAGCTTGTTGTTATAACAAAATCTGCCTCTTGTAAAACCTTTTCTTCTAACGCTTTATGCTTTTTTCTAGCCCATTGGGTTAATTTTAAATGTTTGTGATAACCAATTTGTGTCCAAGGATCCCTAAAATCGGTAACCCATTTTACTGAAAGCTCTTTTTTTAATGCTAAACCTATTAAATGCAAGCTGTGTGGAGGTCCGGTAGTAATAACACAATCTACATTATTTTTAGCTAAATAATTTTTTAAATACAATACAGATGGTTTTACCCATGATTTTCTTGCATCAGGGATAAAAAAATTTCCTCTAACCCAAAGTAAAAGTTTCTCTGTAAGTGTTTGTTTTTTTTTAGATATTATTCCGGAGCTTATTTGTTTTGTTTTTTGTTTTGATAGTAGTTTAGCCCATTTGTAAGGCTCTTGTATGGGCATTTTTATAATTTCTATGTCTTTGGGAACCTCATTTTTTAAAGAGGTGTCTTGTATTGGATAATTAGCATTTTCGGGGGCAAAAACTATAGGTGTTATCCCAAATTCCGGTAAGTACTTAACAAATTTAAGCCAGCGTTGTACTCCCGGGCCTCCTGCCGGAGGCCAATAATATAGTATTATGAGTACTTTTTTCATTTATTTTTTGGCTTGCTTTGTATTATAAACTAAACCGCCAACTAAAATTAATCCTAAAAGTACAGTGCTTATTAATGCAATTGTACTTCCTGTTTTAACAACATCCGGATCAAAAACAAAGGTAATTGTATGATTTCCTTCAGGTACTTGTATAGCTCTTAGTACATAGTTTACCCTAATAATAGGCACCGGTTTGTTATTTATAAATGCTTTCCAACCGTGCGGATAATACATTTCTGAAAATACGGCCAATCCGGAGTAATTATTAGTGCTTTTATAAACTAATTTATTGGGTTTATAATTTATTAATTGTATGGTAGCGGTACTATCTACCTCGTATCTGTTTTTAATAGTAATATCACTAAAATCTAAAGTATTAAAAACTGCCGTTGTTTTAGTATTAATACTATCTAATGCCAACAGCTCATCATTTGCAGAAACTACTTTTAAAACATCTTGAACAAACCAAGCATTACCATTTGCATACGGATTTCTGGCTGGATATACTTGTTGATTATCATTTTGCTGAATTATGTACTTAACATTTAACATATTAAGCACTCCTACATTATTTTTAGCAATATGAAAATCGTATAACTCTTGAAATCTTCCGGGTTTGGCAGCATGATATCCTCCTATTGATTTATGAAAATAAGATGCTCTTGCACTGGCTAAAGCTCCTGCAGGCTCAAAAACTCTAAAATGTGATGTGTCTTTTAAAATTTCTGCATCGGCTGCATTCATCTGAAAAGGTTTTTCCATAATTCTAGCCGACACAAAATCTTTATTATTTACATAACGTCTATCTACCCCAACTAAATCTATAACTATTAATGCAGCTATGGCAAGCAATGCCATTCCTTTTTTTACTTTTTGCTTAATAAATAGCCATACAAATAAAGCGGTAGCCGCAATAAACATCACAGAGCGCAAAATATCTTGTGTGTACAAGCGCATTCTATCCAATCTTATGGTCTCTACAATATCGTTCCCATAATACTGTCTTAAAATGGCATCACTTGCACCAACAAAATCAAACATATTTTTTGCCAATAGTAATACTGCTGCAATTCCTAAAATAATTACACTACTGTAGCGTAGTGCCTTCAGTTTTTCTTCTGTTTTTACCATATCACTTAATAATTTATGAAGTGAAAAAACAGCTAAAACAGGAATACACAGTTCAAGTATTACTTGAATAGATGAAACGGCTCTAAACTTATCATACAACGGGAAAAAATCTATCATAAAATCCGTTAACAACGAAAAGTTTTTGCCCCAAGAAAGTAATAGTGATATAATTGTACCGGAAAGCAGCCACCATTTTAATCTGCCTTTAACTAAAAACAAGCCCATAATAAATAAAAACACTACTACAGCTCCTATGTAAGCAGGTGCTGCAACAATGGGCTGGCTCCCCCAATACATAGGTAAGCCTTTTACAAATTCTCTCGCTTGGTTTCTGTTTACGCCTTGCGCTACTAAAAATGTATATGTTTCTGAATCTTCTCCAACAAACTCATTATTAGAGCCTCCGTAAAGTCGTGGAAAAATCAGGTTTAACGATTCTAAAATACCATAACTGTATTCTGTTATATATTCTTTAGATAAACCTGATTGTTTAACTTTTTCAGAGCCGTCAGGATTAATAGTTAACTCTGTTTTACCCCGCGTACTCCAATCTGCATATTCTTTAGTAGCCATTAAATTTGTGGCATTAACCCCAATAGCTAACACAACAGCAGCTATACTAATGCCTACAGATTTAAAATAATGTTGAAGCTGATTTTTTTTATAAGCATCTATAGCATATACAATACCTAAAATGGCTACTAATAACCCCAAATAATAGGTCATTTGAAAGTGGTTAGCGTTAATTTCTAACGCCATTGCTAAAGCAGTAACAATAAATCCTAAAAAGTATTTATGCTGAAAAATTAAAATTATGCCCGCCAATACAAAAGAAAAATAGCCAATGGCATGCGCTTTAGCATTATGCCCTACACCTAAAATAATTATTAAATAGGTAGAAAACCCAAAAGCCAGTGCACCAACGGCAGCTAATTTCCAATCTACTTTTAGCACTAATAAAAACAGGTAAAATCCAATAAAATATAGGAATAAATAATCTGCCGGCCTGGGTAAAAACCTAATTAAAGAATCAAGCTTTTTAATGTAGTTATGCGGGTATTGTGCCCCTAATTGATAAGTTGGCATACCACCAAAGGCACTATCTGTCCAATAAGGTTCTTCTCCGGTTTCTGCTCTAAAATCATTTTGCTGCTTAGCCATTCCGGTATATTGAACAATATCGCTCTGGTATATTTTTTTTCCTTGTAAAACCGGATTAAAGTAAAGTAAAGAAGTAACAACAAATAACAACGTTATTAATATATGCGGAAGATAGCGCTTTGTAATATTCATAGTTTGTGCAGCCCGTATTTAATTATTCTATTTCTTCAAACTCAATATATTCACCAACTTTTTTATCGGATTTGGTTTTTTGCTCCGGAACAGAATCAATACTAACATCTCCTACTTTACGTTCTTGATTAGGATGTTGGTTTTGTTGTGCATTAAAAGTATTAAAAAAATGTTTTTCTGCTTTTTTTGAAGCATACCGTATTAGCCATGGCGCTAATAACCTTAATAAAATTTTAAAGCCAAAATAAAGTAAAGCAATTATTAATATGGTTTTTATAAACCCCATTGTGTTATTAAATTAATTATATGCCAAAAATACAATTATACCCTTGTTTAGGCTCTTAAAAAAGTTAAAAAATAATAAAAACACCCTATATTTGATATAATAATTTTACCATGAAAAAACTCACAAAAAACATACTTTGCGGCCTACTTTTTCTTCCTTTTTTTAGTTTAGCACAGTATACAGATGTTATAAACTCTAATCGCCCGGGTGCTTCGGTAAGTGCTTTTAGTGTTGGTAAAAATGTGGCGCAAGGTGAATTTGGTCTTGCACTCGAAAAACAAAAACACGACAGATTATTAAACAAAACAAATGTTTTTGCTGTTGATTTTGCTTTTAGATACGGATTGTTTTTTGAAGAATTAGAAATTGTTTGGGATGGTACATATTTGTTTGATAAGCTTACGGACAATAGTGCGATTCCGCCCGAAACAAAAAAAAGAAACGGTTTTTTAAAAAATACAATTGGTGTTAAATATCTGTTTTTTGATCCCTTTAAAGACCCCGAAAGAAATAAGCCAAATCTGTATAGTTGGCGTGCCAATAATACGTTTAAGTGGCGTGATTTAATTCCGGCTGTTTCTGCTTATGTTGGTATAAACTTAAATGTTTTTGATTCTCCGTATGCTTACAACAATTTATTTGTAACTACGGCATCAAATTTTTTAGTATCACAAGAAGAACCCTTGGTAAGCCCTAGAGTAATGCTTGCTACACAAAGTCATTTAGCAGGTAGATGGGTTTTAGTAACAAATATTATTTACGATAAATTTACTTCTGATTTTCCTGAGCTTAGCTACATTATTACTGTTACACATGCTTTAAACAATCCGAAATGGACAGTTTTTGCAGAAAATCAAGGTATTAAAAGTGATAGGTATGCCGATGCAATTGTTAGAGCCGGTGCAGCACATTTAATCAATAAAAATTTACAAGTTGATGCTTCTGTAGGTACAAATTTCAAAAACACGCCTTCCAGATTATTTGGTGGTATAGGGGTTTCTTACAGAATAGACAATCATACAGATACTCCCGTTTTATTAGATGAAGGACGTGCTAAAAAACGTATTAAAAAACAACAGCGTAAGCAGAAGAAAAAGAACAAAAAAAGCACATTAGATAAATTTGATGATTTTTAAACCAAATTATAACTAACCCACTATTTTGAATATGATAGAAATTAAAGAAGTCAAAACCAAAAAAGACCTAAAAAGGTTTGTTCTTTTTCCGTTTAGCTTGTATAAAAACTCTCCATATTGGGTGCCACCAATTATATCAGACGAGATTGAAAATTTTGATAAAACTAAAAATCCGGTATTCCATAATGCTGATGCCACGTTGTTTTTAGCATACCATAACAATAAAATTGTGGGTAGGGTTGCCGCTATTATAAACTGGCATGAAGTAAATAACCAAAACCTAAAAAAAATGCGTTTTGGCTGGTTTGATGTGGTTGATGATATTAACGTAACCAAAGCACTTTTAGATAAAGTAGAAGAAATTGCAAAAGCTAATAATTTAGAGTACATAGAAGGCCCCATGGGTTTTTCTAACCTAGATAAAGTGGGAGTACTAACTGAAGGGTTTAATGAGCTAGGAACCATGATTACTTGGTATAACCACCCTTATTACGCTAAACATTTTGAAGCGTTAAATTTTACAATAGAAAAGCAATATCAAGAGAGCCATTTTAAGTTTAGTGATGTAAAACCAGAACTCTTTTCTAAAGCACAAGAGTTAATTAAAAGGCGCTATGGTTTAACACCCTTAAATTTTACTTCTACAAAACAAATTATGCCGTATGTAGATAAAATGTTTGATTTGTTTAATGAATCCTATGCTAAACTATCTTCTTTTGTTGCAATATCAGATGTTCAGAGAGATTATTTTAAGAAAAAGTACATTAATTTTATAAATCCGGAATATATAAAATTTGTTGTAGATAAAAACAATAATCCTATTGCATTTTCTATTGTAATGCCTTCATACTCAATGGCTTTACAAAAAGCAAAAGGCAAGTTATTTCCGTTTGGTATTTTTCATTTATTACGGGCTAGAAAGCACAGTAAAGATGTAATTTTCTATTTAATAGGAATTCACCCTGAATATCAGAACAAAGGTGTTACAGCAATTATTTTTAATGAGTATTATTCGGTTTTTAAGAAAAAAGGAATAGAAAATTGTATTAGAACTCCCGAACTGGAAGATAACATTGCTATACAGCAAATATGGAAACATTTTAACCCTAAGGTTAGAAAACGAAGAAAAACGTACAGAAAAAATTTAGTTCAATAAAAAAGCCAAGTGAACAAACACTTGGCTTTTTCAATATCTATAGCTAATTTTTATTCTCCCATAGCAGCAGAAACTGCAGCCGACAATCGTTTATATGTTCCATTTTCTAAACGTTCTCTAATGGCAGAGAAAGCATTTAGCGTCTCTTCTATATCTTGTGCAGTGTGGGAAGCTGTAGGAATCATTCTTAATAAAATTAATCCCTTAGGAATTACCGGATATACTACAATAGAACAGAATATACCATGGTTTTCTCTAAGATCTTTTACTAACGCCATTGCTTCTGGGATGCTTCCTTTTAAGTATACAGGCGTTACACAACTTTGTGTTGTGCCTATATCAAACCCACGCTCTTTTAAACCAGATTGTAACGCGTTTACGTTTTGCCAAAGTTTCTCGCGAAGCTCCGGCATTGTTTTAAGCATTTCTAAGCGTTTTAATGCTCCTTCTACCAATTGCATTTGCAATGACTTAGCAAACATTTGAGAGCGTAAATTATACTTTAAATAATCTATAACTTCCTTATCTGCCGCAATAAATGCTCCGGTACTTGCCATTGCTTTTGCAAATGTTGCAAAATATACATCTATCTCATCTTGCACGCCTTGCTCCTCGCCTGCTCCAGCACCGGTTTTTCCTAATGTACCAAAACCGTGAGCATCATCTACAAGTAATCTAAATTTGTATTTTTTCTTAAGTGCTACTATTTCTTTTAAAATCCCTTGCTCACCTCGCATTCCAAACACACCTTCAGAGATTACTAAAATTCCTCCTCCGGTTTGTTCGGCCATTTTAGTAGCACGCTCTAAATTTTTCTCTAAACTAACAATATCATTATGCTTGTACGTAAAGCGTTTACCCATGTGTAAACGAACTCCATCTATTATACAAGCATGAGAATCTACATCGTAAACTATAATATCATCTTTGGTTACTAAAGCATCAATAGTAGAAACCATACCTTGGTAACCAAAATTTAAAAGGTAGGCAGCTTCTTTATTTACAAAGGCTGCTAACTCATTTTGTAGTTTTTCGTGAAGGTCTGTATGACCAGACATCATTCTGGCACCCATTGGGTAAGCAGAACCATATTTTTTTGCAGCTTCTGCATCTACTTTTCTAACTTCTGGGTGGTTTGCTAAGCCTAAATAATCATTAACGCTCCATGTAATTACATCTTTACCTTGAAATTTCATTCTATTTGAAATTTCTCCTTCTAACTTAGGAAACACAAAATACCCTTCTGCTTGTGATGCCCACTTTCCTAATGGGCCTTTGTTTGCTATTATTCTATCAAATAAATCTTTCATGCAAAATGCATTTTTTAACTTAAAAAGTACCTATTATACCCGGCAAAAGTATGTAATTTTAGTATTCTGTCATAATAATTTGCCGAGGAGTTTTTTTGTTTTTATGCACAATAAAAAAGCAGCCTAAACAGCTGCTTTTCGGGTTTGCTGTACGTGAAGTTTTATTTTACAAACTCAATTTTTTGAGTTTCTTCTATATTCTTACTATCAAAAAATCCTTGATCACGCATCCATTCATCACTATATACTTTGCTCATATATCTTGAACCATGATCCGGAAAAATTACAACTACTCTACTATTATCATTAAATTCTCCTTCTTCTTGCAGTTGTTTTACAGCTTGTAGTGCAGCACCACTGGTATAACCTATAAAAAGACCTTCTGTTTTAGAAATTTCTCTTGCTGTATGCGCACTTTCTTCGTCTGTAACTTTTATGAATTTGTCTATTACATCAAAATCGGTTGCTGTTGGTATTAAGTTTTTACCAAGACCTTCTATTCTGTAAGGATAAATTTCATTGGCATCAAATTCACGTGTTTCGTGATACTTTTTAAGAACAGAGCCATAAGCATCTACCCCAATAATTTTAATGTCTGGGTTTTGTTCTTTTAAAAATCTGGCAGTACCTGAAATAGTGCCACCGGTACCACTACAAGCAACTAAATGCGTTATTTGCCCTGCTGTTTGCTCCCAAATTTCTGGTCCGGTAGTTTTGTAATGAGCATCAATATTTAACTCGTTAAAATATTGATTTATATAAACAGATCCTTTAATTTCTTCGTGAAGACGTTTTGCTACTTGATAATAAGAGCGAGGATCGTCTGCACTAACATGAGCTGGACAAACATACACCTTTGCTCCCATAGATCGAAGCATGTCTATTTTATCTTTTGAAGACTTAGAGCTTACCGCCAAAATACACTCATAGCCTTTAATAACACTTACCATTGCTATACTAAAACCGGTATTACCTGAAGTAGTTTCTATAATGGTATCACCAGGTTTTAAAATTCCTCTGCGCTCTGCTTCTTCTATTATATAAAGTGCTATTCTATCTTTAGTTGAATGCCCGGGGTTAAAGGCTTCTATTTTAGCATAGAATTCACCCGGAAAGCTTTTTGTAATGTGGTTTAACTTAATTAGAGGAGTATTACCTATAAGTTCTAATATGTTGTTATACGCCTTTATTTTGTTCTCCATAAGGTTTAGGTTAGGAATGTTTTATGAATGAAAGTAAACATTTTCTTAACAATTCACAAAACCTTGCAAAGTTAATAATTTTTTTATTTATGCCTTTATCCCCTCTAAATCAAGTAAAAAGGCATATTCTTCTGCAATTTCTTTTAATGCTTCGAACCTCCCGGATGCTCCACTATGTCCTGCATCCATATTAATGTGAAATAGCAGTTTATTGTTATCTGTTTTAAGCTCTCTGAGTTTTGCTACCCATTTTGCCGGTTCCCAATATTGTACTTGAGAATCATGATATCCGGTGGTTACTAATACATTTGGGTACTCTTGTGCCGTAACATTATCATATGGAGAATACGATTTTATATACCAATAGTACTCCTCATCGTTTGGATTTCCCCACTCATCATATTCACCTGTTGTAAGTGGTATAGAGTCGTCTAACATAGTTGTTAAAACATCTACAAAAGGTACTGCTGCTATAACTCCTTTATATAATTGGGGAGCCATATTAATAACAGCACCAATAAGCAACCCTCCAGCAGAACCTCCCATGGCATACAAATGGTTTGCAGATGTGTAATTATTGGCTATTAAATATTTTGAGCACGCAATAAAGTCCGTAAATGTGTTTTTCTTTTTTAAAAGTTTACCATCTTCGTACCAAGCTCTTCCTAAATATTCTCCTCCCCTAATGTGTGCAATAGCAAAAATAAACCCTCTGTTTAACAGTGATAATCGTGATGATGAAAAATACGGATCTATGGTTGCACCATATGAACCATATCCGTATAGTAGTAGAGGTGCGCTACCGTTTAAAGGTGTTCCTTTTTTATAAACTAAAGAAATTGGAACCTTTACACCATCATCTGCAGTTGCCCATACACGCTCAGACACATAATTATCTTTATTAAAATCTCCTCCTAATACTTCTTGTTCTTTTTTAATGGTTTTCTCTCTTGTAACCATATTAAAATCTATTGTAGATGGAGGTGTTGTTAAAGAGTTATATGAATATCTGAGTATATGCGTATTAAAGTCTAAATTTACAGATGTATAGGCCGTGTAAGTTTCATTGTCAAAAGGCAAATAATAATCGTCTGTATTATCCCACCTTTTAATCCTTATTTTATTTAAACCATTACTACGTTCTGATATTACTAAAAAGTTTTTAAAAATATCTATATCTTCTAGTAACACATCTTCTCTATGTGCTATTACTTCTTGCCAATTGTTTTTTGTAGTAGCATTTACGGGCGCTTTCATTAATTTAAAATTGCTTGCCCCATCTGCATTAGTTACTATGTAAAAATGTCTGTCAAAATGATAAACACTATATTCTAATCCTCTTATTCTGGGCTGTAAAATAGTAAACTCACCCTCTGGGTTGGTAGCATCTAAAAACCTGTATTCTGTAGTTAAAGTGCTTACAGAGCCAATTACTAAAAATTGCTTAGATTTTGTTTTGTAAATAAAGGTATTAAAGGTTTCGTCTTGCTCATAATACACCAACTTATCTGTAGCAGGATCTTCTCCTAGCCTGTGTTTAAAAATTTTTTCGCTCCTTAGTGTTTTCTCGTTTTTCTGTGTATAAAACAGTGTTTTATTATCGTTAGCCCAAGTGCTAGATCCTGTAGTGTTTGTTATTTTTACCGGATAAACTTCTCCGGTTTCAAGATTTTTTATTTGAATTGTATAAATTCTTCTCCCAACAGTATCTGTAGCAAACGCAACCAGCTTATTATCTAAGCTAATATTGATACCTTTTAAATGAAAGTAATTATGCCCTTTAGCTAATTCGTTGCAATCAAACAAAAGTTCTTCCGGGGCCTCTAATGTATCTTTTTTTCTAACGTAAATTGGGTAATCTTTACCGGTTTCGTATTTCGTTATATACCAGTAACCATTGTATTTATAGGGAACAGATTCATCATCTTCTTTTATTCTCCCTTTCATTTCGGTAAACAATGCTTTTTGTAACTCTTGGGTATGAGCCGTCATAGCGCTATTGTACTCGTTTTCTTGCTGTAAATAATCTAGTACATTTTTACTATCGCGCTGGTTCATCCAAAAGTAATTATCTATTCTTACATCGCCGTGCTTTTCTAATTTCTGTGGAATTTTATTAGCTTTTTGTGCTTGCATTTTGTACCGTTTTAATAGCGTTTGCGAAAGTAGCAATTATTGTTTGTTTTTATATTTTTTTATGATACAATTACTTTGTTTTAATTTTACGCTCTAATTTTAAATTGTAACAGTATGTTTGGAGATATTATGGGTATGATGGGTAAACTTAAAGAAACCCAAAAAAAAGTAGAAGAAACTAAAAAACGTTTAGATACTGTAATTGTTGAAGAAAACTCTGCAGATAATCTTTTAAAAGTTTCTTTAACTGCTAACCGAGCTATTAAGAAAATAGATATAGACGAGTCTTTACTTTCTGATAAAGAGCAGTTAGAAGATTATTTAATTTTAACACTTAATAAGGCAATAGAAAAAGCTACGAAAGTACAAGAAGCAGAACTTACGGCTGTAGCTAAAGAAGGTATGCCTAATATTCCGGGATTAGATTTTTTAAAATAAATAACGGCTCACAAAAGTGAGCCGTTGTCTAAAAAATAAACCAACCTAAAAAGCTTATAGTATAAGACTGCTAACCAAATAAAAACGCCTATACTTTACTTTGCTTTTTACTGTAACATATATAGTAATTTTTTTTAAGAGTAAGAATTATTTTATTACCGATTTGTAGTAAAATTAGACCAAACCACTTATATAATCGATTAATAACCAACAATATACTTATACCAATCTCTTAAAAATCTCAATTAAAAAAAACTACCCTTTTTTGCTGTTTAGTTGATTTTTTACCTTCAATTTTTTTATATTTAAAACATAATTAAAATCACACAAATTATGTTCGAATTATTTCAAAGCGAAAACAATCAGAAGTACTATTTTAATCTCAAAGCAAAAAACGGACAAATAATTTTATCTAGTCAAGGATATGCTGATGCAAGCGGAGCTAAAAACGGGATAGAGTCAGTTAAAAAAAATTGTGGTGACGATAGTAAATATGAACGTAAAACGGCTTCTAACGGTAAGTTTCACTTTAACTTGAAGGCTGCCAACGGACAAATTATTGGAAGTAGCCAAATGTATGCTTCTGAAGCCGGTATGGAAAATGGTATTGAGTCTGTTAAAAACAATGCACCTAATGCAGAGGTGGTTGATAAAACCAAATAGGCTAATTAATCATTTTAAAAAAGCCTTAGTGTTACGCTAAGGCTTTTTTTATGGTTATATTTTTAATAGTATTTAAAAAATATTCATGCTGGCTGTTGGTATAATCTAAATGGGTAACCATTCTTAGTTTTCCCTGCCCCATAGAAATTAGGTAGACACCTTTTTCTTTAAGAGCTTCAAAAAAAGCAGTCTCATCTACATCTGTGTTTAATGTAAAAATTACAATGTTAGTTTCTATTGGTTCTACTTGCTTTATAAATGGTAGTGTAGTTAATACCTCGCCTATTTCTTTTGCTTTTTTATGATCTTCTTCTAATCTGTTTATATGGTTGTCTAATGCATAAATACCTGCTGCAGCTAAATACCCAGATTGACGCATTCCACCACCTAAAATCTTTCTAATTCGGAGCGCTTTATCTATAGTTTTCTTATCTCCAACCAAAACAGAACCTACCGGACATCCTAATCCTTTAGACAAACAAACTGAAATAGTATCAAAAAGATCGCCGTATTGACCTGCCGTTTCGTTTTTTGCAACAAGCGCATTCCATAATCTTGCTCCATCTAAATGGTATTTAAGATTATGTTTTGTGCAAACATCTTTTATTTTTTTTAGCTCAGAGAATTCCCAACAAGCTCCACCTCCTTTATTGGTAGTGTTTTCAATACAAACTAAAGCTGTTTTTGGGCTGTGATAAAAATCAGGTGGGTTTATAGCTTCTTCTACCTGTTTAGCTGTAATCATTCCTCTTACTCCGTCAACCAACTTGCAAGATACTCCGCTGTTAAAACTCACGCCACCACCTTCATAATTGTATACATGAGCGTATTTATCGCAAATAAGCTGATCTCCGGGTTCTGTGTGCAGTTTAATTGCAGTTTGATTGGCCATTGTACCACTCGGAAAAAACAAGGCTGCCTCTTTATTAAACATTTTAGCCACCTTGTTTTCTAATGCATTAACAGTCGGGTCTTCTTTAAAAACATCATCGCCCACTTGAGCTTGCATCATTGCATTAAGCATTTGCTTTGTGGGTTTTGTAACGGTATCGCTAATTAAATTTACTTTCATAAGTGCTTAATAACAGTCCATTCCTATTGGTGAACCATCGGGTATTTTTGGAGATGGTTGTAGTTTATATGATTCTGGCTTTTTTAAATAAGTATCAATTTCTTTAGCCATGGCCAATGCGTAATCATCTTTTTGGTTTATTAACCACGTTTTTAACGATTGTAAATGTGCTGTTACAATGGCATTTACTTGAGGTAAGCTACTACTGTTTGCAGCTGCTTTGAGTAAATGTTTAACTACTCTAAAAGAGATTGTTGCATTTATTTCGTTTAAATAGGCATCTTTATAATTTGTTTTTATTGTTGCATTTGTTATTTGTTCTAAAACTTCTTGTAATCCTAAGTTATTTTTATCAAGCGCTTTTTGCTGAACTAATCTTGATAAACGCTCCGGATGTAGTAACAAAGACAAGGTAAAATCACTCGCTGTTTCTGCTGCACTTAAAGCATCAAAAGCAACTCCTGTTCTACTTTTAAAACTTTCTCTGGTTCTATTATATCCCATAGCTCTTGGCGGAAACAGCTTTAATTTATCTTTTGGGATTGCTAATGTAGTTACAGAGAGTGTTTTTAGTACTTGATTTAAAGCGTTTTGCTGTACGTCTTTATTTAAATAAGATGTGATTAATTGATTATCTCCTTTAACAGCGTAATTGTAATCCATACCGGCAATAAGCTTTACTGTAGCTTCTGTTTGATACCTATGAAAAAAATACAATGGAACAAAAACATCTTCTAACACCGTATAAGGTTCATTTGTTCTAATATTATGTTCGGAGAAATTAGTAATAGCAGCTTCTCTTATAGCCAAAACATTATTAAGTTCTGCAACCGCTTCTTTACCATTATCCCATAAGTGTGCATATGCATGTGCACCTCCTTTTGCTCTTGCATCGGCATCTGTAATGTACCTAAAGCCTTTTTGTTGTGCATCTTCTAAAATGGCATTGAGCGCCTGCTTTTCATCAATATTTTCATTAAAAGTTTGGTATGAGTATGCTACCGTAACTTTGTCCCAAGCTCCTATTCCGGTATCATAGGCTTCACTAAAATCTACCTCTCCATTTTTTAACAATAATTTTGGATGCGGATAATCCATCACAGAAGCTCTATTATTTGTGCTGGCAGCAAAATTATGTGCAAATCCTAATGTATGACCAATTTCGTGGGCAGAAAGTTGTCGTATTCTTGCTAGTGCCATGTTGAGCATAGCTTCGTAGTTATCATCACGCTCTTTAAAAGGTTGATTCATGAGCGCCTGAGCAATCATAAAATCTTGTCTAATTCTTAAACTTCCTAAGCTTACATGACCTTTTAAAATTTCTCCTGTTCTAGGGTCTATAATGCTTCCTCCGTAACTCCACCCTCTTGTAGACCTGTGCACCCATTGTATTACATTATACCTTACATCCATTGGGTCTGCATCGTCCGGCAATATTTTTACCTGAAATGCATTTTTAAAACCAATAGCCTCAAAAGCTTTATTCCACCATTTTGCACCATCTAACAAGGCACTTCTAACTGGTTCTGGCGTTCCGTTATCTAAATAATAAATTATGGGCTCAACCGGTTCGCTTACAGCTGCCTCTGGATTTTTTTTCTCTAATCTATGTCTTGTTATAAAACGTTTAAGAATAGGCTCTTGCACCGGCGAAGCATAATCATAATACGATATATAAAACGAACCACATCTTGGGTCAAACGCTCTTTCTTTGTAACCATCATCCGGTAACGCAATAAAAGAATGATGTTCTGTTACTGTAACTAAACTTGGGTTCGGGGCTACAGACCTAATATAATAACCTTGGGGCTCTCCTTTAAAGGTTAACAAAACATCTATTTCTGTATTTTTAGGAAAGTTTTTTGTTCGTTCTAAATTAAAAGCGCTTTTACTTTTATCTAAATTGTAATTGCCTTGTTTGGTTTGTTTTAATCTTCGGGCAACGCCATGCACATCTTGTTGTAAAAAATCAGTAGCATCTATTATATACTTTCCGTTTTTTTCTTCTTTAATATTAAATCCAAATAAAACAGATTTGGCAAATGCTTGCTCTACCGATTTTTTTTCTAACTCATTATCTGTTAGCGCTCTAAATTTTAAATTAGGTTGTATTAACAATAGCTTATTTCCTGCTTTTTTAAAATACACAACTTGCTCGTTACCAAGCTGTCCTCTGTCTAAGCCAATATCATTACTACCAATTCCGCTACTGAGCGAGTACACATACAGAAACTCTTTGTTTAAATCGGTAATTTCAAAATAAATTTTATCAGTTTGTTCATCATAATAAAAAGGAATAAACCCTTCATACTTTTTTACCGACTCTTTCTGTAACGAAAATTGAGCTGCTGCAGGCAAACTACAAATAAATAAAACAACTAAGAAGATGCGTATTTTAATCATGATTTATGTTTTGATTGGTAGAAGTCATAAATTTATACAAAATTGTTTTTACTGGCTTTATTAAATCCTATTTTTGCCAAAAATAGACACTATGGTTACAGCAGACCAAGTAAAAGATCTTATTGAACGCCTGGGTGCGTTAAGGAGGTATCTTTGACATAGATGCCAAACTTATAGAAATACAAAACGAAGAAGAAAAAACCTTTGCACCAAACTTCTGGGATAATCCTAAAGAAGCCGAAGTAATCATGCAAACCCTAAAAGGCAAAAAAAAGTGGGTTGAAGATTATGAATTGGCTAAATCTTTAGTGGCAGACCTCGAAGTACTTTACGATTTCTACAAAGAAGGTGAAGCGTCTTTAGAAGATGTGCAAGCACATTACAATAAGGCCCTTACGCAAATAGAAGACCTTGAGTTTAAAAATATGCTTTCTGATGAAGGTGATAATATGAGTGCTGTATTACAAATTACAGCCGGAGCCGGTGGTACAGAAAGTTGCGATTGGGCGTCTATGCTTATGCGCATGTATTTAATGTGGGCAGAAAAACAAGGGTTTAAAGTAAAAGAGCTTAACTTTCAGGAAGGCGATGTTGCCGGAGTAAAAACCGTTACTTTAGAGATTAATGGAGAGTATGCATTTGGATATTTAAAAGGAGAAAATGGTGTGCACAGACTTGTTAGAATTTCTCCTTTTGATAGCAATGCAAAACGTCATACCTCGTTTGCATCGGTGTATGTATACCCATTAGTAGATGATAGTATTGAGATAGAAATAAACCCTGCAGATATAGAAATAACTACTGCTCGTTCTAGTGGTGCCGGCGGACAGAATGTAAATAAAGTAGAGACTAAAGTTCAGTTATACCACAAACCAACCGGTATACAAATTTCTTGTTCAGAAACACGTTCTCAACACGATAACAGAGAACGTGCCTTACAAATGCTAAAATCACAACTTTACGAAATAGAACTAAAAAAACGTAGAGAGCAACGAGATGAAATTGAAGCCGGAAAAATGAAAATTGAGTGGGGTAGCCAAATAAGAAATTATGTAATGCACCCTTACAAGCTTGTAAAAGATGTTAGAACAGCTTATGAAACTGCCGATGTAGATGGCGTTATGAACGGAAATATTGATGCCTTTTTAAAAGCATATTTAATGATGATGGGCCAAAAAGAAAACAACCTATAAAAAATTACAATCATGATCACAATATATCACAATCCACGCTGCAGAAAATCCAGAGAAGGGTTAGAAATACTTGAAAACTCAGGAAAAGATTTTACCGTTGTTAAATATTTAGATACTCCTTTAAATGAAGCTGAATTAAAATCTATTTTAAACAAGCTTAATATTAAGCCAATAGATTTAGTTAGAAAAAACGAAACCATCTGGAAAGAAGAATATAAAAACAAAACGCTTTCTGATGCAGAAATTATTAACGCAATGGTTAAACACCCAAAGCTCATAGAGCGCCCCATAGTTGTTAATAATGATAAGGCTGTTGTTGGTAGACCTCCCGAAACAATTAAGAATATCTTGTAAGTATTTTAACAATCATTTAACTAAAGCCCGTTAAACCCCAAGTTATTTTTGTGGTCTAACACATAGTAACCACAACATAACCTTATACATTAATGAGAACTTTACATGTTGTTGTATTGCTGTTGGTAACAGTTTTTACAACGTATGCCCAGAGACCAAACTTTGCTAATGTTAAAAAAATTACACTTACCGGAAAAGTAGTAGATAAGGCAACCAACGAGCCTTTACCATATGCTACAATTACATTACAGCACACGCAAAGAGAACGACTACTAACAGGTGGAATTACAAACGAAGAGGGAGAATTTGAAATAGAAGCTATCCCCGGTGTGTATAATATTAAAGTAGAATATATATCATACAATCCCATTGTTATATCGTCTAGAAGGCTTACAAGTAGTGCCGATTTAGGAACTTTCTCTTTAGAGATAGATGTGGCTGCTTTAGATGAAGTAGAAGTTATTGCCGAAAAATCTACAGTAGAGATTAGACTAGATAAAAAAGTTTTTAATGTTGGAAAAGACATTACTTCGTTAGGAGGCTCTGCTACCGATGTGCTAGATAACGTTCCCTCTGTTTCTGTAGATGTAGAAGGTAACATATCGTTACGTGGTAACGATAACGTTAGAATATTAATTAATGGTAGGCCATCTGCCCTTGTTGGATTAAACGGTACCGATGCATTGCGTCAGCTTCCGGCAGAAGCAATAGAGAAAGTAGAAGTAATCACATCGCCATCAGCTCGTTATGATGCCGAAGGTACTGCAGGAATCTTAAACATTATTTTAAGAAACAATAAACTAAGTGGCATTAATGGCTCTATTAACACCAATTTTGGTTACCCAAACAGAGCCGGTGCTAATTTGAATCTTAATTTCAGAACAGAAAAGGTTAACTTTTTTACCAATACAGGCTACTCATACAGAGAGGGTCCAGGAAACTCTTTTAACGATACAGAATACTTAAATGGCGATGCTCCAAGTACATTTACCATAGAGGATAGAGAGTTTGACAGAATTAGAAAAGGACTAAATACAAGTTTTGGTGTAGAGTACTTTATAAATAAAAGTTCATCGTTAATTGCAAGTGTTTTGTACAGATCCGGCGATAACGAAAACACAGCAACTAACAATATTTTTAATTACGACAGTAACAGAACGCTTACCAGCCAAACAAGACGTATAGATCCGGAAGTTGAAGAAGACAAAACTCTTCAGTTTTCAGTTAACTATATTAAAAACTTTAAAAACGATGCAAAGCTAACTATAGATTTTCAGCACGAAGATAGCTCTGAAGAAGAACGCTCGTTTATTACTAACTCATCTATTTTTCCTACCGAAGAAATAATTGCACAAGAAACTGTTACAACTATTGATGATGAACGCAGAATATTACTGCAAAGTGATTATGTGTTGCCTATTGGCGAAAACGCGCAATTTGAAGCTGGTTACAGAGGTAATTTTGTAGATTTAACTACAGATTATGAAGTAACTATTGCCAACGATGAAGGAGTTTTTGAAATAGACACAAATCTGAGTAATGTTTTAAATTACAGAGAATATGTTAATGCTTTTTATACCCAGTACGGTAATAAAATTGGAAAGTTTTCGTACTTGCTGGGGTTAAGAATGGAGCACTCTAACATTACAATAAATCAAATTACATCGGGTGATTTTGCTCGTAAAAACTATACTAACCTATTCCCTACTGTAAACTTAACATACGAGTTTAGTGATACAGAAAGTATCTCTTTAGGATATAACAGACGTATTAGGCGTCCACGTTCACGCTTTATAAATCCGTTTCCTTCTCGTTCAAGTATAAGTAACATTTTTCAAGGAAATCCGGACATAGATCCAAGCTATTCTAACGGTATTGATTTAGGGTATTTAAAGCGTTGGAAAAAATTTACCTTAAATGGTTCTGTTTATTATCAAAAAGAAACGCAATCTTTTACATTTATTACAGACGAGACAAACGAAACTGCTGTAATAAGTGAAAATCCTTTAGTTGAAGTTCCTGTGCTTAGACGTTTTCCAATAAACCTTTCTAAAAATAACCGATATGGATTTGAGTTTACCCTATCGTATAACCCAAGCAGAAAGCTACGTTTAAATGGTAACTTTAATTTGTTTCACAACCAAGTTAGAGGAACTTACGAAGACATAAGTTTTGATGCAGATAACACCAGCTGGTTTGCACGTTTTAATAGTGTGTATGTGCTGCCGGGTAAAATTAATTGGCAAACCAGATTGTTTTACCGTGGACCATTTGAAAATGCCCAAAGCAAGAGTAAAGGAATTTTATCTACAGATTTAGGCTTTAGTAAAGATTTATTTAGCGAAAAGGCTACAATTGCTTTTAACATAAGTGATTTGTTTAACAGCAGAAAACGCCGTACAGACTCTTTCACGCCAAATACTATTAACTATAGTGAGTTTCAATGGCGTGTAAGAAGCTACAATGTAACATTTGTATATAGATTTAATCAAAAGAAAAACGAAAGACAGCGTAATAGACAACGCATAAACGGAGATGATGACTTTGAGTTTGAAGGAACATAAAATTACGCCTCAGAATAAAACAAAAAAAGAAGCCAAATTGGCTTCTTTTTTTATGCTTCTCTTTTAGCGCGCTTAGCTTCTCTTTTTTCTTTTATAAGCTCCATAATAGAGCCTCCCACCCAATAAGGAATTACAAAAGTGAGTAAGAAAATCATTAACCAAAAACCAATGGTTAAAATGGTTAAAAATGCTAAGAAGCCAAGATACTGATCAAATTCAAACATAATTCCGGAATTTTCTGAATTCGTGTTCAAAGATACCACATAAGTTTTAAATATGTAAAGCTTCCTTAATTTTTTATATATAATTAGTCTTATACAGCAATCAAAAAAATAAAAACAACTAACAATCTGCCTGAAAATTAGTAGTAAAAGCTGTAAATTTGCGCTCAAAATAAAACCAACATTCATGGAATACAGAATAGAAAAAGATACAATGGGCGAGGTTAAAGTACCTGCCGATAAGTATTGGGGAGCTCAAACAGAACGTTCAAGAAACAACTTTAAAATAGGCGCTCCGGCTTCTATGCCACTAGAAATTGTTTATGGTTTTGCTTATTTAAAAAAAGCTGCAGCGTACACTAATTGCGAGCTTGGAGTTTTACCGGTTGAAAAAAGAAACCTTATAGCTCAGGTATGCGATGAAATTTTAGAGGGTAAGCACGACAACCAATTTCCGTTAGTAGTATGGCAAACCGGAAGTGGTACCCAAACAAACATGAATGTTAATGAGGTGATTGCCAACAGAGCACATGAGCTTGCCGGTAACACTATTGGAGAAGGAGAAAAAACCTTGCAACCAAACGATGATGTAAACAAATCGCAATCATCTAACGATACCTTTCCTACAGCAATGCATATTGCTGTTTATAAAAAAATAGTAGAAGTTACTATACCTGGCATTAAGCAGCTTAGAGATACACTTCAAAAAAAATCTGAAGCCTTTAAAAATGTAGTTAAAATTGGTCGTACGCACCTAATGGATGCTACGCCATTAACACTAGGGCAAGAGTTTTCAGGCTATGTTTCGCAATTAGACCATGGTTTAAAAGCTTTAGAAAACACCTTACCCCACCTATCTGAGTTGGCTTTAGGTGGTACAGCTGTTGGAACCGGAATTAATACGCCAAAAGGATACGCTAACCGTGTAGCAGAATACATTGCAGAGTTTACCGGATTACCATTTGTAAGTGCTCAAAATAAGTTTGAAGCATTAGCTGCACACGATGCATTAGTAGAAACCCATGGCGCACTTAAGCAACTTGCAGTATCATTAAATAAAATAGCTAACGATATTAGAATGATGGCTTCTGGACCACGTTCCGGTATTAGCGAAATCATTATTCCTGCCAACGAGCCGGGTAGCTCTATTATGCCGGGCAAAGTGAACCCTACCCAATGTGAAGCTCTTACCATGGTATGCGCTCAAGTTATGGGTAATGATGTTGCCATGACAATTGGTGGTACGCAAGGTCATTATGAGCTTAATGTATTTAAACCAATGATGGCTTACAATGCATTACTTTCTGCCCAATTACTTGGCGATGCATGCGTAAGTTTTGATGTAAATTGTGCGCAAGGAATAGAGCCAAATCATACCAGAATTAAAGAGCTTTTAAACAATTCGTTAATGTTGGTTACGGCACTTAACACAAAAATAGGATACTATAAAGCAGCAGAGATTGCCAATGCAGCACACCAAAATGGTACTACATTAAAAGAAGAAGCTATCAGACTTGGTTATGTAACAGAACAAGAGTTTGATGAGTGGGTTAGACCAGAAGATATGGTTGGCGAAATGAAATAGTAAATTGCAATTAAATAACAATGCCTCTCTATGTTGGAGAGGCTTTTTTTTGCCCGTAATTTATACTTACTTTTATCCTTAAAATATACGTTGTGAAAACACTTTTTACGAATATAAAACAGCTTGTTCAGGTTAGAGATAAAAATGTAGATAAGGTTTCCGGTAAAAATATGGGAACGTTACCCATTATAGAAAACGCTTATTTACTTGTTGAAAATGATATAATTGTAGATTATGGCAATATGGCTCCTACTCTACAAGTAGAAGCAGACACAGTTATTGATGCTTCTAATAGAATTGTTATGCCAACATGGTGTGATAGTCATACTCATATTGTTTATGCCGGTACAAGAGAAGCAGAATTTGTTGACCGAATTAAAGGATTAACATACGAAGAAATAGCAAAACGTGGTGGCGGCATTTTAAATTCTGCAAAACGACTGCAAGAAACCCCAGAAGATATTATTTACAAAGAGTCAGAACAAAGATTACAAGAGGTAATTAAACTAGGAACCGGAGCAATAGAAATTAAAAGTGGCTACGGACTAACACCTGACGCCGAACTTAAAATGCTTCGTGTAATTAAAAAGCTAAAAGAAAATTACTCCTTACCTATAAAAGCTACTTTTTTAGGAGCTCATGCGGTTCCGGCCCACTACAAAAACAATAAAGCAGCTTACATAGATGAGATTATAAACAAAATGCTTCCGGAGGTTGTAACCAATAATTTGGCAGAATATATTGATGTGTTTTGCGAAGAAGGATATTTTTCTGTAGAAGACACAAAAAAGATTTTAGCAGCTGCAACTCAAAAAGGCCTAATTCCTAAAATACATGTAAACCAATTTAATGCTATTGGAGGTGTTCAGGTTGGTATAGATTTTAATGCGCTTTCTGTAGATCATTTAGAGGTTGTTAGAGATCAAGATATTGAAGCTTTGCAAAATAGCAATACAATGCCTGTTGCACTGCCTTCTTGTTCATTTTTTCTTGGCATCCCATACACTCCCGGAAGAAAAATTATAGATGCCGGATTACCTTTAGCACTGGCAACAGATTATAATCCGGGTTCTACACCAAGCGGAAACATGAATTTTGTGGTAAGCACAGCTTGCATTAAAATGAAACTTACCCCAGAAGAAGCTATAAATGCTGCCACCATAAATGCAGCCTATGCGATGGGTATTAGTAATACACACGGAAGCATTACGAAAGGAAAAAAAGCTAATTTAATAGTAACCAAACCCATTTCTAGTTACAACTTTATACCATATGCCTTTGGGAACTCTCAAGTAGATATGGTTTTTATTAATGGTGCTTTATTCTCATAAAAAAAGCGCCTTATGCAAGGCGCTTTTATAATATTTAGGCTTTTTTATTTTACTTTAAAGTAAACTTAGATGTACCTAATAATCTTAAGTTATCATCATATAAGTTTACAGTATAATTTCCTTTTGCAAATTCATCGCCTGGCTTGTTAATGTAATCACAAACATCTAACGATTTATTCTCATAGAAGAAGTTAGTTGCTTTACTGTAGTTAATTGCAGTACCTTCTTCGTTAGTAACAGTTGTATTCTCTCCAAGAACTCTTCCGGTAGGATCTAACACTTCTATAAAGAATTGACGATCACCAGACTTAGAAATTTTGTTATCTGCAACTGTAAAGCATACTTTAAATTTATCTGCACGTCTTGCTCTGCTTGTAGACACTAATTTTCCGCTAGAACGCTCTCTTACAGCATCTACATTAATTTTAGATAAGCTTAATGCAGATCCTAACTCTACTACTTTGGCTAATTCTGTATTCTGTACTAAAAGAGAATCGTTATAAGAAACTTGCTCCTCTAACAATACCATTGTACTGTCTCTTTGCATGGCAAGCATAGAGTTAGAACGCTTTAATGAATCCATTTGTGCCATTAACATTTCGCGTTCTTTTTTAAGAATGTTTACCTGACGTCTGTATTTCCAAAGTGCAGAAATATCTGCTTTCATGGTTTTTACAGAGTCTATATACAACGCAATTCTATCGCGAGCTTCTACTAATTCTTGATTGGTTGCGTTGCTCTCTTCAATAGCTTTATCGTACTCAGACTTAAGACTATTTAAATCTTCAACTACTAATTGCTTTTCTTCTAAAAGCTTAGCAGTTGTGTTTTTCTTGTCTTGATACAAGCTAATAGTATAAATTAAAGTGGCTACAAGAACTACCCCAAGTAATCCTGCCAAAACCTTTAATCCGTTGTTGTTTTTGTTATCAGTCATAACTGTAAATTTTTAAAAATTTTCTTTTTTTAAACTTGTTTTGTGATGTATATACGATTGTATTGGCTATTTAGATTTTTAAAACTACATTTATTTTCTGGAAATCGTGTAAAAAAATTATAAATACTGTATTAATGACCTCTAAGTTAAAGCTCCTCACACTCAAAAAAATAAGTCCTTTTATACACCACAGAAAAGGAGAAACTAAATTTGGAGAAAAAGTAGTTACGTTTACAGATACAGCACCTTTGCATGAGCAACTTGAACAAACCGAAGCTAAATTTATAGTTTTAGGTATTGCTGAAGACATTGGTGTTCAGGCTAACTATGGTACCCCAGGAACAAAAAATGCATGGCAAGTTGCCTTACCGGCATTGTTAAATGTACAATACAATAAATACAATAAAGCCAAGAAAGTAGCAATTTTAGGCTATTTAGATTTTTCGGAAGAGTATGCTCTTTTAGAAAACACTTTATTAGATGAAGCCCCTAACGTAACCAAACTGAGAAAAATTGTTAGTGAAATAGATAAAGAAGTTACTCACCTTGTAACCAATATTGTAAAAGCAGGAAAAATACCTATTGTTATTGGTGGTGGGCATAATAATGCTTATGGATTATTAAAAGGTTGTAGTCTGGCTTTAAACAAAGCTGTTAATGCTATTAATTTTGATGCTCATTCAGATTTTAGGGCTTTAGAGGGAAGGCATAGCGGTAATGGTTTTTCGTATGCTTTTAATGAAGGCTTTTTAAACAAATATTACATGTTTGGACTGCATTATAATTATACCTCTAAATCTCTTTTTAAGGAGTTTAAAAATCTCTCAGATAAAATAGCATATACCTGTTTTGAAGATATTGATCTACTTTCTTCAGACAGTTTTGAAACTGAGCTACAACGAGGATTAAATTTTGTAGCCAACAGGCCGTTTGGTATAGAAATAGATTGTGATGCTATAGCCAATATTCCGTCTAGTGCTGTAAGCCCAAGTGGGTTTACTGTTAACCAGGCTAGAAAATTTGTAGCACAGTGTAGCGCACAACACAATGCAGTGTATTTACACATTTGTGAAGCAGCACCAAATTTAGATAACAGACTAGAAAAACAATTGGTTGGTAAATTAATTGCTTATTTAATAACAGATTTTATTAGATATTATAATGATAATGAAGTGTAATACTACAGAGATAGTTTCTTATAAATCTGAGTACGCTACTTATTTTTATGAGTTAAATATAGAGTGGTTAGAAACGTATTTTTATGTAGAATCTTTTGATAAAGAAGTTTTAAGTAACCCTGAAAAGTATATAACTAATAAAGGAGGTCATATATTTTTTGCAAAGCAAAACAATAACGTTTTAGGTACAGTTGCCTTAATGCCAACACAAAAAAAAGCAATATTTGAGCTTACCAAAATGGCAGTTTCTCCTAGTGCTAGGGGTAAAAAAATTGGTCAGCAATTAATGCAATTTTGTATAGACTTTGCCAAAAAGCAAAACTACAAAGCGCTTATACTTTACTCTAACACCAAATTAGAAAACGCTATACATATTTACAGAAAGTACGGTTTTAAAGAAATTCCGGTAGAAGCTAATAGTCCTTATAAAAGAAGCAATATAAAAATGAAGTTAATGTTGGATTAGCTATTAACAGAAACCGTTGTTTTTAAGTGCTTATATATAATTTGAAAGAATTCTTTTTCATCATATGGTTTAACAACCACATCGTTAATTCCGGATTCTTTTGTTTTGGTAAGTACTTCAGAGAATTCTACAGCAGTTAATGCAATAATTGGTATGGCATCATTAAATTCTCTAATGGTTTTAGATGCCTGGTAGCCATCCATTTTAGGCATGTTTAAATCCATTAAAATTAAATTAAACTCTTGCTGTTGGGCTAAGTTAACGCCCTCTTCTCCATTATTCGCTATTGAAACTAAAAAGCCTTCTTTTTCTAATATTTTTTTAGTTACAATTTGGTTAATTCTATTGTCTTCTACCACTAAAATGTGCTGCTTATTGAATGCCGGGTTTTTAGAAGTTTCTTGGGGTTTAACCATCGGATTCTTATCAATATCAAAAACAATAGAAAAACTGAATTTAGCACCTTCTCCTTCTTGACTTTCTAAATAAATTTTACTGTTAAATTTCTCTATTAATTTCTGAACTATAGATAAGCCCAATCCGGTGCCTTGGTACTCTCCTTCTTTTCTGTTAAGCTGTGTAAAACTCTCAAAAATCTTACACTGCATTTCTATTGGTATACCAACACCATCATCTTTTACAACAAAAAGAATTTCTACCTCGTTATCTCCTATTTTATTAGTATGTAGCGTAAGCCATACATTACCGTTTTCTGTAAATTTAACAGCATTACCAACAAGGTTAATTAAAATTTGAGAAAGCCTAACAGGGTCTCCTAACAAAATTTGTGGAATACTATCATCTACGGCGATATGAATTTTATTGTTGTTTCGTTTTAATTGATGTTTAAAAGAAAGTTTAATGTTATTTAAAAGTTCTCTTACATTAAAACTAACGTGTTGTAATTTAACTTTATTAGATTCTATCTTGCTAAGTTGTAATACATCGTTAATTAAATTGATTAAATAATCTCCCGAAAACTTTAAAGAAGTAAGGTGCTCTTTTGAAGATTGGCTGATATTTTTATCGTCTAGTAAAATATTTGTAATTCCAACAATACCATATAAAGGGGTTCTGAGCTCATGACTAATAGTAGATAAAAACTTAGTTTTTACCTCTGCTAAGGCTTTAGCTTTTTGGGTGGCAAGTTGTAGTCTTTCGTTGCGGTTTTTTAGAGCCTTTGTTAGTCGGCTTCTAGATTCTTGATTTTTATAAAGTACTATAACTAATATTAATAATACCGCTACTACAAAGGTTGCTAAATACGCAAATTGCTTTGTTTTTTGTGTAATCTTCTCTGATAACTCATTAGCTTCTTTGGCAATTGCAAGTTCTCTTTTATACTCTTCTGCACTAAATTTTACATTTGCAAGGGTAGCTTCTTTAATTTTTTCTTGCTCATAGCTCATTTCTGTTAAGCTATCGTAAACAATAAAATTATCTAATGCTTCTTTATGCCTGTTGGTTTTTTTTTGAAGCATTGATAAATTGTAATATACATTAGATAAGTCTCTATAAAATTTAGTGGTATCACCAATTTTTAAAGCATTTAAATAGTGTTGCTCTGCAAGTTTAAAATTATTAATGCCTTCGTAATAAGCACCTAACAAATATTCAATTTGAATTTTTGCCGATACATCTCCTTTTTTCTCAATAAACCTCTTTGCTTTTTGTAAATACGGTAATGCTTTGTTGTATTCTTTATTATCTACATGAGTCCAACCAATGTTTAAAACCGGAGTTAACATATCGGCTGTATCATTAAGCTCTTTTGCATACTTATACGATAGTTGGTAATGCTCTATTGCTTTATGACTATGCTTTTTGTTGTAAGAATATAAATTAGCTAAGTTGTTATATGCACCGGCTAACAAGGCCTTGTTATCTGTTTTAAGGGCATGATATAATGCCTTATTATAGTTACTCCTTGCAGCTGCTGTATCATATACCATTTCGTTGTTTTGAGCAACAATGTTATAGCCTTTAGAAATGTAATACTGATTGTCTAATTTTTTTGCAGCAGTAATAAGCTTATTGGCAGTTTCTATAGATAGCCTATAGTTATACTCATCTAAATAAGCATACGCTTTAGTAGATAAACTATCTAAATACTCTTTTTTTTGGGCGTTAGCTATCCCAAAAATCATTACAAAAATTACATGTAAAATAATGCTTTTTCTGAGCATAAAATTAATTATGGTTCGATTTGGGCTTGGCATCAAACTTAAAAAAATATGTTTGTTTTTAAAAAACATTTTTAAACGCTAACTTTAAGCAAAACATTACATTATGAAACCTTTTCTTTTTACTTTACTACTATTAGTTAGCATTAATGCAAATTCTCAAGTTACAGATACCGATACTATTAACGACATAACAATACATCCTATTGTACACGGTACCTTAGTTTTATCATATAAAGAGCATATAATATATGTAGATCCCTACGGTGGTGCAGAAAAATTCTCTTCAATACCCAATCCTACAATGGTATTAATCACAGATATTCACGGTGATCATTTAAATATTAAAACCTTAAGTGGCTTACAAACAAACCAGGCCGTTTTTGTTGTACCCGAAGCCGTTGCTAACAAATTACCCGATAGCTTACCAAGAGCTAAAACAATAATTTTAAATAATGGTACTACAACAAAAGTAAATGGTATTAGCATAGAAGCTATCCCGATGTATAACCTGCCTGAAGATGAAACATCCAGACACCCTAAAGGCAGAGGCAACGGTTATGTGCTTACAATAAACAACACAAAAATTTATATAAGCGGAGATACAGAAGATATACCAGAAATGCGAGCACTTAAAGATATTGATGTTGCTTTTATTTGTATGAATTTACCTTTTACAATGACCGAAGAGCAAGCTGCAAGCGCAGTTTTAGACTTTAAACCAAAAGTTGTGTATCCGTATCATTACAGAGGTAGACCCAACATGAGCGACACTCAAAAGTTTAAAACATTAGTAGAAAGTAAAAATTCTAACATTGAAGTTAGACTAAAAGATTGGTATAAAAAGTAAAAAGCTCCGGAATACTCCGGAGCTTTTAATTTTATCGTGTTAGCTTTTTGTATTTAATTCGTTTTGGCATTATATCTGCCCCTAAACGTTTTTTCTTGTTTTCTTCGTACTCACTAAACGAACCTTCAAAGAAATATACCTGAGAATCTCCTTCGAAAGCCAAAATATGCGTACAAATTCTATCTAAAAACCATCGGTCGTGACTTATAACAACTGCACATCCGGCAAAATTTTCAAGCCCTTCTTCTAAAGCACGTAAAGTATTTACATCTAAATCATTTGTAGGCTCATCTAACAACAACACGTTACCTTCTTCTTTAAGTGTCATTGCTAAATGCAAACGGTTTCTTTCTCCTCCGGATAATAACTTTACCTTTTTATTTTGCTCGCTTCCGCTAAAGTTAAATCGGCTTAAGTAAGCTCTAGAGTTAACGGTACGGCCACCCATTAAAATTTGCTCTTGCCCATCACTAAAGTTTTCCCAAATGGTTTTCTCAGGATCTATGTTAGAGTGGGTTTGATCTACATAGGCAATCTTAACGGTGTCTCCAACTATAAATTCGCCTTTATCAGGCTTTTCTTCGCCCATAATCATCTTAAAAATTGTGGTTTTACCGGCTCCATTCGGACCAATAACTCCAACAATTCCTGCTTGTGGCAGTTTAAAGTTTAAATCTTCATACAGAAGCTTATCGCCATAAGCCATACTAACTCCTTTAGCTTCAATTACATTTGTACCTAAACGAGGTCCATTAGGAATATAAATTTCTAATTTTTCATCTAGTTGTTTTTGATCTTGACTTAAAAGTTTGTCATAGTTTTTTAAACGTGCCTTTTGTTTAGCTTGACGTCCCTTTGGGGCCATTCTAACCCACTCTAATTCTCGTTCTAATGTTTTTTGGCGTTTGCTGGCTTGTTTTTGTTCTTGAGCTAAACGTTTAGCTTTTTGGTCTAACCAAGAAGAGTAATTACCTTTCCATGGAATACCTTCACCTCTATCTAACTCTAAAATCCATCCTGCTACGTTATCTAAAAAATAACGATCGTGTGTTACGGCTATAACTGTTCCTTTGTATTGAGCTAAATGGTGCTCTAACCAATGTACAGACTCTGCATCCAGATGGTTGGTAGGCTCGTCTAATAACAACACGTCTGGTTCTTGTAATAGCAATCTACATAATGCTACTCTTCTGCGCTCTCCTCCAGAGAGTACACCAATTTTTTTATCGGGCTCCGGAGTTCGTAAAGCATCCATTGCAATTTCTAACTTGGTATCTAACTCCCACGCGTTAGAAGCATCTATTTTATCTTGTAATGCTGCCTGCTTATCCATTAGCTTCTGCATCTTATCCGGATCTTCATAAACTTCAGGCAAAGCAAACATATCGTTTATTTTGTTGTACTCATCTAAAATAGCAACGGTCTCTGCTACTCCTTCTTTAACAACTTCAAGAACGGTTTTATTATCGTCTAACTTTGGCTCTTGTTCTAAATAACCTACTGTATATCCGGGAGCAAAAACAACATCTCCTTGATAGTTTTTATCTACCCCTGCTATTATTTTTAATAAGGTAGATTTACCAGAACCATTGAGTCCTAAGATTCCTATTTTAGCTCCGTAAAAAAAGCTTAAATAAATATCCTTTAAAACCGGAGTGTTTGCACCTTGAAATGTTTTGGTAACTCCGGACATTGAAAAAATTACCTTCTTATCATCGCTCATCTTACACTCTACCTTTTAATGCGTTAAATACCCATGCAATTGCAAAAAAACCTACTCCTACAGCTCCGAATCCGTACCCTGCTACTTCATCATATCTGAATGCACCTAAAGCTATTAATGCTATTCCAACAATAATCATTATGGTAGTAGCCCATGCTAAAACCGTATTCTTATTCATTGCCATAATTGTATATAATTTTGTGGTTAGTAATAATTTAAGGCTTGCTCAGGTTGTTTAAAGTAAACAAAAAGCAAGCCTACAAATATCGTATTTTTAATGTAAATACCTGTTGTATAACACTTATTAGCGTATTAAATCTATGCCATAGGCACTTCAATAAGTAATAACTCACTGTCTGTTAGTGCAGTAATGTTAAATTCGTTAGTGCTTTCAATACCAATGGCGTCTCTACTTTCTAATTGGTGCTCTGCAATAGAAACTTTACCATTAATAACCATAGCGTAAACTCCGTTATTTTTATATTTAAGCGAGTATGTTGCTGATCTGTTTTCACTTAAATCTATGCGAGATATTACAGCTTCTTGATGAATTTTTAAGCTCTCAGAAGCTATATCATTTGTAGATGCAACAAGGGTTTGAAAGTTGTTTTTTCTGTTGTTTTCAGAAAACGACTTTTGGTCGTATCGTGGTTTTACATCTTTTGTGTTAGGTATAATCCAAATCTGAAATAAGCTTAAGTACTCGTTAGGAGAACCATTAATTTCTGAATGAACAATTCCAGTACCGGCAGACATTACTTGTACTTCGCCGGGTTTAACTTCTTGCCACTCATTATGCATAGAGTCTTTATGCTTTAAAACTCCTTTTAAAGGTACTGTTATAATTTCCATATTATCGTGCGGATGCATTCCAAATCCCATGCTGGGGGCAATTAAATCGTCATTTAAAACCCGTAAAGCGCCAAACTGCATTCTGTCGGGATTGTAATAATTTGCAAAACTAAAAGAGTAGTTGGCCTGTAACCATCCGTGGTTTGCAAATCCTCTTGTATTGGCTTTATAAATTGTTGTTTTCATAATAATCTGTTTTTAAAGTAAAAATTTTTTAGCCCCTAAGCTTGTCTAGTAAATCACTAAGTTTTTGAGCTTCGTTTTCTGTAATATGTTGTAATAATGTGTTGTTAAAAGTTTCTAAATCTGCTATCTGTTTTAAAAGACTAATACCTTGCGGTGTTATGGCGGTTTTAACCACTCTCCTATCTGTTTCACAGGGTATACGCTTTATTAAATTTTTAGCGCAAAGCTTATCCATTAGCCTTGTTGTGTTAGGAGATTTTTCTACCATTCTATCTTTAATTGTTTGTATTTTGAGTGGTTTTTTAGCGCCTTTTAAAATTCGTAATATATTGTACTGCTGTGGTGATATTCCGTATTTTTTAAAAAATATATTTTGATGATAGCTTAACCAGTTTGCTGTATAAATTATGTTAAGCAAGGCTTTAACTTTAGCATTGGGAAATTTAGAGTTGAGATCTTTAGATAAATCAGCCATTATTAAATATTTTCAGAAAAAATTGTTACTGCTTCATTTAACTGTTGCTCTAACTGCGTGTTAGTTATACCATCATCATTAAAATTATCTTGAAAAAAAGGTAGCGAGAAAGTAGCTACAATGTTAGCTCCCATTCTTGGGAATCTATCACTTGCAATTGCTAAAACTGAAGCCCCTCCTCTTCCTCCGGGAGAAGTAGCCATTAAAAGCATAGGTTTTTGCTGCCATAATTTCCCGTCTATTCTAGAAACCCAATCAAAAATATTTTTAAATGCCGTACTGTAAGCCCCGTTATGTTCTGCCAGAGAAACTACAATTCCACTACTCTGTGTAATTAAATTGTAAAAATCTTTAGCTTTATCGGGGATACCACTAGCCTTTTCTAAATCAATACTATAAATAGGAAGCTCAAAATCATTTAAATCAATAATATCTAGTTCAACATTGTTTAACTTTTTAGCAGTATAAATAGCTAATTTTTTATTGATAGATTCTTTGCTATTGCTGCCTCCAAAAACTAATATTCTCTTCATAATGCTTTTGTTTTGATGCAAATATACACAAAAATATTTACCATGGTAAATATTACCGTGTTAAATATATGTTAGCGTTTTTATCTGATAAACAACTTTTGTACTTTAGTGCCAAACTTGACACATATGGATTTAAACTTCAATAAAAACGAAGATCATAATAAATTACTTGTCTCAGATTTAAAGAGAAAATTAGCTAAAGTAGAGCTTGGAGGTGGAAAAAAAAGAATAGAAAAACATCACGCTAAAGGAAAATTAACCGCCAGAGAGCGTATAGATTATTTGTTAGATAAGAATGCCGAGAGTATAGAAATTGGGGCGTTAGCAGGAGACGGCATGTACCAAGAGCACGGAGGGTGTCCATCTGGTGGCGTTGTTGTAAAAATTGGCTACATAAAAGGCAAACAATGTATAGTTGTTGCAAATGATGCAACTGTAAAAGCTGGTGCTTGGTTTCCTATAACCGGTAAAAAAAATCTTAGAGCACAAGAGATTGCCATAGAAAACAAAATTCCTATAATTTATTTAGTAGATAGTGCCGGTGTTTACTTGCCAATGCAAGACGAGATTTTTCCGGATAAAGAACATTTTGGTAGAATTTTTAGAAACAATGCCGTTATGAGCAGTATGGGTATTACCCAAATTGCTGCTGTAATGGGAAGTTGTGTGGCAGGAGGTGCCTACTTACCTATAATGAGCGATGAAGCTCTTATTGTAGATAAAACAGGAAGTATTTTCTTAGCCGGAAGCTATCTGGTTAAAGCTGCTATTGGTGAAAACATTGATAATGAAACGTTAGGTGGTGCTACAACTCATTGTGAAATATCCGGGGTTACAGATTACAAAGCTAAAGATGATAAAGATGCTTTAGACACCATTAAGAATATTGTTGATAAAATTGGTGATTTTGATAAAGCAGGATTTAACAGAGCTAAACCGACTAAACCAAAAGATAACCCGGCCGACATTTATGGTATTCTTCCTAAATCTAGAACAGAACAGTACGATATGTACGAAATTATTAAACGCTTAGTAGATAACTCTGAGTTTGAAGAATACAAAGCAGGTTATGGTAAAACCATAATAACAGCCTACGCTCGTATAGATGGCTGGGCAGTTGGTATTGTAGCAAATCAGCGTAAAGTGGTAAAAAACAAAAAAGGCGAGATGCAATTTGGAGGGGTTATTTACTCTGATGCGGCAGATAAAGCTACCCGATTTATTGCCAATTGTAACCAAAAGAAAATTCCTCTGGTGTTTTTACAAGATGTAACCGGATTTATGGTTGGAAGTAAAAGCGAACATGGCGGAATTATAAAAGACGGGGCTAAAATGGTAAATGCCGTTAGTAACTCTGTTGTCCCAAAATTTACTGTTATTGTAGGCAATAGTTATGGCGCAGGAAATTATGCTATGTGTGGTAAGGCATACGACCCCCGACTAATTGTTGCTTGGCCAAGTGCAGAGCTTGCTGTAATGAGTGGTAATAGTGCTGCCAAGGTTTTATTACAAATAGAAACAGCATCATTAAAAGCTAAAGGAGAAGAAATTACCAAAGAAAAAGAGGAAGAGCTCTACAACAAAATAAAATCTCGATACGATGCCCAAGTTTCACCATATTATGCTGCAGCAAGATTATGGACCGATGCAATTATTGATCCGTTAGAAACAAGAAAATGGATTTCTATGGGTATTGAAGCTGCAGACCATGCCCCCATAGAGAAAAAGTTTAATTTAGGGGTGTTACAGGTATAAACAAACTTTTTAATAATTAACCTTGATAATCATAGTTTATTAATTTGTTAATTAAAAACTAAACTTTACCAATGAAAACATTATCTCCTTATCAATTTATAAGTGAGCTTCTTGATTTAATTATTGAATCCAAAACAAAACTAGTTTTTATATCTCCTTATGTTGACTTTAATTATTGTGAAAGAATTAAAGTTGAAATTTTAAATGCTATCCGAAGAGGAGTTAAAATTGACTTTTACATAAGATTGGATAATGAAAACTTCAAAAGTTGGGAACAAATCGAAGAATTAGGGCTAAAGCCAAAGCTTGTAAAAAATCTTAACACCAAATTATATTTCAATGAAAAGTTAGGTATTGCAACACCTGTAAATTTGTTGTCAAGTTTTAACTCAAATCTAATAGAGTTTGGTGTAATTTATAATACCGAACAAGAATTAGCTGAATTAGAAAAATTTGTACAAAAGCATTTAGATTCAAGTATTATTTACAACAAACCTTATAAGGAAGATATTTATTTAGCAAAGGAAAAATTCACTGAAATTCTTTCAAGTTTTTTGAAAGACAAATTTAATATACGTTATGTAAATCCAAGATGGCAAAATGGAGCTATAGAATTTAATGTTAAAAGTTTCTATTACTTAAACGTCAATAAAGATTGTAACACAGTTTGCGTAAGCGGAATAGCTACTAAATCAGAATTACAAAAATTCAATAAATTACATAAAATATTTAGGTTTAAAGAGGTTTATATTAATGAAAGTCTAAATAGAGTTTATGCCAAATCTGATTTTATGGTTTCAAATATTGATTTGAATTCCATTTCTATTACAGAGAAAAAGAAACTTATTGAATTTATAGGAAAGTTTATAGAGGATTTGACCGAATACAAAAATCAATGTAGAAAGTTTTTAATTAGCAATGTATAACTACCAACAATCATTTCTAATTCGAATACAAACTAATCTATTCATCATATTCTACTTTGTATTAAATAGTGAAAGAGTACTGATTTAAGCCATAACTAACAGATATGCAAGGTCACTATAAACTACCTCTCTTTTTTTAATTTCCTAAATGATTTTTTACTCTTGGTATGGTTAGTAGTTTTTTTTGGCGGCCATTTACGTATCTAAATCCGTTTTCACCTAAAAATCCGGCTTCTTCTAACATAATCCTAATATCTCTATCCCACTCTTTTAAATACACAGTAGTATTTAACTCTATTGCATAAACTGTATTAGCATGTAACGGATAATCTCCATCGCCGGGCACGCCTCCTTGTGCGTCCCACATACCAATTGTAGTTCCGGCAGAGTGGCCATACATTCCCAATGGGTGTGTATAGATTGATGGGCGTAATCCCTCTGCTTTAGCCTCGGATAAAGATTGTAATAAAACCTCGTTACCCGTTTTACCTACTTGCATAGTATTCGTTAAAATGTCTTGTAGCCTGTTTCCTTTTTTAAGCGCATTACTTAAAAAATCAGGAGGTGCTACTTCATTAGGCTTTAACACATAAGCCAGTTGCTGACAATCTGTATTTAGTCTTAAATAGGTAATTCCAAAATCACAACGAACCAAATCACCGGGCATAATAATCATGTTTTCCGGTCTGTTAGAAAAAGAATACAGATGGTTTCCTAATTCATTATTGCTTCGTTGTACATCAACCGATGGGTGAAACCATGTTTTTAAACCAAGTTGTGTTACTTTATCACGCATCCACCACTCTACATCTGATGTTGTGGTAACACCTGGGGTAATTACTTTTTCTGAAAAGGCTTCTTTAATTATATTATGTGTTATTCTAACTAATTGGTTGTATATAACCATTTCACGTTGTGTTCGTGTTTCTATCCAAGCAACAGCAAGTTTTTCGGCCGATATAATTTTGTCTTTATATTTTTTGGGTAAATAGCTTATAAACTCATTGTAATCTGTTTTTACTAAACCATCTGCAATATTAAAATGCTCAGAATAGTTTAGAGCAATCACGTTTGGGTTTCGCTCTTCAATAAGTTCAACCAATCTTTTCCATTGGTTAGGCTGTTTTTCTTTATCCCAAGCAGATATAATATTATCTCCAAAGTTATAACGTGCAACAGCCAATTTATCTATAGTATTTTTTGCTTTATCTCTGTAAAAAACTAAAATGGTTCTTCGCCTTGCATTAAGCCAAGTAGCCGGAAGCATGGTTTTTAATACCGGATCTTCGTTGTATTCTCTCGAAATTAAAATCCACATATCTATCCCGGCATCATCCATTAATTTAGGCAGTAAATTATTAAATCTATCTGCCAGAATTTCATCAATAACCTTAGCTCTTTCTCGCTCCGGTAGTATAGCTTGAGAGAAACAAATTAACGAGAAACATAAAAACAAAAGTGAAAGTTTGTACTTCATTTTAATAGCTTTTTCAGAACAAAATTTGATAACCAATATACAATTATAAGACGTTACTATTTCATTTTTAAACAAAATTTGAGTACCTTAATAACTGGTAATCAATAAAAAACCATCATGGGATTAGTTAAAACATTAAACAAGTGGGCAAATGCTCACACCTATTTTCCCTTAGATTTGGTTAGGATTGCTTTGGGTGTTTTTTTATTTATAAAAGGAATTCACTTTATGAGTAATAGCCAAATGCTAATAGACCTTATTAAACCCATACAAAGTATGGCCGGTGGGATGATAACCATTCATTATGTTGCTCCGGCACATTTAATTGGTGGAATTTTAATTGCATTTGGCCTCTTAACACGTTGGGCGATTATTGCTCAATTACCCATTTTAATTGGCGCTATTGCTATTAATTTTTTAGGAGAAATGAATGCCTCTAACTTAACACAAGCTTCAATTGTGTTTTTAGTTTGTATATTTTTTATGGTATACGGTTCCGGTAAACATTCTGCAGATTATTATTTTAAAATGCAACAATAAGTTAAACGTTTTGTTTTAAAGCATTTTGCAGTGTTATTTGTCGGTTTATTTTACCGGTGTGAGTTTCTGTAAATTTTTCTATAACCAAGATCTCCTTTGGAGTCTCATATTTGGTTAAGTTAGTTTGTTGTTGAATTAAATTTTTAATGTCAGTTACGATTGAATTGTTTCCTTCTACAACCAAAACAACTCGTTCTCCTAATACATTATCAGGCAAGGAAGTAATAAAAAACCTTTGATTAATGACTGATGCTAGTTTTTTTTCTACTTGTTCAGGATGAATTTTAATCCCTCCGGAATTTATAACATAATCAAACCTGCCCAACCATTCAAATTGCAAATTGCCATGAAGCTTTACCACATCATTAGTAACCAGCGTTTTATTACTTACCTTAGGTGCAGATATAACTAAGCAGCCTCTTTCATCTTGACTAATATTTACGTTTGGTAGTACTGTAAAATAATCGCTTTTATCTTTTCCGTTTATTGGTTTAACAGCTATATGGCTTGTAGTTTCGGTCATACCATACGTTTCGAAAACGTTAGTGCTGCAATTAGCTATTTTTTCTTTTAGTTGTTGTGATACCGGTGCGCCACCTATTATAACTTTTTTAATTTTAGATAATAAGTTTATGCTGTTTTCTAATTGCAATGGTATCATTGCGCAAAAATCATATTTAATATTTCTTGGAATGTTTTGAAGCGGATTAGATGTTGGCTCAACAAGGTCTAACTCTAAACCTAAAATGAGGGCTCTAACCAACATCATTTTACCGGCAATATAACTCACCGGTAAACAAAGTAATGCTTTGTGACCAATGGTAATATTAAAAAAGTCTCCTGTTGCTATGGCAGAATTCACCATATGCTGCTTTTTTAATTTAATAGTTTTTGGCGCTCCCGTAGAACCAGAAGTTTTAACCTTTATAAAATCATTATCGTCTAACCAATCTAAAAGAAAAACTCCGACAGCTTGTTCATAAGGCAACCCTTCTTTTATAAAACTATAAGCAGCTTCTTTAAGTTCGTTTTTAGTATAATGTTCTCCGTTAAGTTTAAATCTATTATGAATTTTGTTATATGTTGGTGTCATCTTGTATTAGTTCTACAGTATTTGGAGGTTGTACTTTACCGAATAATTTTTCACGCCAATTTGTCCAATTATATTTTTTGGCAAACCACAATAAAATAAGCGGGTAGACCACAAAAATTGGTATTAAAACATCAAAACCGGCAGAGGGCTCAGAAACATCTTTTAATATAGAATGTGTCTGGAAAGCTGTCCAGTCTGCCGTAACTAAAAGCGCTGTAACAACATTAATACCGGCATGAAAACCTAATGCCAACTCCAGCCCTTCATCCATTAGTGTTATTACTCCTAAAAATACACCTGCACCTATGTAGTAAATCATTACCACGTTACCCATTTTAGTTACTTCAGGATTAAAAAAGTGAAGACCACCAAATATTAATGATGTTAACAATAACGGAGCCCATCTGTTTTTAAATAGCACCCCCATACCTTGCATTAAATATCCTCTAAACATGTACTCTTCAAAACTAGTTTGTAATGGTATTAACAAGAGCGCTATAACTACAAGCACTAAAAAAGGTGCGAGGTTAAAGTTTATTTTATAATCTTCTGGTGATAAAAAATAATCTAATCCAATCATTACACTATTTAATACAACTACTACCATAAAGCCAAATAGCACTCTACTCCAATCTATTTTTACGCGAGATGTAGTTAGTTTGGTAAACGATTGGTTGTGTATAAATTTTACCGCTATTAGCAAAAAAATAAGGCCTCCCACAAATGGTAAAAGTATATATATTAAGTTCACATTTGGCTCAAACACTGACATTAAATACTGCACATTGTTAAGCCTGCTTTCATCTACTTCACCGCTTAAAACTTTAATTGCAAGTGCTAAATAGTGTGGTAATGAAAATATTACAACACCTACTATTGCAACTGCCACCCCTATTAAATAGCGCCACCAATCGTTTTTTACAGAAAATGCTTGAGCTATATACATATTAACATATTATAGTTTTATACTACATGGTTTATTGGATTGGTAATGTAAGCATCCGTTTGTTACTAACAAAGGGCTCTCAAAATTATTTGTAAATAAACTTCCGGTGCCAAGACCTTGGTACATTTTATTGTTTAATGTAAATGTCCATTGGGCTATTGCATTAAGACCAATATTGCTTTCTAAGGCACTGGTTACCCACCAGCCTATATTTTGGTGTTCTGCAAAAGTAATCCATTCTGTTGAGCCATGTATACCACCAACTAAACTAGGCTTTAAAATAATATATTGTGGATTTATTACTTGTAACAACTCCTTTTTTTGATCTGGATTTGTTACCCCAATTAACTCTTCGTCTAGAGCTATTGGTAATGGACTTAATTCACATAGCTTAGCCATGTTTTCCCATTGCTTTGGCTTAATAGGCTGCTCTATTGAGTGAATAGTTAAAGTTGCTAATTTTTCTAATTTTTTTAAAGCGTCATCATTTTTAAATGAAAAGGCCCCGTTTGCATCAACTCTTATCTCAATTTCATTAGGCGAAAATGATTGTCGTATAGATTTTAATAATGTAAATTCTGTATTAAAATCTATCGCTCCTATTTTCATTTTTATGCAAGTAAAGCCTTGCTTTATTTTTTGCTCAATTTGATTTTTCATGAACAATTCTGAACCCATCCAAACTAAACCATTTATAGGAATGCTTTTCTGTCCTTTTGTAAAGGCAGACGGGAAAAGCTCCATTGGATTTTTAGCTTCTACTGATAAAAAAGCTTGTTCTAAACCAAATTGAATACTTGGATAATTAACTAATTCTTGTAACAGTTTTTGCTTGCCCAATTGAATATTATTACAAACCCACTGTAGTTTTTGCTCGTAGTCAGGAACATCATCAAAACTTAATCCTCTTAAAATACCGCATTCACCTATCCCTTGTTTATTGTTTTGCTGTAAAACAATAAAATAGGTTTCTTTTTGGGTTAAAACTCCTCTCGATGTTCCGCTGGGTTGCTTAAACTGTAAAATATATTTATGGTAAGAGGCTTTCATTTATAACTCAATACTCTCTCCTATTTCTAAAAGCATTAAGTCTTTGCCTTTATCGTAAAATTTCTTTTTGGCTTCTTCGTGGTTTATTTCTATAAATCCGAAAGTATCAAAATGATATCCCAAAATTTTGTCGCATTCTACAAAATCTGATGCAATAATAGCTTCATCTATTCCCATGGTAAAGTTGTCACCTATTGGCAAAATTGCCAAATCTAATTTGGTGAACATTGGGATTAGCTTCATATCCATTATCAAGCTGGTATCTCCGGCAATGTAAATATTTTTATGCTCTCCTTCTATAACAAAACCTCCCGGCTGCCCGCCATAAGACCCATCAGGAAAAGATGATGTATGCATGGCCGGTACATACTTTACTTTACCGAATTCAAAATCCCAACTTCCACCGTGATTCATTGGGTGATGGTCAAATCCTTTATTACCAAAGTATGAAGCTATTTCAAAATTAGAAACAATAACTGCATTGGTACGCTTTGCTATAGTTTCTACATCTAAAATATGGTCTTGATGTGCGTGCGTGATTAAAATGTAATCTGCCTTAAGTGCGTTTATATCAACTTTACCTTCTGCTTTAGGGTTTCCGGTTATAAACGGATCAACTAATATATGGGTATTTTTAATGGTAATTGCCAAGCTGGCATGACCTAAGTATGTGATTTTCATGGGTTGTTTAGTATTTTGGTCTGTGCAACTAAATTACGCATTAGTTAAAATTAAACCAAAATTTTACACCCTCTCCAGGCTTACTCTCTATATTTAATTTTGAACGAAGTTGATTTACTAAACGTTGAATTAAATGAAGCCCCATAGATCCCTTGCCTATATTACCATTATCTTCACGTAATCCAACCCCATGAATACTCAAAATAGAATTCGTTGTCATCTATTTCTGAGATATTGATGTAAATTTTACCGTTTTCAGGGTTTTCAGGGAAAGCATACTTATAAGAGTTAGAAACCAACTCGTTTAAAATTAACCCAATAGGTATAGCTCTATCTATATCTAATTCTGTATTTTCTGCATCTATAGTTATTTCTACAGGGCTATTTGTTTTTTTATAAACCGATTGCACACTGGTAACTAAAGACTCTATGTACCCTTGCATTTCTATCACAGATAAATCATCATTTTGATATAATTTTTGATGAATTAACGCCATAGCTTTAACCCTGCTTTTACCCTCTTCTAATGCTTCTATTGCAGCTTTGCTTTTGGTGTTTTTAGATTGTAAACTCAGCAAGCTAGACACCATTTGAAGATTATTTTTTACTCTGTGATGAATTTCTTTAAGTAACGAGTCTTTTTCTATTAATGAATTCTCAATAATTTTCTTTTGCTCTGCAATAAGTTTTTGGTTAGTAATACTTTTTCTGTATGCTAAAATTAAACCTCCTAAACCTAAAAGCGTGAAAATCAAGGCAATTATACCATAATTAATTTTTTTGTCTCTTGCCTCTATTTCACTTCTGGTTTTTTCTATATCAAGCCTTTGTTGCTCTATCATTTCTTTTTGATTCTCTAAATCGTAAGTAACAACAAGACCTAATAATTGTTTTTTCTTTCGGCTTTTTTCAACAGAGTCTCTAAGTTTAATATAATTTTGATAGTAATATGTGGCAGCTTCATGATCTGCAACTTTAACATAATAATCTGCTAAGAGTTTATTAAACTCTTCCATTCTGTTTGCCTTAGAGCTGTTTAGCTTAACGCTATCTAAATAGGCTTTTGCTTCTTCTAAATTACCTAACTCCAGATGACATTTTGCAAGTTCTTTCCATACTTGAACGGTATTGCTTAAATACCTGCCTTTATCATATGCCTTGCTGCTTTCTGCATTAGCTTCTAATAACGGTATTGCCTCACGATACTTTTTCATTTCCATATCGCATCGGCCTATATTACCTTTTATAACGCCTTGCAAGAACAAGGCTTCGTTAAGCTCTTTATCTGTTTTTTTCTTGTTGTAATCGTTTATATACAAATCAATATAGCTTAATGCCATATTAAAATGCTTCTTAGCAGTGTAGGTTATACCGTCTAACAGTAAATATTCTCCTAGCTTATTATTGTATTTGGCATGCGCAAAATGGTCTCCGTCTTTTAAATCTTTGCCATTTTCTATAACATAATCTACTCTAGCTTGGTTATACAAACCTAAATTTGCATAAATATCATATAGTGAAACGTCTCTGTCTCCTAAAGCCTTCTTAAGTTTTCTAATCTCTAATTGTTTGTCATACAATTGTAGCTCTGCATACGATTTATCTAAAATATCTAATAAAACTATCTTGGTAGAGTCTGCAATTTTATCGGCATTGTTATTATATAAATCGTTAGCCAGTATTACACTCTTATCAAAGTTCCCCATATCGTACTGAATTTGGGAAAGCATAATTCTATAATGTTCTGCAGCAATAGAGTCTTCTTCTGCCAATGCAGTTTTCATGTACTCATCTACCTTGGCTTCCCAAAGGCTTGCAGAACTTAGAGAATATCTGTCATCACTCTTAAAGAAAAGATTAAATCTGCTCTCGTAATCCGAAAGGTTTTGAAACTTAGAAAATACATCAGCCGATGCGTTTTGAGCATATATAACAAAACACGAAGTCGCCATTAAAAAAACAGCGAAAAATTTAATGCACCTTTCTAGTATTTTAAACATTGTAAAGTAAAGCTAACAATATTAAATAAATCAAAAAAAGTGTTAATGATTTTTTCTAAAAAAAAGCCTAAATGTAATTGTATTTAGGCTCTTTTTCAAACACATATACTAAACGTAAAATTGGGTTTGGTAATAAATACCATATCACTAACAACACTTCAAACATAAACCAAATAAAACTACTGTATAAATTTTTGTTGTAAAAGAGATTTTTTTTGTTGTGTACTTATCCTTAAAAGTTGTCTGTTAGACGTAATGCACTTTTATTTTATTACAATATATAATTTTCTGAAATAGTGCGTAAATAAAGGGATATAAAGGGATTGCAAAACAAAAAAGGACCTGAACATTAAATGCTAAGATCCTTTTTAAGAGAACACTATATGAAAATGATAAGATTTGGGTCTTTTTTCAAAGTGCTGTTTTTGTTAAACAACAGTATAAACATAAAACAGAAAAGCTTGTTTACAAAAATTATGTTGTAAACAGCTCTGTTTTTGTTGTAAATAGTGTAATGTGTGATGTTTACTGATTGCTTTTTTAAGAATTCATTGAAGAAAGTATGAACTCTTTAAACTCTTTAGATATAGGAATTAATTCTCCGTTAATCATAATATCTTTAGAGTTTATAGCTTGAATGTGATCTAAATTTACAATGTAAGATTTGTGCGCTCTGTAAAACTTGTCTGATGGTAATTTCTCTAAATAGTCTTTTAAAGCAGAACGTACCAGGTATTTTTTTTCTTCGGTGTTAATTTCAAGATATACATTATCTGCTTTAATGTACTGTATATCATCAAATTGTATTCTATAATACAAATGTTGTTTTTTTACAAAGATTGAATCTTTTAATACAGCATTTGATATAATTTTATCTTTCTCGTCTTCTTGGCTTTCTTCATCTTCTTTTAAACGCTCTTCTACCTCATAATTAAAATTAGAAATTGCTATTTCTATAGCTGTGTAAAGATCTTGTTGCTCAAAAGGCTTAACTAAGTATCCGTTAGGCTTAACGTCTTTAGCCTTTTCTACAGTAGCCCTATCTGAGTTTGAGGTAACAAAGATGAACGGAATATTGTAATTTTTTCTGATGTGTTTACCAAGGTCAATACCCGTTTTTTCTGAAGCTAAAATAATATCTATTAACACTAAATCTACCTTGTTGTTTTTTAGTGCTCTTACTGCTTGCTCGTAATCTATTACATTATCAACAATTGTATATCCAATCTCCTCTAACTGAGACTGAATATCGTCTGCAATAATTACATTATCTTCTACAATAAGAATTTTAATAGCTTCTTCCAAGGTAAGTTGTTGTTAGTGGTTTGTTATGTTAAATCTACAAAAAAATATTAAATCCAATAAAAAATAATACAGCATAAATGAAAGTGCTAATAGCTAATTTTTTTAACTCCGGATCTATCTCTTGTAAGTTTTTTTGTTTTGCTATACGGTTTGCATGAATAAAAACTGGTACAAAGGCTAAGCAAAAAATAGCATTAGTGTAATGTGAAAAATTAAGTGCTAAATAGAGTAAAGAACCTAAAAAAGCAATTGCCAAAATTAGCAAATGGTACTTTTTAGCTTTGTTTTCGCCCAGCTTCACGGCAAGTGTAATTTTACCTGCTTTTTTATCAGCCTTCATATCGCGCATGTTATTAAGGTTAAGCACTCCAACGCTAAGTAAACCAACTGTTATTGCAGGCAAAAAGACATCAAAATGTAATGTTTTTGTATATAAAAAATAACTGCCGGCGACAGCTAATAAGCCAAAGAATAAAAAAACAAACAAATCGCCTAAACCAACATATCCGTAGGCGTTATCACCAACAGTATATTTTATGGCTGCCACAATAGCTAACACACCCAGCAAAATGAATATTGTAGTATAAAAAATGTTCCCGTTAAAAGCTTTAATAATAACAAAAATGGCACTAATTAGTGATAAAACAGCAGTAATAATAATGCCTCTTTTCATGGCTTTAGCAGAGATTGCTCCGCTTTGTAGCGCTCTCATCGGCCCTACTCTATCGTTATTATCGGTCCCTTTTATACCATCGCCATAATCGTTGGCAAAATTAGATAACACCTGAAACAGTATTGTGGTGAGTAAAGCCAATAAAAAAATTGTAGTGTTAAAGTAACCGTTGCCGGCTGCTATGGCCGAACCTACAATAATTCCGGATACCGATAAGGGTAATGTACGCAAACGTGCTGCCCGAACCCACGCTTTAAATGTACTCATGCAATTAATACGGTTCTTCTATTTCTATACGTTTTCCGTTTTTGTACGATGCCACAAAAGCATCTTTAAATCCCATTTTTACTAGCTCATACCTAAATTTTTGGGCCTCTTCTAAGGTTTCAAAATTTCCTAGAGAATATCAATAAAACGGATTTTCTTTTACAAAACGCGAATTGGCAAGACTGTTAGATATTAAAGGAATATTATTCTCTGTAAATGCAGTAACCTGAACAGCGTAAATGCGTTCTCCTTCTAAAAAGTTTTTAGCTAAATAAAAGTTTTTAATAATGTCTAGATCTTCTTTTTCTTCTTGCAAGGTTTCTAACTTAGTTTTAATAGCGTCTAAACTATCTATAGATACTAAAACTGTTTGATCTGATTGAAATTTTAGTTGCTTAACAGCACTATTAACTCCAAAAGAAAAAGATACGAGAACTAATGTTAAGAGCACAAATAAAGAGGTAACAAGCCCCAACACATTGCGTTGGCGCTTGCTTCTCTTTAACTCTTTATTTTTGTATTTAATTTGATCTAAAAGACGTTCGTTAACAGCTTTTGCTTTGTCTATATCTTTATGAAGCTGTAACAAGTCTTGTTCCTCTACAAAAGGCATAACAAGTAATTTTTACGGGAATTTTGGATATTGTTTAAAGTTAGGATCTCGCTTCTCGAGGAATGCCTGTTTTCCTTCGTGAGCTTCATCCATTAAGTAATACATTAATGTTGCATCTCCGGCTAATTGCATTAAACCGTGTTGACCGTCTAATTCTGCATTTAAGCAGCGCTTAATCATACGTAACGCTAAAGGCGAACGTTTTTGCATAATCTTGCACCACTCTACTACAGTATCTTCTAATTTTTCTAAAGGTACAACTTTATTTACTAATCCCATCTCTAATGCCTCTTGTGCAGAGTATTGTTGGCATAAAAACCATATTTCGCGAGCCTTCTTTTGGCCAACATGTCTTGCTAAGTATGATGATCCGAAACCACCGTCAAAGCTTCCCACTTTAGGTCCGGTTTGCCCAAAAATTGCATTTTCACTTGCTATTGTTAAATCACAAACTACATGAAGCACATGCCCTCCTCCTATGGCATAACCGTTTACCATTGCTATAACCGGCTTTGGTAACTCTCTAATTTTTTTATGAAGGTCTAGAACATTTAGTCTTGGTACTCCGTCTTCTCCTACATAACCTCCTATTCCTTTTACATTTTGGTCTCCTCCGCTACAAAATGCTTTATCGCCGGCACCTGTAAATACTACCACATCTATATCGGTACGTTCTCTACAAATGTCCATTGCTTCTAACATTTGCATGTTAGTTTCCGGTCTAAAAGCATTGTAGACTCTTGGTCTGTTTATGGTAATTTTTGCAATCCCCTCAAAAAATTCAAATTTAATATCAGAATACTCTTTAATTGTTTTCCATTCACGTTTACTCATTGGTGTAGATTTTGTTACGGTTTTGAGCAAAAATAATACTTAACCGTTATATGATAAAATAACCCTTTAAAGTTTTATATATGTTAACGTAAATACGTAAAATAGTTTAGTAAAATCTCGTCGTTTAGTGTTCTTGGAGTAAAAATTTCTAAAAGCTTTGGTTTGTTACTTTTGTTATAAAAATCAGCAATGGCTTTTTGTAGCTCATCTTCGTTTTCTGCTTTTAAATAGCTAAACCCGTAATGTTGGCACATTGCTTTTGATGAGTAGTTGTGCTTGGTTTCAAAAAAAGTATCAAACTCTGGAGTATTCTTATTGCCCGGTAAAATTCTAAAAATACCTCCACCACTATTATTAATAACAATAATCCTAAAATCTTCACGCAAATAGGTATTCCAGAAAGCATTACTGTCGTAAAAAAAGCTTAAATCTCCTGTTATTAAAAGTGTAGGATCTTTATCTAATTTAGCGTATCCAACGGCTGTAGAACTACTACCATCTATACCACTTGTACCTCTGTTGCAAAAAACTTTTAATGTTGGATTTAAAGTGAATAACTGTACGTACCTAATAGTAGAACTGTTACTTAAATGCACATTGTAATTATCTGGAATGCTATTTAGCAAAATGCTAAATGCTTTCAAATCAGAAAACGGAATTTTTTTCAAATATGATTCATGACGATGTGCCCTGTGTTTTTTTACGCTCTGCCAATAAGTTTTATAATCTGATGATTGTTTTTTGGTTTTAGGCAATAACTCTGTAAAAAAATCTTGTGGAGCTTTTTTAACATGTTCTGTTAAACTAAAATAAGTATTGTAGGCTTTTTTGGGATTTATATGCCAGTGTTCTTTGGGTTTGTATTTACGTAAAAAGGCTTTTATTTTTTTAGAAACAACCATCCCTCCAAAAGTAATGAGCAACTCTGGTTGTAACATTTTAAATTGAGCATCAGCATCTTCAGATTTTTCAATTGGAGCAATAATTTTATCTATACTTTCAAAAAAGGCATCATGATATAAGTTAGATGTAGTTTCTGTAAATACTACAACAGATTGGTCTTTTGCTAATTCATTTAAAACCGATTTGTTAATTTGATTTGGTGGCAATGCCCCTACCAAAATCATTTTTTTTGTGGCACTATTCCACCTTTTTACAAACGATGTTAAATCTATCTCTGCTGTTAGCTTTTGGGCTGGTATGCTTTCACTAATTTTTACGGTTGTTTGTTCTTGTGTTTGATACAAAGGCTCATGAAAAGGCGCGTTTATATGGACCGGACCATTTTCTAAAATGCAAATATCTAAAGCCTTTGTTATTTCTTGCTCATTATATTGTTGAATTTGATCCTGTAAAGCACTGAGCTCCTTTTGGTTTAAAGTGTTATTATTTAAGTAAACTTCTGCAAGCAACGCATCTAAATTAGGTTGTACATCTAATTTAGCAGAAACAGAACACAACACATGACTTGCCAAAGCGTTTGGCTGCCTTATGGTTTGCCCATCGCCAATATCAATTAAAAATTCAGGTCTATCTGCAGAGATTACTACCAACGGAACGTCGCTATAAAAAGCTTCAGCTACTGCAGGGTAATAGTTTAATAATGCACTCCCCGAAGTACAAACTACTGCTACGGGGCTTTGTGTTTGTTGTGCCATTCCTAAAGCAAAAAAAGCAGCACTTCGTTCATCTACAATACTGTAGCATGTAAAAAAAGGGTTATGAGTAAAACCTATGGTTAGTGGTGCATTTCTGGATCCCGGAGAAATTACTATATGTTTTATATTCTTGGCCTTACAAAGTTGTACCAAGGTTTGCGCTAAAGGAATAGTTGAGTGCTTCATACAGCCCGTAAAAATACGAACAATAGTGTTACAAGAAAACACTAAGCATGGTTTGTGCTTTGTTTTGTGTTTCTTGCCATTCTAATTCTGCATTAGACTGAGCCGTAATACCACCACCAACATAAATATTTACGGTATTTTCTTCCCATTGCATACAGCGCAGATTAACATATAAATTATGGTTTTCAGAATTATTTATTACTCCTAAAAAGCCGGTATAATATGTTCTTTTGTAATTTTCATTATTACAAATAAAGTCATAGGCTTGTTGCTTTGGTAATCCACAAACTGCAGGTGTTGGATGTAAAGCTTTTGCAAGCTTATAAGCATCTTTATTGTTTTTTAATTTGCCTTGTATTAGAGTTTTAATATGATATAAACTTCCTGCCTTAACGGTTTTAGGCTCTTGTATATTAACCGCTGTACAATATTTATTTATAATATTGATAATATAATCTGTTACTAATTGCTGTTCTTCTTGTTCTTTTGTACCCCAAGTAGCCGGAAATTGCATTTCTGACTTTTGAGTACCGGCTAAAGACATTGTGCTTACAACATTACCGGTAACTTGTAGTAAAGTTTCTGGGGTTGCTCCCATCCACAATCCAACAGCTGGATGAAACCACATGTAACAAAACGCATCGGGGTATTTATATACTATATTGTTAAAAGCTTCAATAGGATTAGGATTATTAACAGCACATGTTACTTTATTAGAAACTACAATTTTTTTAATGTTAGTTTTTTTAATTTCTGTAATGGTTTTATTAACTAAATCTATATGCTGTTGCTTATTTTTTGTGACTGATTGAAGTATGTTGTTGTTAGTTTTGCCTAATGACTTTTGATTGATTTTAAGGCTGCATTTAAGAATATTGTCGGGCTGTATAACCACCTCTTTTTTATCTATAGTAAAGGGAGCAAAAACAAACCCTAATTGGTTTTTACAATCTTCTAATGTATATAATTTAGTTGTGTTTTGAAAAAAAGCAGTTATACTATTCTCTCTGGGTAATTTAAAAGCAACAAAGGGTAATTTTTGCTTTAAATGGTGCTCAATACCTGCAAATAAATCTATTTTCATGAACGCTTTGGTAACGCTATTGTTGTTAATTTACAAACCGAAATAAGATTGTTGTCTTGATCTGTTATTTTAATATCAAAAAGCTGGGTAGTTCTGCCTTTATGTATAAAAGTTGCTTTGGCAAACACGGTTCCTTCTTTTATACTTTTAACATGATTAGCAGAAATTTCTATTCCTCTTACAAAAAAATCGTCTGTATTTAAAAATAATTGTGCAGCAAAGCTCCCGGTGGTTTCGGCCAAAGCTACTGTTGCACCACCATGTAAAACTCCATCCGGCTGATACACTCTGGAGTTTACCGGCATTTTTGCAACTATATAATCATCGCCATAATCAACAAACTCTATTTGTAAAGTTTCCATTAAAGTATTTTTACAAATAGCATTAGCCTTTTTTAGTATTGCTTCTTTACTAAGTTTTGTAGTCATGTAATTTGTAGTTAGGTTTGTAAAAGTACAAAACAACGCAAAAATGCTAAATTCTTCAGAAAAAGAAGTTTTTTACACTACATCTAATACGTATACAACTTTAAATGCGCTAACACCTAACACACAAAATATTTGGTTTGCGTGTCATGGTATGGGATACTTAAGTAAATATTTTGCTAGGTATTTTAGTAGTTTTAATGCAGATGAAAACTATTTTATTTTTCCGCAAGCTCAAAGCAAATACTACTTACCCCCAAAATTTAAATATGTTGGAGCATCATGGCTTACAAAAGAGAATACTATTAAAGAAACTGAAAATGTAATGCGTTATTTTGATGCTGTTTTTGCCTTAGAAAACATACAAAATACCGATAATTTAATTGTTCTAGGCTTCTCTCAAGGCGTTTCTGTTGCAATGCGATATGTTGCAAAACGCAAATTACATTGTAAACATTTAATTATTATGTCTGGTGGAATACCTAAAGAATTAACAGCATCAGATTTTAAATTTTTACCTGAGGCTACTAAAATATCTCTTATTTATGGTACTAATGATGAGTATTTTGATGCCTCCAGAATGGAATATGAAATTAATCGTGCTAGAGAGCTGTTTGGCAATAAAGTAGCTATTTATTCTTTTGAAGGAAAGCATGAGGTTAATAGCTCTTTACTACAAACTATATTATAAAATATATTTTCAAGGTTATAAGTTTTTAATGTTTTTCATGATTTTAAGCTTTAAGACTACGTTTTAAGCTTTTTACTTACAATCGCTCTTACGCCTTTGTTTTTCTTATACCATCGATTAAATACACTTTTTAAGCGTGCAGTTCATCGATGTTAAGTTACAATTCAACTTGCATTTCGTCGAAAAAATTTGCCCTTTATCCCTTTTATTCGCACCTTTGGTATACCAAATCGGGTAAAAACCTTTAGTTATGAACAAGTTAACCTACATTTTCGTCGCTTTCTTTCTTACTTTCTCTCTTTCGGCTCAAGTTTCTGAGCAAGAAAAGCAAGCTCTTATAGACTTATATAAAGCTACCAATGGTGACCAGTGGAGAAATTCTTGGAATCTTGACGAAGATGTTGCTAAGTGGCATGGGGTTACTGTTCATCAAAACAAAGTAGTTAGCATTAAATTAATGTTTAACAACTTACAAGGGTCTTTACCGGCTTCTATTGGTAACTTAACTCATTTAAGAAGATTAGAACTTTCTTTTAACCAATTACAAGGTACTATTCCTGCAGAAATTGGTAACCTTAAACAATTACGTGTATTATCGTTTAACGCTAATAACTTAGAAGGTGAGCTTCCGGCTACTATTACTCAGCTTAAAAACTTAAAAGAATTACACTTAAGCAGCAACAAGCTTACCGGAAGTCTGCCTGAAGGACTTACACAGTTAAGTAAGCTTACGGTGTTAAATGTTTTTGACAACAATTTCTCTGGCGATATCCCTGAGCATATTAACCAATTTAAAAACTTAAAGCAGCTATTAGTAGCAGAAAACAACTTTAACTACTACAAAGCTTTCTTTTTAGAAGGTATGGCTGAGCAAGGCGTTGCCATGGATATTGAGTTCACTATTACTAAAAAATACGACGGGTTAGCTTCTACTGTAAAAGAAGATGACGAAGACGAAGATGAGTAAACCAAAGATCTCTTAATTTAAAATAGCGTAAGTGTTAAGAAAACTCGGCTTTAAGGGCCGAGTTTCTTTTTTTTAATAGTATATTATTTTACGCTTTATTTTGGTAGATGAATCTTTTTTAACTATCCAGTTTTGAGGTTTTTTATCATCATACTCATACAAAATTTTATTGGCGCTAATTAAAGTTCCTTTTTTATATTGCTTTTGCTGTATTACCTCTCCTCTACTATTATATTCATAAACCGTTTTAGTAACCGAAAAATATTTATCGGGGGTTTTAGAACTAATTTTTAAATCTTCTTCAAATAAAACTAAACCATCTTTAGAAAATGCTTGCAACATTGCTTTTTCCGGAACACCATTGCTATATAAAATGGTTAAAAGTTCATAATCTCCTTTATTGTGTTTTGCTTTAGGCTCCAGACGTTTAATTTTTTTCTGAATAATCCCATCTATAGTATGAGATTCTTCTAAAACAACACCATTACTATTTTTAACGCGTTCAATAATACGTTCTTCAATACCACTTTTGTTTTGCCTTATTACTTTAACCAGCTCTCCATCAGGGTTAAAGTAATATTCAAACTTGTCTATAAACTCATTATTGTAATTTGTTATATACTCGGTTATTTTAGTTGATTCTGTTATGAGCGTTGTATAATTATGCTTAAAAGATACTCCTGCATCAATTTTTTTGTCTCTGTAGCTTTCTACAACTTTACTTATTAAAGTTTGATTATTGTATTTATACGTTATTTTGTTGTAATCCGATTCGTTAAATCGAGTTATACTTTCTAAAAGCAATCCTTTTTCGCTAAACAAAAAAGATTCTTCGCCATAATCTGTATAAACTACACATGTTTTAACTTCTCCTTTTAAATTAAAATCTGAACGAGTTAAAATTGAAAAATCTTGACTAAAAACGGGTAATGAAACTAAACACGAAACCAGCGTAAAAAAAATGTAGTTTTTCTTCATAAGTAATTATTATACATCAAAAGTAGGTAAGTTTTTTATGGTTACAAACCTAACTATCAATAAAAAAAGCAGGCTTAAAGCCTGCTTTTTAAGTTTTGGTATGTAGTATTCTTATTTAACTTCTTCGAAATCTACATCCTGAACGTCATCGTTCTCTTTTGTATTATCTGTTTTAGCTTCAGAGCTTTGTGCTCCTCCGTTTTGCTGAGCTTCTGCTTGAGCTTTATAAAGTTCTTCTGAAGCAGCTTTCCAAGCTTCGTTAATTTTATCTAAAGCAGGCTGAATAGTTTCTACCTCTTTAGTTTCGTAAGCCTTTTTAAGCTCTTCTAAAGCATCTTCAATTGGCTTTTTCTTATCGGCAGATAACTTATCTCCAAACTCTTTTAATTGTTTTTCTGTTTGGAAAATCATTGCATCTGCTTCGTTAAGCTTATCAGCTTTTTCTTTTGCTTTTCTATCTGCTTCTGCATTCGCTTCAGCTTCACGCTTCATTCTTTCTATTTCTTCTTGTGTTAATCCGGAAGAAGCTTCAATTCTGATATCTTGTGATTTTCCTGTTGCTTTATCTTTAGCTGTTACATGAATAATTCCGTTAGCATCTATATCAAAAGTAACTTCAATTTGAGGCACTCCTCTTGGTGCCGGTGGAATTCCGTCTAAGTGAAAACGACCAATCGTTTTGTTATCTGCAGCCATTGGACGCTCTCCTTGCAGAACGTGAATTTCTACAGAAGGTTGATTGTCTGCTGCTGTAGAGAAAATTTGAGACTTTTTGGTAGGTATTGTTGTGTTAGCTTCTATAAGCTTTGTCATAACGCCTCCCATAGTCTCTATACCAAGTGAAAGCGGAGTAACATCTAGTAAAAGTACGTCTTTTACATCTCCGGTTAATACACCACCTTGAATAGCAGCACCAACCGCTACTACCTCGTCTGGGTTTACTCCTTTGCTTGGTTTTTTTCCAAAGAATTTTTCTACCGCTTCTTGTACTGCAGGAATTCTGGTAGAACCACCTACAAGTATAATCTCATCTATATCTCCGGTAGAAAGTCCGGCATTCTTTAATGCAGTTTTACACGGCTCTATAGTGCGTTTTACCAAGTCTTCTATTAAAGTTTCAAACTTAGCGCGTGATAATGTTCTAACTAAGTGTTTAGGACCACTTGCAGTAGCAGTAATATACGGTAAGTTTATTTCTGTTTGAGTTGATGATGATAGCTCTATTTTAGCTTTTTCGGCAGCTTCTTTTAAGCGCTGTAAAGCCATTGGGTCTTGACGAAGATCTATTCCTTCTTCTGCCTTAAACTCATCAGCTAACCAATCAATAATTTTCTCATCAACATCATCACCTCCTAAATGTGTATCACCGTCTGTAGATAACACTTCAAATACACCGTCTCCTAATTCTAATATTGAAACGTCGTGTGTACCTCCACCAAAGTCAAATACAACAATTTTTTTATCCTCTCCAGACTTATCTAAACCATAAGCTAAAGCAGCAGCTGTAGGCTCGTTAATAATACGTCTTACTTTTAAACCTGCAATTTCACCCGCTTCTTTAGTGGCTTGACGCTGAGCATCGTTAAAATAAGCCGGAACAGTAATAACAGCCTCTGTTACGGTAGTTCCTAAATAGTCTTCGGCAGTTTTTTTCATTTTCTGAAGAATCATTGCCGACAACTCTTGAGGAGTATATAATCTACCGTCTATATCTACACGAGGGGTATCGTTATCACCTTTAACTACTTTGTATGGTACACGCTCTGCTTCTTTTTGAGACTCAGAGTATTTATTACCCATAAAACGTTTAATAGAATAAACCGTTTTCTTAGGGTTTGTTACAGCTTGTCTTTTTGCAGGGTCACCAACTTTAATTTCTCCGCCTTCTACAAATGCAATAATAGAAGGAGTTGTACGCTTTCCTTCTGCATTAGGTATTACAACGGGTTCGCTACCTTCCATTACGGCAACACAAGAGTTGGTAGTCCCTAAATCAATTCCAATAATTTTACTCATTTCTTGTATAGTTTAAGTTTTATTTTACTAATTCTAAATTTTACTCACTCTGTAAATGTCAATCACTATGCCAACACAAAAAATATGACAAGGTGTCAGAAACTGCTGCCCAAGCTTTCGTTAAAGTTGACATTAATTTTAACAAACAAAATGTATCTTTGGCGTTAAATTCTGCACTATGCGACAGATTGAGTGTATTAGCGTTTTCGATATGCTTAAAATTGGGGTTGGCCCCTCTAGCTCTCATACATTAGGCCCTTGGCGTGCTGCCGAAAGGTGGATAAACGAACTTAAAGACAATGGCATTTTTAATAATGTTAAAGGCATTAAAGTACATGTGTACGGATCACTTTCTTTAACCGGCAAAGGGCATGCTACAGATCTTGCCATAATGCTTGGCCTCTCTGGAGCCGACCCGGAATATATACCTGTTGCAGATATTCCAAATATTATAGATGCTATTAAAACATCTCGTACTATTAAATTTGCCGGTACTGTTATTCTTCCATTTAATGCTGAAACCGATATAATTTTTTACCGTGACTTTTTGCCATTTCATGCTAACGGACTTACATTCGAAGCAATTTTAAATGATGATTCATCTATTACAGAAACATACTACTCTATTGGAGGTGGCTTTGTAGTTAAAGAAGAACGTGAAAACGCAAAACAAAACATAGAAGCATTTAAGGCTTTCCCATTTCCTATAGAAAAGGGAAGCGAATTATTAGCTTTTTGTAAGCAAGAAAACAAACGTATTTGGGAAATTGTACTTGAAAACGAACGTTCTTTACGCTCTGATGAAGAGATAGATAACGAGCTTAAACGTATTTGGAACACCATGCTTGAGTGCATGTATACCGGTTGCCATACCGAAGGGATTCTTCCGGGCGGACTAAACGTTAGACGAAGAGCGTTTGATTTACACCAAAAATTAAAAGGAAATATTCCTTACAATAATCCGGAAGAATGGATTGAAGCCATCAGAAAAACAGAAGTTAAATTCAGACATATATTTAAATGGGTTAGTTGCTTTGCTTTAAGTGTTAACGAAGTTAATGCTTCTTTGGGTAGAGTTGTTACAGCACCTACAAATGGTAGCGCCGGTGTAATCCCTGCTGTGCTTATGTATTATTTAGTGATAGAAAATCATAAAGCAAGTTTTAACCACATAAAGCGCTTTTTGTTGGTAGCCGGAGAAATTGGCAGTTTGTTTAAAAAAGGGGCTACAATATCTGCCGCTATGGGAGGCTGCCAAGCAGAAATAGGTGTATCGTCTGCAATGGCTGCCGGAGCATTAACAGAACTTTATGGTGGTACGCCAGAGCAAGTTTTAATGGCTGCAGAAATTGCCATGGAGCATCATTTAGGTTTAACCTGCGATCCAATTGCCGGATTGGTACAAGTTCCCTGTATAGAACGAAACTCTATGGGAGCGATTAAGGCTATTAATGCTGCAGAATTGGCTATGGAATCTAACCCGGAGAATGCAAAAGTACCGTTAGATAAAGTTATAAATACCATGTGGGAAACGGCTAAAGACATGAACAGCAAGTATAAAGAAACCTCAGAAGGAGGTTTAGCAGTAACTGTAAATTTAAGTGATTGTTAACGGTTGCAGCCTTCCCGCTTACGTGTATCTATTAAATAAATTATTTTCCAGCTACCATTATCATTAAAAAGCTGAAAAGAATTTACACCACAATGGCTAAAGCTTCCGTTAAACCAAAACTCATAGGGTGTCCAAACATTTGCCATATTTTCATCTATGTTAACAGTAAAAGATAACAAACGTTCTTCCCACTTCTGGTCTGCCGGCCTGTTAGCAATAGCCTTTATTAAATCAGACACACTAGATTGATACAGCACATTCTTTCCTTCTTTATTTTTTGTAGCCGTTTGCAGTAGCGCTGTTTTATAAATGGTTGTTTTTAATAATGTTGTGTCTCCTTCATGAAATGCCTTAAAAAATGTTTTTATGGTTTCTTTTGGTGTTTGAGTTGTTGATTGTTGAGAAAAACAAACTCCTGAAATAAAAACAGTTAGTATTGTTGCATAAAATCTCATTTGTCTGATTTTTTTTGAAAAATAACTCACAATGTGTATAAAACTGGTACTTTAAACAAAAGTTTAACAAAACTCCTTATTTTTACGCAACTAAAATAAACCAAGAAAATGTCTGTAGCTAAAAAAGAATATAAACGCATTACAACCAAGTCTTTAGTAGAAATGAAAAGCAACGGAGAGAAAATCTCTATGCTTACAGCCTACGATTATTCAATGGCAAAAATTGTAGATGGTGCCGGAGTAGATGTTATCTTGGTAGGAGACTCTGCAAGTAACGTAATGGCAGGTCATGAGACCACGCTACCAATTACGTTAGATCAAATGATTTACCATGCATCAGCTGTTGTTAGAGCTATAAACAGAGCCTTAGTAGTGGTTGATCTTCCTTTTGGAAGCTACCAAAGCGACCCTAAAGAAGCTCTGCGTTCTGCCATTAGAATAATGAAAGAGAGCGGTGCTCATGCCGTAAAATTAGAAGGTGGTAAAGAAATTAAAGAGTCTATAAAAAGAATATTAAATGCCGGAATCCCGGTTATGGGGCATTTAGGTCTAACCCCACAATCTATTTACAAATTTGGCACTTACACGGTTAGAGCAAAAGAAGAACAAGAAGCACAAAAGCTTAAAGAGGATGCCAAGCTATTAGAAAAATTAGGTTGTTTTGCTATAGTTCTTGAAAAAATTCCTGCAAAATTAGCTAAAGAGGTAGCAGAAAGTGTTTCTATCCCAATTATTGGTATTGGTGCCGGAAATGGTGTAGATGGGCAAGTTTTAGTTATACACGATTTATTAGGGATGACACATGAGTTTAACCCAAGGTTTTTAAGACGTTACATGAATTTATATGATGATATGACTAATGCTATCTCTCAATATGTAACCGATGTAAAATCGTTAGATTTCCCTAACGAAAACGAGCAATATTAGCACATTAAACAGTGAATACCGGCATAAAATCTGACAAAAACAACCTGCTTGTTTTATTCGAAGACAATCATATTATTGCAGTAAATAAAAGACCCGGAGATATTGTTCAGGGTGATAAAACCGGCGATACTCCGCTAAGCGATATAGTAAAAGCCTATTTAAAAGATAAATATAACAAGCCCGGTAATGTTTATTTAGGTGTAACTCACAGGCTGGACCGCCCAACAAGTGGTGTCGTAGTTTTTGCTAAAACCTCTAAAGCTTTACCCAGATTAAACAAAATATTTGCCAATAAAGAGGCCCAAAAAACCTACTGGGCTATTGTAAAAAACAAACCACCTAAACAAGCAGATACTTTAACGCATTGGCTTAAACGCAATAGCATAAAAAACAAATCTGTAGCTTATTCCAAAGAAGTTCCGGAAAGTAAAAAAGCGAGTTTAACATATACTGTACTTGCAACTTTAAATAATTACTTTTTGCTTGAGATAGACTTGCATTCCGGCAGACATCATCAAATAAGAGCCCAATTAGCCGCCATAGGTTGCCCGATAAAAGGTGATTTAAAATATGGTTTTAACCGAAGCAATCCCGACGGGAGTATTAGCCTTCATGCCCGAAAGCTTAGTTTTATTCATCCTGTAAAAAAAGAAACTGTAACAATTATAGCGCCTGTGCCAAATAACTCATTATGGAAAGCTGCAGAAAAAGCTACCTGAGTACTTCTTGGGCTTTTTCTTTTATTACTTGTTCTACTGTTTTGTTATGTATTTTGCTCTCTAACCAAGAAATAATATCTAAGTATAAAAATGCTCTTTTCTCGTATGGGTGGTCTTCAAACTGCTTTAACCGAGCATGAAGTTTTTTAAATTCTGTTTTAAGCTCATGCGGATATATATTCCCCAGGTTACGCAAAAACCTTATCATTTCTTTTTGCACAGCTTGTAAATCGTTCATTTTTAATAAAAACTTATAGGTACTTTTTAGTTGCTGCTCTAACCTAAAGTCTAATCCGGCTTCATAATGAGCCACTAAATTAAGTACTCTGGCAAAACACATTAAATCTTCTCTGGCTTTTAAACTTTTGTTTTCAATAATTTTATTTAAATAACTAATACATGTTTTATTGTCGCCCACAGCAAAATACAAACACCCAATTTTATAGTAAAATAACATAATGTGGTGTTCATCTAATTGTAAACTGTGTTTTTTAATTCCTTTTTTTATTTCGTTTACCAATCCCAGAGCTTCTCTGAAAGTTCCTTCAAGAAAGTGAAGGTTTAACTTGTTATTATAGGTATATAAAAACAGTAGTGATTTGGTGTTATCATTTAACGGAAAATCTTTGTCTTGTGTAGTTTGCTCTAACCTATGTAATACTGTTCTGAATTGTGATCCGTATTTTAAAAAGAATAAAGATTCTAATAAATAATTTGTGCCTTTTAAAAAAAATACCGGATTTATTTTAATCATCTCCGGGTGTTCGTAAAATAAAGATACCCACTTGTTAGCATATTTATACGATGATAAAAAGTCTTGCACCAAAAAGCTATACCATAAATGAGCCTTGTAAAGCCATAAGCGCTCTCTAAACCCTAACTCGTCTAAATTGTATTCTGGAAGTCTTTTATTAAAATATTCGGTGATGTGATCGTACTCTGCATCACTCTTTACATAACCTGTCTTTAGCATAATACCATATAATTGCAACGATAGGTTTGATAGCTTACTAGTAAGTACATTTTCTATACTTAACTGCTTTGCCTCTACGGCAAGTTCATCTGCTCTATGGCTTAAGCTTCTGGTTATATATTGTGTTTCTATAACTTTTTCGAGTTCTACAATTTCTAATGCAACATTTTTCTCTTGACTATTTAATGCCAGTTGTTTTGCTTTCTCTAATATTTTAAGGCTTTGTTTGTAAAGACCTTTATGATACAAAATAGTAGCAAAGTCTAATTGCTCTCTAATTTGAACTCGTATATTTTGGTGCGATGGGTTTAAACGTAAACTAATTAATATTTGCTTGTATAAGTGAGCTTTTAAGTTAGACAGTTGTTGTTTTTTAACAATGCCAGATTGTAAAATAGCCTGCTCATCGTACTCGTTCATTCTATCTAACAAATTAAAAAGGGCTATAAACTTGGCATCTGTATTTACATCTAACCGACCAACATATAGTTTAAATTGTCGCTTTTCTGATTTTGAAAGCGATTTAATCAGAACAAATAAATTGTCTTTGTTTTTGTTTGTCATAGTAAATATTAAAAAACAACAAATTGTATATCAATGCAATACTAAAAGATAACTGTGGTTTAACATCGTATTTTACCACAAAGTTGTTCTTGATTTCATTATACCAAAATATAAATTTGAGACGCAATTAAAAAGTGCGGCTTTAAATTGTTAAAAAAGGAAAGCTACTTACGTTAGTATTGCAAAAGCCAAATGTTTAGTTGTTTTGTTAGTTTTAGTTTAGGTAACCGCTTTGAGTGTAGTGCTCAAAGCGGTTATTTTTTTTAAGATTATTCTTATAAATATCGCTATAAATAACTTTTACAACAAGAAAAAGAGGTTTCACAACATTATTTTTTAAAATTCTATTTAGGTTTATACGTTTGATATGTAATTAACATAAGGTATTTAAGAACATTTGACCCAAATCTTATCATTTTCATATAGTGTTCTCTTAAAAAAGCTTCGACAAAAACTCGGGGCTTTTTTGTTTTAAATAACTTTCTGTTGCAGTAAAACAACAGCACTTTAACACTAAACAACAAAAAACAGTAGTTTCACAACAAATATTTTTAAACCAATATTACTACTCTTAGATTTGAATTGTTATTACGTAACAACCAATAATTAAACTAAGACCCAAAACTTATCATTTTCATATAGTGTTCTCTCAAAAAACCCTTCGGTAATTAAAAAAGCTGAGGGGTTTTTTATTTTTAGCAGATCATAACTACCTACAATACAACAACTTACCATCTAATTTAAAGAGTACACCACAAGTTTTGTTAGCTTCACAACAAAAACTTTCAAACAACATTTAAACCTTTTAAGTTTGATATATCATTAAGATTAAAGCACACATCTTTTCATTTTACATTTAGTTGCCAAAAAAGCTTCAGTTAATTCTGAGGCTTTTTTATTATAAGTTATTTGTAATAAAAAAGTAGTAAAATGCTTATGATTAATTTTTTTTAGTAAATTACTACTTATAAAATATGTATAACCAATATGGAATCTGAACTCGAAAAAGTACTCAACAATCAAAGAGACTTTTTTAAAACCCTGCAAACCTTAGATATAGATTATAGAAAACAAGCTCTTAAAAGGTTAAAACTTCAAATAAAAAAAAGAGAAAAAGATATTATAGATGCACTTTATAACGATTTTAAAAAACCGGAATTTGAAACCATACTTTCCGAAACCGGTATTGTTTTAAAAGAATTAGATTATGCTATAAAAAATATTGCATCGTGGGCTAAGCCAAAACGAGTATTCCCATCATTATTAAACTTTCCTTCGGTAGATTATATTACTAAAGAACCCTATGGAGCGTGTCTTATTATTGCCCCATGGAATTATCCTTTTCAATTAGCCATATCTCCTTTAATAGGTGCTGTTGCAGCTGGTAATACTGCCGTTGTAAAGCCAAGTGAGTTGGCGCCTTATACATCGGCAATTGTAGCGCAAATAATAGAAGAGGCATTTAATGCAGAACATGTTTGTGTTGTAGAAGGTGGTGTTGAAGTTTCTCAAGAACTTTTATCATTAAAGTGGGATTATATTTTCTTTACCGGTAGTGTTCAAGTTGGGAAAATTGTTGCCAAAGCTGCTGCACAACATTTAACGCCTTTTACGTTAGAACTAGGTGGTAAAAACCCTTGTATTATAGATAATACTGCAAACATTAAACTAGCTGCTAAACGTATTGTTTGGGGTAAATTTATTAACGCCGGACAAACCTGTATTGCTCCAGATTATATTTTAATTCATAAAAGCAGTAAAGCTGGTTTTATTGAAGCTGTTAAGCAAGAAATTAAAGAGGCATATGGTGATAACCCGGAACAATCTCCGGATTATCCCAGAATAATTAATAAAAAGCATTTTAATAGATTATCAAGCATGCTTTCCGGTATGAAAATATTGGTTGGCGGACAAACAAATGAAACTGACAACTATATTGCCCCTACTCTTTTAGATGAGCCCGATTTAGACAGCGCTGTAATGCAAAACGAAATATTTGGCCCTATACTGCCTGTGCTTACATATACAACGATGGCAGATATTCATAAAATTATAACCAGATATCATAAACCATTATCACTTTATGTTTTTTCAAGCAACCGTTTATTCACACATAAAATAACCACATATTATTCTTTTGGAGGTGGTGCAGTTAACGATACTGTTGTACAATTTGCTAACAATAAATTACCTTTTGGAGGAGTTGGCCATAGCGGAATTGGAGCGTACCATGGCAAAGCAAGTTTTACTACCTTTACACACCAAAAACCTATAGTAAAAAGAGGTACTTGGCTAGATATACCAATAAGGTATGCACCATACAAGAAAAAGAAAAAAGTATTACAGTTTTTTTTAAACTATTTTAAATAATGAGCGAAAAAACAGTTTCTGAAGCCATTTCATATAGAAGATCTGTTAGAATATTTAAAGAGGCAGAAACATTAGATACAGAAAAAGTAAAAGCCTGTATAGAGAATGCAACATTAGCCCCTACCAGTAGTAATTTACAATTATGGGAGTTTTACCATATAACCAACCCGGAAACCATAAAAAAGCTAACATATGCCTGCTTAAACCAAAATGCAGCTAAAACGGCTAAGCAATTAGTAGTGGTTGTTGCTCGTAGAGATTTATGGAAAAAAAGAGCTCAAGCCAATATTTCTTTTTTAGAAAATATGTATGGTTATAAACCTAAAGAAAGTTATACCAAAAGAGAAAAATTTGCCCTTAATTATTACAAAAAAATAATTCCTACTGTTTATTTTGATTTTTTAGGAATTATTGGGTTTTTTAAATATTTAATTTTTAACATAATAGGACTTTTTAAACCTGTTTACAGGCAAGTTAGAAAAAGTGATCTGCGTATTGTAGCACATAAAAGTGCTGCATTGGCAGCACAGAATTTTATGCTGAGTATGGCTGCTATTGGTTATGATACTTGCCCTATGGAAGGAAGTGATACTTTAAGAGTTAAGAAAATTTTAAACTTACCCTCTTCTGCAGAAATTACCATGGTTATTGGTTGTGGTGTAAGAGATAATAAAGGTATATACGGACCACGATTTAGAGTTGCGTTAAATGAAGTATATACCAAAATTTAAACATCAATTAAACGGTTCTTGATTGCATATAGCACTAAGCCTATTCTGCTTTTTACCTGAAGCTTCTCGAATAGGCTTTCTCTATACCCATCTATTGTTTTTGGGCTTAAACACATTTTATCTGCAATTTCTTTGTACGTAAGCTCTGTACACGCCCAGTTTAAAAACTCTAACTCTCTTTCTTTAAGTTGAAGCTCTTCTTGTTTTAATGAACCATTTTGTAGTGAATTGTAAACCTTATCTGAGTTGTAAAAACCTTTTTCTAAAACCTCGGTCATTGCCATTTTAAAAGTCTCCGGATGTATATCTTTTAGCAGATAGCCTTTTGCTCCATATCGTAGCATTTTAATTATGGTATCTTCATTATCATCCATAGAAAGCGCCAATACTTTTACATTAGGGAAAGCCTCTTTAAGCCATTGCATGGTTTCTAACCCATTCATTACAGGCATATTTATGTCTAATAAAATTAAGTCGGGTAAAGTTGATTTAGTTTGTAATGCTGTTTGCAGTTGCTTTCCGTTAGACACATGATAAAGCACATTAAAGCCAGAGAAAGAGTTTACAAGGCCCTGTAATGATTGTGCAAATAACTCATGGTCATCTACAATAACAACATTGTATGTGCTATGCAGCGTCATCTTTTTTTCGTTTTAAATTATATTTTAAGCGAATACAAGTGCCTTCTCCGGGTCTAGAAACCAACTTGTAATCAGATTTTATAAGCTCTGCCCTGCTTTTCATGTTCATCAGTCCAATCCCTTTTGCCTTCTTTTCAGTATCAAAGCCAACACCATCATCATTAGCCATAAGCTCTAAATAGCTATCATTATAGTTTAAAAACACTTTTAGATTTTTAGCTTTTGAGTGTTTAACTACATTTGAAAAAAATTCTTGAAAGATTCTAAAAATTATTATTTCGTCTTTGTCATCAATACTTTTTTCATCGCCATTCACCTGAAGTGTTGCTTTTAGAAACTTTAGCCTATTAAACCTTTGAAGCTCTAATTCTAAAGATTGTTTAAGACCAATTTTTTGTATAACCTCATGATTTAAGGTTCTTGAAAGCAAACGTAAATCTTGTAAGCTTTTACCAACAACATCGCTCAATTCTACTAACCTTTTTTTGTTTTTCTCTTCTATTTGATCTGAAAGTAAATTTAACTGCATTTTAGCTACAGATAATAACTGCCCAATATTATCGTGTAATTCCCAACTAATATTCTTAAATGCTTGTTCTTGAATCTCTGTTTGTGATTTAATCAACTCAGATTCGTAACGTTGTTTTTCTTGAGCCTTTTCTATTAATAACTGGGTTTTTCTTTTCTGAAAAACATAAAAAAGGATAGCAAAGCCAATAGTTATTAATAAAAATGTAACTATAAAGAATAATACTAATAATTGTATTTCTTTTGGCTCCATATAACCCCTATTATAAAAAACAAATGCATTAAAAAGTTTAACGTAAAAATACCTAAGCTATATAAAGCTCCTTTAAACTCAAAGTAAGTACTGGTAAGCTTTAGCGGGATATAAGGAACCCAAAAAATTAATATCCCAACCGTAAACCAGAAATATACTGAGCGTTCAAACTTTAAAATTTTCTCGGTTTGTAATATTTCATTAAAATAAAAGAAAATTGATGTAATTACAAATAATGCTGCTACAACAAAGGTATAGGTTTGTACTGTTAAAAAGGGCTCCCATAGTAAAGTATTTAACACAAAAAAGAGCAAATAGCATATTAAAAACAGTACTATAATTTTGCGTTTTCTTTTACTTGGTATTAAGCTTCTGTACCATAACAAGTAAAAGCTGCCAATAATTAAATAATGAATATTTGAAATAAAATATATTGAATGTTTGCCATCTAAAATTTTATAGTAAACAAACCTATAGGAGAATTCTGTTATGGCTATAAACCATAAAGCAAACAAAAAATATTTGCCTTTCCCGACAGCATATTTAGGGTACCCAATAGTTCCAACTATTGCACTTGCCAGGGCTATGTATTTAATAGAACTTTTAAGTCCTTCTAAAAAAGTTAAATCCACATGTATAGTATTTTCTAACTAATTTTTAAGCTATTGTCCTTGGGGATAGGTTGCATTTGGAGGGTCGCCCATACCGCCATCATTCATCGGAGAAACATCTAAATCTCCCGGCTTGCTCTGAAAAACAACTATGCTCCCTTCTTGCTTGTTGCTACTTCCGGTAGGCACTAAAAAAACCGTTGTATAATCTTTGTTTTTTCCTTTAGTATAGACTCCGTAATATATGCGCAAACCTTCTACTTTTTTTCCGCTTTTAGCTGCTTCTTGCTTTGCATAGGCTATGTATTGCTCAATCTCTTGAAGCGTAAAATGTGCCGAAGCAGATACCTTAACTTTTCTTTGTTGCAACGTATCTTGCATTACTAAAGCCTGCATTTGTTGTAAATCGGCAACAAATTGTCTGCTCATTTTTTTTGCCTCTTCTTTAGTTACTAATTTTTCTTCAAGCACAGAAAAATCAACTTCTTTTTCTTTAGACTGCTTGCAACCTAACAATAGCGCTGCAACCAAGGCAACACTTGCTATAACTTTACTTTTACAAATAGTTTTCATAATCTAACAGGAAATATTGGTGGTTAATAAATAATATTGAGAGCTTGTATTTGTATCAAGGAGGCATTTGTTTTAAGCTTACAAGATACTGTATATAAAGTGTAAATAAAAGGGTGATTTCCCCTAAAAATATGATTAATAAAACTGTATATTGGGTTTTACTTTATTTTAAAATAATGGTTATAGATAGCCAAAAGCAAATGCGTTTACTAATTATTAAAGCAGTTAACAAAAAAAATAATTGCTTGGAATGACGGATTGGTATTTAGTGAGTTTATTTATGCTTTTTGGCGTACGTTAAAAAACCATAAAGATTTTGCTGAAGATGTTAAGAAAATAACCGATTCTTTACCGTCTGATGAACATGCCATAGAACTCTTAGCTAAAGAATTTAATGAATTTAGAAGTCTACAACTTTAAAAGTTATTTTATCGCCCATTTTCTTTTGAGCTAAGACTGCTATTGCCTCATTGGTTAGTTGAAAAATCCTGGCATAGCCTCCTGTAGTTTGAGCATCTTTCATTAAAATAATTAAGTTTCCCGACGGAGTTAATTGTATAGTTCCGGGTATTGTTGCAGAAGTAACTATGCTTGAAAGTCCTTTAGGAACACGCTCTTTAAACTGGTAAGCCATTCTGTTATTTTTATCTACTGTAAAACTGTTTGTCTCTAAAAAATGAATTTGTTCAGTAGATAATACATCAAATTCAGGGGCTTTAAATACTGTTAGTTCAGTTATATTATTAGTTACAATCTCAATTTTATTATTTACCGTAGTATCATTTAAGTTTATAAATTCAATTTCGCTGTCTTTTTCAATGGTTTTATTAGGCGTAACCGGATAGTAATAAGATTTACTTTCTAAATACACCTCAGATTTTAATCCGCCAAAAACACCTATATAAGTTCTATAGCCTGTTTTTAATTTTTTAAACGATAAAATATCACCCTCGTCAACTAAATACACTCTATTATTTTGTATGGGTTGGTTGTTTAATTGCGGTTGCATATTGCCTCCTGTTATAGCAATTTTTGTAGCTTTTAAAAACAAAATAGTTGGTCCAACCATAGTGCATTCTAAGGCAGCTGCATTGTCATGGTTACCCAATAAATCGTTTAGTAATTTATACGATACTTCATCCATAACTCCAGAAACAGGAACTCCAAATGCTCGGTAGTTAAACCTTCCCTTGTCTTGTATAGTGGTATAGAACCCTGGATGAATTACTTTAATCATTCTTGTACGGGTGATATAGAAAAAATATTAGCAGCTACTTTAATTTGTAAAAGTTCATACTCATGTATAGAAATAGCTTTGAACTTTATTTGATCTCCTACTTTAGCAAAAACCGGTGGTTTTTTTGATAGATTGAAAAGAGGTACAGGGCAATTCCCTATAATATTCCATCCTCCGGGTGATTCTTGTGGGTATATTCCGGTTTGTTTTCCGGCTATACCAACAGCTCCTTTAGTAATTTTTAATCGCGGTTTACTTTTTCGTTGTATTTGAAGTGATTTGTGCACCTCTCCTAAATATAAAAACCCGGGTAAAAAACCTATTCCATAAACCGTGTATGTGGTTTGGGTATGTAAATTAATTATCTCTTTTTTTGATAGTTTGGTAGCAGCCATTATAGCGTTTAAATCAATTCCAAATTTGTTATCATAACAAACCGGCAATTCCCATAAATTATACCTAAAATCAGCTTTTTTATGATTTATATTACGCTGCAACTCTTGCAATTTGTTAATTATATTATCTGTTACCTGAGTATGGTTAAAGAGTATTGTTATAGAATTATAAACCGGAATTATCTCTAATTGATAATTATTAAAAGCTTTTTTTATAATTTCTTTAAACGTTAAAATATACGATAAAACCTCTTCGGTAAAGTCGGTTTTACATGTTATTACTAAAGCATTTTTTCCTAATCTCTGGTATGTAAATTCTACATCTTTCAAATCATCTAATTATAATCTTATGTGCTTGTAGCTTATGGTTTAAAAATTGTACAATTGCTACAGCATTGGGAGTATCGCTATGAACGCATATTGTGTCTGCTTTTAAAGTAACAGTAGTGCCATCTACTGCAGTAACACTGTTGGTTTTAATAATTTGTAATACGTGCTCTAAAACTTTATCCGGGTTGGTTATTAAAGCATTTGGGTGCTGTCTGCTAACTAATGCCCCAGTGTTTATATAATTTCTATCGCCAAAAGCTTCAAAAAAAACTTTTAAACCATTTTCTATAGCAATCTTTGCAATTACCGAGTTAAAAGGTACATATAATACACAAGATTTAGCGGTTTCCTTAATTGTATTAACATAAAAATTGGCTAATGCAGCATCTTTAGCTAAATCATTATATAAAGCTCCGTGTGCCTTTATATGATGAAAGTTTACATTGTTTTTTTTTGTTATGGCAACTACTAAATTAATTTGCTGCTCTAACGATTCTCGTAAAACAGCATGGGGTAATTGCATGCTTTTTCTACCAAAGCTTTCTTTATCAGGATACGAAGGGTGCGCACCTACTTTTACATTAAATTTTTTAGCCAGTTTAACAATTTCTGTAACACTTACCTCATTCCCAGCATGCCCGCCACAGGCAATATTACAAGAGCTTATGTGTTTAAAAAGTTCGGCTTCATTATTAAAACCCTCTCCTACATCACAATTTATATCTATGGTCTGCATCAACCCAAATTTGTTATCACTTTAAGAATACTTTTTACACCTAAAACACACGTTATAAGCACTATTATAATAGCTAATATATTTTGAAAAAGCGTGTTTTTATGTGCTCCTAAAACTTGTTTTTTGTTTACCACCCACACCAAAAAAATTGCAATAAAAGGTAATAAAATGCCATTGGCTACCTGAGCCATCTTTATTATCTGTATTGGCTTTATGTTTAAAAACAAAGAGCCAACACCTATTAATAAAATAAACATCCAAACCAACCTAAAGCGCCAGTTTGTTAAAGACTTCTCCCAATTAAAACAACTTCTGGCAACATAAGCAGCTGCAAGAGGAGCTGTAATTGCTGAAGTTATACCGGCAGCAAAAAGACCAATTCCTAAAAAGTAAGTTGCCATTTTGCTATAAAGCGGTGTTAAGGCCTGAGCAATATCTGCAACAGATTCTACTGCTTGCCCTTTAAATGCTGCTGCGCTAATTATAATTCCAACAGAAACTAATCCGCCTAGAATAATAGATAAAAAAGTATCTATTTGGGCATGTTTTAAATCTTTTTTATTGGTCCACTTTTCTGATACTATAGATGCATGCAAAAACAAATTATAAGGCACTACAGTTGTTCCGATTAATGCCACAATTGTTAAAATATTGGTTTCTGTTACAGAAATAGTGGTGAATCCTTTTAAAGTATCACTAAAGCTTGGCTTTGTGAGAATAGCAGTTATTATAAACGAAACGCTCATTACAATAACCAATGTTATTAAAAATTTTTCGAGCACTTTGTATATCCCTAAATACAACAATATAAAGGCTATTAATCCTATTAAAAAAACATAAATTTTAGTGTTCTCTGCCCCAAAAATGGCTTCTAATCCTAAAACAGCACCTCCAATATTTCCGGCTTCGTAAGCTGCATTTCCTACTACAATTGCTATTAGTATTAATCCAATTACTAAACCTCTTACAACATTGTTATTTATTTGTTGTTTTATAACTGCAGCTAACCCTTTCTGGGTTAATATGCCTGTTCTGGCAGCCATTTCTTGCAAAACAATGGTAGCAATAATAGATAGCAACATTGCCCACAATAAGCTGTAACCAAAATTTGCTCCTGCAAGTGTGCATACAGTTACTGTACCCGGACCAATAAAAGCTGCTGCTATTAAGGTTCCCGGGCCTATATTTTTAAGTTTTTCTTGTATAAACTTTAGCCCAACCATCCTTCTCTGTCTAAACTTCTGTATTGTATAGCTTCTGCAATGTGAGCATCTTGTATTGAACTTGAATTATCTAAATCTGCAATTGTTCGAGAAACTTTTAAAATTCTATCGTAGGCTCTTGCAGACAGCTGTAGCCGTTCCATAGCATTTTTTAATAGTGCTTTAGAAGCATCATTAAGATTACAATACAACCTGATTTGTTTAGAGTTCATTTGTGCATTGTAATGTACTTTTTCATTGTCTTTAAACCTATTTGTTTGTATTGAACGGGCTGCTGTAACACGCTCTCTAATGGCAACACTACTCTCTGCTGTTTGGTTACTTGATAATTTATTAAAAGGTACCGGAGTAACTTCTATATGAATATCTATTCTATCTAGAAGCGGACCGGATATTTTACTTAAATATCGTTGCATCTCGGCTGGAGATGAGGTAACCGGAGCATCCGGATCATTAAAATATCCTCCCGGACTGGGATTCATGCTGGCCACCAACATAAAAGACGATGGGTACGTAACCGTAAATTTAGCTCTAGAAATTGTAACTTCTCTGTCTTCAAGAGGCTGCCTCATAACTTCTAATACGCTACGTTTAAATTCTGGGAGCTCATCTAAAAACAACACACCATTATGTGCCATCGATATTTCGCCGGGTTGTGGGTAACCTCCTCCACCAACCAAAGCTACATCGCTTATTGTATGATGTGGATTTCTAAAGGGTCTGTCGCATAATAATCCTCCGTTTGCAACTTTGCCCACAACACTATGTATTTTAGTGGTTTCTAATGCTTCTTGCAATGTCATTGGTGGTAATATAGACGGAAGGCGTTTTGCAAGCATTGTTTTTCCTGCTCCTGGCGGACCGATTAAAATTATGTTATGCCCACCGGCAGCAGCTATTTCCATGGCTCGTTTAATGCTTTCTTGTCCTTTTACATCGGCAAAATCGTGTTCCGGATACGCCAAGCTATCATAAAATTCTTTACGTGTATTAATTTCTGTAGGGGTTAAAGCCACGTCTTTGTCAAAAAAATCTATAACTTCTTTAATGTTATCTACCCCAAAAACTTCAAGATTGTTAACTATTGCTGCTTCTTTTGCATTTGCTTTTGGTAAAATAAATCCTTTAAAATCTTCTTCTCTAGCTTTAATTGCTATGGGCAATGCCCCTTTTATGGGTTGTAAACCACCATCTAACGATAATTCTCCCATTATTAAATAACGCTCTATTTCCGTAGCTTTAATTTGGTTTGATGCTGCCAGAATACCCATGGCTAATGTTAAATCATAAGCAGAGCCTTCTTTACGCAAATCGGCCGGGGCCATATTTATTGTTACTTTTTTTCCGGGTATTTTATAACCGTTATTAGTAAGTGCTGCAGCAATACGGTAATTACTTTCTTTTACTGCATTGTCGGGCAATCCAACTAAATGGTATCCTATACCTTTATCTACATTTACCTCTACTGTAATTGTTGTGGCTTCTACACCAAAAACAGCGCTTCCATAAACTTTTTTAAGCATTAATTTTGGGGATGAAATATTAATAATCTGGAGTTGTTTTGTATTTCTTGTTTGTTCATCATCATTTTTCTAAATTTTCCTTGATTGTACATTTTAGCCTGGTCTGAATAATGCTCGCTAAACGGGTTTCCTGATTGCCCGGTTGGTAAAATACTTATACTGTTTTCTACATCAGAGAAGTCTATAACCCTTCGGGTAGACGGACCCGCATTTACAGAGAATTCTAAATTATCATTATAAATAAAAGCTGTATTATTTATTACTTCTCTTGTTCCGGGAACTGAAAACGGACCAACATTAAATATTGGGCGTAATAAAGCCACTTGCCCTATAGGATGTTGGTGCTCTAAAATATGTAACTTATGCCATTGCCAATTATTTATATTAGCACCTAAGTTTGAAGCTAAGTCATTAAAAGCTGCAATAAAAGATTGGTTTACAACATCTTTTTTAGTTTCTATTTTTTTGGTGGTTATGTTGTCCCACCAAACCGACTCTTTCTTTGCAGCCAAAGGGGCTATAAGCCTTTTATGAAAATGTGTTTGCAAAAACTTGGCAAATAATTGGTCGCCTAATTCATCGTGAAAAGCAAGCTTTAAAAAATAATACTCCCATTTATGATAAAATGAAGGTGCAATATCATTTAAATCATTAGTTCCATCCCATTGCTTTAAAATTTTAACGATTTCTTTTTGGGCTTCATTCAAATCATTGTGACTAAGCTCACTAATTAAATTTAAAGCAATTTCAGGATTTACCGGCGATTCGTTATTATTTATCATCTCTCCCACCGATGTTATATCCCAATCGTTCTTCTTTTCTAAAAGAGCTACAATTTGCTTTGCTCTGTTTTCCGGTAAATAGTATCCTGGGTATAACATACCAGCAATAGAGTCTACTTGATTATTAGCAGAATACACATAATCCCAAGGCGGGTTTACAGCTTGTGGGTTGTCTGAAAAAGATAAAAAACGTAATATCTCGTTGTTTCCGGACGCTCCATCTAAAAATAGTTTTGTATTTACTTCTTTAGGTAATTCATATAGTTTTCCGGTTGCCCACCAAGCTACATTTCCGTTAGCATCGCCATACATTACATTTAGTCCGGGAGCATGAATTAAAGGTAATGCTTGCGAAAAATCAGTTAGATTTTCTGCATGGCTCATAGCATAAAGTGCTTGTAACAGCTTATTATTTTGTTTGGTATAAATCCAAGACATTGCAATAGGTTCTTTCCCAGAAATACCCTCTGCAATATCATTTAAAACCGGTCCGTGATGAGACTTTTTATAAATAAATTCAACATCGGGCTTCCCTTTAACTTTTATAGTTTTAGTAACGGTTGTAAACTCTAACCAATCATCTTTGTACTTATATAGTTTAGCGTTTTGCGGATGTAATTCTTCTACATAAAAGTCTATATCGTCGTTTTCAAACATGGTGAGACCGTAGGCTGTGTTTCGGCTGTGCGCCAAAAGCGGAAACGGAACACCTCCCAAATGATACCCATACTTTTCGTAATTAGGTGTAGCAACATGCGCCTCATACCAAACAACAGGTTGAGCATACCCAATATGCGGATCGTTTGCTAAAATAACTTTACCGTTTTTAGTTTTGCTTGGGGCAATAACCCAGCTATTACTTCCCTCAAATTGTGGAACCGGTAATGTGCTTAACGACTCATTAATATGATTGTTAACTGCTACCAACAACGAATCTGAAACTGTTGTTTTATAGTTTTTTATAAAAACCGTACTGGTATCAACATTTAAAGATAAATCTGCTAAATACTCATTGCCTAATTTATTTTTAATATAAGTAGCCAACGGATCTGTTTTATGAGCCATAGCAAAGCTAAAGGCCATATAGCCAATTATATTGTAAACATCTTGTATGGTGTAATGTGTTTTGTTTAATCCGGTTAAATGAAACTCAATCGGTGTTGGACCGTTATCTATAAATTGATTAATTCCGTCTAAATAAGCGTTTGCAAGTTTAACAGATGGGTGGTTAAGGTTAACTTCTTTCACTACTTGCTTAGTAGCTTCATCTATTCCTAAAGCTAAAAAAAACTTGTCGGTTTTAAGCATATCTTCTCCAAAAACCTCGCTCAGTTTTCCTGTAGCAATACGCCTTAAAAGCTCCATTTGCCATAGCCTGTCTTGAGCATGTACGTAACCTAATGCTCTAAATGCATCTTCTTGGTTACCGGCATAAATATGCGGAATCCCATACGCATCAAAATAAACTGTAACTTCTTGGGTAAGATTTTGTAATTGTTTTTTTCCCTCGTAATCGGGTTTTAAAGATTGAATAAATAATCCTGCAGAAACTACTAATACTAAAACAATGCAACCTAATACTATTAGGGATTTTTTTAATTTTTTCATAGAAATTTAACATACAAAGTTTCTAAACTACAAAAAATTTAATTGATTAATAAAACTATTTTTAAAAACTAATTAAAAACAAAAACATCAAATAAAACATACTTAATGTAAAATATATTTTACTTTTTATAAAGTATTATTTACTTTTATACCTGATTTAATTTTTATACTTATGAAAACTATTTACTTATTACCCAATAAAATGAAAAAAATAGGATGGATTATATTTATTCCGTCGTTTCTGTTTGGTACTATAGCTTGGTTTAGTGGTTTAGAATTTGACAGCCTCTTAAAAACCAATGTTATAGCAATTTTTTACGAGGGTTTACTTTCCGGCGATTATAAATTTATTACCGTTATAAAAAATGGTGTTCTCGATGAAATTATTGCGATTTTAATTATTGTTGGAGGACTTATGGTTTGTTTTTCTAAAGAAAAAGACGAGGATGAGTTTATAGCTAAAATACGGTTAGAATCTTTAGTTAAAGCTGTTTACGCAAACTATTTGGTGCTATTATTTGCTATTGTTTTTGTATACGATATGTCGTTTTTTCATGTGCTTGTATTTAACATGTTTACAACTTTGCTTTTTTTTATGGTGTACTTTACCATAAAGCTTAACAAACTAAGAAAAGAATACTCATGAAAAACACTATAAAAGTTCAGCGTGCTATAAAAAATATTACACAAGCAGAATTAGCAACTATAGTTGGGGTTAGCCGGCAAACTATTAACGCTATTGAAAAAGGAAAATATGTTCCCTCTACCCTTCTTGCCTTAAAAATGGCAAAGTATTTTGAGGTACCGGTTGAAGATATATTTATTATTGAAGATGGGGATTAGTTATTAAAACTCAACCGTAATTTTAATAATTTTTTTTGAAGAATCAGAAGCTTTAAACCTATCGTCTCCTCGCCTTCCAATAACCCAAACAATATCATTTTCTGAACATAGAAGCCACTGGTTTTCTTTTTCAACTAACGATAATTTTTCGTCTTTAAAAAACTTGCTTAACTTCTTTTTTCCTTTCATACCAAAGGGTAAAAACCAATCGCCTTCTTGAGGTTTTCTTACGGTTAACGGAAATTTTAATTTACTTGCATCTGCGTAAAACACATAATTGCTTTTATCTGTTACTTGGGTAACCTCTGTAAAAAGTAATGTAAAAGCCTCTGTTTTAAATTCTTTAGGCTCTTTAATGGTATATGCCGTTTCTTGTGCATTAGGTAATGTTGTAAGTAGTAAATACGTTCTGTCTTTTATTAACCTGTGCGTATCACTGCTTACATATTTACCGCTTTGTGCACTGTTTATTAATGTCTGGATATCATTCCACTGGGTAAAACCGTACTCACTAAACAAATAGTATAAATATGTTGTAAGCGGATGTAGTTTTTGTAAATCGGTGATAAGGATTTTTATAATGTTGTTGTCTTTTATAAAAAGTTTATGTTTTACTGTATTAATATGTTCTTTAACGAGCAATTGGGTTTGTTGTAAAAAATGTTGCGTTTTTAAAAAGTTGTTTAAAAACTCCGGATGTGTTTCTTTTAGCACCGGAATGGCTTCTAACCTAAGTTTATTTCTAACATAAATTGTTGATGCATTGCTGCTATCTTCTCTCCATTTTAATTTATTTTCTACAGCATACAAATAAATTTCTTCACGCGAAAACTGTAAAAGTGGCCTAACCGTTTTATTATTAATTTCAGGAATTCCTGTAAGTCCGTCTAATCCGGTGCCTCTTGATAAATTAATTAAAAAGGTTTCTAAAGCATCGTCTGCATGATGCGCAGTTACAACAAAATCAAACTTGCCACTATCTAAAAGCTCGTTAAACCAATTATAGCGCAACGTTCTGGCTGCCATTTGTGTAGAATAGTTTCCTTCTTCTTTAAACGCTTTTACATTGAATTCTTTTACTAGCGCCTTTACACCTAATTTCTTGGATAAATCTTGTACAAATTGCGCGTCTTCATCACTTTCAATAGCTCGTAATTTAAAATTACAGTGAGCAAGCGTAATTTGCAGTTGTAATTTTGAGCATAAGTGTGCTAAAACTACACTATCTAATCCTCCACTACAAGCAATAAGCAGCTTCTTGTTTTTTAAGAAGTTAAATTTGGTATCTAGTATGTTATTAAAACGTTCTAACATTGTAAATAATGGTTAAAAGTAGCTTTTTTGCTACTTGTTTTCTAACACAGCACGCATTGCCTTGGCTTTAATTAAACATTCTTCGTATTCTTTTTCCGGGTTAGATTTTGCTGTAATTGCACTCCCCACAGAAAAAGATACATACTTATTTAATTTATTATACAATATACTTCTAATTACCACATTAAAATCAAAATCGCCTTCCGGAGTGAAATAACCAATAGCCCCACTGTAAAGCCCACGCTTGGTTTCTTCTAATGCTTCAATAATTTTCATTGCAGAAATTTTTGGAGCACCTGTCATACTTCCCATCGGGAATGTATCTTTTAGCAATTCTACCGGATCTGTAGTTTCTGTAACATTAGCCGATATGGTAGAAATAAGCTGATGAACTTGTTTAAATGTATATACCTTACACAATTCTGTTACAGTAACAGAACCTTTTGTGGCGTGTTTAGACAAATCATTCCTCACCAAATCTACAATCATAATATTTTCTGCTCTTTCCTTTGGGTCTTGCGCTAAGGTGTTTGCCAAAATCTTATCTTCCTCCAAATTATTGGCTCTTTTTGCTGTTCCTTTTATGGGCTGTGAAATTACTGTATTACCCGTTTTACGTAAATATCGCTCTGGAGAGGCGCACATTGCAAAAAGGTGTTTTAATTTTACATAAGCTGCAAAAGGAGGCTTAGAAATTTTATTTAAGTTAAAATACGTTTGAAGCGGATTTATAGCTGCTTCTTGAGCAAAAAATTCTATGCAAAAATTGGCTTCGTAAATATCTCCTCTGTAAATATGGTCTAATAATTTTTTTACCTTATCGTAGTACGCTTCTTTGTGTACTCTAAGCTGAATTTTTGTTGTGTTTACTTTATCTGAAACCGCTTTATTTTCTGAAGCAATAATAGCCTTATAATCTTTTTCAATGTCCTGCGCTACTTCTTTTAAATACAAAAACTCTAATGTAGAAGCTGTAGCTTTAATAATTTTTTTGGGTTGAAAGAAAACCAAATCAGGAAACAGCAGTCCGTCGTAATTTTCAGAAGAAAGTTGCTCTATATCATTTTTTAAATCGTAAGAAAGGTATCCAAAAATCCAATCGTTTGTTTCTTTTCTAAACGCAGAAAGCTTAGCAAACGCATTATTAAAATTAGTACTGAGCGTATTTTTAGCTTGTACGGCTAAAACTGCCTCAAAACTTGTATGTTGTTGCTTATACTCGTTGCTGTCTAACCAAATAACCTCGTTAAACAAGCTACCCCAAGTAAGTAACTTGGGTTTAATTTTAGCAACAGATGGTAATGCAAACGTTTTCCGTACTCGCAAAGCAATACTTTTGCGCAAATATAGTAAGTTAGCTGTTGGCTAGAGATTTTATTAATAAGTTTAAAGCTTAATTATAGGGTTGTGAATAAAATTTATATAATTTCGCACCGTTAAAACATCTAAACCCATTGGTTTTTAAGTATATATAGTAAATTTTTATAATGGGGAACTCAAATTTCAGATTGTATTTTATAGATGCCATGCGTGCTTGGGCTATATTAATGATGCTGCAAGGGCATTTTGTTGATGGTTTATTAGATCCTGTTTTTAGAGATCCTGAAAATACAATCTATACCACATGGAAATATTTTAGAGGTATTACTGCTCCTGTATTTTTTACAGTTTCTGGTTTTATTTTTACCTATTTACTTATAAAGAATAACTTAAAGGGTTGGGAAAATCCTCGTGTTAAAAAAGGGATTAAAAGAGGCATACAGCTAATTTTTATAGGGTATTTGTTGCGTTTAAATGTTTTAGGGCTGTTGGGCGGACATATATATCCATCATTTTATTTGGTAGATGTACTGCATTGCATTGGGCTTTCTATCTTACTTTTAATTAGTATTTATTTGTATAGTGCTAAGAAAAAATCGTATGTTTTTTCTGCAGTTCTTTTAATTAGTACACTTATTATATTTTTACTAGAACCGGCTTATAAAAATTTACCGCTTAGTTTTTTACCGGATTTTGCAGCTAACTATTTTACCAAAATAAACGGTTCTGTTTTTACAATTTTTCCTTGGTTTGGCTATGCTGCTTTTGGAGCTTTTATGGCTACCATTTTTAATAAATACAAACACCAAAAATATTTATACCCAACTGCTATTAGTTTGTGTTTGTTATTTGGGTTTACATTAATATTTTACTCTTCTAAATTTTTCTTAACGCTTTTCTCTGCTACCGGAATTCAGGTTTTTGCAGATGTATTTAACAACAACTATTTATTTATACGCTTAGGAGATGTTTTAGTTGTTTTTGCAGTATTTATGCTAATTCGTTCTTTACTAACCAATACAATTATTTTAAAAATTGGTCAAAACACATTAGCTATCTATGTAATTCACTTTATTATTTTATACGGAAGCTTTACCGGATTAGGCTTGTATAAATTTTTTCATCATAGTGTTCAGCCATATGCTGTAGTAAGCGGAGCTGTTTTGTTTATGGTGGTTACTACTTTTTTAGCACTCCGGTACGATAAACACGAAATATATATTAAAACTAAGCTAAATGCTATCCTTAACGAAATAAAACTTGCGCTAAGTGATTTAGTTTTTATTATTATAGCCAAGGTTATACAATTTAAAAACTGGCTTGTACTCTCCTTTAAAAAGAAATAAAAAAACCGCTTTAAAAAGCGGTTTTTTGTTGATTTTATTTGTTTTTTTAAATGTGTAACGCTCTGTTATCTGTTGCAGCTAATGCAGCTTCTTTAATTGCCTCTGTAAAGGTTGGATGTGCATGAGACATTCTTGAAATATCTTCTGCACTTGCTCTGTACTCCATAGCAACTACAGCTTCGGCTATCATATCGGCTGCACGAGCTCCAATCATATGAACACCTAAAATTTCGTCAGTATTTTTATCGGCTAACACTTTTACAAAACCATCAATATCCATGCTTGCTCTTGCTCTTCCTAAGGCACGCATTGGAAACTGACCAACCTTGTACGCTACGCCTTCTTCTTTTAGTTGCTCTTCGGTTTTACCAACAGCAGCTACTTCAGGCCAAGTATATACAACACTTGGTATTAAATTATAGTTTATATGAGGCTTTTGTCCTGCCAACACTTCGGCAACAAAAACACCTTCTTCTTCTGCCTTATGAGCAAGCATAGCACCTTTTACTACATCGCCAATTGCATAGATATTTTTTGCCGTTGTTTGTAAATTCTCGTTTACTTCTATCTGCCCTCTATCATTTATTTTAACTCCAGCAGCTTCAGCGTTAAGTCCATCAGTGTAAGGACGTCTTCCAACAGATACCAAACAATAATCCCCTTCAAAAACAACTTCCTCTCCTTTTTTATTGTCTGCTTTAACAATTACAGTATCGCCTTTTCTCTCAACAGATTTTACTTTATGCGATACGTTTATGCTGAATTTTTGCTTTTTTAGCACTTTATTTAGCTCTTTAGAAAGTCCGGAATCCATAGTAGGTATAATTCTATCCATATACTCTACTACGGTAACTTCAGCTCCTAATCGCTTGTAAACTTGACCTAACTCTAAACCAATTACCCCGCCACCAATTATAATTAAGTGCTTAGGAACTTCTTTAAGTTTAAGCGCTTCTGTAGAGGTTATTATACGCTCCTTATCTATTGTTATAAAAGGCAATGTTGCAGGCTTACTACCTGTGGCAATAATAGTATGTTTTGCTTCTATTTCTGTTGTTTCGTCTCCCTTTATGGTTATATGTGTAGCATCTTTAAAGCTCCCCAAACCATGATAAACGTCTATTTTATTTTTTTTCATTAAGAAATCTATCCCGGCTGTTGTTTGATCTACAACTGCTTGCTTACGAGCAATCATTTTCTCCAGATTCACCTTAACATCTCCTGGAATTTCTATACCGTGCTCTTCAAAATGTTTAACGGCATCTTCGTAATGATGAGACGAGTCTAAAAGTGCTTTACTAGGAATACATCCTACATTTAAACACGTTCCTCCTAAAGTTGAATATTTTTCTATAAGTGCAGTTTTCATTCCGAGTTGGGCACATCTAATAGCTGCCACATACCCTCCGGGGCCTGAGCCAATTACGGCTACATCGTATGTATTCATAAAGAATGTTTTGTAGTACGGTTATTACTTTTTGCTTTGCAAAAGTACAAAAGTTAATAGCAAACAATCAATATTTTACAAATCTTTAATATCAGTTTAAACAAACTAAGGCAATGGCACGCTGGTAGTATGCTTTACCTGATTTATCATAAACATACTGTGTGTACTACCTATATGTTGTATGGTTGTTAGTTTAGACACCATAAAGTTTCTAAAGTCTTGCATATTACTAACTACAACTTTAAGTAAATAATCGTAATCACCACTTATGTGATAGCACTCTACTACCTCTTCTAAATTGGCTACTTCTTTTTCAAATTTCATAACAAATTCTCGCGAATGCTGAATGAGTTTTACATGACAGAAAGCAACAAAATTTTGTTGTAGTTTTTCGTTATCAAGCAAGGCAACATATTGTTTAATAATTCCTTGTTTTTCTAACTTTTTAACTCGTTCGTAAACAGCTGTTACCGAAAGATTTAATTGCAATGCTAACTGCTTGGTAGTTTGCTTACAATCTTGCTGTAATAATGAAAGCAATGCTCTATCTGTTGAATCAAGAGAAACCATACTGAATTATTTTCGTTAAATAAATTACAAAACCTTAAAACAATTTATATTTATTCTATAAATAGGTTTAAAAACAGAATAATATTCTAAATATAATTAATTTTATTGATATTTTAACATATATTCAAGAAATTTGATACGCTTAAATAATAAAACTAACACATTATGGATTTTAAACCAGCTGACAATATTCAAGATTTACAATATTTTGGTGAATTTGGAGGTGTAAACCCATCTATATCAGATTCATCAACCTACACATTTTTATCTGCTAAGACCATGTTTGATACTTTTGAAGGTAATGCAGACGGATGTTATTTATATTCCAGACATTCATCGCCTTCAAACTTATATCTTGGTGAAGCATTAGCAGCTATGGAAGGCACAGAAACTGCTCATGTTACTGCATCAGGAATGGGTGCTATTACTCCGGTTATCATGCAACTTTGTAATGCCGGAGATCATGTGGTTTCTAGTAGAACTATTTATGGAGGCACGTATGCTTTCTTAAAAAACTTTGCTCCTAAATTTAATATTACAACATCTTTTGTAGATATAACAAAGCTTGATGTTGTAGAGGCTGCCATCACTAAAAACACAAAGGTTTTATACTGCGAAACCGTTAGTAATCCGTTATTGGAGGTTGCAGATATAGAAGCATTGTCTAAACTAGCCAAAAAGCACAATTTAACACTGGTTGTAGACAATACATTTTCACCTCTTTCTGTATCGCCTGCAAAATTAGGAGCAGATATTGTAATACACAGCCTTACAAAATTTATAAACGGTTCTAGTGATACTGTTGGAGGTGTAATTTGCGGAAAGCAAGAGTTTATAGATAACTTAAGAAATGTAAATGACGGTGCTTGTATGCTTTTAGGTGCTACAATGGATAGTATTAGAGCAGCATCTATCTTAAAAAACCTTCGTACGCTTCATATTAGAATGAAGCAGCACAGTAAAAATGCTCAGTATTTGGCTGAAAAATTTGAAGCAGACGGACTTAAAACGGTATATCCGGGATTAGCCTCTCACCCATCTCACGAAACCTTTAAACGTATGATGAATACTGAGTTTGGTTTTGGTGGTATGCTTACAATAGATGTGGGTTCTTTAGACAAAGCCAATCAGTTAATGGAGCTAATGCAAGAACGTAATTTAGGCTATTTAGCTGTAAGTTTAGGGTTTTATAAAACATTGTTTAGTGCTCCGGGTACTTCTACTTCTTCAGAAATTCCGGAAGAAGAACAAAAAGAAATGGGCTTAACAGATGGTTTAATACGTTTTTCTATAGGTTTAGATAATGATATAGAGCGTACATACCAAAAAATGCGTGAATGTATGGTAGAGCTTGGCGTATTAAATGAAGTAGCCACTGTGTAACTACAACATTAATTTTCAATATTTTACATGAAAGCTCGGATTATTTTAACTCCGAGCTTTTTTATTGCATTTGCATAAAACCCGCTAAAATTGTAACATTACAAGCCTAAAAAACTAAACTTAATGAAAAACCAAGATAATACTTCCTCAAACCCGCAAAATCAAAACATAGTAGAAAACAAAGAATTAAGTATTTGGGAAGCACTTATTCCAATTTTTGCCTTAATTGGAATGCTAGCTTACAATGTTTTAGTGGTTTTTAAAGACGATGCACTAAGTGGTTCTAACCAATTTATTCTCTTGTTAGGTGCGGCCGTTGCAGCCATTGTTGGTTTTTTTAATAAGGTTTCATACGATAAAATGATTGACGAAGTTGCCGAGAATGTTAAATCTACAACCGGCGCTTTATTAATTTTATTAATGGTAGGATCTCTTGCAGGAACTTGGCTTTTAAGTGGTATTATCCCTTCTATGATTTATTATGGGTTACAGATACTTAACCCAACATTTTTCTTGGCAGCTTGTGTAATTATTTGTGCTATAATATCTATTGCTACCGGAAGTAGCTGGACAACCTCGGCTACCGTTGGTATTGCACTTATTGGTATTGGCGATGCGTTAGGAATATCGTTAGGTATGACAGCCGGTGCAGTTATCTCCGGTGCGTACTTTGGCGACAAAATGTCGCCACTAAGTGATACTACTAACTTAGCGCCTGCAATGGCAGGAACAGATTTGTTTACACACATTAGATATATGGCCTATACAACAGTCCCTACTGTACTTGTAACTTTAGTGATTTTCACTATAATAGGCTTTACTTTAGATACTTCTCAAGCACCAGACACCAGTAATATGTTAGCATCAATCAAAGAATCATTTAATATATCTCCTTGGTTGTTTGTTGTTCCGGCTATTGTAATCGGAATGATTGTTAAAAAAACATCGCCTTTAATTGCTTTACTTATAGGTACATTATTAGGAGGTGTTTTTGCTGTGATTTTTCAGCCGGAATTAGTCGCCCAAATTGCTGGTGCAGATACACTTACCTTTAAATCGGCTTACCAAGGGGTAATGAATGCTATTACGGTAGATATTAACGTACCTACATCAAACGAAAAATTAAGCGATCTCTTCACATCGGGCGGAATGGCAGGTATGTTAAACACCATTTGGTTAATTGTATGTGCCATGGTTTTTGGTGGTGTAATGGATGCTATCGGGGCGCTATCTAAAATAAGCAAAGCTTTACTTAGTTTATTTGACTCTGTATTTGGTTTATTTGCTAGTACTGTGGCCAGCTGTTTAGCATTAAACATCACGGCATCAGATCAATATCTGGCAATTGTTGTCCCTGGTAGAATGTATGCTAAAGCCTACAAAGACAAAGGACTAGCGCCTGAAAACCTAAGTAGAACATTAGAAGACTCAGGTACTGTTACTTCGGTTTTAATACCATGGAATACATGTGGTGCATACCAAGCAGGCGTTTTGGGGGTAGATACCCTATCGTATGCCGGTTATGCTTTCTTTAATTATTTGAGCCCATTTACCACGCTCCTATTTGCTGCTTTTGGTATAAAAATCAGGCAATTAAAAGACAAAGTAGCCGGTTAGTGTGCAATTTCAACACTAAATAAATAAAGCTTATCATAACATAAAAAATTAAAATTTTATTTTATGGTAAACGCCTTTTTGAATATTATCTTTGTAGGTGAAATTAATAACCTAAAAAGTATATAAAAATGGCTATAGTAGGAAAAAAATTCCCAAACATTGCTGTAGATGCAATGAACGAAATGGGTGACACTTTTAAAATTAACGTATTAGAAGAAGCTGTAAAGAATAATAAGAAAGTTCTATTATTCTGGTATCCAAAAGATTTTACTTTTGTGTGTCCAACAGAACTTCACGCTTTCCAAGAAGCATTACCTGAATTCGAAAAAAGAAACACTATTGTAATTGGTGCTTCTTGTGATACTCCAGAAGTACACTTTGCATGGTTAAACACCTCTAAAGAAAATGGTGGTATTGAAGGTGTAACATACCCAATTTTAGCAGACAGCAACCGTAACTTAGCAAACATGCTAAGAATTTTAGACATCCAGTCTGAAACTTACAACGAAGAAACCGATTCGTTTATTTACGAAGGTGATAATGTTACATACAGAGCTACCTATTTAATTGACGAAGAAGGTACTGTTTTTCATGAAAGCATTAACCACATGCCTGTAGGTAGAAACGTAAATGAGTATTTAAGATTAATTGATGCCTACACGCACGTACAAGAAAAAGGTGAAGTTTGCCCTGCTAACTGGGAAGAAGGTAAAGATGCCATGACAGCAGACAGAAAAGGTGTTGCAGAATACTTAAGCTCTCACTAAAATGGTACAGGAGTTAGCGCAAGACAACTTAGCCGAAATTGTTAAAAACAACAATATAGTTGTTGTACAATACGCTGCAAGCTGGTGTGGCAATTGCAGAATAATGAAGCCAAAGTTTAAAAAACTTGCTTCAGAACATTCTGATGCTACTTTTATAATTGCCGATGCAGAGAAATATCCTAACTCAAGAAAATTGGCAAACGTAGATAATCTACCCACTTTTGCAGCATTTAAAAACGGCGAGTTTGTTAATCAGGTGCAAACCAATAAGTTTGATGTATTAAAACAATTAGTAGATGAGGTTACCGGTAATTAAACATATCACTCAGTTTATTGAGGATAACGACGAAGATTACATTATTGAAACTATTGAAACGCTAGAAGCATTGGCCGAAGCTCCTCTAAAAGACGAGGAACTGGATGTAATTGGCGAATTGCTTTCTAATCTTTATGGTGCTTTAGAAGTTAATAAACTTATAAAAGAAGGGACACCAAAAAAAGAAGCACTGAATAGTTTCATGAAACGAGTAACCGGTTCTATAGATTAAACTATTTGTTAACAACTAATCAAAATCCCCTTTTGTTTTCCAAAAGGGGATTTTTTTTAATTATAGTTAGCTGCTAAAAGCATAATTGGTTATTTTTAAACAAATAATTTTACAAATGGCAACAGTATCTCTTAAAGGCAATAATTTTAGTACAATTGGCACACTACCAACTATTGGTGCTAAAGCACCTGAGTTTACTTTGGTAAAAACAGACCTCTCTACTACTACTCTGGCAGACTATAAAGGCTCTAATTTAGTGTTAAATATTTTTCCGAGTGTAGACACCGGAACGTGTGCCACATCGGTTAGAAAGTTCAACGAAACTGCAGCTAATTTAGCTAACACAAAAGTTTTATGTATTTCTAAAGACTTACCTTTTGCACAAGCCAGATTCTGTGCTGCAGACAGTATTGAAAATGTAGAAATGCTATCAGATTTTAGAGATGGGAATTTTGGAAAAGCATATGGTGTAACCTTTACAAATGGACCACTAGAAGGTCTTCTATCAAGAGCCATAGTAGTTGTAAACTCTAACGGAGAGGTAATATACACAGAGCAGGTTGCAGAAACCGTAAACGAACCTAATTATCAAGCTGCATTAAAAGCGCTTTCATGAAAAAACAACAAAGCTTTTTTAAAAGTAGATTAGATAGTTTAAAGTATGCCAGCAATGGTGCTTTGTTGCTAATAAAAACAGAGTCTAGTATTAAAGTGCAAGTTGTATTGGCAATTGTTGCAATAATTGCAGGATTTTATTTTAACATTTCATCTACAGAATGGATTATTCAAATTCTTGTTATTGCATTAGTGTTAAGTATAGAAGGGCTTAATACAGCTTTAGAAAAACTTGCAGATTACGTACAGCCGGAATACGATACTAAAATTGGACTTTTAAAAGATATTGCTGCCGGCGCAGTGTTTTTTACTGCAATTGCAGCCATACTCATAGGCTGTATTATTTACATTCCAAAAATATGGTAAATACTACTTTGTTAATATTACAAAACAAAGCTGCCATTACGAACGTTAGTAATTTGTATTTTTGTGGCAAACCTATAAGGGCTAATGGTAAAGAAAAAATCTAAAAAGACTACCAAATCTGTTAATAGTAAACGCTCAATCTTTAAACTTTCTAGACAAAATAGTATTGTTTTGGGGAGTTTATTGGTAACATTAAGTATAGCTTTTTTTATAGCTTTTACTTCTTATTTTATTCATTGGCAAGAAGACCAAAGTATTGTTACAGAATTTGCTAACAGAGAGTTACAAGCTAAAAATTGGCTCAGTAAATTTGGAGCCAACGTTAGTCATTTTCTAATTTATAAAGGATTTGGTGTTGCTACATACATTTTAACATACTTACTCTTTATTACCGGAGCCGGAATGGTTTTAAATCGTTCAAAAAAATCATTAGTAAATACATGGTTTTGGAGCATATTAATAATGGTTTGGTTTGCCGTTCTGTTTGGTTTTTTTACCGAAAAATTTCCGCTTTTAGGAGGTGTTGTCGGTTTTGAATTGAACGATTTTCTTCAAGATTATATTGGTAAAGCAGGAGTTATTTTATTATTAGCCTTCGTTGGCATAACCTACATGGTTGTTAGATTAAAAATTACTCCTGAAAAAATAGCTGCTCTTTTTAAACGTAAAGAACTTAATACATCAGAAAACCTTTCTTCTCCAGAAGAAACTACAAATTCATCTTCATTAACCGAAGAAAATGAACAAAATGAAGCAACTGAAGTTGTATTTTCAGACACCACTTCAGAAGAGAGTACAGTTACTGCTGAATCTATCGCTATAAAAAACCAAAATAACAATACTGAAAATGAAGATTCTGATTTAAAGGTTGAAGTAGAACAACCTGAAGAAGAGGAAGTTACCGATGTTTTAGCCAATAAATTGGTTGAAGATTTTGGTGAGTTTGATCCTACTTTAGAGCTTAGTAATTATAAATTCCCAACCTTAGAGCTTTTAAGTGATCATGGTGTAAAAAGTAGCATAACCATTAACCAAGAAGAATTAGAAGCCAACAAAAAAAGGATTGTAAAAACACTCGAGCAATACAAAATAGGAATTGCACATATTAAAGCTACCATTGGCCCTACAGTAACTTTATACGAGATTGTTCCAGCTGCCGGAATTAGAATATCTAAAATTAAAAACTTAGAAGATGATATTGCATTGTCTTTATCTGCTTTAGGCATTAGAATAATTGCACCAATACCGGGCAAAGGAACTATTGGTATAGAGGTGCCTAACAAAAACGCCTCTATAGTATCTATGCGTTCTGTAATTGCTTCGCAAAAATTTCAAAATGCAGAAATGGAGCTTCCTATTGCCTTAGGTAAAACCATTAGCAATGAAACCTTTGTAGTAGATTTAGCTAAAATGCCACACTTACTTATGGCCGGAGCTACCGGGCAAGGTAAATCGGTTGGTTTAAATGCAATTTTAACCTCACTTTTATACAAAAAACATCCTGCCGAAGTAAAATTTGTATTGGTAGATCCTAAAAAAGTAGAGCTTACTTTATTTAATAAAATTGAACGTCATTTTTTAGCTAAACTCCCTGATACAGAAGAAGCAATAATAACCGATAACACAAAGGTTATTAACACCTTAAATTCTCTTTGCATTGAAATGGATAACCGTTACGAATTGCTAAAAAATGCAATGGTTAGAAACATTAAAGAATACAATGCAAAGTTTAAAGCCAGAAAGCTTAACCCTAATGATGGACATAAGTTTTTACCATACATTGTATTAATTATAGATGAGTTTGCCGATTTAATTATGACTGCCGGCAAAGAGGTAGAAACTCCAATTGCTCGTTTAGCTCAATTAGCCAGAGCTGTTGGTATTCATTTAATTATTGCTACACAAAGGCCTTCGGTTAATGTAATTACCGGTATTATTAAAGCAAACTTCCCTGCCAGAATTGCGTTTAGAGTTACCTCTAAAATAGACTCGAGAACCATTTTAGATACCCAAGGTGCAGACCAACTAATTGGTAGAGGAGATATGCTTTATACGCAAGGTAACGATTTAATCAGGCTTCAATGTGCTTTTGTAGATACCCCGGAGGTTGCAAAAATTACAGAGTATATTGGGTCGCAACGTGCCTACCCTGAAGCACATATTTTGCCGGAGTACGTAGGTGAAGAATCTGGCACAAGTATTGATGTAAGTATAGAAGACAGAGACCCTTTATTTAATCAGGCTGCCGAAGTAATTGTTACAGCCCAACAAGGCTCTGCATCTTTATTACAAAGGAAATTAAAATTAGGATACAATAGAGCCGGAAGATTAATTGATCAGTTAGAAGCAGCCGGTATTGTTGGTCCTTTTGAAGGTAGTAAAGCAAGACAAGTTTTAGTACCTGATTTAACCAGTTTAGAACAATTATTAAATAACGAGAAAAATAATAACTAAAACATGAAAAAGATTGTCTTTATAATTGCTTTTTTAAGTGTAGGATTTGTGCAGGCTCAAAATGCAGCTAAAGCTAAAGCATTGTTAGACGAAGTTTCTCAAAAAATTAACAGCTATAACAACATTGTAATAGATTTTAAATATACGCTCAATAACAAAGCAGAGAATATTAAGCAAGAGGTGCGTGGCGATGTAACCATTGCAGACAACAAATACTATCTTAACTATTTAGGGGCAACACAAATATTTGACGGAAAAAAACTGTACACCATAATTCCTGAAAATGAAGAGGTAACCATAGAGGATAAAAGTGATGAAGATGCAGCCACCATAAGCCCATCTAAAATGTTGTCTTTTTATAAAAAAGGATATAATTACAGCTGGGATATTTTACAAAATGTTAGAGGAAGAAAAATACAGTACGTGAAGCTTACCCCAATAGATAGTAATGCAGAAATTAAATATGTTTTATTAGGAATAGATATTACCACAAAACATATATATAATCTTATAGAAACCGGTAAAAATGGTACACAAACCACCATTACTGTTAATTCTTTTAAAACAAACCAACCAATATCAAAAACCTTGTTTACTTTTGATGCCAAAAAGTACGAAGACCAAGGGTACTACATTATTAAAAGCTAAGGCTTAGTGAAAATTTTAGATCGCTATATTTTATCCAGATTTCTGTTTAATTTCATCAGTTCTTTTTTAATACTGATGCTCATCTTTATTTTTCAGGCTATTTGGTTTTTTATAGATGAGCTGGCAGGAAAAGGGCTAGATTTAATTATAGTAGGTAAATTTTTGTTTTACTACTCGCCTAACTTAATCCCCAATGTCTTACCGTTAACCGTACTATTGGCTTCTATTATGACCTTTGGTACGTTTGCAGAAAATTATGAGTTTGCTGCCATGAAATCGTCTGGGGTTTCCCTTTATAGAGCTATGCGTAGCCTTATAATTTTTATGGTAATATTAAGCATTGGTACTTTCTTTTTTGCAAACAATGTAATTCCTAAAGCAGAACACAAATCATTTAATCTTCGTAAAAATATTGCCAAATTAAAACCGGCGTTAGCTATTACAGAAGGGGTTTTTAACGATGTTGCCAATTTAAATATTAAAGTAGATGACAAATATGGCGAAAACGATAGGTTTTTAAAAAATGTAGTAATTCATAAAAAAGGTAATGGTAGCATTAATACTACTGTAATTTATGCTAAAACAGGAGAGTTAATCAGTGATGAAAAATCAGATTTTCTTCAATTGGTTTTAAAAGACGGTTATTATTACGAGGATGTTCAAACAAAATCATCTAAAACCAGAAAAAGAATGCCGCATGCTAAGGCGCATTTTGAGCAGTATGTAATGAATATGGATTTGAGCGCACTAAACGATGTGAATTTAGAAGAAGAAAAATATTCTAACCTATTTAAAATGCAAAACGTGAGTCAGCTTAAACGTTCAATAGACTCGCTTGTAGTAGATAATAGAGAAATAGTAACAGCATTTAGTAAAAACATTAGCGCCAAAACCGGTTTGGGTATTGTTAATAAGAAGGAGAAAGAAATAAAAGTAGATAGCATGCCCAAAACTAACATAAACCTACTATCATTAGTAAAAGAAACAGCAAGAAAACAACAAGTTATAGATGTAGCACTTAACAATATAAATAATGTAAAAGGCTCTTTAGAAAGCAGAAAACCAGACTTGTTTAGACGCTCTAAACTACTTAATTATCACATCTTAACCATGCACAGTAAATATGCGTTAGCTTTAGCGTGTTTAGTGCTCTTTTTTGTTGGAGCACCATTAGGAGCTATTATCAGAAAAGGAGGTATGGGTTTACCAATGGTTATTGCCATTGCGCTATTTTTAACGTATTATTTTATAGGAATTTTTGCCGGTAACAATGCAAAAAACGGTGAATTAGATCCTGTTCTTGCCTCTTGGATTTCTACATTAATTATGCTTCCGCTTGGTATTATGCTTACCAGAAGAGCTACTGCAGATAAAGGAATTTTTGATATTGATGGCTTTACAGAGCCAATAAGAAACTTATTTAAAAAGGCTAAAAACCGTACCTATAAGCATCAAAAATAGGTATCTTTGCCTACAATTTTTCTATGCAACATACAACCATGCCAGATACAAAAATTAAACTCAATACAATAGAAGAAGCTATTGAGGATATTAAAAAAGGAAAAGTAATCATTGTTGTAGATGATGAAGACAGAGAGAATGAAGGCGATTTCATTGCTGCTGCAGAAATGGTTACTCCAGAAATGATAAACTTTATGGCTAAACACGGTAGGGGGCTTATTTGCGCACCACTTACCGAAGAACGCTGTAAAGAGTTAGAACTTAATATGATGGTAGAAAACAATACCGTTTTACACCATACACAATTTACTGTTTCTGTTGATTTGATTGGCCATGGTTGTACCACAGGAATATCGGTTCACGACAGAGCAAAAACAATAAAAGCTTTAGTAGATAAAAATACTAAACCTCATGATTTAGGCAGACCCGGACATATTTTTCCGCTTAGAGCTAAAAACGGAGGTGTTTTACGTAGAACAGGACATACAGAAGCTGCTGTAGATTTTGCAAGATTAGCAGGTTTCCAGCCGGCTGGAATTTTAGTTGAGATTTTAAATGAAGATGGCACCATGGCAAGATTACCGCATCTTGCCGAAGTAGCTAAAAAATTTGATTTAAAACTGGTTTCTATAGAAGATCTTGTTGCTTACAGAATGCAACATGACAGCTTGATTGAGAAAAAAGAAGAGTTTGAAGTAGAAACTCGTTTTGGCAAATACACCTTACACGCATACCAACAAACTACAAACGATCAAATTCATTTAGCGTTAACCAAAGGCAACTGGAATGCAGGAGACCCTGTTTTAACCAGAATTAACTCTACCTTAGTAAACAACGATATTCTGGGAACGCTTACTAATAATGCAGACCAGAAATTAGACAGTATGTTTAAAGCTGTTAATGATGAAGGTAAAGGTGCAATTGTATTTATAAACCAACAAAGCCAATCTTTTAACTTATTAAAAAGGCTAAAAGGGCTTAAAGAAAATCAGAAAAAAGGCATTATGAAAGCTCCAAAAATAGAAATGGACACTAAAGATTATGGTATTGGAGCACAAATACTTCATGATTTAAAAATTTCTAAAATAAGACTGTTATCTAACTCAACTCAAACCAAAAGAGTGGGTATGGTTGGTTATGGACTTGAAATTGTAGAATACGTAAATTATTAAAAAATGGCTCATGTTTTATACATGAGCCAATACTTGTTTCATTTTCTGAGCTCTTTGTTTTACTTCTTCCTCGCTCCAACCTAATTTTATTAAAACAGAAATGTTTCTTCCCATCCAATAATCAGATTTAGAAAAATCTGCATTGTTATAATCCGGCATCTGGTTTATTACTTCTTGAGGTAGTTTTCCAAGTGATTTTAATTGCTTTAAATGCTCCCATTTTTTTATGTAATGCCAATTATTATCAAACCAATAAAAACAACCATCAACACCAGCTTCTAATAGTTTTTTATGGGCTTTTCTGGCAGTTTGTTCATCAGGTAAAAAGAAACTTAAAAAAGAGTAGTTTTCCTCGCCTCCTTCAGGTACTGTTCTAAATGTAACACTATCTAACTCACTAAGTGTTTCTTTGATTATACTGTAATTTTTCTTTTGAATAGCAATAAACTCATCAAGCCTTTTTAATTGTGCTACTCCAACAGCTGCATTAAGCTCAGAAATTCTAAAATTATACCCTAAAAACGGATGGTCTTCTGCTCCTCTATCATTCCCAATATGGTCATGCCCATGGTCTGAATAGTGGTCTGCATGTTTAGCATATGTTTGGTTGTTAGTAATTACAGCGCCTCCTTCTCCGCAAGTGATAGTTTTAACATAATCAAAAGAAAAACAGCCTAAATCTCCGTAACTTCCTAAAGGTTTTCCTTCAAAAGTACCACCAATTGCTTGGCAAGCGTCTTCTAAAAGAATAAGGTTATGTTTATTACAAATAGCTTTTAACTCTTTTAATCTAGCCATAGAACCACACATATGAACCGGCATTATAACCTTTGTTTTAGGTGTGATGGCTTTTTCTACAGCAATTATATCTAAAGTTAAGGTATCGTCTATATCTACCAATACAGGAACAGCACCAACAGATAAAACAGCTTCAAAACTGGCAACAAAAGTAAACGTGGGCATGATAACCTCATCTCCTGCTCCTACCCCTGCACTGGCTAAAGCAACAGTTAAAGCTGCTGTACCACTACTAACAACCTGAGCGTAACGTACATTCATGCGTTTTGCTAAGGCTTCTTCTAAGGTTTTGGTTTTCCAGTGTCCATTTCGCATGGCGTCAAAACCATAGCGCATTAAAACACCAGATTCTAACACATCGTTTACTTCTTTTCGTTCTAAATCGCTAAATAATTCAAATCCGGGCATATGGGGTATATTTTATAGTTCTAAAACACTTTCGTTAATGGTTTTTCTAACTTTCTTGAACTCAGCAAACATATCATCCTGAGCTCTGTAGCCAATTGGCATAACTAAAACAGAGGCCAGTCCTTTATCTTTTAAGCCTAAAATAGTATCATAAGCATCCGGATCAAAACCTTCCATAGGGCAAGCATCTATTTCTTCTATGGCGCAAACTGTTAATAAATTTCCCATAGTTAAATAAGCCTGGTTTTTTGCCCACGCTTTAATATCTTCATGGGTTTTATTCGTAAAATCTTCAATTAAAAACTCTCTGAAAGGCTTTAAAATTTCTTCTGATGTTTTTCTGATAGTTTGTACTCTGTTAAAATAATTGGTTATGTATTCTTCGTTTATGTTAGTTTCTATGCAAAATATTAATACATGTGATGCATTTGCTACTTGCTCTTGATTCCAGGAATGCGCAACAAGCTGTTTCTGTATTGCTTTATCTTGCAAAATAACTAGCCTAACAGGCTGTAAACCATACGATGTTGCAGTTAAATTAAAAGCCTCTTTTATGGTTTCTATTTTAGATGTAGGAATAAGTTTAGTACCATCAAACTTTTTAGTGGCATAACGCCAGTTTAGATATTTAATAACGCTCATAAATACTAATTTTTGACAAAAATAGCCATTAAACAGTTTACTAAAGTAGTACAACTATAAATTATAGTAATTGATTTATAGATAGTAAGAAATTTGAATTAAAAAAATTTAAAAAATGGTTTTACAGAAATAAAAAAGCTTTCTATATTTGCATCCGCAAAGGAGGAATGGCAGAGTGGTCGAATGCGGCGGTCTTGAAAACCGTTGAGGGTCACACCTCCGGGGGTTCGAATCCCTCTTCCTCCGCAAAAAACCGTAACTTAAAAGGTTACGGTTTTTTTTATTTATAATTCTATATTTTAGTTGTTCTCCCCTCTTGATGTTTTAAACCTCCCTTTTAAATAAGAAAATAATTGACTTTGTATTTCGTTTACATAAATAACAAGTTAAATTAATTCGTATTTTTGCAATGCAATGAAGCAGCTATTAAAAAAAATAGTGTCTTTTTCCTTAGCGTGGGTTGTATTATTTTCTACCCTCTCTTTTACCGTTGGTATGCACTACTGTGGAGACACTTTAGTAGATATAGCTGTTTATAATCATGCTGAGGGTTGTGGTATGGAGCAAGAGTCTAAAGCCGCTTCTAACGATTGCAGCATCACAAAAACAGATTGTTGTGATAGCACACAAATACTTTTAGAAGGGCAAAATCAGCTTAAAAACAGCAACAACACTTCATTTACTGTAAAGCAACAGTTTTTTGTAGTTGCATTCATTACTTCGTATGTAGCTACACTTCAGGATTTATCAGAATTTATTATTCCGTTTAAAGAATATTCTGCTCCCTTTCTGGTCACAGACGTCCAGATTCTTTTCGATACTTTTCTAATTTGATTATAACGCTTTTAGACACCTTAAGCCAGGTACTCTAGAGAAAGCTCTATTGTGCTTTGTTTGTTTACTTATTGTCTAATGTTACTATCAAAAAATCATCATGATAAATAAAAGTATTAAGTATTTAATTCAAAATAAATTAGTAGCCATTTTGCTGCTGGTAATTTTTATAGGTTGGGGTTTAATACACGCTCCATTTAATTGGGATTTAAAAATTTTACCCTCTAACCCGGTTGCAGTTGATGCTATTCCTGATATTGGCGAAAATCAACAAATAGTATTTACCAAATGGGACGGAAGATCTCCGCAAGATATTGAAGATCAAATTACATATCCGTTAACCACAACTTTATTAGGTATTCCGGGGGTTAAAACCATTAGGAGTTCTTCTATGTTTGGCTTTTCAAGCATTTATATAATTTTTAATGAAGATGTTGATTTTTATTGGAGCAGAAGCAGAATTTTAGAGAAGTTAAACGCGCTACCTTCTGGGTTGCTTCCGGAAGGTGTAAGCCCATCTTTAGGACCTGATGCTACTGCACTCGGACAAATATTTTGGTATACTCTTGAAGGAAGAGACACCAAAGGAAACGTTACAGGTGGATGGGATTTGCACGAACTAAGAAGCATTCAAGATTACTATGTTAAGTACGCTTTATCTTCTGCAGAGGGTGTAGCAGAGGTAGCTTCTATTGGCGGGTATGTAAAAGAGTACCAAATAGATATAAATCCGGAGCTACTTAAACAATATAATATCACTTTAGCACAAGTTGTAAATGCTGTAAAACAAAGTAATAAAGATGTTGGTGCACAAACGCTGGAAATTAATAAGGTAGAATACTTAATTAGAGGGTTAGGATATTTAAAATCTATTACTGATTTAGAAAATACTGTTGTAACTGCAGAAAACTACACGCCAATTACCCTAAAAGATATTGCTGTAGTTACAACCGGACCATCGCCAAGAAGAGGTATTTTAGATAAAGAAGGTGCCGAAGTGGTTGGGGGTGTTGTTGTAGCAAGATATGGAGCAAATCCGTTAGAAGTAATTAATAATGTTAAACAAAAAATAAACGAAATAAGTTCTGGGTTACCCACTAAAACTCTGTCTGATGGGCGCACATCTCAATTAACTATTGTTCCTTTTTATGACAGAACAGAACTTATTTACGAAACATTAAACACCTTAAACGAAGCCTTAACCTTAGAGATTTTAATTACCATTTTAGTTATAATTATTATGGTATACAACCTAAGGGCATCAATACTTATTTCTGCCTTGCTTCCTGTTGCTGTATTGATGGTTTTTATAGCCATGAAATTCTTTAAGGTAGATGCGAATATAGTGGCGCTTTCCGGTATTGCTATTGCAATCGGTACTATGGTAGATGTTGGAGTAATCTTATCCGAAAATATTATAAGGCACTTAGAGCTTCATAAAAATAAACTTTCAATTAATACTATTGTTTATAATGCAACTAAAGAGGTATCTGGTGCAATTATTACTGCTGTACTTACTACTATAGTTAGTTTTATTCCTGTTTTTACTATGATTGGCGCCGAAGGCAAACTCTTTAGACCCTTAGCATTTACAAAAACATTTGCCTTAATTGCTTCAATTATAGTTGCTTTGTTTTTAATTCCGCCATTTGCAGCCTTACTCCTAAAAAAATCAACAATAAAAAAGAATATAAAGCTGATTGCAAACATTATTATTGCAGCTTTGGGGTTATACGTTATTATTACGGGAAATTGGCTGGGCGTTGTACTAATAGCTATCGCTGCTGTTTATTTTTTAAGAGAAAAAAATCACATAACAAAAGAACAAGAAAAGAAAATAAATATATACTTAGCAGCAATAACTATTGTTGGTTTACTTGCTGTTTACTGGAGACCCTTAGGGGTTACAAAGAGTATTGTGTTTAACTTTTTGTTTGTTGCTGTAATATGCTTTGGGTTATTGGGGCTGTTTAAACTGTTTAGAAAATATTACAGTACCATTTTAACCTGGGCATTAAACAACAAACTAACTTTTTTAAGCATCCCCATCGCGCTTTTAATTTCCGGAATTATAATTATGAAAAACACCGGAAAAGAGTTTATGCCGTCATTAAACGAAGGGTCTTTTTTACTTATGCCTACTTCTATGCCACATGCAGGTATAGAGGAAAATAAAAGAGTGCTGCAACAGTTAGATATGGCCGTTGCTGTAATACCCGAAATAGAAACTGTTGTTGGTAAAGCCGGAAGAGTTGAGTCGGCATTAGATCCAGCTCCTCTCTCTATGTACGAAAATGTGATTTTTTACAAGCCTGAATTTATGCTAAATGAAAAGGGTGAACGGGTTCGATTTAAGGTAAATAAAGATGGTTTGTTTGTTTTAAAAAACGGGAAATTTACAGCTAATCCAAATCATGAAAACAATCATCAATCAAGTAATAACATTGTTCCGTTTTATACAGTAAAGTTTAATGACTTAATAGTTGATGAAGATGGTGTTTTTTATAGAAACTGGAGACCGGAGATAACATCTCCTAATGATATATGGAATGAAATTGTTTCAGTAACAAAGCTTCCCGGAGTTACATCGGCGCCCAAGTTACAGCCAATAGAAACCCGTTTGGTTATGTTACAAACCGGTATGCGTGCTCCAATGGGGATTAAAATTAAAGGACAAAATTTAAAACAAATAGAAGACTTTGGACTGCAATTAGAAACCATTTTAAAAGAAGTAGAAAGCGTAAAAAAAGAAGCTGTTTTTGCCGATAGAATTGTTGGCAAACCCTATTTATTAATTGATATAGACCGAGAAAAAATTGCACGTTATGGCTTAACTGTAAATGCAGTGCAAGAAGTTATTAGTGTTGCAATTGGCGGAAAACAGCTTACACAAACTGTAGAAGGTAGAGAGCGTTATAATGTTCGTGTTCGCTACCCCAGAGAACTAAGAGATAGTGCAGAAGATTTAGAAAATATTTACGTAACCGCACTCAACAACACCCAAATCCCTTTAAAGGAAATTGCTACTATTAAATATGAACAGGGACCTCAAAACATTAAAAGTGAAGATACTTTTTTAGTTGGTTATGTATTATTTGATAAAAAAGAGGGATTTGCAGAAGTAACTGTAGTAGAAAATGCGCAAAAGCATATTGCCAATAAAATACAAACAGGGACTCTGAAAGTGCCGAAGGGAATTAGTTTTAATTTTACGGGTACTTACGAGAACCAAGTTAGGGCAGAGAAAACCTTATCATTTGTAGTACCATTATCGTTGCTTATTATCTTCTTAATCTTGTATTTTCAATTTAGGTCTGTAACCACATCATTAATGGTATTTAGTGGTGTAGCTGTAGCTTTTGCCGGAGGATTTATTATGATTTGGTTATACAGCCAAGAATGGTTTTTAAATGTATCTATTTTCGGAGTTAATTTTAGAGAACTCTTTCAGATGCAAACCATTAATTTAAGTGTAGCTGTATGGGTTGGTTTTATTGCATTGTTTGGTATAGCAACAGACGATGGGGTTGTAATGGCCACATATCTTACTCAAACATTTAATAAAAGAAAACCTGATACGGTAAAAAGTGTTAGAGCTGCTGTTTTAGAAGCCGGAGAGAAAAGAATCCGACCGTGTTTAATGACAACCGCTACTACCCTATTAGCGCTCCTTCCTATTTTAACTTCTACTGGAAGAGGAAGTGATATTATGATCCCAATGGCTATACCAAGCTTTGGAGGAATGTTAATTGCTCTAATTACTCTTTTTGTTGTCCCTGTTTTATACAGTTGGATTGCAGAACGCAACTTAAAAAAGACATCATCATGAAAAAAACAATTATTTACATACTTATACTATTAGCTACTAACCAGTTTGTTTTTTGTCAGCAGCTTTCTGTGCTAATTGAAGAGGCCATAGAAAACAATTCATTGCTTAAAGAGGCTTATAAGCAAACAGAAATAGCTTCTGAAAAAGTAGACGAAATAAGTAGCTTACCAAATACTCAATTTGGCGTGGGTTATTTTGTTAGCGAACCTGAAACCCGAACCGGACCACAAAGAGCAAAACTGTCTGTAATGCAAATGCTCCCATGGTTTGGAACTTTAAAAGCCAAGCATAATTATGCTAATGCGTTGGTTAACGCTGAAAAAATATCATACCAAATAGAGAAACGTAAATTGGTGTTAGATGTATCTAAAACCTATTACCTGCTTTACAGCTTATCATCTAAACAAGATATTGTAAATGAGTACATTAAACTAGTAGACAGTTATTTGCAGCTAGCACTAAAAGCAGTAGAAGTTAACAAAGCTACTGCCGTAGATGTGTTACGCTTACAAATGCAAAAGAATGAGCTAGAAAAAAAGTTTAAAATTTTAGAACAAGATTATATTACTACTCAAACAAAGCTTAACAAATTATTAAACAGAGAAAAAACAATTCCTATTGTTATAACAGACTCTTTAATAATACCAGATAAAAGCGCTCTTAAAGATGAAGATGTTTTATTACTTCATCCGGAAATAGAAAAGTTAAATGTTATGAACGAAGCATTACAACATTTACAAAAATCTAACGAAAAAGAGCGTTCACCACAATTAGGATTTGGCTTAGATTATGTTGCAGTTGCTAAAAGAGAGGGTATGAATTTTTCTGATAACGGAAAAGATATTTTTATGCCTATGGTAACACTCTCTTTGCCTATTTTTAATAAAAAATATACTTCAAAAAATAAACAAATAGCTTTAGAACAAGAGCAAGTAACTTTTTCTAAACAAAGTGTTTTAAACAAACTTACTGTTTTACTTGAAGAAGCTTTGCAAAACAGGGAATCTGCTAAACTAGAATATGCCACACAACAAAAAAACTTAGCGCAAGCCAACAGTGCAGAGTCTATTTTGCTTAAAAGTTATGAAACCGGAATGTTTGATTTTAATGATGTTCTAAAAATACAAGAGCTAAAATTAGATATTGAACTTAAAAAGATAGATGCTATAAATACGTATTACAATCAAGAAGCTTTAATTGATTATTTAACAAAATAAATTAATCATGGGCCATCATCATAACAAACATACTAAGTCTAATAATAAACATGATCATCAAGATCATCATAAGCTCATGATTCAAGACTATAAAAAAAGGTTTTGGGTGTCACTCATAATTACTATTCCAATACTTATTATAGCACCAATGATTCAAAGCTTTTTTGGGTATCACCTAAATTTAATTGGTAGTAGTTATATTCTCTTTGCTTTATCAACTGCTGTATACTTTTACGGAGGGTTTCCTTTTTTAAAGGGAATGATTAATGAACTTAAAAAAAGAAAACCCGGCATGATGACGCTAATTGCTGTTGCTATAAGTATTGCTTTTATATACAGCACAGCTGTTGTGTTTGGTTTTCCTGGCAAAACATTCTTTTGGGAGCTTGCCACGCTAATAGTTATAATGCTTTTAGGCCATTGGTTAGAAATGAAATCTGTTTTAGGAGCCAGTAAAGCTCTCGAAGAACTTTCAAAGCTACTACCAGATGAGGCTAATTTAATTACAGATAAGGGAGAAAAAAAGATTCCAATTAAAGAGCTTAAAACAGGTGATCTGATTCTAATAAAACCCGGCGAAAAAATACCAACAGACGGTGTAATAACAGAAGGGAAAACTACAGTTAATGAAAGTATGCTCACAGGAGAAAGCAAGCCGGTACAGAAATCTAAAAACAGTTCTGTTTATGGAGGCGCCATTAACCAAACTGGCGCAATAAAAGTAAGAGTTAAAAACACAGGAAATAACACATATCTCTCTAAAGTAATTAAACTAGTAAAAGAAGTACAATCTAAAAAATCTAAAACACAGAAACTTGCAGACAAAGCCGCATACTGGTTAACAATAATTTCTTTGGTAGTAGGCACAATAACATTTATTACCTGGATTGTTGTTGGCAAAGACTTAGCCTTTGCAATAGAGCGTACTGTTACTGTTATGGTTATTGCGTGCCCGCACGCACTAGGATTAGCAATTCCGCTTGTTGTATCCATATCTACCAGTTATGCAGCAAAAAATGGATTGTTAATTAGAAACCGAACAGCTTTTGAAAATAGTAAGAATGTTACTACAGTAGTTTTTGATAAAACCGGTACTTTAACAAAAGGAACGCACGAAGTAACTAAGATAGTTAGCTTAGTTGATAACCTTAATGAACAAGATATTTTAAAGATAGCTACTGCAGTTGAACAAAACTCTGAACACCATATTGCAAAAGGGCTTATTAAAAAAAGTAAAGCATTAAAAATAACTATACCAAAGGTCAGTGATTTTGAATATGAGTCTGGTGTTGGTGTTTCTGGAAAATTAAACAATAAACTTTTCTACGTTGGTGGTGAAAACATGTTAAAAAAGCATCAGCTAAATAAGCCTAAAATTAACGCAGAAAAATCTGACACCACAATTTTCTTAGCAGATAACAACAGCGTCTTAGGGTACATAAGTTTTGCAGATACTATTAGAGAAAGCTCATTTAAAGCAATACAAATGCTTAAAAAGTCTAACATTAATTGTGTGCTCTTAACAGGAGATAATAATGAAGTTGCAAAAGCAGTTGCAAAAAAACTAGAGCTTAAAGATTATTTTGCAAATGTTCTTCCAGATGAAAAACAAAATAAAATTAAAGAGCTGCAAGATAAAGGAGAAATTGTTGCCATGACAGGCGATGGTGTAAACGATGCCCCCGCTTTAGCTCAATCAGACATTGGTATAGCTGTTGGGTCAGGGACAGATGTTGCTGCAGAAACTGCAGATATTATTTTAGTTAATAGTGATCCAAAAGATGTTGCAACCCTTATTCTTTTCGGAAAAGCAACATATAACAAAATGATACAAAATCTTATTTGGGCAACTGCCTATAATATTATTGCAATACCTCTAGCTGCCGGAGTTTTGTATTCATATGGTATTATGATTTCTCCGGCAATAGGAGCTGCATTTATGGCTATTAGTACAATTGTTTGTGCCTTAAACGCACAACTACTTAAAAGAAAATTAATAAATGAAGAATAAAACAAATGTTATGAAAAAATTATTGCTGTTAATTTTTGCTGTTTTTGTTTCGTGTAAACAGGAAAACAAATCAACAACAGAGCACAACCACAATCATGTGCCACAAACTAAAACTACGCAAAAAAAAGTGTTGAGCCCGCATAAAACTACTATGGAAAGCTTTGCCGGTGCTCATATTCACATAGACTATTCTTCTCCTGGTGTTAGAAACCGAATTATTTTTGGTGGCCTACTGCCCTTTAATGAAATATGGCAAGCAGGTGCACATAACGCTACATGGATAGAAACCAATAGAGACTTACTAATTGAAGGGAAAAAATTACCGGCAGGAAAATATGGTTTCTTTGTAATACCATCTAAAGAAATGTGGACTATAATATTTAACACTAGATGGAATCAACATGGTAAAGACGAGTATAATCAAGAAGAAGATGTGTTAAGATTAAATGTAAAGCCAAACTACTCTGAAGAAATTAAAGAACATTTAGAATATACAATAACAAAAAAAAGTGACACTTCAGGAACAATTTCATTATCCTGGGAAAAAGTAAGTGTATCATTCAATTTTACAGTAATTAATTAATAATAATGATGGTTAACAGACATACAGCACTTAAAATCAGAAAAACTCATAGATACTTAGGGCTATTTATTGGTATACAGTTTTTGCTTTGGACCATTAGCGGATTGTATTTTAGTTGGACAGATATTGATGAGATTCATGGAGACCATTTTAAAAATTTATCTGTAAAACCAAATGCGTTTAACAATCTAAAAAGTCCTTCAGAATTGTTTTCTGATAAAATTTACAGCGTATCACTAAGAGATATAAACAATACCCCTTATTATTTTATTAATGATAGCATTTTGGTTAATGCTCAAAACGGAGCAATAAAAGCCAATATAACTAAAGATGAAGCTATTACAATTGCAAAAAAGCATATGAAACCTGAACTTGCTGTAAAACATGTTTCTATATTGAATGAGGTAAACAAACATCATGAGTATAGAGAAAAACCCTTACCTGCTTACGAGATAACTTTTGATCATAAAGATTTAATAAAAGCGTATGTATCTGTGAAAGATGGTAAGTTTCAAACAGTAAGACACAGAAGCTGGCGATGGTTTGACTTTTTATGGATGACCCACACAATGGACTACCAAACTAGAGATAATTTTAATACAACACTATTACGTGTGTTTTCATTGTTTGGGTTACTAACCGTTTTAAGCGGGTTTTTACTTTGGTTTACATCATCTGTAACAATTAGAAAATTCTTTAAAAAAACAACATTAAAATCATGAAAAAATACATCTTATATATAGTTTTAATAGCTGTAGGAGTTTTGTTAGGATGGTTACTTTTTAAATCTACCAGTTCTCAAGCAGATTCTCATGTTCATGAGGCTTCACAAAACAAAGCTCAGATTTGGACCTGCTCAATGCATCCTCAAATTCAGCAGCCGGAGCCCGGAGATTGTCCTATTTGCGGAATGGATTTAATTCCGTTAGAAAGTGAAAGCTCTGTTGCTAATAATGAATTTACCATGACAGAGAATGCCATCGCATTAGCTAACATACAAACCACGATAGTTGGCAATGCTGCTGCTACTGAAAATAATTTAAAATTATCCGGGAAAATTGTAGAAAACGAAGAGAATAAAGTAATACAAGCAAGCTATTTCTCAGGCAGGATTGAAAAGTTATACATAAACTACGAAGGCGAATTTGTTACAAAAGGCTCGCTTTTGGCTACAATATATTCTCCTGAGTTAGTTGCTGCTCAACAAGAGCTATTAACGACGCTCACTATAAAAGATCAACAACCCGATCTGTACAATGCAGTAAAAAACAAGCTAAAACTCTGGAAACTATCTGATAAACAAATTGAAACTATAGAACAAAATAAAAAGGTTACAGAATATTTTCCTATTTACGCTACTGTATCGGGTACAGTTATTGAGAAATTGATATCTGAGGGCGATTATGTAAAGCAGGGTCAGCCCCTATTTAAAATAGCTAACCTAAACAATGTTTGGGCAGTTTTTGATGCATACGAAAACCAAATACCCCATTTAAAAACAGGTCAAAAAATAATAATTAAAACACAAGCCTTTCCGGATAAAAGTATTGAAGCTACTATAAATTTTATAGAACCGATTGTTAATACAAAAACCAGAACCGTAAAAGTAAGAACTGTTTTAGATAATAAAACAAACACGCTTAAGCCGGGAATGTTTGTTGAGGGATATTTGCAAATTTTACCCGAAACAAATAAAGCCGATAAATTAACTATTCCTGCTTCTGCTGTATTATGGACCGGTGAACGCTCTATAGTTTACATAAAAACCAATAGCAACCCGCCAACATTTAAGGCAACAGAGGTGCTTTTAGGCAGTAAACTTGGTGATTATTATGAGGTAATAAAGGGGGTTAATTCAGGAGATGAAATAGTTACAAATGGTACATTTACGGTAGATGCTGCTGCACAATTACAAGGTAAAAACTCTATGATGAACAACATTAATTCCGGGCATGAACATCATACTAATACCCAGACAAGTACACAAAACAGTTCAGACAAAAAATATCAAGTATCTTCTACTTTTAAAGAACATATAAATAAATTACTAAGCGAGTATATTTTAATAACTAATGCATTGGTTAAATCGGATGCTAAAAAGGCGCAACAAGGTGCAAAAAAATTAAGTGAGGCTTTAACAAAATTAAATCAAGTGTCGCTAAAAGATGCAGATGCAAAGCAAAACTGGATAAGTGTTTCTAAAAAACTTAAAACGCTTTCAGAAAATATTGTAAAAACGCCTGATTTAAACAAACAGCGAATGCATTATAAACCACTTTCAGAGCTTTTAAATACTGTAATAAAACAGTACGGTACAACCCAAAAAGTTTATTTACAGTACTGCCCTATGGCCCATAACAATACAGGCGGTTATTGGCTTAGTTTTGAAGAAAAAATTGCAAATCCGTATTTTGGAGATGCTATGTTAACCTGCGGAGAAGTAAAACAAGTATATAACTAAATTTTAAATATCTTAATCTTATGAGAAAATCAGTCTTAAACTTACTAATTGCTACCCTGTTTTTTGTAGGGTGTAAAGAAGAGAAAAAAGAAAGTTCAACTACAAGTTTTGATTCGCCTGATACAGCAATGATTCATGCATCGTTTGGTGTGAGAGGTAATTGTGGAATGTGCAAAAAAACAATAGAAAAAGCAGCACAAAGTGTAGAGGGTGTAACGAGTGTTAACTGGGATGTTGCATTAAAAAAAATAGAGGTGTCTTATGATGATTCTAAAACCGATGTTATGCAAATTCATCATGCAATTGCTAATGCCGGTTATGATACCGATAAGGTTAACGGAAGTGTAGATGCATACCAATCGCTTCCATCATGTTGCCAATATGATCATGAAATGGAAATGAACAGAACAACACCAGATACAACCAATACACACTAATCTATTTTATTGTTAAATAGTTGCAAAAAGGAGCCTTTTGGCTCCTTTTTGCAGTTATAACGGTTAAAGTCTTAACAATATCTTAAAAAAGTTTCTACAGCCATTCTTTTCAATATATTTGATGACTATTAAACGTTTTATATCTCATGAAAAATTTTGCATTATCAATACTTGCGGTTTCCTTAAGTATTTCGTGCACTTCTACACAGCAAAAAGCTGCTCAAAATGCACCTGTTAAAAATTCTGCAGACACTTATGCAGCAACTATTACAGAACCCGAATTAAAAGAATATTTGTACACCTATGCTTCTGATGAGTTTGAAGGTAGAAACACCGGAGAGCCAGGTCAGAAAAAAGCTGTAGAGTACATAAAAAACTATTACCAATCTATTGGCGTTCCCGGCGCATTGCCTAACGGAGAATATTTTCAAAAAGTGCCAATAGAAATTGCAGCATTACCAGAAGCTCAATTAGTGTTAAATAACAACACTTACACTGTTGGAGAAGATTTTGTTACTTATAACGCTCCTGAAAATGTAAACTTTAATACTTCAGAAATTGTTTTCTTAGGTTATGGTATAGAAGATGAAAATTATTCAGATTATAACTCTGTAGATGTTTCCGGAAAATTACTTTTAATTCTGTCAGGTGAGCCTAAAGATGAAAACGGCAACTATTTGGTTTCAGGTTCATCAGAACCTTCTAAATGGTCTAACAGACGTCAAGCTGCAGCTGCTAAGTTAAATTTAGCTCAAGAAAAAGGAGCTGCAGGCATATTGTTTTTTGATGCTGAAAATTTTGATGCCTACAAGAGACAATATGACTACATGAAGAAAAGAGGAAATAAAGGTGGAAGAATGTCTTTAAAAGATAATGCTTCGAACTTTTTCTATCTTTTAATTTCAGAGAATGTTGCTAAAAGCATCTTACCTGAAGTAAAAGCCAATATAGCTCCTAAAACAATTAATGCTAATGTGGCAATCACACTCAAAGGTCAATCTAAAGAAATAGACACAGAAAACGTGGTTGCAGTAATAAAGGGGTCAGAAAAGCCTAATGAATATATTGTAATCTCATCGCATTTAGATCATGTTGGAGTAAATGATAAAGGAGAAATTTATAATGGTGCAGACGATGATGGTTCTGGAACTGTTGCAATGCTAGAAATTGCAGAAGCCTTTAAAAAAGCGGTAGAAGATGGTAACGGTCCTAAACGTTCTGTTGTGCTTTTACATGTTACCGGAGAAGAAAAAGGTCTTTTAGGCTCAAGGTACTATACAGATCACGACCCGATATTTCCGTTAGAAAATACTGTTGCCAATTTAAATATTGATATGATTGGTAGAATAGACCCGAAAAGAGAAGGTAACAGAAACTATATATACTTAATTGGTTCTGATAAATTAAGTACCGATTTACATGAGCTTTCCGAAGCTGTAAACCAAAAATGCTGTAATATTGAGTTAGATTATAAGTATAATGATGAAAACGATCCGAATCGTTTTTACTACAGAAGTGATCACTACAATTTTGCTAAAAATAACGTTCCTATAATATTTTATTTTAACGGAACACACGCTGATTATCATAAACCATCAGACACACCCGATAAAATTAATTACGACTTGTTAACTAATAGAACTAAGTTGATTTTTTATACAGCTTGGGAAATTGCAAACAGAGAACAGCGTATTGTTGTAGATAAAGCTAAAACTACTAAATAAGCCATTTATAGCACAAATAATAAAGCCTTTCTGATTGGTTTCAGAAAGGCTTTTATGTTACTAAAAGTTAACACTTAATAACTTAAATGAATAAAAAACTCCTCTTTTTCAAGAGGAGTTTTGTTTTGGGTGGAAGACCGGGTTCGAACCGGCGACCTTCGGAACCACAATCCGACGCTCTAACCAGCTGAGCTACAACCACCGTTTAATTGCGGATGCAAATGTATAGCATTTTAATTCTTTTTGCAATACCTGAAATAAAATTTTTATAGCAAATCAGATAAACTTTTAACAGCTGCATATCTTTCTACAGTAAACCCTTCTGCATACTCCTGCCCTATTAATCTGCCCAAATCTCTAGCTCTATACTCAATACTATCTATAAAATTCTTAGAACTAATTGGTGTCTCGGGCTCTTTACTGTTAGGATCATAAAACTGAGAGGCATAGGCTTTTACAGCTTCAATTTTTTTATCTATAAAGTTATTCACTTCTACCACAAAATCAGGCTCAATATTTTTCCATTGTATATAATGATAAACAGCTTTAGGCCTCCATGCATCTTGCCATTGCTCCGTTTCATCATCTTTGGTGTCAATTTTCGCTAAACCACTTAAAAAACATGCGTCACTTACCAGTTTACTTCCTTTTCCGTGGTCTATATGCCTATCATTTATAGCATTACAAATTACTATCTCAGGCTTATACTTTCTAATAACTTTTATAATTTGAATTTGATGCTTTTTATCGTTTATAAAAAACCCATCGGCAAACTCAAGATTTTCTCTAACACTAACTCCTAAAATCTTAGCAGCTTTATTAGCTTCTTGCTCTCTTATTTCGGGTGTTCCGCGAGTTCCTAACTCTCCTCGGGTTAAATCTATTATTCCTACCTTTTTACCTAATGAAATTTCTTTTGCTAACGTTGCTCCGCATCCTAATTCTACATCATCAGGATGTGAACCAAAAGCTAAAATATCTAGTTTCATACCGATTCTTTTAATCGTTTGCTACGTACTTTTTTTAATGCTTGCTCTATATCTTCAATTAAATCTTTTGTGTTCTCTATACCAACAGAAAACCTAATTAAAGTATCAGAAATACCTTGTTTTGCTCGCTCTTCTGTACTCAACAGAGCATGCGATGTTTTGGCAGGTGAAAGCATTGTGCTCTCTACACCTGCTAAGCTCATAGAGGGTTTTATTAACTCTAAACTTTGCAAAAATAAATTAGCAGATAATCCTTCTTTAAGCTCAAAAGACATCATCCCTCCAAAACCTTTCATTTGCGACTTTGCTAATTCGTAATTAGGGTGTGTTTTTAATCCCGGGTAATAAACCTTATGAATATCAGGGTGTTTAAATAAGTACTTGGCTAACTTTTTAGCATTTTTGTTTTGGGCTTTTACTCGTAATCCTAACGTTTTTAAGCTACGCTCTAATAACCAAACAGTATAATCGCTCAAACTACCCCCAAAGTTTTTAGCTGTTTCCCATATTTTGTTAATGTTTTCTTGAGATGATGCTACTGCGCCGGCTAAAATATCACTATGCCCGCCCAAATATTTTGTAGCACTATGTATTACAACATCAATTCCGAAATCTATGGGGTTTTGGTTTACCGGACTTGCAAATGTGTTGTCTATTATAGATACTAAATTGTACTTTCTGGAAATTTTTGCTATTTCTTTTAAGTTAGTTATAGTTAGTAATGGGTTTGAAGGAGTTTCTATATAAATTACTTTAGTGTTTTCTTTTATTTTGTTTTTAAAATCTTCTGGTTTAAGTCCTTCTGTAAATGAGTATTCTATACCAAATTTTAAAAATTGTTCTTTAATTAAATTAAAAGTACCACCGTATAATGACTTTTGTAAAACAATATGATCTCCTTTTTTTAAGAATGTAAATAGCGTTGTACTCTCGGCTGCCATTCCACTACCAAAAAGCAAGGCTGCTTCTGCGTGCTCTAGAGCTGCAATTTTTTTACATACAGCTTCTTGGTTTGGAGTATTAAAATATCTTGGGTATCGTTTTACAGAAACATTTTCGTAGGCGTAAGAGGTAGCCATATAAAGTGGCGAGATTGCACCTTTAAATTGTTCGTCTTTTATTTCTCCTGTGTGAGTGCATATGGTATGCAATCCATATTTTTTATTTGTCATGTAGTATGTTGTTTTGCCTTTTAAAATTAAGAAAAACTAGCGTTATATTTATTAAATATTTAAACAGTAACGGTTTTCCAATTACCTCTTTTAAACCAGAGAATACCAATCACTGCAATTAATACTTCGGCAAGGGTTATTGCCAAAAAGACTCCAATTGGACCAAAATCAAAACTTAATGCTGCTAAATAAGCAAATGGCAATTGAAATAGCCAAAAACAAATAAAGTTTATATAGGTAGGTGTTTTAGTATCTCCTGCCCCATTAAAAGCTTGCGTAATAACCATACCATAAGCGTAAAACACATACCCTGCAGCAATTACTTGTAAACAAAGGCTACCGTATTTTATTACATCAGGTTCATTGCTAAAAAGACTTACTATATAGTTGGCAAAAAATAAATATACAACAGACACACCAAGCATAAACCATGCATTGTATTTACCTGTTTTCCAAACAGATATTTCGGCTCTATCAGGTTTTTTAGCTCCTAAGTTTTGTCCTACTAAAGTAGCAGCAGCATTACTCATTCCCCATGAAGGCATTAAAGTAAACATCATAACTCTGATAGCTATTGTATAGCCTGCTAACACTTCACTACCAAATTCTGCCATTATTCGCATTAAAAATACCCAGCTTGAGGTACCAATTAAAAACTGACCAATACCACCTAAAGAAACTCTAATAAGGTTAAGCATTACTTTAGCTCTAAGTACTAAATCTGAAATAGTTAGCTTTATTCTGCTCCATCCATAAAACAAAATAGCTATCTGGAAAATTACGGCCGTTCCTCTTCCAATAGTTGTGGCAATAGCTGCCCCTTTAACTCCAAATGCAGGTATCGGGCCTAAACCAAAAATAAAAATAGGGTCTAAAACTATATTTAGCCCATTTGACAGTACTAATGCCCACATGGCAACCGATGCGTCTCCGGCTCCTCTAAAAATGGCATTAATTAAAAAAAGGAGCATAATTGTTGCGTTACCTCCTAAGAGAACTTGGGTATACCCATAGCCTTCGGCTATTAAGTCTGCTTCGGCGCCCATTAACCCCAAAATTTCTTTTGGGTATAGTACTCCTATTACGCTAATTACTGTTGCAGTTAAAATTCCTAAGAAAATTGCTTGTACAGCTGCTTGTCTGGCACCAAGCAAATCTTCTTCTCCTACTCTTCTTGCAACTACAGCAGTTGCAGCCATACTTAGCCCAATAGCTATAGCATAAACTAATGTTATTACAGATTCTGTAAGCCCAATAGTTGCAACAGCATTCGTGCTTACTTGCGAAACAAATGCTATATCTACAAGAGCAAATACAGACTCCATGAGCATTTCTAGAATCATTGGAACAGACAGCATAAAAATTGCTTTTCTGATACTTCCTTCTGTAAAAGTTTGCTCTTTGCCTGAGACAGCTTGTTTAAAGTATTGTAAATATTTTTTTAGTGATGGTAAATTGTTTGTCATTTTATGAGAATAAAAGAAGTTAAAAGTAAATATTACTATACACAATGAGATTAAATAATAATAACTATTTAAGCATTGATTGCGGCCAGATTAAAAGTAGCCAGAATGTGAAGAGGGGTTCTCATAAAATCATAATACCGCAAATATGCGGTATTATAATATGCAAACAAAATATTTTATGTAAAACTATGCAGCTTTTTTAATTTTTTCTAATTCAGATTTTAATTTTTTGTTCTCTTCTATTAGGTTGTGATACTCTATATTTTTAAGCATATCTAAATCATCAGAACGTTTTCTAACAGCATAGATAGTTACCATAATTAAAGAAACAGAGCTAACTAAATAAACCCAATTAAGGCTATCTTCTACAACCAGGTCCGGATTAAACACATAGGCAAGCTGCAAAGCATATGCAAAGCCCGGAACTATAAAAGAAAACAAATACGGCCTAAAATAGGCCGCAATTAATAAAATTAACGGAGACAAGGATTGACAAACAACCCAAACAAAGGTCTCTGTATTATTCCATCCGTAAAGGTTATCAAGCTGTATATCTAAGTAAACAAAAATTTTGTCCATATACAGCACAATACCCGATAAAATAATCAGAAACGTGCCTATAATAGGCTTTGTTTTATGTTTTATTCTTTCCTTGAGTTCCAGGTCTGTAAACGTCGCTTTTTCTGACAGCGAAATGTTTTGTTTTTTCATTCTTAATAGTGGTTTGGTCCACTGTTTTTACTTGGTCTGTCTCTGGCGTTAAAGCCATTAAAACGGCCACAGCTGCCACAGTGGCAACGCCGTAAAGTACGTTTTTAATTTTCATAATAGTGTTCTTTTAAGGTTTGTTCTCGATTACGAATCTAAAAAAATTTTCTTACATAACAATATGAAAATCAATATTTTTTGTACTACTACAGCTAATTTTATAAAGCAATATTACGCCGAAACCCATTAAATAGCTACTTTTTGTTGTGTATGAAGCTAATTATGTTGTATGTATTATCTTTTTTGATATTAAGCCTGAAAATTGAAGTGTAAATCGCTGTAAATCAATAATTTTTAATACGATAATTATTGAAACTTAATGCCCCCATAAATATTTCCGTCAAAAGAAGCTATAAGATGAAACTTGCCAAGGTTAATGGTTGTATAAGCCATCCATTTATCTCGCTCAGAGTAACCTACTCCGGCTGTGTGTGAGTTCAATGTAAATTCTAAAGCTGCTCTGTAATTAAAAGATTCTACATCTTGATATGATATGTTTGCAATAGCAAAAACCTCTAAATCAGACCCCAAAACTTTTTGTTTAGCAAAAACTTGAGGCGTCATTGCTTCAAAATTATAAAAAACAGAGTCATCACCATCTTTAATAGCTACATCAAATACGTCTGCTACTGTTATACCTATTACACCATTTTGATGATGGTAGCTAAATGATGTTCCACCATAAGTTGCTGTACGGTTTAAAGTTTCGTAATAACCTGCTATGAGGCTTATTCTAAATTTTCCGGTGGTGCAACCAACCATAAAGTTTACGCCATCAAAATCAGGTGTGTGAAGATACCCAGCTCCTAACGTAAAATCTTTGTAAGAAGTGCCTATTGGAATGTTAGCCTGAAACACATACGTATCTAAATCTGATACAGCATGAACAGTAAAAGTGTCTAAATCAAAATTAGGTGATATATAAAAAGGAACCGTTTGTTCTACACTTTGGCTAACCAATTGTTGCGAACAAACACGTTGCATGCTTAAAAATACAACCACAGTAAAGAGGCTGTAATAACAATACTTTTTTGCCCAAATTTTCATTTTCGCATTTAAAATACTCTAAACAAGCATTTAAGCGAAATCTATCGTATAAAGCAAACGTATTTATCGGTAAAAAGTAGGAAAAACTACTTTTACCTGTGTTTTAGTTACTTTTTTATTTGGTAAACACGTTTAAATTTAATGTAGCTAACTAGTCCTAAAAGCAATACAAAAGCTACAGAATACCATACAAATGAAGGAGTTATTACTTTATCTCCGCTGGCATAACTGTGCAATCCAACCAAATAGAAATTAACCCCAAAATAAGTCATCATAATGCTTGCAAATGATACCACACTGGCAAAATTATAAGCCCATTTACCTCGAAGCCCCGGAACCAATCGCATGTGTAGTACAAAAGCATAAACCATTATACTTATAAGCGCCCAGGTTTCTTTAGGGTCCCAGCCCCAATAGCGACCCCAGCTTTCATTTGCCCACATACCACCTAAAAAGTTACCAATAGTAAGCATTACTAACCCAACGGTTAGTGCAAGTTCGTTAATAATGGTAAGCTCTTGAATATGGAGATCCATCTTGTTTTTATTCTTTTTATTAGAAAATATAATGAGCAACAATGCCACTATACCCAAAATAAACCCAAGCGTAAACGGACCGTAACTACCAACTATTATAGCAACGTGAATCATTAACCAGTAGCTGTTTAATACAGGTTGTAAATTGGCAATAGAGGGGTCTAACCAGTTCATGTGTGCACCCCATAAAATAATGGCTGTTACAAAGGCGGTAGAGGCCACGGTTAAATCGCTTTTCTTAGCAAAAAGGAGTCCGATTCCCATAGTTGCCCAAGCCACATAAATTACACTCTCGTAAGCATCACTCCATGGTGCATGACCACTAATGTACCACCTAAATGCTAATCCGGCTGTTTGTGCAATAAACAGAATAAACAGTGCTATTTTACACAAGTTAATTCCGTATGTTGTAAACTTAGCGTTGTTAAAAATTTGAATGATAATAAACACAAACATAGCAACCCCCACCAGCATGTAGTACACTAAAAGTTTTTCGAAAATATTTATTTCATTGTATAAAATTTCTGCTTTGATTTTTGTTTCTGATGGAAGAATCTCTGCTCCGTAATTTTTTTGATTTTGTTTAAAAGCTTCTAACAATCTATTGGCTTCTGTATAATTTCCGGTTGTTTTTGCCTGACGCAATGTCATTAAATAAAACGGAATAGAGTTTCTGATAAAGTTTGCATAAAGTGAATCGGAAACTTGAAATTGCCCTGTGTTAAACTCTGTTCTGGAAATCCATTTATTGTTTTCATGATTAGGTAGCGGGTATATTTTAAGAATTTCACCGCTTAATGCCCTGTTAAGCAACCCTAATTTTAAATCAAACTCTTTAAAAGCTTTTTGAAATTGATTAGGCGTATTTGTTGCGTATGCTTCTTGTAAATAAGGCGCCAATTTATAGTTTCCAGTTTCAGTAAAGAAATCGGTAGCTTTTACATATTTTTTATCTGTAGGAACGCCTATTACTTTCCGAATACTATCGTTCTTTTTTGTGATGTAAATAAAATCTATGTTGTACCAAAGCGCCGGGCTTTGCATCATAGAAAGCAATACTTGGTTAGCATCTAATTCTTTAAATTCATTGCCCTTGTATAGTTTTCTTAATAATTCTGATGAAAATGTATGAACGGGTTTCATTCTTCCGCCATCATCTTGTATAACCAACTCTCCAAAGGCTGCAGCATGTTCTTTACTTACTGTTGTAACTTTTAGCAGCGAATCTACTTGTTGGGCTGTTGGCAATAGGTTATGACTATGAGAATCTGAACTTTGCCCATATCCTATTACAGTAAACAAAAAGGCTATAATGGTTAAAGTTGCCTTTTTTTGTCTAACCTTTTCTAACATCTTGCTTAAATCTTTAAAACGGGTATCGCCTACAAACATAATTGCCATTAATCCGCCAAACAATAAGAAATAACCAATATAGCTAATCCATGTTCCCCAGAAATCATGATTTACAGAGAGTATAGTTCCTTTTTCATCAGGATCAAATTGAGCCTGAAAAAAACGATAACCTTTATGATCTAAAACGTGATTCATGTAAATATCGTAATCAAAAGAACCGTCTGGGTCTTGTACCGTTACTTTACTCATAAATGAAGAGTATCCCTTTTCTGTTCCGGGATATTTTTCGGCTATAAAATCGTTTAAGTGTAAACTAAAAGGTAGTTCGTGCCTGATAGAGCCATAGTTAATTTTAAACTCTAAGTTACCAATGGTTACCTCTGTTGGTTCATTAATAGTACCCTTACCTCCTAAAACTTTAACCTGCTTGGTCTGATTGTTTGTAGTTATATTTAATACCAAAGCATCTTGTATGGCTTCTTCTTTGTTGGCTACCGGAACAACTTCGTATTTACCAACTACAATGCTATCTGGTATTACAAATTGCATTCCGGCTAAATTGTAAAGAGAACGTAAATGCAAAGGCTGTACAGAATCTTTAACAACATTTCCTTGTTGTTGTGTTGCCATTTTTAAATAAGTCCCCTCAAAAGGAGAGCTAATTGTATATAAACTGTCTTTAGTGTTTATGTTAATTGCTCCGTTTGTGGGTTTATTTAAGGCAAATAATACATTATGAATACTAGCTATTTCGCCATCTTTTAGATAATGATCATGACGAGAACCTCCGCTAGACTCTACTATTTTTAAATATGGTTCACCATTACTATCAGGAACCAACCCTTTTTCTGCTCCATCAATAAAACCCGCATAACTAATGGTAAATGGCTGTCCTTTAAAGTCAGACTTCCAAGGGAGGCTGCTTTTAATAGCTTCCGGAGTAACTAAGATTTTATCTTGTAATGATTTTCGTTGTAATTGCCCATCTACCTCACCATCTACAAAAACTGTTAAATACGTATTATCTGATAGAAAAAAGTTAGATGAATTCCCTTCACGAATAGGCATCATCCCCTCATAACTAATGTAGCGAGTAACAAAGGCACCAAGAATAATAAGTATCCAAGAAAGGTGTAATACTAAAATAGGCCACTTCTCTTTTTTAAGTAATTGATAACGCTTAATGTTTCCAATAAAATTTATTACAAAAAAGCCCATTATGGCTTCAAACCACCACGCATTGTAAATCCATATTCTGGCTGTCTCTGTGCTATACCAGCTTTCTATAAAAGTTCCGAAAGCGAGAGCAGTAGCAAAAATTACAAATAAGATGGCCATTAAACGTGTAGAAAACAAAATATTTTTAAGTGTTTGCATAAGTATGTGCCTTTGTAGCTGTTTTTCAGGGTGCAAATATACAGTATTTTACTTAGAAAGCCCTACCCATGTACTTGCTTAGAATAGTTAAAAAAATGTTATTAGTTACACTGTAAGGATTTTTTTGTTTAACAGACTATATATGAGACTATTACAAACAAGCATTAACCACCAAAACCAATTGCAATGAACCGAAAAAGTTTTTTAAAGAAAATTGGAGGATTACTTTTATTGAGTATTCCTGCTTATTCTTTACTTAGCTGTTCTAGCTCATCAGACGATGATGAAAACAACACGCCTCCTCCACCCAATTCTCAAGGAGATTGCTTAGCTAACGGAGCAACGGCAAGCTCAATTAGTGGTAATCATGGGCATACGTTAACTATCTCTAAAGATGATGTTGATGCCGGTGTAGAGAAAACATATTCTATTAAGGGAACATCTGGGCATGACCATTCTGTTACGCTCACTGCTTCTCATTTTACAAGTTTAAAAAGCAATCAATCAATAACCGTAAGTTCAACTGCCGGTGGTGGGCACACCCACTCGGTAACAGTATCCTGTGCATAAATCTCATTATTAAGTTTTTGTTTAGGTTATTGATTTTTTGACGAAAGGCAACTTTTTAAGTTGCCTTTCTGATTTAGGGGTATGTTCTATTTTACCGGTCTGTTTTTAAAAATATCTATATGTATAAAGCTTGCCATTTTTCGCGCTCTGGTTTTTAAAATAAAAACTTCTTCGCCTTCAAAAAGTTCATCTAACGTTGCTACCCAATAGTTTAACCAAACACCAAAATGATTTTGGTTTATTTGGTATTCTGCAAATGCATCAACTTTTCTATGAACTTCTATTGGGTTACCATCGTAAGAATTAGAAATAAACAATTGCTTACACCAAAAGTCTGTTAACTTGTTTAAATGCGCATCCCAATCAGTTATCATACCATTAAATATGGGGCCTAACTCAGAATCTTTTCTAATTTTATTATAAAATGTATGCACTAATAAAGCTACTGCTTCTTTATTTTTTAACTGCTTTTTCATAGCGGTAAAAGTACACAATACTTAGTTTTTGAGCCTTTTTGTTGAAAAAAAATACTGTATTTTAGCCCCTATGTTAAAGGTTGTAATTTTAGGATCAGGAAATATAGCTAACCATTTATTGCCGGCAATTCACCAAAGTGGTGTAGCTACTGTTATTCAACAATACAGCCGATCGTTAAAAAAACACCCTATAAATAAACTGGGAATTCCGGTAACTAACGATTTAAATGCATTAAAACCTGCTGATTTGTATGTGGTTTGTGTATCTGATGATGCTATACAAGAAGTTACAGAGCAAATTACTCCTAATACCGGTTTAGTAGTGCACACTTCGGGTAGTGCTCCTTTATCGGCCATTGCTTCAAAACATAAAAAAGGGGTGTTCTACCCGCTTCAAACATTTTCTAAGTCTTTCCCGGTTAATATTAAATCGGTCCCTATTTGTCTTGAAGCAGAAACAGAAGATGAGCTAAATAAGTTAGACACCCTTGCCAAAGCAATCTCTGAACACGTACACTATATTAATTCTGAACAAAGACAAGCATTACATTTAGCAGCTGTTTTTGTAAATAACTTTGTGAATCATTTATATCATATTGCTTTTGAAATTTGTGTAGATAACAAAGTGCCGTTTACCATTTTAGAACCACTAATTGAAGAGACTGCTAAAAAGGCGCTACAATTAGGTCCGTATCAAGCACAAACTGGACCCGCAAAACGATTTGACAATAAAACAATACAAAAACACGTAGAGGCATTAAAATTTATTTCGCAAAAAGAAATATACAATTTACTTACCCACTCTATTCAAGAAACCTATGGAAGAAAAAAGCTATAAAGAGTATTTAGAACATATTACCACGTTTGTGTTTGATGTAGATGGTGTATTAACCGACGGCACCATAATTATTACTACTGATGGGCAACAGCTTAGAAACATGAATTTAAAAGATGGGTATGCCCTTAAAACTGCTATACAAAAAGGATATAATGTTTGTATAATCTCCGGAGGGAGTAATGAAGGTGTTAGAGCACGCTTAAAAGGTTTGGGAGTAACTGATATTTACCTTGGTGTACACCATAAAACCGAAAAATTAGATGAGTATTTTGATATTTACAACATAAAACCCGAAAACGTATTGTATATGGGTGATGATATTCCTGATTTACCTGCAATGCAAATGGTTGGTTTACCGTGTTGCCCTAACGATGCTGCTCCGGAAATTAAAGATATAAGCAAATATGTATCACACAAAAAAGGAGGTAAAGGCTGTGTTAGAGATGTTATAGAGCAAGTACTAAAAGTACAAGGTAAATGGAATACTAATTTTGATGCTAAATACGATTAATTGTAGTTTTTATGCTTAAAGAAAAACTTAAAAACTATCAAATAATACTGGCCTCCGGCTCGCCCAGAAGACAACAACTATTTAAAGATTTAGGGGTAGATTTTAAAGTTATAGTTAAACCGGTTGACGAAGTTTATCCGGAGCGTTTAAAAAAAAGTGAAATATCAGACTATTTAGCACAGCTAAAATCGCTCCCCTTTAAAGATTCTTTAAAAGACAACGAACTAGTTGTTACATCTGATACTATTGTTTGGCATAACAATCAAGCCCTCGGGAAACCAACATCAAGAGAGCATGCCATACAAATGTTACAATCACTATCTAACACCACACACCAAGTAATTACATCGGTTTGTTTTACTACCAAAAAGCTGCAAAAAACTGTAAATGCTACAACAAATGTTACTTTTAAAGAATTAACTACAGATGAAATAACTTTTTATGTAGATACTTACAAACCTTTTGATAAAGCTGGAGCATACGGCATTCAAGAATGGATTGGTTTTGTGGGCGTTAGTAAAATAGAAGGCTCTTATTTTAATGTAATGGGGCTTCCGTTACATCTTGTTTACAAAACGTTAATGAGTATGGTTACGCCCTAAGTAATTTGTATTTTTAAACAAACTACTAAAACATGAGGGTAAAACACTACACAAAACACTTTTGCATTTACATTTTTGCATTTATACTATTCTTTGTTTCATGCCAAAAAAACGATGCAGTTAAAACTGAAGCTGTAAAGCACGAAAATAAATCCGGTGTAAAAGCTACATCTTTAACTAATGATTTTAAGGCTTACTGGTATGATGGTAATGCAGAGCTTACATCGTACAAAATTCAGCAAGCCAGATATGGAGAGCTTAGAGCAGGTAACGCCGTTTTAATTTACGTTACAGAACCCTTTTTAAAAACCAAACAAGTTAAGGCCAACAAGGTAAGTAAAGAGAGTACATCGGTTTTAAAACTTAATAAAACAACCAATTTTTTAACAGGTATTTATCCGTACAGCATACTATCTAGCACTTTTTATCCGGTATCTAATAACAGTCATGCTTTAAAAGTATCGGCTTCTATTCAAGAATGGTGCGGACACGTTTATACGCAACTTAATAATAGAGATGATTTTGAAGTAGAACTTCACTCGTATTTTGAATCGGAAGCAGATACTTTATTTAAAGTTGAAAAACATGTTCTTGAAAATGAAATCTGGACTAAACTAAGAGTTGATCCCGAAAGTTTACCAACCGGAGAAATTAAAATTATCCCTTCTTTAGCGTTTAGCAGGCTAAAACATGTTGCTATTAAACCCTACAATGCTACCGCTTCTTTAGAAGTTACAGATACCATAGCCACCTACGCTATTGTGTACAAAGACCTGGTGCGATCTTTAAAAATATTTTTTGAACCTAATTTTCCATATACCATTACCGGCTGGGAAGAAACTTATAAAAGCGGGTTTGCATCGAATGCAAAACTTCTTACATCAACCGCTACAAAAATTAAAACAATTAAACTTCCGTATTGGCAAAAAAATGCTACTTCTCATGTATCTTTGCGAGACACCTTAGGTTTATAAACATATGGATGCTTTTTTAGTTACTTACAGAGACGAGCTGTTACAGACTATATTACTCTTAATAGTTTTACTTATTACCCATTATTTAGTAGTACAAACTATTAGACGAGTAGGTAAAATAAGCGATCTTAACAAAGTAAGAACACGGCTTATTATTAAATATGTTAATATTACATTTATAGTAATTAGCCTTGCCGTTTTAAGTATTATTTGGAGTGTAGATTATAAAGATATTGGTTTACTCTTATCGTCTATTTTTGCCGTAATTGGAGTGGCATTATTTGCACAGTGGTCTATTTTAAGCAATGTAACATCGGGAGTAATTTTATTTTTCTCTTTCCCTTACAAGATTGGTGATAGAATTAGAATTCAAGACAAAGATTTTCCTAATGAAACAATCATAGAAGATATAAAAGCTTTTCATATAAATCTACGTACAGACGATGGTGAGCTTATTACCTATCCTAATAACCTATTATTACAAAAAGGTGTTGTTTTGCTCGAAAAATACGGTCAAACAGACGATGGTTCAGATTCAGTTTAATTACTCTGAGTAACTTACATTGTATTGTTAAAGATTATTTAAAAAAACAACCAAGGCTTTTATTCTTTATATATTTGAAATAAACCAAAAACCACCGCCATGCAAAAAGTTATCGTATTCTTTTTTGGAATACTGTTTTGTTTTGCGCAAACCTTTGCTCAAGCTCCCAAAAAATTAACTCCTTCAGAGATACATCATGCCATACAAAAACTAAACTTTTTAGGCACTGCGCTTTATGTGGCAGCACATCCGGATGATGAAAACACAAGACTTATATCGTATTTATCCAACAATGTTAAAGCCAGAACCGCTTATTTATCTATCACCCGAGGAGATGGTGGTCAAAATTTAATTGGCCCAGAGCTAAGAGAGCTTTTAGGTGTTTTACGTACACAAGAACTTTTGGCCGCAAGACGTGTTGATGGTGGTGAACAATTATTTACAAGAGCAAACGATTTTGGATACTCTAAACACCCGGACGAAACGTTAAGCATTTGGGACAAAGACAAGGTGCTTGCAGATGTGGTTTGGGCAATTAGAACTTTTAAACCCGATATTATTATTAACCGTTTTAACCACAGAACTCCCGGCTCTACACACGGTCATCATACCTCTTCGGCAATGTTAAGTTTAGAAGCTTTTGATTTGGCAGGAGATAAAAATGTTTACCCCGAGCAACTAAAGCACACAAAACCATGGCAACCAAAGCGTTTGTTTTTTAATACCTCTTGGTGGTTTTACGGAAGCCCTGAAAATTTTGAAAAAGCAGATAAATCTAACATGCTAAAAATGGATGTTGGAGTTTATTATCCGTTTAAAGGATTGTCTAATAATGAAATTGCAGCTATAGCTAGCAGCCAGCATCTATGCCAAGGGTTTGGGAGGCTAAGTGTTAGAGGTACGCAAGATGAATATGTTGAACTTTTAAAAGGTGATTTGCCTCAAGACAAAAACAATATTTTTGATGGTATTAATACTACTTGGACAAGAGTTAAGGGCGGTAAAGCAATAGCAGCTATTTTGCATAAAGTAGAGAAAGAATTTAATTTTATTAATCCTTCAGAACATTTATCGGATTTAGTAAAAGCTTATAGTTTAATTAAACAATTAGAAGATCCTTATTGGAGAGCATTAAAAACTAAAGAGATAACCACTATTATAGAAGCTGTTACAGGATTATATTTAGAAGCAACCAGTACAGAATCTAATACTATTCCCGGAGCTACATTTACAGTTAATTTAGAAGCTGTTAATCGTAGCCCTGCATCTATTTTTTTAAATAGTGTAACTGTATTACCTACAAATAAGCAAGAAAACATAAATACCCAATTACAAAATAACGAGCGCAATACTTTTAAACTAACCGTTTCACTCCCTGAAAATCATCCTTATTCTGCTCCGTATTGGCTAACAGAAGCCGGAAGCTTGGGAATGTATAAAGTGTCTGACATGACCCTTATTGGAAAATCGGAATCTCCAAGACCTGTGTCGGTTATTTTTAATTTAAAAATTGACGATGAACTAATACCGATTAAAAAAGACGTAGTTTACAGGTTCTCTAAACCGGATAAAGGAGAGTTGTATGAACCTTTTCAAGTTTTACCTCCTGTTAGTGTATCTGTAGCCAATAAAGTACTTGTGTTTTCTAATGGCTCAAAACAAGTGCCTGTTACCGTTAAAGCGCTAGCTGGTAACGCAAATGGCACGGTAAGTATTAATGTACCGGAAGGATGGCAAGTAAGTCCAAATAAAATCTCGTATACTATTAAAGACAAAGGCAATCAAACTACTGCTCTATTTACATTAACCCCACCTGAAAATGAGAGTGAAGGATATATATATCCGCAAGTAACGTTTAACAATCAAAACTATAGTAAAGAGCTTATAGAGATTGATTACGATCACATACCAAAACAGTCTGTTTTATTGCCGGCTAAGGCTAAAGTGGTTAGATTAAATATTAATAAAGCAGGAGAAAATATCGGCTATATTATGGGTGCCGGCGATCAGGTTCCTGAGAGTCTACGTCAAATTGGTTACAACGTAGTTATATTAGATCCTAAAACAATTACTCCCGAATATTTAGCTCGATTTGATGCTATTGTGGTGGGAATTAGAGCATACAATGTTGTAGAAGAGCTTCCTTTTAAACAACCTATGTTGTTAGAATATGTAAAAAATGGCGGTAACTTAATTGTACAATATAATACTTCAGGAAGACGCGGTGTAGATGTAATGCCTCCGTATCCGCTTACAATATCCAGAGACCGTGTTACACAAGAAAATTCGCCGGTTACTATTTTAAACAAACAACATTCTTTAGTTAACTTTCCAAATAAAATTACCGAGAAAGATTTTGATGGATGGACTCAAGAACGTGGACTTTATTTTCCGAATAAATGGGACTCAAACTACACCCCTATTTTAGAAATGTACGATAAAGGAGAATCACCAAAGCAAGGAAGCTTGTTAGTAGCTCCTTACGGAAAAGGTTATTATATTTATACCGGATTGAGCTTTTTTAGAGAGCTTCCAGCAGGTGTTCCGGGTGCTTTTAAACTCTTTGCAAACATGCTCTCTATAGGGAACAACCAAGTAAAAAAAGAAAACATAAAAGGATAGCTTATGACCGATAAGTTAAAATGGAATAAATGGTACACTATTGTTTTAATACTGAACACTCTCTACATTATTGTTTTTTATTTAATAATGACAGGTAACAGATAATGGAACTATTAGATTGGTTTATTTTAACCGGAACACTCCTATTTATTGTAGGCTACGGAGCTTATAAAACACGAGAAAATAAAAACGTAAAAGATTATGTTCTTGGCGGGAATACTGCCAAATGGTGGACCGTTGGTTTATCTGTTATGGCAACGCAAGCAAGCGCAATTACGTTTTTATCTACTCCCGGGCAAGCATTTCACGATGGTATGGGCTTTGTGCAGTTTTATTTTGGGTTGCCACTTGCCATGATTGTTATTTGTGTAGTGTTTATTCCTATTTACCACAAATTAAAAGTTTATACCGCCTACGAGTTTTTAGAACAACGGTTTGATTTAAAAACCAGAACCTTAACAGCACTCCTGTTCTTAGTTCAGCGAGGTCTTGCTGCCGGTATAACCATATTTGCACCATCTATAATTTTATCGGCTGTTTTAGGATGGGATTTAAAAACGTTAAACCTAATTATCGGTACGCTCGTTATTATTTATACCGTTACCGGAGGTACTCGTGCAGTAAGCGTAACCCAAAAGCAACAAATGTTTGTGATTATGACAGGGATGTTTATTGCTTTTTACCTTATTTTAAGTTATTTACCTAATGATATTACGTTTAACAAAGCCTTAAAAATTGCTGGTGCAAACGAAAAGCTTAACATCCTAGATTTTTCGTTTGATACTAAAAGTCGCTATACATTTTGGAGTGGTATTACCGGTGGTTTTTTTCTTGCACTCTCTTACTTTGGTACAGACCAAAGCCAAGTTCAACGTTATCTATCAGGAAAATCGGTAAGAGAAAGTCAGTTAGGATTAATTTTTAACGGGATTTTAAAAGTCCCCATGCAGTTTTTTATTCTGCTTGTAGGCGTTATGGTATTTGTATTTTACCAATACAACAGCTCTCCTTTAAATTTTAATCCTGCAGCAACAGAAGCTGTTTTAAATTCTGAATATGCTCAAGATTATAAAAAACTTCAAGAAGAACATAAAAAGCTCGAGATAGAGAAAAAAATTGCTCAACAACAGTTTTCTACAGCATTAGATGTAAAAGAATATTCGGCAACTGTTACGGCCAAACAACATATAATGACTATTAACAAAAAAGAACGTGAAAATCGTGAAGCAGCAAAAGCTTTGATTGAAAAAGCTAATGCAGCTGTAGAAACTAACGATAAAGATTATGTGTTTATTCACTTTATTTTACACAATCTACCTAAAGGTTTAATAGGTTTGTTATTAGCCGTTATACTATCTGCAGCAATGTCTTCTACAGCTTCAGAACTTAATGCACTTGGCTCCATAACAGCAATAGATTTATACAAACGAAATAAAAAACAACCTAAAGACGAAAAGCATTTTGTAAAAGCCTCTAAGTGGTTTACTTTTTTCTGGGGAATTATTGCCATACTGTTTGCAAATTTTGGGTCGTTAATAGACAATTTAATTCAATTGGTAAATATTATTGGTTCTGTATTTTATGGTAATGTTTTAGGTATATTCTTGTTGGCTTTCTTTTTTAAACAAATTAAAGGTAGTGCGGTATTCTGGGCAGCTGTAATAACACAACTGGTAATTTTCTTTATATACTACCAATTTATATATGTTGATGAAAAAATTGGGTATTTATGGCTTAACTTTATAGGATGCACTATGGTGATTATTTTAGCCTTCTTATTACAATTATTTAGTGGTAAAAAAGCACAAACAGCATAAAAAAAGCTCGGTTAAAAACCGAGCTTTTATTTTTAATTTTAATGCTTATGTTATTACATAGCGCCCCACTCTTTAAGTGAGTCTTTATTCATTTTTACATAATCTGCATTGCCTGCTGCTTCTGCTGCTGCCAATGATTTTTTGGCTGCTTCTATAGCTCCTTTTTTATCACCTGCCTTGGCATAAATAAGTGATTGCTGACGTAAATACCAAAAACGAGGCTGATCTTTAGTTAGCTCTACAGCTTTATCAATCCACATTTTAGCTTTATTAATATCTTTTCCTTCTTGTAAATAATAAACAGCTGCAGCATAATAATCGTTGGCAGATGGCCCATTCATAACGGTCTCTATACTTTTAGATACTTTAGCATCTGTAGGAACGCTAAACGGGATTGCCACATAGGTTTTTTCCCAAATCATATCAATTGTAGCAGTACTATTGGTAATGTTATTTATATCAATAGTAAACGTCTCAACAGAAAAAGGAATATCGTGCACCTCTACAGTAGCTTTTGCAGCTACCTTAGCATCATCCCATTCTCTTGGTAATCCCCAATTATTTGCATCAGAGTAAAAAATAACATCCCAAGATGTTTCATTAGGGATTGTATAAATTGCATAGCTCCCTGCTTTTAATTTAGTGCCGGCAACTGTTACATCATCACTAAAAGTAATTTTAGTATTGGCATTAGCTCCGGTTCTCCAAAGCTTTCCGTAAGGCACTAAATCGCCAAAAATTGTTCGTCCTTTAACAGATGGCCTAGAATACTCTATGGTTACATCGGTTAGTCCCACTTTCTGTTCTATTTTAGAAAACGGGCTGGGTTGTGGTGTTTGTATTTGGGCACTCATGGTAGCTGATGCCATTACAAAACTTAAAAAAATAAGCACTCTTTTCATTGTAGTTGATTTTTTGTTAGTGTTTCTTTGTAGTTAATAATTCAGGCAATAAAGTTGCCCTTTTATAAATGTTAAAATTACGCATTTAGCCACACTATACTTGTTAATAAATCCTTAAATTAAAAAAGGTATCTTTGCCCAAATTTTTAACCTCTTTTAAGTGTGAAAAAGTATTATGCTGAGTGCCTTGGCACATTCTCTATGGTTTTTTGCGGATGTGGTGCAATGACCATTAATGAAGTTTATAATGGGGCTATTGGTCATGTTGGTATAGCTATTACATGGGGACTTATTGTAATGGCAATGATTTACGCTTACGGAGAAATTTCGGGAGCCCACTTTAACCCGGCAGTAACGATTGCATTTGCATATGCCAAAAAATTTGATTGGAAAAATGTTCCGCAATACATTACTGCACAAGTAATTGGTGCATTTATAGCAATAGCAATACTCTGGTTTTTATTTCCTGAAAGCACTTCGTTTGGTGCAACCTATCCGGCAGAAAATTTTTCTTGGTACAAACTCTTTATTGTAGAGCTTTTACTAACCTTCATGCTAATGGTTGTTATTATAAACGTTTCTACCGGAAGTAAAGAAATTGGTACTATGGCAGCAATTGCAGTTGGAGGCGTAATTTTATTAGAAGCCATGTTTGCCGGCCCGGTAACAAAAGCTTCTATGAATCCGGCTCGTTCTTTGGCACCGGCACTATTTTCCGGACACATATCTTATTTATGGGTTTATTTAACAGCCCCAATAGTTGGAGCAATCTTAGCCGTTTCTTCATGTAAATTAGTTAAAGACAAGCAATGTTGTTAAACTAACGGCCTTATTAATATTTTTTGTTTAACTTTATGTAATTTTAATTAAACATAAAGTGAACATTTTAGTTACCGGAGCAACGGGTTATATTGGTAAACGTCTTATTCCTTTATTGGCACACAAGGGGCATCATGTGTATGCTGTTGTTAGAGATTTAGCACGTGCAGATAGAGATTTTGTAGAAGATAAAAATATTACGGTAGTTGAAGCAGATTTTTTAAAACCACACACACTGCATACTATCCCAAAAAATATTGATGTTGCCTACTATCTTATACACTCCATGTCTAATTCCAGTAATAATTTTGAGGCGTTAGAAGAAAAATGCGCTCATAACTTTAAAAATTGTATTGAGCAAACCCAAACGCAACAAGTTATTTACTTAAGCGGAATTACAAACGACACAAAGTTGTCTAAACATTTAGCTTCACGAAAAAATGTTGAAAGTACGCTTAAGGCAACCAACTATGCATTAACAACTTTTAGAGCAGGTATCATTGTAGGATCCGGCAGTTCTTCTTTTGAAATTATAAGAGACCTTGTAGAAAAGCTTCCAATAATGATTGCGCCTAAATGGTTAAATACTAAAACGCAACCCATTGCTATTAGAGATGTACTACAGTATTTAACCGGAGCAGCCGGAAATGAAAAATTGTACAATAAGTCGTTTGATATTTTCGGCCCGGAAATATTAACTTACAAACAAATGCTACTGGAGTTTGCTAAAATTAGAAAGCTCAAAAGAATTATAATTACAGTGCCGGTAATGACTCCTAAACTATCATCGTATTGGTTATATTTTGTTACTTCTACTTCGTTTAAACTGGCTGGTACGCTTGTAAATAGTATGGGTGTACAGATAATAGGAAAACCAAGCAACATCAACAAAATACTATCTGTTAAACCCATAACTTATGTAGAAGCTGTAAAATTAGCTTTCAAAAAAATAGAGCAAAACAGTATTATCTCAAGCTGGAAAGATTCCTTTATTAGTGGAGAAATACAAGACAAAGCACACCAATTTATAAATGTACCAACATATGGCTGCTTTAAAGATACTAAAAAGAAACCAATACAAAATAAAGAAGCTGTTATTAAAAAAATATGGTCTATTGGCGGAGATAATGGCTGGTATTACGGTACTTTTTTATGGAAGGCAAGAGGTATTATAGATAAGCTTTTTGGAGGTATAGGTTTAAGAAGAGGAAGAACAAATCCTATCGAACTAAATGTTGGTGACGCTTTAGACTTTTGGCGTGTGATTTTTGCCGATAAGAAAAATGGAAAACTACTCTTATATGCCGAAATGAAACTTCCCGGAGAAGCATGGCTGGAATTTAAAATAGAGCAAAACACGCTAATTCAAACAGCAACTTTTAGACCTCTTGGTTTGGCAGGAAGACTGTATTGGTATCTGGTTAGTCCGTTTCACTGGTTTGTTTTTAACGGAATGATTAATCAGCTAACCAAATAAGCTTTTTTTTTCTACACTTCTTTTTTCTAACAACCTCATTTTTAATTTTTAAATGTTAATTTTTTGTTTAAGCTTTAGTTTATTTTGTTAAACATTTTGTACATTTGATTAAACAAAACAACTAAATGGTATTTAACACCACATATACCGACAAAGAAACAGAACAGCTAATTAATGATTTAGTAGGGAAACCCTATACCCTGCTAAAACGATTTAGAATGAGAGGTATAGGTTCTAAACGTTTAATAATTTCTAATGTAAGTCCTAATCTAAATTACTTACTCAACAAAGTATCAGATATTAATTACGCAAATTTTGAGCTCAGACCCGGAGGGCTTTTAGTACATATAAATAAAGGCTTAAAAACATACACCTGGGCAATTCCGTACAGACAGTTAGTTATTTATAAAAATAATGGCTTAAGTATTCACGCCCAAGGTAAATTTATTCAATTTAAAAGTGCAAAAGCGTTAGGAGATAACAAGGCTTTTATTAAAAAGATTTTACATCAAAGAATGCTTTTTTTTAGTAAGCAAGCAGCTATTTAAAAACCTTTACAACTGTAAATTATGTTATTAAACTATACAACAATTCAATCAGAAAAAAACAATCAAGAAAATAGGCAATCTGTTGCTGATATTGGCGATAATCATATTGCAACGTCTGTAAATACTCCTTTAAAGAAAGATGCTTTTATAAAAACAGATGAGCAAAAAAAGAAAGAAATAGCTTATTTATTTGCAGAAATAATGGATGTGTTAGGCCTAGATCTTACCGACGATTCACTACGTGGCACTCCAGAAAGAGTAGCAAAAATGTATGTAGATGAGATATTTTCTGGGTTAAATCCAAAAAACAAGCCTAAAGTTACGCTGTTTGAAAACAAGTACCAATACCATAAAATGTTGGTAGAAAAAAACATCACTTTTTACTCAAACTGTGAGCACCACTTTGTGCCTATAATTGGTAAAGCGCATGTAGCTTACATTGCCAATAATAAAGTAATTGGCCTATCTAAACTTAACAGAGTTGTACAATATTATGCTAAAAGACCACAAGTACAAGAACGTTTAACCAACCAAATTGCAGAAGAGCTCAAAAACACTTTAAAAACACCTCATGTAGCTGTAATTATAGATGCAAAGCATTTATGTGTGGCATCTAGAGGTGTTAAAGACGATACCTCATCTACCGTTACTGCTTACTATGGTGGAGATTTTAATAAACCTGATAAAATAACTGAATTACAAAACTTTATAAATAGTTAGGTTATGGAAATAGTAGAAAAAGCATTGCTTTTTGAAAAGCGCAAAAAATCGTTAAAAACAACTAGCGACAGAATTAAAGCAGCCAGAGAAGCTAGGGATTTAATTTTAGGTGTAAACGAAATCTACAAAAAAACTAAAGACGCTAATTTAATGGAGCTCATGAAACGGTTAACGGTTATTAAACGTAAAATAGAAAAGCGCCTTAAAGGTGCTCCGTTAACTGTTTAACTATGAAAACCATTATAATTGTTGGAGGTAGCAAAGGAATTGGTTTAGCGCTTACAACGTTACTTTCAAGCACGCACAAAGTTGTAGTTATTAGCCGAACAAAACCCGAAATCCAGTCCAATAACATAACATATTATTCCTGCAATATACTCACCGATTCTTTGCCTGAGATACCAATTGCAGACGGTTTAGTTTACTGCCCGGGTAGTATTAATTTAAAACCCATAATCAGATTATCGCTTGATGAGTTTAGAGAAGATTTAGAGATTAATGTAATTGGTGCTGTAAAAACAATACAACATTATTTACCGGTTTTACAAAAAGGCAACAACCCGGCTATACTTTTGTTTAGTACTGTAGCCACTGCATTAGGGATGCCTTTTCATGCTAGTGTAGCTACAGCTAAAAGTGCAGTAGAAGGACTAACAAAATCATTAGCTGCAGAATTTTCTCCAACAATAAGGGTAAATGCAATTGCTCCTACCATTACCAATACTACTTTGGCTTCTAAAATTCTTAGAAACGAGAAAGCCATTGAAAACATAAAGAACAGACATCCGCTAAAAAACATATTACAACCACAAGAAGTAGCTGTTATGGCTAATTATTTATTGTCTGATGATGCGAAAGCTATATCCGGACAGATTTTTAAAATAGATAATGGCATGGTACACATTAAACCTTAACCCTTTTGTTTACATGAAACTTTATTCGTTACACAAAAAGCAAAAACTACCTATATCATTGCCGGAAGCTTGGCAATTTTTTTCAGATCCTAAAAACTTAAAAGTTATTACCCCAGATTATATGGGGTTTAATATTATATCCGGAGCAGATAGAGCAATGTACCCGGGACAAATAATAGAGTACATTGTTACACCTGTTTTAGGCATAAAAACTAAATGGGTTACAGAAATAACACATGTTATACCCAACACTTATTTTGTTGATGAGCAACGTTTTGGACCCTACAGCATGTGGCATCATAAACACTTTTTTAAGGCTATAGATGGCGGGGTTTTAATAGAAGATCTTGTGCATTATAAAATTCCGTTAGGTATATTGGGTAAAATGGTGCATCCTATAATTGTAAAACCAAAACTGGAAGAAATTTTTGAATATAGAGCCAATAAACTCAAATTGCTTTTTGGAACTTTGTAAGTATGAAAAACACTCCTATTACACTTTTTTGGTTTAGAAGAGATTTACGACTAACCGATAACGTTGGTTTGCATTATGCGCTCAAAGAAAACAAAAATATGTTACCTATTTTTATTTTCGATACAGAAATTCTTGATTCGCTACCTAAAGATGATGCTCGTGTAACTTTTATTTACAACACATTACATCAACTAAAGCAAACCTTAGAGAAAAAATATAATAGCACTATACACTTATATAATGGAACTCCATACAATGTTTTTAAAAAAATAATAGCAACTTACTCCGTTAAAGCTGTTTATACTAACACAGACTACGAGCCTTATGCCATACAACGAGACAACAGAATAGAGAAATTATTACAATCTCATGGTATAGCCTTTAAAAGCTATAAAGACCAAGTTATTTTTCATAAAAATCAAATAGTTAAGCAAGACGGCTCACCTTACATAGTGTACACTCCGTACATGAAAGCTTGGAAACAGGCTTTTACAGACAGTTGTGTTTATAATCATGATATAAATTCTTTAAGCAATAATTTTTATAAAAACGCCCCACAGCAAAATGTTACATTAAAAGAGCTTGGTTTTAAGCAATCTAAACAAGAGGTACAACCTTATACAATACATGATGATTTAATAGAAAATTATGCCGAGACACGTGATTTTCCTGCATTAAACGGCACCTCAAAATTAAGTCCGCATTTACGTTTTGGTACTGTTAGTATTCGTCAAGTAGTAAAAAAAGCGTATTCATTTAAAAAACAAACCTTTTTAAACGAGCTTATTTGGCGAGAATTTTTTATGCAAATTTTATGGCATTTTCCCGATACGGTTCATAAAAGCTTTAAACCACAATACGATGCTATACAATGGCGTAACAACGAAAAAGAGTTTGAACTTTGGTGTAAAGGCAAAACCGGATATCCTTTGGTTGATGCCGGAATGCGAGAATTAAACCAAACCGGTTATATGCATAATAGAGTTAGAATGGTGGTAGGCAGTTTTTTATGCAAACACTTATTAATAGATTGGCGTTGGGGCGAAGCCTATTTTGCCCAAAAGCTACTTGATTACGAAATGGCCAGTAATGTAGGTAATTGGCAATGGGTGGCCGGATGTGGTGTAGATGCTGCACCGTATTTTAGAATATTTAACCCAACAACCCAGCTACAAAAATTTGATAAAAATCTTAACTACATTAAAAAATGGGTCCCGGAGTTTCAGGAGCTTACCTACCCTACTCCTATTGTAGATCATAAAAAAGCCCGAGAACGTTGTTTAAAAGTGTACAAAGAAGCCCTACAGCAATAAAGGTTTTGGTGTTTTACAAAATATAGTATCTTTAAAGAAACCAAAACCATCGTTATGAAAATGTTTCAATATAGCATGCTTGTACTTTGCATGCTCACTACTGCATTAGTATTTCCTCAAAAAAAATTATCAAAAAACAAACAAGCAATAATTGCTTCTGTAGAAAAACACAAGGCTAATTTAATAGCAATAAGTGATTCTATTTGGGCTTTGGCAGAAGAGGCCTTTAGAGAGCACAACTCTTCAGAACTTCTTGCATCGTATGCCGAAAAAAATGGATTTATAGTTGAGCGTGGCGTTGCCGGTATGCCTACTGCTTTTGTAGCTACATATGGCTCGGGAAAACCTGTTATAAGTGTTTTGGGTGAGTTTGATGCACTCCCCGGAATTTCGCAAAAAGCAAAACCCACTAAAGACCCATTAAAAGAAGGAGCTGCCGGACACGGTTGCGGTCATAATTTATTTGGTGCCGGAAGTCTGGGAGCTGCAATTGCCGTTAAAGAACTTATAGAAGCCGGCAAACTAACCGGTACAGTTAAGTTTTTTGGTACGCCGGCAGAAGAAAAGTTCTTTGGTAAAATTTGGATGGTTAGAGAGGGGCTTTGGGATGATGTAGATGTTAACTTAAGCTGGCACCCCGGAGCTAATACAGAAGCCGATGTGCAAAGCTCTTTAGCTTTAGTAGATTTTAAAGTAGAATTTTTTGGTCAGGCGGCTCATGCATCAGCAGACCCATGGAATGGGCGCAGTGCATCAGACGCTTTAGAACTGTATACAACCGGTATAAACTACTACAGAGAGCACGTAAAACCTACTGTTAGAATTCATTACCATATTCAAGATGGTGGACAAGTAGTGAACGTAGTTCCGGATTATTCAAGAATTTGGGTTCGTGTTAGAGACACCAAACGCTCCGGAATGATGCCTGTTTACCAGCGCGTTAAAGAAATGGCCAAAGGAGCCGCTATCATGGCAAATGTAGATTACAAAATATCGTTAATTTCGGGTATTTACGAGGTACTCCCAAACAGAACCGGTGGCGAAGTAATGCAAAAAAATCTTGAGCTACTTGGGCCAATAACGTATACTCCCGAAGAAATAGCCTTTGGCAAAAAAATACAAGAGGTAACCGGAAAACCACAAGTAGGAATGGACTCAGAGATTCTCCCACTAAAACCAACAAAAGAACATCCCGGAGGAGGCTCTACAGATGTTGGCGATGTTAGCTGGAATGTACCAAATATTAATTTAAGCGTAACTACTGCGCCTAAAGACACTCCCTGGCATTCTTGGGCTGTAGTAGCCTGTGGCGGTATGAGTATAGGCCACAAAGGAATGCTTTATGCTGCTAAAGCAATGGGCTTAACCATGGTAGATTTATTTACAAACCCAAAACTTGTGCAAGCCATTAAAGCAGAATATAAAGAGCGTAAAGGAGACGAAATTTACGAAGCTATTGTGCCAGAGGGTCCTCCTCCAATAGATTATAAGTAACAGTTAACAATCCTCTTAGTTAACAAGAGGATTTTTTTGTTTTTGAGCGAGTCGCATTTGTAAACAAACGCGTCGGGCTTTCGCTACTCGCTTTTGCAAGCAAGGAGCTCAAACATGCGCTCTATCCCTCTCGCAAAACAATTCAACTAAAAAACAAAACTGTAAGAATATTATGCTTATATTAGAACAATTTTCAAGCAAAATAAATTGAAAACCATTTACTTATCTCGTATTATTCACCATAAAGAGCCAAAACTATCTATTTATTTTGGGTATGATGATGTTATAAAAAATCATCTAAAAAAACTTGATTACATTCGTTGGAGTACCTCAAAAAAAGTCTTTTATGCTCCTTATACTTCGGCTTGTAAGCGCGAAGTTTATCTTCATTTGCTTCAATTAAATACACCTATAGATTACAGTGCATTGCTTGTACATAAAACCAATAAACTAAAACTTCCACCGTTAAGTAATCTAGATCAAAAATCTATAACCAAATTTAAAAATTGGTTAGATCAACACCGGTATAGTGCAAATACCGTTAACACCTATGTAGAAGTAACTTCGTTTTTTTTACGGTATTGCAAACAGAAAAACATTAAGCAATTAACCCCTAAAGCCATACAATGGTTTAATTACGATTTTATTGTGGTTAAAAACAAATCGGTTTCCTATCAAAACCAATGTATTAATGGTATCAAAAAATATTTTGAATATATGGGGCATTTGTTAGAACCCATGCAACTTCAACGTCCAAAAAAAGAAAAAAAATTACCGGTAGTGCTAAGCACAACAGAAGTAAAGAAACTATTACATGTAACCAAAAATATAAAGCATAAAACATTATTAAGCTTGCTATATTCTTCTGGCTTACGTATAGGTGAAGCCCTATTATTACAGATACACGATATAGATGTAGAGCGTAATTTAATTCATATAAAAGCGGCAAAGGGTAAAAAAGATCGCTATACCCTTCTGTCTAAAAACTTTACGCAATTATTAAAAAGCTACTTAAACATTTATAATCCAGAAAAATATCTTTTTGAAGGAGTTAAAGGAGGTCCATATACTGCTGTAAGTGCTAGACAGGTGCTTAAACGTAGTTTGCATAAAGCAGGTATAACTAAAAAAAGAGTTACCCTGCATACCTTACGACATAGTTTTGCTACCCATTTACTTGAAAACGGCACCGATATTAGATACATTCAAGAGTTATTAGGCCATAACAGTCCTAAAACAACTATGATTTATACACACGTTTCTACCTCGAGCTTACAAAATATAACCAATCCGTTTGATAAATTGTAAGAAAATGATTTAATTTGTTTATAAGCTATTTTAGGGTGTAAATAACGATGTATTATTTCTGTAAATATATACGCATAGCCCTCCAAATAGTTATAAAACAGAATAATTTTATACGCATATAAACAAGTTGTACGTAATTTATGCCCACTTTTTCTCAATAGCATTAACTTTTAAGGTTTTAAATTATTAATAATGAGAGAGATAACTTTAAATAAAAAGCAATTTTCTGTTTTTAATGATTACGATCAATTTCAGATTTTTGATGATGTTTTTTCAGATTTAGAAACAGTAGCTTCTGAGACGGATAAATTATTTGAACAATTTGATTGTGTTGTAGTTAACGAAAAAGATGATATATTTGGGGTAAAGAATGGAAAACGTGAGCTATTGATTCCTGGTGCTACCGAAGCCTTTTCTATTGCTCTAGAAGTTTTCGAAGACATTAGTTAATGTGTGTTACTGAAAGAAATATATCTACACAAAATAGTCAACTTGAGAAAAAATATACACTGGCTAGTTTCTTTCGTGACCACTGGGATGATTACCTTTCCAATCCTAAATATCCTGTAAAGGACCATCAGCGCTATGCGGTTCAGGCGATAATGAAATGCCGAACATCAGAATTGGGCAAGGATGTTTATAAATGCAAGGATTGTGGAGATAAAGTCGATGTATTTTTCAGTTGTAAAAATAGGTTTTGTCCAACTTGTAGTTGGAGAGATACTTTAAATTGGGCAGAAACATTACATGGTCAATTATTAAATGTTCCACATCGCCATGTAGTGATGACCCTTCCCCATCAATTAAACAGCTTAATCAGGAGAAATCCTAAAATCTTTTATCAAATATTGATGAATGAGTCTGCTACATTATTGAAAGACTATATACGTAAAGTCTATAATGTTGAAATAGGTGTTGTGAGTGTTTTACACACCTATGGAGAGCGCAAAAATTTACATGTTCATGTGCATATGATTGTGAGTTGGGGCGGTATTGATATGAAAAACAATAAATTAAAAAGCATACCCATAAGTGATAAGATAGACTATTTAAAACTTAAAGAAAGCTTTAGAAGTCGGATCATAAAACGTATAGATTTGGCTTATTATAAGGATGATTTACAACACAACTTTACAGATGAGCAATCATACGCTGATTTTAAGGACAAATTATTAGAAAAGAAATGGATTATTCATTTAGAGCCACCGATGAATATGCCTGAGCAAATCATCAGATACATCGGCCGTTATTCAAAGCGTGCTTGTTTAAGTGAATACAAAATCACAGACATATCAGGTGAATACATTAGTTTTAGGTATAAAGATTACAAAGAAAAAACAGCAGAAGGTAAACCCAAAGAAAAAATTCTACGTTTACATTATCGTGATTTTTTTCCACTGTTGCTTCAGCATGTTCCCTTGCCAAATTTTAGAGTAGTTCGTTACTATGGTATTTATAATGCAAGGACAAAAATACCAAAATCGTATACAGAAAAACCGGCATACAGAGAAAGAGAAGAATTAACTCCATTTATAGATAATAGAAAAGAGTGTAGAATATGTTCAGGAAGTATGGAGCATGTCAAAACAATTATTAAACCAGGCAGTGTTTTGTGGTTTATTAATCAAAGAAAATATAGGCGGAAAATAAAAGAAAAATTGGCGGCTTAATTAACACATGGGATAGGTATGCCTTGTTGTGAATAAAATCGAAAAAAAGTGGTTCTGAAAGCCTACAAACAATAAAATAAGGCAAATATTAGCGATGAAAATGATGAAAATTTACACGGATAAAATTTTAAGAGCTGGCAATATATCAAAGCTTGGAAAATTGTATAAAAAGTCATTTTTTGAAATTCTAATAAATAAGTACACTCTAGAAAAAAACTACGTACAACACAGGCTATACACAATAGCTCGGGTTTAGGTGTGAAAAGCGAAAGTCCAAAATTATTTACTAAATTTGTAATAGAAACCCATAATGAAAGGCTTTTTTGCGCGCTACTGTGCATAGCCACAAGACGTTGTACGTAATTTATGCCCACTTTTTCTCAATAGCATTAACTTTTAAGGTTTTAAATTATTAATAATGAGAGAGATAACTTTAAATAAAAAGCAATTTTCTGTTTTTAATGATTACGATCAATTTCAGATTTTTGATGATGTTTTTTCAGATTTAGAAACAGTAGCTTCTGAGACGGATAAATTATTTGAACAATTTGATTGTGTTGTAGTTAACGAAAAAGATGATATATTTGGGGTAAAGAATGGAAAACGTGAGCTATTGATTCCTGGTGCTACCGAAGCCTTTTCTATTGCTCTAGAAGTTTTCGAAGACATTAGTTAATGTGTGTTACTGAAAGAAATATATCTACACAAAATAGTCAACTTGAGAAAAAATATACACTGGCTAGTTTCTTTCGTGACCACTGGGATGATTACCTTTCCAATCCTAAATATCCTGTAAAGGACCATCAGCGCTATGCGGTTCAGGCGATAATGAAATGCCGAACATCAGAATTGGGCAAGGATGTTTATAAATGCAAGGATTGTGGAGATAAAGTCGATGTATTTTTCAGTTGTAAAAATAGGTTTTGTCCAACTTGTAGTTGGAGAGATACTTTAAATTGGGCAGAAACATTACATGGTCAATTATTAAATGTTCCACATCGCCATGTAGTGATGACCCTTCCCCATCAATTAAACAGCTTAATCAGGAGAAATCCTAAAATCTTTTATCAAATATTGATGAATGAGTCTGCTACATTATTGAAAGACTATATACGTAAAGTCTATAATGTTGAAATAGGTGTTGTGAGTGTTTTACACACCTATGGAGAGCGCAAAAATTTACATGTTCATGTGCATATGATTGTGAGTTGGGGCGGTATTGATATGAAAAACAATAAATTAAAAAGCATACCCATAAGTGATAAGATAGACTATTTAAAACTTAAAGAAAGCTTTAGAAGTCGGATCATAAAACGTATAGATTTGGCTTATTATAAGGATGATTTACAACACAACTTTACAGATGAGCAATCATACGCTGATTTTAAGGACAAATTATTAGAAAAGAAATGGATTATTCATTTAGAGCCACCGATGAATATGCCTGAGCAAATCATCAGATACATCGGCCGTTATTCAAAGCGTGCTTGTTTAAGTGAATACAAAATCACAGACATATCAGGTGAATACATTAGTTTTAGGTATAAAGATTACAAAGAAAAAACAGCAGAAGGTAAACCCAAAGAAAAAATTCTACGTTTACATTATCGTGATTTTTTTCCACTGTTGCTTCAGCATGTTCCCTTGCCAAATTTTAGAGTAGTTCGTTACTATGGTATTTATAATGCAAGGACAAAAATACCAAAATCGTATACAGAAAAACCGGCATACAGAGAAAGAGAAGAATTAACTCCATTTATAGATAATAGAAAAGAGTGTAGAATATGTTCAGGAAGTATGGAGCATGTCAAAACAATTATTAAACCAGGCAGTGTTTTGTGGTTTATTAATCAAAGAAAATATAGGCGGAAAATAAAAGAAAAATTGGCGGCTTAATTAACACATGGGATAGGTATGCCTTGTTGTGAATAAAATCGAAAAAAAGTGGTTCTGAAAGCCTACAAACAATAAAATAAGGCAAATATTAGCGATGAAAATGATGAAAATTTACACGGATAAAATTTTAAGAGCTGGCAATATATCAAAGCTTGGAAAATTGTATAAAAAGTCATTTTTTGAAATTCTAATAAATAAGTACACTCTAGAAAAAAACTACGTACAACACAGGCTATACACAATAGCTCGGGTTTAGGTGTGAAAAGCGAAAGTCCAAAATTATTTACTAAATTTGTAATAGAAACCCATAATGAAAGGCTTTTTTGCGCGCTACTGTGCATAGCCACAAGACGTTGTACGTAATTTATGCCCACTTTTTCTCAATAGCATTAACTTTTAAGGTTTTAAATTATTAATAATGAGAGAGATAACTTTAAATAAAAAGCAATTTTCTGTTTTTAATGATTACGATCAATTTCAGATTTTTGATGATGTTTTTTCAGATTTAGAAACAGTAGCTTCTGAGACGGATAAATTATTTGAACAATTTGATTGTGTTGTAGTTAACGAAAAAGATGATATATTTGGGGTAAAGAATGGAAAACGTGAGCTATTGATTCCTGGTGCTACCGAAGCCTTTTCTATTGCTCTAGAAGTTTTCGAAGACATTAGTTAATGTGTGTTACTGAAAGAAATATATCTACACAAAATAGTCAACTTGAGAAAAAATATACACTGGCTAGTTTCTTTCGTGACCACTGGGATGATTACCTTTCCAATCCTAAATATCCTGTAAAGGACCATCAGCGCTATGCGGTTCAGGCGATAATGAAATGCCGAACATCAGAATTGGGCAAGGATGTTTATAAATGCAAGGATTGTGGAGATAAAGTCGATGTATTTTTCAGTTGTAAAAATAGGTTTTGTCCAACTTGTAGTTGGAGAGATACTTTAAATTGGGCAGAAACATTACATGGTCAATTATTAAATGTTCCACATCGCCATGTAGTGATGACCCTTCCCCATCAATTAAACAGCTTAATCAGGAGAAATCCTAAAATCTTTTATCAAATATTGATGAATGAGTCTGCTACATTATTGAAAGACTATATACGTAAAGTCTATAATGTTGAAATAGGTGTTGTGAGTGTTTTACACACCTATGGAGAGCGCAAAAATTTACATGTTCATGTGCATATGATTGTGAGTTGGGGCGGTATTGATATGAAAAACAATAAATTAAAAAGCATACCCATAAGTGATAAGATAGACTATTTAAAACTTAAAGAAAGCTTTAGAAGTCGGATCATAAAACGTATAGATTTGGCTTATTATAAGGATGATTTACAACACAACTTTACAGATGAGCAATCATACGCTGATTTTAAGGACAAATTATTAGAAAAGAAATGGATTATTCATTTAGAGCCACCGATGAATATGCCTGAGCAAATCATCAGATACATCGGCCGTTATTCAAAGCGTGCTTGTTTAAGTGAATACAAAATCACAGACATATCAGGTGAATACATTAGTTTTAGGTATAAAGATTACAAAGAAAAAACAGCAGAAGGTAAACCCAAAGAAAAAATTCTACGTTTACATTATCGTGATTTTTTTCCACTGTTGCTTCAGCATGTTCCCTTGCCAAATTTTAGAGTAGTTCGTTACTATGGTATTTATAATGCAAGGACAAAAATACCAAAATCGTATACAGAAAAACCGGCATACAGAGAAAGAGAAGAATTAACTCCATTTATAGATAATAGAAAAGAGTGTAGAATATGTTCAGGAAGTATGGAGCATGTCAAAACAATTATTAAACCAGGCAGTGTTTTGTGGTTTATTAATCAAAGAAAATATAGGCGGAAAATAAAAGAAAAATTGGCGGCTTAATTAACACATGGGATAGGTATGCCTTGTTGTGAATAAAATCGAAAAAAAGTGGTTCTGAAAGCCTACAAACAATAAAATAAGGCAAATATTAGCGATGAAAATGATGAAAATTTACACGGATAAAATTTTAAGAGCTGGCAATATATCAAAGCTTGGAAAATTGTATAAAAAGTCATTTTTTGAAATTCTAATAAATAAGTACACTCTAGAAAAAAACTACGTACAACACAGGCTATACACAATAGCTCGGGTTTAGGTGTGAAAAGCGAAAGTCCAAAATTATTTACTAAATTTGTAATAGAAACCCATAATGAAAGGCTTTTTTGCGCGCTACTGTGCATAGCCACAAGACGTTGTACGTAATTTATGCCCACTTTTTCTCAATAGCATTAACTTTTAAGGTTTTAAATTATTAATAATGAGAGAGATAACTTTAAATAAAAAGCAATTTTCTGTTTTTAATGATTACGATCAATTTCAGATTTTTGATGATGTTTTTTCAGATTTAGAAACAGTAGCTTCTGAGACGGATAAATTATTTGAACAATTTGATTGTGTTGTAGTTAACGAAAAAGATGATATATTTGGGGTAAAGAATGGAAAACGTGAGCTATTGATTCCTGGTGCTACCGAAGCCTTTTCTATTGCTCTAGAAGTTTTCGAAGACATTAGTTAATGTGTGTTACTGAAAGAAATATATCTACACAAAATAGTCAACTTGAGAAAAAATATACACTGGCTAGTTTCTTTCGTGACCACTGGGATGATTACCTTTCCAATCCTAAATATCCTGTAAAGGACCATCAGCGCTATGCGGTTCAGGCGATAATGAAATGCCGAACATCAGAATTGGGCAAGGATGTTTATAAATGCAAGGATTGTGGAGATAAAGTCGATGTATTTTTCAGTTGTAAAAATAGGTTTTGTCCAACTTGTAGTTGGAGAGATACTTTAAATTGGGCAGAAACATTACATGGTCAATTATTAAATGTTCCACATCGCCATGTAGTGATGACCCTTCCCCATCAATTAAACAGCTTAATCAGGAGAAATCCTAAAATCTTTTATCAAATATTGATGAATGAGTCTGCTACATTATTGAAAGACTATATACGTAAAGTCTATAATGTTGAAATAGGTGTTGTGAGTGTTTTACACACCTATGGAGAGCGCAAAAATTTACATGTTCATGTGCATATGATTGTGAGTTGGGGCGGTATTGATATGAAAAACAATAAATTAAAAAGCATACCCATAAGTGATAAGATAGACTATTTAAAACTTAAAGAAAGCTTTAGAAGTCGGATCATAAAACGTATAGATTTGGCTTATTATAAGGATGATTTACAACACAACTTTACAGATGAGCAATCATACGCTGATTTTAAGGACAAATTATTAGAAAAGAAATGGATTATTCATTTAGAGCCACCGATGAATATGCCTGAGCAAATCATCAGATACATCGGCCGTTATTCAAAGCGTGCTTGTTTAAGTGAATACAAAATCACAGACATATCAGGTGAATACATTAGTTTTAGGTATAAAGATTACAAAGAAAAAACAGCAGAAGGTAAACCCAAAGAAAAAATTCTACGTTTACATTATCGTGATTTTTTTCCACTGTTGCTTCAGCATGTTCCCTTGCCAAATTTTAGAGTAGTTCGTTACTATGGTATTTATAATGCAAGGACAAAAATACCAAAATCGTATACAGAAAAACCGGCATACAGAGAAAGAGAAGAATTAACTCCATTTATAGATAATAGAAAAGAGTGTAGAATATGTTCAGGAAGTATGGAGCATGTCAAAACAATTATTAAACCAGGCAGTGTTTTGTGGTTTATTAATCAAAGAAAATATAGGCGGAAAATAAAAGAAAAATTGGCGGCTTAATTAACACATGGGATAGGTATGCCTTGTTGTGAATAAAATCGAAAAAAAGTGGTTCTGAAAGCCTACAAACAATAAAATAAGGCAAATATTAGCGATGAAAATGATGAAAATTTACACGGATAAAATTTTAAGAGCTGGCAATATATCAAAGCTTGGAAAATTGTATAAAAAGTCATTTTTTGAAATTCTAATAAATAAGTACACTCTAGAAAAAAACTACGTACAACACAGGCTATACACAATAGCTCGGGTTTAGGTGTGAAAAGCGAAAGTCCAAAATTATTTACTAAATTTGTAATAGAAACCCATAATGAAAGGCTTTTTTGCGCGCTACTGTGCATAGCCACAAGACGTTGTACGTAATTTATGCCCACTTTTTCTCAATAGCATTAACTTTTAAGGTTTTAAATTATTAATAATGAGAGAGATAACTTTAAATAAAAAGCAATTTTCTGTTTTTAATGATTACGATCAATTTCAGATTTTTGATGATGTTTTTTCAGATTTAGAAACAGTAGCTTCTGAGACGGATAAATTATTTGAACAATTTGATTGTGTTGTAGTTAACGAAAAAGATGATATATTTGGGGTAAAGAATGGAAAACGTGAGCTATTGATTCCTGGTGCTACCGAAGCCTTTTCTATTGCTCTAGAAGTTTTCGAAGACATTAGTTAATGTGTGTTACTGAAAGAAATATATCTACACAAAATAGTCAACTTGAGAAAAAATATACACTGGCTAGTTTCTTTCGTGACCACTGGGATGATTACCTTTCCAATCCTAAATATCCTGTAAAGGACCATCAGCGCTATGCGGTTCAGGCGATAATGAAATGCCGAACATCAGAATTGGGCAAGGATGTTTATAAATGCAAGGATTGTGGAGATAAAGTCGATGTATTTTTCAGTTGTAAAAATAGGTTTTGTCCAACTTGTAGTTGGAGAGATACTTTAAATTGGGCAGAAACATTACATGGTCAATTATTAAATGTTCCACATCGCCATGTAGTGATGACCCTTCCCCATCAATTAAACAGCTTAATCAGGAGAAATCCTAAAATCTTTTATCAAATATTGATGAATGAGTCTGCTACATTATTGAAAGACTATATACGTAAAGTCTATAATGTTGAAATAGGTGTTGTGAGTGTTTTACACACCTATGGAGAGCGCAAAAATTTACATGTTCATGTGCATATGATTGTGAGTTGGGGCGGTATTGATATGAAAAACAATAAATTAAAAAGCATACCCATAAGTGATAAGATAGACTATTTAAAACTTAAAGAAAGCTTTAGAAGTCGGATCATAAAACGTATAGATTTGGCTTATTATAAGGATGATTTACAACACAACTTTACAGATGAGCAATCATACGCTGATTTTAAGGACAAATTATTAGAAAAGAAATGGATTATTCATTTAGAGCCACCGATGAATATGCCTGAGCAAATCATCAGATACATCGGCCGTTATTCAAAGCGTGCTTGTTTAAGTGAATACAAAATCACAGACATATCAGGTGAATACATTAGTTTTAGGTATAAAGATTACAAAGAAAAAACAGCAGAAGGTAAACCCAAAGAAAAAATTCTACGTTTACATTATCGTGATTTTTTTCCACTGTTGCTTCAGCATGTTCCCTTGCCAAATTTTAGAGTAGTTCGTTACTATGGTATTTATAATGCAAGGACAAAAATACCAAAATCGTATACAGAAAAACCGGCATACAGAGAAAGAGAAGAATTAACTCCATTTATAGATAATAGAAAAGAGTGTAGAATATGTTCAGGAAGTATGGAGCATGTCAAAACAATTATTAAACCAGGCAGTGTTTTGTGGTTTATTAATCAAAGAAAATATAGGCGGAAAATAAAAGAAAAATTGGCGGCTTAATTAACACATGGGATAGGTATGCCTTGTTGTGAATAAAATCGAAAAAAAGTGGTTCTGAAAGCCTACAAACAATAAAATAAGGCAAATATTAGCGATGAAAATGATGAAAATTTACACGGATAAAATTTTAAGAGCTGGCAATATATCAAAGCTTGGAAAATTGTATAAAAAGTCATTTTTTGAAATTCTAATAAATAAGTACACTCTAGAAAAAAACTACGTACAACACAGGCTATACACAATAGCTCGGGTTTAGGTGTGAAAAGCGAAAGTCCAAAATTATTTACTAAATTTGTAATAGAAACCCATAATGAAAGGCTTTTTTGCGCGCTACTGTGCATAGCCACAAGACGTTGTACGTAATTTATGCCCACTTTTTCTCAATAGCATTAACTTTTAAGGTTTTAAATTATTAATAATGAGAGAGATAACTTTAAATAAAAAGCAATTTTCTGTTTTTAATGATTACGATCAATTTCAGATTTTTGATGATGTTTTTTCAGATTTAGAAACAGTAGCTTCTGAGACGGATAAATTATTTGAACAATTTGATTGTGTTGTAGTTAACGAAAAAGATGATATATTTGGGGTAAAGAATGGAAAACGTGAGCTATTGATTCCTGGTGCTACCGAAGCCTTTTCTATTGCTCTAGAAGTTTTCGAAGACATTAGTTAATGTGTGTTACTGAAAGAAATATATCTACACAAAATAGTCAACTTGAGAAAAAATATACACTGGCTAGTTTCTTTCGTGACCACTGGGATGATTACCTTTCCAATCCTAAATATCCTGTAAAGGACCATCAGCGCTATGCGGTTCAGGCGATAATGAAATGCCGAACATCAGAATTGGGCAAGGATGTTTATAAATGCAAGGATTGTGGAGATAAAGTCGATGTATTTTTCAGTTGTAAAAATAGGTTTTGTCCAACTTGTAGTTGGAGAGATACTTTAAATTGGGCAGAAACATTACATGGTCAATTATTAAATGTTCCACATCGCCATGTAGTGATGACCCTTCCCCATCAATTAAACAGCTTAATCAGGAGAAATCCTAAAATCTTTTATCAAATATTGATGAATGAGTCTGCTACATTATTGAAAGACTATATACGTAAAGTCTATAATGTTGAAATAGGTGTTGTGAGTGTTTTACACACCTATGGAGAGCGCAAAAATTTACATGTTCATGTGCATATGATTGTGAGTTGGGGCGGTATTGATATGAAAAACAATAAATTAAAAAGCATACCCATAAGTGATAAGATAGACTATTTAAAACTTAAAGAAAGCTTTAGAAGTCGGATCATAAAACGTATAGATTTGGCTTATTATAAGGATGATTTACAACACAACTTTACAGATGAGCAATCATACGCTGATTTTAAGGACAAATTATTAGAAAAGAAATGGATTATTCATTTAGAGCCACCGATGAATATGCCTGAGCAAATCATCAGATACATCGGCCGTTATTCAAAGCGTGCTTGTTTAAGTGAATACAAAATCACAGACATATCAGGTGAATACATTAGTTTTAGGTATAAAGATTACAAAGAAAAAACAGCAGAAGGTAAACCCAAAGAAAAAATTCTACGTTTACATTATCGTGATTTTTTTCCACTGTTGCTTCAGCATGTTCCCTTGCCAAATTTTAGAGTAGTTCGTTACTATGGTATTTATAATGCAAGGACAAAAATACCAAAATCGTATACAGAAAAACCGGCATACAGAGAAAGAGAAGAATTAACTCCATTTATAGATAATAGAAAAGAGTGTAGAATATGTTCAGGAAGTATGGAGCATGTCAAAACAATTATTAAACCAGGCAGTGTTTTGTGGTTTATTAATCAAAGAAAATATAGGCGGAAAATAAAAGAAAAATTGGCGGCTTAATTAACACATGGGATAGGTATGCCTTGTTGTGAATAAAATCGAAAAAAAGTGGTTCTGAAAGCCTACAAACAATAAAATAAGGCAAATATTAGCGATGAAAATGATGAAAATTTACACGGATAAAATTTTAAGAGCTGGCAATATATCAAAGCTTGGAAAATTGTATAAAAAGTCATTTTTTGAAATTCTAATAAATAAGTACACTCTAGAAAAAAACTACGTACAACACAGGCTATACACAATAGCTCGGGTTTAGGTGTGAAAAGCGAAAGTCCAAAATTATTTACTAAATTTGTAATAGAAACCCATAATGAAAGGCTTTTTTGCGCGCTACTGTGCATAGCCACAAGACGTTGTACGCAAGCTGAAAAAAGCCGACCCACGTTCAAGCACATTTGGTTTTTGCCAACGCTCAAAGCCAAAGCAAAAAAACCAAAAGAGCTTTCACTTCCCCACCACCACTCGAAAATATTTTGACTTTTTACACAATTTTTTGAGATATAAATGTAAATTAGTGGACTGAAAACAACGTCAGAAATGAACCGAATTAAGGAAGTGTTGGAAGAGAAAGGAATCAAGCAAACTTGGTTAGCTGAAAAACTAGGGAAAAGTTACAATATGGTAAATGCTTATGCTCAAAACCGACAACAACCAAGGTTGGAAACTTTGATGGAAATTGCCAATATATTAGACATAGACGTTAAAGAACTAATAATATCAAATAAAGATTTAAATAATGATAGAAAATACTGAACCAAAAGATGGATATATAATTGACTATGTTTCAGGTCAAGAAATAAAAGGTACACCAGAAGAAATTGAAGCGGTTCAGCCTTTTACTATTCAATTAGTAGAGGATTACAAATATCCAAAGTCAGTATTACAGACTAGACCTCAATTTAGAGTAAAAGCAAGTCCATCTGATACTACAAAAAAATATCCTGTTGATATTGCAGTATTTAAAGACAAAAAGAAAAAAGATGATGATGTTTACATTATTGTAGAATGTAAAAAGAAAACAAGAAAAGACGGTAAAACACAACTTGAAGACTATATGCGTCTTTCTAAAGCTGAATTGGGAGTTTGGTTTAACGGAGAGGAAAGACTGTTTATAAAAAAAGTTGAAGCAAAAGGAAAAGTACTTTTTGAGGAGATTCCGAATATCCCAAATTATGGTCAAAGACTTGAAGATATTGGAAAATTCAAAAGAGAAGACCTAAATGTTCCAAGTAATCTAAAACTGATTTTCAAAGCAATTAGAAATCATTTAGCAGGTAATTTCACAGGTGCGACAAGAGATGAAGAATTAGCTAGAGAATTAATAAATCTTATTTTTTGTAAAATCTATGATGAAAAATTTACTAGACAACAAGATGTTGTTTCTTTCAGAGTTGGAATAGATGAAGACAAAAAAGTTGTCAAAAAAAGAATACTTGAAATCTTTGAAAAAGTAAAAACCAAATACAAGGAAGTAATTGATATTAGCGACAATATCAATCTTGATGAAAACGCCATTGCATATGTAGTTGGAGAGTTACAAAATTACACCTTGATTGAATCAGAAAGAGATGTAATAGCAGAAGCATTTGAAACTTTTATTGGGTATGCTCTAAAGGGAGCACAAGGTCAATTTTTTACGCCTAGAAATTCTGTAAAACTTCTAGTTGAAATTGTAAATCCACAACCAGATGAACTGGTAATTGACCCAGCTTGTGGTTCAGGTGGTTTTCTTGTTGAAAGTTTAAGACATATGTGGAAAAATCTTGACCAACAAGCCAAAGATTTTGGTTGGTCAGATTTAGCTCTAAATGAAGAAAAAACTGCAACTGCAATTCATAAAATAAGAGGAATTGAAAAAGATAATTTTTTATCCAAAGTTGCAAAAGCATATATGGCGATTATTGGAGATGGTAAAGGAGGAATTTTTTGTGAGAATAGTTTAGATAAGCCTTCTAATTGGAAACCTAAAACAAGACAAAATGTAAATTTAGGTCAATACGATGTTCTACTAGCAAATCCACCTTTTGGGAAAGATATAAAAGTAGAAGGTTCAGAAATATTAAATCAATACGATTTAGGATATAAATGGAAATCAGCAGGTAAAACATTTGAAAAAACTAACAAATTAAAGACAGTTGAGACACCACAAATAATATTTATTGAAAGGTGTTTACAACTTTTAAAAGATGGTGGTAGAATGGGTATTGTTCTTCCAGAAACATTTTTTCACGCACCAAGGTCAAGATATGTTCTACATAAAATGCTTGAAAACAATAACCTGACTTGGGTTATTGATTTACCTCATAATACGTTTAGACCTCATAATAATGCTAAATGTTTAGCAATTGTTGTCGAAAAGAATAAGCCACAACAAGAATTAATAAATATGGCTGTCCTTGAAGAAATTGGACACGACCACCAAGGCAAGGATATTTTCAGATGGGATATTGAAACTAAAAAAATTGACCGTACTAAAATTTGGGATGATACACCATTGGTAATTAATGAAATTAAAAATGGATTTTCAAAATATTGCTTTCAAACAAAATCAGAAATAGCTGAAACTAAAAATATTTATGTTCCTCGTTACTATTGGGAAAATAAGATTGAGGAAATTAAAGAAATCGCAGAAAAACAAAATTTACAACTTGTACCGATTAAAAGTTTAATACAGAAAAACATTTTAAAATGTTTTGATGGTCACGGTTCGCCACCAGCTGAGTATAAAGGTCGTGGAGAAGTTACATATGTTCGAGTTAAAGATATTGTTAATTGGGAAGTATATAAAGACCCAACTTCAAGAATACCCGAAGAAATTTATTTGCAAAAAAAAGGAAAAAACAAAAATTTAGAAGTTAATGACGTAGTTTATGTTAGACGTGGGAGTTATAGAATTGGTAGTGTTGCAATGGTTTCACCATTTGACATAAAATCCCTTTTAACAAGAGAAATTTTGGTTTTGAGAGTATTAGATGAAAAAAATGAATATGGACTAAACTCTTACTACTTACTTTATTTACTTTCTCATTTTTTGACACAGCAACAATCTTTCAATAAAATAATGATTGAAACTACTTTGCCGAATATTGGAGATAGATGGAAAGAGTTAATGTTACCTATTTCTAAAGACCCAAAAGTAAGAGAAGAAATTTCTAGAAAAATAAAGAAAGTAATTGATGATAAATGGAGTGCAGTTGAAAGGCTTGAAAAATTAAAAAATGAATTGGGAGATTTGACAACATAGCCAACGCTAAAAGCTATACACATTTGCAATTCGCTCAAGCCAACACACAAGCCCAAAATTGCAAAAGAGTATGTCTTTGCCAACGCTGAATGACAATCTGAACGGAATAAAGCCAGCGTACAACAACGTATATAAAAAATAGCGGTTTAATCGCTTAATCGAAACAAAATGAATAAATTAGAGGTCTGTAATAATCTGAAAAGTTAGTGCTTAAAAATCCGCTACTTTTCATATACAAGACCGTTGTACGTAATTTATGCCCACTTTTTCTCAATAGCATTAACTTTTAAGGTTTTAAATTATTAATAATGAGAGAGATAACTTTAAATAAAAAGCAATTTTCTGTTTTTAATGATTACGATCAATTTCAGATTTTTGATGATGTTTTTTCAGATTTAGAAACAGTAGCTTCTGAGACGGATAAATTATTTGAACAATTTGATTGTGTTGTAGTTAACGAAAAAGATGATATATTTGGGGTAAAGAATGGAAAACGTGAGCTATTGATTCCTGGTGCTACCGAAGCCTTTTCTATTGCTCTAGAAGTTTTCGAAGACATTAGTTAATGTGTGTTACTGAAAGAAATATATCTACACAAAATAGTCAACTTGAGAAAAAATATACACTGGCTAGTTTCTTTCGTGACCACTGGGATGATTACCTTTCCAATCCTAAATATCCTGTAAAGGACCATCAGCGCTATGCGGTTCAGGCGATAATGAAATGCCGAACATCAGAATTGGGCAAGGATGTTTATAAATGCAAGGATTGTGGAGATAAAGTCGATGTATTTTTCAGTTGTAAAAATAGGTTTTGTCCAACTTGTAGTTGGAGAGATACTTTAAATTGGGCAGAAACATTACATGGTCAATTATTAAATGTTCCACATCGCCATGTAGTGATGACCCTTCCCCATCAATTAAACAGCTTAATCAGGAGAAATCCTAAAATCTTTTATCAAATATTGATGAATGAGTCTGCTACATTATTGAAAGACTATATACGTAAAGTCTATAATGTTGAAATAGGTGTTGTGAGTGTTTTACACACCTATGGAGAGCGCAAAAATTTACATGTTCATGTGCATATGATTGTGAGTTGGGGCGGTATTGATATGAAAAACAATAAATTAAAAAGCATACCCATAAGTGATAAGATAGACTATTTAAAACTTAAAGAAAGCTTTAGAAGTCGGATCATAAAACGTATAGATTTGGCTTATTATAAGGATGATTTACAACACAACTTTACAGATGAGCAATCATACGCTGATTTTAAGGACAAATTATTAGAAAAGAAATGGATTATTCATTTAGAGCCACCGATGAATATGCCTGAGCAAATCATCAGATACATCGGCCGTTATTCAAAGCGTGCTTGTTTAAGTGAATACAAAATCACAGACATATCAGGTGAATACATTAGTTTTAGGTATAAAGATTACAAAGAAAAAACAGCAGAAGGTAAACCCAAAGAAAAAATTCTACGTTTACATTATCGTGATTTTTTTCCACTGTTGCTTCAGCATGTTCCCTTGCCAAATTTTAGAGTAGTTCGTTACTATGGTATTTATAATGCAAGGACAAAAATACCAAAATCGTATACAGAAAAACCGGCATACAGAGAAAGAGAAGAATTAACTCCATTTATAGATAATAGAAAAGAGTGTAGAATATGTTCAGGAAGTATGGAGCATGTCAAAACAATTATTAAACCAGGCAGTGTTTTGTGGTTTATTAATCAAAGAAAATATAGGCGGAAAATAAAAGAAAAATTGGCGGCTTAATTAACACATGGGATAGGTATGCCTTGTTGTGAATAAAATCGAAAAAAAGTGGTTCTGAAAGCCTACAAACAATAAAATAAGGCAAATATTAGCGATGAAAATGATGAAAATTTACACGGATAAAATTTTAAGAGCTGGCAATATATCAAAGCTTGGAAAATTGTATAAAAAGTCATTTTTTGAAATTCTAATAAATAAGTACACTCTAGAAAAAAACTACGTACAACACAGGCTATACACAATAGCTCGGGTTTAGGTGTGAAAAGCGAAAGTCCAAAATTATTTACTAAATTTGTAATAGAAACCCATAATGAAAGGCTTTTTTGCGCGCTACTGTGCATAGCCACAAGACGTTAGGCACAAGCTAAAACAACACGACAAATGAGAAAAATTGAATGATAAAATATGTAAGTATAGAAAACGGACAATTCAAAATGGGGACAGGAAAGAATTTCCTGCATACCGACATTATTTGGATTGACCTGTTAAATCCTACCGAAGAAGAAATAGTACAGGTAGAAAAATCTTTTGGCGTAGAACTATTCACAGCGCAGGAGCGTGAAGAAATTGAATCGAGTTCCAAATTTTCAGAAACTGAAACCGAAATAGGCATAAACCTAAATTTTCTACGAGCAGAAAATGGAAACTACATCAACGAGCCCGTTTCGTTCATACTGAAGGACAAATTTCTAATTACACAGCGCCAACAGGAGTATAAAACGTTTACGGATACCTACTTGAAAATGCGTTCTGTAAAACCCAAAAATGGTTTTGACATCTTTTTAGAAATACTTGAAATTCGCATTGACTTTGATGCCGACCTGATTGAGAACATCACGGAGCAAATAACCAAAATCAGTAGAGATTTGGTTAAGGACAATGACCCAGAACGTGAACTACTTTTGCAAATCACGGCTTTTCAGGAATCCACTATTTCTATTCGTGAGAATATTATAGAAAAGCAACGGATTCTTTCATCCATTTTAAAGAGTAAGTTTTTCCCGAAAGACAATTATGAAATGTTTCGTGTAATGATTAAAGACATTGGCTCTTTGCTCGACCACACCAGTTTCAACTTTGAACGATTGGAATTTTTACAAAACACATTTCTGGGTTTGGTGGATATGGAGCAAAACCGAATTATCAAGATTTTTACGGTAGTCACCGTTGTGTTTATGCCTCCCACACTTATTGCCAGTATGTACGGAATGAACTTCCAGTTTATGCCCGAATTGGACGAGATTTGGGGTTATCCTTTTGCAATCATACTTATGGTGATGTCCTCTGTACTCACATTACTTTTCTTCAAACGTAAAAAATGGTTATAAAATGAAAAATAAATTATTCCTATTACTTATTATTTCAGCCATTATTTTTAGTTGTGACCAAAAAGAAAAATTTGAAATTTATCAAGGTAAAGTATTTGGTACCTATTACAAATTTCAAATTCAGTCGGAAACAGATTTTAAACTAGCCATTGATTCAATTTTCATAGCAATAAATACTGCTGCCAACTCTTACAATGAAACATCTGAAATTTCCCGTTTTAATCGAGAAGGTTCGTTCACTAACCCTTCTGCCACATTTGTTCAAATGTTGGATAGTGCAAAAAGTTATTACTCATTAACAAATCATTATTTCAATCCTGCTCTTTATCCGCTAATCAACGAATGGGGTTTTGGGTTTAAAAACCGTTCCAATTTGGATTCGATTACGGTTGATTCCTTAATCCAACTAACAGAATTTGAAAAAGTCATCACTTTTAACAATGCCAAGGTAAAAGCCCTACAAAAAGGGGCTATGGTAGATTTGAGCGGTTTAGGGGAAGGTTTTGCGTTAGACCAAATTGCTCAAATCCTAAACAAGAACAATGTACAAAACTACATGATAGAAATAGGTGGAGAAATGAAGTGCAAAGGAGTAAATAGCAAAAATGAAGCTTGGCGAATTGGAATTGAAGACCCCAATGTTTCCATTGAAGAACGTGGAACTTCTTTGATGAAAATTGTCAAACTCAATAATAAATCGATAAGCACCTCGGGGAGCTATAGAAAATTTTATACGGATAGTTTGGGAAACAAATATCCACACATTATAAACCCGAAAAGTGGCTATCCTGTAACTCATAATTTATTAAGTGTGAGTATTCTATCCAACTCGTCAACCGAAGCTGATGCCATTGCAACGGCCTGTATGGCAATGGGTACTGAAAAAGCAAAATCTTTTCTAAAATCAATGCCCCATCTTGATGGCTTGTTGATTTATGACCAACAAGGCGAATTAAAAACTTGGGAGACAGGCCATTTTCCGAACGAAAAACTATGAACATACTTCAAGCCATATTACTTGCCATTATAGAAGGACTGACCGAGTTCTTGCCTGTTTCGTCAACAGGGCATATGATTTTAGCATCGTCAGCAATGAAAATACACGATGATGAATTTGTAAAAATCTTCGAGATTTTCATTCAATTGGGGGCGATACTTGCCATTGCCCTAATGTATATCAAGCGTTTTCTGCAAGGCATAGAAATTTACACCAAACTTTTGGTTGCTTTTGTACCAACTGCCATTATTGGCTTTTTAGCTTACGACTTTATTAAAGCCTATTTATTTAACCCAGTGGTCGTTTCAATCTCGCTTATTTTAGGCGGAATTGTACTGATATGGATTGACAAAAGAGTAATTAGGACCAAAAGCAAAGTTGATACGCTTGAAAATATCCCGTTCAAAAATGCCTTTTATATCGGACTAATGCAGTGCCTGTCAATGATACCAGGAACTTCAAGAGCAGCAGCTACAATCATAGGCGGAGTATTTAACAAGTTGGACAAAAAACAAGCAACGGAGTTTTCTTTTCTATTAGCAATTCCGACAATGTTTGCTGCTACAGGTTACGACTTACTGAAAAGCCCCATCAATTTTGACAAGCAGGAAATTTTAATGCTTGGAATCGGCCTACTTTTCGCATTTGTAAGTGCTTGGGTTGCAGTAAAGATTTTTCTGAAAATAGTAGAGAATTACGGATTCAAACACTTTGGTTTTTACAGGATAATAATCGGACTAATATTCTTATTGACAATGACTTGAAAGAAAAAGCCTGTGCCTAACATTGTATAAGAGCAATAGCGGGTAAAGTGCTAAAATCAAAGCAAATGCGCTTAATAAATTTTTGTGGTGGCGGACAGGTAATCGCCTTGAAGTCCGCTACTGCTCTTATACTTGACCGTTGTGGCTAATGTGAGAAAAGCCGAAAATGAAATTTAAAATATGACAATAAAAGAAGCTATTTTAAAAAGTCTTGACGACATAAACGGACTGACAAACTATATGGAAGTTCACGACCACATTGTAAAAAATGGTTATTATGACTTTGGTTCAGCTAAAACACCACCTGCAACAATTTCGGCACTTTTGGGAGATTTTATTAGAAATGGAGATTCTCGTGTTAAAAGAATAAAGCAAGAAGGAGGTTCATACGCATATTATTTGACCAAAAACGAGCAAGATATAGGAGTTGAAATCTTGTCTGGCTCGACAGAAACGCCTTCAGCAAAACTACCAAAGGTTAAAGGAAAAACATACAATGAAAGAGATTTGCATAAACTTTTGAGTAGCTATTTAAAAAACACAAAAATCTATTCAAAAACTATTTTTCACGAGCAATCAAAATATGGAAAAGACAACAATCAAATTTGGACACACCCAGATATGGTTGGCGTTAAATTTTTGAATTTACAAACTAAAGTCAGTCAGAATTTTTTAAAGTCAATCAATAGAGTTGACACTTTTAAATTAAGCTCTTACGAAATAAAAAAAGAAATCAACTCGGACTCTGAATTGAAAAAAGCCTATTTCCAAGCAGTTTCAAATTCAAGTTGGGCGAATTACGGTTATTTAGTTGCTTTTGAGTTTAGCGATAGCTTATCGGACGAAATGGAACGATTAAATCAATCTTTCGGAATCGGAATAATCGAACTGAACGCAAATCCATACCAAAGTAAAATTCTGTTTCCAGCAACTTATAGAGACCTTGATTTTAAGACAATTGACAAACTCTGTAAAATAAATAAGGAATTTGAGCAATTTATAGAACAAACCGACAGATTAATGACAGCACAGGAACGTTATTACAAATCGACTGAAAAAGAGCTTGACGAATTTTGTGATGACTATTTTGAAAACGATACGGAAATTGAAAAATATTGTAAAGAAAATAATATACCAAACGGAGAATAAAAAACTAGCCACAACAATGGCTATAAGTAATTGCTTGTTCTCGCCTACGTCTGAAAATCCGCGAGGATTTTCAGTTTGGTGTGTACTTGCAAAGTTAAGTGCTAAACCACGCAACTACTCATAGCCGAGACCGTTGTGCCTCATTGTAGAAAGCCAACCGCACAAATGGCACATTTGGTTTTTGCAGACACACAGCCCAACGCTGAAAAACCAAAAGAGCCATTTTTTTGCTAACACACGAAGAAAGAATCTTAACTTTAAAAAAAAAGAAAAATGCAGACGACATTATTTGAAAATATAATTAAACAAGACCAGTCCAAGAAAGAAATTTCTCACAAAGCAGAATCCTACAAAGGACTTTATGCAATGCACAAATATTGGGGAAAGAAGCCTTTCAATATTATGGCTGACTTTATTAAAAAATATACTTCCCATAATGAAATAGTCCTTGACCCATTTTGTGGCTCGGGAGTAAGTGTGTCAGAAGCTGTATTCAATGGAAGAAAAGGAATAGGAATAGACATCAATCCAAGCTCTATTTTAATTACCAAAAATGTAATTCAGAATATTGATATAAAGCTCGTTTTAAATGAGTTCAATAAAATTGAAGCTAAAGTAAAGGATAAAATTCAGGAATTATATGTCGTTGAAAGAAATGGTCAAAAGTATGAAGGACAAAACTTTTTATGGGAAAATGGAGAACTAACAGAAGTTCGATATTCAAACGGAACAAGAAAAAGATATTCAGATGTTCCTAATCAAATAGATATTGAAAAAGCCGTTGAAATAAGTTACGACAAGATTAGTACTTTTTTTCCAAAAGAAAAATTTTTCCATAATTCCAGAATCAACGCTAACAGAGAAAATCAGACTTCCGACTTATTTACACCAAGAAACCTACTCGCTCTTTCATTGATTTATCAAGAAATTGAAAATATTACAAATAATCAAATTAAAGACTTTTTCAAGTTTTGCTTTACCGCATCTTTGGGGCAAGCAAGCAAAATGGTTTTTGTTATTAAGAGACGTAACAAGACAAAAGAAAAAGGTTCAACAAAAATTTCAGAGAAAAAAGAAATAGGAAGTTGGGTTATAGGATATTGGATGCCAAATGATTATTTTGAAAATAATGCTTGGACTTGCTTTGAAAATAGATTTAAGAAAATCTTCAAGGCTAAAAAAGAGCAAAGCAAATTGGGTCAAAATTATCGACAAGGAAACAATTTTGAAGATCTCGATAAAACAGATTTTCTATTGGTGAAAAGCCCATCTCAGGATTATCTAAAATCTCTACCTGAAAATTCCATTGATTATATTTTGACTGACCCACCGCACGGTAACAGAATACCGTATCTTGAATTAAGCTTACTTTGGAATAGTTGGTTGAAAGAGAATGTAGATTTTGAAAAAGAAATAATTATTAGTGAATCGAAAGACAGAAAGAAGGATAAAAACGATTATAATACCCTTATGTACTCTGTTTTCAAAGAGTGCTTTAGAGTATTAAAGCCAGAGAAAAAACTGTCTTTTATGTTCAATAGCCTTGATGATGATGCTTGGATAAGTTCAGTTGAGATGTTTAGAAGTATTGGCTATAAATTAGAACTTGTAGAAACCCTTGGTTATTCTGCCAACTCTGTTGTTCAAGATAATAGAAAAAATGGCTTGCAAACCGACTTCATCATAACTTATTCTAAACCTATACACCCTATAAGTACAGACAGGTTGGAAATAATAAGGTTTTCAGAATGCCCTGACCTTATAATGAGAATATCCGAACTAAAGGGAAAGGGCTATAAATCCTATCAAATAATGAATCACATAATGAAAGAGTTATTATCACAGGATAAATTTTTAAATGTTACAGAACTTATAAAAGAAATAGATAATGCCTAAAAATTTTGATTATTGGAAGAAGCAACACGACAGTGAAGAGCTTAAAGAATTTAATAGTGATAGACTTGGCACTCTTTGGCTAAAAGTTAAGTCTATCGTCAGAAGGGAATATATAAATCAATTCTGCCAAGATAATGATATTGAACTTGAAAGCACAAGGCTAAATGCTCAATTCAAAGAATTGTACAATATCCTATCTGAGAACTTAGACGAATCTCACAAATTGCTTAACGATTTCATTTATAGACAAAACGCGTCTGAATTAAACGAACTTGACACTGACAGTCTAGTTCAAGAACTATATAAGGTTGAAACGTTTAAGTGGGGTGCTGACAATCAAAACGATTTAGGCAAGTATCTTGTCAAAAAATACATTAAGGACAACACCTCTTATGATTATCTTATCGAACAGATGGAGACAGGGATTCTTGGAACTGTTCAGGACTATCTCGTTTGTAGTTGGTATAACCATTGGTCAAGTATCTTAATAGAGCATTTGTTCAAATCTCACGTAGTAGTTTTACCAACTGTTGGACAGATAAAAAGTGTCGATTTCTTTATAAATGAAATCCCATTTGACCTTAAAGTAACATATCTGCCAACGAATTTTATTGAATTTGAAAGAAAACAGGCAGACCTAAGACCTGAATTGACAACACTTAAGCAAGCTGCAAGGGCTGCAAACATAAAGTTCAATAATGAAGATTCTAATCTTTACTACTCTTTAACTGAACGATTGAAAGATAAGGGCGGACAAGCAGCACAGGCAGTTGATGAAATAAGGCAATTTAGATTGGACTTGATAGATAGAGTTAAGGCTGACCCGCTACTATTAGCCCGTAATCTTTACGAAAATCAGAGTGATTTTAGATTCGGTGCTGAAAACAGAATTTTTCTAATCCTAATTGACAGGACTGATTTTGACCAATCTTGGAAGTTGAAAAGAAACGTAGATTTATTGAAGCCTGCAATTCACTCATACCTTGACACTTTTAAGCAAAAATCAACAAATGATTTGAAACTTGAATTTTACAAACAAGGTGATTCTGCAAGATTTCCTAAAAAATACGAAGTTTTGACCGATGTAATTATAGTAGAACGTGATAACTAAATGCCAACTCACAACAGCCATACACATTGCCAAGTCACACCAGCCGACACGCAAACCAAAACTTGTCAAAGAGTATGTCTGTCCTGCCGCACGGACGAAAAAGAAACAACGAAGGCACAACATTGTATAAGAGCAATAGCGGGTGAAGTGGTAAAATCAAGGTCTGTGCATTTAAGAAACTTTGGGATTGGCGAACAGGTAATCGCCTTGAAATCCGCTACTGCTCTTATACTTGACCGTTGTGCATCATTTGAATCAACCAAATTCTAATGTCAAAAAAGAAAAACAAGAGTAAGAAAAAAACTAAAAGAGAAATTAATAATATTCTGAAATGGATTGGTGGATTTATTCTTGGTGCAGTAACAATCTACGGAGTCATTCTTCAAACACCTCAATACAAAGAATATTTAAGGGAAAAAGAAAAACCAATTGTTGAGTTATATCAAAATAACCTTGGTTTTGACCACTTTTTTCCCAACAACATCGAGCTTGCGTATCCGATAACAAATAGAGGAAATTCCAGAGCCGAAAATATTGAATTACACTTAATTGTTCCCGGAGATTCAAAAATTCATTTTATCCCTAATGTTTTTGAACTTATAAAAATTAAAGAAAGTGATATTGTTGGAAAGGAAAATATTGATAGTCTTCAATTCAAAACATTAATTTATAAATGTAAAGCATTGGACCCAAATGAACATTCAATTCTTTACATCTCGATTAATAAAAAGAAGTTCGAAAAATACAACTCTCTGAAAGAGATTAAAATATCAAAACCTTTTGAACAAAAAAGAGTTGTAACACCGAATTTTGAATATTTTAAATTCAAGCAGGGAAAAGGAGTAATCACTCTAAAAGACACGCTCATTCTTGTTGACAAAGCTGTTTACCAAGAAAACAAAATTTTAGAAAAGAAAAATCCTGATAAAGATGATGTAGAACACACAAAACGAGTTATTCAAAACTCAATTTCAGAGCTTGAAAAAGCTTTATTAGACTTGAATAATTTTGATAAAATCTTAAACAACATTTCATCTGAACCCAATAAAAACAACATAAATAATGAAAGGGGCTTCTTTGAGCTGAAAGAATATTCTAAATTATCGGAGGACGTAAAACTATTTCAGGTTGTAACAGATGATTTGTTCAAATTCTTTCTCATTTCAAAACGTAATATCGATTTCATTGTTAAAGACTGGAAAAGGGAAAACTTAACCGAATTTGAGGGTGTTCAATTAATCAATGCTTACAAAAGTGAATTAATTACTGCTATAAATATTTTAAAATCAGAAGAATTAAGGCTGTCAGGAAAAATTAGTGATAATGAATTTAACAATTCAATTTCCCACATAATAGCTGAAAAAGTTCGGAATGACAATGATTATATAGAAAACCTTTTAGAAACAAAAACGATGCACAACAATGGCTATAAGTAATTGCTTCTACTTGCCTACTTTGGAAATTCCTGCGGAATTTCTAACTCGGTGTGTACTTTCAAAGTTAAGTGTTAACCCACGCAACTACTCATAGCCGAGACCGTTACCTATAATTCGCAAAAAAATACACTTTACGTGTATTATTCCGGTTGAATTCCCTCCTATTCTATCTTTTTTATAAGCCGAATAATTTGAGCTTCATTGAAACTACTCGGAATTTTTAATTGGGTAAATCCTGCCCATGCCGAACGGCTAAAGCTCAAAAGTTGTTGCTAGCCCTTATTTTGCGCTTGCAAACAATAGGTAACAATGGCTATAATTCAACGTTGCTTTTTTGGTAAGTAAAAAATTCCTACATTTATGAAGGCTGATTTCTTAGCGGAAAATCCTAAGCGGATTTTCCACGTCGAAATCATAGCCGAGAACGTTGTAAGTAATTTAAAAAAAACGCATTAAAATATGAATGATTTAATATTCACCCAATTTCCAGCAGTCACAATTGCTACTAATACTTTTATAAATTGTCCAGTACCATTAAAATTTGATGACACGAATTTAATTGAATTAGTGCAGGAGGAAAAAGTTGGATATACAACTCAAATTCCGATTTATCATTCTGATGGAACTTATTTAGCAAAAGTAGTTGGCAACAGAATATTCCCAACTGAAGATGGGAAAAAAGTCGGACTGAAAATTGAAAAAAAAGCAAATGTTTGGGAATGTCAAATGGAGAAACAAACACTTTTCGAAATCCATCAACAATCTGGAACTGCATTTAGAACGCAAGCTGAATTATATACGCCAACTGGTCATTTTGTTAAATGTACCGATTCACCACAACTTGGATTAATTGATATTAATGGAAATGCCTTACTGGTTGGTGGAATTACAATGATTGGAAATGTATTTAATGGAATGCAAACTGGTGTTTGGATTAAAAGTGATGGTTCTGTATCAATTGGATAAAAAACTACTTACAACAACGGCTATAGTTCATTACGGCTGAAATTCCTATTCGGAATTTCAAGCCTTTTTGCTAAATTTATGGTTACGGCGGAATGATACTCGCGTACCATTCCGTAACGAAACCATAGCCAAAACCGTTGGCAATAATATAACAGTACAAAAATGAAACGAATATATTTTGACCAGTTAGGGAAAGGAAATTATTGGATTATACTGATAATCTTGTCGCTGATTTGTATTGTAATTGGAATAACTGAACCGTTTGAATTTGAAAATGAAAAAACCTATAAATACATAAGTGCAATTGGTTTTTTATTGCAAGCAGTATATTTCAGCAAACTTTTTTGGTATAAAAATACTGTACAATGGAATGATAAAGGAATCGTAATTCGAATCAAATCATTTTTTGGAAAATCATTACGATTTGACCAAATAAAAGCAACTGAACTGAATGGAAAAACTTTGACTTTGATAAAGACTGACGGAAATAAAATTACGCTTGACTTAAATGAGTTTTCGGAATCTGACACGCAAAAACTGAATGGAATAATGATAAAAAATACTATTGCCAACAATGTATAAAAATAATTGCGGTTTAGTGCTAAGTCAAAAGTCGTTGCGTGTTTGTTATGTCTGATTTTCCTTCGGAAAATACTCGCACACAAATCCACAACTATTCTTATACGAGACCGTTGGGCAACATGCCGAAAAGCCGACCGCACATTCAGGCACATTTGGTTTTGCCGACACACAAAGCCAACGCTGAAAACCAAAAGAGCCTGAATTTTTGCAAACGCTCGATTGGAAATTGATAAATTGACAAAGGAATAATGGAGTAAAATGAAAAAGGACAAATACTTACAAATATTTAATTACCTCAAAGAGTTCTCGAAACTTAGAAGTAACCCTGTCCGTGACATAGATGCTCAAGAAACACAATATCCTGAGAAATTTTGGCTGAACGACATTCCCGAAAATGAGCTTTTTGAAAACATTATCAGAAGCGACTTCAACAAAGACAACGACTATTGGTTAAAAGTAAGAAAACCTAAAGAGCCAACGAAACCAGAATTTGCCCAGCTTACTGAAAACTTAGAAAAATGGATTGACAAACCAACTTTATTAAATGAAGAAGATGAACCCAAATTAAAAGAAGAACTTGAAATCAATGGAGAAACTCTTTCGATTGAAGACTTCCCGGGACTTGAAAAAGAATTACAGCATTACATTGACAAAAAATGGATTGATGACCTGATAGAATATAACGAGAAACTCCAAGCATACAGAATTGAACTTGAGAAGTATGAGAAATTAAACTCTGTCTATAAACAACTATTCAGAATATTCAACAAAACTCAGCAATTTGGAGAAGAGTACGAGTTGGTTGTTGGTGTCGGACTCTTGAACTTCAAGGAGAATGATGAAAGACCTAAGATTTCCAGACATATTTTAACCCAAAGAGTCGATATTAACTTCGAGTACTCTCAAAAGGACTCACAAATTTTTGTTTCACCAAACTTAGAATCTGCGCCCCAAATTGAAACTGATTCCATCCTTGACTTATTTGACCAGTTTGATTCGCAAAACATCATAGATGCCGAAAAAGCTGTAGAAAACTACATTAAAGAGAGAAATATTGAAACAATTTTTAGCAATACAGAGGATGCTCTACAAATGTTTGCGGAAAGGGTTTCTCCTGATGGCAGCTATACCCACTTAATTGAAAAGCCAAATAGAACACCTTCAAAACCAAATATCACTTTTTCCCCAGCTCTTTTACTTAGAAAAAGAGATACTCGAAGTTTTACCGCTCTATATGAGAAGATATTAGAGAATATTGAAAATGGTGAAGATAGTCTTGAAATTCCGACAATAAATGACCTTATAGGCATCCACCCAAATTTTGAAGATGATAATTCTCTATCAGACAACTCAGTTAATAGTTTACAGATTGAGCCAATATTTTTCCCGAAGGAATACAATGACGAACAATTAGAAATCGTTGAAAAAGCCAAAAGAAGCAATAAGGTTCTCGTTCAAGGCCCTCCAGGTACAGGAAAGTCACACACTATTGCCAATTTAATTTGTCACTTGCTCGCAAATGGTAAAAAGGTTTTAATTACCGCCTATACAAAAAGAGCATTGGAAGTTCTAAAAGATAAGCTTCCACCTGAATTTCAGGATTTGGCAGTAAACCTTTTGAGTGGGGATTCATCTTCCATCCAAGACTTACAATCAAGTGTCAATGCCATAAATGATGAGTTGTCAAGAGCCAATCTAACTCAATATCAATCACAAATTGATGAGTTTGAAAATGATTTAAAGAAAACGAAAGAATCAATCGCTGAAACCTCAAACAGTCTTGTCAAGATTAAGGAAAAAGCGACAAGAAAACAGGAGGTTAACGAGAAATACAAAGGAACTCTAACTGAAATTGCTGAGAATCTTGAAAGAGATACGGCATTATTCGAATGGTACGAAGACGATTTCAGCAATATTGAAAATAATGAGTTGCTTTCTCGTCTAACGGAATTCATTCAACTGCATGAAAATTACAAGCAAATTGAAACCGATGAATTTGATTTTGAAATCCCTGACGCCAATAAATTACTTACTGCTAACCAGTTAAAGGAATATTCAAATCTTACTGCCCAGCTTGCCAATGGCTCTTTTCCAAAAGATGCTAAACTAAAAATTTCATGTTCAGATTTTGAGCAACTATTTCAACACCTAAATAACCTTCAAAACTTTTACAACGAAGTAGATAAATTCCAGATTGATTTCACTTCTGCTGTCATAGAATCCTTTTTAAAAGGCAGGAATCAGGAATGGTTGCAAAAAATTAATCAGTCAAAGTCAGTGCTTGAAAAGTTCGAAAAGCATGATTTACGTCAGATTGATAAGGATATTGAAGTCTCTTATCCTCAGGACAAAAGTTTAAAGCAACTTAAAAATGATGCTCAAGTACTTCTAGCACACTTAAATGAAGGCAATCCGTTATCAGGCTTTACTTTTTCAATTAAAAAGCCCTTTCTACCAAGAGAAATTAAAGAGCGACTTTATTTTATTGATTCTGTTCGTGTGAATGGAAGTCCTTGCGATACCATTGAAGAGTATGAAACTGTATTGAAGGATATTTCTTTTCGCCAAGACTTTATTGAGCTATCAGAAATTTGGGAAAAAGAACAGCCAAAAGGAAACTTACTATTCAAGAAGATTTCATTTTTCAATCAAATTCACAATGAAGTGCTACGCTTATCAAAGTTAATAGAAGAAGTAAAAGCAGTGAAATTGGCTATTGAATCCATTAGCAATTTGCAGATAAAACTTTTTGATAATGAAGACCTAAAGACATCTATTCTCAAAGCCGAGTACAGCAAACTAAAAGAGAGCATTTCGGAGTTTGAAGAGCTAATTAAACAATCTACCGCATATCTGAATAATTATGTTCCAAAAGGCTACCATCCAATTAAGAAAGACATAATCGAAGCATACAACAACCTTGACTTCCACGCTTATGAAGAATCACTAAACAGAATTGAAAAGCTAGCTTATGGAAAAGAGTATTTTCTGAATTTCAAAAATTTACGTTCAGAGCTTTATTCTAAAATCCCATCCACAACAAAATTGGTAGAGGACGATTCCTTTTCAGCTAAGGATGTAGAAAATTTAAAACAAGCAATCTATTTCAGAAATGCTCAACATCAACTTGAAAAGCTGATGGATGTGAATTATGAAAATCAACTCATTCAAAACCTATCTGATTTAGAACGGAAAGAAAGAAAACTGACTGCAAAACTCGCTTCAAAAAAAGCTTGGTATAAAGTTGTTGAAGGTCTACAACAAAACCGCTCTTTAAGACAGCATTTAGATGCTTGGGTAATGGCAGTAAAGAAGATTGGTAAGACCGGAAAAGGCAAAAGGGCAATGAAGTTTCGAAAGATTGCTCAACAAGAAATGGAACATTGCAAAGATTCTGTGCCATGTTGGATAATGCCGTTGTACAAGGTTGCTGAAACGATACAGCCAGAACAAGAAATGTATGACTATGTTATTATTGATGAGGCTAGTCAACTCGGTCCTGATGCCATCTTCCTACTCTACATTACAAAGAATATAATAATCGTTGGAGATGACAAGCAGACTTCACCTGAATATGTTGGTGTTAATGCAAATTCAATGACACCTCACATTAAGCGTTATCTAAATGGAATCCCGTTTTCTGATTATTACGGTACAGAGTTCAGCTTTTTCGACCATGCTAAATTTTTCTGTGATGGTGTTACAGTTCTTAGGGAACATTTCAGATGTATGCCTGAAATAATTGAGTTCTCAAATCGTCATTTTTATGCCCCTGATGGAAAAGGGCTTTATCCACTCAAACAATATTCAGAAAATCGTCTTAAACCGTTGGTAGCAGAGTTTTGCGACAATGGCTACACAGAAGGCAGAGGTGCAAGAATTATAAATGAGCCAGAGGCAAATCACATTGCTGAAACAATTGGGAAGTTAGTCGAAGACGAAAACTATAATGGGAAGACAATCGGAGTGATAACCCTTCAAGGAAATCAACAAGCAAGTGTGATTGAAAACCTACTCCTGAAAAGAATTGGAGAAAAGGAATTTCACAAGCGTAAAATTGTTTGTGGGAACTCTTCTTCCTTTCAAGGTGATGAAAGAGATATTATCTTTTTAAGCTTGGTAACAGCTCACAATCACAATAGGTCAGCACTTGTGAAACCAGAAGACGAAAGACGCTTCAATGTTGCTGTAAGTCGAGCCAAAGAGCAGATTTATTTATTCCATTCGGTTCAGTTGGACGATTTGAGTAATACAAATGATTTACGTTACAAACTATTAGACCATTTCAAGAATTATAATTCGTATCAGCCCATTTTCAACACACCAATTGAAAGAAGAATGGGAACGCAACCTGAACCTTTCGACAGTTGGTTTGAAGTTGATGTTTACAATGATATTGTAAGAAGGCAACTGAGCGTCATTCCTCAATACGAAGTAGCAAAAGGACGATACAGAATTGATATGGTGGCTCTGCTTCCTGATGGAACTAAAATAGCAATTGAGTGCGATGGGGATAAGTGGCATGGACCAGAACAGCACCAAAATGACATAATGCGTCAAAAAGTACTTGAAAGATGCGGTTGGCAGTTCTTCCGAGTACGTGGTTATGAGTATTACACCAACAGAGAAAAGGCATTAGAACCCCTCTGGAACATGATCCCCGCTTTTGAAGAAAAGGAATCTGAAACTCTTGGCGATACTGGACATCGAGAATCCACTATCAGAGACAAAAGAGAAGCAAAAACGGACGATTCAGTAGAGTTGAAAACCTCAGATTTTGAAATTGAAACAGATGATGAAGAAACTCTGAGTGAGCATCTGAAAAACATAGATTCAAATCCAAGGTCAAGAGAAATACTTCGGTACTTCAACCTGTTTAAATCAGGCACTTACGTTATGACAAATGACGAGCCTTTGGAAGCCGACTATGTTATACCAATCCAAACAAATCATCGAAAAGGTTTTCTTCTTCAATGCTATAAATCAGGGCATATAAATAAAGTCTATATATCCGTTTTGCTTTCAAGGAGAGTTGGGAAAGAATATAAAAATGGTTTGAATAGAGATGGGGAATTGGTGCATATCGAAGCTGTTGAAACTGAAAAAATTATTGGAATTTACTTCAATGAGAATGGTCGTAGAAAATTCAAAGCTCATTTGACCGAAAACATTTCGACACGGGAGCAGCTTCACTTACAAGGCTACAAAGTGATTTACAATGATTTTGAACGAATAGATTACAATGTCTTGCCTTTAGATATCTACAATGACATCAGTCGATTAGTGTTCCAAAGTTTTACTGCCAATGGAAAACCAATTGATAATAATTATTACGAATCTGAATGGTCTATAATTAAACGGCACTCGAAAAAAGACCAAGAACAAGTAGAAGAACGAGTAGAATCCATTCCAAACTCTCTCTTTGACAATAGAGTCGAACTTAATAGCACAGTTAAAATCAAATTCCTAAGTAATGAAAAGGAATTGAAAGTGAAATTGGTGGACTATCCCACTAATGGTGCTGAAATTATTGATGGAGTGCAAATAGTAAACATTATGAAGCCTTTAGCTGCTTCAATAAAAGGTAGAACAATTGGAGACAGGGTAACAATAGGCGACACAAACAGTGAAGTTGAAATAATTGACATAAAATAACCAATGACTCCAACGCTCAACAGCCACACACATTGCCAAGCCGCTCAAAGCCAACGCACCAGCCAAAGCTTGTCAAAGAGTGTGTCTGAGCCAACGCACGGACAGAAAGGAAAAAAGCACGATTGCCCAACATTGTGTATAAGCAATAGCGGGTTTAGTGCTATTTTGAAATATAAAACTATTAATCAAAGGTAGGTGCTATCTGACAGTTTTGTGAGTTAAATCCGCTACTGCTCATACACGAGACCGTTGGCTGTCATTGTAGAAAAACCGTCACCAAAAGAATAACCACATAAGAAATAGAAAAAATTTAATGCAAAAATATTCAGTAAACCAACATCTAATAGAAACGATTTTGGCTTGGGTAAATTCAGGCGAAATCGCAATCCCAGAAATTCAAAGACCATTTGTTTGGAACAACTCAAAAGTTCGTGATTTAATGGACAGTCTTTATCAAGGCTATCCAGTCGGTTACATTATTGCGTGGCGAAATCCAAATGTAAAACTCAAAGATGGAAGTTTAAGCGAAGGAAAAAAGATGCTTATTGATGGACAACAACGTGTTACAGCTCTTACTGCTGCAATTCTTGGTCAATACGTTATCAATAAAACGTATCAAAGAGTAAAAATAAAAATTGCCTTTAATCCTATTGAAGAACGTTTTGAAGTTCAAAACCCCGCAATTTTAAAAGACAAAACTTGGCTTCACGATATTACAGATGCATTTTCGGGCAAAATTAGTTTGCTAAAATTAGTTCGTGATTATTGTGCATTAAATCCCGAAATTGATGAAGATTTAATTGAAAAATCATTTTCTCAACTCATCGGAATTGTTAAAAAACCAATCGGAATGATTGAATTGACTTCCGATTTGGACATTGAAACGGTTACAGAAATCTTTATTCGTATCAATTCAAAAGGTGTCGTTTTAAGTCAAGCCGATTTTGCAATGAGTAAAATTGCAGCCGATACAGAAAATGGCGGTAACGATTTAAGGAAAGCAATTGATTATTTTTGTCATCTAACCATAGCACCCGACTTTTATAAGCATATTGTAGATAATGACAAGGAATTTGCAAAGTCAAATTACTTTCAAAAAATGCAATGGCTAAAAACTGAAAACGAAGACCTTTACGACCCTGATTATACAGATTTAATTCGTGTTGCGTTCACTTCGCAATTTAACAGAGGACGACTTTCAGATTTGGTTAGCTTACTTTCGGGTAGAAATTTTGAAACAAGAGCTTATGAGGCAGAAATCGCTCAAAAATCTTTTGAAACCCTAAAAATTGGCGTAGAAAATTTCATCAATGAAACCAATTTCAAAAGGTTTTTAATGATAATTAAATCGGCAGGATTTATTTCGCCAAAACTTATTCGCTCTAAAAATGCAATAAATTTTGCGTACATCATTTACTTAAAGTTAAAAGACCTTGGAGTAAATTCAGTTGATATTGAAACTTATGTCAGACGTTGGTTTGTATATTCCATTCTTACAGGAAGATATTCAGGTTCACCTGAAAGTACTTTTGACTTTGACATTAAACAAATTTCAAAGAAGCCTTTCAATGAAATTTTAGAAGAACGCGAAGAAGCGGAACTTTCGGACGCTTATTGGAACGCTTCACTTCCGCAAAGTTTAGACACATCAGTTGCGAGCAGTCCATATTTTCACGTTTTTCTTGCTTCACAAGTTAAAGCGAACGACAAAGGATTTTTATCAAAAGACGTCTTGATTGGCGACCTTATTTCACTTCGTGGAGACATTCATCATCTTTTCCCAAAAGATTATTTAAAGAAAAATGGACTTGATAGAGGAAAATATAACCAAATTGCCAACTATGTTTATATGCAATCGGAAATCAACATAAAAGTTGGAAACAAACCACCGAAAGAATATTTTGACTTGATAAAAACACAAATGATTGATGACAATAAACAAGTAAGCGGAATCTCAACTGAACAAGAACTTTTAGACAATTTAAAACAAAACTGCGTTCCAAAAGAAATTATGGAAATGACAATAGACGATTATCAAGACTTTTTAATGCAACGTAGAAAGTTAATGGCAAATAAAATGAGAGATTATTATTTTGGACTCTAAAAAATAAACAACGAACAGCCAACATTGGCTATAAACAATTGGGGCGAAAGTGATAAAGCCAAAAGTATAAACATAAAAACAAAGGTCGGTGCTAAACCGAAAAGTTAGGGTATAAAACGCCCAACTGTTCATAGCTGAGACCGTTGGCATTCATTGACAAAAAAACTCAAAAATGAATTAAAAATAAAAAATATGATTAAAAGAAACCTAGCATCAATTTTAATAATAATTTCAAGTGTTATGGGAATCTTGACTGTTGATTTCTCTAATGTTTCAGACCCAAAACATTATTGGAATTTAATTTTACCATCGTTTATTATTTTGGCATCATTAATATTAATTTACAATACTGAATCCAAATTCAAAAGAAACTGAATTGAAAAACAAGGTCTTATTGAACATTATATTGACCGAATAAATTCAAATACTAGAAAAGCGAGAACAGAATTAAGTCTAATAAAATAAGTTGGAATAAAAAACGAAATGCCAACAATGGCTATAATTCAGCGTGGCTGACTAACTTTAAATTAAAAACATTCTTATTGGAATTATTTCTCTATTATCTTTTTCGATCTATTCCCAAAATAATAATCCCGAAAAGTTTCAAACAGAAGCAAATGTCTCTAAAATCGAAATAACTATTGAAACCTTTGATGAGTTAAAGAATTTTAACTGGAATATGATTAATGAAGCTTTCGAAGGAAATAATCCAGATCAAGAAATAAGTGTTCGATTCATGTTTGAAAACAATGAACAAACTGATAAATCTGACACAAGAGTTGAAAAATTTAATTTCGCTGTTTCTGGTAAAACCTCTGAATTGAATAAATTAATAGAAAAGCTGAAAAATTCGGTTTCCAAGATATTGGAAATACAATAAAAACTAAAGCCAACAATGGCTATAATTCAACGTTGCTTTTTTTTCTTACAAAATATTTCCTACTTTTAAACAACTGATTTCTTTAGCGGAAAATCTTAATCAGATTTTCCACGTCGAAATCATAGCCGAGAACGTTACCTATAATTCGCAAAAAAATACACGTTGCGTATATCGCTCCGGTTGAATTTCCTCCTATTCTATCTTTTTAATAAGCCGAATAATTCGAGCTCTTTTTGAAACTACTCGGAATTTTTAATTGTTCAAATCCTGCCCAAGCCGAACGGCTAAAGTTCAATTGCCTTTGCTTTCCCGTGTTTTGCGCTTGCAAACAATAGGTAACAATGGCTATAATTCAACGTTGCTTTTTTTCTTACAAAATATTCCCTACTTTTAAACAACTGATTTCTTTAGCGGAAAATCCTAAGCGGATTTTCCACGTCGAAATCATAGCCGAGACCGTTGGCGGTCATTAAAAATAAAAATATGAACTATAAAATTAGTATTGTATTCCTCCTCTTTTTGGGGTGTAAATCAACAATGAAATTTTCAGCTCCGGTAATAGAAAATAATATCTCGGAAACTCAATTGTCAAAAGAACAAATAGAACTAATTAGCAATGCAATTGCCGAATTTCCAAATGAATCTGAAATGTCGATTGCTATAATTAATGATGATAATACTACCTTCTACGGCATAAAAAGACAGAACGACACACTAAAGCTCAAGACTAATTATAAAAGTGTTTTTGAGATAGGTTCTATTACTAAAGTTTTCACAACACAACTTTTATTGAATGCGATTAACGATGGTTTAATAGAAAGTTTAGATGAACCCATTAGCAAATATTCTCCATTTACAATTAAAGGAAACCCAAACATAACATTTAAGCAATTGGCAAACCATACCTCAGGGTTACCTAATAATATTTCAGTAAGTATCTTTAATACAAAGCGTACAAATCCTTATAAAAATTGGGACTATGACAAATTGAAAACATTTCTTAAGGAAGATATCGAGATAAAAAGCACTCCGGGAGAAAGATATGTTTATTCTAATATTGGAATGGCACTACTTGCCAACATAATTTGCCATATCAGGGCAAATAACTATGAAAACATTTTGCAAGAAGAAATATTTACACCCTTGCAAATGACAAACACAACAACGAAAAGAGAAGCAGTTCAAAAATCATTGGTTATAGGATATAATTGGAAAGGAAAACCTACCGATAATTGGAGTTTGGCAGCATTTGAAGGAGCTGGGGCAGTTTTATCAACTTCTGAAGATTTGTCCTTATATCTTAATTGGTGCTTCGCAGCCTTAAAATCGGAGCTTAATATAATGAGCCAACCAACGATAAACATTGAGGATAAATTTACGGTTGCTTTAGGATGGTATATCGTAAAAGGATATACGACTGAACCGTTTTTGTGGCATAGCGGAGGAACTGGAGGCTATAAATCTTCAATGGCTGTTAATCTGTCAAATAATACTGGAATAGTAATATTGACCAATATTGGTGCAACCAATAACCCCAAAAAAGGAATGATTGATAAACTTTGTTATAAATTAATGAATACAATTGAAGAATAACGAACCGCCAACAAAGTGTATATGCCAATTTGGGCTAAACGCCCAAACTGCATATACACGGGACGTTACCCACAAGCTTGACCCGTCCTGAATAAAGGCTACATAATTTTAAACATTATGTATAAAAACGACAAAGTAATCAGACGGTATTCAGAATCCTTTAAACTCAAAATTTTAGAAACGATATGAAAAGTGAAAATAAATTAATTGGTGCAGGTTTGTTAACTGCAATTACAGCTTCCCTGTGTTGTATTACACCCGTTTTTGCTCTAATCGCAGGAACAAGCGGAATTGCTTCTGCATTTTCTTGGATTGAACCTTTTAGACCTTATTTAATCGGACTGACAATTTTAGTTCTTGGTTTTGCTTGGTATCAAAAACTAAAACCTCAAAAAGAAATTGACTGCGAATGCGAGACGGACGAAAAACCAAAATTTATTCAATCAAAAAAATTTTTAGGAATCGTAACTGTATTTGCAATTGTAATGTTGGCTTTTCCATACTATTCAGGAATATTTTACCCAAATACAGAAAAGCAAATAATCGTAGTTGATAAATCGAACATTAAAACAACTGAATTTAAAATTAGTGGAATGACTTGTGCAAGCTGTGAAATACATATAAATCACGAAATAAATAAGCTCGACGGAGTTGTAAACCAAAAAGTGTCTTACGAAAAAGGAAATGCAATTATTGAATTTGATAAAACAAAAACCAACGTAATAGAAATCGAAAAAGCAATTAACTCAACAGGTTATAAAGTAACCAACAAAAAAGAATACTAATGGAAGTTCAATTAAAATCAGAAATCATCTGTCCTAATTGCGGGCATCCAAAAGTAGAAGATATGCCAACAAACGCTTGTCAATTTTTCTACGAATGTGAGAATTGTAAAACGGTTTTGAAACCAAAAGAAGGAGATTGTTGTGTTTATTGCTCATACGGAACAGTTGCTTGTCCACCAATTCAAGAAAATAAAAGTTGTTGTTAAAAAGCCAACGCTAAAAGCCATACACATTTGCAATTCGCACCAACCAACACACAAGCCAAAAATTACAAAAGAGTATGTCTTATCCAACGCTGAAAACCAAGCTGAACGGAATAAAGCCAGTGGGTAACAACGTATATAAAAAATAGCGGTTTAAGTGCTAAATCGAAATGAATTACATAAATTTAAGGTCAGAGTTTACCTGAAAAATTTGTGCTTAAAATCCGCTACTTTTCATATACGAGACCGTTGTAACCAATTTAAAAAAATGCCATTCAATCATACATCTAAATCTTCGAAATTGACAGATAAACAATTTGAATTGATTGGAAAATTACTGCTTGAATTTTCAAATTTGGACTACCTTATTGGAATATTATTGAATCGGTTATTAATCACGCCTGAATATCTTGGCCTTACCTATAACGACCAATTAACAGTTATGAATAAAATAACAGCATTGGAAAATGCAATTGAATTGCATAGGCATCGTTACGACTATAGAATAATTCCTGAACCAATTTTAAATGACTTAACTGAACTGGTTCAAAAAGTCAAAGGAATAAAGACATTAAGGAATAAATTTGCACATAACTTATGGAGTCGTTGGTCTGACGAAAAAATTTTCGGAACTAAACTTACAGGCAAATTAATTAACTATAAAAAACCGAATAGGGACAGTATTACAATTACAAATACTGAATTGAATAAACACTATGAGCAAGCTTATGAATTAGTTGAAAAAGCAAGTGATTTGTTGGACGTAATCCCAAAGTTTGAGGAAAATATTGAATTAATAAAAAAGACAATAAAATAAAAACTGGTTACAACATCGGCTATAGTTCATTACGGCTGAAATTCCTAATCGGAATTTCAAGCCTTTTTGCTAAATTTATGGTTACGGCGGAATGATACTCGCGTACCATTCCGTAACGAAACCATAGCCAATACCGTTGTGTGCAACCTAAGGAAATGACAGAAAATGGAACTTGACAAAAAAAAATTATCTTTTCTTAAACCTGATTTGGCTGAAAAAATACTACAAGAATCCTCCATTAAAGAATTCCCAAAAGGAACTGAAATATTGAGGGAACAGCAGTATGTCAAAGCTTTACCTATTGTTGTTAATGGTCTGATAAAAGTATATTCTAGATTTGAAGAGAAAGAATTGCTACTCTACTACATTGAACCAGCCCAAAGCTGCGTAATGTCTTTTTATGCGGCTTTAAAAAATACACCGAGCAAAGTATTTGCTCAAACAGAACAAGATTCAACAGTTCTTTTGTTACCCGTTTATTTGTTGCCAAATTGGTTAAAAGAATACCCAGACTTCAACGAACTTTTCTATAATCAATTTAATCTGAGATATTCAGAGCTATTGGACACAATAAGCAGCTTATTATTAGATAAAATGGATAAAAGACTATACGACCATTTGAAAAAGAAAACTGAATTAAGTCATAATAATTCTGTTAATATGAGTCATTCCCAAATTGCGAATGAATTAGGAACTGCACGTGAAGTAGTTTCTAGAGTATTAAAAAAGCTTGAAACAGATGGGAAAGTTGAACAAAATTCAGGTATAATAAGAATTATTGACGCGTGGTGACCACAGTCACTGCATAGCTCTAGTCGACTATCTAACTTTGTAAGGTAATCTTTCAATAATTTAAAATTTTCAATTATGACAAAAAATATGGGTTCAGCAGACAGAATTATAAGAGTTATAATCGCTGCAATAGTTGGTATTCTTTATTTCACGGGAACAATATCAGGTACTTTAGGAATCATTTTAATGGTACTTGCAGGAGTATTCGTTTTAACAAGTGTGATTAGCTTTTGTCCACTCTATGCACCATTTGGTATCAAAACTTGTAAAATCAAAGAAAAATAAAAGGCAGCACACAACAATGTGTATAAGCAATAGCGGTTTGGGTGCTAACCTGAACCGCTTTTTCATTTTAAAAAAGTATCTTGTAACCCGCAAGGTAGTTGCATAAAGACCCGCTACTGCTCATACACGAGACCGTTGTGCTTCATACAAGAAAAACTTAAAGAGACAATCCATTCTAATTATTCTATCATGGGATAGCATCGATCAATAGACAAAAAACTATATGATTACAAAGTTTAAATACATTAAAAACCTTGCCGTATTTCAAAATTTTGAATGGGATAAGGCTGTAAAAGAGAAAAATGGAACTATTAAAGAATTCAAAGACATAAATATTATCTATGGGAGAAACTACTCAGGAAAAACAACCCTATCACGAATACTTCGAGCATTGGAAGTAAATGAGATATCAGATAAATATGTTAACCCTGAGTTTGCGGTATCATTTAAAGGAGAACCTGATGTTACACAAGAAAATCTAAGTGGACACTCCAAAAAAATCCGTGTTTTTAATGAAGACTTCATTAGGAAAAATTTAAAATTCATAATTGATCCAGATGCAAGCATTGAACCTTTTGCAATCTTAGGCGGTGACAACAATAAAATTGAAGAAGAAATTAAAAAGTTAGAATCTAAACTGGGTAAAAAAGAAGAGGGCAAAGAAACAGGGTTGTATAAAAGTCTATCTGAAGCAAGCAAAAACTATGAAAATGCTAAACAAACTTATTCAACAGCGAATGATACTCTTAATAATCAATTAAAGTCAAAAGCTACAGGAAAGAAAAATGGCATTAGATACAGCGCAGATAAATTTGGCGATCAGAACTACGACATACGAAAACTAAAGAGTGACATTAAAAAGGTATTAAACGAAGGCTTTAAACCCATCTCCAATGATGAAAAAAAAGAATGGGAGAAACTCCTAGATGAAAAAACTTTAGAACCTATTACACCATTACCCCAAAAGGATCTGAAATTTTCTAAGCTCATTGAAGAATCTAAAGAATTAGTAGCAAAACCAGTTAGCGAAAGTGGAAAAATAGAAGAACTTGTAAAAGATGCTATCCTAAATAAATGGGTCAAGGAAGGCCGAAAACTACATAAGAATAAAAGAGACAAATGTGGGTTTTGTGGAAATGATATTTCAGAAAACAGATGGGCATTACTTGAAAAACATTTTGATGAAGAATCTGAAAAACTTGAAAAATCAATTAATGAGTTGATTGAAAAAATCAATACAGAAAAACAATCTATAAAAGAGTCATTCAAACTGGACAAGAGCCTATTTTACTCTACTTTTCATTCTGAAATAGACGATTTAATTGAATCATTTTCTGAACATTCAAAAGAGTACATAGACTCATTAGATAGTCTTTTAAAACAATTGAAAAGAAGAAAAGATGACTTACTTCACGCTTTTAATCTTGATATTCCAACTGACAATTCAGAGAAAATTCAATCCATTTGGAATGATTATGAAAAGATTCGCATAAAATCAAATGAATTTTCTGATTCAATAAGTGATAAGAAAAAAGAAGCTCAAAATAAGCTACGATTAAGAGAAATTTCGGATTTTATATCAACCATAAATTACACTAATCAAATAGAAAAAATTAAAGAATATGAAAAAAATGAGGAAACAGCCAAAACAAATTTCAAATCAATCAAAGAAGAAATAAAACGAATAGAGGAAGCAATAGAAAGTAAGAAAAGAGAATTAAATGATGAGGAGAAAGGAGCGAAAAAAGTAAATGAATATTTAAATGACTTTTTTGGCCATGGTTCCTTATCTCTACGTGCCATTGAAGATGAATCGGATGAACAAAAACAAATTCGATTTCAAGTGATAAGAGATGAGAAAAAAGCACATCACCTAAGTGAAGGAGAATGCAGCTTACTTGCTTTTTGTTACTTCATGGCAAAACTTGAGGACATTGACACAAAAGGAAGCAAACCTATAATTTGGATTGATGATCCTATTTCCAGTTTAGATGGTAATCATATTTTCTTTGTATACAGTCTTCTTAAGGATGAAATAGTTAACAAAGGATTTTATGAGCAATTATTCATTTCAACCCATAATCTTGATTTTCTTAAATATCTAAAAAGAATAAACTTCAAAGGAAGTGGCAAGCAGTGTAGATATTTTGTCTTAAATAGATTTGACAATCGTTCGGTAATCCAGTCTATGCCCAAATATCTTCAGAATTATTTTACCGAATTTAATTTTCTATTTGAGCAAATCTATAAATGTGCTGACATTGATATTATTGATGATTCAAATTACACTCTTTTCTATAACTTCGGTAATAACGCAAGAAAATTTCTAGAGATATACCTTTATTATAAATACCCTGATGATACAGAGCAAATGGATAAACTTGTAAAGTTCTTTGGAACAGATACGGTTCCAGCAATACTTACTGACAGAATAAACAATGAGTATTCGCACTTAAAAGGTGTCTTTGAAAGAGGATCAACTCCAGTTGAGGTGCCCGAAATGAAGAAGACTGCCAATCTTATTATTGAAAAATTGAAAGCTGACAAGGATCAGTTTAATTCTTTGCTTAAAAGTATAGGAATAGAAACTGAATTAGTTGATGAGTGATTTTTTTGTCAGAAAATGAGAATTTACTAATAAACGATGAAATAGACCTAAAATAGAAAAGCACGAAAGCACAACAATAGCTATAAGTAATTGCTTGTTCTCGCCTACTTCTGAAAATCCGCGAGGATTTTAAGTTTGGTGTGTACTTGCTAAATTTAACGCTAAACCACGCAACTACTCATAGCCGATACCGTTACCTATAATTCGCAAAAAAATACACTTTACGTGTATCGCTCCAGTTGAATTACCTCCTATTCTATCTTTTTTATAAGCCGAATAATTCGAGTTTTTTTGAAACTACTCGGAATTTTTAATTGGTCAAACCTAGCCTAAGCCGAACGGCTAAAGTTCAATTGCTTTTGCTTTCCCAAGTTTTACGCTTGCAAACAATAGGTAACAATGGCTATAATTCAACGTTGCTTTTTTATAAGAAAAATATTCCTACATTTATGAAGGCTGATTTCTTTAGCGGAAAATCCTAAGCGGATTTTCCACGTCGAAATCATAGCCGAGACCGTTACCTATAATTCGCAAAAAATACACTTTGCGTGTATCGCTCCAGTTGAATTACCTCCTATTCTATCTTTTTTACAAGCCGAATAATTCGAGCTTCTTTGAAACTTCACGCAATTTTTAATTGGGTAAATCCTGCCCAAGCCGAACGGCTAAAGTTCAATTGCTTTTGCTTTCCCATGTTTTGCGCTTGCAAACAATAGGTAACAATGGCTATAATTCAACATTGCTTTTTTGGTATGTAAAAAATTCCTACATTTATGAAGACTGATTTCTTAGCGGAAAATCCTAAGCGGATTTTCCACGTCGAAATCATAGCCGAGACCGTTATGCCACATTAAAACAAGCATAGCGGTCAAAAACGGACTGACCATCCAAAATCGGAAATGTGAAAGTTGAAACCGAAATAAAAGAAAAAGTAAACCGAGTTACGAAAATCGAAAGAGTAGAAAAATTATTAATTTGGAAAAGTCATAAAAAAAGTCAAAAAGACTTTTTCCCTAAAAATAAAAATTATGAATATTTTAAACACTTTAAGAAAACCTTATGTAGCAACCTTTCTTGCTACATTGATATTGTTTATGTCTTGTTCTGAAACAGATAATAACTTAGAAGGTATTAATAAGTTCAATTATACAACTTTTGAGACTTTCAAATCAGCGGAGTACAAAGTATCAATACCAGAAAAAATACAATCAGCTGATGATAATATAGAGAAATATGAAAATATAAATCAATTGATTAATGATAAGTTAGGTTCAGATATTTTTATAACTAAACTAGACAAAAGCTACTTAACAAATGCAGTTTATAAGAGCAATGTAGAGTCATTTAGTTACGAATATTTAAGTCAAACAGATTTAGATTTAATAAATAGTCTAAAAGAAGACATTACTAATTTAAGTTTTAACGATGCAATCAACCAATTCGAAAATAACGTGATTGCTCTTAACTTAACCGATAGTGAATTTAATAAGTATAATGCCTACGCTAATGTTTTGAAACTTTTAAAAGAGCAAGAACCGAATATATTTGACAATTATAATCAAAAATATAGTGCAAAAGCAGCTAGTGATTGTGGTGATGCTATTTTAAGTTATTCATTAGCAACTCTTGCTTTAGCAGCTTGCGGAGCCTCTGGTCCAGCAGCTCCATTACTTTGTGGTATTGCAATTGCTAATAAAATTAGAACTTTTAAAAATATGGTTGAAGCTTGTAAGGATAAGTAAAAATTTATAATTATGACAACAGATAAGATTTACAAATTAATTTTAATAGTCGGTATTATAGGTTCTTTTGTTCTTTCATTAGTTTACTTGCTTAAATCATATAGTTCATTACAATTTGATGATAATAATTTTATATTTAATACATCAATATTGTTTTCAAATACAACTTCCTTGGTAATTTTAATTTATTTGATAAGAAGAGTTTATTTGACAAGTAAAAAAACACAAAGTTTATTATTTTCAAAATATATGTTATTTGGTTTACTCATATTTTTAACTCTTCCTTTAGAAATAGTAGTATACAACATATACAAGTACGATATCAAAAATTTTGCCTTTGAAAAATTAACATTATTTTTATTTGGAATTGCTTGTTTAGCTTTAACAATTTATATGATAAAGGGTAAAGATATAGACAGTAACGTGGCATAACACGGTATATAAAAAATAGCAGTTAAGGGATAATCAAATGGTTATCTCTTTTCTGCTATTTACGTTTTAAACTGAAAATTATTGCATATCTACTCTGCTACTTTTCATATACAAGACCGTTGGCACCAATTATGAAAAATTTGATTTTCTTAATATCTATTCTTTTTTGCACCAGTGCGCTCGCTTGTGATTGTGCAATAATCGGACTTGTAGATAGATTTGAGAGGGCAGATTTTGTTGCAACAGCTAAAATTGAAAAAATCACTCCTTATGGTGATAATTACCACAACATAGAAATCAAAATCAGTGAGATTTTCAAAGGCGAGAGAGTTATCAAATTGAGAATCGAAAGCATTCTGAATTCTTCATGTGCATTTTATACTCCAGAGAATTCGAATTGGCTGATATTCGCCTATGAGGATAGTGAAAAAGGACTTGTTTTCGGTTCATGTTCTGGGGCAATTCAACTGGATAGAAAAGTGAACGAAGAAAAATACCCAGGACTCACTAAAAAAATTGAATTAAGCAATGATAGAAAACTAAATGTACTCCGCTACATAAAAGAAAAGGAACTGGACATTAAAAACGACTTTCGCTTGAATTACTCTTTTTTGAACTATTGTCTTGACAATGGAAAAGGATTTAAACTTGAAGAAGGGACTTTTGGACTTTTCAAAATAAGGGTTAGTAAAAAACTAAAAGTCAAAAAAGTCACTCAAATAAAAGGATTGCAAAACAAAGTGCTTAACGGCATTGTAACTCAGTGTTTTAAGGAAAGTTTTGAAATTTACAATAATGACCGATTGAAAATCCCCAAATCTTCTGAAATTATAGTTGGAATTTATTTCTATGGAGCTGAAGGTGAACACCAAAGTTTTGTAACAACACATGACTTATAAATAACTGGTGCCAACATGGGCTATAATTTATAGCTGCAATTCGTTAACTTGAAACTAAGAAACTAACAAAGGCTGGATTTGCCACGGTTGGAAATGCTCCGCATTTCTGCACCGCTACAAATCATAGCCTAGACCGTTACCTATAATTCGCAAAAAATACTCGTTGCGTATATCGCTCCGGTTGAATTCCCTTCTATTCTATCTTTTTAATAAGCCGAATAATTCGAGTTTTTTTGAAACTAATCGAAATTTTTAATTGGTTAGATTCTGCCCAAGCCGAACGGCTAAAGTTCAATTGCTTTTACTTTCCCATGTTTTGCGCTTGCAAACAATAGGTAACAATGGCTATAATTCAACGTTGCTTTTTTTCTTACAAAATATTTCCTACTTTTAAACAACTGATTTCTTAGCGGAAAATCCTAAGCGGATTTTCCACGTCGAAATCATAGCCGAGACCGTTACCTATAATTCGCAAAAAAATACACGTTGCGTATATCGCTCCGGTTGAATTCCCTCCTATTCTATCTTTTTTACACGCCGAATAATTCGAGTTTTTTTAAACTACTCGGAATTTTTAATTGGTTAAATCCTGCCCAAGCCGAACGGCTAAAGTTCAATTGCTTTTGCTTTCCCATATTTTGCGCTTGCAAACAATAGGTAACAATGGCTATAATTCAACGTTGCTTTTTTTCTTACAAAATATTTCTTACTTTTAAACAGCTGTGACCGTTGGCAATAATTTAAATGAAACTCTGGACAATTCAACCAATAGAATTTTATCAAAGACTCAATTCTGAAAAAGAAATTACAGTTTCTAATAAGTTTATTGAATCTGATTTTAAAAGTTCATATGATTGGATGACTAACCAAATGGAAAAAAGAATTGGACAAAGGCCAAACAAAAATTCTTATCCTATTTGGGCTTGGTATCAATATGAATCAGAATTAAAAAAGAAGCCTGATTTAAGAAATTCTGGATTGTTAGAAAAAAACACTAAAGGCGTTCGAATTGAATTTACAAAACCAACAAATGAAGTTCTTTTATCGGATTTCAATTTATGGCATTATGTACTAAATTATTGGCATATTGCCGACAATGAGAATCAAGAAAAAGAATTTTATAAACTATTAGAAACCAACCAAATAGAATTTGTTGATAAAGAAAAATATTTACCTGAGATTAGACAAAAAATTGAGAAAAGCTGGAATAAAATATTTGATATGAACTATGATTTAGAATATGTTGCAAAACCGTTCAGTAATAAATCCATCCAAGCCACAATATGGAAATTGAAAATAGATGAAATTACAAAAGTTGACTTTTTTAATGCAAAATAAAAAACGATAGCTAACAATGTATAACCGGAATTACGATGGATTCGATTACGTCCAAATCCACTCGGAATTACTAAAATCTGAGTCAAACTGAAAATGAACGCTAATTTAACCCTTAACTGATGGTTATACGAGACCCTGTGACGGCCTTGTAGGTTGCTTGGCTCAAGCTACAAACCCAGTTCTCATTGCAGCAGTAATAGCAGGGCATTGTGCAGCTTGCTAGTCTCACTAGTTTAAACTCAAAAATATGGCTAAAAAAATAAAATGTTTATAAGGCTATTAGTATTAGCATTTATCGCAATAATAATTGGCTCAATACACAAAGTAAATGGAAATGAATATGCTTATATTTTACTAGTAGCTGGACTAATTATGAAAACTACAGCGATAATTTCACTGATTGTTTATAATTGGTCTAAGATAAAAATGAACTTTAAATAACGTGGCATAACATGGTATATAAAATATAGCATTTTTATTCTGCTACTTTTCATATACAAAACCGATGGAGGCAATTTGATGAAATATAGATGAAAATTAAATTACTACTTCTTATACTTTTTATATCTACTAGAGTTTTTATACAAAATGACAGTATCCAAAAAGAACGAAATGAAGAACGCTTATTTGTATTAATAAATAAAGGAAAATAATGAATGGATAGTTCGTTGTCGAAAAGAAGTTTATGTTCGATTCGACGACTGATAAAAACTGTTATACACAAGCTCAAAAAAAGCTCTGTTTTATTGATTCTTCTCATATTGAACATTGATGACGTAATAATGTCATAAACATGACGACATCAATGTCCACGCTACTGTTTTACTTTTGTTTCAAACATTTAATCATAGTTATTTTAATGGAAACAGAATTAGACATCAATCAAAAATCAACAGTTTATAGGGCTTTTCAACTCGCAAAAATACCAATAATAATTGCTTTAATTTTAACACCAATTCGCTTCTCACTTGAAATTATTGGATTACCAAATAGTGTCATTTTTATTATTGGATTGCTTTGGCTAACATTAGCATTTGCAATTTATTGGGGAACAAAGTTATATAATGAAAAACATGCCCATCTTTTACTATTGTTGAGTTTGCTAATTTATTCACCAATTTCAAGGTTTCCTGTTGCGTTGTTTTGGTGGATTGACACTAACTGGGAAATAGGCACACATTATGGATTATATTTTAATAATTTTGGACAAGCTCTATTAAATCATATAGGTTATGGATCTTTGGTACAAATCATACCTGGATTTGTATTTGGCTCAATAACAATTGCATTTATGGGTAATAGAAAAAATAAAATGCAAAAAACTGATACTTTAAAAGATGAATAAGAATCTCTTAGGACTAAGAATAAAAGAATTAAGAAAACAAAAAGGGATGTCTCAAGAGTTTCTATCCGAAGAATCAGGGCTGAGTTTGAGAACTATTCAACGAATTGAAAATGGAGAGACAAATCCAACTGGTGAAACACTCAAACGATTGTCAAATGCATTAAATATAAATCCAGATGAATTAATTGATTGGTCTATAAAAGAAGACAATAGATATTTGACGCTTCTAAATCTGTCAGCTCTAACTTTTCTGTTCTTTCCTCTACTTGGAATTTTAATACCATTCATATTATGGACATCTCGAAAAGGAAAAATCAAAAACATCAATAAATTAGGAAAGGATCTAATCAATTTTGAGATAACTTGGACATTACTTCTGTTTTCTATTCCTTTTTTATGGTTTATCTTTTCAAAAATTGGAATATTAGAAAGTTTTACTCTAAGCAGGATTTTCATTATTATTGGAGTCATGTACTTTATCAATTTAATTTTCATATTACTAAATACATTAAGGATTAGTAATGGAAATGATATAATTTACAAACCGAAAATTAAATTTTTAAGATAAAAGCCTGCGTACAACACCGTGTATAGCTCATTTTGGCAGAATTCCTAACATCTACGCCAAAGCTTCGGTGTTCAAAACGGACTTGGAAACAATTTTTAAGGAGCGTACAGGTAGACTTCTAATACCTCTTTTTTGGCGTCTTTTTATCGTGCCACCACAAACGTATTATCTATATATAACTGAATTCAATTCCTATTGGCCAGATATATATAGAAAAAAAGATTTGAAACCAACCATCTTTGGTTTATAGAAAACCTCTACGTAATTTCTGTTCTTCTAATTCTTTTGATCATCTTTATTAAATGATAAAGTCTTTATAAATGGAATCAACGGGATTACTTACAATGCTGGATCCCAGTTTATAGAATATAATCAAGCGATAAATGAAGTGACTTAATTGATAAAATTAATTGATGAAGAAATTGTTAGAACAACGAAAGTACAACAACATTTAAAAACCATTGCTCTAAATGGTTAAGCAAAAGAATATTTCCTACCTTTAAATAAGGTACGATTCCTACTCGAAAATTTTGTAGGTAATAAAATCATAAAAAGGGATTCTAAAAAAACCTTCGAGAGCACAATTGCAAAAACAAAAAAACACCGACAGATGAATCAAAATCTAACTAAAACTCAGGAAATTTATCAAGGGGTTGCAGCAGGAAACTTGCAGCCTCTTTTTGATGTCATTGCAGATAACATAGTCTGGCACAGTCATAGTCACCCATCCTCTCCTTTTCATGGCGTTCATAGAGGCCCGAAAGAAATTGCACTCTATTTTTCAAATATGGAAAAAGTAGAGTTGCACAAATTTGAACTCCAATCAAGGGTGGAAAGTGAAAATAAGATTATAATTCTGTTTGATGTGGATAGAACAATTAAAGAAAGTGGGATCAAAAACACTGGTCAATTTGTCCACGTAATAGAGTTTAAAGAAGATAAAATTATCAAAGTAGATATTTATGAAGCTTGTTCAGAAATAAATAAAAAAAGAAAAATACTACCTAAAACAGTTGTAGAGCGTAAAAACTAGTCTATAAATAGAAATACAATTTTATTAAGACATATAAACCATTACACCACCACAGAACTTATTTATTCAGAGCTTAAAAATTAAAATTGCTATAAAGTAGATTAAAGGGAAACAAAATAATTAAAACACAACATCGCTTATAATTCATTGATATTCTTCTATTTCAAAGAATATTTACTACTTTTAATCATATACGATTTCTCAACAGGAAATTCTTAGTAACATAAGGTAGCTACAAGTCCGAATTTAACCACCACAAAATCTTACTCAAAACCGTTGTGGCTAATTTGAATCAAATGAATGAAATTATTTAGAAGAATACGATATAAACTAATTTTAAACAATAAAAAAACTCAGTACCTAAAGTATGCTTTAGGAGAAATAATACTGGTTGTCATCGGAATTTTGATTGCACTACAGATAAATAATTGGAACCAATCAATTAAGGATAATGATTCTCTGAAAGAATATTTAACCAAAATAAAAACACACACAATTGAAGATATTAAACAATTAGAAGAATTATCAAAAGGGAGAAAACAAATTGCAGACCTCTGCAAAAAAGCACGAAATAGCATCTTGAACAAGACTGAAAATGAAAATCTCTTTTTATTTAAAGTAAGTGGTGCTGCCTTTGTAGATTTCTATTTCAAACCTAATTCAAGTGGTTATGAATCATTGAAGAATTCGGAGTATTATGGTAAAATAAATAATACCAAACTTGATTCACTTTTAGGCAAATATTATGGTTTGGTGGATATTATTGCAGAAAATGAGAGGAACTATAATCAATATGCCGTTCACCAAGAGAATTATCTAGATACTCAATTTGATAGGTCACTTATTTTTGCCTCTGCATTCATGTCATTGGATTCCTTGGCTACAAAAGCCACACCTCAGTCTGAATATGACCAAGCATTCATTGAGTACACCGCAAAACCAGCTTATAGAAATGTTATTGGTTTGGCTGCTTGGCAATTTGATACGATGATTGAACAATACCAGCAATTAACAAAATTAGGGCAGCAAATCATTAAGGAAATAGATGTCATAACCGAAAATTAAACGAGCACATGATAAAAAACAAAAAAACAAAGTGGATTGTTCGCATTTTATTGCTTATGGGTACAGCAATATCATTGTTTTTTGTGCCGTGGATTTTGGTAAAAGCTTGGATTTTACCATTACCTGATACAGTTCAAGAGCAAGTTGATGAGGCTATTGGGCACGGGTTTGATGGAATGATTGTTTACATAGACCAAGCAGGAAAACAACCCCAATTTTATACAGGTGGATGGAAAGATCGAAACAAAAAAATACCAGCAGATCCAAAATCATTATTCAAAATTGCCAGCATTAGCAAGTTATATACTGCTGTAGCGGCTACTAAATTGGTTAAAGAAAAGCGATTGTCTTTTAATAAAACTCTAACAGATTACCTGCCAGAACTAAAAGGAAGAATAGAAAATGCCGAAGAAATTACCTTGAGGATGATGATTCAGCATCGAAGTGGGATTCCTAATTTCACAGATAATCCAGCTTATTGGGAAAACGAACAAGAAAACGGTAATAATGCTTTAGATTTTGCTCTCTACCTACCAGCCAGCTTTAAGCCTGATAAAGGATATGAATATTCTAATACCAATTATTTGTTGCTTCGTAGGATTATGGATGATGTTTTAGGATACGACCACAACAAATATATCAAGGAAAAAATCTTGGAGCCTCTTGAGCTGAAAAACACCTTTTTTTCGATTAACGAAGTAGATTTAGAAGATGTGATGAGTGGTTATTATGTGGGGTATAACGAAGATTTTAAAGCTCGTGAATACGGAATGTTAGCCACAGCAGAAGATGTCGCTATATTTTTAAGAGCTTTGAACGATGGTTCGGTGTTTAAAGAAGGAGAACAAGAAATTTATCCCTACAAATACAATCATGGCGGTTTAGTTGTTGGTTATCAGAGTCTGGCAGAATACCACAAAGATATTGATGCTGTGGTAGTTCAATTTATAAACACCACAGATTTTGAAGGTTATGAATGGAACTTATCTGAAATTACAATAAACCGAATTGTCAAAATATTAAAAAAGAAAACTTAAGCACAAGACAGATGGAATACATTCAGCTATGAGCTTTAGCAGGATGTTGCACTTCTTTATGTCTAATTCTATATAAAAAAATCAATCTATAAAATATGAGTATGAAACGCCTAATTAATTTATGGTTATTAATTATTTTCATTTCCCTTATATCATGCGACAATGAAAAACGACAATTTGAGGATCTATTGGAAGACCACAACATTGAGCACGTAATTTATAATGTAAATATTGTTGATGTTGAGAGAGGAGATATATTACCTGATAAAACAGTTTTTATATCCTCTGAAAAAATCCATTCCATTACAAACACCTTTCCAATTGATTCAATTAATTCAACGAGGATAATTGATGGAACAGGACTTTACTTAATCCCAGGCCTTTGGGACATGCATACACATTCACAAGGAGCGCCAGCTTTTAAAAATATTCAATTACCACTTTATATAGCCCATGGCATTACTGGGATACGAGAAATGAGTGGACAGCAACATGAACTAAATGTTCGTGACAGCATAAATGCAGGGTTTATTGATGGTCCTCGTATGGTTGTAGGCAGCCCAGTTGTGGATAAATTTCCGAACAAGTTTGGAACGCCATATTTCATTATTGAAAATGAAAACGCTGTTAACCAAGCCGTAGATTCTTTAAAGAAGATGGGATTTGATTTTATTAAAACTTATGATTTCATTGACTATAGTACCTATAAAAAATTGCAGGAAGTTGGAAAGTTAAACGGCTTAGAAGTAACAGGACATGTTCCAGTTGCAGTTAGTATTTGGGACGCAATTTCAATGAAACATAAAACCATTGAACATTTTATAGGAATAGAACTAGGTGCAGCAGTTAATGAACAAGAATTAAGAACTAATTATCTAAATACCCTTAAAGACTCCACCCTAAGAAATAACATTTTTTTAAATGAACTCAGCAAATTGAAATTCAGATCTTGGATTGAACCGGTTGAATATATTGATGAAAATAAGTTAGATTCACTTTACACCTTTATGAAAGACAATGATACATGGTTAGTACCTTCATTGTTCCTTCAGAATGTGATTACGAATCCGCAATTAATGGAAGGTGATGATGGTCTTGAGTTTTATCCCAAAAAATATAGAAGTCCAATGGTCTATAGAATGTTTTATGATCCGAGTAATACTTTAGAAAAAGTACACAAACATCGCATTGAAAATTTTTCTAAAGTTATCAGTTCTGATGTTGGAATATTAGCTGGTTCTGATGCATTTGGTGGTTTCCCCTTACATCGTGAATTAGAATTATATGTTGAAAAAGGGCTTAGTCCCCATGAGTCATTGAAAACAGCTACGATTAATCCAGCTAGGTATCTCAATAAAGAAGATTCTCTAGGTACTATCAGAGCAGGAAAATATGCAGACCTTGTTTTGTTAGAAGAAAACCCATTACTAAATATTAAGCATATTAGGAAGATCAATACAGTTTTCGTCAATGGTAAAAAATATGATAAATCAGCAATTGATGATATGCTGAAAAGAGTAAAACATGCTGTGAATAATATAGAATAACTGGCTACATCAACTACTATAAGTAATTACTTGTTCTCGCCTACTTCTAAAAATCCTCGCAGATTTTCAGCTTGGTGTGTACTTACATAGTTAATGGCTAAATCATGAAACTACTCATAGACAAGACATGTTATTTAAACATACTGAAGAAATGTACTATACAAAAAAGACTAAATATATATTGCTTGCACTAATCACCTCTTTTAATTTAGCGTTTGGACAATGGCCAATGTCTAATGATCCTGAATTTAGCCCAGAAGTGAAAAAGCCTACATTTGCCCCAGGTAAAGGACCAAAAATACTTTTAGATGGTGCCCACCACAACTTTTTTGTTCAGTGGGGTTTTATAAAACCGTTTTCTGACTTGGCACAAGCTGATGGTTATCAAACAATAGTAGATAGTTTAAAATTTACCCCAGACTATCTAGACCGTTTTGATATTGTGATGATTATAACAGCGCTTCCATTTGACTTCACTACTAAGAATGAGGTAACGGACGAATCCACATTTTCTGAAGACGAGATAAATAGTTTGTACGATTGGGTATATAGAGGAGGTTCTCTTTTGGTGTTTAGCGAACATGCTCCTTTTGACCAAGCAATTAATCCGCTACTAAATAGGTTTGGAATTGAATCAAGCATTGGAGGAACAATTGATAGTTTGAACTACAATAAAAAATTTAAAAATAAAAGTTGGATTGAATTCACTCAACAAAACGGAGGGTTAAACAATGAACACCCAATTGTAAAAGGGAGAACAAAAGAAGAAAGAATAACTAAACTAATATCTTTTGGAGGAAGTGCACTAACAGGTAAGAAGTACTCAAACTTGTTAAAGCTGTCTGAAGCATCAGAAAACGTTATGCATCCTACAGGAGTTGGACCAATCGGAAAAGGAAACTCACAAGCATTAGCAGGTATTGTTGGAAAAGGAAAAGTTGTTGCTCTTGGAGATTCAAATGGCTTTACAGCAATGGTTTTTAAAAAAGATGATGGTTCAAAACAAGCAGCCGGAATGAATCTGAAAGAATACCACTGGAAACAATTTGTGTTAAATACATTACACTGGCTTTCATCTAAATAAAAAAAATAGCAACAATGATTATAACTCATTGTGATGAAATCAACTTTTTGTTAATTACACTAAAACCTACTTATATAAAACGATCTCTTTTTTTATAACCCAATAACTAAAGATAATAACCTTTTATTGTAAGTAAAATTAAAATAATGAACTAAGGAATAAAGTTTTAATCTATTTCAGGAATATTAAGAATGTAGAAGATTCTTATAGAGCGTTTTGAGGAAGTTGTTAGAGAAATGACACACCATCTCTTTGAACTAAAACTTATTAAGTTGGCGCATACAGCTATAATTATAAAACACTTTTTAAATAGAACCGATAAAATAAAGAAATGAAAAAAATGGGAATATATTTAATAGCAATCGTTATAGGCATAATCATTATTTTCTTTACTATAAGAGCTTTGCCTATAAAAACGGTTAAACCCATTAATACTTTAGAAGCCCAAAAAAACAAGGGAGCAAAGTCTTTTTTATCAGATATAAATTTACATGATGGTAATTATGCTCTTTATGTTAACCATAAAAAATTAGGAGAGTTTATGGTTCTTGACAATACTGGCTTAATTAAAAATAAAGATTCGATACAAATTAAAACAAGCTGGACAAACTATTTTCCTGGTGAAGGTAAAAGGAAATTTGGATTGATGATGTTTAAAGATAACCAACTTATTAAAGCCAAAACCGGAGGTATTTTTAAGGTTTTTGAAATAGGAGGTTTAAAAAACTATGGTGTTCCAGTGAAAAGGAAGAATTTTACAGGTGTTCGTTCAGAAATCCTAAGTAAAATAGATTCGTTAAGAGCTTTAAAGAGTGCTTATATTTTTAGTGTTCCAAAAATATCTAATTCAGAAAAAGAATTTAATTTTAGAGTATACTTTCCAAGTATGGCTATACCTGTAAGCAGGGCTTTAGATAGTAACGGATATGAGAAAATTACTGCTGTAAATGGAATACCATATGATAGATGGATAAGAGATGAGGAATCAAAATTTACTTCAAAATGGTATGCCCATATAGAAAATAATATTCGGAAACTAGCCGACACAATCTCAGATTTTAAAATTTCAGTAACACACGGTACACTTTCTGGAGCTTACTTAACTAATAATGGTAAAAGTGTATCTGCTCTAAAAAATGCTGCTGGTAGTGTATTAAATTTAAACGACTTTATGTACTACAACTTTAATGCATACATAGAAGCCAATAGCGAAGATGTAAAAAAATTAATGACTTTAAATTATTCTGCTTGCCTTAGTGAAACAGACCTTAATAAGCCTGAATTAGCAAAAAAAATCAACTTATTAGTTAAGCAAAGTACTACCCCTTCATTGAGTTTTGAAAAAGGAGACATAGGACTGTATGGTTATAAAGACCAGGTTTTAATAGATAAAAAACCCTATCAACAAGAATATTCTGTTTATTGGTTAGAGGTAATTAATAACTAAATTAAAAAGTTATGAATTTTGAAATAACTACAAACCCTAACATTCTCTTTCAACAAGATGTTATGGCTTCACAAATCACACTTAACCATCATAAAATTGGAGATAGTGTTTATGACATTGATTTAAAGTCAATTGAACTAACAGGCAATGAAATTTACCCGAATAAAATAGACAGAAAATTTAGAAGAGGCGACAAAGTTTTTGTTGAAATTGATAATAAAAGAATTGAATTTACTTTACAAGAACGGATTGAAGCTGTTATAAACTCCGGGGGGTTTTTAGGGTTTAAAAATGGTTCTATATATAAGATTAAAGACCAAAAAATAGAATTTTTCCAACTAATGGATTATAAATTAAGGCCTTATGTAAAATTTTCAAAAAAAGAACTCATAGAATCTCTTGGAAAAGAAATTAATATAAAAGAGTTTTTTTGCCCAAGGGATAGTTATTTATATAAAACTGAAATCATAAATCTTAAAAGACAAATAATTATTACCTGGGATGATTCCAGAAGTATACTTTCTAATATAATTATAGGGTAATGTTATATATAGCAAAATTTACAACCCACAATCCGGTACATAGACAATTGTGGAAAAAATGCTAAATAAAAAGTTTCTATTTTTAACTATCTTTATATTTAACTGAATAGTAAAGGTATACAAATTCACTACTACTTATAAACAAGACCTTTGTGCTTCAATACAACCAACCAATAACCAATGATAAAATTCTTTAGAAAAATTAGACAGAATTTGCTTTCTGAGGGTAAAATTGGAAAATATTTTAAATACGCTATCGGAGAAATTATTCTTGTGGTTATTGGGATTTTGATTGCACTACAAATTAATAACTGGAATCAAAATAGAATAAATTCAAATAAAGAGCATGAATATTTGATTGGAATTAAAAATGATTTAGAAAAACAAATCCAACTATTTAAAAGAAAAGATCAATTTTATGATATGATAATTGATAATGGTGAAAGAATATTAGCAGACTACAGTAACAAAAGAAACTTAGCAGAAATAGATAGTATAAATACCAAACTAAGTTTTATGATATACTCTGTAACATATACAAGTGTGAATACCACTTTTAATGAATTAAACTCAACTGGACAATTAAATTTAATCAAAAAAAAATCGCTCAGATCAACTATAATCAAATATTATCAAGACTCAAATACCAGCGAGAAGAGCGTAAACAATAACACAATAGAAGTCTTTTACAATCATATTTTTCCGGTTTTAAAGTCTTCTGTTATCTTACATCCAGAAAATTTTAATGTACAATTAGAAAAGGTTAGTAAAGAACATATTGAAACTAAGTTATATTCAACTTTCAAGAATAATTTAAAGGACCCAGTAAAAGAATTTGAAATAATAAATGCAATTACTTTAAGAATTATTGAAACTAAAATAAACAAAGGCACTATACAAACAATAACTAATAAAGCTGAGTTGCTTTTAGAATTGTTAAAGACTAAATTAGAAGCTAATAAACTTGATTAAATTTCTTCTTATTGTAAGCTCATAGCCTGTTGTCCTCCTATAATTTGCAAAAAATACACCTTGCGTGTATTATTCACAGGTTAACTTTCCTCCTATTTTACCTTTTTAATAAACCGAATAATTTGAGTTTTTTGAAAATTTATAGGAAAGTTTAATGGTTAAACCCAGCCCAAGCCGTCCGGCAAATCATCTAAAATCATGGCTCACCCCATTTTTGGGCTTTCAAACTATAAGTTATAAGTGGCAATGGTTATAATTCAACGTTACTTTTTTTGTAAACAAAAGATTTCCTACATTTATACAGCTAATTTCTTAAAGTAAAATACGCTTAGGATTTTCCACATAAAAATCGTAGTTGAAACAGTTGTATGTTATTTGAGAATGAAATAATAAGTTTAATAAGTATGGAAAAAGAACAAAAAATTCCCTGTAATTTAAATCAATATAAAATAGCAAATATCGACCAAAGATTAACTAACTATGTAATTGACACTATAGTATACTTTATATTTTTAATCTTTTTCTTAGCCATAGCTAGATATTTATCGGCAATTGCTGAACTATCCTTTCTAAGGGAATTTTTATTTACAGAAAAGGATTCTTTTTTTAAAAGACTATTAACTACACTTTTTATAACTACCATGTATTATACTTTTCTTGAATATTTTTTAAAAGGTAAAACCGTAGGTAAATATGTAACAAAAACTAGGGCTGTAACAATTGAAAATGAAATAATGGATTTTAAAACTACAATTATTAGAAGTCTTTGTAGAAATATTCCGTTTGAACCATTTTCATTTCTGGGTGATAAACCAAGCGGATGGCATGATAAATTATCTAAAACTAAAGTGATTTTTGAAAATAAATAAAAACTAAACACAAAAATAACTACACTTCAACTCCCCTTTTTACACCTTAATAATCGCTTTTTTTTATGTAAAACCACAAAACAAACTATTGCGGTTAACTATTAACTAAATAACAGAATTTTTACCATTTATTTTTTGCTAAATTAGTTGCCAACACATGTAATAAAATCATTGTTTAGTAAATCAAAGTAGTTATAGCTTCTTTTAAAATATATTAAACCCTCAAAAACCAAAGATATAGTTAGTAAATGAACCCAGAAAAAGCACCGTGGTATTTTTTGTTACTTCTTATTTTAGCCGGAGAATCTGTTTTTATATTACCTTTTGTTTTAGCACGAGTATTCAGACCCACTGTTCTTGAAGCTTTTGGGTTAGATAATGTTCAGTTAGGTATTTGTTTTTCTGTTTATGGTATTGTTGCCCTTTTTTCGTACGTATTTGGCGGGCCATTAGCCGATAAATTTTCACCCAGAAAACTAATTGCTGTAGCGTTATGGATGACTGCTTTAGGTGGTTTAGTTTATGCCTCTTTTCCTAATTATAATACGTTACTTTTTATTTATGGTTACTGGGGTTTTACCACCATATTTTTATTTTGGGCACCTATGATTAAAGCTACAAGAGTATGGGGTGGTGCTACTTCACAAGGTAAAGCATTTGGTTTTTTAGACGGAGGTAGGGGTTTAGTAGGAGCACTCATGGGAACAATGGGAGTGCTTATTTTTTCTTTTTTTATTGGATCTGAGATTGCTAATACAAAAATAAAAGAAACTCAAGAAGCCTTTAAATATGTAATACTTGTTTCGTCTGCTATTATTGCTTTTGTAGGTGTGTTAGTATGGTTTTTTTTAAAACTAGACACTAAAACCGAAAGTAAAATTATAGTAAAACAAATAAATATATCTCAAATAAAACAAGTGTTACGACTTCCCTCTGTTGGCTTGTTAATGATTATTATCCTTTGTGCATATGTAGGATATAAAATAACAGATGTTTTCTCTCTTTATGCACAAGATGTTATGTTATACAATCAAGTACATTCTGCTCAAGTGGGCACATTTTTACTTTTTATCCGTCCGGTAATTGGTGTTGGAATTGGTTTTCTGGCAGACCGATCGCAAACAACTTTATGGCTTTTACTAAGTTTTATATTTTCATTTGCTGGTGCAATTCTTTTTGCTTCCGGATTAATTTCATCATCTTCTACCCTACTATTTTTTATCTCTATCTTAATAGTTGCTACTGGTGTTTATGCAGCCAGAGCTTTGTACTTTGCTGTTATGGAGCGAGGTAATATACCTTTAGTACTTACAGGAACTGCCGTAGGGTTAATCTCTTTAATTGGTTATACTCCTGATATATTTGCCGGGCCTCTTATGGGATATCTGCTCGACAGTTCTCCGGGAGCTAAAGGTCACCAACATGTTTTCTGGATGCTGGCAGTCTTTTCTTTTATAGGTGGAGTTGCAGCTTTTATTTATTATAAACTGTACAGTAACAAAAGTTCTTAAAAATTGGTTCAAGTATATTACAATGGTTTATTAAAATTTATGTAACAAAAAACCTATTGCCCCTACTAATTTGTAAAATTTAATTATGCTAAATAGAAAGCTATTGCTTCTTATTGTTTGTACTTTTAATGCTATAAGCATTAATGCTCAGATTGCATCTGTTTTTGAGGGTTTTAAATTTGGCGATTCACTTAGCACAGTACAGAAAGAATTAGTGAAAATATCTGATTCTATTAGTGTTGTAAAAGTTTCTGAACCAAATTTTCCATTGTCAAAAAACACCGAAACTCATTTATTAGCCTACAAAATCAGGCTTAAAACAGGCACATTAGAAAAAGCTGTATTTACATTTTCAGACAATCATCTTACCTATATTGAAGCCAAGGGTAATTGCACGCAAGTATTCACAGCTAACCGAGAAGATACAGCTGTTAACTTTATGGAATATCTTGTCTTTACAAAAGATTTACTGTTTATACTAAAAAAAGAAGATGCAGCATGGTTACTTACGCCAGAATCTGTACATCCTAATTTATTTACCTGGAACAACCCTTTACTTATTAGCCCTACTAAATTAGTTAGGTATAATCTATCTGCAAGAATCCCAGATTTTATAACAATGGGAAGCTCTTTAAAAAAACAACTTCAAAAACTTAAAAAAGTAAGCAATATTATTGAAGTTGTAGATTTGGATGATTCAGACCCTAATGCCCAAACTCAAATTAATGCCTATGGGATTGAATATGCAGGATTTCCAAGAAAATTTGAAGCTCGTTTTAAAGATGGTAAGCTTACTATGGTTTGGATATTAACCGCTAAAGGAGAAGAAAAAAGAATTAGAGCAGCATTAACCAAAGAATACGGCAAAGCTATTTTTGTTAATGATACATGGGAGTTTTTTAATAATTGGACTGTTGGCTTACGAAAAGATAAACCAGAAGTGCTTTTTTTAAATAAAGAACTTGCTTTACAATACAAAAAAAGCTTAAGCAAATAGGTGATTGCCATATTTCTTGCAAAACAGCATAGCAAACAACTTACTTACATTAAAATGTTAAGTTATATAAATCTTAAATATATTGTAGCTTTATATTCTCACTATTGTATATAAAAACAAATGCTTTTAACGCAAACTAAACAATATGAAAACAACACCAGAACACGATGCTAGGGTTGCAAAGTTGATTTTCGCGTCTATATATCCGCATTACGTAGCTAAAGTTGAGAAAAAAGGTAGAACTAAAGAAGAATTACATCGGGTTATTGAGTGGTTAACAGGTTATGACGAAAAAAAACTCAAAGAACTGATCGATAAAAAAGTAACGTTTGAAGATTTTTTTGCAAATGCTAATTTAAACCCGAATGCACACCTTATAAAAGGAGTTATTTGTGGCTATAAGATTGAAGAAATTGAAACTCCCTTAACAAAACAAGTAAGGTATTTAGACAAGTTAGTTGATGAGCTGGCTAAAGGTAGAAAAATGGAGAAAATTTTGCGTGAATAATAATTAAAATTACATGCTATAAAATAACACCATCACATCCAATTAACCTATTTATAAATACTACAACAGTTAAACTCCTAATAATCTAAAAACTATTGTATATTATACTTTTAAAACATCAATCAATATTGATAGTGTTTTTTTAAAGTTTTTTTATGAATAAACTTTTTTTCATTTTAAGTATATCTCTACTCCTTACAACCAATCTGGTTGCTCAATTAAAAGAGTTAAAACAAACCGATATTTTTTATATGAATAAAAAGTACTATCTAAAAAAGGATAGTTCTTTAGCAAATGGAGTATTAAAACACTGGCATAAAAACAAAACACTCGCTGTAGAAGGAAAAATTACAAACGGGGAACTTAATGGCAAGCTAAAAAAATGGTATGAAAATGGGCACCTATATTCAGAAAGCTTCTTTGTAAACAATAAACCGCATGGTTTGGTTAGAGAGTGGTACTCCGATGGGCAATTAAGAATTAGAGAAAATTATATAAACGGACTTTTAGATGGGGAACGTAAAGGCTGGTTTAATAACGGACAACTAAAATATGTGTTTAATTATAAACACAATAAAAAAGAGGGCGTTTCTAAAGTATGGTATGAAAACGGGCAATTAAGCATGGTTGCTTTTTATAAAAATGATGAGTTACACGGATCTGTAAAAAATTTTCATCAGAGCGGAGCTAAAAAAAATGAAGGTAGGTATGAAAACGGACAATTAGTTTTTGAAAGAATATTTATGCCCGGTGGTGAAGTATCATTTGCCAGCTCGTACATTGAAAATAATTACCAAAACCAACAGCTTGTAACAAAAAAAGTGTTTTACGATTATAAATTGTATTCTGTAACAAAATATGCAGATGGCAAACAAGTTTCGGTAGAATACTTTAAACTTTAAAATACATCTTATAACAGTTAAAACAGCACTACCCTAATTATGAAAATTTTAATTTCTCTATGCTTCACAATGCTGTTTTTAGGCGTTGCTCATTGTCAAAACTTTAACCTTGTTCCTCCCAATAAAGCAGCTCTAAAAAAAGCTGTTGAAAACGATAAAGAAGGAAACGATATAGTTTATCATTATTTAATTTTAAACTACAAACCAACCTCAGATAAAGAAAATGTACAAAAATTTGATTATGATGATTCTATGATTTGTGCATTTAATCAATCGTTTGATAATAAAATTCTATTTTCTACTTCTTCATGCTCAGAATCAGGTGGTGCTCAAGTTACTTTACAATTACCAAAAATTAATAAAACAGAAGTGAAAAAATGGATTGAGCTTATGTATGATGCAAGCTTAACCAATATGCCAAATCAATGGAATAAAGACACTTACGGTCCTACAGACCAAGAAGCCGGATGCTACTATACCTTAATAGACAAGGATGATTTTTGGAAAATTGAAATTTATTGTGGTTGTTAAAATACAACATAAACTATTGTTTTACAGCTGTTTAAAAATTTATTACCTTTAAATGGTGTAATGTTTATGCCTATATTTCATGTCAAATCAAACTATTAAAATATCACAAATACTTAATAAGGTTACACATAGCCCAAATGAAAGAGATTATTATACATTATGTTTGGTTAAAGATGGTGTTAACAGTATTGTAATAAATAATATAACGCACAAACATGTAGCTAACTCTTTATTCTTTTTAAACCCCAATTTTAAATGGGAAATACATAAAAGCGATAGCAATACATCAGCCGGTTATTTAATTTATTTGCCAAAAAGTATTTTAAATCATCCAACGTTTAATAACCTTCAAATTACACAAGTTAGGTATTTTAAAGAAGAGCATCAGATACCTAAAATAAAATTGTCTCCCGGAATAGAAAAACGTGTTCAGGCTATTGTAGAAATGTTAGATGAACTTGTAAGCACAAACCTTAAAAATAAAGAAGATGCTATTTTATCGCTTTTAAATACGCTTTTTATTTATTGTGATGGCCAATGCAATATAAAATCTGTAATAACAGATAATAACGCCAAAGCTGCATTGGTTTATAAATTTAAAAAGAGCATAGATCAGGAATTTTCTAAACATCATGAAGTTAACAGTTATGCACAATTACTTAATGTATCTGATAGGTATTTAAACGAATGTGTTAAAGAGGTGTTGGGTATTAATGCAAAAAGTTTAATAGATGAGCAACTTATAATGCGTACACGCCATAAGCTAAAGTTTACCGATAAATCTATTAAAGAAGTTGGTTACGAATTAGGGTTTTCTTCTCCGGATTATTTTAGTTACTTCATAAAAAAACATACCGGATTGTCTCCTTCGCAAATCAGAAAAAGCTAAACATCTTATATTCTAAGGTTTTACCTACTTTTTCACAACTTTTTTATTGTTAACTCCCCTATCTTTAGTTAGTTGTAAACAATAAAAACAATATGGACCGTAAAAAATTCATTAAAGCATCCGGGTTAGGATTAGGACTAATTATACTACCGGGAATTGCACAAGGTAAAGAACTACTTACCAAAACTAAAGTAGCATCAACACTAAAACCTAAAATTATTAAAGATGCCGAAGGAGATGTATTAAATGTTATCGGAGACATTCAAACCCACAAATTAGTTGGTAGTGATACTAATAATCAAATTGTAGAATGGGTAGATAATGTTGAACCCGGAGTTGGAATACCTCCTCATTTACATACCAAAGAAGATGAAATTTTTAGAGTTGTTAAAGGACAAGTAGAAATAATGGTTAATGGAGAAACTACTATATTAAATCCAGGCGATACAGCTTTTGCTCCTAAAAATGTGCCTCATTCCTGGAAAGTAGTAGGTACAACAAAAGCAAAAATGATTACAAGTGCTTTTCCGGCCGGAATAGAAAAAATGTTTGAAGAATTAGCAGCATTACCTCCTGGTCCACCCGATTTTGAAAAAGTAACCAAAATTTGTCAAAAGCATGGTATTACTTTTATAAAGTAATTTGTTTAACTCTTTTATTTACCGTTTAATACATCCTTAAATTTAGCGCTATTTTCTGGCTGTTAATTTTATTATAATGTACTTAATCCATATATTTAATAGGTATGTTATTAAAAAATTAGATTTATGGGGCTATGGGAAATAGATATGCTTTTAACAAACAGCATTAAACTAATACAACAATCTAACCTTAGTGAAGAAACTAAAAATAATATTATCTGGAACTTAGAAAACATACCAGAGTGATATGAGTTTGATGCCGGTAATTTTCAAAAAACAATTTTCAATCATACGTCAAGTCTTACTAAAGTAAATCCGTATCAAATAGGACTTATAGTTGTTACTGAAGCTAATAAGCAAAAAGCGTATAATTTAATTTACGACTGGGCTGCTTTTTTATTAAACTATTGGGAAGAATACTTTATAGAAACAGATACTATAGAAAGCCTTAAAACTAATTATTTAGCGCCAATAAAAAGTATTTACAATCAAATAGATTTTACAGATTATGAGCCCGTTCATGCTTCATTAACTATGTATAAAAATGGAAACGAATGGTTTAGTGAGGAGCATAATAATTTAATTAAGTGGTTTTGTTCGTAAATCTTTTTATTGATGAGCGCTTTTATCTGATTTATCTGCTCTTAAAAAATCTTAAATGAATAACATTTTAGCCATAACAAAAGATGTTATAATTGCTGCCGTTATTGCTGTATTAACATCAGGTTTGTTTAAAGCATCTAATATTATTTACCAATCTATTATAACTGTTTTAGTATTGGTGATAATTTTTTTGATTTTAAGACGTATTGATAAAAAAGCTAAACAGTTAGAAATCTTATCTGTTTTGTATGTAGAAAGTTTAATTGTACCTCTTATAGAAGCCTTAAACAAAAGAGATAACAGCACTGAATTTACCTATGGCATAAGTAACATAAAAATTTTTATTGTTTTACCGGAAAGCTACGATGATATTTTAGACTTTAGGTTTAGTTTTAAAAAGTTAGATACCATAGAGCTTAAATTTTCTTCAAATACAAACAGAATCTTATCTGTAAAAGGCAAAAAATTAGACAATACACTTTTACTGTTTGATACTCCCTCTTTATGGTTTAAAAGTTTAGAGCATCTAAAAAATGTAAAAGGTATGCGTAAGAAAAAAATTAACAGACTATTAAAGAAAATGGGAGATGATATTAAATCTTACACAAAAGATGTAACCAAAAGAATTAATGCTGATAACAGTATTAATTTTATTTCGCTAAGAGAGTTTACACATTTTTACAGTTAACATTCGTTGTTATGAAAAAAACAATTTTATTGCTCCTATTGCTTTGTTTTTTGTCTTGTGCTGATGATAAAACCAGTTCAACCTCTACTCCTACTAATCAAGCTCAAAAATTTAATAAATCACAATGGCAAGAAAAACGTAACAATGAATATACTTACAGAGAAAAAATGTATTTAGACGTGTTGTATAATGACACCATTAGAAAACTCAGCAAAAAAGAAATTTTAACTCTATTAGGAAAACCAACTAAAACAGTTAACAATCATTACTATTATTTAATTTCAGAAAAAAAGCTTGGTTTCTTTGTCCTACACCAAAAACACCTGGTTATAAAATTTAAAGACAGCACCAATATAGAATGGATAAAAGTGCATGAATAATCTGAACTTGCAACATCGTTACCTTTAAATCGTCTTTTATTTTAAAAACACTATGCTTAAAAAAATAATTCTAATATTAACTTTCATTTCTATTTATCCGCAATCAAGTAATGCCTTTACAATAGCTTCTTATTTTAAACAAAAAAACATAACCAAAAAGCATATAGATTCAATTAAAAGTTATAATACAGCTGTAGCTGAATATTTAACCTTAAAAACCTCTAAAGAAAAAATAAAAGCTATTTTTTAAAAAAGGTAAGTTAAGTTTTATAATTAGTGGTATTAATGCTACTAAAACTAATGAAATGATTGATTTTAAGAATAAATTTAATGTTGATTTTATTTTTGAAAGCTGTGTTTTAAATCCTTTAACTTACAATAAAATAAAAACACATAACAAAATAGTTTCTGAGTTTTTAACAAACTACTTTGGCACTAACTGGAAAACATTTTTGCCTTTTAAACCGTTGGGGGTTATTTAAAAAAATTAATTAGTTAGTTTATATTCTTGACGAGAATACTAAAAATTCCTTTTAAAATAGGTCATTTACAATAAATTGTTTTGCTTCACAGCTGCTAATTATTACATTAGCAAATGTGAAGCACTTTTTTTATTTTCTACTTATATTTTTGTTTATTTCTGCCTGTAAAAAAGCTGATAACGAATCTTTAGTTTACAAAAGCAAATCGTTACTTATTAAACAAGTTGCCGAAAACACATACATTCATACATCGTTTTTAAAAACGCAATCGTTTGGCAATGTTCCTTGCAATGGTATGTTTGTTAAAAATAATTCTGAGGTTGTTGTTTTTGATACTCCCGTTAATGACACTGTAGCAAATGAGTTAATTAATTGGATTCGTAAAACGCAAAACGCTTCTATTAAAGCTGTTGTTGTAACCCACTTTCATAATGATTGTCTTGGCGGGTTAAAAGAGTTTCATAAAGCTAAAATTCCATCTTTTGCAACAAACAAAACTACTTTGTTAGCAAAACAAACAAACAAAATTATCCCTCAAAATAGTTTTACAGATAGTTTGGCACTAAATGTAGGAAACAAAAAAGTTTTTGCTTTTTATATGGGAGAAGGTCACACTCAAGATAATTGCATAGGGTATTTTCCGACCGATAAATCTTTATTTGGTGGATGCCTGATTAAAGCTAAAGGCGCTAGTAAAGGCAACTTAGAAGATGCTAATGTAACCGAATGGCCTAAAACCGTTTTAGCAATAAAACATAAATTTACCGATGTTAAACACATTATTCCCGGGCACGGTAAACACGGTTCTACCGAATTATTAAATTACACCATAACCCTCTTTAAACCTAACAACTAATATATTTTTTATGAAATCAACTATTACTATTAAAAACCTTCCGGAAATACATTTAGCGTGTGTAAATTTTAAAGGAGATAAAAATATTAATCATGCATATAACACACTTTTACAATGGGCAATACCACAAAAACTAATGCAAAACCCAGATACTAAATTAATTACCCTTTTTCACGATAGTTTTAAAAATACTCCACCAGATAATGTTAGAATGAGTGCGTGTATTACGGTTTCTGAAAATATCCCTTTAAATAAAAATATCAGCACTACAACAATTCATAAAGGAAAACACATTGTTGGCAATTTTGTAATTAAAATGGATGAATTTGAACAAGCATGGAAAAGCCTTTTTGGTTGGATGAATAAAAACGGTCATACAAAAGCTTCTAAAAGCCCTTTTGAAATTTATCATAACAATTTTAATGAACATCCGGAGAAAAAATGCATAGTAGATTTATGTATTCCGATACTTTAACCTTTTTAGTTTTCTTTAAATTTAATTTGATTAAATTGTTTACTACAAAAACATACATTTATGAAAGCAACTCAAATACTTGCTAAACACTTACGAGAAGTATATTTTGGAGGAAACTGGACATTCTCTAACCTTAAAGAGCAGCTGGCAGATGTGAATTTAAAAAAAGCAAGCGCCTCTGTTTATGAGCTAAATTCTATCGTAAAATTACTCTATCATATAGACTACTATGTTCGTGCTGCTTTAAAAGTTGTAAAGGGCGGTCCGTTAGATGCTAAAGACAAATATAGTTTTGATCATCCAAATTTTGAATCTGAAGCCGATTGGAAAAACTTTATTGTCAGCGTTTTAAATAATGCCGAAGAATTAGCCTCTCTTATAGAACAAATGCCCGAAGAAAAGCTGTCTGAAACCTTTGTAGAAGAAAAGTACGGCACTTACTACCGAAACTTTCTGGGCATTATAGAGCATACACACTATCATTTAGGGCAAATAGCTATAGTTAAAAAAATAATTAACCAGCAAAAAGAGTAACACAAAATTTAACTCGTTGCTTTGCTTTCAAATACCTTACAACAATTAAATAATCCTGTATGGCATGCCTTAAACCAAACCCATGCCAACTTTAATATGGGTAATACTATCTTTAAAATGTACCCAACAAATATTTGTCCGTTTGCAGCTATCAAAGAAAACCATGTTCTAAAAAAGATTACATACAAAGCTGTTTCTAAAGAACCTTTTTATTTGGTTGGAGAAGTAGCAGCTATTCCACAAAATGTAAACATTATAAAAACGCTTGTTTGTAATCAAATGTTAATTAATAACCCTATTAGTCTTCCTATCACAACAACAATAACAAAACTAACAACTGCACACCAAAAAGAGTTGTTTACATTGGTTAATACCGTTCAGCCGGGATATTTTAAAGAAAAAACTCATTTAATGGGCAACTATTACGGCATAATAAAAAACAATCAACTAATTGCTGTTGCCGGAGAACGAATTAAACTACATGATTTTACCGAAGTTAGCGCAATTGTTACCCACCCTAATTTTACAGGAAAAGGCTATGCAAAACAACTAACTGCATATGTTGTAAATAAAATTATAGCCGAAGGCAAAACACCTTTTTTGCATGTTTTAAACACCAACAGTATTGCAATAAACTTATATGAAAAATTAGGCTTTTACACGCGCAAAGAAATCTCCTTTAATTATGTTGTTAAACATTAAACTAAAGGATTTTTAGCTAAGATTATCTTAAAAACAATTACTCTGTTTTTTCTTAAGGTTACATTATAACCTTTCTATTTTTGCACCAATAGCCCTTAATCTTTCATCTATATTCTCGTAACCTCTGTCTATTTGCTCTATATTATGTATTACAGAAGTACCTTTAGCAGATAAGGCAGCTATTAAAAGTGATATTCCGGCTCTAATATCCGGAGAAGTCATTGTGGTTGCCTTTAATTGCGATTTGAAATTATGGCCAATTACTGTTGCTCTATGCGGATCACAAAGAATAATTTTTGCTCCCATATCTATAAGCTTATCTACAAAAAACAATCGGCTTTCAAACATTTTTTGATGTACAAGTACCTCTCCTTTTGCTTGTGTTGCAACCACTAAAACAATACTCAATAAATCCGGAGTAAAGCCCGGCCAAGGAGCATCGGCAATGGTTAGTATAGAGCCATCAATATAGTTTTGTATTTCGTAACCATTAGTGTGTTCCGGTATATAGATATCGTCTCCTTTACGCTCTAACGTGATTCCTAATCTTGCAAACACATTAGGAATTTGTCCTAAGTTATCCCAACTTACATTTTTTATGGTAAGCTCGCTCCTGGTCATAGCAGCAAGTCCTATCCAACTACCAATTTCTATCATGTCTGGTAGCATGGTATGCTCAGTACCATGAAGCTCTTTAACACCTTCTACAGTAAGTAAATTAGAACCAATACCAGATATTTTGGCTCCCATTCTATTGAGCATTTTACACAGCTGCTGCAAATAAGGCTCACAGGCCGCATTGTATATAGTAGTAGTACCTTTAGCCAAAACAGCTGCCATTAGTATATTGGCTGTACCGGTAACAGAAGCCTCATCTAACAACATGTAAGTACCGGTAAGCTCTTTTGCCTCTACTCCGTAAAAATATTCTTCTCTGTTATACCTAAACTTTGCTCCCAGCTTTATGAAACCTTCAAAATGGGTATCTAAACGCCTTCTTCCAATTTTATCTCCTCCGGGTTTTGGTATATATCCTTTTCCAAATCTGGCTAAAAGCGGACCAACAATCATGATAGAACCTCTAAGCCCCTTACCCTCTTCTTTAAATTGTTCAGATTGAAGGTAATCTAAATTAATCTCATCTGACTGAAAAGTATAAGAGCCTTTACCATTTTTCTTTATTTTAACCCCCAGGTTTTCAAGCAATTTAATTAGCTTGTTTACATCTACAATATCGGGTATGTTATTAATGGTAACTTTTTCTGGAGTTAATAAAACAGCACATAAAATTTGTAATGCCTCATTTTTAGCGCCTTGCGGAGTAATAGCACCTTTTAATTGATGCCCGCCTTCAATCTTAAAGGTTCCCATAAAAGTAGGTAGTTAAAAAGTTTTAGTATCTGTTTTTACGTTTGTTGCTTTTGTGATGTTTCTTGCCACCGTTTCTGCTTTTTCCTCTGTTTCGCATTAACTCGTTACTGGTGGTTAAATCTTCGTCGTGTTTAGCCAAGTTAATTTTACCATCACTAAGCTCATAAAGATGTTCAAAAATCACATCGTCTTCTACGGTATCTTTGTTCCAATTCAGGTAGCTCTTTTTCATGTGGTTTGCAATAGCGTATTTTAAGGCTTGTTTTAAATCGCCTTCTTCCCAACTATTACAGATATCTATCATTTTCTGAATGTTATTACCGTAAAAGCGATATTTTGGATGGTTTTGAGGATATCTTAAGCGTTCTGGTCGTTCCTGCAGTTTTTCTTTAGAGGGTTTAGGGAAAGGTGAATCTACATCTAATTTAAAATCAGACATAATAAATAGTTGATCCCATAACTTATGCTGAAAATCAGGCACATCGCGCAAATGCGGATTTAAGTTACCCATAACAGCAATAATTGCTTTTGCAACACGATTACGCTCTTCTCTGTCTTCTATAGACACCGCATAATCAACCATTTTTTGCACGTGCCTTCCGTATTCGGGTATAATTAACTTGGGACGCTCTGAATTGTATTCTAAATTATCTATCAAAATATAAAAATTAAGCTTGTTTGGTTATCTGTGGAAAGTTGTCTGGGTGCAAAATACAAAAATTTACATAGCAAAAGCAAGTTGCTATAACGAAATTACCCCTTCTATTTTTCCAACTTCCTTATAGTAAGCTATTACGGCATCAGGATTTTTTAAATTTACTGTAACCGAAACACTGGTATAAGTGCCTTTAGACGATTGTTTGGTTTGTATGACAGCGCCTGTATCATTAAAAACATTGTGTATAGCCTCTATTTTATCTTTTTTAGAAGGAACAATAAATTTATACAAGTAATCTGCCGGCCAAAGTGTAGAATTAGATAACTCTTTTTTTAATCGTTTATAAAAGTCTTCAGATTTTTTGCTTTGCATAATCTTACAACTATTTTACTGCAAAGATACTGCATCAAAATCAATTTTTTAGTTTAATATGTATTTCATTATTTTGCCGTTCTAACAATTAAATACGGTGAGCGCAAAAAAGATAGTTATTACCGGAGGACCCGGCACTGGAAAAACTTCTATTATTAATGCCTTAAAAGAAAAAGGGTATGTTTGTTTTCCTGAAATATCCAGACAAGTAACTCAAGAAGCCAGACAACAAGGTATTGAACAACTTTTTTTAACCGACCCGATTTTGTTTAGTAAAAAACTTTTAGAGGGTAGAAAACAACAATATTTAGACGCTGTACAACACCATAATAATGTTGTATTTTTAGATAGAGGTTTGCCAGATGTATTGGCATATATGGATTATATTGGTGATGCATATCCGGAATATTTTATAGAAACGTGTAAAGAGCATATTTACGATCATGTTTTTTTACTGCCCCCTTGGAAAGAGATTTACACATCAGATAGTGAACGCTATGAGAGTTTTGAGCAAGCAGTAGCTATACATGATTATTTACAAAAAACATACGAGCGTTTTGGATACGATATGACTGATGTGCCTACCGGAACCATAGCCGAACGTACACAATACATTATTGAGGCTACCGAAAAAATTATATAGTGCTAACACCCAAACAAATATTACAAGAATACTGGGGATTTAATTCGTTTAGAGAACCACAAGAACAAATAATACAAAGTGTTTTAGAAGGCAAACATGTTGTTGCGTTATTGCCCACCGGAGGAGGAAAATCGGTTTGTTATCAAATTCCTGCTTTGGCAAAAAAAGGCATTGCTATAGTTGTGTCTCCGCTTGTGGCACTAATGAAAGAACAGGTGCAACAATTAAAAAATAAAGGGATTAAAGCTGTTGCTTTAACCGGTGGTCTATCAGCCTCAGAAGTAGATGCCATTTTAGACAACTGTATTTATGGTAACTATAAGTTTCTTTACTTGTCTCCAGAACGACTTCAGCAAGACATAGTGCAGTACAGAATAAGGCAAATGAACGTAAATGTTATTGCCATAGATGAGGCTCATTGTGTATCGCAATGGGGACATGATTTCAGACCCGCCTACTTGCAATGTAATTTACTGTTAGAATGGTTTCCGGAAACGCCCGTAATTGCCGTTACCGCAACTGCAACTAAAACCGTGTTAAACGACATAACTCATCAATTAAAGTTAAGAAACCCGGTAGTCTATAAAAAATCGTTTGCCAGACCAAACATCTCTTTTAATGTTTATTACGAAGAAGATAAACACTACAAATTACTAAGCCTTTTAGAAGAAAATAAAGGTAGTGCTATTATATATGTTAGAAATAGAAAGGCAACCGTAGACATTGCAAATTATCTTAATAATCATAATTGTAAAGCTACTTTTTATCATGGTGGTTTAACCTCTCAAAAAAAGCAAGAGCATTTAAACTTTTGGCTTAATAACAAGGCTAATGTAATGGTTGCCACTAATGCTTTTGGAATGGGGATAGATAAAAGCAATGTTTATACCGTTGTACACTTGCATTTGCCGGATAGTATTGAAAGCTACTATCAAGAAGCCGGAAGAGCCGGTAGAGACGGAAACCCATCACAAGCTGCAATAATTACCAGTAGTGCAGATGTATCTAAACTACAAAGCCAATTTCTTGGGGTTTTACCCGATGTGAGTTTTGTTAAAACCGTTTATAAAAAGCTAAATAGTTACCTTCAAATTCCTTATGGAGAAGGCTTTTTAGACACTTATCAGCTTCGATTTAACTCATTTTGCCAAGCATATGGTTTTTCTCCAACTAAAACCTACAATACTTTAAAAATATTAGACAAGCATGCTGTAATAAGTTTGTCTGAAGAATTTAACCGAAAAGCCACCATACATTTTATAGTAAGTAATAATCAAGTTTTTTACTATTTAGAACAACACAAAAGTTCTGCACATGTTTTACAAACTATTTTAAGAACTTATGGTGGTGTTTTTGATGTCCCTACAAAAATAAATACAAGCTTAATTGCAAAAAAAAGTAACACACCAGAAGACCAGGTTTTTAAAATTTTAGAGCAAGCTGCCAAAGACAATATTATTAATTACAAGGCACAACACACCGATTTAGAAATTACTTTTTTAGTTGCACGTGAAGACGATAAAACAATAAACGTTATTGCTAAACACATTAAACAACAAAATCAACTAAAAACTAAACAAGTTAATGCTGTTATAGAATACATTAAAGACACTAAAACTTGTAAAAGTGTTTTCTTGCTAAACTATTTTGGAGAAAATGTAACTACTCCCTGTAAACAATGTTCTGTTTGTAAAAAGCAAGCTTCTACCCCATCTGCAAATTTACCGGCACTCAAAACTACAGTAGTAAACTTACTAAAAAAACAACCTTACAGCTCAAGAGAAATTGTAAAAAAACTAGACTGTAAAGAAGAAGATATTTTAAAAGTATTAAGATCTTTGCTTGAAGAAAATAAGATTATAATTAACCATAAAAATCAGTATAGTTTACCGGAATGAGAAATAAGCTTAAAATAGTTTTTATGGGTACTCCCGATTTTGCAGTAGCCTCATTAAAAAAAATAATGGAATCTGAATATGAGGTTGTTGGCGTAGTTACTGCACCAGATAAACCTGCCGGGAGAGGAAGAAAAATACAACAGTCTGCTGTTAAGCAATATGCGTTACAGTATAACATACCAATTTTACAACCAACTAATTTAAAGGATCCTTATTTTCTAGAAGCGTTAGCAAGCTTACAAGCCGATGTTTTTGTGGTAGTTGCCTTTAGAATGTTACCAAAAGAGGTATGGCAAATGCCTAAATACGGGACGTTTAATTTACACGCATCATTACTGCCGGATTACCGAGGGGCAGCCCCTATTAATTGGGCAATAATTAACGGAGAAACCAAAACAGGTGTTACCACTTTTTTTATTGATGAAAAAATAGATACCGGTGCTATAATATTACAACAAGAAGTAGCTATAACCCCTACAGACAACGCAGGCTCACTACATGATAAATTAATGAATATTGGTGCACTCTTAGTGCTTAAAACATTAGATTTAATTGCTGTAAACAAAGCTAATCCGGTACCACAACCAAAAGATGGTAAGGTTAAATTAGCTCCAAAAATTCATAAAGAAACTGCCAAGATTAATTGGAGTAAACCACTCAACTACATTCATAACTTTATAAGAGGATTAAGTCCGTATCCGGGAGCTTGGTGTGAAATTAATACTGGAGAAGAAACTCTTACTGTTAAAATATACGAAACAGAAATAGTGCGCAAAACTCCTACAAAAAATCCATTATCCTTAATTATAGAAAATAAACAAATTAAAATTGTACATCCAGAAGGATATTTAATAGTTAAGCAATTACAATTACCCGGAAAGCGAAAAATGAGTGCTAAAGAACTTTTAAACGGATTTAGCTTTCCGGAAGTAACTACCGTTTGTTAGCCCTTACCAGCCGTAAGGTTAGCTAAAACTTGTAAAAAATAGCCTACTTTATTAACAAAGTGCTTAAGTTATTAACAAAATCCTTGATTTCCCGCTGTTTTACTTGCATGGTAAGCAAATCCGCCTAAATTTGTGTTGCTATTTAAAAATAATGTTTAACCAACAATTTAAATTACTTCGATTATGAACAAAACAGAATTAATTGATGCAATGGCAGCTGACGCTGGCATCACTAAAGCAGCAGCAAAAAAAGCATTAGAGTCTTTTTTAGGCAATGTAGAGAGTTCGCTAAAAAAAGGTAATAGAGTATCTTTAGTAGGATTTGGATCTTGGTCTGTTTCTAAAAGATCTGCAAGAGAAGGTAGAAATCCTCAAACTGGTAAAACTATCAAGATTCCTGCAAAAAATGTTGTAAAGTTTAAAGCAGGTTCAGATTTAAGCAATGCTGTTAACTAAAATCTTACCCTCTTATTTTACAAAAATATAAACGCCACAATGTGGCGTTTTTTTTTGCTATAACCATAAAATTTGATGGTTTCAGAAAAAAAACTTAGATTTATTAAAAATTGCACTTTATGATTGCTCTGAAACCAGCAAAAGGGCATCTACTAATAGCAGAGCCTTCTATCATTGGAGACGTATCTTTCAATAGATCGGTTGTGCTTCTTGCAGAACATAATTTAGACGGTTCTATTGGCTTTATCTTAAACAAGCCTTTTAAGTTTAAATTAAATGAGCTGGTTTCTGAAATAGAGAAAGATTTTACGGTTTATAATGGTGGTCCGGTAGAGCAAGACAATCTTTATTTTATTCATAAAGTTCCTGATTTAATTACAGATAGTGTAGAGATTTCTCAAGGCATATATTGGGGTGGAAATTTTGATAAGGTTATTGAGCTTATAAATACCGGCGTTCTCACACCTAATGATATTAGATTCTTTTTAGGATATTCCGGTTGGGATGCCCAACAGCTAGATCGTGAACTTGCTTCTAACTCTTGGGTAGTTGTAGAAAATATTTACGAGAGTAATATTATTAAAAAATCTTCCCGCACTTTTTGGAAAGAAAAAATGATAGAGCTTGGAGGTAGCTACCTCTTGTGGTCTAATGCCCCCGAAAACCCCACGCTCAATTAAGCCAACCTGGCTTGTGCATTTAGTTTTCCTATTAAACTTTTGGCAACCTCTGCTTGATATGTTTTTTTGCGGTATTTAGTAATTGGCTGTATTCCTACAATGGTGTTGGTTATAAAAAGCTCATCGGCTTTTTGAAGCTCAAACGGAGAAATAGATTCTTCTTTAAATTCAAGTTCATCGGTAGTATTAAGTATTTTAATGAGCTGTTTCCTAATAATTCCGTTTAAACATCCATCTGTAAGAGGTGGAGTTTTTATAGTATTTTCTTTAACTAAAAACAGATTTCCGTTTAAAGCCTCTACAACATTTTTATGGTTGTTTAGCAATAAACAATTGCTATATTCATTCTCTTTAGCAAAAACACTTCCTACAACTTGAATTATTTTATTAGCAGATTTTAAAGTGCTTAATAATCCGGCATTAACATAATAATCTTTAAAAAGCTCTACCTCATAATCTGCATCAGTAATAGTATAAAAAGCGCTGTTTAAAACTTGGGCATCTATAATGTAAGATACCTTGTTATCTTTTGGTAAATAAGTGCCTTCTGTGTCTCTAAATACCGTTAACCTAACTCTTGCACTGGCTTCTGTTAAGTTATTGGCCTCTACTGTTTTTAAAATTTCTTCTTGTAAATATTCTAGCGTAAAATGCATCGGGATTTCCATTCTAAGAATGCGCATAGATGCCATTAGGCGTAAATAATGGTCTTCCCAAAAATATATTTTACTGTTTCCTACTCTAATTGTTTCAAAAACAGCATCGGCATAATACAAACCTCTGTTATTGTATTTTAAAACAGGAGTGTTTTGATTAACAAGATTTCCGTTAAAATTTACCATAAAAAAAGCCTTGTTTTTTAACAAGGCCAAAGATACTTTTTAATATTGAGTCTTTTAACTAAACTGAACCTAAAATTTGTTTTAAATCTGAAATCTGATTTTCCCATAATAATTTAGCTTCTTCAAGCTCATCTTCTTCGGCAAAATCTGTAATCATTAACGATACATCTTTGGTGATTTCATCTACAACAATTCTAAATTCAAAATAGCTATCATCATCACTTTCTAACCACCTAAATTTAACCATCTCGCCACTTTTCTTTTTTACTAATTTGGCTTGTTCTTCTGATTCTTCCCAAATAAAAGTAAAAATTTCACCACGAGAATTTACATTATCTGCAAACCACTCTGATAGCCCCGATGGTGTAGATAAATACTGGTATAAGAGTTGAGGAGAAGATTGTATTACAAATTCTAATTCATACTTAACTTTGTCTTCCATTGGTAGTTATTTAGGTTGAGCCTAATATATATATTAATTAAAAAGTACAAAAGAAAAGGTATAAATTTTTTGTTGGGTAATCTTTTTAAAAACAAAAAAAGATATTATATATTTGCACCCGCTTTACAAGAGCAATGGCGAGGTAGCTCAGTTGGTTAGAGCGTCGGATTCATAACCCGGAGGTCACGAGTTCAAATCTCGTCCTCGCTACAAAGACATAAATCCAGTAAAAATGCGCTTTAAAGCGCATTTTTTTATGGGTTCAATTCTAAATAAACTTCGGACCGAATATAAAACCGAATATAAAAGCGAATATGCTGTGAAAAAATACACTACTCCAAAAATTTATCATGGCGGTAAAGATTATGACCTTTCTAAAAGGTGGTACGTGTATTACAGCTATAGGCATCCTAAAACCGGTAAGCTGGTTCAGCAACCCCCTATTTACTACAATATAAATAGAGATTTTAAGACCAAAACAGAAAGGCTCGCAATGCTTAAAGAGCTTCGAGATGATGTTGAAGAACTTTTAAAACAAGGATTTTCTCCTTATAAAGAAGATTCTGATTCTGATAATTACACCGTTAAAAATGCGCTTGAGTTTGCTTTGTCTATAAAAAAGAAAACAGTAACAGAGCGAACGTACAAAGATTACGAAAGTAGACTTGGTTTATTCTTAGCCTTTTTAAAGGATAGAAAACTTGATGAAATTGACATTACAGATTTAGAACGCTCTAATGTTGTTGATTTTTTAAACGAAGTTCTAAAAACTTCAAGCGCACGTAACAGAAATAACACACGAGCAGTACTAAGCTCTTTATTTGAGGTGCTTGTAGACCAAGAAATTATAAAACACAACTTTGTAGATAGCATTAAAAAACTCAAAACTAAAGTTGTTAGAAACAAAACCTACTCCAAGAACAACTTAGAGAATATTTTTACCTACCTAAAAGACAATGAACCCGAATTGCTATTCTTTATTCAGTTTGTTTCGTATAACTTTTTACGACCTGTTGAAGTTTGCAGGTTGCAGGTTAAGGATATAAATGTATCTGAAAAAACGCTGACGGTAAGGGCAAAAAACAAACCTTTAAAAACTAAAATAATACCAGATATTTTAATACAAAAACTTCCGGACCTTAACAAGTTCAGTCCGGAAGATTATTTATTTACTCCAAATGGTATAGGAAAATGGAACTCTAAAGAAACATCCAGAAGAGACTATTTTTCTAAAAAATTCACAAAAGTTAAAAAGGCTTTAGGACTTGGTCCAGAGTATACAATGTACTCTTTTAGGCACACCTTTATAACTAAAATGTACAGAGAATTAAGAAAGCAACATTCTCAAATTGAAACTTACGATAGGCTTATGCTCATAACCGGGCACGATTCTTTAAGTGGCTTAAAAAACTACCTTAAAGATATTGATGCCGAACTGCCTCAAGACTATTCTGATTTATTAGAACTAATCTAATTGCGCTCTTAAATCTCTGTTAAGCTCGTAGGTTAAAAAGTAATAAAAGAATGTAGCTCTCATTGGCTTAGATAATTCTCTTTTGCCAGAAAAAATAAGGCTCAAGCTTGATTTATCTATAGCTAACTGACTAATTAAATCATTACGTTTAATACCGTATTCTTTCATCTTTTCTTCTATCCAATCTATTGTAATTTCATCTACTTGCAAAGAGAAAGTAACCGGTCGAATATGCTTGTCCGGGAAAATTTCTCTTGCCCTATCATGCAGCTGTTTATTGGTTAAAATATAACCATTTATAAGCCTGCTTTGCTTTATTTTAACGGTATCATTATCTATTAACTCAATATCTATACCCATTCTGGCATAGTTGTTTATTGAGTTTTTTTGTGCTTTTGTTAGGTTTATTGTTTTCATTATACGGACTCTAATATTTGTAAATTATTTTGTGATGCTATTTTAGAAACTTTATCAATAAAACTTTTAAAACGTTTTTGAGCAAAAAGGATTTTACCATTTAGTGTAAATAAAAATGCTCCTTTTCTAAAAGTTAATAACGCAAGGTCATCCTCGTTTACTAATTCAATAAATTCACCATTCATTAATGGCTCTTTTAACTCGTTCAATGTATTTGTTTTCATCTCTTCATTATTTTAAATATTATTAAAAAAGCAAGGGCGAGGGCTTTTGCAAGCCCTCTATTTAATTCTTATTTCTTTTAAGTTAGTTAAATCAAAAATTGCTATTTGATTGTTTTTTTTAGCAAATTCTATTGCTTTATTTAGTTCTGAATTTTTAAAGACCTTTACACTATCAAAGTAATAAAGTCCGTTATCTGTATTAAGCCACCCACCTATTATATTATCGTGGGCTTTAGCGTGAATTAGTACGTTTTTTAATGATTGTTTTCCGAATGAATTTTGCGTTTCTTGATACGCTACTACTATTCCGAATTTTATAGGTTTAAAGGTTAAAATATTAAGGGTAAAACCGTGGGGATTGTTTTGTGAGTATTCCCAAACTCTATCAATTAAGTTTCTCATTTTTTGAACTTTTTTGTTAAACATTATTTCAAAGAACCCTTGCTTGATTACTGATGTAAAGATACAAAAAAGTTTGCTTTACGCAAACTTTTAGTAAATTATTTTATTGCATTTCATCGATTTTTTTAATGTAATTTTACCGCATGAACTTGGTCTACATTCATACCATTAGTAAAGATGCTTGTAAGAAAGCTTATGAAGAGTTTAAGCATGAAGTAACTAACGCTCTATTTGATTTAAACTTGGTGTTTGACTGTTGTATGAACAATTTAAAGGAATCTATCCGACAAAAAGCTATTAAGGCTATTTACAAAAATTATACTCCAAGTAAAGAACAACTAATAATTATAGAATCTATTTTACAGCATTACGAAACAATTACTTTAACTACTGCCAGAGCTAAATACCGCCCATCTTCTAAAAAAGTATAACCCGAAGCACATTACAATAGCTAAAGTTACCCACATCCAAACGGGCGTTCGTGAGGTTTCTATATTAGATGTGTTGTTTTTATTTGATTGTTTCTTGTTATAGCCTGATTTATCTTTTGCGCTTACAAAAGAGCTATCTGTTTTAGTTTTTTGATACTGTAACGTATCGGTTTTAATATTGATAATAGCGTTTATCGTCTCTACACCATTTACTACCATAGGCTTGTTTTTATTGGCAGGCGTGTACGTTATTTGAGTTGCTTTTTTAAAGAGTGTAGCATTGGTTTTTATGTTATTTTGTTGCTGTATGGCCACGTCTTTTTTTACTGAAACTGACGTGCGCTCTTTAGTACGATTAGTTACTTTCTTTTTTGCACTACAAGAAATTGCTAATACAGCTATTAATATGTAGATAATGATTTTCATGTTTATTAATCAAAATAAAGTGAGGCCTCATGCATTCTTCTTCTTACTAAACCGTGTAATACCCTGCCCCCTGCTTTGTTCCAACGTAAAAACTCATTTTTTATACTTGGGTCTGTTGGGTTTGCATTTACTTTTTTTAATAGTGTAGAGCGTTTAAACGCATAAAGTCCTACGTTATAGGCAAAAGAAACTAAAGCGTCAAACTGGTTTTGATTAATGTTACTTGTTACATACCTATTTACACCATCCTCAAAACGTTTGGTTATAACTTTTAGTAGCTGTTCTGCTCTTTCTTTTGTAATTGGTGCATCGGTTAGGCTTACTTTGGTGCCGTCTTCATAATACGTATTGCCATAACCAATTGTTGGTACCCCTACGCTATCTAAATATGGTTTTAAGCGTAGCCCCTCAAACCTTTTAATAATGCTTAATCCTTTATTGCTTAGCCTCATCTGGTTTAAATGTTTCTAAGTTTAAATTTTTATTGAACTGACTGATTTTTTTTAACCATGATATTGGCGGAAACACGCCCTTTGTAATAATTGCGCAATTCATTAATGCAGAGCCTGCCGGATAAATAAATACCATGAGCCTACTAACCACACTAAAGTAATCTGTTATAAAGTTGTCTTGCCCTAATATGTGGTTAAAGCCCTCTACTATGGCGCCAACCATTAACACCATTACACATTTAATAAACAGCCCAGAAATGTTTTTGCGCATTGAGAAATCTCTCTTAATAAAACCATGAACCCATGTGCCTAAAAAGTGGTCAAATAAAATGGCTATAAAAACAAAGGTTACATACCCATAATTAAGGTTGTACCAATGCATAAACCTCTCAAAGATAAAGGCTATAGGGGAAGACACTAACGATAGGTATAACGTAGATTTTGTTTTACCTATTAATGTGCCTTTGTGTATTATAAGTAAATTGTGATACAGAAATTTTAAAGCCATTTTAAATTTTCCTTTTAGTATTGGGAGTACCGATTTCATTTTTCTTTTGCTTCATCTGTGTTCTGCTCGTTAAGTTTGGCTGTTAATTCTTTGTTTTTTTGAATTAAATCTGAAACTTTTTTACTCAAACTATCAAAGCAGTTTGCTATGTCTCTGTTCTGGTCTATTGTAAAGTTACCAGTTGATGCATTTAAGGCTTGTTTTATTAGTTTTAATTCTTCCATAGTTATGTAGTTAATTGAATTTTTAAACCTGTTAATTGATAGTCCGGATTATCTCTACCTGCAGCTATATATAAATACATTTGGTTTCCTTGTATGTATGGCGAGGCAAATCCGCCAATATGGTCCCAGAAAAAGCTTAGTGCAGGATACTTTCTGAAAAGTTGTGTTGGCGTAACTATTAGCGGACTTCTAACATCGTTTATCCATGTAGTTGTACCGTTTAATTTTGCTATACCGTACTCCCTGTTATTTGAAGTAACCCAACCAGGTGTTACTTCTTGCTCACTACCTATTAAAATGTACAAATCGTTGCCGTCATATATATACTCTATATCATCCACCTTTCCGTTTAAATAGCCTTGGTCCAAATTAGCATCAAACACAACATTTTTAGTACTATATGAGGTTACCCCGGTTAAAAAGTTAATAAGGTTAGTATCTGACTCTGACACCGCTTTGGTGTACTCTATAGAGCTTTTATTTATATCTGCTCCATCTGCCCGATCGTGTATAAAAATTCTATACCTTCCGTTGTGGTAAGTTAATGCTAACGGAAAATAGTTTTTACTAGTGCTGTTGTAGCCGTCTATATTTAATAGTGTAGGTGCAGTAACTATACTTAAGTTGTCATTTATAACCATGTAAGCACCTGTGTAATTACCATTTGTGCGTTGTACAGCTAACAAAAACAACCAATTACCGTTTGATAATTTATAAGGATTACCTACCGTGAATACATTACCCGGGTTTTTAGCAAATGGTATGCTCGAGGTGTCTAATAGTTTTGTGTTTTGAAAGGTCCAGTTTTCTAAATCGTTAGATGTTGCATAGTACAAGTCTCTACTTGCATGACTACCAAACACAACCGGACACATTAGCACATACTCTCCGTTTGCTTTTTTAAAAATACCTCCCGGTTGTATGTAGTTAAATGTTTGTCCGCCAACTGTTGTAGGATACGGATTTAGCAATGGCGCCTCTGTTGGTATTATCTGGTAATTTACAAACGGATTTAAAAGCTCTACTTTCTGGCCCAAGTTAAAGTTTGGTGTACCTAAGTAGGTATTGCCATAATACACTTTGTTGCTAATTTGGGCATCAAACCCTGTTATTTCTACTATTGTAGAGGCTTCTGTGCCTTGACAAATAAACCAAGACTTACCCGGCACTTGATTGTTTTTCATATGTTGCACTACAGTAGTGCTACTTAACCCTATGTACTTTTCTGTTGCGTTGTGCGCTACTATGGTAATATTATTAGAGCGAACAATATTGTTAGTTTCATCGCTAATTAGAGCGTTTTTAAGTGAGTTTTCTAAACTAAAAACATTTGTAGGCCACACTAATGTGCTACCCAAATACACTTTTTGAACTTGGGTATTGCCTAATTTTAGGTTAGCTATTATGTTGTTACCACTATTAATTGCCATTAGGTAATAAAGTATAAAGTGTTACTGTCTTTTGTAGAAATAGCATCGTAGGCAGCTTGAGAGCCAACCCAAACATGTTTGCCGTCAATCTTATCTGCATCTAAGCCACTACCGGAGCCATCATTGCCTTCATGCCAAACTGTTTTGTCTGAATCTGCTTTTATTTCTCCTGCTAAGGTTAAATCTCCGTCAATAGTTAATAACATTGAAAATACATCATAGTTATCCCAACGCCATCCATAAATAGTACCTGAACCACTTCTTCTTAAACGATAGTAATTATCTTCAAATTCAGAGTTCATTGTGCCACCATCCCCTTTTTCGTGTACATAAGTTTTATTGTTATTTATATAAAAATGCCCCAAGCACTTTAGCTGTTGGTCGCTGTATGTAACTGTATCTTCTATTCTAATTTTACTAACATTATTCCTTCTGAATATTAAATCATGATCAGTGCCTGTACCAACAATCCCTCCAAAACCATCTAAACCTATGATTTCTATTTTTGCAATGTTGTCTCTTGAAACTGTTAAATCTCCAGACGTCATTATAAGGTTTCCATGTTTCGTATCACTTACATCCTTTCGTAAAAACATAGTATCGCTCTCGGTTTCTGTGTAGTACCTGTCGTCATGATTATGGGCGCTTGGTGTAAACGTGGTGGGTTTACCGGTAACTTCATTCCATGAGGGCCAGCGTGTAGCGGTATCTGGTTTGTTTGTAATGTTACCCCAAGTTAAATCTGCAGGTTGAACCGCAGAAGCCACCAAAGCTTTTTCTGCATCTGTGAATGCGTTGGTGTCCGGATTGCTTTCGTACTTAGATTTTATACTGGCTGGGGTTTCTACTGTGCCAGCTCCTGTTTCTATCCAAGTTGCATCATTACTATCCCAAATGTACAGCTTTACATCTTCTCCTACTCCGGTATCTACATACGCATAACTACCTTCTTCTGCAGTTGGGTATGCTGTGTTTAATGCAGATACGGTGCTGTAAGTGCCTTTAAATTTGCTCTCTTCTATAGTAGCAAGTTTATTTTTTTCGGCATCTGTAAAGGCATTTGTATTTGGATTGCTCTCGTATGCTGTTTTTAGTTGCTCTGGGGTACGCTCTTTATAGTATGGCTTTTCATCAGACCCTAATACTAATGAGTTGTCTGCATCTACAGATACTCCTTTACCATTTTCTTTATTCCAAAAATTAAATGTGTATAGCTCTCCCTCAATATATGGGTTGCTATTTAATGTTAATTGCCATGCTTGGTAATTAGCCGTTGTTATGCTTGGGGTGTCTAAATCAAAAAAGGCATCGGCACCCGGTAAATAAATACGTGCTCCTTTTAGGGTTTCTTTATTGGTTAATTGAGACACAAAATAAATGTCTCCGCTAACGGTTTCTACCAACGAAAAACGCTCAATTTGTATAAGGTCGTTTAAATCGTCTTCTATATTTTTTTGAACCTCAAAAACATCATAATACGTTTCTTTTGCTTTTATACTTGCAGTAGATAGTATCTCTCCTTTATCGTTTTTTAAGGTTAGTATTCCGTTAGCAAAGCTAAGTAGCGTGCCTTGTCTGGTAAATGTGGCAGCATCTACTGTAAACACTAATGCATTATTGCCGTCGTAGAATTTAATTTGGTCTCCATCTACCTCGCCTCTATCTATTAAATCTGAGTTAGACACCACGCTTTGAATCATACTATCTACCTGAGATTTGGTATAGTATCTGGAATCGTGGTTATGTGTAGTATCAGATTTGTTGTTTTGTAAATCTATAATTGCTAATCTGTTTAGCTCTATCTGCTCATTATTTACATCTCCGGTTACGGTTCGAGAAAACAGTACATCGTGAATTGCATTTATTAAATCGGTTGCATTATTGTAAGTAGTTGCATCTACTTCTATTTCTGATACGTGTGTGCTACTTATTAACGGCAATTTGCTATCGTAAACATTTACGATTTTTATATGATTGTTGTCTATAAATAACGGAATGAACGTTTTATACAACGTTCTGCCATTAATAGAGAATTTAGATGATGATATGTTTACAAAACTGTAGGTCATTGTATTACTCTACTATTGTAGTTAATGGATTTGGTTTCACAACTATTTTCGCATTTCCAGCTATTAAAAGTTTCTTGATGCCTGTTTAAATACTTTTTAACCTCATCAAACAAAGTATTGGCATCTTTACGATAGCTGTAGTAAAAGTTTTTTCTTTCTTCTAATGATAAAGGTTCTGAATGTGGTGTTTTTTTAATTGTAAAACCGTGCGATGTACTCACAACATTAGATTTTAGTATAAATCTGGCATACGCAAAATACGATAGTACTTTACCTAAACCCGAAAAATAATAGGTGCGATTTTGGTAATTGTAGTTACCACCATTTAGTAAAGTTTGGTATTCCGGTTTGTTTTGGTTTTGAAGCAAATCAAAATAAAACTCTTCGCAAACCAATGGTTTTAAATCTAATTCTTGAGCTTCTGCAATGAAAGTGTTAAAGGCACTCTCATTATACCCAATGGCTGTTTGCAAATGCTGTGCTACGGTATTTTTATTGATTAACAGTTCCATCTTCTAAAAGGGAGTATTGTTTAATGGACCAGTTTTGCTCCGGATTAATATTTTCTTTGTAATTGGTAAACAACTCTTTAAAAAGCATCTCTATTTTAAGGCGGTCTCTTGCCGTGAACGAGTTGTAAATAGATTGTGCTTTTATTAAATCTTCTCCAGAAGTGTTACCTAACTTACCTTGCACGTAATCTACCAGTTGTGGCGGTATGTTTTTAAATGCTTTACGAATAAAGTTAGACGAGCTGTCTTCAAAATGTTTATAGCGGTCCGGCTTTTGGTCGCTTACAATTTTATCAAAACGGACATTGCCTGTTTTCTCTGAATCTTCGTCCCAATCGTCTTCAATCATCCAAACCGAACTTGCATTCTCTACGCCTGTAACTTTTTTAGCATCGTTTATAAAGGCGTTTTCTTTTAAGGTATTTTCAAATGGTCTGTGCCTTACAATGGTAATATCGTTAAAACCTCTTTTAACGGTAGCGTTGTAAAACATGCCAATATGGTTTTCTACATCGGCAAACATGTAGGCACTTTCTATAAGGCTTTTAGGATAGGTGTACTTATCGCTAAGTTTAAAAAATAATATTTGCCCTTTGTAGTTTTCCCAACCACCTGCAGCTTCTACCTGTGCTTGTATTACGTTTGGGTTTGGGTTGTAGGCATCAAAAACATCTACTTGTTCTTTTTTTAAATACCTGCCCCAGCCTTTTGGTGATACTACAATTTTCCCTGAAAATTCTTCGCTGTCTTTTTTGCCTAACCTGCATAAAGTATACGGCACAATTTGAAAGCTCTCTTTCTCAAAATTAGCATTGTAACCAACGTGAATAAATACGCCTTGATGTCTGGCCAGAGGGTCGCAAGCTTCAAAGAGTAAATCGTCTGGGGTTATTACTTTCCAGAATTTATTTGAGAGGTTTACGTGAGATAAATTTGCCTGAAACCCGCCACCACCTAAGAATGATTGATAAATCCATGCGCATTGAAATGCAGTAGGACTGGCATCTATTAGATTCTCTATAATTAAAGGCTTGAGGTTATCTTCTCCATTAAAGATAACCCCAAATCTTTTATTGAAAATTTCTTGTTTTTCTTCTTTATATGCCTCTACAACTCGGCTTTTCATGGTAGCTAAGTGTCTGAAAAGTTATTACTCTGTTTCTTCTGTTTACGCTTGTTTTTCTTCTTGCGTTTCTGGATGTACTACTTTTTTAAGCGCTTGTAACTCATCATCAGAAAGAGATTCTAACTTTTTTGTAATGCCTTGCGCTGTAGATGCTCTTGTAGAAAGGCCTGCTTCTTGAAGTAGCTCTTTAGCTTCTTCTACAGTAAACTCTCTATCAAACAATACAATTTGCTCATTGTCTTGGTGTTCTTCTTGCGCAAGCAACTCGTTTAAGTTTTCCGGAACAACCTCAAACAAAGAAGCTCTATTAGGATTCTGCTTAATTAAACTTAGAGCAATCTCGTCTGTTAAATTATGCTCTGAATATGCTTTAGAGGTTCCGGGTACTGGTATTACTACACCTTTTTTTAGTGTGAATGCTGATTTTTTGGTTTCTGTTTTTGCCATTGTATTGAAGTTTTTTACTCTGTTAATGTATGTAGGTATCTCGCTGGGGCATCCGGTACATGTTTCGCCAAATAGTAGCTCGTGAAGCCTAAATATGTGTTGTAAGTAAGGTGTGCCGCTTTCGTCTTTACCTTTGGTAAGGGTTTGAAAGCTGGCAGACCTTACAAACTTTAAAAGAGAACTGTCTTTTTCACTAAGGCGTATCAACATACTCATTAGCTGCTATCCATGCTTCTGTACCGGCAAGGTCTGTTTCTACCCAAAGTTTAGCTCCGGTAGATTCTTCTTCTCCCTCTTGCGTAGCTACCGTTAGCGTTGTTGTACCGCTATTTTCTGAGCTGTTCCAGGTGTCTTCTGTGATAACCATACCACTTTCGTAACCAAGAACCTCGTACGATAACTCGCCAGATACACCTGTATCTACTTTTTCTACAATGGTAATTACTCTACCACCCTCTACAAGCTCTTGTATGCGCTCTCTTTCTTTCTCGCCTCTGTATAAAACTGTGAAGTTATCTGTATGGATGTAACCATTACCGAAGTCTAATACAGATAGTGTATGAGAGGCTTTGCTTGTTTTGTTATTACCCTCTGCCGGGTAAATTTTGGCACCGCTTTTTAACACTAATGCGGTTATTTTTGTGCCTTTGTTTGCTAATTGAGTAGCAACACGGTCTACATCATCCCAGTTTAAATACCATTTTCTTCTGATACCTTGCTTTGGACGGTGCCCGCATTGTCTTGCAAACTTTCCGGCTAATTTTGCATCGCAACTTGCCATTATTTATTGTTTTTTTTTGATTAAACTGAATTTTGAAAAGTAATAAAAGGGGCGTTGTAAGCCCCCTTATATTAAAGTGCTGCCTTAAACTCGTATGGATTAACCATTTTAAAGTCTATCATGTAATTACCTTTGATGTAGAAGTGCTCATCGTCTCCACCAATGTACTCAAAGGTTAAGTTTTCTAAGGCTGCAGTATCATCTACACCTACTTGCAAGTACTCTTTTTTAGTGTACAAGGCAAAGTGTGGTAAATGCGTAACAAGGTTACCACCACCATCATCTTTTACGAAATCTGCTTTTCTCCAACGGTCGTAGTTTTTGATTGGTACAATGTTCTCGCCGTCTACCTTAAGGTTTTGAATACCGTTTTGGATTTCGTCTTTAGAACTTTGTACACCAACACCTGCTAAACGCTTAAAGTAACGCTCGTAATTTTTGTAAAGCTTGTTGTTTGTTAGCAAGATGTCTCCATCAAAATCGTCTACATCTACAACTTCTTCAAAAAGGTTCAAGGCGTAATCGTTAGTTAAGTTAAACTGGTCTGTACCGGTATTTTTATCTAACGTTACAAAGTTTTCTTGCAGTTCTGTAATGGTTTTAAAGTACTGCAATGTTGGTATTAACCCTTTTTTAATGATGTCGTAATAAGCTGCTTTGTTAGCATCTGCAAGAATGTCTTGTGAAGCAATGTTTTCATCGCCAAATAGTACAATTCTCTGCATGTCTAACTTCATTGCTTCGGCAATCATATCTTGTATGAAGAGTACAAATTCTGCCTCGCTTAAGTCTTTAATTTTATACCCGTTAGCAAGACCCCATTGCGTAAATTTTTGCATGAACTCTGTATAGCAATACTTAATTTTTACCTCTGCTAATTGTGGCTCCCATTTTTGAGAGATAGCAGGGAAACTTGGCGATAATGAAGTGCCACCACAACCTTGAGATTTACGAGTTACATACTCTATACCTCTCATGGCTGCAACTTGCTGGCCACCTTTAATACCCGGAACAATGTTAAAGAAGTTGCCGGTATCTTCGTACAATACTTTGCTTTTAACGACTTCTTTTATGTCTTGAATAAATCTTTCGTCTGTAGCAATGCCTGTGAACGTGCTGTGAATGTTTACCATTATTTATTTTTTTTAGCGTTTAACTTTGCTTGAACCTTCTCGTATAGGCTTAACTCGCCTTTTTTGTTCTTACCGGTAGGTTCTGCCGGTGGAACATTGTATTCTTTAGATTTAACTGTTTTAGCCAAATCCGTTAATCTGCTATCAAAAGCTTGCACTTGGTCTGCAACAAGCTCTATAGCTTTTTGATTTTCTTGATTGTTTTGTTGGAAAGCGTTTTTAAAATCTTCAAACTGTTTAGAAAGTTTGTTTACGCTTTGCATTACCTCTTGGGCTGTAACCTCATCTTCTTCATCAGAAGATTCTGGTTCTTTAATTTCTGAAATGGCGCCGTCTACAATTACCCATGTAGTGCCATCTTTAATTAATAAATCGCCGTCCGGAACTGGATTACCGTCTTCGTCTACAACCTTATCTCCAACTTTAGGTTGTTCGGCATCAGTAATTACCTTTACAATGCTACCGGTTGCGGTAGTTTCTTCTATGTTAAAGGCAGATTGTTTACTGAACTTTTTAGAAATTTTACTTAAAAAACTCATGTCTGTTTTGGTTTTATACGTGTTTAAATAGTTTGCATACCTGTTGAAGAAATCTTCTATTATGGCAGGTTCTTTTTGAATGGTTGCGAAGATTTCGGGGTTTTGGTCTAAAAATTGAGTAATGACAACGCCTAAATCGTTTGTGTTAAACAAGCTGTCTGTTGCTGCAGGCTCATCTACTAAATCTGATGCTAAAAAGGCATGCAGTACGTGAGACTCGAACACCTTTTTACCTACTTTTTCTTGGAAAGTTTCGCTATTAATTACAATAGAGTTGCCAAACATATCCGGGTTGTTCTCTGCCATATCAAGAACATACTCCCACATACTTATACCTTTACCCTCTACCTCTGTTTTTTGAGTAATGGGGTCTAAGGTTAAATCGGCAAATACTTTGTTGTTTTTTACACGAAAGTTATTATACCTGCCTAAGAAAGTGCCTAATGAATTTGAACACATATTTGGATGCCCAAAACGGCATTTTACGCCTTGTTTTTGCGCATTGCCTTGGTTTGCTAAATCTTGTAAGAATTGCTGATTAAAATAGGTGCCGTTTTTATTGGCGCCCTCTTGTACAATAATTACTCCGTTTATTACACCATTATCTCTATCTACTTTTATTTCTGGAGTAGAAAAGGCTACTAAGGACTTAAAATGGCTTTTGCTCATTAGTTTTAGACTTTAACCAAATCTAATTCTAAAACTTCCTTAGTAGTGGGTAAGATTTTTTACCTAAAATTTTGTATTTTAGTGGTATGGAAGATTTATTAATCTTATTTTTATTATGGTTTGTAATGGCATCAATAGGCTACACAGTCTATTTGTTGGTGAAGTTTATTTTTAACCTGCCTAAGAAAGTAAGATTAGGTGTTGAGCGTTCTTTAGATAATGCTGCAGCTAAAGTGGCTAACCAGCAAAAAGATATTAAAGTAGAACACCATTACCATTTTAATGATGTAAAGGTGCTTAACTATAAAGACAAAGATTAGTTTTTAAAAACTAAACAATTAAGCGGTCTGTTTTGACCGCTTTTTTCTATTTTTTTAATCTGTTAATTATTTTTTTTACAGAGTCTGAACTAATGCCTTCTTCTTCTGCAATAATCTCGTATTTACAATACACACACAAGTTTTCCGGCAGCGCATGAAATGCTTCAAATACACGTAAATCTCTTAACCACTTAGGCGATACTACTCCTAATTGTGTTAGCTCTTTTAGCTCTTTTTGTTTGTGTTTTAACTTGGTGTATAGCATTACCATTTATTTTTTGGGCAATTAGTGTTTTGGCTTCTTACTTTTGCCGGCAATGGGCAACCGCATTGGTTGCAAAACAGTCCGTTAATTTCTGATAAGGTTAAATCCGGTAGTAATGCTGCATGCAACCCTCTTTGTGCATACGGGCACGTTGCACATATTGAGGCTCTTTTTTTAGCAGTATCTTGTACCACCTTATTACCCCCAACAAAGTAGTTTTTATAACCGTTTAATATTTCTGTTACTTTGCTCATTATAAGTTTGCGCCGCTTACTACTTGGGCATAATCTATTTGGCCCGTATTAATATCTTCTACTGTTACAACCGGTCTTGGTAATTGTCTGTTAGCCTCACTTACTCTGTCTCCTATTTTTGCTGCAAGTGTATCTGTATCTATTTTAATTGCAGGGCGTGTTGTATTTATAGTTTGTAAACTTCTGGATACAATACCACCATTACTAAATAGTCCGGGAGATGATTTACCTATTTTGTATTTATTGTTTATGTGTTCTAAAAGTGGCCTGTATACAGCAGTAGCTTTTTTGTTTACAATAAACTCACCTCCCTCTGCTTCAAAGCCTGGTTGCCCTTGCACCGTGAACGGTATACCACCTTGTGCATGGCTTTTACCCTCTAAATAACCACCGTCTTGAAATTTTGCTTTTGTGCTCACTATTTTTTTTACAGCAGATAAACCACTACCTAAAACAATACCGGTACTTACAACTTTTTGAGCGGTGCCAAACGGCTCCGGTAAAACCGAAGGTGCACGCCAAACCTGTGTAACCCCTTGATAAGTGTTCATGGTAGCTTGTGCAATTGCAGCCGCCTTACCTGCTGCAGTTTCTTCTCCTAATAGTTTAGATATACCACCTAATAAATCTTGTTGAGCCTGAAACTTAGCTTGAGTTTCTTGTTCTTTAATATTAGCTCTAAGTGAAGCATATTTTTCATCAACTTTTGAGGTGTCTGCACCAATTTTTTGAGCCTTTTCAAGTTCAGCTTGGTACTCACGCTCAAGTCTTTCTTTTTTTAACTGAAATTCTGATTCTCCTCTCAGCCTTCTTGTTTCGAACTCTGTTTCGTACTCAAACTGCTCAACTTCTTTTTGCTGTTCTTTGTATTGCCTGTCTAACTCCTTTTTTTGTTCAAGAAAGTTGTATTGTAGTTCTAACTTTCTTAGTAGAAAATCTTGCTCGCTAATTAGCTCATTTTCTCTTTGTTCTTCGAGAATTTCTACTCTACGTTGATAAATTTCTTCAAGTCTGCTCTGCTCGTTAGCTACAAGTTCTTGTGTTAATTTTTCGTCCTCTTCTATTTTAGAACGATTTTGAGCAATGTACAGATCGAGCTCTGTTTGCAGATTCTCTATAGTAGCTTGATTTATTTTCTCTGTGTATTCTTGCTTTTTTTGTAACACCGCAAGCTCATACTCTTGCTGGGTTATTTTACGAGCCTCGAGCTGTTTTTTTAATATCTCTGTTTCTTTATTAAGCGCTGTTTGGTATAGTGTAATACGCTCTTGTAAGGTTGAGTTTACCTTATTGTTTTCAAGTATATAGCGCTCTAAAGCAACTTCGGCAGCTTTAATTTCTGCATCTACTCTTTTTTTTGCTTCTGCAATTGCCTTGTTTGTTGCTTCTTTACGTATAGCATTAAGCTTGTTTTGCTGTGTAGTTTCTGCCTCGAGCAATGCTGCATTTGCTTCTTTTAGTTCTGCAATTTTTCTGGCTATTTCTGCTCGGTCTGCATCGCTGGTATCATTAGAGGCAGCTTTAAGTTCTAACAATTGCAACTCTAAAGCGTTGCGCTCTCTTTGTGCTTGGTTGGTTTCTTTTAATATTTGAATAGACTTTAACGCTGCTGCTTCTCTTTCTTTTAGCGTTTTAGTTTGGTCTTCGGCAATTTTGTTTTGCGCTTTAAATTGCTCTTTTCCCTCGGCTACTTTTTTAATAAAATCTGCTTCTCCGGCACTTAGTTTTTGCTGGATTTCTGCAATTTGTAAACCTCGCTTTGCTGCCTCGTCTATGGTTTCTTTTATAGCTGTAGCGCTGTTTTTTATTTTACCAAGTACTTCTCTCTCTAACTTAGTAGCTGTATTAAAACCTTCTTTTATTTTTTTAGGATTAAACGTGAATAATCCTTCGGCTATTTGCTTTATTCCTGAAAGTTTATTTTTTAGGTTTTCTAAAAACGTATCTGATAAATCTTTAATTAATTTTTTTGGTTTTGAAAAAGAATCTACTATTGCTTTACCAAAGTTTTGAGCCAACCCCAAAAGTGATTGAAAAATTGTTTTTAATGGTATTAGTACTTTATTTATTTTGTTAATACCATCTTGAGTAGAAGTAAGGTACGCTACTAAAGAACCTAACAATACCAAAATAGCACCAATACCTGTACCTAAAAGTGCTACCTTAAAAATTTTTAAACTTTTAGCTGTGCCTTTAGTAGCTGCTGCAGCTTGTAATTGCCCTTTTGCATAGCCACGAATGTATTTAGTTGTAAAACCCAATGCTGTACCTAATACCGGTATTTGTGCAATTTGTGCATCTAACTGTGTTGAGAACGCACTTGATTCTCTTAGCGCTTCTTTTATTTGTTCCTTATAGTTACCTACCTCTACTTGTGTTGTACCTATTGATTTTTGAAGCTCTTTATACTCTCTGTCTTGTTTTTGAATTAGCCCAAAAAGTTTTCCGCCTATCTCTGTATTTTCTCTTTGTTCTTTTGATAGGGAACGGTATATTTTACGGTTTTGAGCTAATGCTTGGTTAAGCTGCTCTATAGAGCCATCTGTTTTGGTAATTATATCGAGCTCTTTTTCTACCGTTTTATTGTAAACATCTATTTGCTTTTGCGTAAGTCTGTACTCTTTGTTTTGCTTTCTAATCTCACTATTAAGTACCTCGAGGCTCTGACGGTTTTCGTTTTGTTTTTTCTTAACAGCTTCGAGGTTTTTTTGCATTATGCTGTACTCTTTAGTGTTTTTCTTGCCTTGTTTTTCTAATTGGGCAAGCTCGTCTGTATACGATTCTATTAAAGTATTGCCCTCTTTAATAGCGCTTTGAAAAAACTTTGCTTCTGTTTTTAAGTACTCTAATTGCTTGCGAGCTTCTGCCCCTTTTTTAATGAGGCTTTCTGCATCTATATCTATTTCTAAGAGTTTTATTTTTTCCATTAGATTACAATGATTTCGAGGTTAATACTTTGTGATTTGCCTGATAGCTCTCTAATAGCTACATGAATACGTGTACTTGAAATTCTTCTAAGAACCGGTGTTCCAAAATCGTTTGCGTTACCCCAATATTCACTACTGTTATAGGTGACTATTGGTACTATTCTTCTGTTGGCTACACTTTTAGAAAAATTAATTTCGATTAAAGAATCGTTTGTTTGACGGTCTATAGCTCGTGCAGATGATACTATTCCGGATGTTGAGTAACTTGATAGGTTGCTACTGCCCGGGTCTATGTTTAAAACTTCTCCGTATTCCGGTAATGAGCCAACTATACTATTTAGGTGCTGTTGCAAGGTTGTGTTGCCTTCGTACTTGAGGTCTTTTAACTTATCATCTAAAAGGTTAAAGAAAGAGTCTCTAAAATCGTTAAACACAGCTCTAACCATAGAGGCCATTACCTCTTTATTGTTGTTGTCGTAAATGTTACTGCTAATAGCGTTGGTTATATCGTTTCTGTTTTTTTGTGCCATGGTTTTTATGTATTAAAATCGTTATTGAAATCATCACTAAACTGTCCGAGCTTTTCTATTGCTCTTACTTGTATAAGTTCTACTTTAGTTTTACCGCTACCTGAAAAATTTGACACTTTGTTTAGATAAAAAAGACCGCCCAACTGTTTTAGGTAAATAAGCTTGAAGAAGTCTAACGTGTGAATGTCTGTTTCTGTAAGGTAAAGCTCTACGGTGTATTTTTTACCATAGTTCACCATGTTGGCAAATGCTGCATAGCGGTTAGGCAGTACGTTGTTAAAATCTAAATCATCAAACACCATAAAAGGCACTATACCGGTATAGGTGTTACTGCTGGTAGCACCTGCCAACTTGTATTTGATGCTTGTTTGTAGATGTTTTACTTTAAAAAAGTATGGTTCTGCTTTTTTTGCTTTAACGCTTTTTAAAGTACCATCATCGTCAAATTCTTTTTGGTAAAACGAACACTTTCTAAGTAATTGCCCTGCAATAGAAACGGTAGAACGGTCTGGTGCTCTGTATGGTCTTTCTATTAATGTGGTCTCGGTTGGCAGGGTTTGGTCGTCTATCTTTAAAACAGAATTTGCAAAGGTGTCTTCCGGATTGTCGTACTTATACCTAAATAGGTTGTTTTTTGCGTAGTTGCCTACTTTCGTGTCTACACTTACTATGCGATTAAATTTTTTAGACCAATCTACCAGAACGGTATTTTCTTGGTGGGCATCATAATTAGCATAAACGGCAAGCGGGTCTAAAAGTTCTTCTATACTTCTAAACTCGTAGGTGTCTTCTTTTCGTCTAAATACTAATCCAAAATATTGCAGTACATCTTTAAAGAAATCTTTTTGCTTAATTTTAGAAAGATATGAGCTGAAATTTACACTTGTAACGGTGTTGTCTAACCAAAGTTCTAACTTAATATCGTAACTGTAATACGACTCGTTGTTTTTTGGTAAGGTGCTTACTTTTACAAACAGTTCTTCACCTTCTCTTAAATACAATTTGTTTGAGAAACCAAAGTTGCTTTGCCCCTGGCTAATATCTTCTTTTACTGTGAATAGATTGTAGCCGTCTTTCTCTATAAATATTGAAGCGTTCTCTGTGTTATGATTATAAAATATGCCGTTAATGTTGATTTTGTAGAATCCGCTTTCTTTTACTCTAATTCTGGACCTATTATACTGGGTTGAGTTTGAAAATACGTGTATGCCGTCTGCATCAAAATCTGTAATAAAACGAACGTACTCGTTTATATGGCCTGTTAAATCTTGCACTACTACTTGATTACCAAAGTAGTTAATGGTAGCGCCTTTAAACTGACTGGTTTTTATTTTAGAAAGCTCTAATTTTTTTTCAGGATTTACACTTTGTTTTGGTGTTGGAAAACCCTCATCTATTGTTATGGCTATACTTTTCCATTCGTCTGTTAGAAATGGATTGTAGTCGTTTTGGTTGCCTCTACCGTAATACCGCCATTTAAAACCGTTTTCTGCGAAAATTTTGCTCCACAAAAAAGCAACATAAAGTGCCGGAACTTGATAGTTTACTTCTATTTCTTGGTCTGTTTTGCCATAATCTGCAACAGCATAGGTGTAGTCTTTTCTGGTGAATGAGTTTAACCAACTTTCTATGTTTAAATCATGATTAAGGTTTGACAGGTTTAAATCGGCTAAACTTTTATCGCCCATTTTATCAAACAAATCTATGTTCTCACTATAAACGAACATATTAAAATGATTGTTGGTAGTTTTAAAGTAGCCAATACCGTTAGCAATAGTTTGTATGCCGTTTCTGTAAACAGACACTTTGTGTATTCTGTAGGGAGCAATAGAGGTATTGCCTATAATGCTCATGCCTCCTAATATTTTTTTGTTTTTTTCTGTTATAGGAAGCCTGAACGAATTGGTATACGATGTTTGCCTGTCTCTAAGCTCAAAAAAATCGTTTATTTGCTTTGTCTCGGCAATTTTAGTGCTCGTATCTGTATCGAGCTTTTGTTCATTTATGTAAATTTCAACCTGCATAGAATTGTGTATAGTCTTCCGGTAACTCTATTTGAACTACAAATTCTGTATTCTTGTTTTTGGTATTAAGCGTTTCTAAATTCACATCTTTAACCGTAACTTCTTTGAAGTTTAAAAGTTGAAAAGGTTGTAAAGGGTCTTGATTATACAAATACACTTTAGGCGATGTGAATAGTTGCGATAGCATGTATCTCTCGTGTTCGTTTACTTTTCCGGTAGCAAGTATTAATGTTCTGTTAGCCGTAATTGCCGGCACTATTGTTCTTGTTATTGCGCTGTCTATATTCTCATAATCATTATTGATTTCTGAGCGTGTTTTTGTTTTTAGTTTCTGGCTGTAGATTTTGCTAAATTTCCAGTAGGACCATGCTCCTTTTTGGTTAAACCACTTTAAATACACGCCACAACCCACCTGTACTTTGTTTACAAAACAGGTTATTTTGTTTGAAGCATCTACCGTTAGCTCGAGCTCATTTACACCTAAGTAAAGTGGCATGTTACCTTCAAAGCCTTGATTGTCGTTTTCTCCGTTAGAAAGAAATAGCCTGTTTACTCCTTTGCTTAAACTAAGGTTTAAACCGGTACCGGTTCTTTTATTGGTTAAGGTTACTGTTCTTGATGCGTTTGAGTAAATAGCAATATCAAACGGGTAGCCCTCAAAATATGTTACGTGCGAAGTGCTGTTGGTTGCCGGAATTAAAAATCTAACTAAATTGTTTTCTTGATAATTTGCATCTATTATTTGCTTAACAGATTTTAGATAACTGTAATTTTTAGTAGTAGTTTCTGCATTGCCATTTGTTTTAATTACAGTGAACTCTACTTCTTGCTCTAAAAACAATGTGCTGTCCGGAAATAAATATGTAGTTGGTAAAGCAACCTCAACGCTATCTGAAAACACATCTTGGTTAATAAGCATTGTAATTACACTCTTTAAGTTAAAGTGAAATTTGTTTTGATTAGGTGTAACCTCGAAAGTGTAACTACCAACCTTAATTATTGCTCGTGCTGCAATGCCAGAATCTGTACCAAATTCTACAATACTATTATTGTATGCGTTTAATACTGTGCCTTGAGGTTCTTTGTAAAATACTACTGCCATTATGCTGCTTTTAAAATTGTTGTTACATCTGATTGTATTCGTTTAGCCCATAAAATGCCGAGTTCTTCTATCATTTGGTAAATGTCGTCTGCCAAGAAATCGTTTACTACTTCTGATACTACTTCTCCTTTGTTATACTCATTTGGTACCGTAATGCCCTCGTTGGCAATCTTACGGCTAATGATGTAAGCGAATTGGCGTTTTTTTTCTTTAAATTCTAAAGGCAAACCTTGCTTCTTATCAATCCAATCTTCTATTGCTTTTCTTGGCGGAAACTTGCCTGGACCTCTACCATGCTCCATATAGTAAGCATGTTTTGCGCCCCACATTATTAATGTGTTTTGCTTTACTTGTGGCTCTAACTCTTTTTCGTATTTACCAGTAGCACGTAAGCCAAGCTCGTTGTATTTTGCAATGAGTTTTTGGCGTAATCTTTCTAAATACTTTTGGTAAATTTTATCTGTGCTCATGCTAAAGCGTTACTTGTATTGTGAAACTTATTTTAAGTCCGTCTAAGTTGGTATCGTATTGGTTTTCTACTTCAATTTCTTTCCACCTTTTAATTTCCCAATCTTCGCAACTTGTAAACTGCTCAAAGAGTTTGTTTACCTCGGCTTCTAAACTTTTTATATGGTCTTCATATTTTTGATTATAATCTTTATCTGATAGTTTAGACCTCACACAAAGCACCGCCTCTCCTGCATAAGTGTATCCGGTTATTGCTCCGTATTCATTTATTATGAAGTCTCTATCTTTCCAGAGTAAAAGCAGGTGTTTTTGGCGTTGCTCGAATGGTAAATGAGCATCATCTGCTATGTCTTGCAAATTTTGCCAATGCGATTGGCCGTAATTGAATTTCCAGCCTATTTGATTACACTCTTGTTTTAGCTTTTCTACTAACATTCTCTATATGTCTTTTTTGTATTTCTGTTTTAACTTTTTCTAAGCACAGTTTTCTAAAAATTACGGCGTATGGTTTTTGTAAAATGGCATCGTACTTAAGTATGTCTCCATTTGCCAGTGCGTCTAAAGCCACGGTATAATCAAACCTTACTAACTCTTCTACTCCTGCATTCTTTTCGTCTGCAGTAAGCTCTGAGTGTAATTCTTGTTCTTCTGCTTTTTCAATTTCTTTTAGTTGTTCTGTAATCCATTTGTACGAGGCAAAGCAGTTAAACAAATCGAGCTTTAAAAATGTTTTTTCTGCCACACCGTAAACAAGCTTGAATACCTCTGGCATATTAACATCATTTACAGCTTGTTTTACTTGAATTAATTGTTCCCATGATAGCAACCAAAAATCGTCCTGTACCGGCTGCATACTCTTTCCTTTTACCCGGATTATTTTGTTTGGCTTTAAATTGTGTTTAATTATGCTGTCTACAAATTCTTTAACCTCGTGGTTAAGCGTAGCATAATCTGCAACTGTTGGTCTGTTACTAAAAATGGTTTCTATACTGTACGGCTGCTTCCCCATGCTTTTCTTGGTTTTACATAGTTAAAGTACATGCGCATTAGCAACATATCTCTCCAGTCTGGCGAGCGCCCTATATCTTCTTTTATTTTGGCTTTTTTAACTACCGCCAATTTTTTAGTTTTTGCAGGGTCTCGTTCTATTTTAGCAAGCTCCTCTATTATCATTTCTTTGTCTGTTGGTGCTACATCTGCAGCTATGTATATATTGTGCTCATTAATTGCATCGGCAAGCTTGAATAGGCATTGTGTTTGTAGGTTTTCATATTGCGGTGTGTCTTTATGCTTATCTGTTATTACCTCTTTAAATGGGGTTGCATTGTTTAAAAACCCTTTAATACCGCAATTATCTACAACGCCACCACCAACACCGTCTTCGTCTGCTATGCAATTGTGTTTAGGTATTTGATGCTTTGTTCTAAGAGCTTCTATAGCTGCTTGAATGTCTGTTGTTTTGCTTACATCAAAACTTATTACCTCTTTAAGCACCATACCGTACCATACACCAATACGTGCTTTGTCTGAACCGAAACGAGCTATATCTGCCGTTATATACTTTTGGCTACTTTCTTGTACATGGTTGTTTTCAAACACCGCCACAATGTTATCGTACTCACAAAGCGCATAAGGGTTATCGTCATAATCCCAATTACCTTTTAAAAGGCGTTCTCGTTTGGCTTTGTCTTTTACTCGTTTAAGGCGTTCTATGTAACCGCTTTCTATAAACGGATTGTCTTGCACAAAGGCTTGAAGAAACTTTTTTACTCCTGTAAGCTTACCGGAAATAAACGGCTTATAAAACTCTGTGTATAGCCAGTTTTTTTTTGGGTTTGCCGTTATGAATAGTTTTGCCAGAATACCGTACCTGTCATTGTAATGCCTTCCTACACGTGTTTTTAAAACATCGTAGGCGCCAAAGTTTATTTCTCCGCCTTCTTCTATCCAACCGCCTGTGTATTCTGTAGAACCAAACCGCTCGTAGTAGGGATCTCTGGGTAAGTACTTTAGCTCCAACAAATCTATTCGGCTGCCATTCTCGAAAATGATAAAGTTTTTCTGGCCGTTGTACTTAAACGATTTCACACCGTATGCTTTTGCTACCTTGAAGAAGGTGTTTAGCGTAGATTCTGTAATTCGTTTAAGCTCCTCTCTCCCTATAAACCATTTAGTTTCCGGATAGGCTAAGCACATAAACATGAGCCAAACACAACCGGTCCAAGATTTAGCGCCTCCTGCAGCACCGCCATATACAATTTCTTCGGTTTCTGCATCTGTAAGTAACAATAAAGCTTCTTCTTGTTTTTTGTGCTTTTTGCCATTTACAATAGTTATAAAGTCAAAGAACCTAATTTTAAACAGCGCTATTGCTGCTTGTAATGGGTTTATGTTAATCTGTGCTTCTTGCATTCCAGATTTCCATTAGTACTTTTGGTGATAGTTTTGAGTAATCTATAGTTGCTTGCTTTTGGCGATTGTGTTTTTCATAACCGCCTAAGTGTTTCATTAGCTCTACAATAGCCGCCCTACGATCTGCTGTTTTTATTTTTTTGGTGTAGCCAATTAATTCTCTTTGCTCTCCCTTTCCTTCAAATTCTTCAAAAACAGAAATCTCTGCTATGGCCGCTCTTGCTTGTTTTGGTATTTGGTGTATTGGCTTTAAACTTCCGTTTTCATCGTAAAACTCTGCTATATCAAATCGCATTAAATTAGCCAGGTACGATACGCACTCATCTATGGTTACTTTATTGCGTTCTGCAATTTCGTTTTGTAGTTCTTGTACCCTTATCCTAATCTTATCCGTTTTAAACAACTGAACTGCTTTTACGTTAATGGTTTCGGGCTTCATTTTCTTGGCGTTATAAGCAAGCCTGTACGCCTCTGATTTACTTCCGGTTTTAACGTATTCTTGGCAAAACTTTTCTTGTTTTGCAGTAAGCTTTGTATTTTGAGTTGTTTTACTCACTATCACTTATTTTATCTTTCCAATTTCCTAACCATGCAACAAATACAAGACCTGTAACTAACAGTATTACTTTGCCTACACTACTTAGTATGCTGTAAACAAATTGCACCGGATTGATTAAAAAATCATAAATGGCGATTATTACCGATGCTACAACTGTAACAATTGCCAATATTTTAAACAGTTTATAGGTGTACTTTTTGACTGTTTTCATAAGCTTCTATTTTGGTTTTGATATACGTTTTGCTAAACGGCACGCCTTTTTTTTGAAGAAATTTCATGTGTGCTTTAAATAGTTTTGCTTTGTACTGCTTTTTGTCTCCGTAGAAATTGTGTTCTTCTCTGGTAAGTGCAATGAGATTTTCTATTCTGTCTTTATCTGCAGAAGGATTACCGCCCATTCCTCTGGCATCAATATGATGAATGTCTGTAGCTTTACGTCCGGAAAGCTCAGATGGAATGAAATCGGTTTCTGTATAACCGAAAGCTTGAAGGTAAATTTTAGTGTGGTTCTTCAATTAAGTGCGCATCGAAGAAGAGTGTTCGTAAGCTGAACTGCTTTGAAGAGTGTCTTTTAAGGCGATACAACCTAAAATCAAATATAAGTAATTATGTGAATAGTACAAAATATTGAACAAAAGCCGGTTAGTAGTCCGGCTTTTTGAACATTAAGTTTGCTTGCTCCGGTGTGGGGGTAAGTTCTTCGAGCATGTCTAATACTGTTGCCACGTCTTCATTCATGGTAACATCTTCATTCTGGTTTTTGAGCAATCTAATAAGCGCTTTTTGCCTGTTTACAAATTGCTCTCCGTGGTGCGTATCTATATTAGTTGTAATCTGCAGCGCACCATTTTCATCAATCGTAACCATAAATAGGCTTTGTTTTGGGTTTAGTAAAAGGCTCGTTTAGTTTGTACCAGAAATACAGCAGGGCTGCATTTTAGGCGTTGCGAACATAATACAGAGACTATGCCCCAAACCTTTCGGAGTGGGATGCCATTATACAGCCCCTTATCTTTTTCTGATAAGAATATGTATATGTCTCTGTAAAAATGTTCGCAGTGCGAAATTAAAAAAATTCGTCTTTTATAAAACGTGAGAAATGTTAAAAATAATTGTTTAGGTTTTTGCTTACAGTTTGCTTTGAATTTTGCTTAAGCAAATGTTGATAAGTTTACAATTAGAATATTAAAGTAATGGTATTTTTCTTATAAATTTAATACTGTTTGTAAAACGTTTATTTGTAAACTATTTAATGTTGAGTTCTTAATTTATTTTATGAAAAAAATATTTTTTTTAATTCCTGTTTTGATTTTTTCATGTACTGAAAACCACAATCTAAATTATAACAAAATAGATTTTGATGTTAGAAAACTATTAGCTAATCAATTAATAATTCTTTCTGAACCTAATATTCAACTACAATCTATAAAAGAAGAAAAGCTGTATTTGTTATTGGAAAAAGAATTAAAACATTATTTCACAATGTATGAAGAATCGAGTGAGCGGTTAGACTCTTTGATAGATTACAAAAAAACTTGGATGACTCGTTTAAAGGAAAGATATGATAGAGTAATGAAGCATGGTACAAAAGAAAAAAAGAAATTGTATAAACGATTATACCCTACTATTGAAGATTATTATAATGAACTTGTTGAGGATAATAGGTATACATCAGGCTATTCTTATGAGAAAATTGATTCTTTAAAAAAGGAAATACAAAAGGTAAGAGAGAGTGATGTGTACTATGAAATTGACTATTTTATAGTAGATGATGGCCCTGATCCTGAAATTAAAGACACTTTAAAGATTTGTGTTTACGTAGATAAAAACTCTAATATTTTTGATTTCAGGTGGTTAGAATAATGAGTTGTTAAAAAATCTAATTTACTTATTAACATATATCTGATTATTACTTATTTACATTTTATTTTTAAACCACACCTAATTCTTTTATTTTTAAATAGTTACCAGAAAGCCTGGTGCATTATAACAAACAAAATTTTAAAAAAATGAAACTATTAGCAATTGGTAAAGTAGCTAAAGATGGTACTTTAATTAAAGGAACTAAAGGAGTAAAAGTTGAATTTAAAGAAACAATGGATGATATATTTGGTAGTGAAACGAGTTCCGGATATGTGGTTTCTTTACCAGAGGGATTAGTGCCAGATGATAACTATATTTTACAGCTAACGCCAGAGTTGTTTGGTGAAAATGGTCCTGATTATACCATTACCACTATTGGTTACAGGCGTCAAAACAGACTCGGATTTCAAGTTTTTATTTGGGGAGATAGAGGGCAAGGAAAACTAAGTAAAAACCCAATAATGACTGTTAGTTCTGGGTGGAATTTTTGTATTTATGATATGGAATAGGTTAAGTTGAAATATAGCTCATAAGTATTGTTTTTAAATAGATACTTAGAAATATTTTTTATGATTTATACGCATAGTTAGAAGTTGTATACCATTTAAAAGAAATACATGAATAAAAAATCATTAGAACTAATTGAAAGTTTACTTCAAGAAGCTGAAAATCTTGAATATAATGACAGTAATATTGATAAAACTATAAAGCGTTCCGAAATGATTGCTAAGAAAGTATTTGGTATGAATACAGAATATGTTAAAAAAATTAACTCTATCAGATTTTCACCCTCTATATCATTCAGTGGAATGGATGAAAGTATTTATAATTCAAGTTTTCAAAGTGGAAAAAAAGAATTAATTAATCTTATAAGTGTAATGTTGGAAGATGTTAGCATTACAATGAACGAGGAAATTTCTGATATTAAAAACATAAAACAAACAAACAAAAAATCAGCAAGTATTTTTTTGGTTCATGGACATAATGAAGAGATGAAACAAGCAACTGCCAGATTTTTAGAAAAAATTGGGCTGATACCAATAATTCTACATGAGCAACCAAATCAGGGTAGAACAATTATTGAAAAATTTACTGACTATGCTAATGTTGGTTTTGCAGTTGTGCTTCTATCAGCCGATGATGTTGGTTTTAAAAAATCTGAAAGCGTAAATAATGGGAAATTAAGAGCCCGACAAAATGTAATACTTGAATTAGGTTTTTTCCTTGGTAAAATTGGGAGACAGAATGTCGTAGTATTACATGAACAAGTTGAAAATTTTGAAATACCATCTGACTATCATGGAGTTCTATATGTACCTTATGATTCAAGTGGAAATTGGAAACTTTCAATTGCAAAAGAATTAAAAGCAAGTGGATATAATATCGATGGAAACATATTATTAGAATAAAAAAAATTACCCGATAATGTGAACACAACTAAAGATAGACTTGTATTTTTCCAACTTTCAAGTCAAAGATAGCTCTTACTGTAGAGGGTTATTAAATTCTTCGAAATTCCCTACTATTCATAACCGAGACCGTTAAGCATAATAGTGGAAAAATAAATAATAATAAAGTTATTACGCATCAGAAGTTAAAACTGAAATTCCTATGAATATAGGCTTGGTAATAAAATCCTCAGAAATTTTAGAATTTGATATAATTTTTACTGAAATGCTTAAGTCAAAATAAAACTTAATCAAATTCTGAATATTTAACCTTTGATTTTACTAATAAGAAAAATTAGAATTATTTAAAATAGCTGTATTTTAAGTAAAAAAATTAACCGTCTGTTTCTTGCTCTTTAGCCAAATTAACAAAGTTTATTGAAGGTAGTATAACAGGCTTGAATCCAGACTGTAGAGTTAAGTTTGAAATAAAAGCTCTTAAATATGGAAATGCAATTGCAGGAGCATTAACTTTTGGAAAATCTGACAATTTAAATTCTTCTGTAATTTGACCATCAACACTAAACATAAAAGTGGCTTTTAAATTTAAATCAAAGCTACTATCCTTAATGTTAATAATAAAGCCAACACCAAAACTATCGGGAGCTTCTTCAGGGAAAAAATGACCAAGATTTAAATCAAAAGAATTTTTTTGTCGTTCTTCATCAACTATTGAAAAACTTAATTCTTCTATATTCCAATTATCTAATTTAATTCTCATATTTTAAGCTGCAAATGGCATTGATGTGTATAAATCAACGTCTAAACTATCGTCAAATATAGAACAATAAAATTTCTGTCCAAGAACATCAAATGATTGGTTATTTAAATCAATGTCATTATCGATTTTAAAACCGTATTTTTTCACTGCAATATCAAACAATTCTTGGGCATCAATATTTTCAAAATATTTATCTATCCTATCTTTTAATTCTTTACTCAACTTCATTTTATATATCCTATTTTAACAACCATAGTTTCTTTTAAGTTCTTATTTGGATCAAAAACTGTACATATTGTACAATTAGCTGTTCTCAAATTAATCCGCTTAATTCTTTCTTCTGCAAATTTAATGTAAAAATTTCCTTTAACAACATCTATAGTTAAAATACTTTCGCCTCTTGCTAAGTTAATTAACATCCCGTCTAAATATTGTAACCTTTTATTTAGAGTGCTAATTTTCTTTTCAAAAAGATTATATAAATAGTTAAGAACTTCAACCCCTTCTTCTTTCGTCAAATCTAAAAAATTTTCTTCAAGAACTTCTATTTTTGATTTTAAAACACAATATTCTTTATATGTATATTTTCTTTCTTTTTTATCCCAAGATTTTGCAATAGCCCATTTTTTTGCCTGTTCATTAGGATTCGAGCTTAATCCCTCAACAAAAAAATATACACCATCTCCTAACCATTCATCATCACCAATTGATTTTTCATAATTTGAATTTATTATAAGTTCAGCTGACCCTACACTAGTTCCGTGGTAACCTTTAAGACTTATTAATGACATTAAAAATGGTATTTGAGACAAACATAAAAATTTAAAAAAGTATAGTCAACAATTTTTGTTTTTAAAACAAAACCCTTTCTGGTATGCCAGTATGCTCCACCCTTTTTGTTTGGCTTGTAAAATCATGCCTTTGTAGGCTCTGTAGGGCATTTCTTTTCGCATTACTACTTCAACTATTTCATTATCCGGCAGTAGATCGGTTGATTTTTTCTTGCTCATTTTCTAAAACTTTTGCCGGTGAAAACAATAATGTTAAACATTTCAAACAGCCTGTCGTAAATGTGATTGCCGTAACGGCTAAACTCTCTTAGCGCATCGTCTACATCGCCTTGGTGGTCTGTTTCCCTAAAGTTGCAAGTAATGTGCGTAAGCAATTTTTTATCGTAACGTTTTTCGAGTATGTCTCTAATAACTTCGGTTTTACCAAAATTAGATGCTTGCCTTTCTTTTTTAACATCATCTATGTATAATGCTTTGCATGTATATTTTTCAAAAAACAACGATTTATCTCCAGGCGTTTCTAATCCTTCCCATTCTGTAACGAGTTCGTGAGCGTTCACCATTCTGTACTTTATAGGCATATTATAATACTTATACATTTCGCCTAAGGCTCGCATAATTGTTGTTTTACCATTGCCAAACTTTCCTATAATTAGGAGTCCTTTTTTAAATGATGGTTGATTGTAGCTTTTTATCAAATTCTGACAATCAAAAAAGCTCTCATCTCTGGCAAAATATTTTATTACCGGCTCTATGTTTTTTATAGCATCTGTAGTTTGCTCAAAATTGTTTCCGGTTAATTGTTTGTAAAAAACCTTGAAGTTTTTCCATAACAGCTCTTTTGTGATAAGTACTTTTTTCTTTGGTTCTTCTCGTTTTACCGTCTTAGTAGTTTTGTATGAGTTTTTTTGCATTGCCTTCTCAAACTCTTCTACTTTTTTTTGCTCGTGAGGCTCTAATTGTTTAAATGACTTTAGCCAATTGTATTCTCTTTGGGTTATTACCCCTATTTTTTCTGCTTGTTTCATCGGTTAGATACAAAGGTTTCTGATTGTTCAACTGTATTTTCTCTTAAAGGAAAGAAGCCTTTCCAGCCATTGTCTATACTTTGCTGAATTATTTTAATGGCCAGCTTCTCATTGTCTCCGGAAAGATTTTTTAGCTCCGTAAGTTTTCTTTGCTCAGATTCAGTATTTAGAAAAGTAAACTTGTGTTGCTTTTTTCTAAACACCTTCCATAAATCCCATTGTGCTAAAAATGCTTTTGATGTAAACGGATATTTTAATTGTTTTTCCCCCTTACCCCCCTTTTCTTTATTATCATTTTCATTTACATTTTCAATTACAATTCCATTTACAGTATTTGCTTTGTTTTTTGCTTTAGCAAAATTATTAGCAAAGTTTTCGTTTAAAGTTTCTTTACTTTTTTTTGAAGATTGTGCAGCTTTACCACCAGAACGCCCTGATTTAGCACGTTTAAGTGAAATCTCGGCATCCTTTACCATACGCTTGCATACTAAATAGTCTCCATCTATAACTAATATCTTCTCATTTATTAGCTCATGTAATGGTTGTTCTATTTCAGCAAAATCAAAAGCACTTAGTTTAGCTATTTGTAAAGCAAAATTTTTGATTTGGTTAGTGTTTTGCTTAAACTTTTGCTTTAGCAAAATCTTTCCGTATTGGTCTTCTTTATGCATAATGCACATTATTGCAATCATGATTCCGTGCGCTGCAGGAGTGCATAGTTTTAGCTTGTTATTATTCATCCAATCATCCACATAAAGTGGTAGATAAGGTTGGTCTGTTAGTGCCATAATTACTATTAATCAATTTGTATTTTCTTTAGAAAGTGGTTTCTAAATTGTTTTTCTTCTTCTGGTTGTAAATCTGTGTCTGATATGATTATATCTTGCTTGATAACAACCTTCACTTCTACACCATTTTCCCGGATTACAAACCAAGCATTTGGCTGATGAAGTGAAGGCACTATGTAGAACTCCATCACAAAATCACAATATCTTTAAGTATTAGATTGTTAATTCTTCTGGTTTCTTTGGTTTCATTACAAAACTTCTCGCCAAGCTCTGTTTTATAAGACACCTTTACTAATTGCCCGGTATCTATTACCACAGTTTTAGAGAAGTATCTGGGCCTTACCTCAAAGCTAAAGGTGTTACCAAAGCCGTCTTGTACTACTATATCTATTTTGTTTTGTGAAAGCCTACGTTCTTTTTTTAAAACTTTACCAACTGTTGTTATCATTTTCTGATTTAGGGTTTAGTGTGTCTCTAAAATGTTTTCTAATTGCTTGATTTGTTTCTGAATTTTTTTGAGCTCTTTATCTACAAGTTGCCTTGTTAAGTTGCTTAATCCTAAGTGGTAATCGTTAAGCAGCTCATCTTTTTTTGTTATGAGCTCACCATACTTTTGGTTTATTAATGCAATGCGCTCAATTTGGTTATTTATGGCTCTATACAGCGTGTTTTGTTTTCTGGTATAGTTGTTCTCTTTGCTGCCTACTTCTATTAGCAAACACTCGTCTTTTAGGTTTGTTATACGCCCTACTACTTCGTTTATAGGAATTAAATACTTGGTAGCAATATCCCAAGCCGTGCAAGGCTCGTTTTCTTTTATTAGTTGATAAATAAGTTGTTTTTTTTGTGGTATTTTTTCTATAACAGCTACAAAAGCATTGTCTCTGTTTTTTATTGATTCTGTTTTCATTTTCTTAGTGTTTATGGTTGGTTAAAAGGGTAAATCGTTAAAATCTTCTTCGGTAGCTTTTTGCAATCCTTTATCTGGCCAGATTCTGCCTCTACCTATAAAAATTCTTTTTACTTCTTGACCTTGTTTTTTTGCTTCAATTTCTTCTTTTGTAAGTGATATTGATACCGAAAAATCTTTATCGTACATGTCCGGTTCATCGTAATCGTACGTCTCTAAAAGCAGGTATAATTTTCCGTTTTCGTGCTTAAAAATTCTCTCTTTTGGTATGTCTGTTAAGCAAATGCTCATTGTTCTTTTACGTCCTTGTTTCATGGCTTTTTTATTAAATCGTATATTTTTTTAGTTATTACTATATCGTAAAATCCGTCGTGTGCTTTTTCTTCTTCTATTGCTATTCCCAATTGCTTTGCAACAGTCATTAGCTTAAAATTGGGCATGGTATGGCGTACCTCTTTTAAATACTCTCCGGCTAACACCATTACATCTATGTTGTTAGACCAGAAATAAGAGCCGAAGTAGTTATCGTTACATTGCTTGAAAAATGCTCTCATAAAAGCGTTGTCAAAATGAGCGTTGTATGCGCAGAAGAAGTACTTATCGTTTCGGTTAAACTTATCTACGTACTTATCTAAAATGCTTACCAACTTCTTATGCACTTCTGTTCTGTGCGGATAACTCATAACTTGCTCTAAGGTTAAGCCGCCTAATTGCAAAGCTTCTGGTTCTATTTTAGCTTTCTCGTGTGGGCGCACTTTAAAATCAAAGCTCTCTTTTAGCTTATTGTTTATGTAAACCCCACCGGATATTTGGTGTACCGAATGTTTCCAGAAATGCACTCCGGTGGTTTCTACATCTATAAATACCTGTTTCATATTAGTTGCTTAAGTCTACAGGTTGAAGTTCTTTTGCGTTCCACTCGGGCTGTTTCATATCTATTAACCCAAGGTTTCCCGATTCTGAAAAAGCATCGTATGTTGGATACTCTCCTGTTTGCTCGCATTGCAAAGCTGTTTGTAATGCCTGGCGGTATTTGTATTTACCAATTTCTATATCTTCTCCATCCCAAACTAATACCGCAACGCCGTAAGGTGCCACCGTTTGTAGCATTATCATAATAGTGGTATTAAAGTCTCTGCCGGTTACCTTACTTGCTACTTCTTGGTACATACCTTCTGTAAGCTCGTAGTTAAGCTTTGCTGTGTGGTAGTAGAAGTGTGATAAGCTTTCGCACGATGTGCTTTTAACAGAGATAACGGCATTCACACCTATGTTTTCTTCAAACTGTAAGGCATCCGGGCGAACTTTAATAGGCAATCCGGTAGCATCATCTTGAGTATAGAGTGAAATTTCTCTTTTAGAATGCTTTAGCAGCTTTGGTATTATACCGTTACCGTACGCCATATAATTGCGCTTAACTACATCTACAATTATTTTATCTGATTCGCTTATAGATTGTAGGCCAGAAAGCTCTTGCAACAAATCAAGGTATAATTTCTTATCGTTTCTTTTTGTTGTATCCGGTACTTGGGCATCTACAAAAGCTATTAGCTCTTTTGGTGATACCTCATTGTTATTTAGCTCGCATACTTGTAAGGCTAAAATTTGTTCTTTCCAGAATGCAATTAGCTTATCTAAATCATCATTAGCGTTACGATTTAACTTTGGCTCTACTACTACCCTACTAAACTTGGTAGGCTCGAGCATGCATTCGTGTAAAAAGCTGCCTAATTGAAAATGTTTTTTGTTTTGAAGTTTCTCTAACTCTCTTCTTGCTTCATCTTCTCTTTCAAAATACAAGTGCAATGGTGTTTTAAGCGCAGCTTTTAATTGTCCGCTTGAGTATCCGGAATTAGCCAAATACTTATCCATTTTATCTTGTACGGCAACACCATTTTTGTTTAGTGTTTTGGTGTAAATATGTTGAGTACCTTCTCTTTGCTTTATAAAATCAGCTATAAAAGATGCCGTTGGGTAATCGGTTAAAGGTCTTGTATAGTCTATACCTTTTGTAAAAAGTTCTTTTTCTGAAACCTCTGCCGAGTGTAAATTCGGCAGAGATTGTTTTAACATGTCTATGGCTTGCATAATTACAGAATTATAGGTTTAACACTCCATCTATCGCTTAGGTAGGTATTGGTTTTGTTTTTTTGTTTTCCGAGAAAAACAATCTTCACCGGTGTTTTGCCTAAAATCATTTCCCCACTTTCTACAGCGTTTTCAATGGTTGCTACTAATCTCTTAGAACCATTACGAATGGTGTTAAAACTTCCATCTTCTTCTTGCGATAGCATAATTATGCATGGCAGCTTAATAGTTTCTCCGGAGCGATCGTCTGTATAGTTTTCTTCTCTGATGTCTATTACAACACCTACTTTATACTCACCTTCAATTTCTGGTGTCCAGTAGGTAGAAGAAAGCTCTCTTGGAGATACTTTTGCTTTGTGTAAGTTTGGCAATTGGTCTAAGGTTGCCAGTCCGTTTACATTGTTTGTTGAATTTTCCATAATTTTGGATTTTAGAGTTAAACTTGAATTTTTTAGAGTTAAACTTGATTACGGCTCTATGTTGCGTTGGTCTGTGGCATAGAGCTTTTTTGTTCAGAAATGAATGTTCCTAACTCTTGTTGCTGGTTCAGGTACATTTCGTTAAATGTTTTGCCGTTACAGTACCATCTTCCGTTGAGTAAGTAGAATTCATTTTTCATGACTATATTTTTTTAGCAATTGTTTGTACTCTTTTTCTAATTGCACACCCTGCTTTATGGTTTTAATTAACAGGATTAAAAGGGCAATGTTCACCAAGCAAATAAGTAAGATTAAGGCGTTCATGGTTTTAATTATATTAATGTTAGTACTCCTTTTACTGCAAGTACAAGCACTACCATTAAGAGCACTATACCGCTTGAAATTGCAGCGTAGAGATAGCATTGTTTGAAAAAATCTTTGTCATTCATTTTCTTAGTGTTTTGGCGGATAAAAAACATGTGTTTTTAACCATTTCATTCTTTCGGCCTTTCGCTGTTGTTTTGGGGTCATCACTTTAGGTCTTTGTGTATTATTGATTGCCTTTAGCTCTTTCTCTAATTTTTTGAAGAGCCTGTACTGCTCTTCTTTAGAGAGAGATTTAACAATTGGGTATATTGTTTCGGCAATCATTACTACTGCTTAGCTTTTTTGAACCAAAGTGTTTTGTTGCATTACATCTTTAGCTATATCTGCAGAAGCTTGTTTAATGGCCTGATGAACCAACAAAAGAATTGACTCATCTTTTCTACCTTTTGTAATTATATCATCTAATGTTTGACGAGTGTAGCCTGTTATAACTGCTACCCTTGCCTTAGTGCCATAGGGTGCACTCTCCCAAGCTTTAACCACTCTTTCGTGGAGTTCTGCTGTTTCTCTTTTTTTCTTTGTTGAAAACATAGTGTCTCGTTTTATAAATCGATTATTAATTGGTTGGCTAATTCTGTTAGATTAAGTTCTTGAGCTGCTTGAATAAGACTCTTTGCCTTATCAAATGTCCATGGGGTATTTTCAAGAGCATAAAACTCTTTACTAATTAAACCGGCTATTATTTTGTTAGTTTCAGGACTCATTATGCTAATATTTTAGATTGCAACAGATTTTCAAGTTCAATTTTTTGAACATCAGTTAAGAGTATTTCTTCATCATTTTCATCATAAACATTTAATTTTATAGTTACTGCATCTGAAATTTCAGACTCTCTTATTATCTCCGAGATACCGTAATCATAAGAGCCTCCTACAACATTTTTAAACTCTGCAAACACTTGTAATTCTGCATAAATGAAGTAATTACACAACTCTTCTTCAATGGTTGTATACACCACTTCATCATCTAACTCTACTGGTATGTTTATCTCATTTAAAGCGTTCTTAATCGAATTAAAGGCTACAGTATCCATTTTTTTGTATATTTGGTTGTATTGCAATACAAACATAGTACAAAATATTGAACTATGCAATACCCGTTGTACAAAATTTTAAACTTTTTATGGATATACGCAAAATCAAAGAAATAGCTGATAAGCGTGGCGTATCTCTAAAGCAATTAGTAGAAGAGACTGGTATTAAACGAGGTACGTTGTTTAATTACTTAGGTGGCCATACACCAATTACGCTTGAGGCATTTTTTAAAATAGCTAAAGTGTTAGATGTTACTCCTGCAGAATTATTAGCAATAGTTCAAAATATTGAATTTGAAAAAGAAGCTGAGCCAGTAAATGTTGCTAATGCTAACGTTATGATGGTGCCTTTGGTTAACAAATACGCTTATGCCGGATACCTTAATGGTTTTGGAGATGAAGAATATATAGAAGAGCTCCCTAAACTTCCTTACTTAGCAGATAAAGAATACAAAGGAAATTATGTGTTTTTTGAAGTAAGGGGCGACTCTATGGATGATGGTAGTTACGAAAGCTATCTTGAGGGAGATTTAATATTATGTAGGGAGGTTAGGCAAGAATACTGGCACAGTAGTTTACACATACACAAATGGGATTTTGTAATTGTACATAAAGAAGAAGGTATTTTACTGAAAAGAATTATTAAACACGATGTTGAGAAAGGCATAATTGTGGCCCATTCACTTAACAATTATTATCCGGATTTAGAAATACACTTAAAAGATGTTTCTAAACTATTTAATGTGGTAGATGTTAGAAGGCAAAAAAGTAGAAGATAATTTATAACCCAAATAACTATTGCTTAACTATGAAGAAAACTTTTTCACTACTATTGGCTGTATTTTTATTTGCATGCAGCTCTGACTCTGATAATGAGAAAGAAATTTTAAGAGCAGAACAGTACGGTATTTACGTAAAATCTAAATCTAACGAGCCTTTAACTTTTTCCTATAAGTTTTATGATTATAACGGTGGTTCTGGTAAAGGAGAAATTTATTATCAAGGAGAAAAAACTATTAACGAACCTACTTTTATTTTAACCAATTTACCCTCTGACACTAATTTAGAAAATGCTGTTATTGAAATTACATTAGATGAAAAGGACCTTGATTCTTTTGCAGGATATTGGTTTTCTATACAAGGAGACTACTATTTGTTGAGTAATAATTTAGAAGAAATAAATACAGAAGCTCAAAATATTTTTGAGGTAAATAAAGTAAACTATGTGAGCAACCCAAATGGCACCGACTATTTTGAGGCTGTAGTTTATTTTGATAATAGATATAACAATTATGAATGGGTAGACAAGGATACTTGGAAACCTTATTAATTAACTTAGCATTTTTACTGGATTTGAACGGGTTAGAATAGTAAATAGAATAGAAAAGCGAATAGAATAGACCTGAAATCAGGTGTTTTTCAAATCGTAACTTATTGATTATCAACACTTACTTAGATAGTCGTAAAATTCATAACCCGGAGGTCACGAGTTCAAATCTCGTCCTCGCTACAAATTAAAGGCTTCACATTTTTGTGAAGCCTTTTTTATTATTTCTTTTATTTCACTTCGCTTTTTTGTACTATTAATGTAAACTTTTGGTACTTTTTTAGACCAACACTTGCAAAACATTTTTTATGCTTACCTGGAAAGATATTATACATTTTACCATAAACGGAAATCCGAAACCTGATACAAGAGTTCAAAAAACAACCGAAGAGTGGAAAGCTATTTTAACTACAGAGCAGTTTGCTGTTACACGCTTAAAAGGAACTGAAGCCCCTCATAGCGGAGCATTATGTGCATCTTTTGAGCCGGGAAAATACAGCTGTATTTGCTGCAACACGCCGTTGTTTGACGCTACCATTAAGTTTGATTCGGGTACAGGCTGGCCAAGTTTTACGCAACCCATTAAACCTAATGCCATTAAATACGTAAAAGACACTTCGTATGGTATGGTTAGGGTTGAAACGCTTTGTAATACTTGTGATGCACATTTAGGACATGTATTTCCTGATGGGCCACCACCCAGCGGATTACGTTATTGTATTAATTCGGTAGCACTTAACCACATAAAAGAATCTGAGAATGCATAGTAATTTAGAAATAGCCACTTTAGGCGGAGGGTGTTTTTGGTGTTTAGAAGCCGTTTTTCAGGAAGTTAAAGGTGTAGAGAATGTAGTCTCAGGGTACTCTGGAGGTGTAGCTCCCGGAAAACCAACTTACAGAGAGGTCTGTTCTGGACTTACAGGGCATGCAGAGGTTGTTCAAATACATTACAATCCAGAGGTTATATCGTATCAAGATATTTTATATATTTTTTTTACATCGCATGATCCTACAACACTAAATCGACAGGGAGCAGATGTAGGAACACAATACCGTTCTGTTATATTTTATCATAACGAAACGCAAAAGCAAATTGCGCAAGATGTTATGATTAAAATGCAAGCATATTATAGTGATAAAATTGTTACAGAATTAAGTCCGTATACTAAATTTTACGAAGCAGAATCGTATCATCAAAACTATTACAAAAACAACCCAAACCAAGGATATTGCTCTTTTGTTATTGCTCCTAAGCTTAGTAAACTTAGAGCTATGCATGCTAACAAATTAAAATCATAATTTATGAGAAGTGATATCATTAAAATTGAAAACGCTAAGGGGATAGCACTACACGCTCATTTAGATTTACCAGCTAATAAAAAACCTAATTATTACGCTATTTTGCTTCATTGCTTTACCTGCAGCAGCAATTACAAAGCAGTAAAAAATATAAGTAGAGCGCTAACAAATAACGGTTTTGGGGTATTGCGTTTTGATTTTACAGGCTTAGGTAAAAGTGAAGGAGATTTTTCAGATAGTCATTTTTCTGCTAATGTTTCTGATGTAGAAACAGTTAACAATTTTTTACTAAATCAAAATAAAACGCCTTCTTTACTTATAGGACATTCTTTAGGTGGTGCTGCAGCAATTGTAGCAGCTTCTAAACTAAACAACATAAAGGCAGTTGTAACTATAGGTGCACCGGCAACAGTAAACCACGTTACAAAACATTTTTCTCATGCTTTAGATGATATAGAAGAAAAAGGAGAAATTAAAGTTAATATTGGAGGAAGACCGTTTAAAATTGACAATGATTTTGTTGATGATTTTAGCCAAACCAATCTGCCGGAAATTACAAAGAGTTTAAGGAAACCTATTTTAATAATGCATGCTCCTTTAGACACTATTGTAGGTGTAGAAAATGCTCGTATGCTTTATAACAATGCTCATCACCCAAAAAGTTTTATCAGTTTAGATCAGGCAGACCATCTTTTAACAAATCCAGAAGACAGTATTTATGCGGGTAATTTAATTGCTACATGGGTTAATAAATATTTGCCCTTTAAAGATAACCAGATGTTACCAACAAAAGGAGAGCAATTAGTAGCTCATTTAAATGTAAAAGAAGATACATATACAACCTACATTCAAACCCAAAAGCATAGTTTAATAGCCGATGAACCTGAAGATGTTGGTGGAGCAGATTTGGGCCCGTCTCCTTACGATTTGCTAAGTGCTTCGCTAGCTGCTTGTACAGTAATGACATTAAAAATGTATGCCCAGCAAAAAAACTGGTCTTTAGACGAAGTTTATACCTACATTACACACTCTAAAAAGCATAGTGAACATTTAGCTATAAATAACAAACCCACCAAAATAGACCACTTAGTAAAAAAGATAGAATTTGTTGGAGACTTAACTCAGCAACAAAAAGAACGTTTATTAGAAATTGCTGCCAAATGTCCGGTTCATAAAACCTTACAAAGTAATGTAGTTATAGAAACAGAGGCTTTTTAGTTAGGTAAAAAAACTTTTTCTAATTCAGAAAAATTATAGGTTTCTTGTGTTCCTGTTTCCATGTTTTTTAACACGAAAGTATTGTTTTGCAGCTCTTCTGTACCAATTAAAACTACTTTAGGTACATTACGCTTATTAGCATACTGAAACTGCTTTTTCATTTTTGCTGCATCAGGATATAAATCTGCTTTTATCCCTTTATTTCTTAAAAATGTTACCGCTTTTAAAGCTTGCAACGCTTCTGATGCTCCAAAATTAATAAACAAGACATCTAACGTATCTGAAACAGTTTCAGGGAACAGATTAAGCTCTTCTAAAGCTAAATATATTCTATCTAACCCGAACGATATACCTATACCACTCATTCCCTTTAACCCAAAAATACCGGTAAGGTCATCATACCTTCCTCCTCCTCCAATAGAGCCGAGCTTAACTTGTAACGGGGCAGCTACCTCAAAAATGGCACCGGTATAGTAGTTTAAGCCACGCGCTAAAGTAACATCTATAGTAACATTAGCGGTTTTTAATCCTAAGTCTTTAATAGTATTTATAATAAATTTTAAATCGGTTACTCCTGTCAATCCTTCCTGAGAGCTTTGTAGCATTTGCTCTAAATCTTCTATTTTTTTTGCATTGTCTCCAGAGAAGCTAAACAGTGGCTGTAGTTTAGTAATGGCCTCTTGCGAAATACCTTTGCTGAGCATTTCTTTTTTAACGCCCTCTTCACCAATTTTATCAAGCTTATCTAAAGCAACCGTAAAATCAATTAATTTATCTTTTGCCCCAATTACTTCGGCTATACCTGTTAAAATTTTTCGGTGATTAAGCTTAATCGTTACTCCGTTTAATTGTAAACTACTAAATACAGCATCATACAATTGTATAAACTCTACTTCTTGCCATAGTGAAGTAGAACCTACCACATCTGCGTCACACTGATAAAATTCTCTAAACCTTCCTTTTTGTGGTCTATCGGCTCTCCAAACCGGCTGTATTTGGTAGCGTTTAAACGGAAAATCTATCTCATGTTGGTGCATAACCACGTATCTGGCAAAAGGTACTGTTAAATCGTAGCGTAATGCTTTTTCAGATATTTGATATGAAACTTCATTAGATTTTCTTTTAACATAATCATTAACTATCTCTTTTATCAATAAGCCTATTGATTTATCTTCTAATTCTTTATTACCCCCCTTATCTGATTCAAAATATATTTTTATTAAATCTTTAATTAATTTTTCTTTTTGAGTAAATTCTAAATTTGTCTCTTTTGCAAAATCATACTCTTCAAGTATTTTACTACTAATACTTTCAAGGCCTTGATATGATATTGCCCCTTTGAATAAATTAATTTTAGTTTTTCGTCCCTTTAAGATTTTGCTTAATCTGTAATATTCTTGAACAACAAACTCTTTTATTCTAAAAATGTTATAAAAAAAATTCTCATCTACTTTAGATAGATAATCGCCTGAGTTTAAAATTTTAAAAATTAACCTATCGCCTTCTTCTCCATACTTTCCGGTTAACGTTTCTAAATTCTCAAACGATGGAGTCTCTATAGGCCTAAAACCAAATACCTCAAAATGTTTTTTTATGGTAGTAATTATATAGTTTCTTTTAGCAACTTCTTGTGGAGAAAAATCGCGAGTTCCTTTTGGTATGCTTGGTTTCTGGGCCATAAAATTCTGCTTTTGCTTTAAAATTTAAAAGAGAGTTATGCGCTAGCAAATATCTTAACTTTTGGGTGTTTTAAAAAATCAGGATAAGATTTCTTCGAACCATCGGTATAGCTCTCCTTTGGTAATTACTGCTCCTTTTTCTATGAGATTAAATTTATCTAAGTTTTTGTCTTCACTATATGCTTTAGAGGCTTGCATGATTTCTACGCTATCTGTCATAAAGTTTTTCTTAAACCACGCAAAACCTTCTTTTGTAGTTAAATCTATACTAGGGTTATTAACTCTAATAGCAATTAGTTTCATTTCTTTATCGGTTAAATGAAACAAATGCATTTGTTGTGCCGATATGTTTTCTAAGTATTTAACATTTGGTAAAACACCTTCCCAAATTAAATCGCTAAACACGTCTAGTTCTTGCTCTGCAACTTTAGGTTTTTCTTTTTTTATTTGCTCCCACTCATCGGCAGTGATAGATTGTGTAGCTAAAAAATTTATAAACTCTTGGTGTAGCTCTTCAAATTGCTCTTTTGTTAGCCTTCTGTACTTCATTTTTAAAATTTATGTATAAAAAAACCGCCCTATTTAAGGGCGGTTCAAAAATACTATTTTTTATGCTTAGTTAAAGGTGTAACGAACTCCAAATTGTGCTTGCCATCTAGATTGTAAGCTAGAGTCGTAACTAAATGTTTCTGTTAAATTAGGATCAAAAGTATATGTTGGGTTATTGTTGCTATCTACAGTTACTCCTAAAACTTGAGTGTTTGTAGGCTCTTGAACTACACCCCAATCTGAGTTGATTAAGTTTCCGAAGTTAAGAACATCTAAACTTAATTGTAGTTTGTTTTTATCTCCTAATTTAATGTCTTGTAAAATTTTAAGATCCCAACGACCTCTCCAAGGTGCTAAAGCAGCATAACGCTCAGCATATTTACCTCTGTTTTCACGTAAATAATCATCTTGCTGAATGAATGCTTCAAAAGCTTCTGCTTGACCAGGACCGCTAAAGTTCATTTGGTTAACCTCAGCTGCTGTTGGAATGTATAATAAATCGTTTATGGCAGAACCATCATTATTTAAATCGCCACCATAAATGTAGTTATAACGCCCACCTTGAGCATACTCAAAGAACGTAGAGATGGTTGTACCGGTTTTAAACGATTTAGAAATTACACCTATAATTCTGTGTGTATCTCCATACTTAGAGTACGATAAAACATCGGCATTGGCATTACCAACTACAGCATTAGCTACAAAGGCGTCTCCTGTAATTTCTGCTTCAATAGAGTTTACATCTTTAGAGTTTAAGTAGCTATAAGCTAAACTGGTGTACAGACCGTTATCAAATGTTTTTTGTGCTTTTACTACTGCATTCCAAATTCTTCCTTTATCAGAATTAGAGAATACGTACGCACTTGTTGGTCCGCCAAAAATTTGCGATTTATCTGAGTTTGAATACACCGGACGGTTATCTACCCCGTTTAATGTTTCTGATGGAGTGTTTAACCCCCAGTTTTGTACATGCGGTGCATTTAAATCTTTTGTGTATGATAGGTCTCCTGTTAAAATAACTCCGTTTTCCATCTTGTAATCTACCCCTAAGCTACTTCTCCATACTTGAGGCCACTTAAAATCTGGGTCTATTACTTGGTAGAAGAAGAAATCTACACCTTGTACTTGGTTACCTAACCACACAAATGGGAACCTACCTGTAAATACTCCGGTACCACCACGCACTTGGAAAGTTTTATCATTTCTAACATCCCAGTTAAATCCTAATCTCGGAGATACTAAAATGCTATTAGAAGGCATTTGCTCTGAATCTAAGAAAGTTTCTTCTCCGGTTTCAGGGTCATAGTACGTAATAGATGGAATGTATGTTCCGCTAGAGCCCCCTTTACGCTCTATGTTTTCACGAACCTTATCGGCTGTATCAAAGTATAAAGGCTTATCAAAACGAATACCGTAGGTTAATTTAAAGTTCTCGGTAGCATTCCACTCATCTTGTAAATAGAACGCTAATTGTCCAACATTAGTTTCTGCTAATGCCCAACCACCAGGATTTCCGGTTCCGTTTGCCTCTAAAGAGTTATGTGCTGCAATTGCATCATTAAAAATACCTTGGTAGAACGAAACTAAGTTTGCTTCGTTTGCAGGATTTCTAAAGTCTGCAATAGTACCTGTAGGGAAGAATGTCCCTATTGCTCCGTAAGCACCTAAGTTAAACGAGTTATCAAACTCAAACTTCTCAAACGATACACCAATAGTGTAAGTATGGTCTCCTTTAAAGAAATTCAAGTTGTTTGTAAACTGAAATACTTTTTGATCTAATCTGTTATGAATAGAAAACGGCTCATGACCGGCAATAATATAGTTAGAGCTACCATTTTCATCTAAAATAGTGATAGCCGGTGCCGGTGTAGAAAGCGGATTTCTAAAATCATCAAAATGAGTATAACCAATTTGTAATTTATTGGTAGCCTCATCAGATAATGTTGAGTTTAATTCTATTTGAATTGAATTGATACGGTTGTTAATTTGGTATCCTGCATTTTCAAACTGAAGTGTTGCTTGGCTTGGACCTCTAAATCCAAGAGCTGTAGGGTGAGCAGGCTTTTCTTTTGATGCATCTAAGAAATTGTAAATAATTGCTAAACGATTTTTATCGTTTATGTTCCAATCTAACTTAAAGATTCCTTTAGTAGACTCGGCATCGAAAGTAAATCCTGAATATCTTCCCGGATTATAAAAAATATCATTCCCTTGCGCATCTTGCCCAATTACAACTTGGCGTAAAATGTTATCAACTAACTGAAAATCTGATTCTAAAACACGAGATTCGTTAATTGCACCAGAACCTGTGTTAGGAACAAAGTTGCTACCAAGCTCTGTTAATTGATCTCTTTCAAAATTAGCAAAGAAGAATAATTTATTTTTAACAATTGGTCCGCCAACGCTAAAACCATATTGTTTTTGCTCTAAATCTGCTTTAAACACATCATCTCCTCTAACTTTTCCACCGGTCATATCTTCATTTCTAAAGAAACCGTATGCAGTTGCATAAAACTCATTAGTACCACTTTTAGTAACTGCATTTACAGATGCCCCGGTGAAGCCGGCTTGAGTTACATCGTATGGCGCTGTAGAAACTTGAATTTGATCTATTGCGTCTAATGAGATTGGTTGAGCGTTAGTTTGTCCTCCTGGAGTTGGAGCATCTAAACCAAATGGGTTGTTAAAAATTGCACCGTCTAACGAGAAGTTGTTAAACTGATCGTTTCTACCTCCAAAAGAGTCTCCGCTTGCCGTTGGCTCTAATCTTGTAAAATCTTTTGCAGAACGAGAAATTGTTGGTAATCTGGTTAGCTCTCTTCTACCAACACTTGTTTCTGCACCGGTACGATCACTACCAAAAGTACCTGTAACATCAGATGTTACAACAACTTCATCTAACTGTTGGCTGTCTGGTACCATTTTGGCATCTACGTTATACGTTTGTCCTAAAGAAAGGTACACATCGTTAATTTCTTGGTCTTTGTAACCAATGTAAGAAATGGTAATTTTATAGGGCCCACCTACACGAAGGTTTAGTAAGTTAAATCTACCGTCTTCGTTAGCAGGCTGTTCCGTAAGTTGTTCCGGTTGGGGTATGAACAGCTATTACGTTTGCCCCAAATAGAGGTTGGTTTTGTTCGTCAAGCACTACTCCTCTAATGTTAGATGTAGTAACCTGAGAGAAAACTGTACCTGCAAAAAGTAGTAAGCAAATACTGAAAAATAATTGTTTTTTCATACGTTGTTATGTTAGTTAGTAAACTGTTTTGCAAGGCAAAAATATAAAAAAAAGGCTGCCATATGGCAGCCTTTATATCAATTTAGTAACAAAGTTATTTACTTAGCTTCTTCTACAACCTCAAAAGGGAAGTCTATAACTACTTCTCTATGAAGGCGAATTTCTGCATTGTATTTTCCGGTTCTTTTAACTAAACCTCCGTTAATTTTAATAAACTTCTTGTCTATTTCGTGTCCTTCTTTAGCAATAGCTTCTGCTAAATTAACATTAGAAACAGAACCAAATAGTTTATTACCTTCACCGGTTTTAGCAGCAATTTTAATTTCAAGCTTTTTAAGAGATTCTGCTAATTTTTGTGCATCTTCTACAAGCTTTTTCTCTTTGTATGCTTTTTGCTTAAGCATTTCGGCTAAATCTTTTTTTGCCGATGGAGTAGCCAATACTGCTAAGCCTTGAGGTATTAAATAGTTTCTTCCGTAACCGTTTTTTACTGTAACTATATCGTCTTTAAAACCTAAGTTTTCAACGTCTGCTTTTAAAATTAGTTCCATAATACCTTAAGTGTTTATTTTAATAAATCTCCAACGTATGGCATCAAAGCTAAATGACGCGCTCTCTTAATAGCAGTAGCTACTTTTCTTTGATACTTTAATGAAGTACCTGTTAATCTTCTTGGTAAAATCTTACCTTGCTCATTAACAAACTTCATTAAAAAGTCTGGATCTTTATAATCTATGTATTTAATACCTGCTCTTTTAAAACGGCAGTATTTTTTTGCTTTAGTAGTCTCAATATTTAAAGGCGTTAAATATCTGATTTCTCCGTCCTTTTTGCCTTTTGCTTGTTGCTCTATTGTTGTTGACATAGGTTACGCTTTTTTGTTTAGTTTTTCTCTTCTTTTCTCTGCCCAAGCAATAGCATGCTTGTCTAACTTAACAGTTAAGTAACGCATAACGCGCTCGTCTCTTCTGAATTCTAACTCAAGTGGGTCAATAGCTTCTCCCGGAGCTTTAAATTCAAATAAGTGATAAAAACCACTTTTCTTGTGCTGGATTGGGTATGCTAACTTTCTTAGCCCCCAGTTTTCTTTAGATACAATCTCCGCACCTTTAGAACGTAAGAAATCTTCAAACTTCTTAACTGTCTCCTCTATCTGGCTCTCAGATAGAACGGGATTTAAAATGAAAACAGTTTCGTAATGATTCATAATATTAATTTATTTGTTAAATTTAAGGGTGCAAAAATAAGAATAATAAAAATATTAGCAAACCATATACTTTTTATTTTTAAGAAACGTTATGATAAAAACCCAAATGAAACAAAATTTTTGGTTGACCTACATTAAATGATTGTTGACAACATTTTATGGATTGTTCACATCTTTAATGACCGTTGAACGGATATTTTTGTTAAATTGCCGATGAAAACCTACAAACTTACCTTTTTGTTATGAAATTAAAGTGCATAATTGTTGACGACTCTACTATCCAGAGAATGGCTGTGGCAAAACTTGTAAACAACCATCCCTCACTTACATTGGTTGCCGATTACAGCAACGCTATTGAAGCTAAAAGCGGATTAAAAAACAACGCTGTTGACCTGATTTTTTTAGATATAGAAATGCCCATAGTTAACGGGTTTGATTTGTTAGAGTCTTTAGAGAGCCCTCCTCAAGTAATACTAGTAACCGGTAAAGCAGATTATGCTTTAAAGGCTTTTGATTACGACGTTACAGATTATTTACATAAACCTTTCACACAAGAACGTTTTGATGCCTCTGTTAGAAGAGCCATTGCTCACTATGAGCAGGCAAACAAGGTACAGGAAGACGACGACCATATTTTTGTAAAAAGCAATCTTAAAAAGCGTAAAGTAATTTTAAACGAAATTAAGTGGATTGAAGCTCTTGGAGATTACATAAAGCTAGTTACTAACGATGCTAATATTGTAATCTTATCTACTATGAAAGCTTTCGAAAAGCAATTACCTGCTGATCGTTTTTTACGAATTCACAAATCGTATATTGTTAATCTAGATAAGATTGAAAAATTTAACAGTAAGAATGTAGAGGTGCAAGGAAAACAAATTCCGTTAAGCCGAAACAAGAAAACTGAACTTGCTCAAGCACTTAACAACATTTAATTTATACTTTAAAAATAATCTACGTGATATATCACTCTTATACTTTTAAAGTGGGCTATTGCGTTAAAACTTTTATGCACTCTTAGCACAGCTGTCTTACACTGTTCTATATTTTTATTTTTTGGTAATTTTAATAATGTGTTTTTTAAATAGAAATTTCTAATCCTCCCAACAGGAGGTGCCTCGGGCCCCAAAACCGCATCACCAAAAACTTGGCGTAACGATTTAGTGAACCAAGCAGCACCTTCGTTTAACCTATTAAAATCTTTAGCTTTAAACGTAATTTTAATGATACGATGTATGGGTGGATATTTAAACTGTATCCTATCATTAATTTGGTCTGTGTACATCCCAAAATAATCTGAAGTAGTTACTTGCTGTAATATTTGATGATATGGGTTGTATGTTTGAATAATTACCTTACCTCTTTTTTGGGTTCTCCCTGCCCTACCCGCAACTTGCACCAGCATCTGAAATGTCCTTTCATGTGCCCTGAAATCTGGAAAATGCAGCAAATTATCAGCATTTAAAACACCTACCAATTGCACTTTTCTAAAATCTAACCCTTTAGACAGCATTTGTGTGCCCACTAAAATATCTATCTCTTGCTGCTGGAAAGCAGTTAATATTTTCTCGTAACCGTGTTTTCCTCTGGTAGTATCTAAATCCATTCTGGCAACTTCGTACCCCGGAAAAAGCTTTTTACATTCTTGCTCTATTTGTTCTGTTCCAAACCCTTTTGTATTTAACGTATTACTACTGCATGCCCAACATTGTTGTGGTACAGCTGTAAAATAACCACAATAATGACAGCGCAATTGGTTTCTGTATTGATGATAGGTTAAACTAACATCGCAATTTGTACATTGAGGCACATGTCCGCAAGTTGTGCACTCTATAATTGGAGCATACCCACGTCTGTTTTGAAAAAGTATAACTTGCTCTCCTTCTTGTAACGTTTGATTAATTTCTTCTAGTAATCTATCTGAAAAATGACCTTTTACTTGTTTTCTTCTGGTTTTATCTTTTAAATCTACCAACTCAATATCGGGTTCAAGCACATTGCCATATCTTCTGTTTAGCTCTACCAGTGCATACTTATTGTTTTTGGCATTGTAATAACTTTCTATTGCCGGCGTGGCAGAACCCAACAATACGTTGCATTTATTTTGAAGCGTTGCCAAAACTATTGCAGCATCTCTGGCATGATAACGCGGTGCTGGATCATGCTGTCTGTATGATGGCTCGTGCTCTTCATCAACTATTATTAATCCTAAATTAGAAAAGGGTAAAAACAGTGCTGATCTGGCACCTAAAATAATTTGTGCTTTGTCTTTATTTTGCAATACATTATTCCAGACCTCTACTCTTTCGTTTTGAGAATATTTAGAATGAAAAACACTTATGCTCCCCGAAAAATATTGCTGTAATCTGTTTATTAGCTGTGTTGTTAAAGCAATCTCCGGTACTAAATACAACACCTGCTTTTGCTGTTTTAATTGCTCTTCTATTAGTTTTACGTAGATTTCTGTTTTCCCGGAAGATGTAATGCCGTGCAATAAAACAACACGCTCTTGTTTAAAATTTTGTTGTATGGAGTTTAATGCTTCTTGCTGAAAACTATTTAGTGATTTTGAGGGTAACGTTCCAGATGATTGCTCACCAATTCTATCTGTTTTAACCTCATAAACTTCAATTATGTGTTTTTGAACTAATGCGTTGGTAATAGCAGCAGAGAAGTTTCCGGATTGTTGTAATTCTTTTAATTTAATTGGCTTCTTTGTTTTTGCGTTTAGCATAAAGAGCTGCATTACCATCTCTTTTTGTTTAGGAGCCCTGCTTAAATCATCTAATAAGGCATGTAATAAAGTTTCGTCAGCATATTTTTCGTGAAGCTTTACGTATTTAACAAGCTTAGGCTTATACTGTTCTACTACATTTTCTTTGAGCTTTATAACACCCTTAGCAAAAAGTTTGTTTATTACCGGAAGTACCGTTTTTTTATCTAATATATCCTGAACCTCATCTATTTTTAAAACCGATTGTTTTTTTAGCGCCTCTACAAGTAAAAATTCATCGTCTTGCAGTAAGGATTCATCAATTTCAGCCTGATTATTTTTTTCTATTAATGTTTCACTTTCTAACAAAAACGGGGTTGGAATGGCAGTTCTAAAAACCTCCCCTAATGTGCACATGTAATAATCTGCAATCCATTTCCAGTGTTGTAACTGAATGTTATTTACAATTGGCTGCTTATCTAAAATTTCATGAATTTCTTTTGCCTCATAATGTATTGGGGCATTCGTGTGAATAGTAATTACAAGCGCCGTATAAATTTTACGCTTCCCAAACGGAACGGCAATACGCATTCCAGGTTTTAAAAAATTGGCTTCTGCCTCTGTAATTTTATACGTAAAGTGCTGTTGTAAAGGGATTGGAAGAATTACATCTACATAATGCTGCATACTCCAAAGGTAAGGTTCTGTTTATGAACTTAAAAGTTTTTTAAAATCGTTTTCGCAATCTATTCATACTGGCATTTAATTCAAATCCTAACAATAAAATATTAGAGTTTAACCAGATGTAAACCATTAAAATTAAAAGTGCTCCGATAGAGCCATAAAGCTCATTATACTTGGCAAAATTATCTACATAAATACCAAATAAATACGTAGTTAAAACTATTAAAATTGTGGTTAAAGCCGCTCCCAACGAGAAAAACCTAACTCTGCCGTCTGATGTGCCAAAAAAGTATAAAATGGCGGTAGAGAGGTAAATTATAAGTACAAAAAACAGTAATCTCCCAATTTGAACGCCTAAATCGTCTCCTTTAACCACATCTACTTCGTTTGTTAATTCGCTTACGTATTGCGCTATATAAACTTCATAATACGTAAACCCGGCTACTAAAATGAGCATTAAGAATGCTAAAAGCAGTGCTACTCCCATGGCATACAGATACTGCTTTATCATAGAACGCGTAATCTCTACATGATACGAATACTCAAAACCTCCAAAAATTGCATTTATACCATTAGCCATTAAAAAAATTGATAAGATAAAAACCGAAGAGAGTAAACCTCCCCTCCTGTTTTTTACAATATCTTCTAAAATTTGCCCGAAAAAGTCGGCCGTTGTTGGCGGTAAAAGTCCTTCTATAAACTTTAAAAAATCGGTTTGAAAGCCGTCTATTGGGATATAAGGAATTAAATTAAGTACAAACAATAAAAAAGGGAAAATAGCCATAAAAAAGCTAAACGATATGGCACTGGCTCTAGAAGACAACGCTCCTTTGGCTATACCAATAACATACATCTCTACTAAATCGTATAGTGAAAGGCCTTCAAAAGCAGCAGGTTTTACTTTTTTTAAAACCTGAATGAGTTGTTTTATAACAGGTATTTTTTGCAGTTTTTCTTCTACTTCTTTGGTCATGCTTATACTGCTTTTAAGCTTAAATCTAAATTATAAACAGAATGTGTTAAAGCGCCGGAAGAGATATAATCTACTCCACACTCAGCATATTTTCTTAGAGTTTGTTCGTTAATACCACCGGAAGATTCTGTTAAACACTTTCCGTTTATTAAGGTAACAGCTTTTTTGGTGTCAGAATAATTAAAGTTATCTAATAAAATTCTGAAAACTCCCCCTGCATCAAGTATTTCTTGTACTTCTTGTAAATTTCTTGCTTCTACAATAATTTTTAAATCTTTATTCTTTTCTTTTAAATAAGTTTTAGTTTTTGCAATAGCTTGTGCAATGCCACCTGCAAAATCTATATGATTATCTTTTAGCATAATCATATCATAAAGTGCAAACCTGTGGTTTTCTCCTCCTCCAATAGTAACAGCCCATTTTTCTAAAGCACGAATTCCGGGTGTAGTTTTTCTGGTGTCTAAAATTTTAGTTTTAGTACCTTCTAAAAGCTTAACATATTTAGCAGTTTTAGTGGCAATTGCACTCATGCGCTGCATAGCATTTAGTACAAGTCTTTCTGCTTTAAGAATACTTTGTGAACTACCTTCTACATAAAAAACTATATCGCCATATTTTACACTATCTCCATCATTTTTAATTGTTTGCACTGAAAGATTTTCATCAACATACTTAAAAACCATTTTTGCAAATGCTACTCCGGCTATAATCCCCTCATCCTTAACTAAAAGTTTTGCTTTTCCGGTAGCATTTTCAGGTATACATGCCAAAGAGCTATGATCGCCATCGCCAACATCTTCTCTAATTGCATTTTCAATAATTATATGTAGTTCTTTCTCAAATTGTTCTTTAGAAATCATGCTAAAAAATTGTTTATCGCTAAAATAAGACCATTTTTATAAATAACTTTGGTCTTAGTAATAATAACAACATGACCATAACATTATTAGCTATTGGTAAAACAGATAATAAAGCACTAGAACAACTAATTAATGAATATGCAAAACGATTAAAGCACTATATAAAGTTTAACTTTATTATTATACCAGACATAAAAAACAGTAAAAATTTAAGCGTTCAGCAGCAAAAAGAGAAAGAAGCCGAGCAGCTCTTAAAAAAACTTTCTGCAGCAGATACAGTAATTTTGTTAGATGAAAACGGAAAACAATATTCTTCTGTTTTATTTTCTGATTTTTTGCAAAAAAAAATGAATGCAGCTACCAAAAATCTTGTGTTTATTATTGGAGGTCCTTATGGTTTTGCTGATGCTTTATATAACAGAGCACGAGGACAATTATCACTTTCTAAAATGACTTTTTCGCACCAAATGGTACGGCTGTTTTTTGTAGAGCAACTTTACAGAGCTTTCACTATATTACGTAACGAACCCTATCATCATCAATAAGCTATGCAACTGGTTTTTGCTACACACAACGAGAATAAATTTAAAGAAGTTAAGCTGTTAATGCCTAAGCACATAGAACTACTTAGCTTAGATGATATTGGCTGTTTTGAAGAAATTCCTGAAACAGCGCAAACAATAGCAGAAAATGCCATATTAAAAGCAGAATATGTGTATAGAAAATATAAAGTAGCTTGTTTTGCTGATGATACAGGGTTAGAAGTAGACGCCTTAAATGGTGCCCCCGGTGTGTATTCTGCCAGATACGCAGGTCCTCAAAAAAGTGCTGCCGATAACATAAACAAATTATTGTTAGAGCTTAAAGACAATAGTAACAGAGGTGCTCAATTTAAAACTGTTATTGCACTAAAAACTAAGCAAGAAGAGTTGCTTTTTCAAGGAATTGTAAGAGGCTCTATAACTACCTTACCTATTGGAAGTGGAGGCTTTGGCTATGATCCTGTTTTTATTCCTGAAGGGTATTCTAAAACTTTTGCAGAGCTTCCTATTACAACCAAAAACGAAATCAGCCACCGAGCAAAAGCACTACAACATTTATTAGATTATTTAAAAAAATAATATTTACATGCTATTATTAACTAATTAATGGTACATTTGCGCCTTCAATTTAGCCGCCAGTATGGCATGTGTTGTGAGGGCTTCACAATTTTATACGGATTTTCGCCCCAATACAACACTCGTATTTGCGAAAAAAAGTATAAAAATTTATGACAAAATTTGAAGCACTCGGCCTCAACAACTCTCTTTTGATGGCCATTAATGATTTAGGATTTGAAACTCCTTCTGAAGTACAAGAAAAAGCAATCCCAATTTTACTAAACCAGAAAACAGATTTAGTAGCGCTTGCACAAACCGGAACAGGTAAAACTGCTGCATTTGGGTTTCCGTTAATTCAAAAAATAAACACTAAAAGCTCTATAACACAGGCCTTAATTTTATCGCCAACCAGAGAACTTTGTTTACAAATAACTAACGAGCTCACACATTATGCTAAATATGAGCCTACTATAAATGTTGTAGCTATTTATGGTGGCGCCAGTATTAAAGATCAAGCTAAACAAATACAAAAGGGAGCACAAATAGTAGTGGCAACACCCGGACGTATGCAAGATATGATTAATCGTAACCTTGTAGATATCTCTAATATTGATTATTGTGTGTTAGACGAAGCAGACGAAATGCTTAACATGGGATTCTATGAAGATATTACCGCAATTTTATCGCATACTCCTTCAAACAAAAACACATGGTTGTTTTCTGCTACTATGCCTAAAGAAGTGGCTACCATAGCCAGAAAATTTATGCAACAGCCCAAAGAAATAGTTGTTGGCACAAAAAATTCGGGATCAGATAATGTAAAGCACGAGTATTATGTGGTTAACGGCAGAGACAGGTATTTGGCTTTAAAGCGTCTTGCAGATGCTAATCCGGGGATATTTTCTGTTGTGTTTTGTAGAACTAAAAGAGACACACAAAAAGTTGCCGAAAAGTTAATTGAAGACGGTTATAATGCGGGGGCGCTTCACGGAGATTTAAGTCAAAATCAGCGGGATATGGTTATGAAAGCATTCCGCTCTAAACAACTGCAAATGTTAGTTGCTACAGACGTTGCAGCCAGAGGAATTGATGTAGATGATATTACCCACGTAATTAACTACCAATTACCAGACGATATAGAAACCTATACACACCGAAGTGGTAGAACCGGTAGAGCAGGAAAATCCGGGGTTTCTATGGTTATTGTTTCTAAAAGTGAAGTTAGAAGAATAAAAACCATAGAAAAAATTATAAAGAAAAACTTTGAAGCAAAAAAACTGCCAAGCGGAATAGAAATTTGCGAAATTCAACTGTATCATCTGGCAAACAGTATAAAAAATACTCCGGTAAACAAAGAAATAGAGAATTATTTACCAGCCATTTATGATGTTTTTGAAGGTATAGAAAGAGACGATTTAATAAAAAGAATGATTTCTGTAGAGTTCTCTAGATTCTACAATTATTATAAGAATGCCCGCGATTTAAATATTAGCAACGATAAGGAAGATTACAGCAGTAACTCTGATAGTGTTAGATATTTTATTAATGTAGGTGAAAGAGATGGTTACGACTGGAGATCTCTTAAAGATTTTTTACGCGCTGTTTTAGAATTAGACAAAGACGATATTTACCGTGTAGATGTTAAAGAAAGTTTTTCATTTTTTAATACCGACACCAAACACAAACAAACCATTTTAGAGATTTTCTCAGAATTTAAACTAAATGGCAGGTTTATAAATGTAGAAGTATCTAACAATCCTAGTAGTAGTAAAAGTAGAGGAAAGAAAAAAGGAAAAGGAAAAAAATCATTCAGCAGGCATCAAAACTCATCTAAACGAAAAGCAAAAAAAAGGTACAATTAAAATTAGTTAATATTACATTAAAATATAGTTTTGCCATACCGGGTTTTCTATTTGTTTAGTATTTTTAGCCCCAATGAGTATGAAAAATTTTTTCTTTTTATTGTTTTTCCTGGTAGGGTTTACCCTTTATGCACAAGAAGATAGTGCATTACAAGCTACTGTTATAAACGCACAAACTCAAGAACCTTTAGAGAGTGTTCACGTAATTAACTTAAATAAAGTAATTGGTACAATTACTAATAAAAACGGTGAGTTTAAAATAACTGCAGCAGTAAACGATACACTTTATTTTTCGTATTTAGGGTTTAAATCTATTAAGGTTCGTGTTACAAACGATATGCTCAAGTTTAAAAACACTAAAATAGAGCTTACAGAACTTGCCTATGCACTAGAAGAAGTTACTGTAAAACCTTACCAATTAACAGGTTATTTAGAAATTGATGCTAAAAATATCCCTATAAATACTGCTTACCAATACAAAATTGCAGGATTGCCAAGAGGCTATGAAGCCAGAAGCTATAACCCAAGTACTATCACAAAAGTACTGGGTGCGCTTTTTAATCCGGCAGACTTTCTACACAATATCTTCGGAAAAAAGCCTAAGCAAATGCGAAAGCTTAGAAAAATGAAAAAAGATGATGAAATTAGAAATCTCTTGGCTTCTAAATTTGATAGAGAAACCCTAACCGAACTACTGCAATTAGAGCGTATTGATATTGATGAAATTTTGCGAAACTGTAACTACTCTAAACAGTTTATACAAACTGCAAACGACTTGCAAATTTTAGATGCCATAAGTGAATGCTATGAAGAGTATAGAGTTTTAAACAGGATTAACTAACTTTATGCTACTATGGCATTTAAAGTAAAAATTATTCCTGTTTTATCTTTTTTGTTTTTAATACTTGTGCTTATTGTAATTAGCTGTAATGCTTGGGTTAATCAATTTAGTAAACGGTGTTACAGTGATGTAGAATCATTACCTAAAAAGAAAGTTGGATTAGTACTTGGTACTGCTAAATTTTTAGTTAGTGGTGGAGAAAACCCCTACTACACAAACAGAATTAAAGCTGCCGTAGAGGTTTTTAATAGTGGTAAAATAGATTACATTATAGTGTCTGGAGATAATGCTACTAAAGCCTATAATGAACCCATTACAATGAAAAACGATTTAGTAGCTAATGGCATTCCTGAAGATAAAATATACTTAGATTATGCCGGTTTTAGAACGTTAGACTCGGTAGAGCGAGCCAAAGAAATCTTCGGTCAGAATTCATTTATAATTATCTCTCAACAATTTCACAACGAAAGAGCTTTAGCCATTGCACAATCTAAAGGTATAAATGCATTTGCTTTTAATGCCAAAGGAGTGTATGGCAAAAAAAGTTTTAAAACCAATTTAAGAGAGCTATTTGCAAGAGTTAAAACAGTTTTAGATTTAACCATTTTGCAAACCAAGCCAAAATTTTACGGTGAAAAAATAATTATAGAGTAGCCAAATCTATTGTTTTCTCACTGTGCCCGTAAAAACACTAATATTTTTACTTATTGGATTTCCGGATGATCTTCTAAAAGATACTACCTGCCCTACATGCCAAATAGCATCTGCTATTGGACCATTTATTAAATTCCAAAAAGGGAACTCAACTATATTATTATCTCGATTAAAAATTATGTTGGTGTTTTCTAAAATTCCGGGATTTGAAAACCGTAAAAAATCACTTGTTTCTTTTAACATGTGCAACGTATTTGCTCGCTTATCTTTAAACGAAGTTGCTTTTAGAGCTTCTTTTTGTAAAACCGTTTTATAAATTAATGAGACAAGACTGTAAATATGATCAATCGTTTCTATTGTAGTTCTTGCATTCTCACTAGGCTTATACGCTAAATCTACTTCTCTTAGCCCCTCTGTAGCCCAATAATATCTAAAACCCAATCCATCAATTAATCTTGCTACGACAGTTTCTGAGGTATACTTTTCTGGATGTTGAGGGATTTCGGCATACGGTAATGTTTGCATAGACGATGTATTTATTTGTGCTTGAAGCATTATAGTTACCCACACAAAACAAAACACAGTAACTTTCTTTTTCATATAAAATAAAATTCTGTTAAGCATTAGAGTGCAAGGCTACTCTGTTTCCTTCTGTATCTATAAACACCCCCATGTAACCATACTCTGGCGAAATTTGTGTTTTTGGTTGATATATTTTTCCTCCGGCAGCTTCTACTCTATCTAACTCATGTTGAACATCATCACTTTTAAAATAAACGAGAGTTCCTTCTTGAGAAGGAATATAAGTATCTTGTTTAATTAGCGTTCCTTGTGCTCCCGGCACGTCACCTCTATCCGGAAACCACCCCCATTAGCATTCCACCAAAATCAACAACATTAATTTCTAGATTAAATACTGTTTCATAAAACTGTTTGGCTCTATCCATATCATGCACAGGAATCTCAAACCAACATACCATATTATGCTTCATAACTTTCTTAGCTTTCTAAACGATTTTTAAGTTTGTTTAATCCGTTTTCAAAATCTTTCCCCACAGCCTTATCCATGTTCATGAACAGCATAAAAATGCTAAACGGAAATTTGTTTTTACCAGAAAATCCCCAAGTAACTTTAGTACTATTTTCTCCTTCTTTAACTACTTTTAAGTATGCATCAGATTCAGATTTCCATGGTTTAAAAAAGCGTAATTTGCTTTCTACCACTTCGTTGTCTACAATTTTTGTGATTTCTTGTTCTCCTTCTCCAACATCTTTATTACCTGCCCATCTGCTTAATGCTCCAACGGTACCGTCTTCTCCTTCAAACTCTTTTTTCATGTTTGGATCTTTTTCTTCCCACGGGCTCCATTCTTCTTGGTTTTTTAAATATTTAAGGTAGGCAAATACTTCAGAAATCGGTTTATTAACAACAATACTTCTGCTTATGTGAAACGTTTTTGGTGCAATTAAACCTAATACAATTACAAGTGCTACCAGACCTGCTAAAATGTAAAGAAAAATACTCATGTTTTTAGTTTTTATGGTTAGTAATTAGTTTAATAAATTATTGGTAAGGTTGTCCAATCCCTTTTTCTACATATTGTCGTAAACTCTCTAAATAACGCCCCCAAGAAAAAGAGCACTGCGCATAAAAATCATCATCTTTTTTCCAATTTGAATGTTCAAATTTAATACGTGTTTTATTGTTGTTAGTATCTAAACTAAATTTGATTGATGTGTTAATCCATTCCGGAGCAGACTTAATACATTTCCATTCTACGTAATTACCGGGAACTAATTTTACAACCTGCATGGTATTAAAAAAATTGGGTGGAAAATTAAACTCTAACAATTTTCCTTCTTCTGGATTGCCGGTTGTATGCACTGTCCACCAAGACTGTAGTCCTTCTAAAGTTGTAAGTGCGTTATAAACAGCATCAATAGGAGCGCTGCAATGAAATAAATGCTTAATACTGTACATAAACTACTTATTTATGCTCACTACTTACCATCCATTGTACACCAAATTTATCTACCAGCATACCAAATTTCCCTCCCCAAAAAACTTCCTGAAAAGGCATAATATCTTTACCTCCTTCGGCTAAACTTTTGTAAATAGCATACGCTTGGTCTTCTCTTTTTATATTTAGACTCAAATGGTAATTGTTACCTTGGTTAAATGGCATTTGCCCTGTATTATCTGACCCCATTATAATTATACCATTGCATTCAAGAGTGCAATGCATAATTTTATTGTGTATTTCTTTAGGAAAAGAAGACCCGTTTGGTGCTTCAGAAAAACGCATAATCATACTAATCTCTCCGCCTAAAACATCAGCATAAAAATTCATTGCTTCTTCGCAATTTCCATTAAATGTTAAATAAGGATTAAGCTGCATTGGTATTGTTTTTAGTTGATTTTTATTAAAGATACGACTTTTACTTTTGATTTTTTTCTGTGTAAAACCTCTCTACAATGGCATCAGAGCTTTTTATGGTGTTTTTTGCCCACTGTAAACGTATAGCTTGTTTTTCTGTTTCTGTAAGTTGCCAATTTATATTAGATCTTTTTAGTTTTTGAGTTACTTGCTGTAAAATTATTGCAGCAGAAACAGATATGTTTAAGCTTTCACTAAAACCAAACATAGGAATTTTTAAATGTTCGTCTGCTTGCTGTAAAACAGTTTCAGAAAGCCCTTCTTTTTCTGTACCAAAAAAGAATGCGGTAGGTTCTGTAACTTCAAAATCATGCAGCACTACAGAGTTAGTATGGGGCGTTGTCGCTACAATTTTATATCCTTTATCTCTTAAATGATCTATGCAGTCTGTAGTTGATTTATAACGCTCTACATTTACCCATTTTTGAGCTCCCATTGCTATATTTTTATCTAAACGTTTCCCAAAACGTTCTTCTATAACATGAGCCGTTTGCACACCAAAAACATCACAGCTTCTAATTACTGCACTGGTGTTGTGCACCTGAAAAACATCTTCTATCGCTACTGTTATAAAATTAGTTCTCTCTTGTAGTACTTGGGTAAACTTTTGTTTGCGTTCGGGAGTTAAATAACCTTCTAAATACTCCAATAACTGTAGGTCTACCATCTTAATTTTTCATCAAATATAAAGAAACTTCTATTTTTACACTTATGAAGCATATAGTAGTATTAACAGGAGCCGGTATAAGTGCAGAAAGTGGTTTAAAAACGTTTAGAGATGCTGATGGTTTATGGGAGGGGCATGACGTTATGGAAGTAGCATCGCCAACAGGATTTGCAAACAACCCAGAATTAGTATTAGAGTTTTATAACCAACGCAGAAGACAGTTATTAGAAGTTAAACCCAATAAAGCGCATTATGCCTTAGCCGAGCTTGAAAAAAACTACCAAGTAACCATAGTTACCCAAAATGTAGATGATTTACATGAACGTGCCGGTAGCAATAATGTAATTCATTTACATGGTGAGCTTTTAAAGGTTAGAAGTACCAATGATGAAAGCTATGTATTAGATTGGAAAACTGATTTAAAACTGGGCGATTGCTGTGAAAATGGTTATCAGTTACGACCTCACATTGTTTGGTTTGGAGAGCCGGTGCCAATGATAGAGAAAGCTATAGAAATTTGTGAAACAGCCGATATTTTACTTATTATCGGAACTAGCTTACAGGTGTATCCGGCTGCAGGATTAATAAATTATGCGCCCCCTAAAGCTAAAATTTATTATATAGACCCGAATCCGGTTATAAGTAGTACAACACAAATAACCGTTATCTCGGAGAAAGCAACAACCGGAGTACCAAAAGCTATTTCTTTACTTACTTAATTTATTTTTAGTTTCTATCCACTTTGCTAAATACATTGTGCTTTTATGGTTATGGTGTTGTAACATAGCGCCTATAAAATTTTGCGTTCTATGTTCCGGCAAATTATTTAAAAGTTTTGTTGTTGCGTTTATTAAATTTTTGGCATGAACTTTTTTAGTAAATCTTTCTTTTAAGATTGTGTAACCATTTACCTGAGCTTCACTCCAAAGAGGTTTATTAGTATAAAGCTTAACAGCTGCAGCTGCAAACTCTTTATCGGTTTGGGTAACAATACCGTTTGGTGTTAATGTACCGAACATGCCTTCTGCCCCAATAGGTGTTGTAACACACGGAGTACCATTTATCATTGCATCTATTAGTTTTCCTTTTAAGCCTGCACCAAAACGTAAAGGCACTAAACAAACCCTATACTGCTGCATAACAGTATGAACGCTTTCTGCCCACCCCTTTATTAAAAAACCTTCTTTAACGCTGTGTAAACTATTTATTTTTTGAGTTTTGTAAGCACCATAAACAGACAATGTTGCTTTAGGTAACTGTGCTTTTATTAAAGGCCATATTGTGTTTTTTAAGTACAATATAGCATCTGTATTGGGCGCATGCAAAAAGTTACCAATTGTTATAAAGCCTTCTCGTTGATTGAATTTTGGTACTGTGTTAATATTTAAATTTTCTGTATTTAGTAAAAATGGCAAATAAAGCAGTAAACTTTTAGGAACAGAAAAATGATTTACAAGAATATTGTATTCTTCTTCAGAGATAATTAAACTTAAGTCGCACCTGTAAATACTTGCTATTTCACGCTTTGTTATATCTAATTTAAAAAGAGATTTTAAGTTAAACTCCTTTTTTTGTTTTATTGCTTTATGCCTGCCCATTCGCAAGCAATGCAAATCTTCTGTATCTAATATTTTAAGCGCATTCGGGCAGTGCTCTGTAACACGCCAACCAAATTGTTCTTCGGTTATAAACCTATCAAATAATACAATATCAGGATTTAAATCAACTATAAAATCATCAAAACTCGAGTGGTTTAATTTAACGGTTTTACAAACAACCCCTAATTCTTGTAAAGGGTACGAGTTGTTGCTTTTTTCTGCTGCACTAACAAAGGTTAAGGAAAAATTGTGTTCTAAAAATGTATTAATTAATTGAAGCATTCTTGAGCCCGCTGCAGTTGTGAAAGGCTCAGGCCATACATTGCCAATTATTAAAACCTTAAGCATAGTTGGTTACTTTATAATGCTCATTTTATATCTAAACCTTAGTGTGTTTGCGTATTGGGTTAACATATTAATTTGTTCATCTGTAAGTTCTGCATCTTTATGCACTATTAAGTAAGAGTCTAATGGCATATGACGTTTTTTTACTTCGTCTATAATTTCTTCTAGCTTTTTGTCTTTTCGTTTTGCCGAAAAACTTTTCCATTCAGAAAAATTAAGCTCTTCTTTACCATGATCTATATGCCACTGTAACCAATAATTTACCGGCGTAATATAACTATACCAAGGGTATTTTGTGTTATTAGAATGGCAATCATAACATGATGTTTTTAGCATTTTAGCAATAGCTTCGGGCGGGCGCTCTGCCACAATAAAATCGGTTTCCAAAACTTCTGTAGAAGTATTTTTATCCGGTCTGAAAAATTGAGCTATTATAAACACTACTAAAGCTAAACCCGCTATTTTTCTAAAGATTTTCATAATAATTGGTTTTAAGCCACCTAAATTAGCTAATTTAGTTGAATGACGTTGCAAGAGTTATACAATAGCTTAAATTATGTAACTGCTTCTAGAGAGCAACGAAGCTTTTACGCAAAGTATATTTTACAACATAATAATGAGCTCCCCAACCTAATTGCTATTGTAAAATTAACAGATGATCCGGTTTCGTGTAAAGCCGGTTGGATTTTAGATTTTGTGGCTCGTAAAGATATAACTGCTATTGTACCTCACATAGATTTTTTTCTGTTAGATTTAGAAAAAGTATACTTAGATTCTTGTGTGAGACCTGTTGCTAAAGTTTGCGAAGAGCTTATAACCCATTATTTTAAATGGCAAACTCCTGCCGTTATTACTGTTGTTACTAAATCCCACTTGCAAAAAATAACAGAGCTTTGTTTTGATTGGCTTATAGGCAAACAAAAAGTTGCCGTTAAGGCTTATGCTATGAACACCCTTTATTTATTAGGTACAAAGTTCTCTTGGATTCATAAAGAGTTAAAGCTTATTTTAGAACAAAATTTTAACAACCACACTGCTGCCTATAAAGCACGTGCTAAAAATATTTTAGCTAAACTTAATAAGTAGTTTTTTAGTTTCTAATTTAGTTTTGTAACAAGTATCTTTGCTGCTTTAAAAAAACAACACAACATGTCGCTCAATACGCTAAACGCTATTTCTCCAGTAGATGGCAGATACCGTTCTAAAGTAAGCTCTTTAGCTAATTTTTTTTCTGAAGAGGCTTTAATAAAATACCGAGTTCTTGTAGAAATAGAATATTTTATTGCCTTATGCGAAATTCCCTTACCGCAACTAAAAGATTTTGATGCTAATTTATTTGCAAAACTAAGGGCTATTTATAAAAACTTTACTGCCATAGATGCATCAGCCATTAAAGAAATAGAGAAAACAACCAATCACGATGTTAAAGCTGTAGAGTACTTTATAAAACAAAAATTTGATGAGCTTGGCATATCTCAATATAAAGAGTTTATTCATTTTGGACTTACATCACAAGATATAAATAATACCGCAATCCCACTTTCTATTAAAGATGCTTTAAGCCAAGAGTATATACCAATTTACACCGAATTAAAAAATACCTTGCAGGCATTAGTTAAGGAGTGGGAAAACATTCCAATGTTGGCTAGAACCCATGGGCAGCCTGCATCGCCAACCCGATTAGGAAAAGAAATTAATGTGTTTGTAACTCGTTTAAACGAGCAGTTTAATTTACTGAACGATATTCCTTGTGCTGCAAAATTTGGGGGTGCAACCGGCAATTTTAATGCCCATAAAGTGGCGTATCCTGATGTAGATTGGAAAGCATTTGCTACAAACTTTGTGCAAGGTAAACTTGGATTGCAACACTCTTTCCCTACTACTCAAATAGAGCATTACGACCATATGGCTGCTTTATTTGATGCCTTAAAGCGTATTAACACTATTATTATTGATTTGAATAGGGATATGTGGACCTACATTTCTATGGATTATTTTAAACAAAAAATAAAAGCCGGAGAAGTAGGTTCGTCTGCCATGCCTCATAAAGTAAACCCGATAGATTTTGAGAATTCTGAAGGAAACTTGGGTATTGCTAATGCTATTTTTGAGCATTTAGCTGCTAAGCTCCCAATTTCAAGATTACAAAGAGATTTAACAGACAGTACAGTTTTACGCAACGTTGGTGTGCCATTTGCACATACTTTAATTGGTTTTAAAGCTACCTTAAAAGGTTTAAGCAAGCTTTTATTAAATAAAGAAAAATTTGAAGCAGATTTAGAAGACAATTGGGCGGTTGTTGCAGAGGCTATTCAAACGATACTTAGAAGAGAAGGGTATCCAAATCCTTACGAAACTTTAAAAGGGCTAACCAGAACAAACCAAAAAATTACTCAGCAAACCATTGCTGCATTTATTGATACGCTGCAAGTATCTGACGCTGTGAAAAAAGAACTCAAACAAATAACGCCAAGTAATTACACCGGTATATAAAAATAAAGGGCTGAGTAAAACTCAGCCCTTTATTTTTTTGCTGCTTTTAGTTAATTTTTAAAAAAATTACTTAGCTGCTCTAACTCTTTAGTTTCTATATTATTTTCATTAATAGCATTAGCCAATTTCATTATTTGAGAAGGTTGCATATTATCTCCTAACACACGCACTAGTGCAAAACCCTTGGTGTCATCACTGCCGTAAACTATAACTTCATCTAAAGCATCACTTTCTCCTTTATATTTTATTGTTGCTTTATTTTTACCAATACTAAAGCGCATAAGCTCTTTATAATTATCATTCACTAAAATTTGCTTTACTTTGGCTTTTTCTGCTTCAAATGCTGCTTTGTTACTTTCTGTTGCTCTGTAAGCTAAAACATTTAGTTTTTTTAGTGATTGGTATGCTTGTTTTTGCTCTGGTGTTAAAGTTGATTCTTCTAACTTTAATAAGCTGGCTGGCAAATCAACCGAAATAAAATCCGGCTTTTCTGAGCTTTCTACATAATATTCTTGAATACTCTGGTTGTTGTCGCACGCTACCAGCAATAAAGTGGCTGCAAATAGCATGGTGATTTTTTTTATAAGTTGCATAGCTGTTTTTTTGATGGTTAAAAGCCTGCAGATTTACTGCAGGCTATGTTGTACATTTATTGTTTTTTACCGGCTTTCTCTAAATCTGAAGGCAGGTTCATTTTTTGTGTTAAACTTCCTATTTTGGTAAGATCTATATCACCTGTAAGTGTAAGTAGCACTGTTTCTACTTTTCTTCCGTTTGTTTCTACATCTTTAATTCCGGAAACAAACATTAACAACTCACTTACATGATCTTCGTCTTTACCTTCTTTAACATAAAACTTAACATTGGCTTCTTTGTCTTTTACTCGCATAAGCTCTTTTAATGATGAGCTTTTTAAGTATTTATTTACTGTGGCCTTCATCTCATCGGCAGTACTTTTATTTTCTGTTATAAAAACTTTAAGGCTGCTTAATGATTTTGCCATATCTATATAATCTTGCGCTTCAGGATCGTTAACATCTACTGCCATTTTACTTAGCATATCAAACATGTTTTTGTTAACAATCACAACAGATACATCGTCTCTATCTTCAAACTTATCAAAAGCCGATTGTCCTATCATGGCTAACGGAGCCAAAAGAAACGCTACTATTACTATTACTTTTTTCATGATTTTTAAATTGTGTTAAAGGTTATTTTAAAATTTTGTTTTTTGCTTGTTCAAATTCGCCCAAATAAGCAATTTTTTCAGTTCCCTTATTTAAGTTTTGCGCAATAAGGTCTAATGCTTTTTTGGTTTCTTGGTAGGCAAGTTCCGGGTTGTTTATAACCTGTTTGTTGCCAGAGGCATTGTTAGTGCCAAAATAAACGCCAAACACCAATGCAACTACAGCTGCCACAGAAATCCACTGATACACAATTTGCTTTTTAGATTTTAATGGAACGGGTCTGGTAGACTGTTCGGTTTTGGCTACAGAAAAGTACTCAAACATTGGTTTGTATTGCTCTAAGTGCGGCGCCACATTATTTTGAGAGAAATACGATTGTAATGTTTGCTCTTCGGCAACGGTTGTACGTGCCTCAAAATACTTTTCTAAAAGGTTTTCTATTTTTTTAACTAACTCCATAGTTGTGTTTTTTTATTAGTTGTTCTCTAACAGCCTTTCTGGCTCTAGAAAGTGTTACTCTAACAGCCGTTGGGTTCATATCTAACATGGCTGCAATCTCATCAAAATCGTATTGTTCTACATCACGTAATTGCAATACTAATTTTTGTTGTTCTGGCAAGCTTTGCATAATTTTTTGTACCCATTGTATGCTATCTGATACTTCTGCCTGTTTGTGTACAGATTGGTTGTTGTCTTTATAATTACTATGAACCAATTTTAAGTTAGATGCTTGTTTAGATTTTAACCTGTCTAAACAGTAATTTTTGGTCATAGTCATTGCAAAAGCTTCAACATTCTTGTAGGTTGCTATTTTTTTATTGTTAGACCACAACTTTAATAATATTTCTTGTGTTGCGTCTTCGGCTTCTTCGTTAGATACGAGTAAGCGTTTAGCTAACCTGTACATTTTATCTTTAAAAGGCAATACAATATGTAAAAAATCTGCCTGCTTCATGTTGCATTAGTTGGTTGTAAACCACTATTTAAAAGTGCGTTACAATAGGAAGACGAAATACTCTTAAAATTGTTACAAAAAATTTTGTTTTGATTTGAATGTAAGTATTTTTGGATAAGAATAGACTAAAAAGTATAAATTTAAAACCATGAAAAATAAATTTTACGGAATGTTTTTTCTTTCGCTCGTAGCAATATTTTTTATTGCTTGTAGTAAAAGTGATGACACTCCTACCCCAAACGGCAATGACAACTCTAACCCAGATCCAGATAATGTTGAGCTTGAAAGTGAAATTAATGATTTTGTCTGGAAAGGTATGAACGAAATTTACCTTTGGCAACAAGACGTTGCTAACTTAGCTGATAGTAAAGATGATGACCAAAATGCATACTATACCTTTTTAAACAGCTACAACACTCCAGAAGCCCTTTTTGATGCCTTGCTATATCAAAAAGATGTGGTAGATAGATTTAGTTTTATTGTAGATGATTATATAGAGTTAGAAAAATCATTTCAGGGTATATCTAAAAGTAACGGTTTAGATTTTAGGTTAGGCTATATTGGAGACTCTAACGATCTTTTTGGATATGTTAGGTACGTAGCTGCCGGCTCTGATGCAGCTACAAAAGATATTAAAAGAGGGGATTTCTTTTTAACCGTAGATGGCCAGCAACTAAATATTAACAACTATCAACAACTATTATTTGGTGAGAATGATACTTATACACTTGGCATGGCAGATGTTAACGGCTCTACCATCACTCCAAATGGTAAAGAAGTTACCCTAACAAAGTTTGAGTTTACAGAAAACCCAATTCTTGTTAGTAAAACCATCGAAGAAAACGGAGTTAAAATTGGCTATTTAATGTACAACGGCTTTATTGCCGATTTTGATGATGAGTTAAATAATGCATTAGCCCAATTAAAATCTGAAGGAATTACCGAATTAGTTTTAGACTTGCGCTACAACGGAGGAGGAAGAGTATCATCGGCTGTAATCTTATCAAGTATTATTGCTGCACAGCAAACATCAACAGCAGATGTGTTCACTACAGAACAATGGAATGACAGATACCAAACCTATTTTGAGCAAAATGCTCCGGATAGGCTTGTAAATTACTTTACCGATACGCTTTTAGATGGTACACCTATTACAGAGCTTAATTTAAACAGAGTGTATGTTCTTACAACATCTAGCACAGCTTCTGCAAGTGAGTTGGTTATAAATGGTTTAGAGCCCTATATAAATGTCATTCAAATTGGCACAAACACAACAGGTAAATACACTGCTTCTGTAACACTTTACGATTCTCCTAACTTCGGACGTGATAATGCTAATCCTAATCATACATACGCCATTCAGCCATTAGTATTAAAATCTGCTAATGCTAACGGAGTAACAGATTATTTTAACGGATTAACACCAGATATTGAAATCTCTGAAGATATAACCAATATGGGAGTTTTAGGCGATAAGAATGAACCGTTATTAGCAGAAGCTATTGCTCATATTACAGGTGCATCTGGCAAGCAATTTACTCGAAAAAAAGCTCCTTTCGCGTTTAAAGATGTAGCCGGATCAAAAGATTTTACACTTTTAAAAGACAACATGTTTATAGATATAAACCGAATAAAACTTCCTGAAAACTAAAAAAAGGCCGCTTAAAAGCGGCTTTTTTTATTTATGTATATATTTAAAGTATGAAAAAAACATACATATTCCTACTTTTTGTTATTGCCTTTATCTCTTGCTCAGACCAAGATGATAATGCTGTTGTTATAAATCCGCAAGTTCAGGTACAAGATTTTGTCTGGAAAAGCTTGAACCTTTGGTATTTTTGGCAAGCTGAATCTGCTAATTTGGCTGATGACAGGTTTGCATCTAACCAAGAATACGTATCGTATTTAGAACAATTCACAGATATTGAAGCATTTTTTTACAACGAATTAATAGTTTCTGATGACAGATTTAGCTTTATAGCAGCCAATTACAACGATTTATTAAATGCCCAACAAGGTGTATTTAAAAGTAACGGAGTAGAATTTGGATTGGTTATTTACGATACCGATAAAGTTTTAGGATACGTTAGGTATATTGTTCCAAATTCTGATGCTGCAACTAAAAATATAAACAGGGGCGATATTTTTATTGGTGTTAATGGTACTACGCTTACATTAACTAATTATCAAGAGCTATTATTTGGTGAAAACGATACCTATACGCTTAATATGGCTACCATTAGTAACAATACTGTAACACCAAACGGACAAGAAGTTACACTAACCAAAACAGAGCTTACAGAAAATCCTGTTTACTTAAGCAAAGTTATTGAAGACTCCGGTAGAAAAATTGGTTACTTAGTGTACAATGGCTTTACTAGTAATTTTGATGAAGATTTAAATAATGTATTCGGACAATTTAAAAACCAAGGTGTAACCGATTTAATTTTAGACCTTAGGTATAACCCCGGAGGTTCTGTAAGATCGTCTGTACAACTTGCCAGCATGGTAACCGGACAGTTTACCGGGCAATTATTTATTAGACAACGCTGGAATGATAAAATACAAGCACAACTATCTGATGCTTTTTTAAATGATTATTTTACAGACGAACTCTCTAATGGTACTACAATTAACAGTTTAGGGCTTCAAAAAGTTTATATTTTAACTACCGGTAGCACAGCTTCGGCCAGTGAGTTGGTAATTAATGGACTTACTCCCTACATAGATGTTGTGCAAATAGGGGAAACTACACGCGGAAAAAACGAATTTTCTATTACACTTTTAGACGATCCGGAAAATAGTTATTTATATAATGAAGAAAGGCTTAATCAAGTAAACTCAAGTCATACTTGGGGATTACAACCATTGGTTGGAAGAAACGAAAATGCTGCAGGTTTCTCTGATTATACAAATGGCCTGCCTCCTACTATTGCTCTAGAAGAAGATTTAGAAAATTTAGGTGTTTTAGGTAATGAAAATGAACCTCTATTGGCTAGAGCCTTGCAAGAAATTACCGGTAACTCTGGTAAATATGGGTTTTACGCTCCTAAAATGCCTGTTAAAGTAATTGATGAATCTAAAGCTCACACTCCAAACCAATTTAGAATGTATTTACAAAAACAACTTCCTTTTAATAATTAAAAAAAGCCGCTTTAAAGCGGCTTTTTTTATCAGTATAAATTATAATTTACTCCAACACTAAAGTTTCTTCCAAGGGTAGAAAACCTATAAATTTCTGTGTATGTTTCATTAAATAAATTTGTAACGCTACCATAAAGCGTAAGCTTATCATTTAATATCTTTTTACTTAAAAAAATATCAATCAAACTATAGGAGCTATCGGTAACTTCAGGGAAAAAATTAATTAAACGCTCTCCAAAATAATTATAGTTTACCGCTATCCCGTTACCATTGTGGTTATAACTTAATGTACTGGATATTTTATGTTTAGGTATTTGTAGCATTAACGCTTTTTCTCTGTTTATAAAAGTATGGTTTGCATTCCAGCTTATTTTGTTTGTTATATCCCAATTTACTATTGTTTCTAAACCTCTAGCAAAAGAATTCCCAACATTGTTTCTGTACTCCGCCTGAAAAGTAACCGGGTTTATGGTATAAAAAATTACAGCTTCTTTCTCTTCTCTGTAAAAGAAAGTGGTATTAAACAAAAAATTATGGCGCGCAAACTCAAAACCTACCTCATAGGTGAAATTTTTCTCCGGCTTCAAGTCCGGATTTCCATATGTTGGGTCAAAAAGCTGAAACAATGTAGGCGTTATGTAGGCCGAACTAAATGAGCTTATTAATTTTACAACAGATGTTTCAGATAATTTAAACCTGTAAGAAGGATTAATGTTTACTACCGCATAGCTATTGTATTCGCTATGAAAATTAAGTCGTAACCCTGTATTTAAATTAAATCCTGAATCAGATACAAATACACTTGTAATATATGGGTCTACCGTAGTAAATGTAGCATTATCTGCATCTAAACTGGTAATATAATTACCGGTATTAAAATCTATAACTGTATTATCTGCACTATGCTTTTGAATATTAATGCCTGTTAAAAGATTTAATTTACGCGATATACGTACTTTATTAAAAATATCGACTGTAGAACTTTTAGCACTAAAGGTGCTCGGGAAAGACGTTTCTTTAAAATCTCTGTCAAAATCCTGAAACGAAATGTTTGCAAACAATTCTCCTTTGTTATAACTGTACCTTGGCGATATTACAACTCCTTTTTGGGTGTTTCGGGCTGTATTATTGGCATCTGTGAATCCAAAAGTTTCATCAAATGAAACCTTATTTTTTTGAAATATCCCTGAGGTGTTTACAGAAAATTTATTGGAAAACTCATAGTTAAGTTTTACCAAGGCATTTACCTTTTGAAACGGGTTAGCCTTAAAATCTTCTCCAGAAAGCGCCGACAACCCTTCTGTGTAAGTGGCTCCAAAATTTGCCAGATATGATAACGCATTAGCCTTGCCCGATAATGTTAAAGCACCGGTGTAGCTATCGGGGGCAATGCTTTTATTTTGCTGGTCATTATTTGTGCTAACTTGTGTGTTTACTGAGGCTTTAAAAGTGTTTGATTCCGGTTTTTTTAATGTAATATTTATAACTCCGGTAGCTGCATTTGCACCGTAAAGTGTACTGGCTGCTCCTTTTATAATTTCTATAGATTCTATTTGATTTACAGTTAGTAAATTCAAATCAAAATCATTAGCAATTGCCGATTGGTCTGATACCGCTACCCCATCAATTAAAACTAAAACTTGTTTGTTTCTTCCTCCTCTAAAATAATACCCTAAGTTTTGGCCAGATACACTATTACTGCCGTTAATTACAATTCCGGCTAAAGTGTTTAAAATTTGAGGTAATGTTTTACCCTTAACTTTTTCTAAATCTTCTGATGTAATTTTTTGCACTACCTTACCTGAGTGCTTCCTTTTTAGTGGCAGTCTTGAGTCTGTAACCACTACTTCATCTAAAGTTTGAATTTGATTTTCTTGTCCGTACAATTTAATGCTTAGCAATAGTAAAATTGCCGGAAATAAATAGTTTCTTTTCATTTTTAATAAAAATAAAAAGGGAGAAAAGCATGAAGTTTACCCATACCTAAACTTTTATCCCGAAAGTTAGACATATATGTTACAATACAGGCAGGTCTCCTGGCTCGCGTCTTAATATGAGTCTTCCCAAAACAAAAGTTTCAGTGACATTGTAGGCATATTAAGCACCTAAAAAGGCTTAGCTTACAGTTGCGGGAACAGCTCAGGTTTTTCACCTGATTCCCTTTTAATTACTACCTAAGTAGTAAACCTGTATTGTCTCTGCGAAGGTAAACAAATTATGGTTTAACACACATATAATAATAATTAATATTACTTTTGATATATGGTAAATAAAGTACTGCTTTGTATATTTATTATTGCTGGATTGTTGGGATGTAAAGAAACCAACAATACTGAAAATAATTTACCTGACTTACAAAGCAATACACCTAAGTATGCAACCGGATTTACCATTAAAAAGGGCGACTACTATTCGGTAATTACTGTTACAAATCCTTGGCCAGAAGCAGAACGCCATTTTACATATTTACTTTTAGGCCACAATATGCCTGTTCCTGAAAATGTAAATTATAACACCATAGTTAGAATTCCGGTAAAAAAAGTTGTAGTTACATCAACCACACATATCCCTGCTTTAGAAAGCTTAGGAGTTTTAAACAGTTTAATTGGTTTTCCTGACACGCATTATATATCCTCTAAAAAAGCTCGTAATCTGGTAGAAGACGGTCATATAACAGAGTTAGGTTCTAACGAGAGTATTAATGCAGAGGTACTACTAAATTTAAAACCCGATGTTGTTTTTGGATTTAGCATTAATAATGCTAATAAAACTTACAACACCATAAAAAATAGTGGAATTCCTGTGGTTTATAATGGCGATTGGACTGAGCAAACACCCTTAGGAAAAGCAGAATGGATAAAGTTTTTTGCTCCTTTTTTTAATAAAGAAAAGGTTGCAGACAGTCTTTTTTCCGTTATAGAGCAAAACTATATTAATGCTAAAAAAATAGCTGCTAAAACTAAAGTAAAACCTAAAGTTATTAGCGGCTCTATGTACAAAGATGTTTGGTATGCGCCGGCAGGAAATAGTTGGATGGCTACTTTTTTAGAAGATGCTAATGCAAATTATGTCTGGAAAAACACTAAAGGAACCGGAAGTTTAACGTTAAGTTTTGAAAGCGCTTTAGAGCAAGGTACAGATGCTACCTATTGGATTGCTCCCGGACAGTTTGTTTCTTATACAAAGTTGTTAAATGAAAGTGAACACTATCAAAAATTTAAGTCGTTCATCAACAAAAAAATATACACATTTAGTCTTACAAAAGGTGAAACCGGAGGTATTTTGTATTATGAATTAGCACCAAACAGACCAGATATAGTTTTAAAAGATATTATTAAAATTGTACACCCAAATGTGTTGCCTGATTATAAACCTGTATTTTTTAAACCCTTATTGCCTTGAAGTTACATTACAGTAAATACCTTTTTTTTGTTTTACCGGTACTACTTTTTTTGGCTTTACTTTTAAATATTAGTTTAGGCTCAGTACACATTCCTTTTAAAAATGTTATAAATTCTCTTTTTGGATTAGAAACTTCTAATCCTACTTGGCAGTATATAATTTTAAATTATAGATTACCCAAAGCCATTACAGCAGTAATTGTTGGCTCGGGTTTATCGTTAAGTGGGTTGTTAATGCAAACCCTTTTTAGAAATCCGCTTGCCGGCCCTTTTGTTTTAGGAATTAGTTCTGGTGCAAGCTTAGGGGTTGCCTTTGTAATTATGGGTAGCGGATTGTTAGGAGGCTTATTAGGCACAATTTTACAAGGTACAGCAGCCATAACTATTGCAGCTATAATTGGAAGTTTTTTGGTTTTACTTACAGTTTTGCTGGTGGCAAATAAAGTTAGAGACACCATGGCTTTATTAATTATAGGGCTTATGTTTGGCAGTATTACAACAGCAATAGTTAGTGTATTATCGTATTTTACAAATTCAGAGAAGCTTCAACAATACGTATTTTGGTCTTTTGGTAGTTTAGGAAACTTATCATGGACTTCTGTTATATTGCTTTCCGGGTTGCTTTTAATAGGAATTATATTTAGTATAATACTTTTAAAGGGATTAGACGCCTTACTTTTAGGAGAAAATTACGCACGAAGTCTTGGAATATCAATTCAAAAAACACGCATATTAATTATAGTAACCACCAGTATTTTAGCCGGAGGAATTACAGCTTTTGCAGGTCCCATAGCCTTTATTGGGTTAGCAGTACCACATTTAACTAAGCAGTTTTTTAATACCAATTTACACTATGTAATGGTTCCGGGGGTGGTTTTAACAGGAAGCATTTTGATGCTATTTTGCGACACCATTGCTCAATTACCGGGTAATGCATTTACACTGCCAATTAATGCCATAACTTCTATAGTGGGCGCTCCGGTTGTAATTTGGTTATTGGTTAGAAAACAAAAAATGATTTTTTAAAATCTTAATGATCAAAACAAAAGAAATAATATCGCTTAAAAACCTGTCTATTGGCTACCAAAAAAAAGGAACAAAAACGGTTGTTGCTTCTAAAATTAACGCAACTGTACAGGCAGGAAATTTGGTGGCTATTGTAGGAGCAAACGGTGTTGGTAAATCTACTTTAATTAGAACTCTGGCCGGAGTACAACCATATCTTTCCGGAGAAATTCTATTAAATCAAAAATCGATAAAAGCATACACACAAAAGCAGTTAGCTCAGCTAATGAGCTTAGTTTTAACCGAGCCTATTCCGGCAAAAAACTTAACCGTTAAAGAAGTTGTTGCTCTTGGCAGACAGCCCTATACAAATTGGTTAGGAACACTAACGGTAGATGATATTAAAGCTATAAACAACGCTATAAAAAGCACCCAAATCGAACAACTAAAAGACCAAAAATGTTATGAGCTAAGTGATGGGCAATTGCAAAAAGTAATGCTTGCAAGAGCTTTGGCTCAGCAAACCAATATTATACTGTTAGATGAGCCTACAACGCACTTAGATATTTACCATAAAGTGTATATTTTAAAACTATTACAGCAAATTGCAAAGTCTACAAACCGAACAATTTTATTTTCTACGCACGAAATAGATTTAGCTATAAATCTTTGCGATTATCTTTTAATTATGACAGCAGACCAATGTTACTACAATACTCCTAAAAAACTTATAGAATTAGGGGTTTTTAATCAGTTATTTCCCGGAGATTTACTGAAATTTGATGCTGCTGCCGGTAAATTTAACGTTAATAAGTAAACCGTAATAGCATACCTTTTTTTAGGTTAAAAATTTATCTTTACACAAAACACATTTTAAAAATGAACGATACTGCTATACTTATAGTTATTGCCCTTATTTTCTTGGCTATTGGTTTATTTTTAGGAATATATATTCAAAAACTAAAAATTAAATCATTAGAAATTGGTGCTCAAGAACGAGAAAAACAAATGCAAGCTTCTTTAGAAAACCTAAAAAGCCAATTAGAAGAAGTTAAGCAAGAAAGAAACACCCTAGACAGAGAAAAACAAGATTTAGCACTATCTAAAAATACACTAGAAATAGAAAACCAAAACTTATTACTAAAACTTAAAGAGCATAAAGAAGAAGTAACAAAATTACAAGAGCAATTTAGTAACGAATTTGAAGTGTTAGCACAAAAAATATTAGAGGAAAAAACAGAAAAATTCACCTCTCAAAACAAAGAAAACATTAAAAATATTTTAGCGCCGCTTCAAGAAAAAATTAAAGCTTTTGAAGAAAAAGTAGAGAGATCACAAGAAAAAAACATAAGCCTTCATTCTGAGTTAAAAGGACAACTACAACACCTGCAATCTTTAAATCAAAAAATAACACAAGAAACAGAAAACCTCACTAAAGCATTAAAAGGCGATAGTAAAACTCAAGGTAATTGGGGCGAACTTGTTTTAGAACGAGTTTTAGAAAAAAGCGGATTAGAAAAAGGACGTGAGTATTTTGTACAACAAAGTTTTAAACGCGAAGACGGCTCGCGAGTTTTACCCGATGTAGTAATAAATTTACCCGATAACAAAAAAATTATTATAGACTCTAAAGTATCGTTAACTGCTTATGAGCGTTATATAACAACAGATGATTCAACTTTAAAAGCTGATGCTTTAAAAGAACATTTAAACTCTATTAAAAAGCATGTAGAGCAACTCTCCGAAAAAAAATATGAAGATTTATACGAAATAGAAAGTCCCGATTTTGTATTGATGTTTATTCCTATAGAACCTGCTTTTGCAGTTGCATTATCTGAAGATAACACGTTATACAATAAAGCTTTCGAGAAAAATATAGTTATTGTTACGCCAACTACACTCCTAGCAACACTGCGTACTATAGATACAATGTGGAATAATGAAAAACAGCAACGCAATGCTATAGATATTGCAAAGCAAGCAGGCGCTCTTTACGATAAATTTGAAGGTTTAGTAAACGATTTAACGCGTGTTGGTAAAAAAATGGACGATGCTAAAACCGAGTATAAAAATGCCATGAATAAGCTTTTTGAAGGTAGAGGCAATATTATAACCACAATAGAAAAAATTAAAAAAATGGGCGCAAAAGCAAAAAAATCATTACCCGAACCTATTTTAAAACGCGCTCAAGAAAACGAGTTAGACGAGTAATACACGATATTCTATATAATCGTTTTTTTAAGCGATATTTTGATTTATCAATAAAAAAGACGATATTTGATGTATGATTGCTGTAATAACCGGAGATATAATTAATTCTAGAGATGTTAGTCCTGAGGTTTGGCTTCCATTATTAAAAAATACGCTACAAGAAATTACCAACAATAATAAGCATTGGGAAATTTATAGAGGTGATAGCTTTCAAGTAGAAATTACTGACTGTAAAAATGCTTTTTTAGCAGCTGTAACAATAAAAGCTGCCATAAAAACCATAAAGCAGTTAGATGTAAGATTGGCCATTGGTATAGGCCATAAAACACACCAGGGAACATCGGTAGCTGAAGCCAGTGGAAGTGCCTTTATTTTTTCGGGCGAAACCCTTGAACGTTTAAAAAAAGAAAAAGTAAACCTGGCTATTAAAACCAATAATGAAGATTTTGATGCCTCACTAAATTTATGTTTTAAGTTAGCATTGATTGCTATGGATAATTGGACAGCCAATTCTGCCGAAATTGTAAAACTCTCCTTAAAACACCCCAACCTATCGCAAACAGCGCTTGGAGCCAAAATAGGAATTAAGCAAAATACCGTAAGTGAACGCCAAAAAAGAGCTTATTTACAAGAAATCTTAGAGTTAAACGTTTTCTTTAAACAAAAAACAACCGCTTTAACAACATAACTATGCTCATATTTGTAAAACTGTTAATTGCTCACTTTTTAGGAGATTTTATTTTTCAACCTAATTCGTGGGTAAGCCATAAAGAAAAACACAAATTAAGTTCTAAAAAGCTTTATTGGCACGTTATTATCCATACCGTTTTGGCTTTTATAGTATTATGGGATTTGCAATTATGGTATGTAGCTGTCTGTATTGGTTTTAGCCATTTGCTTATAGATGCTGCTAAAGTAGAACTTCAGAAAAAAAGTAATAAAAGGCTGTTTTTTTTCTTAGATCAAGCCTTACACACACTTGTTATTTTAGCTCTTTGGTTTGCTGTAGAAGGTAAATATCAAGCTATTGCTATACCGGATTTTATCTGGGTGGCTGTTTTGTGTATTTTATTTTTAACTGAGCCTGCTTCTATACTCATAAAAACAATAATCTCTATTTATACACCAAAAACAGAACTTAAAAAAGACGATTCTTTACAAAATGCAGGTAAATATATAGGAATACTTGAGCGTATTTTAGTCTTTATTTTTATTGCTACTCAACATTGGGAAGGAGTTGGTTTTTTAATTGCTGCAAAATCTATATTTAGATTTAGTGATTTAACCGAAGCGAAAGACCGAAAACTTACAGAGTATATTTTAATTGGTACGCTCTTAAGCTTTGGTATTGCTATTGTTGTTGCACTACTGTTTTTACTTTATTAAAAATTAAAAACACGAGTTAAATTAAACCCAAAGTAAAAATTGCCGTCTGTAAAGTCTCCAATGGCATTACCTAAGTAACCGCTCTCAAAAGTGGGTTGGGCATTTGTAAAGTGCAGCTGAAAAACGTGTCCGCCGGTTTCTATATCAACACCAACAGATAAAGGGTTTTTAAATGGAGAACCAGATGCCCTATTTAAGTGCCAACCGTAATCTACATTAATACTCCAACGGTTACTTAACTTATACCTTCCTCCTACTCCTAAAGCAAATTGTGCATTATCTTGTGGAGCAAAATCTACATATCCTTCATAAAAAAAAGTAGGTATTAGCTGTAATGATAATGCATCATTAAATTTTCGAGAAATCAGAATTTGTTGGGTTACAGACACTCGCTCATCAAAATCTACAGGTCTAGATAATAGCTCCTCATCTAACAATGTATTAATAGCTGCTTGGCTATATCCTACTACTGTAACCGGGATTTGATCTGTTTGTGTAAAAAATCTATATTTTAACGATGTATCATAGGTTTTGTTAAATGAACTTCTTGAAATAGCAATATTAAAACCATCAGATATACCATAAATAAAATGTATTCTTGTATTTGCTTCATCTAACCCAAAAAAATCATCAATCCCATTTTTAACACTCCCAAACCTATGAGCTATTACTAAATGTAAAGATTTGGCTGACACTAATTTGGTAGATTCAAAATTTACAATTTTTAAAGCTTTAAAAGCCGCTTCATACTGTTTTTGAGGGGTTTTGTCTATAGTATTTAATAAGTCGTCTTGAGCATAATTAACTATAGAAATTAAACTGATTGTAAGCGTTAGAATTTTAGTTTTCATAATGATTTGTAAAAAAAGTTAGTCGGTTGTAACAAACAAATACTTACTGCACATACATACTAAAACAAAAAAAACATTGTTTTAAAAGTAAGGATATCCGGTAAAGTATCGACAATCATAAATATACTTATTATGAAAAAATTATTGCCTTTTGTTTTTACGATTTCTTTTTTAGTAGCATGTTCCGGTAGTGACGATGCTGGTACTACGCCACCTGATGAGCCTGTAACCTACCAAGCAGATATTAGGCCCATTATGCAAAATCATTGCGTTTCTTGCCATGGTAATCCAACTACAAATGGTGCTCCAATGGGGCTTACAACATATTTAGAAGTAAAAGATGCGGTAGAAAACAGGTTTTTAATTGATAGAATTAACGATACTAATAATCCTATGCCTGAGAGTGGTTTGTTGCCTATTGCTACCAGGGCTTTAATTGAAAAATGGGTAAATCAAGGTATGCCAGAAAACTAAATAATGTTACGTAGCTTTTTAACCTTATTACTTTTTTTAATTACCCAGAGCAGTTTTACACAGCTTTATAAAACTTCTACTGGTGAAATTACATTTAATGCTTCTACTCCTTTAGAAAATATTTATGCCAAGAATACAGCAGTTAATGGTATTATAAACATTAATGATGGAAAATTTGCTTCGGTTTTACTGATTACAGATTTTAAGTTTAAAAGAAAACTTATGCAGGAGCATTTTAATGAAAATTATTTAGAATCGCATAAATACCCAAAAGCTACATTTACGGGGCAAATAGAAAACTTTTCTACGCTCAACATTACTAACAACGAAATCTCTTTAGCTATAAATGGTATTTTAACCATACACGGCGTTAGTAATAAAATAAAGGCTCCTATTAAAATAAAAAATCAAAATGATACAATCTTATTAAAAACCGAATTTGTAATAAAACCTGAAGATTATAAGATAAAAGTACCCAAACTGGTTTTTAAAAAAATAGCCCAAGAAGTCTTGGTACAAGCACAATATACACTTACAAAACAATAAAGGCTGCTTTAAAAGCAGCCTTTATTTATTTAATTAATTATTTATTTACTTAAGTACATTTTTCTTCTTGAATATAGCTCATAAAACTCATCGTCTTTTAAGCTATTTATAAACAGAATGCTTTCGCCGGTACTCTTCATTTCCGGACCTAGCTTTTTGTTAACATTCGGGAACTTGTTAAAAGAAAACACCGGTTGTTTAATAGCGTATCCTTTTAATTGAGGATTAAATTTAAAGTCTGTTACCTTATTATGCCCTAACATTATTTTGGTAGCATAATTTACATAAGGCTCTTTATACGCTTTAGCAATAAATGGTACGGTTCTAGAAGCTCTTGGGTTGGCTTCTATTACATACACTTTATCATCTTTTATTGCAAACTGAATGTTAATAAGTCCTTTGGTTTTTAAAGCCAATGCTATTTTATGTGTGTGATCTTTAATTTGCTGTAGCACTAAGTCTCCCAGATTAAACGGAGGCAATGTTGCATTACTATCTCCTGAGTGAATTCCGCAAGGTTCTATGTGCTCCATAATACCAATTATGTACACATTTTCGCCATCGCAAATTGCATCGGCCTCTGCTTCTATAGCACCATCAAGATAATGATCTAAAAGGAGTTTATTATTAGGTATTTTTCTGAGTAAATCTACCACATGCTCTTCAAGCTCTTGCTTATTAATTACAATTTTCATCCCCTGCCCTCCTAACACATAAGAAGGTCTTACTAAGATTGGGAAATTAAGTTCATCTGATAGTTTTAGAGCTTGTTCTGCTGTTTCGGCTACTCCAAACTCAGGATAAGGAATATTGTTTTCTTTTAATAGCCTTGAAAAGCTTCCTCTATCTTCGGCTAAATCTAAAGACTTAAAGCTTGTTCCTATAATATTAACTCCGTATTTATCTAACTTTTCGGCTAGTTTTAAAGCTGTCTGCCCACCAAGCTGAACGATAACGCCTTCTGGTTTTTCGTGCTGAATTATATCGTAAATATGTTCCCAGAAAACCGGCTCAAAGTAGAGTTTATGTGCAGTATCAAAATCTGTAGATACAGTTTCGGGGTTACAATTAATCATAATGGTTTCGTACCCACATTCTGCAGCTGCTAAAACACCATGCACACAACAGTAATCAAACTCTATACCTTGCCCTATTCGGTTAGGACCCGATCCTAAAACTATAATTTTTTTCTTGTTTGATGACTCGCTTTCATTATGAACATAACGTTCTCCGTTAGGCGATTCAATCTCATTCTCAAAGGTAGAATAATAATAAGGTGTTTGGGCTTTAAATTCTGCTGCACAAGTATCTACAAGCTTGTACACACGCTTAATACCAAGTTCGTGGCGTCTTTTATGCACTTCGCTTTCCCAGCACCCAAGCATATGAGCAATCTGCCTATCTGCAAACCCTTTTTGCTTAGCCTCTAATAAAAGTTCTTTGGGTAAAGATTCTATGGTGTAATTTTCTATTTCTTTTTCTAAGAAATGTAACTGCTCAAATTGCTTTAAAAACCACATATCGATTTTTGTGATTTCGTGAATTCTACTTAGTGGTATTCCCATCTGAATTGCATCGTAAATCACAAAAACTCTATCCCAGCTTGGGTTGGTTAATTTATCTATAATTACATCGTAATTTTTATAACCCTTACCGTCTGCTCCTAATCCGTTTCTTTTAATTTCGAGTGATTGTGTGGCTTTATGTAAGGCTTCTTGAAAAGAACGCCCAATACCCATTACCTCTCCTACAGATTTCATTTGAAGCCCCAGAGTTCTGTCTGACCCTTCAAACTTATCAAAATTCCATCTCGGAATTTTTACAATCACATAATCTAAGGTAGGTTCAAATAAAGCCGATGTAGATTTGGTTATTTGGTTGCTTAGCTCGTCTAAGGTATAACCAATAGCGAGCTTTGCTGCAATTTTAGCAATCGGGTAACCGGTTGCTTTAGAAGCTAATGCCGATGAGCGCGAAACCCTCGGGTTAATTTCTATGGCAATAATATCCTCATTTTCATCCGGGCTAACAGCAAATTGTACATTACAGCCTCCCACAAAATCACCAATGCTACGCATCATCTTAATAGCCATATCACGCATACGCTGAAATGTTCTATCAGATAGTGTCATTGCAGGCGCAACAGTAATAGAATCTCCGGTATGAATCCCCATTGGGTCCATATTCTCTACCGTACAGATTATTACCACATTATCATTGCTGTCTCTAAGCAGCTCTAACTCATATTCTTTCCAGCCTAAAAGAGCCTTGTCTATTAACACTTCGTGTATAGGTGAGGCTTCTAAACCTCTTGTTAAAAGCTCTTCAAATTGTTCTTTATTATGTACAAAAGATGCTCCCGTACCTCCTAAGGTAAAAGATGGCCTAATTACTAACGGAAAGCCAAACTCTTGTGCTATTTCTTTACCTTTTAAGAAAGATGTAGCTGTTTTAGCCGGTGCAACCGGAATGCCTATTTCTTTTAATAGAGCTTTAAACTTATCTCTGTCTTCTGTTATTTGAATCGCATCTATATCTACACCAATAATCTCTACATTAAAGTCTTCCCAAATGCCTTTTTCATCGGCTTCTATACAGAGGTTTAAAGCTGTTTGCCCACCCATTGTGGGTAACACAGCATCTATTTCAGGGTGATCTTTTAAAACCTCAACTATAGATTTTGTGGTAAGTGGTTTTAAATACACATGATCTGCCATAGACGGATCGGTCATAATTGTGGCAGGATTACTGTTAATAAGAATGGTTTTTATACCATCTTCTTTTAAAGATCGCAACGCTTGAGAACCAGAGTAATCAAACTCACAAGCTTGGCCAATAATAATTGGGCCTGAGCCTAAAATTAAAATGGTGTTGAGGTCTTTTCTTTTTGGCATAGTGTTGTTGTGGTTTAGTATAAATTTATGTTGTTATTAGATATAAAAAAAGGTGTTACCGTTAAAAGTAACACCTTTATATTTGAACGTCTATTTATGACCATTACTTCTTATGTCTTGGCTCAGAAGATACGGTTAGTTTTTTTCTACCTTTTGCTCTTCTTCGAGCAAGCACTTTTCTACCATTGGCAGAAGCCATTCTTTCTCTGAAACCGTGCTTATTTCTTCTCTTTCTTTTTGATGGTTGATATGTTCTTTTCATTGTAAAATATCTTTATCTAAAATACAGAATAAACTATTTAATTTTGTGCTTAACTCTCTTTGGCAAAAGCTGGGCGCAAATATACAAAGAGTTTTTACTTTAGCAAACATAGTTTGAAAAAAAATTAGTTTCTTTGCATCAAAATTAAACTTGGTTCATGCGTCCTTATTTAGCCGCTATTTTAGTAATGTTTTTAATGGTTTTTACTACGGTAAAAGCCCAAAATAGTATTGGCTATTCTTTAAACAAAAATCAGGTTTTTAATATACAACAACAAGCAAAACAGCAACTTATTAATACGGTTGCAAATCAGCAACAAGAAATTACAAATACCATAGAGGGTACAATGAGTTTTAAGGTTGAAAATGCATCCCAAAACGAGTACAAATTATCTATGGTATTTAAGCGTTTTAAAATGAAATCTGTTTCTAGTTTAATAGGAACTCTATTTGAGGTAGATACGCAAGTTACAGACACGTTAGACCCAATGAACAAAACCTTTAAAGCCTTACTTAATAAGCCTATTTATTTTACCATGAATAAGCAAGGTAAAATAAGCAATGTTAATGGTACTCAAAAACTGGTTAATAGTATGCTTAAAGGTTTTGAAGGATTAGTAACTCAAGAAACGTTAGACCATATAAAAGTAAGTCTTGAAAATGATTTTGGAGCTGAAGCTTTGGCTAATAGTTTTGAACAAATGACGTTCTTTTATCCTACGCATCCAATTAAAATTGGAGAAACCTGGAAAAATTCTTACTCAGGAAATGTTACCGCATTAAATACCTGGAAACTTGTGCAAAAAGACAGCAGCCAAATAACTATTGCCGGAGAAAGTGCTGTGAAACTTAACAGTGATGATGACGATGTGTTAATGCAACTTGAAGGAAAACAGAAAACCACCATAATTTGCGATTCTAAAAGTGGTTTTTTAACTAAAATGACTGTTACTCAAGACACCAAAGGAACATCTATTTACAAAAACATAGACCCGAATACAAAAACACCAACAATCTTAAAAGCAACAATAACCTATAAAAGAATCTAATTTATGTTTAACAAAAACATTAAACTAGTACTAGCCGTTTTAATTATTGCCTTTGCAGTTTACCAATTTATTGAAGGTTTTATTGGTAATGGTATAGCTCTTATTTTATTAGCCTTAATCTTTGTTTTCTTGTATTACAGAAACGAGATGATATTAATGGCTTTCTTAAGAATGAGAAAGCAAGATATGGATGGCACAAAAAAATGGTTAGATAAAATTAAAAATCCAGAAAGCGCATTAACAACCAAACAACAAGGTTATTTTTACTATTTACATGGTATAATAAGCTCTCAAGTAAATTTAACACAAGCCGAAAAAAACTTTAAAAAAGCATTAAAGCTTGGTTTAAATATGGATTATGATGTGGCAATGGCCAAATTAAGTTTAGCCGGTATTGCCATGCAAAAAAGAAGAAAAAGAGAGGCTACCACTCTTTTAAACGAAGCTAAAAAGTTAGATAAGCGCAATATGCTATCAGAGCAAATAAAAATGATGCAACAACAATTAAAGAAAATTTAATTACAATAACGGAGCCATTAATCTGGCAAACGATTCTTGGAGCTGTTGCATAGTAGAACGTTTTCTCCACTTGGAGCTATGCACCAGCTCGCTTTCTTTTAAATCTTCTGTAAATACTTTTAAAGCTTCTTTTGCAAAGGTCTCATCGTATACCAATGCATTAATTTCAAAATTAATATTAAAGCTTCTGTAATCCATATTGGCAGTACCAATGGTTGTAAAAATTTCATCTACAATCATCATTTTAGCATGTATAAAGCCTTTGGTATAAAAGTAAAATTTCACTCCGGAGCGCAATAGTTTGTCTATATAAGAATTTGTTGCATTTTTAGCCACCCAAGAATCAGATTCTTTAGGAATAAGAATTTTTACCTCTATACCGCTTTTAGCTGCTGAATGCAGTGCAAATAAAATTTCATCGTTAGGAATAAAATATGGAGTGGTAATATACACGCTCTTGTTTGCATTTGTAATAGCTGTAAATATTACCTCCATAATGTGAGCATCGTTTGTATCTGGACCACTTGCAACAATTTGAACTTCGGTTTTATTTGTTACTTCTACCTCCGGAAAGTAATGTGGTTCTACTTTAACGTCTTGGTCGCTTACAAAATCCCAATTCAGCAAAAAATTAAGTTGCAGTGCACCTACTGCCTCTCCCTCTATACGTAAGTGCGTATCTCTCCAGAAAATATTGTCGCAATTTTTTCCTTGTTTGTTGTTTATGTATCTATCAGAAATATTGATTCCGCCTACATATCCAATTTTGCCATCAATTACAGCAATTTTACGATGATTTCTGTAGTTTAATTTACTTGTAAACTTTGGAAAATAAACTGGCATAAAAGCATAACTCTCTACCCCACACAAATCTAATTTACGCTTAGCTGCAAAAGAAATACTGCTTCCTACGTAATCATAACTAAGTTTAACACTAACACCTTGTTTGACCTTCTCACAAAGTAAATCTATTAGTTTAGTACCTATTTCATCATCTTTAAAAATGTAATACTCTAAATGTATACTGTGCTTTGCGCTGCTAATGTCGTTAAAAAGAGCTTTAAATTTTTGGTCCCCATTTAAAAGTATAGAGACCTTGTTGTTTCTTGTTAGCGGAGCCTCTTGGCTGGCGTGAAGTAATTTAACAAGCTTAAGCTTATCGCTCAAAATTTCTTGATCTTCAAGGTCTAAACCTGCTATGCTGTGTTTAAAATTATCTTTCCATCTTTTAATGTTGGTTTGGTTTAAAATCTTCTTTTTCTTGTAAACTCTGCTTTTTTTATACTCTAATCCAAACAAATAATAAATTACCAGCCCTACAAATGGCATTAATGCAAGTGCAAGCAAATACGCTAAGGTTTTTGTGGGGTTAATTTTTTTTAAAAGAATGGTAATTGCCGTGGCTACAACCAGCACATAGTTAAGCCCAATAAGTAATTGCCAAGTATTGTTTGTTATGTACTCCCACATTAGAGTTTATAATAGCCGGGCTTTGGAATTTTTATAAGGTACTTTTTTCTTGATTTGTTATTTAAGTGCGCCTCACGTAGCCATGGATTATGAATTTTTAAAATCTTGTAGTTAATACCCTGTTTTTGCGCAAAGTCTGCAAAATTTGTAACAGCAGTATCTACCTCAATTTCTACAGTTGGTATTGGCTGATATAAGTGGTCTTTAGTAAAGTTAAAACCGTATTTTTTAGGATTAGATAAAATTTCTTTAATCGCTAAAATTCTAAATACATATCTGCCGGTTTCTTCTCCTAAAAGTAAATCGTAATAATTAGTTACTTGTTGTCTGTTTTGCTGTTTGGCAATGCCATGCATTCCGGCATTATAAGAGGCAGCAGCAAGCGTCCAGCTTCCAAATTTTTCTTTAGCCTCAAGTAAATACTTGCAGGCAACTTCGGTTGCTTTCTCTAAGTGGTAGCGCTCATCTACATTATTATTAACCTCTAAACCATGTTCTTTTGCAGTAGCTCTCATAAGTTGCCAAAAACCAGTTGCCCCGGCAGGAGAAACCACATTTTGTAAACCGCTTTCTGCAACCGCTAAGTATTTAAAATCGTCTGGAACTCCGTATTTTTTCAAGATAGGCTCTATTATTGGAAAGTATTTATTGGCTCTTTTAATTAACAATAACCCATTTGATTGCCAGAAGGTATTAACAAGCAACTCTCTGTCCATACGCTCAAAAACATCAGGATCTTGCAATGGTACTTGCTCTCCTGCAAAGTTTAAATTGTTCGGAATATCTATCGCGTAAACACCATAATCGTTATTTTCGGGTGTATTTGGAAGTTTTACATCTTTAAAATCTGATGGGCTACTGGTTTGTACAGCATTAATAAATATACTCGATAAAGCAAGCAAACCAACAAACATGAATCCTTTTTTTATATACTGCATTTCGACGATTTTTTTTAGTTTTTTAAATATAGTAATAAGAAAATTATTTACGATAAAATTAACTCAGGAAGGTGCTCATTAAACCATTTTGCACGATTAATTACAATAATATGTGTACCACCTTTAACCACAATACAATCTTTAATGTATGCAAGCGGGAACACCGCATCTTTCTCACCATGAATATGTATAGTGTTTGGTAATGGCTCTTTCTGGTTCCAATTAACAATACAATCTATAGCCCAATCAATATAGTTTTTGTCTCTTACAGACAAATATTTCTCGTAAAGCTCCAAACGCTTAATTACCGTTTCTCCAAAAGCATACTTGGCTAACAACTCTATGTTATTAACTAAACCTGTGGGCAATAATTTATGTACTTTGGTGTACTTAGCAAAAATCATTCTTTTGGGCAACTCTCTTTTACATTTAACGCTCGAAATGATTATTATTTTACGCACCGAAATATGTTTTGCTATTTCTTGCACTAAAATTCCTCCAAAAGAAACACCTATTAGCACCGGATTATTATGCTTTATTTTTTTAGAAAAACGCAAGGCATATTCCTGTAAAGTTTCCTTTTTTTTAGGAAGCTCCCAATCTAAATAATACATTTTAAAAGTATCTTCCGGAAGCGAAATAAACTCGAAAATAGAAGAATTAGCAGCCATTCCTGGCATACAGTACACCGGTATTTTAGTTTTTTGCATAAGGTTTTAACGGTTGCTAAATAGGTAGTTACGATTATTTTTTGTAAATTTGCATGGTAAAAATAACAATTTCCTGTACTGTCCCAACTAATTTATTTATAACAAATCATGAAGAATACGTAGGTATTTTTTCGTTTTTTGTTGTGTTAACAAAGAGTTCTAAAATACCTGCCTTTAGTGTTGATTAACCAGAAATGAAAACTGTATAATATGATGAAAACCTCAGACACCCTCACAGAAATCACTATTGTTGATAATGATTTTTTGAGGCAATTTGAAACCCGTGTAGATGGTCATTTAGCTAAAATTGAATATGCTGCACAAGAACGTAAAATTTTCTTAACCAAGTTGGTTATCCCTGAGCAAATTTCTGATGAGAGTTTTAAAGATGAGTTTATTAAAGCTGTTTTAAAACACATTGAAGAAAAAAATTTAAAAGTAGTTCCTACCAGTCCGCAAATAGCAAGTTTCTTAAGAAAAAATAAACAATACAAAGATTTGTTACCGGTAGGTATACGCATTTAAAAAAAGCCTCAAAAATTTTGAGGCTTTTTTTATGCAATGGCTTTACTGCTGTTAAACTTAAACCTTACCAAACCATCTTCATCTATTTGGGTAAGGGTAACGCTATGTAATGTATTAACCAACAACGGATTCCATGGGGCCTTAACTTTAACATAGTTTTCGGTAAACCCATGAATGTATCCTTCTTTATTTTCTCCTTCAAATAAAACGGTATGTGTAGTACCTATTTGGCTTTCGTAAAAAGCTCTTCGTTTTTTAGCAGATAGCCCTCTCAGCATTTTACTTCGCTTGTGTCTAACATTTTTAGGCACCACCCCGGGCATATTTGCTGCAATAGTATTATCTCTTTCTGAATATGTGAATACGTGAAGGTATGAAATATCTAAATCGGCTAAAAAGTTATAGGTTTCCAGAAAATGCTCGTCGGTTTCTCCCGGAAAACCTACTATAACATCTACACCAATGCATGCATTAGGCATCACCGATTTTATTTTTTTTACTCTATCCTCATACAGCTCACGCATATAGCGCCTACGCATTAATTTTAATATAGTGTTGCTTCCGCTTTGTAATGGTATATGAAAATGTGGTACAAAGGCTCTAGACTGTGCAACAACATCAATTATATCGTCTTTTAATAAATTAGGTTCTATTGATGATATTCTGAGGCGCTCTATACCATCTACCTCATCTAAAGCCTTAACTAAATCTAAAAAGGTGTGTTCGTGTTTTTTGTTGCCAAACTCTCCTTTTCCGTAATCACCAATATTAACACCCGTAAGTACAATCTCTTTAATTCCTTTGGCAGATATCTCGCGGGCATTTTTTAATACATTTTCAAGGGTATCACTTCTAGATATACCTCTTGCCAACGGAATTGTGCAATACGTACACTTGTAATCACACCCGTCTTGTACTTTTAAAAAGGCTCTGGTTCTGTCTCCTATTGAGTAGCTGCCAACATAAAAATCGGCCTCATCTATCTCGCAAGAGTGTACCTCTCCAAACTCTTTTTTGGTAAGATCGTTAAGGTAGTCTGTAATTTTAAATTTTTCTGTAGCCCCTAATACTAAATCTACGCCATCTACAGCAGCTAATTCTTCTGGTTTTAGCTGTGCATAGCAGCCAACGGCAGCAATAAAAGCTTCCGGATTAACTTTCTGGGCTTGTTTTACAATGGTTTTAAAGCGCTTATCGGCATTATCAGTCACAGAACATGTATTTATAACATACACATCTGCTTTTTCAGAAAAATCTACTCGTTCAAAACCTTCATTAACAAAGTTTCTGGCAATTGTAGATGTTTCTGCAAAGTTTAGTTTACAACCCAGCGTGTAAAATGCTACTTTTTTTTGCTGACCCATTACGCTTTAAAATTGGGGTGCAAATATACCAACAAAAATTTAGAGGAAAAACCTAATACTGTTTTTTTGCTTTGATTACCCAAAGCTTATTTACTAAAAATCAAACATTTAGTCTTTTCGCCATTTTTTAGTTTCATTAAATACATGTTGCAATATTTGCTTGTCGGCTTCAGTAAGCTCTATTCCTCTTCGTTGCATCACAATTTGTGCAACTTCAAAAGCCTTTCTGGTTTGGTAGGTTGTCATTCCAGATGCTCCTCCCCAGCTAAAACTTGGTATAAAATTTCTTGGAAAACCACTACCAAAAATATTAGCGCTAACACCTACTACAGTACCGGTATTAAACATTGTATTAATGGCACACTTGCTATGGTCTCCCATCATTAATCCGCAAAACTGCAAACCGGTTTTAGCAAAATTTTCGGTTTCGTAGCTCCACAACCTTACTTGCGCATAGTTGTTTTTTAGGTTAGAAGTGTTAGAGTCTGCCCCAATATTGCACCATTCTCCTAAAACAGAGTTGCCTAAATAACCTTCGTGTGCTTTGTTAGAATAACCAAAAATAACAGAATTGGTTACTTCTCCTCCTATTTTACAGTAAGGACCAATAGTAGTTGGCCCGTAAATTTTAGCTCCCATTTTAAGCACACTCCCTTCTGCTAAGGCTAAACCTCCTCTAATGAGCACACCTTCCATTATTTGGGCATTTTTACCAATATAAACAGGTCCGGTAGTAGCATTAATAGTACAGAAACTAAGTTCTGCCCCTTCTTCTATAAAAATGTTTTCTTTTCCAAGTACTTGAACGGTATCTGGTATTGGCTTACTTGTTCTTCCATTGGTTAAAAGCTCAAAATCTGCTTCAAGCGCTTGTTTGTTTTTAGAAAAAATATCCCATGTATGTGTTATTTGTTCTACTTTTCCGGTATATGCTATGCTTTTGTAATTATTAAAATCTACCTGATTCTCTACTTTGTTAGCGTAAAAAGCAACTATTTGATTGTTGTAAAAAACAACTTCGTTTGGTTTTAGGTTTTTAATAATGGTAACTAACTCTTTGTTAGGTAAAAACGAGGCGTTTATAAGTATGTTTTCTTCTTTTTCTTGTAACGGATATTTAACAGATAAATAAGGTTCTGTAAGTGTAGAGGTATTTGTGCCTAAAAAACGTTGCCACTTTTCTCTTATTGTTAAAATTCCAACTCTAATATCTGCCACAGGCCTAGTAAAAGTAAAAGGCAAGAGCGATTTTTTTGCCGGACCGTCAAAAAGAATATAGTTCATGCAAGTTATTTTTTTGTAAAAATAAAAAAGCCTTCTGAAAACAGAAGGCTTTACAATATATTGTTTGTAAACTTATTTCTTAAACTTAGCGTATTTGTTCTTAAACTTATCAATACGTCCGGCAGTATCTACTAACTTAGCTTTACCAGTATAGTAAGGATGAGACGTTCTTGAAATTTCTAATTTAACAAGTGGGTACTCTACACCATCAACCTCGATAGTCTCTTTTGTATCTGCAGTAGATTTAGTGATAAAGATATCGTTGTTAGACATATCTTTAAATGCTACTAATCTATAATTTTCCGGATGTATTCCTTTTTTCATCGTACTTAGACTTTTATTCTCGTAATTTTCGAGCTGCAAATTTATATAATTTTTACAAATCAACATCAATAATTTTTAAAAAATTTAATTCATTATTTTTTTACAAAAATTGTAACACTTTGTTGTAACTTAGTACTAATACTAACAACTAAAAAACTATAAAAAAACTCAATTATGGAACAACAACCACCCAAAACAGGAAAATTTGCTTTAACGTATGGTTTAATTCTTGGAGGTATTAGCTTGATTTTCGGATTAATGCTTTACTCTATGGATATGCATTATGAGCGTAACTGGACCATAGGTGTTATTGGTTTAGTTATTATGGCGGTAGTGCTTACCCTTGGCATTTTAAACTTTAAAAAAGCAAATGCCGGAATGCTAAGCTTGGGACAAGCTCTAAAAATTGGATTAGGAGCAGCCTTAGTAGGAGCACTCATTGGTGTTTTATACCAATACATTCAAGCCAATGTTTTAGATCCTGATTTTGTAGATAATGTTATGGAGCTTCAGCGTGCAGAACTCCAAGCTAACAGTAAGTTAACATCAGAGCAAATAGACCAACAAATAGAAATGGGTAAACAATATTTCTGGATTGGTTACCCTGTAGCCATTGTTATGAACCTTTTCTTTGGTTTTATTATATCGCTTATTGCCGGGTTAGTAATGAAAAAAACCCAAAGTGAATACTAATTTGTATTTTTGATTTCCAATTAAAGAAATCATAGTTCATGAACATATCAGTAGTAATACCACTACTTAACGAACAAGAATCATTACAAGAATTACACGATTGGATTGTAAACGTTTTACAATCCAATCGTTTTTCTTATGAGATTATTTTTATTGACGACGGAAGCACCGACGGCTCTTGGCAAACCATCACAACCTTATCTAAAAACAACAAAAATGTTAAAGGCATAAGGTTTTTAAAAAACTACGGAAAATCGCAAGCACTGCATGCCGGGTTTGAAATTGCAAAAGGCGATGTTATTATTACCATGGATGCCGATTTACAAGATAACCCCGAAGAAATACCAGAACTGTTTGCACTTATAACTAAACAGGACTACGATTTAGTTTCCGGTTGGAAAAAAAAGCGATACGATTCTGTTATAACAAAAAATATTCCCTCTAAACTTTTTAATTGGGCAGCCCGAAAAACTTCAGGACTTTCTCTGCACGATTTTAATTGCGGACTTAAAGCCTACAAAAAAGAAGTTATTAAGCATATAGATGTTTACGGCGAAATGCACAGGTACATTCCCGTGCTTGCCAAAAATGCAGGGTTTACAAACATCACAGAAAAAGTAGTACAGCACCAACCCCGAAAATATGGGAAAACTAAATTTGGTGCAGACAGGTTTATTAACGGCTTTTTAGATTTAATAACCATTTGGTTTTTGTCTAAATTCGGTAGAAGACCCATGCACTTGTTTGGCGCTCTCGGGGTGCTCATGTTTATAGTTGGTTTCTGCTCTGCCGGCTATATTGGTGTAGAAAAACTTTATAAGCTTTACCATAATCGACCCAGTATTTTAGTTACACAAAACCCTTGGTTTTATATTGCTTTAACTACCATGATTATTGGTACACAATTATTTTTAGCCGGTTTTCTGGGCGAAATAATTTTGCGTAACAGAAAAAGTGATAGACGATACACTATTAAAGAAGTTTCTAACATTGAATCTTTATAAAAAACGAATATTACATACCTTTGCTTAAACTTTAACGGCTTATGAGTATAGATTATTCGCAGGTTTTAGAAAAAGCACAATCTTGGCTTACCCCAACTTTTGATGAGCATACCCAAAAACTCGTAAAAGAATTAATAGCTACTGATAAAGAAACACTTCAAGAAAGTTTTTATAAAGACCTTGAATTTGGTACAGGTGGAATGCGTGGTATTATGGGAGTTGGTACCAACAGAATTAATAAATATACTTTAGGAAAAAACACCCAAGGATTAAGCAATTACCTTAAAAAGGTTTATCCAAATAAACAATTACAAGTAGCAATTGCTTTTGATTGCCGAAAAAACAGTAAAGAGCTGGCACAAGTAGTAGCCAATGTGTTTTCGGCAAATGGTATTAAAGTATTTTTATTCTCAGAACTTCGCCCTACACCAGAGCTTTCTTTTGCCGTTAAATATTTAAACTGCCATTGTGGTATAGTGCTAACAGCATCTCACAACCCACCGGAATATAATGGTTATAAAGTGTATTGGACAGATGGTGGGCAAGTTGTGCCACCACAAGATCAAGAAATAATAGAAGAAATTAATAGTTTAGATTTTGGCGACATCAATTTTGAGGCTAATCCAAACAATATTGATTTTATAGACACCAAAATAGATGAAGCGTTTATTAATGCCTCTTTACAAAACGGTAATTTTAATGCGCCAAACAAAAATAAACTAAAAGTTGTTTTTACTTCGCTTCACGGAACCTCTATAACCATAGTACCGAAAGTATTAGAAAAAGCCGGTTACAATGTACATATAGTTAAAGAACAGGCCACACCGGATGGTAATTTCCCTACGGTTAAATCTCCAAATCCCGAAGAGCCCGAGGCATTAACACTTGCATTGCAACAAGCCGAAGAAATTAATGCAGATATTGTAATAGGTACTGATCCTGATTGTGATAGATTAGGTATTGCTGTAAGAGATTTAAACGGAAAGCTAAGACTCTTAAACGGCAATCAAACAATGGTTTTAATGACCAAGTTTTTATTAGACCAATGGAAAAATGCTGATAAGATAACCGGTAACGAGTTTATTGGCTCAACCATTGTTTCGACTCCTATGATGAACGACTTGGCTGTTGCTTACAATGTAGAATGTAAAGTAGGATTAACCGGTTTTAAATGGATTGCCAAAATGATTAAAGATCACCCGGAGCAAGCTTTTATTGGTGGTGGCGAAGAAAGTTTTGGCTTTATGGTGGGCGATTTTGTTAGAGATAAAGATGCCGTTACTTCTACCCTACTGGCTTGCGAAATTGCAGCTACCGCAAAGGCCAAAGGAAGCTCGTTTTTTAAAGAGCTGGTTTTATGTTACAAAGAGCTTGGTTTTTATAAAGAAAAACTCATATCTATCACAAAAAAAGGAATTCAAGGAGCTGAAGAAATCAAACAAATGATGGCTAATTTTAGAAACAACCCTTTACAAGAAATAGATGGCAGTAAAGTGGTAATGTTAGAAGATTACTTAGCCTCTGAGGCTAGGAACATGATTTCTAATGAAACTGAGCCTATAAATATTCCAAAATCTAACGTGCTGATTTTCTATACAGAAGACGGCACAAAAATAGCAGCCAGACCAAGTGGTACAGAACCTAAAATTAAATTCTACTTTAGTGTAAAAACTACTTTAAATAGTATAGATAATTTTAATACTGTAGAGCAAGAGTTAGATAATAAAATAAACCGTATAATCACCCAACTTAACCTTTAATGAACTATTTTAAAAAAATACTACGTTTTGCTAAACCATATAAAAAATATGGTTTTCTTAACATCTTTTTCAATGTATTATACGCCTTATTTAGTGCTTTATCTTTTGTTGCCCTAATACCAATGCTCGATGTGTTGTTTGATAAAACACAACGTATTTATCAAAAACCTGAATTTACCGGAATTAGCAATATAAAATCATTCGGTAAAGAGTATTTAAATTACACTGTTACCCAATATGCCGGCGAAGACCAAATGAAAGCTTTGGTTTTTGTTATATCGCTGGTAATTACTTTGTTTTTGTTTAAAAACATATTTAATTACTTGGCAATGTATTTTATTACTTTTTTACGAAATGGGGTTTTAAAAGACATCAGAAACGAGATGTACAAAAAAATAGTTTCATTACCTATCTCGTATTTTTCTGAAAAAAGAAAAGGTGATATTATTGCCAGAATCACATCAGATGTATTAGAAATTCAGCATTCTTTTTTATCAATTTTAGAGCTAATTGTTCGTGAGCCTCTTACTATTTTCTTTACCATAATTGCAATGTTTGCCATTAGTGTTAAGCTTACCATTTTTGTGTTTATTTTTATTCCTATTGCAGGAATTTTAATTTCTAGAGTTGGTAAATCATTAAAACGTAAATCAGATAAGGTTCAGAAAGAACAAGGCACTTTTTTATCAATAATTGAAGAAACCCTATCGGGCTTACGTGTCATTAAAGCGTTTAATGCAGAAAATAAGTTCACAGAAAAATTTAAAGAATCTACCACTAAGTTTTTTCATTTTTCTAACAGCTTACTTAACAGGCAAAATTTAGCATCTCCAACCAGCGAATTTTTAGGAATTTTAGTAATTGGTATTCTCCTTTGGTTTGGAGGCAAAATGGTATTGGTAGATCAAACCTTAGACTCTTCTTCTTTTATTGCATACATGGGGCTGGCCTACAATATTTTAACTCCGGCAAAAGCAATTAGTAAAGCGTCATACGGAGTTAAAAAAGGAAATGCAGCTGCAGAGCGAGTATTGCAAGTACTTGAAACCAAAAACACAATTGTAGATGCTCCTAATGCCATAGAAAAAAACAGTTTTAATGAGCGTATTTCAATTAAAAACGTATCGTTTAAATATGAAGATGATTTAGTGCTTAAAAACTTTTCATTAGAAATAGAAAAAGGAAAAACCGTTGCACTTGTTGGGCAATCCGGTAGTGGTAAAAGTACAATTGCCAACTTACTAACTCGGTTTTACGATGTTACCTCGGGGAGCATAGAAATAGATGGTGTTAATATTAAAGACATTAAAAAAGAATCATTACGAGCCTTAATGGGAATTGTTACACAAGACTCTATTTTATTTAACGATACGGTAGCTAACAATTTAATGTTAGGAAAACTGGATGCTTCTCAACAAGAAATTGAAGAGGCTGCTAAGGTTGCTAATGCTTTTGAGTTTATATCTGAGCTACCAAACGGTTTTAATACAAATATAGGCGATGCAGGTGGCAAGCTCAGTGGCGGTCAAAAACAGCGTTTATCTATTGCCAGAGCAGTGTTAAAAAATCCGCCAATAATGGTGTTAGATGAAGCAACTTCTGCTTTAGATACAGAAAGCGAAAAACTAGTGCAAAAAGCACTAGAAAACATGATGAAAAATAGAACCTCTGTTGTTATAGCCCATAGGTTATCTACCATACAAAATGCCGATGTAATTGTTGTTATGCATAAAGGAGAAATTGTAGAACAAGGCACTCATAATGAGCTTTTGCAGCTTAATGGAACCTATAAAAAGTTGGTAGAAATGCAATCTTTTGAATAAATAAAGTACCAACAAAAGTTGGTACTTTATGGGGGACACAAATTTAGGCTAACTAATCATTTTATGCTGATTTTCAACAGCTTAGTGCCTTCACAAAAGTAACTAAAAAAAAGCCCTTATCGATTAAAAGTTTGTATTATTCGATGAAATACACCTGTGTTTTGTTCCATAAATTAAACCTTTACCGTTAATTTAGGTCTAATAAAAGCAGCTAAACAACCCAAATTTTGACTCAAGAAGCCCAATTAGTCGCCCAATTAAAAGACAAAACGCAACAAGAGCAAGCGTTTAGAACATTAGTGGTAACTTACCAAGAGCGCTTGTATTGGCATATTAGAAGAATTGTGTTAAACCACGATGATGCAGATGATGTATTGCAAAATACATTCATTAAAATTTTTAAAAACATTCATAATTTTAAAGAAAATAGTGCCTTGTATTCTTGGATGTATCGTATAGCTACTAACGAGAGCATTACTTTTTTAAACAACAAGGCAAAAAAGTACAGCCTTACAACCCAAGAGCTTCAAGAAAAAATGGTAAGTAATTTAACATCTGATGTATATTTTGATGGTGATCAAGCTCAATTAACATTACAAAAAGCCTTAGCCACCTTACCGGAAAAACAACGCTTGGTTTTTAACATGAAATATTTTGAAAACATGAAGTATGATGAAATTGCAGAAGTTTTAGAAACTTCTGTAGGTGCTTTAAAAGCATCGTATCATCATGCTGTAAAAAAAATAGAAGAGTATATAACTAATCAATCAAATTAAACCTTTTGTAAAAAAAATGGTCTAACAATTAGCAATGAAAAACAAAAAGAAACAACATAAAGTAATGCAACTTCCCGAAAATTACTTTACTGATTTTCAGGATAAACTTTTTGAGCGTTTAGAGGTAGATACCTCTTTCTTGCCTCAAACTGATGGCTTTATTGTACCAAAAGGTTATTTTGATTCATTAGAAGACAGAATAGCTAAAAACGTATTTAGTACTAAAAAACAAGGTAAAATTGTTAATATTAAACCTCTTTACTATTTGAGTGCTGTCGCAGCATCTATAGTTTTATTAATTTCATTAGGTGTTTTTAATAAAAAACCTGTAAGTTTTGATACTGTTGCCGTTACAGAAATAGAAGAATATATTCAGTTTAAAAGTTCAGATATAAGCACATTAGATCTTGCCAACTTATTTAACGAAAAAGAATTAGAGCAAATACAATTAGAGCAAGAAGTTATAGACGAAGAAAACATGGTAGAATACCTATCTAACGAAATAGACGCATTAAATAACATTAATTTAACCGATACAAACTAAGCACAATCATGAAACGCTTTTATTATACTTTATTGGTTTTAGTGTTCTTTTGTAGTATTACAACACGAGCACAAGATGACCGCCATAGCAAGATTAAAGCGCTAAAAATAGCGTACATAACAGATAAACTCTCTTTATCTACTGCAGAAGCTCAGAAGTTTTGGCCCATTTATAATGAGTACGAAGAAACTATTTCGCAATTGCGCAGAGTAGAATTTAATGAGATTAAAGCTAAATTTAGAAACCAAGGCTTTATAGATATGTCTGAACAAGAGGCAAATGCCGTGCTTTCTAAAATGCTAGACATAGAAACCCAACGGTTAGAAGCCAGAAAAAAATTAGTAGCTAAATTAAAGCAAGTGTTCTCTGCTAAAAAAATAATCTTGCTTAAAAAAACAGAAGACGACTTTAATAAAGAGCTTTTAAAACGATTGCGTAACAACCGCAAATTTAAAAACTAAAAGAGGCAAAATTGTCTCTTTTTTTTTATTTAAAATTAAACCTTTTTACACCCTCAGAGTCTTATATATAAACAAACCTTAAATCTTAAATGTTATGAAACTAGTAAAATTATTTGCTCTGGCTTTAATAGTTGCAATTACTTTTAGTTCATGTACTGTAACAGCCAGTGCACAAGCACCAAGAGCAAGAGTTGTAGCAGTAAAACTACATAATCCTAAAGTTGTTGTATTTAAAAAAACAACCTATTACCACGAAAATGGTAAATGGTATAAAAAAAGAAATGGTAAGTACGTATTTGTAAAACCACCTGTTGGAATTACAATTAGAACGTTACCTAAAGGTTACAAAGTTGTAACCGTTGGAAAAAAGAGATACTATACTTGCCACGGAGTATATTACGTTAAACACGGTTCTCATTTTAAAGTGGTTAAAATATAGCTGTAGGTTTTATATAGTTATTAAGTGGTTGGGTTTAAGGGCAGTTTTACTGCCCTTTTCTTTTAAAAGTAAGTTGTGCTATTCTGTTTTTTCCGGCCGCATAGGCTAAACTATCATTCACAAACCTGATTGTATAAAAACTTTCATCAGACAGGTGAGACCAGGTTTTGCCTCCATCATTAGAAACATCAATCCCTTTAAAACCAACAGCAACAATTTGTTTAGCATTACTATTAGGCACATACTGCACACAAGATCTGTAACCGGGCTCTCTATTGTTGGCAACTAATTGCCATGTTTTACCGCCATCTTTTGTAATTGCCTTATTAGCATTATTTAATTCTGGTTTTGTGTAATCACCTCCCATAACAATTCCGTTTTTGTCATCATAAAAAGCAACAGAGTATATACCTTGTGTGCTTTCTCCTTGTACAATTGGAGTGGTATAAACTTGCCAACTTTTACCCTTATCTGGAGAATAATAAACATTACTTTTTGCTCCGCCACTAACAATCCAAGTATGATTGTTAACAACAGCTATATTAGTATTGCTAGCCGCAAAAGCAGCTTCGTTTGGTGTTACAACCGGTAATAAATCACACGACAGTTTTGTCCATGTTTGTCCGCCGTCTCTGGTTATAATAACCGATAAGCAATCATCTGTTGGATCTCCCATGGCAATTCCTTCTTCATCATTCCAAAATACCATACTGTCATAAAAAACTTTTTCATGATGCTCTGTGTACACTAACTCCATTACTCCATTATCGCCTGTTTTGTATAACAATGCAGGGTTTCCTATACTCAGCATAAAAAAATCAGAAGCAGTATGAGCAACAGCTCTAAAATGAACCGGTACAGAATCATACATCATTATTGATGTGTTAACGGTATTGTTTTTTACATTGTATAAACCGTATGTTCCATTATTGGCTGCAAACGCTAAATTACCATCGTTTAAAACCTCAATAGCTCTTATGCTTAAACTGTCTGAGTAAACATCTTTAACAAGCACATTGCTTATGGGTTCTAATTCAGGTTGGTGCTTGCATGATAAAAACAAAACTAAAGCTGTAAATAATAGTAAGATTCTAGTGTGCATACTTTTTAAATTTATGCTAAAAATACAGGTTTGTGTTTAAAGCAATACCTTTGCAAGCAATTTTAATTATTGTATGAGACTACATAGAAATTTAGCCCTTGGAGTTATAAATGGTTTACATGAAATTTTTTTGAATAATGTTTATGCAGATAAAGCTGTAGAAAAACTTTTAAAAAGTAATAAGCGTTGGGGAGCTCGAGACAGGGCTTTTGTTGCAGAAACCATATATGATATTGTTAGATTAAAACGCTTATATGCTGAAATCGTTAGTGCTTATGAGCCCTATTCAAATGATGATTTATGGAAAATATTTACTGCCTGGGCTGTAATAAATAAGATAAATATACCTGATTGGGAAGAATTTAAAAACCCCAATTTTAAAGCTATAATAAAAGCTTACAACTCTTTACAAGAAACAAGAAAATATAGAGTTTCTATTCCCGATTGGCTAGACGATTTAGGCGTTAAAGAATTAGGTGAAGCTACTTGGACCAAAGAAATGGACGCCATGAATAGGCAAGCTCAAGTTGTATTGCGTGTAAACACACTAAAAACTACTAAAGAAGACCTAAAACAAATTCTATTAAAAGATAATATAGAAACGGTTTTCTTAGATAGTTATCCAGATGCATTGGTGTTAAAACAAAGAACCAATGTATTTAGAACAGATGCCTTTAAAAAGGGTTTATTTGAGGTTCAAGATGCATCTTCACAATTGGTTGCACCTTTTTTACAAGTAAAACCAGGCATGCGAGTTGTAGATGCTTGTGCGGGAGCAGGCGGTAAAACACTTCATTTAGCTTCCTTAATGAAAAATAAAGGTCAGATTATAGCTTTAGACATTTATAAAAATAAACTTTTAGAGCTTAAAAAAAGAGCCAAAAGAAATGGTGCTTTTAATATAGAAACAAGGGTAATAGATTCTACTAAAGTAATTAAAAAACTACACCATTCTGCAGATGCCGTTTTAATAGATGCTCCTTGTAGTGGTTTAGGTGTTTTAAAACGTAATCCCGATGCAAAATATAAACTTAAACCAGAGTTTATAAAAGAGCTTAATAAAACTCAAAAAATTATTTTACATGATTATAGTAAAATGGTTAAACCGGGAGGTAATTTAGTATATGCTACTTGCTCTATTTTACCATCAGAAAATCAAGAGCAAATAAAAAACTTTTTAGCTTCAGAAAACGGAAAAGATTTTACACTAATAAACGAGAATACTATTTTAGCACACAAAACCGGATTTGATGGTTTTTACATGGCCCTATTAAAAAAACATCAATAAAAAACTATGAAACTACTTACCTTATTTTTAAGCTTATTTATTTTAAGCTGCTCTAAAGACACTACCTCAACAAAAGTAACAGAGCAAGAAACCATAAGTTTTAACATCCCTACATCAATTAAAGAGTATTACAATGATGTTGTTTTTTACAAAAACCCTGATGCTTTAAAAGATGAGTTAGCAGCGCATACCATTGCAATGCACACAAATATTTTATCGTACGGAGAAAGACATAATTATTTGTATGATGCAGATGAGGATAGTAATAATCCTGAAAATGTTGTTTTAATTTATAGTAGCGAAAGCAGAAACAAAAACGAATACACATCGCCTAATAACCCACACCAGCCTCAAACTTTTAACACAGAACACGTTTATCCGAGGTCATTAATTGGCAATACTGCTATTGGAGACTTACATCATTTACGAACGTGCGATGCATCGGTAAATTCGCAACGAAGCAACTACCCCTTCACAGACGGTAGTGGTAATTATGCGCTTGTAGATGGCAACAAATGGTTTCCGGGTGATGAGTGGAAAGGAGATGTGGCACGAATGATTATGTATTTGAATTTACGCTATAATGAAAGTTTTTCTGATGTAGGCAGTTTATCATTATTTTTAAAATGGAATGCCGAAGACCCTGTTTCTGAAATAGAAATTCAAAGAAACACTATTATTTATAGCGCACAAGGCAACAGAAATCCGTTTATAGACAATCCATATTTAGCTACTATATTATGGGGAGGCCCGGAAGCAGAAAACAAATGGCAATAATGCTTTTTTTAATTCTCTGAAGTCCAAATATTAAACAGAAAAAATTACCTTTGCACTTTCAAAATTGTACAACAACACAAACTAAACATACATGATTCTTTTCTTCGGAAACCCTGAGCAAAAGGTTTATGCGCTTCAGGTAAACACTACACTTTCTGAGCAAGACATTAAAAAATTATCATGGCTTTTTGGCAACGCACCTCAAATAAACAAAGCATCTATTGATGCTTTTTTTGTTGGTCCCAGAGCCGCTATGGTAACCCCGTGGAGCACTAATGCAGTAGAAATTACTCAAAACATGGGAATAACAGGTATTGTAAGAATTGAAGAGTTTACATCCGCAACTCAAGATTATGAAGATTTTGATCCCATGTTGTCTCAAAAATATAGTGAGCTAAATCAAGATATTTTTACTATTAATATTGAGCCAGAGCCAATTAAAGAGATTGATGATATTGCTGCTTATAATGAAAAGGAAGGATTGGCTTTAAGCGATGAAGAAATAGAATACCTAAATAACTTAGCTACTAAATTAGGCAGAAAACTTACCGACTCTGAGGTTTTTGGTTTCTCTCAAGTTAATTCTGAACACTGCCGACATAAAATTTTTAACGGAACTTTTGTTATAGACGGTAAAGAACAACCTACATCGTTGTTTAAACTCATTAAAAAAACCTCAGAAACTAACCCAAATTATATTGTATCTGCTTACAAAGACAATGTTGCTTTTATACAAGGCCCTAAAGTAGAACAGTTTGCTCCTAAAAGCGCTAACAAGCCAGATTTTTATACAAAAAAACCCTTTAACTCTGTAATATCGTTAAAAGCAGAAACACATAATTTCCCCACAACCGTAGAGCCGTTTAATGGTGCCGCAACCGGAAGCGGTGGTGAAATAAGAGATAGATTAGCCGGAGGTAAAGGCTCTTTACCATTAGCCGGAACAGCTGTTTATATGACGTCTTACTCAAGACTAGAAGCAACAAGACCCTGGGAAAAAGCCATGCAAGAGCGTGATTGGCTATACCAAACACCAATGGATATTTTAATAAAAGCGTCTAACGGTGCTTCAGATTTTGGAAATAAATTCGGTCAACCACTTATTGCAGGTTCTGTTCTTACATTTGAACACGAAGAAGATGCCAGAAAATTAGGCTTTGATAAAGTTATAATGCTTGCCGGTGGTGTTGGCTACGGTAAACAAGAGCAAGCCAAAAAAGACATTCCTAAAAAAGACGATAAAATAGTTGTTCTTGGTGGTGAAAACTACCGTATAGGTATGGGTGGTGCAGCTGTTTCATCGGCCGATACCGGAGAGTTTAGTAGCGGTATAGAACTTAATGCCATACAACGCTCTAACCCCGAAATGCAAAAAAGAGCAGCCAATACCATTAGAGGTTTTGTAGAAAGTGATGAGAATCCTATAGTATCTATTCATGATCATGGTGCCGGCGGACACTTAAATTGTTTGTCTGAATTAGTTGAAGAAACCGGTGGAAAAATAGATTTAGATAAGCTTCCTGTTGGAGATCCTACCCTCTCTGCCAAAGAAATTATTGGCAATGAAAGCCAAGAACGCATGGGGTTAATTGTAGGTGAGGAATCTTTAACTATTTTACAAGAAGTAGCCGAACGAGAGCGATCTCCTATGTATGAAGTAGGTACTGTTACCGGCGATAATAGGTTTACATTTAAATCATCATCAACCGGAGATAAACCTATAGATTTAGAGCTTTCAGATATGTTTGGCAGCTCTCCTAAAACCATTATGAAAGACATTACCGTAAACAAAAAATACAGTGATGTAAACTATAATCAAAACCAAATAGAAACTTACTTAGAGCATGTTTTGCAATTAGAAGCGGTTGGTTGTAAAGATTGGCTCACAAATAAAGTAGACCGATGTGTAACAGGTAGAGTTGCAAAACAACAATGCGCCGGACCATTACAATTACCGCTTAACAATGTTGGGGTTATGGCGTTAGATTATAACGGTAAACAAGGCGTAGCTACAGCCATTGGGCATGCCCCAATAAGTGCTTTAATAGACCCTGTTGCCGGTAGTCGTAACAGTATTGCAGAAGCACTTACCAATATTATTTGGGCTCCGCTTGCCAACGGTTTAAAAAGTGTTAGTTTATCGGCAAACTGGATGTGGCCTTGTAAAAATGAAGGCGAAGATACTCGCTTGTATCAGGCTGTAAAGGGGTGTTCTGACTTTGCCATAGAGCTCGGTATAAATATTCCAACGGGTAAAGATTCGTTATCTATGAAACAAAAATACCCGAACGATGAAGTTATTGCTCCCGGTACTGTAATTATTTCGGCTGCAGCTCACTGTAACAATATTACTAAAGTTGTAGAACCTGTATTACAGCGTGATGGCGGTAAGCTATACTACATTAATTTTTCTCAAGATAAATTTAAACTTGGTGGCTCATCATTTGCACAAATAATTAATAAAATAGGCGCAGAAACTCCTACTATAAAAGATAGTAAGTTCTTTAAAACTGCTTTTAATACAATTCAAGAGGCTATTAACCAAAATTTAATTTCTGCCGGCCACGATATTTCTAGTGGTGGACTTATAACTACGCTTTTAGAAATGTGCTTTGCAGAAGTAGATTTAGGAGCTGCCATAGATTTAAGTTCTTTACAAGAAACAGACAGCATTAAGTTATTATTTAGTGAGAATACCGGAATTGTAATTCAGGCTAAACCAGAAATTGAAGCACTTTTAAAAACCAATAATGTCCCGTTTTACACAATTGGCACAGTTGTAGAAGGCGACAGACTTTTTATTAAAAATCAAAAACAATCATATAGCTTTAGCATAACAAAACTCAGAGACATTTGGTTTAAAACCTCTTATTTGCTAGACAAAAAACAAAGCGGAGCTGAAAAAGCAAAAGAACGTTTTACTAACTACAAAAAGCAGCCTATAACTTATAACTTTCCAAAACATTTTACAGGTAATTTAAACGATGTTGTTGCTCCTGCAATTGTAAAAAAACATAAGCCTATAGCTGCCGTTATACGCGAAAAAGGTAGTAACTCTGAGCGCGAAATGGCCAACGCAATGTATTTAGCCGGTTTTGAAGTGAAAGATGTTCACATGACCGATTTGATTTCCGGAAGAGAAAGCTTAAAAGATGTAAACTTTATAGGTGCAGTTGGTGGATTTTCTAATTCAGATGTTTTAGGTTCTGCAAAAGGTTGGGCAGGCGCTTTTTTATACAACGAAAAAGCAAATACCGCTTTGCAAAACTTTTTTAACAGAGAAGACACCTTGTCATTAGGCATTTGTAACGGATGTCAATTATTTATTGAATTAGGCTTAATAAATCCTACGCATCAACAAAAACCTAAAATGCTTCATAACGACTCTCATAAGTTTGAATGTACATTTAGTGCAGTTACAATACAACCTAACAACTCAATAATGCTTAAAAGTTTAGCTGGTGCTACATTAGGAATTTGGTCTGCGCACGGAGAGGGAAAATTTAGTTTTCCGTATAGTGAAGACAAATATAATATTGTGGCCAAATTCCAGCACGAAGGTTACCCATCTAACCCTAACGGATCTGACTTTAATACAGCCATGTTAGCTTCAGATTGTGGTAGACATTTAGTTACAATGCCACACTTTGAACGCTCAATTTTCCCATGGAACTGGGGCTACTATCCTAAAAACCGAAAAGATCAAGTTTCACCATGGTTAGAAGCCTTTGTAAACGCCAGAAAATGGGTAGAACTGCATAAATAAATACCAAACGGTTAAGAAAAAGAGCGTGCTAATGCACGCTCTTTTAACTTTAACTCCCTCAAATAAAAGCAAGTACAGTATAGTTTACTTGTGCTTTGTTAAATGCCATTATTTTTTTACTTTGCAATACTGCATTAAAAACTAATTATGGCGACAAAAATTACCCGATTATTTGACTTTCCATATTACCAGTTAGAACAATATAATTTAAGCAAAGCTTTTACCACAAAATATAATGGTAATTGGCATTCTATTTCTACTAAAGAGTATATAGATAAAGCCAATGCTATAAGTAGAGCGCTTGTAAAATTAGGAGTTCAACCTAATGATAAGATTGCGGTTATTAGTACAAATAACAGAACAGAATGGAATGTAGTAGATATTGGAATTTTACAAATTGGTGCTCAAAACGTTCCTATATACCCTACAATCTCTAAAGAAGATTACGAGTACATTTTAAATCATTCAGAATCTATTTTTTGTTTCGTTTCAGATAAAGAATTATTAGAAAAACTTAAAGCTGTAAAAGACAACACTAAGCTAAAAGGTATTTATACTTTTGATGATATTAAAGGAGAACCTAACTGGAAAGAGCTTTTAGAGCTTGGCAAAGACGAAAGTTTACAAGAAGAAGTAGAAAAAAGAAAAGAAGCTGTAAAACCTTCAGATTTAGCTACACTAATTTACACTTCCGGAACCACCGGAAAGCCCAAAGGTGTAATGCTGTCACATAACAATATTGTTTCAAATGTTATAGATAGCGAAAAACGCGTTCCCCTTCATCACGGTAAAGCTCGCGCATTAAGTTTTTTACCGGTATGTCATGTCTTTGAACGCATGATTTTATACCTATATCAATATTGTGGTATAGAAATTTTCTTTGCAGAATCTATCGAGAAAATTAGCGATAACCTAAAAGAAGTAAAACCCCATGTAATGACAGCCGTACCAAGGCTTTACGAAAAAGTATATGATAAAATTTATGCGCGAGGTGAAGATTTAAGTGGTATCAAGAAAAAATTATTCTACTGGGCAATAGAACTTGGTTTAAAATATGAGCCTTACGGAGCAAATGGTTGGTGGTATGAGTTTAAACTTAAGATTGCCAGAAAACTAATTTTCAGTAAATGGAAAGAAGCCTTAGGAGGCAATTTAACACTGATGGTTTCCGGTAGTGCCGCATTACAACCTCGTTTAGCCAGAGTTTTCGCTGCAGCCGAATTACCAATTATGGAAGGCTATGGCTTAACCGAAACCTCACCGGTTGTTTCTGTAAACGATCAGCGCAACAGAGGCTTTAAAATAGGTACAGTTGGTAAAGTAATAGATAATGTAGAGGTTAAAATTGCCGACGACGGAGAAATATTAGTTAAAGGCCCGAATGTAATGATGGGATATTACAAAGATCCTGATAAAACTGCCGAAGTGATATCTGGAGATTACTTTCACACCGGAGATATTGGAGAAATAGATGAAGAAGGCTTTTTAAAAATTACAGACCGTAAAAAAGAAATGTTTAAAACCTCCGGAGGTAAGTACATTGCTCCTGCACTTATAGAAAATCAGCTTAAACAGTCTCGTTTTATAGAACAAGCCATGGTTATAGGCGAAGGAGAAAAAATGCCTGCAGCGCTTATTCAAATAAACTTTGAATTTGTAAAAGAATGGGCAAAGCGTCATAATATTGATTACATAAGTGATGAAGAAATTGTTAAAAACCCAAAACTAATTTCCAGAATACAAGAAGAAGTAGATTTTGCTAATGAGAAGTTTGGTAAATGGGAAAAAATTAAGCGCTTTGAACTTACTCCGGATATCTGGAGCATAGATGGTGGTCACCTTACCCCTACAATGAAGCTTAAACGAAGAGTTATAAAAGATATTTACAAAGATCTCTACAACAAAATTTACGAACACGATAAATAAAACATTATTTAAGCCCTCTCTTTAAAGGGCTTTTTTTTAATATTTTTTTTACATTTTTATTATGCATGCATAATAAATATTTTTTATATTTGGGTGCATTTCAAAAATTAAATGAAAGAAAAAACTATAGATTACGCATTACGTACAACATGGCAAGCCGTTGCCAGAATGTATAACGAAGAAGCCGGTAAAGAAGGATCTACCATGGCAACCGGGTTTACGTTGCTAAGCATAGACCCGGAAGACGGAACACCTTCTACCGCTCTCGGACCAAGAATGGGTATGGAATCTACCAGTCTGTCTAGAATACTAAAAAGTATGGAAGAAAAAGGGTTAATAGAAAGAAAGCCCAATCCAAACGATGGTCGTAGTGTTCTTATATACTTAACAGATTTTGGTAAAGAAAAAAGAGAGTTTTCTAAAAAAGTAGTGCTTAGGTTTAACGAAGTTGTAAAACAACACGTATCACAAGAGAAATTACTTCACTTTTTTGAAGTAACAGAAATCATAAACGAGTTAATAACAGAAAAAAAAATATATAACAATAATCAACCATAACAATGATTAGAAGAATTAACAAAGTAGCCGTTATTGGATCTGGAATTATGGGAAGTGGTATTGCCTGTCATTTTGCCAATATTGGTGCAGAGGTATTACTACTAGATATCGTCCCTAGAGAATTAGATGAAAAAGAAAAAGCTAAAGGACTTACACTGCAAGACAAAGCAGTTAGAAACAGAATTGTAAATAACAATTTAGCAAATGCCCTAAAATCTAATCCATCTCCAATTTATCATAAAAAATTTGCAAACAGAATTGCAACCGGAAACCTTGAAGACGATTTACATAAAATAAAAGATGTAGATTGGATTATTGAGGTAGTTGTTGAACGCTTAGATATTAAACAAAAGGTTTTTGAACAAATAGAAAAGCACAGAACTCCGGGAACTTTAGTTACCTCTAACACCTCGGGAATTCCTATTAAGTTTATGAATGAAGGCCGAAGTGAAGATTTTCAGCAACATTTTGCCGTAACGCACTTTTTTAACCCTCCTCGTTATTTAAAATTATTTGAGGTTGTACCGGGACCCAACTGTAAAAAAGAAGTGGTAGATTTCTTAATGATGTACGGAGAGAAATTTTTAGGCAAAACCTCTGTGCTTGCAAAAGATACACCTGCCTTTATTGGTAACAGAATTGGGATTTTCGGTATTCAAAGTCTATTCCATCAAGTAAAAGAAATGGGGCTTACCGTAGAAGAAGTAGATAAACTAACCGGACCTGTAATTGGCCGTCCTAAATCTGCAACTTTCAGAACTGTAGATGTTGTTGGGTTAGACACCTTAGTGCATGTAGCTAACGGTATTTATGAAAACTGCCCTAATGATGAGGCACACGACTTATTTAAGCTACCGGATTTTATTAAAACAATGGTAGATAATAAATGGCTGGGTAGCAAAACCGGACAAGGATTTTACAAAAAAGTAAAAGGCGAAAATGGTAAAAGTGAAATTTTAGCATTAGACCTTGATACATTAGAATACAGAAAAACACAAAAAGCAAAGTTTGCCACTTTAGAGCTTACTAAAACAATAGATAGACCAATAGACAGGTTTAAAGTTTTAGTAAACGGCAAAGACAAAGCAGGAGAATTTTACCGTAAAAACTTCGGTTCATTATTTGCCTATGTACAAAATAGAATTCCTGAAATTTCAGATGAGCTATATCGTATAGATGATGCTATGAAAGCTGGTTTTGGGTGGGAAAACGGTCCATTCGAAATTTGGGATGCTATTGGTGTTAAAGAAGGTGTTGCCTTAATTAAAGACCTTGGTAAAGAGCCTGCAGAGTGGGTAACTAATATGCTAGAAAAAGGCATAGAAAGTTTTTATACCGTAAAAGATGGGGCTACGTATTATTATGATATTCCAAAGCAAGAATATGTTAAAAAACCAGGTCAAGATGCTTTCATTATTCTAGATAACATCAGAAAATCTAATGAAGTTTGGAAAAACAGTGAAGCTGTAATAGAAGACCTCGGAGACGGCATTTTAAACTTAGAGTTTAGAAGTAAAATGAATACCATAGGAGGTGGTGTTCTTCAGGGAATAAATAAAGCAATAGATTTAGCCGAGAAAAATTACCAAGGATTGGTAATTGGCAACCAAGGCGCTAACTTTTCGGTAGGAGCTAACATCGGAATGATTTTTATGATGGCTGTAGAGCAAGAATACGATGAGCTAAATATGGCCATAAAAATGTTCCAAGATACAATGATGCGTGCACGTTACTCTTCTATTCCGGTAGTTGTAGCTCCCCACGGCATGACACTAGGTGGCGGTTGTGAGCTTTCTATGCACGCAGATAAAGTAGTTGCTGCTGCAGAAAGTTACATTGGCCTTGTAGAATTTGGTGTAGGTGTTATCCCTGGTGGTGGCGGTAGCAAAGAAATGACTCTTAGAGCTGCAGATAGTTTCGAGAAAAACGATGTAGAACTTAATCGTTTACGAGAGCATTTTTTAACAATTGCAATGGCAAAAGTATCAACTTCTGCTTATGAAGCTTTTGATTTAAAAATTCTTCAACCGGGTAAAGATGTCGTTGTTGTAAACAAAGACCGCCAAATTGCAGAAGCCAAAAAGCATGCGTTACTTATGGCAGAAGCAGGTTACACAAAGCCAATTCAGCGTAAAGATATTAAAGTGCTTGGTAAGCAAGCATTAGGAATGTTTTTGGTAGGAACAGATTCTATGGAAGCCGGAAACTATATAAGCGAACACGATAAGAAAATAGCAAATAAATTAGCTTACGTAATGGCCGGAGGTGATTTATCTGAGCCTACACTCGTATCAGAACAATACCTATTAGACCTTGAACGTGAGGCCTTTTTAAGCCTATGTACAGAACGTAAAACGTTAGAACGCATTCAGCACATGTTAAAAACTGGTAAACCGTTAAGAAACTAAAAAACATTTAGACACTACCATTATGAAAACAGCATATATTGTAAAAGCATATAGAACAGCAGTTGGCAAAGCTCCAAAAGGGTTGTTTAGATTTAAAAGACCCGATGAGCTTGCTGCAGAAACAATAGAGTACCTATTAAAAGAGGTGCCTGAATTAGACAAAAAAAGAATTGATGATGTCATTGTAGGAAATGCAATGCCCGAGGCAGAACAAGGGCTAAACATGGCCCGTTTAATCTCGTTAATGGGATTAAAAATTGAAGATGTCCCGGGAGTTACCGTAAACCGTTATTGTGCATCAGGATTAGAAACAATAGCCATTGCAACAGCTAAAATACAAGCCGGAATGGCAGATTGCATTATAGCTGGAGGATCTGAAAGTATGAGCTACATCCCTATGGGAGGTTACAAACCGGTACCGGATTACGAAATTGCAAAGCAAGGACATGAAGACTACTACTGGGGCATGGGGCTTACAGCAGAAGCCGTAGCAAAAGAATACAAAATTGCCAGAGAAGAGCAAGATGAATTTGCACTTAAATCGCACCAAAAAGCCTTAAAAGCCCAAGCAGAAGGTCGTTTTAACAATCAAATTGTGCCTATAGAAGTAGAGCATATTTATGTAGATGAAAACGGAAAAAAGGCCTCTAAAAAATATACTGTAGATAAAGACGAAGGACCAAGAGCAGATACTTCTATTGAAGCACTTTCAAGATTACGCCCTGTATTTGCTGCCGGAGGTAGCGTTACAGCAGGAAATTCATCACAAATGAGCGATGGTGCTGCATTTGTGCTGGTAATGAGCGAAGAAATGGTTAAAGAACTTAATCTAGAACCTGTTGCCAGACTTGTAAGTTATGCTGCAGCAGGAGTACCTCCAAGAATAATGGGAATTGGTCCTGTAAAAGCAATCCCTAAAGCATTAGAACAAGCTGGGTTAAAACAACAAGATGTTGAACTTATAGAGCTTAACGAAGCTTTTGCTTCTCAATCATTAGCTGTAATTAAAACCTTAAACCTTAATCCGGATATTGTAAATGTTAATGGGGGTGCAATCGCTTTAGGTCACCCACTTGGCTGTACCGGAGCTAAACTGTCTGTACAATTGTTTGACGAAATGCGCCAACGTAACATGCAAAGCAAATACGGTATGGTAACCATGTGTGTTGGTACCGGACAAGGAGCAGCAGGTATATATGAATTCATTAATTAAAAAAATAGTAAGCCATGAGCACACAAGAAATAAATAAAGATTTAACACGTGGAGGCGAGTTCTTGGTTAAAGAAACCAAAGCAGAAAACGTTTTCACTCCGGAGGACTTTTCTGAAGAACAAAAAATGATGCGCGACTCTGTTAAAGAGTTCGTAGACAGAGAAATTTGGCCTTTAAAAGAACGTTTCGAGAAAAAAGATTATGCTCTTACAGAAGAAATAATGCGTAAAGCAGGAGAAATGGGGCTCTTAGGAGTTGCCGTTCCCGAAGAATATGGCGGTCTCGGAATGGGTTTTGTAACTACCATGTTGGTTTGCGATTATATTTCGGGGGCAACCGGAAGTATAGCAACAGCATTTGGAGCGCATACCGGTATTGGTACAATGCCTATTTTATTATACGGGACCGAAGAGCAAAAGAAAAAATACATTCCTAAATTAGCTACCGGAGAGTGGTTTGGAGCTTACTGTTTAACAGAACCCGGAGCAGGTAGTGATGCAAATTCTGGCAAAACAAAAGCTGTATTGTCTGAAGACGGAACACACTATAAAATTAGTGGACAAAAAATGTGGATTTCTAATGCCGGATTTGCTAATGTATTTATTGTTTTTGCCCGAATAGAAGACGATAAAAACATTACCGGTTTTATAGTAGAATACGATAAAGATAACCCTAACGGGATTACTTTTGGTGAAGAAGAAAACAAACTTGGTATACACTCCTCTTCTACCAGACAAGTATTCTTTAACGAAACTGTTGTGCCGGTAGAAAATATGCTTTCAGAGCGTGGCAATGGTTTTAAAATTGCTATGAACGCACTAAATGTGGGCAGAATTAAGTTAGCAGCAGCTTGTTTAGACGCTCAAAGAAGAGTAATTACAGAAGCGGTAAAATATGCCAATGAGCGTATTCAGTTTAAAACTCCAATAGCTAAATTTGGTGCTATTAAACAAAAAATAGCCGAAATGGCTACATCCTGCTATGTTGGCGAAGCTGCTTGTTATAGAGCTGCTAAAGATATTGAAGACAGAATAGCAATCAGAATTGCAGAAGGAAACTCTCACCAAGAGGCAGAACTTAAAGGTGTTGAAGAATATGCCATAGAGTGTTCTATTCTTAAAGTAGCTGTTTCAGAAGATATTCAGAATTGCTCAGACGAAGGAATCCAAATTTTTGGTGGTATGGGCTTCTCTGCCGATACTCCTATGGAAGCTGCTTGGCGTGATGCAAGAATCTCTAGGATTTATGAAGGTACTAATGAGATTAACAGAATGTTATCTGTTGGTATGCTCATTAAAAAAGCTATGCGTGGTCATGTAGATTTACTTGGGCCTGCAATGGCTGTAAAAGATGAACTAATGGGTATCCCTTCTTTTGATGTTCCTGATTTTTCTGAATTATTTTCTGAAGAAAAGCAAATTATTAAAAATCTTAAAAAGGCGTTCTTAATGGTTGCTGGTGCTGCTGTACAAAAATATGGTCCGGAATTAGAAGAGCATCAGCAATTACTTATGGCAGCAGCCGATATTTTAATAGAAATTTACATGGCTGAGTCTGCTATACTTCGTGCAGAGAAAAATGCAAAACGCTTTGGCGAAGACAATCAGAAAATACAAATTGCTATGGCTAAACTTAACTTGTTTAATGCCGTAGAGAAAATAAACACAAAGGGCAAAGAAGCTATTGTATCGTTTACCGAAGGAGATGAGCAACGAATGATGCTTATGGGCTTAAAACGATTTACTAAATACACTAATTTGCCTAATGTGGTAGCTTTACGCAATGAAATTGCCGAAAAAGTATCGGCAGAAAATAAGTATTGCTTTTAATCTTAGTTATTTTAAAATTTAATTAAAAAAAACGCTCCTTTAAATTGGAGCGTTTTTTTATATCTTTAATCCAAACTAAAATTTATGCGCTTACTATTTTATTGGTTTGCTCTTATATTTACACTACTTGTTAAGGCCCAGTCTGATACCGAAGTTTTTCTTTTAGATATCATTAGTAATAGTAACAATACTATTCAATTAAAAAGCGCTAAAAACATTTCTAATACAGCAGGGTATGATAATCAGCCTTTTTTTGTAAACGACTCTATTTTGCTTTATGCAGGTACCAATGTAAATCAAACAGATATTGCTGTTTACAACACCCAACATGGTTTAAAGAGTTGGTTTAATTTGTTAACTGAAGGAAGCGAATATTCACCTCAACCTATCCCAAAAAAGAACACTATTTCTGCTGTTAGATTAGATAAAAACGGTTTACAAAGACTTTATGAATATAACGGTAACGGTAACAAGAATGTTATTCTTAATGACTTAGTAGTTGGGTATTATGTTTGGCACAATCCAAATACAATAGTTTCTTTTGTATTAGGCAGCCCTCCTACTTTGGTGATTTCTAATGTTAAGAAACAAAAACACGACACAATTGTAGCTAACATAGGCAGATCTTTCCATAAAATTCCTAACACTAATCTTATTAGTTATATAAGTAAAAATTCAAATGAGTGGACAATCAATAGTATTAATCCTAAAACAAAAAAAACTAAAATATTAGCTAAAACCTTACCTAATGTAGAAGATATGTGTTGGTTGCCCAATGGTACCATATTAATGGGTAAAGACAATATGCTATATTCTTTAAAACCAAAAAAAGATAGTACTTGGCAAGTTGTTGGCTCGCTAAGGAATTTGGGGATAACTAATATTTCTCGGTTAGCTGTTAACCCATCAGGCACTAAATTAGCTGTTGTGGGCTCTCTGGTTTTAAAAAATCCTGAAAATATTATAAACGAATATGTAAATGCGTTTAACACTAAAGATGCTAATAGCCTTGCGGCTATCTTAGCCAACAATATAGCTTTGGTAAACTATCCTAATCAAGAAATCGTATCACAAAAAAAGAACGTTAAAGAATACTTTTCTGAACTATTTAAACAATTTCCTAAAAGTACTTTACAAACAACACATAAAACTATAATTAATAACAAAGTAATTATTACAGAACAGCTTTCGGACAATTCTAAAAAGCAAGAAAGAGTTAGCATTTTTGAAATAAACAATACTACCATAAGCAAAATAACTTTTATAAATAATTAATCATGAAAAAAGCATTTCTGTTTTTCTTTTTTGTAACAGCAGTAGCTTCATCGCAAATAGATTCAAGACTTTACGACATTATTAATGCCGTTTCAGAAGAGCGTTTAGAAAAAGACATAACCACATTAGCAAATTTTGGTACCAGACATACATTAAGCGATACTATTTCTGACACCAGAGGCATAGGTGCTGCAAGGCGCTGGATAAAATCTGAATTTGAAAAAATTAGTAAAGCTTGCGGTAATTGCCTTGAAGTATTTTATCAGAAGAATTTTGTAAAAAAAGGAGATGGCCCACGTATTGTAAAAGATGTGTGGATTGTGAATGTTGTTGCCATACAAAGAGGCAAAAAAAAACCAAATAAATTTGTAATTATGAGTGGCGATATTGATTCTCGAGTTTCAGACCCTAATGATTATACCTCTGATTCTCCGGGAGCAAACGATAATGCAAGTGGTATGGCCGGAACCATAGAAGCAGCCAGGGTACTTAGTAAGTATGAATTTGATAATAGCATTATTTATGTAGGTTTAAGTGGCGAAGAACAAGGATTATATGGCGGTAAAGGATTGGCAGAATATGCTAAAAAAAATAATTGGGAAATTATAGGAGTACTTAATAACGATATGATAGGAAATATAGAAGGCGTAGATGGTGTTATAGACAACAGAACTTTCAGAATTTTTTCTGAACCTGTACCTCCAACCGAAACAGAACGTGAACGAAGAGCCCGAAGGTTTTATGGTGGCGAAGTAGATGGCATATCAAGACAATTAGCCAGATATATTCACAAAACCACCAAAACATATATGCCAGAAATGAATCCGATGATGGTATATAGGTTAGACCGATTTGGAAGAGGTGGCCATCACAGACCTTTTAACGATGTAGGTTTTGCAGGTGTTAGAATTATGGAGGCGCACGAAAACTATAATCGTCAGCATCAAGACATTCGTATTGAAAACGGTATTGCTTATGGCGATGTTATTGAAGGTGTTAATTTTAATTATGCTAAAAAATTAACTGCTGTAAATGCTATTAATTTGGCAAGTTTAGCATGGGCTCCTCCTGCCCCTAAAAATGTTAAAATTGGTGGAATTGTTGCACCGTCTGCTAAGCTTAAATGGGAAAAAGTTCCAGGTGCTGTAGGCTATAAAATATACTGGAGAGACACAACCTCTCCAACTTGGGACTATAGCAGATTTGTAGGTGATGTAAATGAATTTACACTAGAAGGTATTGTAATAGATAATTACTTTTTTGGAGTTGCAGCAGTTGGAAAAGATGGTCATGAAAGTGTTGTTGTTTTCCCTAACGGTATTTTTAGAAACTAAAAAAACATGAAAAAATCAGTTATATTATTTTTTATAAGTTTTATTGCATTTGCAAGTTTTGCTCAACAAACAAAACCAAATTTTACGCGCCAAGATACTCTTAGAGGCTCTATAACTCCAGGGCGCGAGTGGTGGGATTTAACATATTATCATTTAGATATTCAGGTGTTTCCGGAGCTAAAAACTATTAAAGGCAAAAATACTGTACAGTTTAAAGTTTTAAAAAAACAAAGAGTGCTTCAGGTAGATTTACAAGCTCCATTAACCATAACTAAGGTAACGTATAAAGACAAAGAAATTCCTTTTAAAAGTGAAGGGAATGCTCATTTCATAACGCTACCAAAAGCTCCCAAAAAAGGTAGTTTACAAGAAATTGTTGTTTTTTATGAAGGTGCTCCCAGAGAGGCTGTTATGGCACCCTGGGATGGTGGTATCTCATGGAAAAAAGACAATAACAATAATCATTTTATAGCCTCTTCGTGTCAAGGTATTGGCGCAAGTGTTTGGTGGCCTAATAAAGACCATATGTATGATGAAGTAGACAGTATGGATATAAGTGTTAGAGTGCCATCTAATCTTATGAATGTATCAAACGGAAGGCTAAAAAAAGTTGAAAAACATAATGATGGAACAACAACATATCATTGGCATGTTAATAACCCTATAAACAATTATGGTGTAAACATAAATATTGGTGATTATGTACACTTTTCTGAAGCCTTTGAAGGCGAAAAAGGAACTCTGGATATGGATTATTATGTATTACGTTATAACTTAGAAAAAGCAAAGCATCAATTCAAAGATGCTAAAAGAACACTCGAAGCGTTTGAGTATTGGTTTGGCCCCTACCCTTTTTACGAAGATGGTTATAAATTAGTAGAAGTGCCGTACTTAGGCATGGAGCACCAAAGCTCAGTCACCTACGGCAATCAATATAAAAATGGTTATTTAGGTAGAGATTTATCTAACACCGGCTGGGGATTAAAATTTGATTTTATTATTGTTCACGAAACCGGTCATGAGTGGTTTGCCAACAACATAACTTACATAGATATTGCAGACATGTGGATTCATGAAAGCTTTACAGCCTATTCTGAAACACTGTTTTTAGACTATCACTATAGCAAAGAAGCAGCATCTGCCTATGCCAAAGGTGTAAGAGCTATAATTAAAAACGACCGCCCAATTATTGGCTACTACAATGTAAATCATGCAGGGTCTGGAGACATGTATTACAAAGGCTCTAATATGTTGCATACACTAAGACAACTTATTGAAGACGATGAAAAATGGCGACAAATACTTAGGGGTCTAAACAAAACCTTTTATCATAAAACCGTAACTGGCAAACAAATAGAAGATTATTTAAGCCAACAAACCGGTATAGATTTAACCGAGTTTTTTAACCAATACCTTCGTGATACACGAATTCCAACAATAGAATATAAAGTACAAAACCAAAAACTACATTTTAAATACACGAATATTGTTAAAGGATTTGATATGCCTGTTAGGGTATTAATTGATGGAAAGCCCAGCTGGATTTACCCAAATGCTAATTGGAAAAGTGTAGCGTTGCCTTCTTCAGATAGTAGTATTGTTTTTGATGAAGATTTCTACGTAAATCATAAAAAAGTAGATTAATGTGGTAAAAGAACTTTATTTTACAAGAGATGTAGATTGGTATGATTGGCTTTTACACAACCATAAAACCAGCAAAGGAGTTTACCTGATTTTTTATAAAACAGCTTCAGGAATTCCTTCAATGCGTTGGGAAGAAGCAGTTAGAGTGGCGCTGTGTTTTGGCTGGATAGATAGCACCGTTAAAAGCTTGGATAATAATAAAAGACGTCAATATTTTTGTCCGCGTAAACCAAAAAGCGTGTGGAGTGCTTTAAACAAACAACACATTACATACCTCATTAAAAATAACCTAATGCATACCAGCGGATTAGAGGTTATTGAGGCAGCAAAAAAAGATGGCTCTTGGTACGCTTTAGACGATGTAGAAAACTTAATAATTCCTTCGGATTTAAAACAGGCATTTTCTAAAAACAAAGTTGCTTATAACAACTACCAATCTTTTGCTAAGAGCTACAAAAAGGGGTATTTATACTGGTTAAATCAAGCTAAAAGAGCAGAAACAAGACAAAACAGAATAACTACAATAATTAAGCTTTGTGAGCAAGGCAAAAAAACCAGAATGTAGCCTTAACAGGCTTTTAAGAAATTTTACTTTCATTTTTTCTAAATTCACCCTCCAAATAAGTTGTAAGTTTTGCAAAGAATACGTCAACTCGCCAAACAGGTACGTTTTTACAGAAAAATACATCGCTACATAGCAATCATATCAGTAGCTTTTATGTTTATTATGGGGGCTACCGGGTTACTTTTAGCTTGGAAATCTGAGTTAAAATTGGCTCCTAAAACCCAGCAAAGTAAAGCTCAAGAAAATACGTTATTGCCTCTTTCTTTAATAGAGCATAAAGCTCTGTTTTATGCCGATTCTTTACAGTTAGATAAAACTATAAACAGAATAGATTACAGACCATCTAAAGGCATCGCAAAAGTTAGATTTGAAACACATTTTACAGAGTTACAAATAGATTGTTATTCAGGTAAGTTAATCTCTGTAAAACAGCGCACAGCAGATATTGTTGAAATGATTCATGATGGTTCTATTATAGATTTTATCTTTAAAACTAAGTCAGAGCCCGCCAAACTTTTGTATTCAACACTGGCTTCGTTAGCCTTACTTTTACTTTCTTTTAGTGGCTTTTGGTTATGGCTTAAACCCAAGCAAATAAAAAAGCAAAAAGTAAAAAAGCATTAACAACTTATTAAGAAAACTATTAAGCCTTTTCGTTACCTTTATACACTCAGTTTAACTAACCAAAAATAGCTCAATGAAATCACGTTTTTTCTTTGCGATACTACTTCTTGTATCGTTCAGCTTAAGTAGTCAAGAATTATCAATGGATCTTATTCAAGATCTTAAACCCAGAAACATCGGTCCGGGAGGCATGTCTGGTAGAGTTACTGCTATAGATGTAGTGCATAGTAATCCAGACATAATGTACGTTGGTACTGCATCGGGAGGTTTATGGAAATCTACTTCCGGTGGAATTAAATGGGAACCGATTTTTGATAAAGAAGTAACAGCCTCTATTGGTGCCGTTGCAATTCAACAATCAAATCCAAGTGTAATTTGGGTTGGTACCGGAGAAGGTAATCCCAGAAATAGCTTAAATGGCGGTTATGGCATTTATAAAAGTTTAGATGGTGGTAAGAGTTGGAAACTAATGGGATTAGAAAAAACCAGACACATTCACAGAGTTATTATAGACCCAACAGACCCAAATACTGTTTATGTAGGAGCTATTGGTTCTCCTTGGGGTGAACATCCTGAAAGAGGTGTATATAAAACAACCGATGGGGGTGAAACTTGGGAGAAAATTCTTTTTGTAAACAATAAAACAGGTGCTGCAGATTTGGTGATGGATCCTACAAATCCCAACAAACTTATTGCAGCCATGTGGGAACATAAAAGAGAGCCGTGGTTTTTTACTTCGGGCGGAAAAGGCAGTGGGTTATACATAACACACGATAAAGGTAAAACCTGGAAAAAAATAACACACGAAGACGGTTTGCCTAAAGGAGATTTAGGGCGTATGGGAATTGCCATTGCTGCAAATAAACCGAATATTGTATATGCACTTGTAGAAGCTAAAAAAAATGCATTATACAAATCTGAAGATGGAGGGTTTACTTGGAAAAAAATAAATGATAAAAACGATATTGGTAACAGACCTTTTTATTACTCTGAAATTTACGTTGACCCACAAAACGAAAATAGAGTTTACTCTATATTCACCTATGTTAATGTATCTGAAGATGGCGGTAAAAGCTTCAAGCAATTAATGCCGGCGTATGGTGTAGATAATGGTGTTCATCCGGACCATCATGCCTGGTGGATTCATCCAAAAGATGGAAGCTTTATGATAGACGGTAATGATGGCGGATTAAATATTACTTACGATGGTGGTAAAACATGGCGTTTTATTGGGAATCTTCCGGTTGCTCAGTTCTATCATATAGCAGTAGATAATGAGTTCCCTTACAATGTATATGGCGGTATGCAGGATAATGGTTCTTGGCGCGGACCCGCTTATGTTTGGCGTGCTCAAGGCATACGAAACGATTACTGGCAAGAAATTTCTTTTGGTGATGGCTTTGACGTAGTGCCTGATAAAGATAACTCACAATACGGGTGGTCTATGAGTCAGCAAGGCTTTGTAAGTAGATATGATTGGAAAACCGGAAATAACTATACTGTTAGACCAACACATCCGGATCCGGATGTAAAATTACGCTTTAATTGGAATGCTGCTATTGGCCAAGACCCATTTGATAATAGTACAATATACTTTGGTAGTCAATTTGTACATAAAAGCACAGATAAGGGTTTAACCTGGACAGTCATTTCGCCAGATTTAACTACAAACGATCCGGAAAAACAACGCCAGCATGAAAGTGGTGGTTTAACCATGGACGCTACCGGAGCAGAAAACCATTGTACCATTTTAGTTATAGAACCATCACCAATAGAAAAAGATATGCTTTGGGTTGGCACAGACGATGGTAGAGTGCATTACACTCAAGATGGTGGTAAAACATGGATAGAAGTTACCAAAAATATTAAAGGGCTACCAAAAGGAAGCTGGATACCACAAATTAAAGCATCTAACAAACGTAAAGGTGAAGCTTTGTTGATAGCTAATGATTACAGACGATTTAACTATACCCCTTACGCATATAGAACTCGAGACTATGGTAAAACATGGGAGCGTATTGTAGATGAAAATGATGTTGAAAGTTATACGCTAAGTATTGTTGAAGATATTGAAGAACCTAATTTGCTATTTTTAGGTACAGACGATGGTTTATACGTTTCTATAAATGCAGGTAAATCATGGAAAAAATGGACTGAAGGCTTCCCTACCGTTTCAACCAAAGATCTTGTAATTCATCCAAGAGAACACGATTTGGTTATTGGTACGTTTGGTAGAGCTGCTTGGGTATTAGACGATATAAGACCCCTTAGAGCATTAGCAAAAGACGCCTCTATTTTAGATAAAGAAATTAAAATCTTCAATCCTCCTACAGCATATCAAGCTGCTTACCAACAACCCACAGGTAGTAGGTTTGGTGCAGATGCTATATACAATGGACAAAACAGGCGTAGAGGAGCAATGCTAACTTATTACATCAACAAAAAAGAAGATTCAGAAAAAGACTCTGATAATGATACTAAGAAAGATACAGCAAAACCTAAAACATCAAGCAAAGATTCTATAACCATTAAAATTTTTGATGGAGATAGACTTATACGTACGCTTAAACAAAAAGCTCCAAAGAAAAAAGGATTTCACAGAACATACTGGAACTTAGATGAGAAAGGACCGGATAGACCTTCTAGAACGCTTAGAAAACGTACTAGAGAACCCGGAGGTGTAGCTGTAAAACCCGGAACTTATAAAGTAAAAATAATGTATGGTAACACTACAGATTCTACTACGGTTACCGTAAAGTCAGACCCTCGTTTACAAATATCTACTAAAGCAATAGAAGAGCGTTATGCGGCTGGTAAAAAACTAGAAAAATATACTCAAACAGCTGCAGATGCAGTAAAACAGTTAGTAGAAAGTAAAGAAATTGCTAAAGAGTACCAGAAAAAGCTGTCTAAATTAGATAAAGAAAAATACAAAGAGCAGATTAAAGCTTCTAAAGATGTTGTAAAGAAAATAGATAGTGTTATTGCGTTGTACTTAGGTAAAGTAGATAAAAGACAGGGAATTACAAGAAACCCTGAACCTAACGTTATGCAAAGAATTGGTACAGCTAATTATTACTCTGCAACAAGACCTAATGGGTTAACAGAAACCGAAAAACAATTAATTGAGCAAGCTAAAAACGCTTTAGAAGACGCCTTAAACAATACTAATTCTTTCTTTAATAACGATTGGAAAACTTACAAAGAGCAAATACAACAACTAGAAATTTCTCTGTTTAAAGAAACTAAAATTTTTAGCATAAACTAGTAAATAAAAGCCTCTTGAAAAATTCAAGAGGCTTTTTATAATTTGCAGGAGGGAAAATAACTGTTTACCTTAGTATAAACTAAAAAATAACAATCATGAAAAAAATAGCACTTCTGTTTTCTATAGCAACATTAACATTTACAACTGCTTGCAAAAAAGAGAAAAAAAAGAGCGAAGAAGTAGTAAAAGAGGTAGAAGAAGTTATAACTGAAACCGAAACAGTTAAAAAATTAAAAATAACGCTGAGCCCAAAAAGCGGAAGCAATGCCCAAGGAGAAGTAACCTTTACAGAAAAAGATGGTGTTGTTACTATGGAAGCTCATTTAAATGGCTTAGAAGAGGGAGTTCATGCCATACATATTCATGAAAAAGCAGATTGTTCTGCAGAAGATGGCACATCTACCGGAGGCCACTGGAACCCTACATTTAAACCACATGGAAAATGGGGTGATGAAGCAGGCTATCACAAAGGAGACATTGGTAACTTTACAGCAGATGCTTCCGGGCATGGTATGATTACTTTTACTACAGATGAATGGTGTATTGGTTGTGATGACGAAACAAAAAACATTTTAGGTAAAGCTGTAATTGTGCATGCCGGTGCAGACGACTTTACTACACAGCCTACCGGAGCTGCCGGTGGCAGAGTTAGTTGTGGTGGTATTATAGAATAAATATTATAATTACAATGGTTTTAAAGCTGCTTTTTTTAAGCAGCTTTTTTTTAATAACTTAAGTTTATATTTACAGTTGTAAAGCTATAACTATGAACCCCTCTGCATCTGGTTGGATTGAAAAATTTGGTTCTTTACTTGGCAAACAAAAGCCCTTGTACAGCAACTATACAGATTTGTATGATGGCTTAAAAAATATGGGCTTTATTTACGGGCTAAATGTAACCTTGCCCGATGTGTTAAAAACCGAACACGAACCTTCGCATGATGAGCTTGCAAAAGTTAATTTACTGGTTGCTCTTTATCATATTTATTTGTTTGAAACCAAAACCAAAACTTTTGATGGTTTTATTAATACATTGTACGATTTCTATAAAGAACTGCAAGAAAGCAATGCTACTTTTTGGGAAATGCTTTTTGGTCCGCAAAAAACTAGTGCAGCTCTAGAAAAAATTATACATAATAGAGTACAAATAGATGATAATATTCTAACCAAAAACTTTAACAAACTGGTTACCAACTCGTTGTTGTTTGTAGATGCTCTAGCCTTTAAAAAATGGTTGAAAAAACAAAATTCTGCCAAATCTTACGCTGCCCAATTAGAAAGCTTACTCTTAAATATTACCTACAAAGCATTAAACTCTAAAAAAGAAAAAACACCCTACGATGTACAACTTGTTAAACTTTTTGAAACTTCAATAACGTACGCACAACTAAATAATAATATAGTTGATGACCTTAATCAGCTTGATTTTAAAAGATATGATGAAATAGAAAAAAAGTACTTTTTAGATTTAGCTTGTTTAGCCGTATGGGACGATAATATTTTAGAGCATAACGAATCTGATTTTATTTTTACTTTAGGAAAAAACATGAATTTAGATCGTGCTCTGGTAGAGCGGTCACTTTCTCAAGTAACTTATTTTTACAATTCCTATAAAAATCAAATATCTATACTACAAGAATCTAATTTAGTTAAGAATTTTTACGATAATACCAGCTTGCTTGTTAAGAAGCTTATTTTAAGAAATAAAAAGAGGTTACAGAAAGAGCTGTCAGAGAGCAAAGAACTTTTAGCATTGTTAGCCAAAGCTACATCACAAGAATTAACTAAAGAAGAGCGCGAAAAAGTAAAATCCCAGTTGTTAGATATTTTTAAAAGCATACCTTCTTTAGCTATTTTTGCCTTGCCCGGAGGCGCGGTTCTGTTGCCCCTTTTTGTTAAATTAATTCCTAATTTACTGCCTTCTTCTTTTGATGAAAACAGGGTTGATGAAACAACTAACCCTAAAAAAACAAAAAGCTAGTATTATTTTTTACTCTAACCAATTTTTAAAGTCTTTTACACGCTCTCGAGCAACAATAATTTCGGTATCGCTATAAGTGTTTAATTTTATTTTTAATCTAGAATTGGTGTAGCTAACAATATCTTTAATAGCGTTAACATTTATAAAAAACTTTCTGTTAATTCTAAAAAAAATAGCAGGTTCTAATTCATTTTCAAGCTGCTCTAAGGTGGTATCTAACAAATAATTTCTACCGTCTGATGTATACAAATATGTTCCTTTATTTTCACTGTAAAAACACTCAATCTCATCAACATTTATAAGTTTTATGTGCTGACCAACTTTAACAGAAAACCTTTTTTTGTATTCTCTATCTAACGGATTTACAAGTAGGTTTTTTATATCATTAAAATCTATCGCCACGCTTTGTTTGGGTGGTATTCTATTTTCGTATTTTTTTATGGCTGCTTGCAAATCTGATTCTGCTATTGGTTTAAGCAAATAATCTATACTGTTTAGTTTAAATGCTTGGAGTGCATATTCATCATAGGCAGTTGTAAATATTACTGCAGAGTTAATTGTTACAGCTTCAAAAATCTCAAACGAAAGGCCATCGCTTAATTGAATATCTAAAAAAATCAAATCAGGATGTTCATTATTAGAAAACCACGTTATAGATTCTTCTACACTATGCAACAGCGCTTTAACATTTAAATTTTGTTTAGAAACTAACCGCTCTAAGCGTCTTGCAGATGGCTTTTCGTCTTCAATTATAATTACATTCATTGCTATATATTGAATCTTTTTAATAGATTATTTGTACTTGTACGTATTGCGTTTTTCTTTTTCTAAAAACTCTTTTATTTTCCTTTCTTCCCAGTCTCTTCCAAAAAACACTTGAAATCCAAAAACACCCAACCCATGAAAAAAGAGTCCTATTCCCCAAAAAAACGGTGTTGCAAAAGTTCCGAAAGTCCAGAACGAGTCGCCATCATCTAAATTAACAGCTATTACTACAAGTAAAAATATATTAACTAAAAGGTATGAAACCGCATGCCAAAAGAAACCTTTTATTTGATCTAATCTTTTTTTGGCTCGTAAATAGGCTTCTTCTTCGGCCATTACTGCCTTATATTTTTCTTCAAAATTTTCAGTATTCATATTCATAATTTTGTTTTTTATTTCCATTTATTACGCTTTTCTTGCTCCATAAACTCTTTGATTTTTCGAGCTTCCCAGTCTGTTCCAAAAATTCCGTCGTTCACATAAACTTTATAGGCATGAAAAGCCAACCCTATACCCCAACCTATCATTGGAAACCAAAACCACTGAAAATGCCATGAGGTTCTGTAGTTTATAAAAATTAAAAACGGAATTACTAAACAATACGAGAGTAAAGAATAGTAAAATCCTTTAAGTTCTTCTACATGCTTTTTTGCTCTGATGTAGGCTTCGTTAAAATCTGTTTCTTGTTTCATGATTGATACTTTTTTTGTGAGCATAGGAATTGCAACTGCAAACTTCCCATTCTCTTGGTTAATTAAAACTTTTCTGTCTGTTAATAGTTTGTAGCGTTGATTAATATTATTTAGCCCTACTCCGCTACTTTTTTTTACTATTTGTTTGGGCTGTAATGTGTTCTCTACTATAAGATTTCCTTGTTTTTCGTAAATAGATATATGCAATGGTTTTTTAGCGGTTACCGTATTGTGTTTTACAGCATTTTCTAAAAGTAATTGCAGTGATAATGGTACAACTTTACTCTCCGGATTAGAAGCTCGTTCGGGTATTGTGAAAACAATACTATCTTCAAATCTCATTTTTAATAAAGACATATAAGTTTTGGCAAAATCTAACTCTTCATCTACCGTAACTAAATCTTTATTTTTTTGCTCTAATACATAGCGGTACACTTTAGATAACCCTGTGGTAAACTCTTGTGCGTTTTCAGGACTCTCTTCTATTAAACTGGTTAAAACGTTTAAGCTATTAAACAGAAAATGCGGATCTAATTGATTTTTAAGCGCATCAAACCTTGCGCTTGCTGTCCCGGCTATTACCTGATGTTCTTTTACCTTGCGTTCTTGTAATGCTTTATAAAAATAAAAAGCATGAAAAAAGAGTGATAATACTAAGGTGATTACTAATGCAACAACATAAAAACTGGCTCTTTCTTCTGATATAAATTCTTGCCAAGATTCTCTCTCTATAACAACTTCTGTAATTATTCTAATAAAAAACACAGACATCATGGTTAATACTACAGAGCCCCCTGCACCAATAAGAAGTCGTTTTTTATTAAACCTGTCTTCTCTGAATTTTATATCTAAAAAATCAAAAAACACTGAGTTTACCATATATAAAGTAATAGCGTACAACTGGTTGTATAAAAAGTCTATTAGCAAACTATTGTCTAGTTTAAAATAATTACCGGATACCATGTTAAAACCGGTTAAGACTATAAATACAAATACACCAATTAAAAAGGCTTTTGCTATTTCTTTAACTATTTTCATTTATACGTGTTTATTGATACTAATTTTTAAAAATTAGTGTGTTGTTATTATTGCTTTTAAAGGTAACAAAAAGATTAGCGCTTACTTTCTCTAATTTAAAAGTGTTTAACCTTTCTGTATCACTAGGTTTAGCAAAGCTGCAGAATGTGGTTAAAAGCATTGATAATAAAATTAAAATTAACCTGAGCATTTTGTGTTTTTTAAATTAATTACACCCCAAAAGTCTATTATTAACTTCTTTTATTAAAAAACCAATTACCGAAATGTCTATTTTTAAAGACGAATTGTTGAATGAGCTAAATACTATTATCTTTATAACTATACTTAATTTATTATTATGCAGCGAAGAACATTTATACAGTCTGCCGTTGGTGGTACTGTTTTAAGTTTACTACCCGGTTTTGCTAAAGCTACTGCTTTGCATGAATCAAAATTTACCTCAAAAAAGATTAAACCAAAAAGATTAAAACCAGGTGATACCATAGCGCTTATAGCTCCCGGATTCGCGGTGTCAGAAGATAAACTTGAAGCTGCTAAAAAGTATATTAAAGACTTAGGTTTTGTGCCTTATCATACCCATAGAATACTTGGTAATGAAGGATATTTTAGTAATACAGACAAAGAACGCCTTGCCGATTTGCATGAAGCTTTTGAAAACAAAAACGTAGACGGAATTATTTGTGCAAGAGGCGGTTATGGCTGCACACGCATTCTCTCTGATATAGACTATAACTTAATAAAAAACAACCCAAAAGTATTAATGGGTTATAGCGATATTACTGCTTTGTTGAATGCGATTTATCAGGAAACCGGATTAATTACTTTTCATGGTCCGGTGGCATCAGCTTTTAAAACACCCTTTGAAATAGAAAACTTTACTAAAATAATAACCACTCCTAAAAAACAAACACAGCTTTCTATCTACACAGAAGACAGTGCTCTTTATACAGAAAATCCGGAGTTTGAACGATATACAATTGTTCCCGGAGAAGCCTCAGGAGAACTTGCAGGCGGAAACCTATCGTTATTAGCTGCAATGGCAGGAACTCCTTATGAAGTAGCTTTAGAAAACAAAATTGTTTTTCTGGAAGATATAGAAGAACAGCCTTACAGAATAGATAGAATGCTTACTCAGCTAATAGAAACCGGTAAATTGGCTAAAGCTAAAGCAATTGTACTTGGTATTTTTAAAGGCTGTAACCATTCTTCTAATCCATTATCATATACTTTAAAACAAGTACTATTAGATAGAATTAAGCCACTTGGCATTCCGGCTGCATATGGTTTTTCTATCGGACACATAGAAAATCAAATTACGTTGCCGGTTGGTGCTAAAGCAACCGTAAACACCAATAATCTTACAATAACCATCAATGAAACTGCTGTAACATGATAGTATTTAAAACTAACAGATTAACCGTTAGGCAACTAACATATAATGATTTAGAGGGGTTTCATGAGCTTCAAAGTAACAAAAATGTTATGCTGTTTACCTCTGGTAAACCCATGACAATAGACGAAAATAAAACCGATCTAAAAAAAGTTATAACCCATTACCATACACCAAACAATACTTTTTGGGTTTGGGCTGTAACGTGTGGCGAACAATTTATTGGTACAGTAGCTTTAATAAAAAATAAACAAGACGAATGGGAAATTGGGTATAGATTATTAGAAAAATATTGGGGAAACGGTTTTGGAAAAGAACTTGTAAACGGTTTAATAGAGTATGCCTTCTCCCAAAAAAACATAACTTCTTTAATTGCTTATGTTGATAAAAACAATAAAGCCTCTGTAGCCATTTTACAACAGTTTTTTAAGCCGGACAACACTTATAAACCAGATAATTGTTGTGATTTAAAGTTTGTAGTAAACAAGCAAAAACATTACACATAACCTAAATATAAAACCATGAAATCAGGAAGATTAGAAGCCTTTAGTGATGGTGTTTTAGCAATAGTTATCACTATTATGGTTTTAGAAATGAAAGCGCCTCACGATACATCTTTAGAGGCACTGCTTGCTATAAGTCCGGTTTTTATTAGCTATCTGGTAAGTTTTATTTATTTAGGTATTTATTGGAATAATCATCACCATTTACTTCAGGTAACTCAACACGTTAATGGCAGTATACTTTGGGCTAATTTACACTTACTTTTTTGGCTATCACTAATTCCGTTTGCTACAAGTTGGGTTGGAGAAAACCACGTAGAATCGTTACCAATTGCACTTTATGGCGCAGTATTATTAATGAGTGCTATTGCATACAGAATATTAGAGCTCGCCTTAATAAAATATCACGATGATAATTTTCCGTTAAAAAAAACAACAAAAAAAAGGGGTTAAAGAACTATCTTCTATTGCCTTATATGCAATTGCAATTCCGTTGGCTTTTGTAAATAGTTGGTTATCTGTAGCTCTGTATGTTTTGGTTGCCATACTTTGGATTATACCTAGTAAAAAATTAGAAAAGGCAGTAGCAAATAATACATAAAAAATAAAAGCACTAACCCAAGCGTTAGTTTAAAAACAATTTTAATGAATACACCACAAGAAAGTGCCATTGCTCATGCAAAAATGCGAGCCATAGAAGCTAACACTGTTAATATGGAAATTGGTCAATGTATGTTAGATATTGAAGCTAACAATAAACAAAATGCAGAGTTTCCGTTACAGTTTATTGCTTTTGCCGAAAAAATTAAAGGAAAGTTAGATGATTCTGAAAACCAATTGCTATCGCTTTTAACTCAAAAAGTATTGTTATACCAAAAGGCTACAACAGAGAATTTTAAACTTATTTTAGAGTTGGCTAACAACCAGAGAATTAGAACAGAAAACGCCATAAAAAATTACGAGGAAGTAGCCAAACAATAAATTAGTTGGCTACTTCACTTATAAACTTAATTCGGTAGAGTCTAAGTTCTTCGTCTTCATATTCTCCGTCAAATTCTTCTAAAGCAACAGAAATCCTATCGGTTTCAGCTTCTAAAAAGTAATCATGAAGCTCTTCTTGTTGCTCATCATCCAGAATTTCATCAATCCAATATGAGATATCTAACTTTGTACCGCTATACACTATTTGCTCCATTTCTTTAATAAACTCTTCCATCTCTAACCCTTTTGCAGAGGCAATATCGGGTAACGGAAGTTTTCTATCTACATTCTGTATAATATATAATTTAATACCCGATTTAGCGCCGGTACTTTTAACTACTAAATCATCAGGTCTTACTATATCGTGTTCTTCTACATATTTAGCAATCAGGTCTGCAAATGGTTTTCCGTATTTATTGGCTTTACCTTCACCTACTCCATGAACCTGTGTGAGTTCTTTAACAGTCACCGGGTATTTAAGTGCCATATCTTCTAAAGATGGATCTTGAAAAATCACAAACGGGGGTACTCCCAGTTTTTTTGCTTGACTTTTTCTGAGGTCTTTAAGCATGTTGAGCAATTTTTCATCAGCAGCCCCACCTCCACTCTTTGCAGCAGTTATAATGCTATCATCTGTTGTTTCATCGTATACATGGTCTTCGGTCATCATAAAAGATTCCGGCTTGTTTAAAAATGCATGCCCGGATTCGGTTAAATGTAATACGCCGTATTGCTCTATTTCTTTTTTAATTAAACCGGCAACCAAAACCTGACGAATAAGGGCCATCCAATGCTTATCGTCTTTATCATCTCCAATTCCAAAAAAGTCTTGCTCGTTAGCCTTATACGATTTCACTAAGGCTGTTACCTTACCAATTAGGGTGTTTATTACTTCTTTTGCTTTAAACTTCTCGTTAGTACCTTTAATTACGGTTAGCAGTTTAACAACATCATCTTTGGCTTCTTTTTTCTTTTTGGGGTTTCTAACATTATCGTCCATATCTGCCCCTTCGCCATTTACCTCATCAAATTCTTCTCCAAAATAATGTAGTATAAATTTTCTTCTAGAAATTGAGGTTTCTGCATAGGCTACCATATCTTGAAGCAATGCATGACCTATTTCTTGTTCTGCTACCGGTTTTCCCGACATAAACTTCTCGAGCTTCTCTATATCTTTATACGAATAAAAAGCTAGGCAATGTCCTTCTCCTCCATCTCTTCCGGCTCTTCCGGTTTCTTGATAATAACTTTCTATGCTTTTAGGTATATCATGATGAATTACAAACCGAACATCGGGCTTATCTATTCCCATACCAAATGCAATTGTAGCCACAACTACATCTGCCTCTTCCATTAAAAACATGTCTTGATGCTTAGCCCTTGTTTTACTGTCTAATCCGGCATGATATGGTACTGCATTAATACCATTAACTTGTAATACTTGAGCAAGCTCTTCTACACGTTTTCTGCTTAAACAGTAAACAATACCGGATTTATTAGGATTTTGTTTAATAAATCTAATAATATCTGCATCTACATTTTTGGTTTTTGGGCGTACTTCGTAATATAAATTAGGACGGTTAAAAGAGGCTTTAAAAACCTGGGCATCTGTCATCCCCAAGTTTTTTAAAATATCTTCTTGAACCTTTGGTGTTGCAGTAGCGGTAAGTGCTATAATTGGAATATTATCACCAAGTTTTGCTATTATATTGCGAAGATTTCTGTATTCCGGCCTAAAATCGTGACCCCATTCAGAAATACAATGCGCCTCATCTACAGCAACAAATGATATGGTTACAGATTGTAAAAAATTTATATAATCTTCTTTGGTAAGAGACTCCGGAGCAACATACAACAGTTTTGTAATGCCACTTGTAATGTCTGACATTACTTGTTTTACTTCGGTTTTTGTAAGTGATGAGTTTAAAACATGGGCTACACCTTTGTTTTCAGATACTCCTCTAATAGCGTCAACTTGGTTTTTCATCAGTGCTATAAGCGGAGAGACAACAATGGCCGTGCCTTCTTGTACTAGTGCAGGTAATTGGTAGCATAAAGACTTCCCTCCACCTGTGGGCATAATAACAAATGTATTGCTGCCCTCAATTACACTTTTTATAACATCTTCTTGTAATCCCTTAAAACTGCTAAACCCGAAATACTGTTTTAGCGAAGCGTGTAAATCAATTTCGGCTAAACTCATGCTGTCATTTTACTATTTTATATACTTTTGCAGTACTTAAATATACAAATTCTTGTACATTAAAACCACTAAATTAATAAAACTTGAGTAATCTAGAGTCTATAATTTCAGATGCCAAAAATACAATAACTAAAGAAGCCGAGGCAATAAAAAATTTGGTTTCTTTGGTAAATGCAGATTTTGCCAATGCAGTAGAATGCATTTACAACTCTAAAGGAAGAGTTATAATAACCGGAATTGGCAAAAGTGCTATTATTGCAAATAAAATTGTTGCAACGCTAAATTCTACCGGCACTCCAGCCATTTTTATGCATGCAGCAGATGCCATACATGGCGATTTAGGAATTGTTTTAGAAGACGATGTAGTAATTTGTATTTCTAAAAGTGGTAACACTCCAGAAATTAAAGTTCTTGTTCCATTAATTAAAAATGGAAAAAACAAATTAATTGCCATAACAGGTAATAAAGATTCTTTTTTAGCATCTCAGGCAGATTATGTACTAAACACCTTTGTAGAAAAAGAGGCTTGCCCAAATAATCTTGCACCAACCACCAGTACTACTGCGCAACTTGTTGTGGGTGATGCCCTTGCAGTATGCTTGGTAAAATTAAGAGGTTTTAGTAGTAAAGACTTTGCAAAATATCATCCGGGAGGCTCATTAGGTAAAAAGCTATATTTACGTGTAGAAGACATCTCTAAAGTTAATCTTAAACCAAAAGTAACAGCAGATACTGATGTTAAAAAGGTAATTATAGAAATTACCGAAAAAATGCTCGGCGTAACAGCTGTGGTAGAAAATGATAAAATTATAGGGATTGTAACCGATGGAGATATTAGACGAATGATGAATTCTTATGATGATATTAATGGTTTAACTGCCGGAGATATAATGAGCAAAAACCCTAAAACCATTGCTGCCGATGCAATGGCTGTTGATGCGCTGGAGCAAATGGAAGCCAATGGGATATCGCAATTATTGGTTGAAGAAAATGGTAAATATGCCGGTGTAGTACATTTGCATGATTTAATTAAAGAAGGAATCATTTAATGGCTACAAAAAATCCTCAAGAAATGTCGTTTTTAGACCATCTCGAAGAGCTGAGATGGCACTTAATCAGATCTACGTTAGCTATCCTAATTGTAGGTATTGTTGCTTTTGTTGCTAAAGATTTCATTTTTGATACCATTATTTTCGGCCCCAAAAAAGCTAACTTCCCTACTTATAACCTATTCTGCAATATTGCTAAATTTTTAGGTTTAGACGAATCGTTTTGCGAAGGACCGCAATTTAGAATACAAAGTAGGGTTATGGCCGGGCAATTTTCTGCACATATTTGGACCTCTATTTGGGCCGGATTTATAGTTGCTTTTCCTTATGTATTGTACGAAATGTGGAGATTTATTAGTCCGGGGCTTTACGACAATGAGCGTAAACATGCCAGAGGATTTATTTTTGTTGCCTCATTACTATTTTTTAGCGGTGTGCTTTTTGGCTACTATTTAATATCTCCTTTATCTATTAACTTTTTAGCTAATTATAAAGTAAGTGAAGAGGTTTTTAACGACATAGATTTAAGTTCGTACATATCAACAGTTAGAGCCTCTGTAATAGCCTGTGGTATTATTTTTGAACTCCCAATCGTGATTTATTTTTTAACCAAAATAGGTTTAGTAACACCAGAGTTTTTAAGAAAATACCGAAAATTTGCTTTAGTAATAGTTTTAATTCTATCTGCAATTATTACTCCGCCAGACGTTGCCAGCCAAATTATAGTAGCTATTCCTGTTTTAGTACTGTACGAAGCAAGTATTTATATCTCTAAAATTGTCTTAAAAAGACAAGCCAAAAAAGAACAAAAAAATGGGTGATCTTGTAAAAGAATTTAATGACTACAGAGCTAAAATGAATGAGCGCATTTTGGCCGATAATAACAAAATAATTAAACGCATTTTTAATTTAGATACCAACGCCTATGCTCCGGGTGCTTTAGATGTTAAAACTAAAGAGTTGTTAGGATTGGTAGCTTCTGCAGTATTACGTTGTGATGATTGTATAAAATATCATTTAGAAACCTGCTACAAAGAAGGGTTAACAAAAGCTCAAGTAATGGAGGCTTTAAGCATTGCTACACTTGTTGGTGGTACAATTGTTATTCCGCATTTACGAAGAGCTTATGAATTTTGGGAAGCATTAGAAGAACAAGAATCTTAATATTTTAATAAAGTCTGATAGCGTTTACAGTAAATCATTAATTTTAACGTCATATAATATTTTACCTGCACTATGAAGCTAAGAGCCGAAAATATCATGAAAACCTACAAAGGCCGTCAAGTTGTAAAAGGAATCTCTTTAGAAGTAGAGCAAGGAGAGATTGTAGGTTTATTAGGACCAAACGGAGCAGGTAAAACCACTTCTTTTTATATGATTGTTGGGTTAATTAAACCTAATGGCGGTGCTATTTATTTAGATAATACAGACATTACCAATTACCCAATGTACAAACGAGCACAAAACGGTATTGGGTATTTAGCACAAGAAGCCTCTGTATTTAGAAAGCTCACCGTAGAAGAAAATATAATGGCCGTTTTAGAGCTTACAAAACTTACTAAAGCTCAACAAAAAGAGCGCACCGAGCAATTGTTAGAAGAGTTTGGTCTTACAGATAGAAGAAAACGGCGTGGCGATTTACTATCTGGTGGAGAACGAAGAAGAACAGAAATTGCACGTGCTCTGGCAACAGATCCCAAGTTTATTTTGTTAGATGAGCCTTTTGCAGGAGTTGATCCGGTAGCTGTAGAAGATATTCAGAGGATTGTATCTCAGCTAAAAACAAAAAACATAGGGATTTTAATAACAGACCACAACGTACAAGAAACATTGGCCATTACCGAACGCTCATATTTAATGTTTGAAGGGGCTATCTTAAAAGCCGGTGTACCCGAAGAACTTGCTGCCGATGAGATGGTTAGAAAAGTTTATTTAGGCCAAAACTTCGAGTTAAGAAAGAAAAAAATCACACCTTAACCTTTTCTTTATCAGGTAAAATTACAGATATAAGCACGTAAAGTACAATTAGTAACGGAATAGCTAAAAAACGTACTGTTATTAACGCCATTAAACTTAAAAGCAAAAACGTATACCTAATTGAATTTTCTTGAAAGTTCCAGTTTTTAAATTTCAGTGCAAATAATTTAACCGGAACATTCATCAGTAAGGTTAATAACAAAATAACCCCAATTAAAAACCACTCGTTTGCAATTAATGTCTGAGCACTCTCATTATTTTCATGGAAAAGTATTAATGGTAGCGATACCACAAATAATGCATTTGCTGGTGTTGGAAGCCCTTTAAATACATCTGATTGCTCTTCGTCTATATTAAATTTAGCAAGCCTATATGCTGCACCCAATGTTATTAAAAAGCCTAAAAAAGGTACTGGGTTATTGTATAGTAGTTGCCAAGAGTGTATCGCTATATCGTCACTATTTGTAGTCCACTGGTTTACCGCACTTAATTGTAAAAGTTTATACATAATTACACCTGGCACTACTCCGCTAGTAACTAAATCTGCTAAAGAATCCAACTGTACGCCAAGACTACTCTGCACTTGTAAAAGTCTTGCTGCTAATCCATCAAAAAAGTCAAAGAAAATTCCTAAAATAACCAAGTAAGCTGCTGTAACTAAAGCTCCATTAACAGCAAAAACAATTGCAAAACATCCGCATAATAAGTTAAGAAGGGTAATTAAATTTGGTATATGTTTTCTCATTATTAGTTGTCTTTGGGTAAAATTAAATTTTTGTTTAACACGAATGTAAAAAAAGTAAAGCGAATAGCCTTATTATTATGATATTTGCACGCAACGGCATAAATTACACAACCAACTTATTGCCTTTTACATGAAAAAAAACATTCTTTTAGCAGTTACAAGCGGATTATTATTGGCAGCCAGCTGGCCAACCTATGGTGTTCCCTTATTACTTTTTATAGCTTTTGTTCCGCTTTTATGGACAGAATTTAAACTCAGAAATGCTTCAATAAAAAGAAAAAAACGTAAGATTTTTGCTTTAGCATACACCACATTTGTGCTCTGGAATGTGCTAACCACAGGCTGGCTTTACTATGCAGATTTGTTTGGAATGCTGTTTGCCGTTTTGGTTAACGCATTGTTAATGAGCTTGTTTTTTTTGCTTTATCATGTGGTTGCTAAAAGAGTTCCTACATCTAGAGGATTACTTTTTTTGCCTGCTGTATGGATTGCTTTTGAAAAATTGCATCTGGGCTGGGATTTTTCATGGCCATGGTTAAACCTGGGGAATGCTTTCTCTGAATATTACCACTGGATACAATGGTATGAGTACACAGGTACTTTTGGTGGTACGCTTTGGGTTTGGATTGTAAATTGTGGTGTTTTTGTTGCCTTAAAAAAATATGCTTCTACAAAAAACAAAAAAGCACTTTACAGAAGCTTGTCTGCAAGCCTCTTAGTTGTTGCTATCCCGATAATAATTTCTTTGTTTATTTATGCAAGCTACCAAGAGCCACAAAAAAAAGTAAGTGTAATTGCTTTACAGCCCAATGTAGACCCTTACACAGAAAAATATAATATGGCAAACTTAGAAGTTGCCCAAAATCTTTTTGAATTAGCCAAAAACAGCACAACCCAAAAAACAAATTTTATTTTAGCGCCAGAGACTGTTTTTGCTGAAGGTTTTGGAGAACGGCTAAATACATTTAGGGAGAGTGAGCTATACAAAAAACTTAAAACCTATAACCAACAAAACCCAACTACAAACTTGTTGGTTGGAATTCAGTTTTTTAACACCTACAATCAAAAAAGTCAAATCACTAAATTCTCTAACAGGCTTAGAGAAAACTTATGGTACGATACGTATAATTCTGCTTTGTTTATGAATGCTTATAATGATTTTGATGTGTATCATAAATCTAAGCTTGTGGTTGGTATAGAAACGTTTCCGTACAAAAGCATTTTAGAGCCTCTTTTAGGCAATATAATGATAGATTTAGGAGGTACTGTTGCTGTTAGAACAACGCAAGAAGAGCGTGATGTTTTTACATCTTTTGATGGTAATTATAGTGCTGCCCCGATTATTTGCTACGAATCTGTTTATGGTGAGTTTGTTACCGGATATGTTAGAAACGGTGCTAACTTTTTGGCGATTATAACTAACGATGGCTGGTGGCAAGAAACACAAGGCCATAAACAGCACTTAAGCTATGCCAGACTTAGAGCAATAGAGACCAGAAGAAGCATTGCCCGGAGTGCAAACACAGGTATATCTGCACTAATAAACCAAAAAGGAGACATTATTAAATCACTCCCATACAATACGGAAGGTGCTGTTTCCGGAAGTATCTCGGTTAATGATAAAATTACTTTTTACACACGATTCGGAGATTATATTGCACGATTAGCCATGTTTGTTGGCGCTCTTATTTTATTAACGGCCTTTGCCAAAAAAAGATCTGAAGTGTGAATTACATATCAGTAGAAAATATAGCCAAAGCATACGGAGATCGTGTTCTGTTTTCTGATATTTCTTTTGGTATAAATAAAGACCAAAAAATTGCTTTGATTGCAAAAAATGGTACTGGTAAAACCTCTTTGTTAAATATTTTGGTCGGTAAAGATGAACCTGATTCCGGGCAAGTAGTTTACAGAAAAGATATTCAATTAGCTTTTTTACCTCAAAAACCGCAACTAAATGAACAACTAACCGTAGAAGAAACCATTTTTGCGTCGAATAATCCTATTTTAAAAATTATCCGGGAATATGAAAATGCGTTAAGCAATCCTACTAACGAAGAAGCCTATCAGAAAGCTTTCGAAAAAATGGAACTTTACAATGCATGGGGTTTTGAAACGCAATACAAGCAAATTCTATCAAAACTAAAACTAGAAAATCTAAAAGCAAAGGTTAAAACCCTTTCAGGAGGACAAAAAAAACGGCTCGCCCTTGCAACTATTTTAATTAATAAGCCTAACATTCTTGTAATGGATGAGCCTACTAACCACCTTGATTTAGAAATGATAGAATGGTTAGAGCAATACTTTAGCAAAGAAAACATTACCCTCTTTTTAGTTACACACGATCGGTATTTTTTAGAACGTGTATGCAATGAAATTTTAGAATTAGACCAAGGTAAACTTTATACTTACAAAGGAAACTACTCGTACTATTTACAAAAAAAAGAAGAACGTTTAGAAGCTCAAGAAGCCTCTGTAGATAAAGCAAAAAATTTATACAAAAAGGAGCTTGAATGGATGCTTAGGCAACCAAAAGCTCGCACAACAAAATCTAAATCCAGAATAGACGATTTTTACATCATAAAACAAAAAGCTCATGAGCGCAGAAAAGAACATAAGGTTCAGTTAGAAATTAACATGGAGCGCTTAGGCAATAAAATTGTAGAGTTTCATAATGTCTCTAAAGCTTATCCTAACAAAACCATTTTAAAGGGTTTTAGTTATACTTTTAAAAAAGGAGAGCGCGTTGGGATTATTGGTAAAAACGGAACAGGAAAATCTACCTTTTTAAACTTGCTCACACAATCAGACAAACCAGACTCCGGAAAAATTATAGTTGGAGATACTGTAACCTTTGGCTACTACACTCAAAAAGGATTACAGCCAAAAACAAGCCAAAAAGTAATTGATGTTATAAAAGCCTATGGCGAATACATACCGTTAACAAAAGGAAGGCAATTAAGTGCATCGCAACTTTTAGAACGCTTTCTTTTTGATAGAAAAAAGCAATATGATTATGTTGAAAAGTTAAGTGGTGGAGAGCTGAAAAGACTTTATTTATGTACGGTTTTAATTCAAAATCCTAACTTCTTAATTCTTGATGAGCCCACTAACGACTTAGATATTGTAACCCTAAATGTACTTGAGCAATTTTTGTTAGACTATCCGGGGTGCCTTGCAATTGTTTCTCATGACAGGTATTTTATGGATAAAATAGTAGACCATTTATTAGTTTTTAAAGGCGATGGCATAATAGAAGATTTTCCCGGGAATTATAGTGATTTTAGAGCTTACCAAGATAGTGTAGCACCTGAAGTAGAAGCTGCCAATACAATTAAAAAAGAAAAGAAAACCTGGAAAAAAACCAACCAAAACAAGCTGTCATATAATGAGCAACGCGAATACAATAAATTAGAAAGCGAAATTGCAAAATTAGAAGCAGAAAAAGCAGCAATAGAAGCTAGTTTTATTGATGGCAATTTAGACGGTGAGCAAATAAACGAGCAGGCAATTAAATTACAAGAAATTAACACACAAATAGAAGAAAAAACAGAACGCTGGTTTGAACTATCCTTAAAAACCGAAATGTAATGAATTGGTATGCAATTGTGCAATACATTAATTTCTTAAGAGCATCTACCAATCAACACGATGTGCATTCACCTTTTATATATAATTTTATTACTAAAGGGCTTTATACAAAACCACACTATAAAACAACAAAATTCAATGCATTAGTTATAAAAGCTTATGCTTATTTTAAACCACAAAACGTTTTTTTACAAGAAACGCACAACCTGTCTTTTATACAACAGCATATAAATCAATCCATTATTAGTACAACACCTCAAAACGCAGATTTTTTGGTTTTTAACGGGACTTTAAATCTCAAAAAGGTTTTAGCTTTTTTAAACAATAATACTATTGCTCCAGAAAGCATAATTATTTTAAAGAATCCCAACACAAATAAAGAAACTATTAAAATATGGCAGACAATAAAACAGCATAATAAGGTTAAACAAACAATAGATTTTTATCATTCGGCAATATTGTTTTTTAGAACAACACAAGCTAAAGAGCATTTTACAATACGGTTTTAAAACCGTATTTTTAAAATAAAAATCATGAGTACCACTTGGTTAATAATAGCTATTGCAGCAGTCTTTATTTTAGTGCTGTACAACAATAAAAGAAACATACACAAGTTACGTGACAGGCAATCACGTAATTTTAAAGACAATTATTACAAAAAAAAGAAAGCTAAAGATGAAAATATACACAAGGACGGGCGATAAAGGAACTACTGCTCTGTTTGGCGGAACCAGAGTTCCTAAACACCATATTAGAATAGAAAGCTATGGAACTGTAGATGAGTTAAACTCTTGGTTAGGATTAATTAGAGATCAAGAAATAGACACCTACACAAAACTTACCATACAACACATACAAGACAGATTATTTACCCTTGGAGCAATTTTGGCTACCGATCCTGAAAAGGCAGTCTTAAAAAGTGGTAAAGAAAGGCTTAATATCCCTAAAATTAATGCAGACGATATTGTGCGTTTAGAAAAAGAAATGGACGCTATGAATGATCACCTCCCTCCTATGACACACTTTATTTTACCAGGAGGACATCAAACCGTGTCATTCTGTCACATTGCTCGCACCGTATGCCGTAGAGCAGAGCGTTTAGCAGCGCATCTCAACGAAAACGAACCTTTTGATGAACACGTTCTGCAATATTTAAACAGGCTTTCTGATTATCTTTTTGTGTTGGCACGAAAATTGTCCCATGATTTACAAGCCGAAGAAATAAAGTGGATTCCGGAAAAGGAATCTTAAAAATTAATATTGAGGTAAATTAAACACACTCAATTTATTACAAAAAATTACGTTCTTTTAAAATAGTGAGTAAATAATTGAAATTTTACTTGACTTTTTACGATAAAAATTTATTTTTGCAGAAATTTTAAAACCGTTTAGCAGATGTATTGGACCCTAGAATTAGCATCTTATTTAAGTGATGCGCCATGGCCAGCTACTAAAGACGAGTTGATTGATTATGCTATCAGAACGGGGGCTCCGCTTGAAGTAGTAGAAAATCTTCAAGCAATGGAAGATGAAGGAGAAATGTATGAATCTATTGAGGAGATTTGGCCCGATTACCCTACAGAGGAAGATTACCTCTGGAATGAAGACGAATATTAACAACCCTTAAATTATTACAGAAAAAAGTCTCTTTCGAGGCTTTTTTTTTGCTTAATTTTGACACAAAATATACCACTTATATGAGTTTTTTAAATTCAATCATAAAAGCATTTGTAGGAGATAAATCTCAAAAAGATATTAAGGCAATACAGCCTATTGTAGATAAAATTAAATCATTTGAAAGTAGCTTATCTGAACTCTCTAACGATGAGCTAAGAAATAAAACCCTAGAGTTTAAAGCTAAAATTAAAGCCAGTAGAGCAGAAATAGATCAAAAAATACAACAACTAAAAGATGAAGCTGCTCAAATAAATGATATAGACCGTAAAGAAGATATCTATACAGAAATAGATAAGCTTAACGACGAAGGCTACAAAATTACCGAAGACACCCTTAACGAAATTCTACCGGAAGCTTTTGCAGTAGTTAAAGAAACTGCAAGACGTTTTGCAAATAACACTACACTTACAGTTACTGCTACCCCTTTTGACAGAGAACTGTCAGGCACAAAAGATTACGTAACGTTAGAAGGAGAAAAAGCCATCTGGAGAAACTCTTGGGATGCTGCCGGAAAAGAAGTAACCTGGGATATGGTGCATTACGACGTGCAGCTAATTGGTGGCGTTGTGTTACATCAAGGTAAAATTGCCGAAATGATGACCGGTGAAGGTAAAACCCTTGTTGCAACTCTCCCGGTGTACTTAAATGCGCTAACCGGTAACGGTGTACACTTAGTTACGGTTAACGATTATCTGGCAAAACGTGATAGCGCTTGGATGGGGCCAATATTTGAGTTCCATGGGCTTTCTGTAGATTGTATAGATAATCACCAACCCAATTCAGAAGGCAGACGCAAAGCCTATGAAGCAGATATTACCTATGGTACTAATAATGAGTTTGGATTTGATTACTTGCGCGATAACATGGCGCATACGCCTCAAGACCTTGTTCAGCGTCCGCATAACTTTGCTATCATAGATGAGGTAGATTCTGTTTTAATTGATGACGCCAGAACCCCGCTCATTATTTCCGGTCCGATACCGGAAGGCGACAAACACGAATTTAATGAGCTTAAGCCTAAGGTAGCCGATTTGGTTCAAAAGCAACGCCAATACTTAACAGGTGTTCTTGCAGAAGCAAAAAAACTAATTGCAGAAGGTAACACTAAAGATGGAGGCTTTTTATTACTTAGAGTTTACAGAGGTTTGCCTAAAAACAAAGCCTTAATAAAATTCTTGAGTGAAGAAGGAGTTAAACAACTGCTTCAAAAAACCGAGAATTTTTACATGCAAGACAACAACAGAGAAATGCACAAAGTAGATGAAGAGTTGTTGTTTGTTATTGATGAAAAAAGCAATCAAATAGAGCTTACAGATAAAGGTATAGAATACTTATCGGCCGGAGACGAAGACAAAGATTTCTTTGTAATGCCAGATATAGGTACAGAAATAGCTAAAATAGAAAACCAAAATTTACCTATAGAAGAAGAAGCCAAGCTAAAAGATAAGTTATTTAAAGACTTTAGTGTAAAAAGCGAACGTATTCATACCCTAAATCAACTCTTAAAAGCATATACCTTGTTTGAAAAAGATGTTGAATATGTGGTGATGGACAACAAGGTGATGATTGTAGACGAGCAAACCGGTCGTATAATGGATGGCCGTAGATACTCTGATGGACTTCATCAAGCAATAGAAGCTAAAGAAAATGTAAAGATTGAAGCAGCAACCCAAACTTTTGCAACAATTACATTGCAAAACTACTTTAGAATGTACCGTAAACTATCCGGTATGACAGGTACTGCCGTTACAGAGGCCGGAGAGTTTTGGGAAATTTATAAACTCGATGTTGTTGAAATCCCTACCAACAGACCGGTTGCCAGAATAGATAAAGAAGACTTGATTTATAAAACCAAGCGAGAAAAATACAATGCTGTAATAGAAGAGATTGTAAATTTAGTAGAGCAAGGCAGACCCGTTTTAGTGGGTACCACTTCGGTAGAGATTTCTGAGCTATTAAGCAGAATGTTAACCCTCAGAAAAATTAAGCATAACGTTCTTAACGCTAAACGCCATAAACAAGAAGCAGAAATTGTAGCCGAAGCAGGAAAACCCGGCGTAGTAACTATTGCTACCAACATGGCCGGTAGAGGTACCGATATTAAACTTACCGACGAAGTTAAAAAGGCAGGCGGATTGGCTATTATTGGTACAGAAAGACACGATTCTCGTCGTGTAGATAGACAGCTAAGAGGACGTTCTGGAAGACAAGGAGATCCTGGTAGCTCTCAATTTTATGTCTCTTTAGAAGACAACTTAATGCGCTTATTTGGTTCTGATAGAGTTGCTAAACTTATGGATAGAATGGGCTTAAAAGAAGGTGAGGTTATCCAGCATTCTATGATGACCAAATCTATAGAAAGAGCTCAGAAAAAGGTAGAAGAAAACAACTTCGGTATTCGTAAGCGCTTGTTAGAGTACGATGATGTTATGAATGCACAACGTGAAGTTGTATATAAACGTCGTCGTCATGCCTTACAAGGTGAGCGCCTTAAGGTAGATATTGCTAACATGATTTACGATACTTGCGAGGTAATTGCAGAAACCAATAAGCTTGCAAATGATTACAAGAATTTTGAGTTTGAACTTATTAAATACTTCTCAATAACATCGCCTATTTCTGAAACCGATTTTACTAAACTATCGGTAAAAGAAATAACCAATACAATTTACAAAGCGGCCTACAATTACTATCAAGAAAAAATAGAACGCAATGCAGCAACCGCTTTCCCGGTAATTAAAAATGTATACGAAACTCAAGGCGAGCGTTATGAACGCATAGTTGTTCCGTTTACAGATGGTACTAAAACCTTAAATGTAGTTACCAACCTAAAAGAAGCATACGAAAGTAATGGTAAGAACTTAATTTCTGATTTCGAGAAAAACATTACGCTTGCCATAATTGATGATGCTTGGAAAACGCATTTAAGAAAAATGGACGAGCTTAAACAATCTGTGCAGCTTGCTGTACATGAACAAAAAGATCCGTTACTTATTTATAAGTTCGAAGCGTTTGAGCTTTTTAAAGAGATGATAGATAAGGTTAACAAAGAGGTAATAACTTTCTTATTTAAAGGCGAATTACCAACACAAGACCCGCAAAATATTCAGGAAGCAAGTAATGTTAGAAAGCCTAAAGAAAAGCTACAAGCCTCTAAAGAAGAGGTTTTAAATAGCGATGAGCTTGCTGCCCAAAACAGAGCTGCCGGCCAATCGCAACGCAGACCACAAGTTACTGAAACCATTGTTAGAGAAAAGCCAAAAATTGGTAGAAACGAACGCGTAACTATTAAAAATGTAATGACCGGCGAAAACAAAACTGTTAAGTATAAAGTTGCCGAACCCCTTATAGAAAAAGGAGAATGGGTATTAGTTAACGAATAGTTTTAACCAAAATAAAAGCTATCAAAAGGCAGTTGTATACAACTGCCTTTTTTATTTTACTAGTTTTAATAGAAAACTGTATATTTATTACAATCAACCAACTAACATTATGGAAACTTATGCCAACGCCCTTTTAATTGCCATTCCTGTATTTGTTGGGCTTGTATTACTTGAAATTCTGTATGGGTATTTCTTTAAAAAACAAACCTACAGAGTTATGGATACCGTTTCTAGCCTAAGCAGTGGCATTACTAACATAATTAAAGATTCTTTAGGACTTGTTGTTGTTTTGGTTTCCTATCCTTTTTTAGTAGAACACCTGGCTATCTTTACAATAGAGTCTACCACTTTAATTTATTTTGTGGCATTTATTGCTATGGATTTTGCAGGCTACTGGAATCATAGGCTAAGTCATAGGGTTAATTTATTTTGGAATCAACATGTAATTCATCATAGTAGTGAAGAATTTAATTTGGCTTGTGCCCTTAGGCAGTCTATCTCTAATGTAATTGGTTATTTTCCAATTTTACTTATACCTGCTGCTCTTTTTGGTGTTCCAGCTAAAGTAATTAATGTTATTGCTCCGCTACATTTATTTTTACAGTTTTGGTATCATACGCAACACATAGGAAAATTGGGATGGTTAGAATATATAATTGTAACACCTTCTCAGCACAGAGTACATCATGCTATCAATCCGGAGTATATAGATAAAAATTTAGGTCAGATTTTTTGTGTTTGGGATAGAATGTTTGGCACTTTTCAGGAAGAATTAGATCACGTTCCTCCTGTTTATGGTGTATTAAAACCTGCTTCTACATGGAATCCTATTCATATTAATTTTCAGCATTTTTGGAGACTGTGTAAAGATGCCTGGCGAACCAAAAGTTGGATAGATAAATTTAGAATTTGGTTTATGCCAACAGGATGGCGACCTAAAGATGTAAAAATTAAATATCCGATGCCTATTATTGAAGATGTTTATAATTTTAAAAAGTACGATACTCCTGCCTCTACGCCTTTTAAAGTGTACATAATCTTTCAATTAATCGTGAACACTTTATTAATGCTTTTTATGTTTTACAGCTTTACCAGCTTAAACTTTAATGAACTATTAATGTACGGAGCTATTGTGTTTTTTGGTGTTTACGGCTATTCATCATTAATGGATAGAGCTCCTTATGCCGTTTGGATTGAAGTTTTACGAAGCATTGTTGGTTTAGCCGTTATTTATTTAACAAATGATTGGTTTGGTCTAACTAACTTTTGGCCATTAGAAACGTATCCTGTAGTCCTGTACTTTGTTATTACAATGGTTGCCGGCATTTATTTTACGTACTTTGAGCAAGATGCATCTACTCTGAATACAACTGCTTATCAAACAAACGCTTAACAACAAACAATTGCACTAAAACCATTACTAAAGCTACTGTTAAAATATACGTTACTAATTTAGATATTTGCAGCCCAGAAATATTAAAATCTTGCAAGACGGTTGTTATTTTGTTATAAACTTCAAAATCGCTTAAAAAAGCATTACCCGTTGTTGTATTAACGCCTAAAACTATAACAGCAATACAAGCCAACGCAATGCCCCACCATGCCTTTTTGGGTATTAAAGGAGTGTATTGTAACAATGCTTTTTCCTTATCTATTGCATGCATTACATTATCTAAAAATGATGCCGAAGGATACTCTAATCCTTCCTCTATTACGGCTTTCTTAATAAGCTTGTCTATATTTTTATGCTGTAAACTCATACTATATTTTATTTAAATAACGCTTCTGATGGTTTTAATAAGCTTACCAGTTTAGCCCTAACTCTATGAAGCCTAATTTTTATGTTGTTTTCTTTTAGCCCTACAATTTTTGCAATTTCTTTTACCGAAAGTTCGTCAAAATAATACAAAGTTATTAGTAGTTGATCGCTTTCCGGTAGTTTTTTTATAGCATTATGTACAAACTTATGCTGCTCTTGGGTTACAACTATATCTAAACCTGTTTTAGTATCATCTATTTTATTAAAAACTTTCTCTTCTGTAATACTATCATGAAAAAAGGTGTTTGCTTTCTTTTTTAATGTATCTAGACAATGATTATATGTTATTCTGTAAAGCCATGTTGAAAATTTAGATGAACCCTTAAAGTTCTTTAAAGATTGGTAACACTTAACAAATGCCTCTTGCGCTACATCTTCTGCCTGTTCCCTGTTTTTAACCATTTTTAATGCAATAGTAAACACCATATTCTGGTATTTTAAAACCAAGTTTGAAAACGCTCGGGTGTTACCAGCCAATGTTTGCTGTATATAGTAATGGTCAGGTTTATTGTTCATTTTGCTAATTAGACGAATAAGTTACAAAACCGGTTACGTTTTATTTGTAAAAAAAAATTAAACATTTATGTAACCACCCTTGTTTTAAAACCGTCTTACCTACAAACAAAAAACAATAACATAAATTTTAAAACAATTATGGGATCTGAAGTAGTTATTATTCCGATTATGTTTGCTGTAATTTTTGGTGTTTTTTACCTGTTTATTACAGCCAGAAACAAAGAGCGTTTAGCTTTAATAGAAAAAGGTGCAGATGCATCTATTTTTTACAGTAAAAACCGAAAAATTACTCCCGTCTGGAAAATTCTAATTTTAAATTTAGCCTTACTTTTAATAGCTATCGGGGTTGGTATTTTTGTTGCATCTATTTTACATTACTCTCTTGGTGTAGATGATGAAGTAGCGTATCCCGGCACAATTTTCTTGTTATCCGGAATAGGGTTGTACGTTGGTTTTGTGATGACCAAAAATTTAGAATAAAAGATTCTTTATAGTAACATAAAAAGTGCTCGTACGAGCACTTTTTTGTTATGATGTAAGGTTTAAAAAAATACTTATACTAACTTGTAAATTATTTATTTAATAAAATGATTAAATACGTTTTAAACCTTACTATAGTGTTGCTTTTATTAGTAGGCTGCAAAAATAACGAAAGCAATAAAGTAACATCTGTAGCTGTAAACATGCCTACTCAAAATTTATCTGAATATAAAACAGCATACTTTGCAAGTGGTTGTTTTTGGTGTGTTGAAGCAATTTTTGAAAGTGTTAAAGGAGTAAAAGAAGCTGTTTCCGGTTATGCCGGAGGAACTGAATTAAACCCTACATACGAGCAAGTTGCTAGAGGTAAAACCTCGCATGCAGAAACTGTAAAAGTTTATTATAATCCTAAAATTGTAGATTTTGCTACGCTGGTTGCAGTGTTTTTTGGTTCGCATGATCCTACAACCCTAAATAGGCAAGGTCCGGACAGGGGGCCGCAATACAGGTCTATAGCTTTTTATCAAAATAAAACAGAAAAAGCTATAATTAAAGCCTATATTGAGTTACTTGAAAAACAAAAAGTGTATAAAAAACCCATTGTTACCGAGGTTAAACCGATTAAAAAGTTTTGGAAAGCAGAAGAATATCATCAAGATTTCGAGAAAAAAAATCCAAACAACCCTTACATAAAAAGTGTTTCTATACCAAGGCTAAAAGCATTTAAAAAAAGATATCCTGATCTATTAAAAGAAGAAACTAAACATTAGCTTACTGCACAACAACATCACTATACTTAGCCATTATTGTTATGTTTTTATTTGAAGCTGGTTTTTGGTAAAATCCGTTTACTAAAACTGTTCTACCTTGCTTATTACTGTTGGTTTGTAATCTTTTAGGAATTGTAAAAGTAGTGCCAACAGACTCAAAATTAAAAGAAAAAGAGGTTTTGGGCAGCATTAAAACAGCCTCTGTATTGTTTAAATCTAAATGTACATTAGTAAAAGAATTTGTAATCTCATTTACATGTAAACTCCCCAGCTTACCAAAAATTTTTGCCTGCTCTTTTATATTGTCTATAACTACGTTAGAAGCATTGGTTTCTAAATCTAACACTGCAACATTGTTTAATTTAACCTCTTCTGCATAATTAACATGAAGTTTACCCCTATTCCAAGTATTAACAAAAACCGGAGCAAAAGACGATTTTATAACCGTTGCATTACCATCTACCACTTGGGCAAGCAACCTTGCATGAGACAAGGTTGCTTTAATGTTTTTAATGTTTTCTGCTAATTTAACTTCGCCGTGCCTAACATTAAGCTTGAGTTTAATTCCTTTGGGCATTTTTATTTTAATGACCTTTTTAATTTTAACTTTTTTATCGGTGTCAGACGAAAACCAAAAAACATTTTTTTTCTCTTTTTTTAATTTCGCAGCACGGGCTTCAGCTTCTTTTTTTCTGATAATAATTTCTTCTTTATTCTTTTTAAAATTCTCAGATATTTTTTTGTTCTGCTCGTGTACTTTTACTTTAAATTTTTCAATCTCTTCACGGTTTTTTTCTACTTCTTTACGCCAAGCCTCAAGTTTTTGTTTGTATTCTTTATCAAAGCTTTTATCAAACTCTTTTTTCCACTTTTCTAAATACTTATCACCATCTTTTTTATACGCTTCAAAATCAAAATTAAATTCGTTAATTCTCGGCATTGGAGGCAATGGCGGCATCTTTTTTAGCTCTACAATCATTGGTTGTATAGCCTCTTCAATTCTTATATCAAAATCTTCAAAATGTAAGTCGTTACCCGGCATTACCACCATATCTTTATGAAAAAACACATTGGGTTTTGTGCTAATAGTTACTTTACTGCTATTCCCTAAGGCTTCAAAATTCCAACCTTTAAAGTATTTTTCGGCCTCTTCTTTGGTAACGCCTTCTACTTCTATATAACCTTCAACCTCTACCGTGTTTTTGTTCCAGGTTTCAAACTCAATATCTGTATAACTGGTATTAATTTCTACTGTTGCATCCGGATTTACAGTAAATTTTTCGGAGTACTTTTTACTTTGCTTTTGTGCAGCAACTGTAACACTAAAAACTAGTAGTACCAGTAAAGCGGTTTTAAATTTGTTTGTCTTGTAATACATTGTTTTCATTTTTTTGCAATTTGTTTAATGTTTGTTTTAACCGATGTAACAATTGCAACCTTAATTCTAAATTTTGTATGAGTGCAGATACTGTTTGATTATTAGGACCAACAGTATTTAACTCAGTTATTAAATTGTTGTATTCTGTATTTAAATCTGCTAGTTCTTTCATATAATCGTCTAACACTTGTTGCCCTTCTTCCGGTACTTGCAGCTCGGCAAGTGTTAGGTTAATATTTGCTAAATAATAATCTTCTACCTTCTTTAAATCCGGAGATAAATCTCCTAAGGTAATCTGATCGTTTTTTTCTGATGTATTTTGATTGTTTTCTTGTGTATTAACTATTGTAGTATTAGTGTTTATTGAAGTTTTATTGTAAAAAAAGAATGCTCCAATACTAAACAACAGTGTTACCGAAGCTGCTATATTTAAAACCCAATAAAACGATTTTGTTTTACCGGTTTCGGGAAAAGCATTATCCAACTTTTTTAGAAAACGCTCTTCATGACCGGCTTTTAATTTTGCTTTGGTTGGCAATCTATGATTTCTGCATATTTCTCTAAGGTCTTGTGCCATGGTACGTTTTTTTTAGTATTTCTTTTAATTTTTTCTTTCCTCTAAACAAATGTGTTCTCGACATGTTTTCTGAAATGCTTAGTATCTGCGCTATTTCTGAGTGGTCATACCCTTCAAGTAAATACAACATAACAACGTACTTATATTTTTCGGGTAATTGTTCTATAGCTTGTACTACCTCTTGTAAAGTAACTTCCTGCTCTACATTCCAATCTTCATTATCTGCAATCTGAAGGTAACCTTCATCAATAGAAACTAATAGCTGTCTTTTTTTCTTTAAAAAATCTATGCTTTTATTAATTACAATTCGTTTTAACCAAGCTCCAAAAGTCACTTCGGCTTTAAATTGATGCAGGTTTTTAAAAGCTTTAATAAATGCTTCTTGTAAAACATCTTCTGCATCATTTACATCTTTTACATACTGCAACGCCACACAATACATTGCATCACAATACGATTTATAGAGCTGCATTTGAGCCTTTCTATCGTTTTTTTTACATCGTTCAATCAGTTGGTTTTGAAACATGCCGGCTGTTTCTAACTTGGTTACATTGTTACATCGCTTTAAAGACGACACTTTTTTTTGAGTGTTGCAATTTGTCCAAAAAAAATTATAGTATTTTAGTCGGTATAATTCTAAATGGTGAACTCTAAAGGTAAACATAAAAGCGCACTGCAAGAAAAAGATGGTATTACGCCTCCGGAAAGCACCAATAAAAAAGCCATAGAAAAACTAAAATTAAGGCGTAATAAGCAACGGTCTGCAAAAGAGTTGGCAGAACTTATTTGTAATGGTAATACCGTGGCATTAAGCCAGGCAATTACACTTATAGAAAGTACTAAACCAGAACACCAAGAACAAGCCAAACAGGTTATTAATAGTTGTTTGCCTAAAGCAAATAAATCTGTTAGAATTGGTATTACCGGAGTTCCCGGCGTTGGAAAAAGTACTTTTATTGAGTCCTTTGGCACGTATTTAACCGGAATTGGTAAAAAAGTAGCTGTTTTAGCGATAGATCCGAGTAGTAGTGTGTCTAAAGGGAGTATTCTTGGCGATAAAACCAGAATGGAGAATTTGGTAAAAAACAATAATGCTTTTATAAGGCCTTCTCCTTCTGGCGAATCTTTAGGTGGTGTAGCCAGAAAAACAAGAGAATCGGTTATACTTTGTGAAGCTTGTGGGTTTGATACTATTATTATAGAAACAGTGGGTGTTGGACAAAGTGAAACAGCTGTACACAGTATGGTAGACTTCTTTTTATTGCTAAAGTTAGCCGGTGCCGGCGATGAACTTCAAGGCATTAAAAGAGGAATTATGGAAATGGCCGATGCAATAGTTATAAATAAAGCAGACGGAGATAATTTAAAACGCGCCCAACAAGCTAAAGTCGAGTTTTCTAGAGCCTTACATTTATACCCGCCAAAAGAAAATGGCTGGACGCCAAAAGTATTAACAGCTTCTGCTATTAAAAATGAAGGAATTGATGCTGTTTGGGAACTTATACAATCATACATTAAAACCATGAAATCTAGTGGTTATTTTGAGCACAACAGAAACCAACAATTAAAATTCTGGCTTCTACAAACTTTAGATGAGCAATTAAAAAATGCCTTTTACCAAAACCCAGAGATTAAAGACCAATTAAACAAAGAGATTCAGAAAATAGAGAATCAAGAAAGCACACCATTTATCGCTGCAGAGAGACTCTTTGCGTTGTATAAAAAAATCTTTTTAAAATCGTAATTAATAAAAAGAATACATTTGCATAACGCTTATTAAAATTCATGGAATACCAATTTACCATTATAATACCGGTATATAACGAAGAAGATAATTTATTGCGCGTAGAAAAAGAGTTACAAAACTATTTAAACATTGCTCTTTACAAAACCAAAGTGTTATTTGTTAATGATGGTTCTACAGATAAAAGTTTGCAGTTAATAGAAACTATTTGTAAACGTAATACATCATTTAATTTTATATCGTTTAAAGAAAATTGCGGGCTAAGCGCTGCTATTAAAGCAGGTTTTGATTATGTAGATACTCCTTTAGTTGGGTATATAGATTCTGATTTACAAACCTCCCCGGAAGATTTTAATTTACTTCTTAAAGAAATTCCTGAATACGATTTAGTTACCGGTGTACGAGCCAACAGAAAAGACTCTTTTGTAAAAAATATATCCTCTACCATAGCCAACAGTATTCGAAGAGCATTCACTAAAGACGGAATGGACGATACCGGATGCCCCTTAAAAGTAATTAAAACAGCGTATGCCAAACGCATACCAATGTTTAACGGCTTACATAGGTTTTTACCGGCAATGATTTTACTTCAAAACGGTAAAATTAAACAAGTACCTGTTAGGCATTTTCCCAGAATGGCAGGTACTGCTAAATTTGGTTTATTCAACAGGCTTTTAGGTCCTTTATCTGATTGCTTTGCTTATTTATGGATGAAAAAAAAGTATATTAATTACCAAATACAAAAAGAAGGATAATGACTACTTGGCTTATATACGTTATAGGCTTTACGGCTCAATTATTGTTTTCAGGCAGACTTTTAGCACAGTGGTTGTTATCAGAAAAACAAAAAAAAGTTGTAACTCCTTCTCTTTTTTGGAAATTAAGTTTAGTAGCGTCTTTTTTATTATTTGTTTACGGATGGCTTAGAGATGATTTTGCCATCATGTTGGGGCAAACATTAACTTATTTTATTTATATAAGAAACTTACAGCTTCAAGGGCAATGGCAAAAATCTCCTTTAGTATTACGCTTATTTTTACTGCTATTCCCGGTTTTAATAGTTATTTACTCGTATAACAACAACCAATACGATTTAGATGATTTATTTAAAAATGATGCAATACCATTATGGCTTTTGCTTTTAGGGAGTGTAGCCCAAATAATTTTTACATTTAGATTTATTTATCAATGGATTTACTCTGAAAATAAAAAAACATCTTCCCTACCTTTTGGTTTTTGGATGCTAAGCCTAATTGGCTCTGCATTAATTTTAGTTTATGCTATTTTTAGAGAAGACCCTGTATTGTTTGTTGGGCATTTGTTTGGTAGTATTGTCTACACCCGAAATTTAATCTTAATAAAAAAACATGAATAACCCTAAATATTACAAACTCTTACTTTTAATAAGCTGCTTAGTACTATTTTTTTCGCACCTTCATGTGTTGCCGGTTACTATAATGGAAGCACGTAACTTTATTACAGCTCGCGAAATGCTAACCGATGGCAACTGGATTTTAACTACAATGAACGGACTGCCTCGTTACGAAAAACCCCCATTACCAACATGGCTTTCTGCTCTCTCAGCACTGCTTTTTGGTATAAAAAATATAGCTGCTTACAGATTGCCAACTGCAATTATGGCAACCTTTACAATATTTACTTTTTACAATTTTGTAGCACTACTTTTTAAGCAAAAAAAACTAGCCTTTATTAGTGCCTTAATTTTAGCCTCTTCTTTTTATGTAATAGCCATACAACGTGAAGCTCCTTGGGATATTTATACTCACGGTTTTATGTTAGCTTCTATTTACTTTTTGTACCGTTTGCTCACAGAATATAAAAAACCGTATACACATGCGCTTTGGGGGGCATTTTTTTTCGGACTTTCTTTTTTAAGCAAAGGCCCCATTTCTTTTTATGGTTTGTTTCTCTCTTTTTTAATTGCTTTTGGATTTGCCTATAAGTTTAAAGCAATACAAGGTAAAATCAAGCCTTTATTAGTGTATTTAATATTAGGTTTAGTAATTGGAGGATGGTGGTTTGTTTGGGTACGCTATGCAGATCCTGAAGCCTTTTTAAAAATCACACAACAAGAAACGTCAAGATGGGGTAGTTACAACGTTAGACCGTTTTATTATTATTGGAGCTTTTTCACGCAAAGTGGTATCTGGACTATTCCGGCTTTTGTATCGCTCTTATATCCTTATTTAAAGGATAAAGTAAGTAATAAAAAAGGGTATTTGTTTTCTTTCACTTGGACACTTGCCGTTGTTATATTACTTTCTGTTATTCCCGAAAAAAAATCAAGATATTTACTTCCGGTACTTATTCCATTAGCTTTAAACACCGGCTTTTATATTAGTTATTTAATAAACAACTTTAAATCTATAGAAAATAAGAAAGAAAAAATTCCGGTGTATATAAATTTTACTCTTATTGCTTTAATTGGTTTTTTATTTCCTGTAGCAGCATACATATATTTAAAAGATACTATTAATGGTATGCTTTGGTATTATTATGCAGCAACCTCATTGTTTTTAGTAATTATTGCTATTTATATTGTGTTTATGCTGCTTAAAAAAAATATTTATGCTGTGTTTTTAGCCAACATTTTGTTTATAATGGTAATTATAGGTGTTGGTTTGCCTCTTTCTAAAACTTTAAAAACAAACTCAGAATACAAAAACATAACCAGTTTAAAAACACAGCTTAAACAAAAACCGTTATACCATTTTGGAAGTGTTGCCCCGGAAATGATTTGGTATTACGGTGATAAAATTTCTTCTATTAAGCTAAATCCTGAAGAAAAAACCTTTTATGTGCTGGTTGGCCATGAGGCTGAAAATTCTTTTAAAAAGCATTTTACTAATGTTTCAAGTGTTAAATTTGTAACCAATTTTGATTTAAACTTTTCGGCCGAACCCGGAACAAAAAAACACAGAGAACGATTAACAAATAAGTTATACTTAATTACCAAATAAAAATGAATAATTTAACAAAAACCGATATTCTTGGGTACGCTTTCTTAGGCCTTGTTTTCTTATTAGGAATATATTTTGGTTTTACAGATTTACAATATTTTGATGAAGTTTACTCTGCAGAAGATGGTACAATAGAATACACTACTGCTTTACTTTTATTTTGCATTAGTATTCTTTGTTTATACAGATTGTTTTCGTTCTGGAAAATAAAATCAGGCACCTGGAAACTTGGAGTTGCATTATTTGCTTTACTTTTTTTGTTTGGTGCCGGAGAGGAGATCTCTTGGGGACAACGTATTTTTAATATAGAATCTTCTGAGTTTTTTTTAAAAAATAATGCTCAAGGAGAAACCAATTTGCACAATTTAGTTGTTGGCGGAAAAAAAATAAACAAACTTATTTTTAGTCAGCTTTTAATGCTGATTATGGTAATATATCTTCTAATAACACCCGTTCTATACAGAAAAAAACAATGGGTAAAAAACTTAGCTACTATGTTTGCTGTTCCCATTGTTAAATGGCACCATACCATTGCATTTATTATTGGAACTATTTTAGTGGCAATAAATCCTTCAAGCAGAAAGTGGGAAGTTTACGAACTTGCTTTTGGTGTAATATTCTTTTTAATTTTCTTAAATCCTTTAAACGAACATATATACAAGAAAAATTAAATTACCCTATAAAGTTTATAAAGCAAGTAGCTAAAAAGCCATCCTAAAAGCATTCCAAAACTAATTCCGGTAATCACGTCTAACGGAAAATGCACACCAATATAAATTCGGCTATAAGCAACACCAAGTGCCCAAACAATTAATAAAAACGGGAGCCAAGAGTATTGTTTTTTAAACAAAATCGAGAAAAAAGTAGCCACTGCAAAAGAATTGGCTGCATGAGCAGAAAAATAACCAAAACGTCCGCCACAAGACTCCTTTACTAACCTAACCAACCCTTGTAATGTTTCGTCATGACAAGGGCGTAATCTGGCTACTCCGTATTTAAAAAAGTTAGCCAATTGGTCTGTAGCAGTTATTAATAATGCAACAAAAAGTAACAGGTATAGTAATTGTTTTTTTGTGAGTTTTTGGTACGCAAAATAAAGTAGTAGCAAATAAAGCGGTATAGATGCCCATTTATTAGTTAAGGTTAACCAAAAGGTATCCCATGTAGGCGAGCCCAAATTGTTTAAAAACAAAAAAACTTCTTTATCTAACTCTATTAGTTTATTCATTACTCTTGCTCGTATCTAGATACTTCTCTATCGTAAAAATCGGTTGCAGCCTGAATAAGGTTTTCTGCTTCTGCCGCTAACTCTTTTTCATCAGCCGGATCAAAATCTTCTAACCACTCAACCTCATCGGTTGCTAAGTTTAAAATAAACCTTGGATAATCTGTATGAATTATAAATATTGCATCCGGGTAATCTGTATTGTCCCCCAAAATAAATTTAGGTAGTTGCATTTTCTATTAATTTTGTTTGAATTAATTTTTTAGTTAAAAAGTTAAAACGAAGATACAACATTACGGCAGAAGCTGTAAGCCCGGCAAGAAGTCCAATCCAAATACCCATGCTGCCAAACTCGGTTTTTAATCCTAAATAGTACGATACAGGAAATCCTATAACCCAATACGCTATAAAGGTTATTAGCGTTGGAATTTTTACATCTTGTAACCCTCGTAAAGCACCTAACACCACAACTTGTACTCCGTCTGATATTTGAAAAAAAGCTGCCACTAATAAAAGTTTAGATGCAATGGTAATTACCTCAAAATTATCGGCTTGATTGGTAATATCGTTTTCGTCTAAATATATAGTTGGCAACCATTCATTAAAAGCTAAAAACAACCCGGCAAATACTATGTCTAATAAAATGGTTAAAATAAATACCGAAAAGGCAATTCTTCTTAAATCAAAAAAATTCTTCAATCCTTTTTGGTTTCCAACTCTAACCATGGCAGCAACGCTAAGCCCCATGGCAACCATAAATGTCATGCTAGATAAATTAAGTGCTATCTGATTGGCTGCTTGAGGGTTTTTGCCAAGAACCCCGCTAAGCCATATAGCTGCTGTAAATACAGCTACTTCAAACAACATTTGTAAAGCAGACGGAAATCCTAATCCAATAATTTTTTGAAGTACTGTTTTTTTAATATTTCTAAAATTAAATTTAGCTGTGTAGGGTTTAAATTTTTCTTTACCAACCAAAATAAACCAAAGGTAGCTTACCATTATTATTCTAGAAACTAATGTTCCAATGGCTGCACCAATAATTCCTAATTTTGGGAAAACCCAAACTCCAAATATCAGTAAATAGTTTAAAGTTATATTTACAACGTTTGCTATTACCGTAGCATACATTGGATAACGTGTTTGAGACAACCCTTCGGAAAATTGCTTAAGTGCCTGAAACATTACTAACGGAATTAAAGAGAACGCAACAAGGTCTAAATAAGGCATTGCTAATATTACAACCTCTTCGGGCTGATCCATGTAGTACATTAAGGGTTTAGCAAACAGTATAAAGAAAAACAATAGTGCTCCTAAAACTGTGCACAAAAAAAGTCCGTGCTTTAAAACACTTTTCCCTTTAGTAATATCTCCTTCTCCATCGGCCTCTGCAACTAAAGGTGTTATTGCAGTAGAAAAACCAATTCCCAGAGACATTGCAATAAAAATAAAGCTATTACCAAGCGATACAGCAGCCAGTTCTGCAGTGCCCAATTGCCCAACCATAATATTATCGGCAAAGGCTACAAAAGTATGACCAAGCAACCCCAACATAACAGGAGATGCCAGCTTTAAATTATACTTGAATTCTTTGGTGTAGTTGGTAAGCATGAAGTTTTGTTAAAGGCACAAATATAAATGCTTTTAAGTTAGTTAGATGAATTTTAAATTTTCTTGGCTTCTTCCCAAAAAACATCCATTTCTTGAAGACTCATTTCTTTGAGCGATTTTCCTATTTGATTAGCTTTTTGCTCTAAATACTGAAACCTTTTTATAAATTTTTTATTGGTGCGCTCTAAAGCATTTTCAGGATTAATTTTTAAAAATCTTGCATAATTAATCATAGAAAATAAAACATCTCCAAACTCAGATTCTATAGCATTCTTATCGCCTGTTTTTACCTCTTCTTGAAACTCCCTAAGCTCTTCTTTTAACTTTTCAAACACTTGGTCGGGGTGTTCCCAATCAAAACCAACTCCGGCAACTTTATCTTGTATTCTGTTTGCTTTTACCATAGCCGGTAAACTACCGGGAACTCCTTCTAAAACACTTTTTTTACCTTCTTTTAGTTTTAAGTTTTCCCAATTTTGCTTTACTTCTTCTTCATCTTTTACGGTTACATCTCCATAAATATGCGGGTGTCTTTCTATTAGCTTATCGCTTATGCTGTTTGCTACATCGGCTATGTCAAACGCTTTTTTCTCGCTACCAATTTTGGCGTAAAATATAATATGAAGCAGTAAATCTCCCAGTTCTTTTTTTATTTCATCCAGGTTATTATCTAAAATAGCATCGCCAAGTTCGTAGGTTTCTTCTATGGTTAGATGACGTAAGCTTTCCATGGTTTGCTTTCTGTCCCACGGACATTTTTCTCTAAGTTCATCCATAATTGTTAAAAGCCTATCTATTGCAGCTAACTGCTCTGCTCTCCTATTTTTCATAGTGCTACATTTTATGTAAAAATACTATTATACCTTGTATTGTTTTAAGCCTATATGGGTTTATTGTTAACAAAAAACCTCTCGGGTTAATCGAGAGGCTTTTGCTAAAACATTCTTAAAACTTTATTCTTTAGTTTCTGATGCTTCTTTTGGTGCTTCTTCTGGATTCTCAAAATTATCAAATCCTTTATCTACAAGAATATTGTACCATTGAATAACTTTCTTTATATCTGAAGCATAAACTCTTTCTTCATCGTAATCCGGTAAAACCTCAAAAAAGTACTCTTCTAACTTGTCTTTACTTTCTTTATGAGATATGCTGGTTTTACCATTGTTTTCTTTCTCCTGAATTTTTTTAAAAACCTCACGTAAAGGCACCTCTTCACTAAGTGTATAAATTGCTATTTCAGACAATACACTCACGTTGCTGGTTATACCTACAGATACTTTTTTACCGTCTAAAAGCGATTCTGCTACGAAACCGGTTCTGGTTTGAGCTTTTAATTCGTATAAACCCGGTTTTCCTGAAATGGCTAATATTTTATCTAGTGTCATACGTTCTGTTTTATGGCGCAATATTAAAAAATATATTAATTAGACATGCTTTTTTAACGTGCCTTTTTGGCTTCTGGAAAACGCATTCTATAATCTACAGCTATTTTTCCTTTAGATATGTTTGAGAGTTTTCTTTTTAACAAGCGTTTTTTTAATGATGATAATTTATCTGTAAACAAAATTCCTTCTATATGGTCGTACTCATGCTGTATAACTCTTGCTATTAAGCCAGAATAGGTTTCTGTATGTTTGTTAAAATTTTCGTCTTGATAGGTAATTGTAATGGTTGGTTTTCTTGTAACATCTTCACGCACATCCGGAATACTTAAACAGCCTTCATTAAAGGTCCATTCTTCTCCGGTTTCTTCTTCTATTTTTGCGTTAATAAAAACTTTTTTAAATCCTTTTAACTGTGTTCTTTCTTCATCACTTAATTCATCATCTTCTGCAAACGGAGAGGTATCTACTACAAAAAGTCTAATGGGCAACCCTATTTGAGGTGCCGCAAGCCCCACTCCATATGCGTTGTACATAGTTTCGAACATGCTATCTATTAACTCTTGCAGTTTTGGGTACGTTGTATCTATTTCTTTTCCAACTTTTCGTAAAACCGGATCGCCATAGGCTACAATTGGGTATATCATTTTATTAGTTTTTTTGTTCTAAAAAAGATTGTAAAATAATGGTTGCGCTTATCTCGTCTATTAGAGCTTTGTTTTGTCGTTGTTTCTTTTTTAAACCTCCATCTATCATAGCCTTAAAAGCCATTTTAGAGGTAAAACGTTCATCTACTCTTACAACAGGTATTTTAGGAAAAATTTCAGCTAACTTCTTTAAAAAGGGAGTAATGTACTGTTCACTTTTCGAATCTTCATTATTTAAACGTTTAGGTTTTCCTACTATAAAAAGTTCTACCTTTTCTTGAGCTACATATTGCTTTAAAAAATCTATAAGCTCCGGGGTAGAAACTGTTGTTAAACCCGATGCTATTATTTGAAGCTCATCGGTAACAGCTATACCACACCTTTTTTTTCCGTAATCTATTGCTAAAATTCGCGCCACAAAGCCTATTTTTGGCAAAAATACAGCTTAAATTGTTATATGTATAAAAAGCAGCTGTGATATTATAATTGAGTTCTATTTTTGTGAAAATTTTAAGTGATGAATGATTTAAAAAATATTATAGAAGCAGCTTGGGAAGATAGAGCTTTATTACAAGGTTCTACAACCATAAATGCAATTAGAGAGGTAATTAACTTGTTAGATAATGGTACATTAAGAGTTGCCGAACCCGTTAGTGATGGCTGGAAAGTAAATGAGTGGGTTAAAAAAGCTGTAGTATTATATTTTCCTATACAGAAAATGGAAACTATTGAGGCTGGTCCGCTTGAATTTCATGATAAAATCCCTTTAAAGAAAAATTATGCTGAAAAAGGCATCAGGGTTGTGCCTCATGCAGTTGCCAGACACGGAGCCTATATTTCTAAGGGTGTTATTATGATGCCTAGTTATGTTAATATTGGTGCCTATGTAGATGAAGGCACTATGGTAGATACTTGGGCAACCGTAGGAAGCTGTGCACAAATTGGTAAAAATGTACACTTAAGTGGTGGCGTTGGTATTGGCGGGGTTTTAGAACCATTGCAAGCTGCTCCTGTAATTATAGAAGATAATGCCTTTATAGGTTCTAGATGTATTGTTGTTGAAGGTGTACGAGTAGAAAAAGAAGCAGTTTTAGGGGCTAATGTAGTGTTAACAGCATCTACTAAAATAATTGATGTAACCGGCATCGAGCCTGTAGAGATGCGTGGTGTTGTTCCAGCGCGTTCAGTTGTTATACCGGGTAGTTACCCTAAAAAATTTAATTCCGGCACTTTTAACGTTCCTTGCGCGTTAATAATTGGTAAACGAAAAGAAAGTACCGACAAAAAAACATCGTTAAACGATGCTTTAAGAGAGTATAACGTAGCTGTTTAACAAAATCAAAACTGTTTAAATTTAAGTTTTTTTAAACCCTAAATTTTGAAAAAGCCCAACAAAATCTCAGCTGTAATTATAACCTACAACGAGCTTGGCTATATAGAACGCTGTATAGAAAGTTTAACTTTTGCCGATGAAATAGTTGTAGTAGACTCTTATAGTACAGATGGTACTTGGGAATACTTAAAAAGTAATCCTGCTGTTAAAGCTGTTCAGCATCCGTTTAAAAATTTCACAGAACAAAAAACCTATGCGCTTTCTTTAGCAACTAATGATTGGGTTTATTTTTTAGATGCTGATGAGGTTGTTACTAAAAAACTTCAAGATGAAATTATAGAAGTTATAAACTCTAAAAACACACATAGTGCTTACTGGAATTATAGAAGCTTTATGTTTAAAAACAAACGATTATACTTTAGCGGATGGCAAACTGATAAGGTTCAGCGTTTGTTTAAAAAAAGCCAATGTAAATTCATTCAAGAGAAAATAGTACACGAAAAGTTAGAAGTTAACGGCACACAAGGAAAACTTAAGAATAAGTTAATTCATTACTCCTATAAAAACTACCAAGACTACAAGCAAAAAATGCTTAAATACGGCAGGTTAAAAGCTATTGAAAGTCATAGAAAGGGTAAAAAATGGACGCCTTTTCATCAACTACTCAGACCAGCCTGGAAGTTTGTTAATCACTATTTTATACGTTTTGGTTTTCTTGATGGCACAAAAGGTATAATTATCTGTTACCTAAATGCCCTGGGAGTTTGGGAACGGTACAAGGAGCTTAAAAAGCTAAATCGTGTATCGTTACAAATTTAAAATTAAAATTATGTATAGCCATAAAAATAAAATTATTATTGATGCAGTAATTACATGGGTGGATGGAAGTGATGAGACTCATTTTAATAAAATAAAAAAGTACTTGAAACTTGAAAAAGGACCAAAAGCAAAAATAACCAAAACGAGATACAATCAAGTTGGCGAAATATTTTACACTGTAGCCTCGATTGTAAAATTTGCTCCTTTTGTTAGAAAAATTTTTATAGTAGTTGATCATCAAATTCCTCCTAGGTTTGATTTAATGAGAGAAATAGCAAACGCTAAGGGAAAAGAAATAATTTTAATAAATCATAATGAAATTTTTGTAGAGCCTAAAAAAAACCTACCATGCTTTAACAGCAATTCTATTGAAGGTATGCTACAAAACATACCTGGTTTAGCTGAGCATTTCATTTATTTTAATGATGATACATTTCTAATTAAACCCACTAAAATATCTTATTGGTTTCAGGATGGATATCCGGTAATAAGAGGCAAATGGAAAAAAAACCCAAATTATATTTGGTATAAAAGAATCAAATATGCCTTATTTCCAAATAAAGCTAAAAGACCTGGATTTACATATGTTCAAGTAAAAGCAGCTAAAATTGTTGGTTATAATAAAAAGTACTTTTGTTACTATCATACTCCAAAGGCACATAGAAAATCTGTTTTAAAAAAATTTTTAAGTGAAAATCCACATTATATTAAACAACTCTTCAAATCAAGATTTAGGCATTCAGATCAATTTAATCCTTTATCACTCTCTTGGCATTTAGAGTTAAAAAGTGGAAAAAAAGTCATAGAAAGTAAAAAGTGTAACTTAGAGCTGCATTATCCAGAGAAAAAATCATCCGATAGTATTAGAAAAATTCTTACTGAGGCAGAGAAAAACCAGGACATATTTTGCGCCAATCTTCAAAGCTTAGATTTAGTTAATCCAAATAATCTTAATATAATTTTAAGCTGGCTTGAGAAAATAACTTTGTAAACTCTCAATCTACTTTTTCTATCCCAAAGGGTGTCCAAGAAATTTTTTGAGTTCGAGTATGTTTTCTAATGGCCTTGTTTTTTGCAATAGATTCTGGAGTTTTATATCCTCTTTTATGGTCTAAGTGCAAGCAAACAGCGCTATACCTAATTTGTTTTGATTTAATGCCGTAATTAAACAAACGCTCTCCAAGCTCTCTATCTTGCCCACCGTATTGCATACGTTCATCAAAACCATTTACAGCCACAATATCTTCTTTCCAGCCCGAAGCATTATGCCCATTCCAGCTTGCATTTGTTGGGGTTAATGCGTTTAAAAATTTAGCTTTAAATCCTTTGGCTGTAAGCTTATTGTTTTTAAAGGTAGCCGGCAATCCGTTTTGTTTAAGCCATGCTAACGAAAAACATCGTTGTGTTAAAATATCTTCTTTAGAAATTAATTGAGAGATGTCCATTGGGAGTTTATAATAACCTCCTGATAAAAAATAACCTTTTTCTTTTTTTTGATTGTGTACGGCTAAAAAATCATTTCTGGGAATACAGTCTCCATCACTCATTACAATATAATCTGCCCTACAAGCAACAATAGCTTTGTTTAAAATTTTAGATTTCTGAAACCCATCATCTTCATGCCAAACATGCTGAATATTATAAGACACTTCCTCTTTTAAACGCTCTATTAATGCTTTAGTTTTGGGTCCGGAGCCATCATCTGCAATAACTATTTCAAAATCTTTAAAAGTTTGAGCCTCATAACCCCATAAAACTTTCTCTAACCAAGCTTCATTATTGTACGTACTAATTATTACAGATAAGGCGTATTGGCTCATATTTTACTTGCTTCTAGTTGTAGTAGCAAAAATAGAAAATCAATTTATATATCTTTGCCTGAGTTTGGTAGTAAGTTTCCCTTTTTAGTTCATTTAAATTAATTATGAAAGAAGAAATTGAACGCGCCATAGCAGTTTTAGAAACAGGTGGTGTACTTGTTTACCCAACAGACACCGTTTGGGGGATTGGATGCGACGCAACAAATGCTGATGCTGTAAAAAAAATTTATGCGCTTAAACAACGAGACGATAGCAAAGCGCTAATCTGTTTAGTAGCCAATCAGGCAATGTTAGAACGATACGTAGAACAAGTTCCTGACTTAGCTTACGATATAATGGATTTGGCTACAAAACCAACAACCATTATTTACGATAACCCGAAACATGTAGCAAATAATTTAATTGCCGAAGACAACACCCTTGCTATTAGAGTAGCTTCTGATGAATTTTGTAAAAAACTCATCAGTAAATTTAAAAAACCTATTGTATCTACCTCTGCTAACATAAGTGGGCAGCCAACACCATCTTGCTTTTCAGAAATAAGCGAACACATTTTAAAAGGTGCAGACTATGTAGTAAATTTGCACCGCGAAGCAAAAAACAGCAAGCCATCATCTATAATTAAGTTAAGCAATAATGGTTTAGTTAAAGTTATAAGAGCTTAACCAAATTGGCATATTAAACTAATCGCTTTAATGAACCACAAAGAAGCAATTTCACATCCAATTTTTAAAACTATATCTAATGCAGCAAAAGAGCTTCAGATAGAAAGCTACGTAATAGGTGGTTACGTTCGTGATTATCTTTTAAAAAGAGACACTAAAAAAGATATAGATATAGTTGCCGTTGGAAGCGGAATTGCGTTAGCTAAAAAAGTTGCACAACAAATACCCAACACTAAAGTAAAAGTGTATAAAAACTTTGGTACGGCTTTAGTTAAAACTCCAGAGTTTGAATTAGAGTTTGTGGGGGCCAGAAAAGAAAGCTACCAAAGAGATAGTAGAAAACCTATTGTTGAAGATGGCACTTTAGAAGACGATCAAAACCGAAGAGATTTCACTATTAATGCCCTAGCGCTATCGTTATCTGAAGATAATTATGGCGATTTGTTAGACCCATTTAACGGATTAGAAGATTTAAAAAACAAAATCATCAAAACGCCTCTTAACCCTGATGTTACCTATTCAGATGATCCGTTACGAATGTTAAGAGCCATTAGGTTTGCAACTCAACTAAATTTTACAATAGAAAAAAACTCGCTCAAAGCTATAACCAAAAATAAAGATCGCTTAAAAATAATTTCTAAAGAGCGTATAACAGACGAGCTTCATAAAATATTAATGTCTCCAAAACCCTCTGTTGGTTTTACACTACTTTACAAAACTAAACTTTTAGATTATATACTTCCGGAACTTACTGCTTTACAAGGCATAGAAGAAGTAGAAGGGCATAAACATAAAGACAACTTTTGGCACACTTTAGAAGTTGTAGATAACATTGCTAAAAAAACAGACAATCTGTGGCTTAGATGGGCTGCTTTGTTACATGATATTGGTAAAGCCCCTACAAAAAAATTCGACAAGAAGATTGGGTGGACTTTCCATGCGCATGAGTTTGTAGGTTCTAAAATGGTATTTAAGCTGTTTAAGCGCCTTCGAATGCCATTAAACGAAAAGATGAAATACGTGCAAAAGCTTGTAATGCTAAGCTCTCGCCCTGTGGTATTATCACAAGATTCTGTTACAGATTCTGCTGTACGACGTTTAATTTACGAAGCGGGTGATGATATTGATGATTTAATGACACTTTGCGAAGCAGATATCACCACAAAAAACCCTAAAAAAAGAAAAAAATACCTTCATAATTTTGCTCTTGTCAGACAAAAAATTGTAGAAGTAGAAGAGCGCGATAGGGTTAGAAATTTTCAACCTCCAATTTCTGGAGAATTAATTATGGAAACTTTTAACCTAAAGCCATCAAAAGAAATAGGCATCATAAAAGACGCTATAAAAGAAGCAATTTTAGAAGGAGAAATCCCTAATAATTATGATGCTGCTTACCAATTTATGTTAGAAAAAGGTAAAAAGCTTGGGTTACAACCCAATCAGAATTTAAAAAACTAATAAATGAATATATCTTTTAGAAAAATAGCCAAAATTTCACTTGTTTTAGTGTATTTGGTTATTGTTGCCGGTGCTGTAGTTAGAATGACCGGTAGCGGAATGGGCTGCCCCGATTGGCCTAAGTGTTTTGGGTATTACATCCCTCCTACTAATGCCGAAGAGCTAAATTGGCATCCCAACAAAACATATAAAACCGGACAAGTAATTATTAAAGACGAAGCTCTTTTAGTTGCAAAAAACAAATTCACTACAGCTTCACATTTCAATAAAAATAACTGGGAACCTTACACCAAACATGACTACGCTGTTTTTAATGCTGCACATACCTGGACAGAATATATTAACAGGTTAATGGGTGCCCTGGCTGGCCTTGCTACATTAATTATGGGGTTTGCTTCTTTATCTTACTGGAAAAAAAGAAAATCTGTTACCATACTTTCTTGGTTAGTGGTTTTTGCAATGGGGTTTCAGGCATGGCTTGGTGCAACAGTTGTTTACTCTGTTTTGGCTCCTGTAAAAATTACGCTTCATATGGTAATGGCTTTAGTAATTGTAGCATTAATACTGTACATTATTTACAGCACAAAAGCTTCAAAAACTCAATTTAAAATAACCAAACAAACAGCTATTTTACTTTGGTTTGCCTTAGCGTTAACCTTGATGCAAATTGTTTTAGGAACTCAAGTAAGAGAATTTGTAGATTATCAAGTAAAAATGGTTGGAGATCAAGCTAAAGAGCTTTGGTTAAACAACCCGGATTTTTCTTTTTACATACACAGGTCGTTTTCTATTTTGGTGTTACTGGTTAATGGTTACTTATGGTTCATCAACAAAAAACTCACGTTAGGTTTAAACAAACTTAACTGGGTACTTGTTCTTTTGGGCATAGAAATTATTACCGGAATGGCTATGTATTATATAAACTTTCCGTTTATGAGCCAACCTTTGCATTTAGTAATAGCCTCTGTATTATTTGGGGTTCAGTTTTACCTTCTTTTAGAAGTAAAAAATGCTAAAGTAACAACCAAAACTTTGTAACTTGCATCGCTTAAATAACCATAAGAATGATTTATAAGTTTAGAATAATTTTAGATGCAGAAGAAGATATTTTTAGAGATATAGAAATAGAAGCATCTAACACATTAGAAGACCTACATAATACTATAACACAAGCTTTTGGGTTTGACGGTAATGAAATGGCATCTTTTTATTTAAGTGATGATGAGTGGAATCAAGGCGAAGAAATATCGCTTTTTGACATGAGCGATAACCAAGATGCTAAATTAATGAGCACTACAATTATAGAAGATGTTGTAACCGAAGAAAACCCTAAACTAATTTATGTGTATGATTTTTTAAGTTTCTGGACTTTCTTTGTTGAGCTGGCAGAAATTGCAGAAAAAGAAGATGGTAGAGCCTACCCAAATTTACTTTTTGCACATGGGCAATTGCCCGATAGCCCACCCGAAAAACAATTTGAAGCAGATAATTTCTCTTCTGTTGGTGAAGATGACGATATTTTTGATGATTTAGACTTGGATGATATAGATTTTGACGAGAACTGGAACTAGTAGTAACCCCAAAATTTTACAAACTAAACATGGTTAACTTATACCCCACTCAAATAGAGCAACTTGCTATTCATCGTGTTGGAAACAAAAGCAAAAACGAAACCCTTTTTTTAAGTCAAGAGCCATATAACCTCAACGATGAGCTTTCTGCTGCCTTAAAAGAGTACTTTTTTAAACCTTTTAGAGAAAAAGAAGAAAACTACTATAGATTTACAAACGAGGTTGACTTTTCATTTAATCCTCTGTATGAAATCGCTTCAGAGGTGTTTTTAAACCCTAACTCACTACAAGAAGCATCAAAAAAAATAGCAACTCATTTGTACGATCAATCAAATCATCCGCACATAAAAAGTGGTGAAGTTTATGTTGCCTATTTAACCGATATAGTTTTAGACAACGAAAAGGTTGATGCGCTTGGAATTTTTAAAAGTGAATTAAAGCACGATTTTTTACAATTTGAAGAAAAGCCAAATCGTTTAGATTTACTAATTCAACAAGGCGTTTATCTGCAAAAATTAGATAAAGGCTGTATAATTTTTAACACCCATAAAGAAGAAGGTTACAAAATATTATCGGTAGATAGTAACCGTTACGATACAAAATATTGGTTAGAAAACTTTTTAGGTGTTGATGTTTTAACCGACGAAAATTTTTTCACCAAAAAATACCTTAAATTTTGTCAGGATTTTGCAAAAGATGTGGTGCTTCCGGCAGAAGATAAAAAAGAAGAAGTGCTTTTTATGAACAGAGCCGTTAACCACTTTGCAAAAAATGATACTTTCGAAGAAACATCATTTTTAAATGAGGTAATTGAAAACCCGGATTTAATTCCGGAGTTTAAACATTATAAAGTAGAAAAAGGACCAAAGTATAGTATTGAAGATGTTTCTACTTTCCCTATAGCAAATAAAGCCGTATCTGATGTTAGAAAGAAAATTAAAAACATTATAACATTAGACACTAACATTCAAATTAAATTAGATTTTATTAACCCGGAATCTGCAGAGAAATTTGTAGAAAAAGGTTGGGATGAAGAACGACAAATGTATTATTACTTAGTGTATTTTAACAAAGAGCAAAAAAGCTAATGTAGTACTTCAGTATGCTGTTTTTTTGATTTTTGTGTAACAAAAAAAGGCTATACTCGTCAAGTAAGTAAACCAATCAAAAAAACAGCATACGATTTTGAAAACTATACTCACCTTAAAAAACCTTACTAAAAAGTTTGGTTACCTAACTGCCGTAAAAGACCTCTCATTTACTATAGAAAAGGGAAATGTTTACGGAATTCTGGGTCCAAACGGAAGCGGAAAATCTACCACATTAGGTATTGTTCTTAATGTGGTAAATAAAACCAGTGGTGAATTCTATTGGTTTGATGGCACTGTTTCTACTCACCAAGCACTTAAAAAAGTTGGCGCAATCATAGAGCGACCTAACTTTTATCCTTACATGACTGCAGAGCAAAACCTAAAGTTAGTTTGTAAAATTAAAGGTGTTAGTAGCGATAAAATTCATGAGAAATTAGAGCTTGTTGGATTGTTAGACAGAAAAGACAGTAAGTTTAAAACATACTCTCTCGGAATGAAACAACGTTTGGCTATTGCTTCTGCTTTACTAAACGATCCTGAAATTTTAATTTTAGATGAACCCACTAATGGTTTAGATCCTCAAGGAATTCATCAAATTAGAGAACTCATAAAAAAAATTGCCGGTAACGGAACAACTATTCTACTTGCCTCTCACCTACTTGACGAAGTAGAAAAAGTATGTAGCCATGTGGTTATTTTAAGAAAAGGAGAGAAATTATATTCCGGTAGAGTTGATCAAATGATTGCCAGTCATGGCTTTTTTGAGCTTAGATGTGATGATAATAACAAGCTAATAACCCTTTTAAAAGATAATCCGGCATTTGGCAACATAAAAACAGAAAACGGTACTGTTTTCGCTTTTTTAAACGAAGCCATGAAACCCGAAGAAATTAACAGCTGGATGTTCTCTAAAGGAATTACACTTTCTCATTTAGTTAAACGTAAAGAGAGCTTAGAAGAACAATTTTTAACACTTACCAAAAACCAAACAAACTAAACCAACCCTACGCATGAAACGTTTACTTGAAATAGAATTTATAAAACTCTGGAATAATAAAGCTAGCCGATTTTTAATACTCTCGTACTTTATACTCCTAACATCTATTGCCTTAATAGCATCAATTAAATTTGATATTGGTCCTGTTAAATTTCATCTGGCAGAACAAGGCATTTTTAATTTCCCGTACATCTGGCATTTTAACACCTACATTGCAGCTTGGTTTAAATTGTTTTTAGCCATTGTTATTGTATCTATGATGGCCAACGAATACAGTAATAGAACACTAAAACAAAATTTAATAGATGGCTTAAGTAAAAAAGAATTTATACTCTCTAAATTTTTAACTGTTATAGCATTTGCCTTCATATCTACCATTTTCATTTTTGCCGTATCGTTAATTTTAGGTTTTATTTTTTCTGATTATAACGAACTCTCAATAGTTTTTTCTGATTTAGAATTTTTGCTCGCCTTTTTTGTAAAGCTTGTTGGGTTTTTCTCGTTCTGTTTATTCTTAGGAATATTAGTTAAACGTTCTGCTTTTGCCCTTGGCTTTTTATTTATTTGGTTTGTACTAGAAAGTATTGTGTACGGATTATTAAAATGGGAATTCAGAAAAACAAAAGATATCTCTCAAGATATCATGCAGTTTTTCCCATTAGAGTCTATGAGCAATCTTATAAATCAACCTTTTACACGCCTTGGCGCTGTGAAATCTGTAGCAGAACAAGTTGGCGAAAAATTTGAACTAAATTATGCTGTACATTGGTATGAAGTTGTTATTGTATTAGCTTGGACTTCTATTTTTATTTATTTATCGTACGTATTGTTAAAAAAACGTGATTTATAGTATATTTAGGGTTTTTACATTATATGAAACCCCTACTAATAGCAATTTCTTTTAGTTTTATAAGTATCTGTGCGCATGCTCAAGGTGAAGCAGACAACTGGTATTTTGGAAATGGTGCAGGAATAAAATTTAATAGTAACGGCACTATAACTACATTAACCAACGGGCAGTTAAATACTTTTGAAGGTTGTGCTACTATTTCTGATGCTGATGGCAATTTATTATTTTATACAGATGGTATAACTGTGTACAACAGGCAACATGCAGTTATGCAAAATGGCAATGGCCTTTTTGGTGATCCATCAAGTACGCAATCTGCTATTATAGTCCCGAAGCCCAATGACCCTGATATTTTTTACATTTTTACAGTAGATACTCAGGTAGGCCAGAACGATACTGATAATGGTTTTAACTACTCTATAGTAAACATGTCTTTAGATAACGGTAATGGTGCCGTAACACAAAAAAATATAAACCTTTTAAGTGATTGTTCAGAAAAAATTACAGCCGTAGTAAAAGACTGTTTTGAGAAATCTATTTGGGTAATAACCTTTGCTACAGAAAACGGGCAACCGGGTTTATTTAATACATTTCACGCTTTCGAAGTAAATACAAGTGGCGTTGTAAGAACTTCTGTAAAAACCACATTTAACTCGTTAAGCATAAATGATTGGAGAGGTTATTTAAAACTATCTTCAGATGGTACAAAAGCTGCTTGTGCTAACGCCAGCGATGGACTATATCTGTTAGATTTTGATGCGCAATCCGGTACATTTTCTAACTTACAAAAAATAAACATTACATCATCTAACAACGCTCCTTACGGTATTGAGTTTTCTCCAAATAATAACTTATTGTATGTTCATGCTTCTAATGATTTTGATGCTTCCTCACCTACCGGACACAACTCTAGTTTATTGCAATTTAATCTAACAGCACCCAACATATCTAACAGTCAAGTAATTTTAGATAACAGACCCATTTACAGAGGAGCATTACAATTAGGTCCGAATGGCAAAATATACCGTTCTATTGCAAATTCTTATTTAGAAGGCACAGAATATTTGGGTGTAATTAATAATCCGGATGCAGTTGATAATGCAGCTAATTACCAACACAATGCGGTATGGTTATCAGGAAAAAAAGCTACGCAAGGATTACCGCCCTTTATTCAATCTTTCTTTAATAAAACCAATATCATAAAAAATGCAGATGGCAGTACCAGTAGCTCACTCGAACTCTGCGAAGGAGAGCGTTTTACTTTAGAAACAGAGCTTATTGCAAACGCCACATACAGTTGGGAGTTTGAAGGAAATCAATTATCAGAAACCGGCAATACTCTAGAAGTAATTAATGCCACTGCTGCAAATTCGGGTAGATACCAAGTTACTGTAACATTACCAGACCCTTCTGAATGCCCTATAATTGGAGAAGCACAAATCATAGTAAATCCATTGCCAACTGCTAATAATGCACAACTTATACAATGTGATTTAGACAACCAAGCTATAGGAGCATCTACAGATGGTGTAACCGCTTTTAATTTAGAGCAAGCTATCCCGGATATAACTATCGGTAACAATACAGTACTTTTTTATGAAAGCATTACAGATAGAGACAACAACAACCCAATTACTAACCCTATTGGGTATAAAAACACCTCTGCATTTAATCAAACTATTTATGTTAAGGTAATTAATAGCAATGGTTGTGAACAATTTAGCCAATTGAATTTGCAGGTTCAATCTACTACAGCAAGCCTACCCAAAAACCACGATTGGTATACTTGCGATATAGACGCGTTAGATACTGAGTTTGTTGGAAGTTTTAATTTAAATATGCTAAAAGCACAACATTACCCTAATTTAGAAGTCGGCTTTTATACTTCTTTAGAAGATGCATCATTAGAACTGAATGATATTTCTAGTGATAACTTTCTAACTCAATCTACAACAATTTATGCAAGAATAGAGCAAAACAATGAATGCCAAGGTGTAGAAGAAATTAGTCTTTGGGTATTAGAAACTCCTAAAATTGAGTTAGAAGATAGTTTTATTTTATGCACAGACAACCCTCCAATTTATATTAATGCTCAAAATAACTTAGACAGCTACACTTGGTATAAAGTAAATAATGATGGTACAGAAACCCAAGTTGAAAACTCACAAATGTTAACCGTTACAGCTCCGGGAACATACAGGTTTGAAGGTGGTTATTATCATAATACTGCAGATATTTGGTGTACAAACAGTAAAACTTTTCAAGTAGTGCCATCTAATGCAGCATTAATTACTGAAGCAATTATAACAGATTTAAGTAATAACAATACAATTACTGTAACTGTTAGTGGAGATGGCAATTATGAATATGCATTAAACAATGCTTTAGGTCCTTATCAAGACAGTAATACTTTTACAAATGTGCCCGCTGGGTTTCATTATGTTTTTGTTAGAGATAAAAATGGTTGCGGTACAACAGCTCCTTATCGTGTTTCTGTGATTAGCTACCCTAAATTTTTTACGCCAAATGGGGATTTTGCAAACGACTTTTGGCAGCTTCAAGGAGTAGACAATCAGTTTCAAAGCTCAAGCAAAATCTATATTTTCAATAGATTTGGACAACTAGTTGCTAAAGTAGATCCTACTTCTAGAGGTTGGGACGGTACAGTAAACGGCAGGCCACTTCCGGCATCAGATTATTGGTTTAGAGTATTTTTAGATGATGGCAGACAAGTTAAAGGTCATTTTTCTTTAATCAGATAATAGTACCTTTATGCGTTAAAACTTATCAATTTTTATCAGCTTTCTTTAGCATATGAAATTTAAAGTAGTATCAGATTTTAAACCAACTGGCGATCAGCCTCAAGCAATACAAGAACTGGCAAACGGTATAGTTTCGGGAGATCGTTACCAAACACTTTTGGGTGTTACCGGTTCTGGTAAAACATTTACTATTGCTAATGTTATAGAAAAAGTACAGCGACCTACATTGGTTTTAGCGCACAATAAAACATTAGCAGCGCAATTATATTCTGAGTTTAAACAATTTTTCCCTGAAAATGCAGTAGAATACTTTGTTTCTTATTACGATTATTATCAGCCCGAAGCCTATATTCCTGTTACCGGAACCTATATAGAAAAAGATTTATCTATTAATGAAGAGATAGAAAAATTAAGGCTTAGCGCTACCTCTTCGCTACTTTCGGGAAGAAGAGATGTTTTGGTAGTAGCATCGGTTTCATGTCTGTATGGTATTGGAAATCCAGTAGAATTTCAGAAAAATGTAATAAGTATAGAAGAAGGGCAAATTATTTCCAGAACCAAGTTTTTACAACAATTAGTTCAGAGTTTATATTCACGTACAACAGCCGATTTTTTAAATGGTAATTTTAGAGTAAAGGGAGATGTTGTAGATATTTACCCAAGCTATGCAGATCATGCATACAGAATTCACTTTTTTGGAGATGAGATTGAAGAAATTGAAGCCTTTAATCCAGCCAACAATAAAGTAATAGAAAAGTATGATCGGCTAAATATTTATCCGGCTAATATGTTTGTTACATCACCAGATGTGCTCCAGAATGCCATACATCAAATTCAAGAAGACTTGGTAAAACAAGTTGCATATTTTAAAGAAATAGGCAAACATCTTGAAGCAAAAAGACTTGAAGAGCGCACTAATTTTGATCTGGAGATGATTAGAGAATTAGGATACTGCTCCGGAATAGAAAACTACTCAAGATACCTAGATGGCAGAGAGCCCGGAACCAGACCATTCTGTTTGCTGGATTACTTTCCTGATGATTATTTAATGGTAGTAGATGAAAGTCACGTTACTATACCTCAAGTACACGCCATGTACGGAGGAGATAGAAGTCGAAAAGAAAATTTAGTAGAATACGGTTTTAGGCTTCCGGCTGCATTAGATAACCGTCCGTTAAAATTTGAAGAATTTGAAGCACTTCAAAATCAAGTAATCTATGTAAGTGCTACTCCGGCAGATTATGAGCTTCAGAAAACAGGAGGTGTTTATGTAGAACAAGTTATTAGACCAACAGGACTGTTAGATCCGGTAATAGAAGTTAGACCAAGTGAAAATCAAATTGATGATTTAGTAGAAGAAATTCATCAAAGGGTAGAAAAAGATGAGCGCGTTTTAGTAACTACGCTTACTAAACGTATGGCCGAAGAGCTTACCAAATACCTAAGCAGAATTCAAATTAGATGTAGGTATATACATAGCGATGTAGATACTTTAGAGCGCGTAGAAATTATGCAAGACCTCAGAAAAGGGTTGTTTGATGTTCTAATTGGTGTTAACCTATTGCGTGAAGGATTAGATTTACCGGAAGTATCTTTGGTTGCTATTTTAGATGCAGATAAAGAAGGTTTTTTGCGTAGTACTCGTTCTCTCACGCAAACAGTTGGTAGAGCTGCAAGAAACCTAAACGGAAAAGCAATTATGTATGCTGATAAAATTACAGACAGCATGCAACGTACAATAGATGAAACAAATTATCGTAGAGAGAAGCAAATGGCTTATAATAAAGCCAACAATATTACACCACAAGCACTTAACAAAAGCTTAGAAAACGCCCTAAGTAAAGAGCCAGTTAAAGTATTTGATTTTGAAAAAAACCTCTCTAAAGCAGCAGAAACAGATATTGCCTATTTAACAAAACCACAAATTGAGAAAAAAATCAGAGAAAAACGTAAAGCAATGGAAAAAGCTGCTAAAGACTTAAACTTTGTAGAAGCAGCCAAATTACGAGATGAAATTAAGGCTTTACAAGAACACCTTTAATTATATGAAAAACTTTGTATTTATAGTATTACTATTTTCTTTTTTAGCTTGTAAAAACGATACTCAAAAAAATAATGAAAATACACAAGCAAACCTACAAGCATACTCTTTATTTAACGAGCCATTATATTCAGCAGAACCTTCTGAAGCGCTTATAGAACGAAGCAAAAAACACTTAGAAAATTACAAAAGAGATTCTTTAAACGTTGATAACATAATCTGGCACGGTAGGTTTACTGCTTATCAAGGTGATTACAAAAAAGCAATCAGTATTTTTTCTGAAGGAATAAAACATTTTCCAGAAGATCCCAGACTCTACAGACACAGAGGGCACAGATACATAACCATTAGAAAGTTTGATTTAGCTGTAAAAGATTTAGAACATGCTGCTAAACTAATAAAAAACACCCCAAACCAGATAGAGCCCGATGGTATGCCCAACGCCATGAATATTCCGGTAAGTACCTTACATGGTAATATTTGGTATCATTTAGGGTTGGCTTATTATTTAAACAATAACTTAAGCTTGGCATATGAAGCTTTTAAAAATTGTTTGCAAACCAGCTCTAATGCAGATAATGTAGTTTCTTCTTCGCATTGGTTGTATATGATTTTACGAAGACTTAACAAAAACAAAGAAGCTGCACAGGTTCTTACTAAAATTACTGATAGTATGAGTGTAATAGAAAATCACGCTTATCATAAATTATGTTTATTTTATAAAGAAGCGATTTCTGAAGATAGCTTATTCACAGACTCCGGAGCTCCTAGTAATGATGCTATAGCTTACGGTATTGCTAATTGGTATTTTTACAACGGCGAGGTGAAAAAATCTAAAAAACTTTTAGAAAAGTTGTTAAATAAAAAAAGTTGGAATTCTTTTGGTTATATAGCTGCAGAATCTCATTACTACCACAACTTTGCAAAATAAAAGCGTTCTAACGCATGTTAGAACGCCACAAAACATTAGTTAAAAAGAAATTAAGAAACCTTTATTAAACGTTTTGGATTATGAGGTTTTATTTCCTTTTTCGGAACCTCTATTTGCAGCAATCCATCGTTATAATTTGCTTTAATCTTATCTGTGTTAACATTTTCAGGTAATGTAAACGAACGTTTAAACGTTGTGTAACTAAACTCTTTTCTGGTGTAACGTCCGTCTTTATCTTTTTCTTCATGTTTTTCTTCTCTTTCAGAAGATACTGTTAACACATTATCATCTATTTCTATATTAAAATCTTTTTTATTCATTCCCGGAGCAGCAAAATCAATTTGGAAACCTTTATCTGTTTCTTTAATATTTACTGCCGGTACGTTACCAACCCCACTACCTTGCAATGTTAATCCTCCGAAAACTTCAGGAGAAAGAAAGTCATCAAACAAGGTTGGAAATCCTAAATCGTTATTAAATTTTAGTAAGCCCATAGTATATATTTTTTTGGTTAAACATCAACTTCTAAATTCATTTAATTATGAGCAAACTATATACCAACAACAAAACAATGACTTTTTGTCATTAAAAATCAAAATAAAGAAGACAAATTGACATTAATTATGTTGTGCTTTAAAGATTTTTATTAGCACGTCTGGAGGAATCACTTTATTTGGATAATTATGCATTATTTTAAGTACTTTCTCTACTGCTATGGGGCTTAAACCCATTTTTAACCCAATATCTTTTAACTTTTCTGTTTCTTTATCGTGTTGCTCTAAATCTACATTCATTAAAAGCACCAATCTGTGAAACTGCAATATTCGCTGAGCTTCTGTTTTAATAGGTACACGTTGTACCTTGACTGTAAAAAGCGAATCAAAAACCTGCTTATTAATTCCTAACTGCTGCGCTACAGCCCATAAAAAATTATACTCGGCTTCTTTAATATTATCATCAGCTCGAGCAAAAGCAATCATTTCAGATAGCAGGCTTAATTTTTCACGTTCTGTATTCATTTAATTTAGTATTAACAGCTATATTTAAATTAAATTAAGTATTTAATACATATTAACGTATATGAAACATCTTTTATTTTTGAGTTTTTTGTTTACATACACCCTTTGCTTTTCTCAAAGTACAGCTTCTAAAAACGTATCTACTTTTAATATTTATTCACCGGAACTAGATACACTAAAAACCATATGGGTTTATTTACCTGAAAATTATGAGCATACAACAATAAAATATCCGGTTGTATATATGCATGATGCCCAAAATTTATTTGATGCTAAAACCTCATTTGTTGGCGAATGGGAAGTAGATGAAACCTTAGATAGTTTAAACCTAAATGTTATAATTATAGGCATTGAGCATGGCGGTAAAAAAAGAATTGATGAGCTTACTCCTTTTAAACATCCTAAATACAAAGGCGGAAACGGCGATGCTTATTTAAGTTTTATTGTAAATACATTAAAGCCTCATATAGATAAAACATTCAGGACCAAAAACAACACTACAAACACCTATATTTTTGGGAGTTCTTTAGGAGGTTTAATCTCTTTTTATGCTGTTTTAAAATATCCCGAAATATTTGGAAAAGCAGGAGTCTTTTCTCCAAGCTTTTGGTTTTCCGATAAAATTTATGAAATGGCTAAAGATTCTAAATTAAACCATAAAACACTATATATAGCAACCGGAGGCAAAGAAGGTTTTAACATGGTTCCGGATCACAAGAAAATGGATTCTATTTTACATACTAAGCGTCATATTACCTTAGCAAGTTTTATTAGAGAAAACGAAGAGCACAACGAAGCTTTTTGGCGTAAAGAATTTAAAAAAGCTATTGTATGGTTGTTACAAAATTAGTTGCTGTTTAAAGTAAACTTAAACGATTTCATTTGTTGTTGTATATAATTTAATAACGTGAATATTAAAAGAATAACCCCTAACATTTCTAGCAGCTCCTCAACAGAATATAATATAGCATACGTTAAAGTTAATTTTCCGTTGGAGCTGGCCTCGCCTCCTTCTAAAATTTCTATTCCAACAGCGCCAATACAAAAAATTACACCTGATATAATTAATAGTTTTCTTGTTTTCTTTGGCAGTCGCCATAAAAATTTTAAATAAAATATAAAAAGCAATAAAGCCAATACGCCATGCGGAATTATTTTAAATTCCATCGCTATTAGGTTTAGGGTTAAGCTGCCAAATTAATAAAAAGCTTTCATTTTAAAGTTTAAGCAAAAACAAAGCACAAAAAAACTCCCATTAATGGGAGTTTTATAAATGTATACGTAAGTTAAGTATGTTCTACTTTAAAACTTCTTGAACCTTATCTGCAGCTTCTTGGAATTCTATTGCAGAGTGAACCTCTAATCCGCTATTATCAATAATTTCTTTGGCCAATTCAGCGTTAGTACCTTGCAATCTAACAATAATAGGCACTTTAATAGCATCACCCATATTTTTATAAGCATCTACAATACCTTGTGCTACTCTATCGCAACGTACAATACCTCCAAAAATATTAACCAAAATAGCTTTAACGTTAGGATCTTTTAAAATAATTCTAAAAGCAGTTTCTACACGTTTAGCATCAGCAGTACCACCAACATCTAGGAAGTTTGCAGGCTCGCCTCCTGCCATTTTAATTAGGTCCATAGTTGCCATAGCTAAACCGGCTCCGTTTACCATACAACCAACGTTACCATCTAAATCTACGTAATTTAAACCTACCTCTTTAGCTTCAACTTCTATAGGGTTCTCTTCGCGTAAATCACGTAAATCTACATAATCTTTATGTCTAAATAACGCATTATCATCTATGGTAACCTTGGCATCTACAGCCATTATTTTATCATCAGATGTTTTTAACACCGGATTAATTTCAAATAAGTTTGCATCGCTCTTTACATAAGCAGTATAAAGTGCTGTAACAAACTTCACCATTTCTTTAAATGCATTACCAGACAACCCTAAATTAAAAGCAATTCGTCTTGCTTGAAATGGCATTAAACCAACAGCCGGATCTATTTCTTCGGTAAAAATTAAGTGAGGTGTTTTTTCGGCTACTTCCTCAATATCCATTCCACCTTCTGTAGAATACATGATCATGTTACGCCCTTTAGCACGATTAAGCAATACCGACATGTAGAATTCTTGTGTTTCGCTCGGGCCGGGATAGTAAACATCTTCTGCCACTAACACCTGGTGTACCTTTTTACCCTCTTTTGGAGTTTGTGGGGTAACCAAATTCATTCCAATAATCTGTTCGGCTAATTGCTCTACCTCAGCAAGGTTTTTAGCAAGCTTAACGCCACCACCTTTACCTCTACCTCCGGCATGAATTTGCGCTTTAATTACATGCCATTGTGTTCCGGTTTCGTTAGTTAATTGTTTAGCAGCAGCTACTGCTTCGGTAGCATTCTGCGCTACTATACCTCTTTGTACTCTAACTCCAAAACTTGCTAAAATTTCCTTTCCTTGATATTCGTGTAAGTTCATAACAATAGTTTCATGTTTATTGCGCCACAAAAGTAACAAACGTTTAGAAAATTATCTAATTAATTTTTTTTAGACTCTTGTTATAATTATAACTTTTTGTTTGTTTTTTATAACTAATATTTCTTTTCTTTTAGAATTACAATACCTACTTTAGTTTTGCCAATAAAATTTTGAATATGAATACTAAAGATTTAATTGCTGTTGCTGAAGAATTTGGAAGTCCGACCTATGTATACGATGCAGAAAAAATAATAAAACAATATAAAAGACTAACAAAGGCTTTTAACAATGTGCCGAGTTTAAAAATAAATTACGCTGTTAAAGCTCTTTCTAACATATCTATTTTAAAGCTATTTAATCACCTTGGCAGTGGTCTTGATACCGTTTCTATACAAGAAGTTCAGTTAGGTTTATTAGCCGGATTTAAACCCCAAGATATTATATTTACTCCCAATGGCGTATCATTAGAAGAAATTGAAGAAGCTGCAGCACTTGGAGTACAAATTAATATTGATAACCTTTCTATTTTAGAGCAATTTGGCAGTAAGCACCCAAAAATACCGGTGTGTATTAGAATTAATCCGCATGTTATGGCCGGAGGTAACTCTAAAATATCTGTTGGGCATATAGATTCAAAATTCGGTATTAGCATTCATCAACTACCTCACATTTTAAGAATCGTAGAAAATACCGGTATGACAATTAACGGAGTGCATATGCATACCGGAAGTGATATTTTAGATATTGATGTGTTTATTTATGCCTCTGAAATATTATTTGAAACTGCAAAACATTTTAAAAACCTTGAATTTATAGATTTTGGTTCCGGATTTAAAGTTCCTTATAAAGAAGGAGACATAGAAACTAATATTGAAGAGTTAGGAAAAAAACTAACTAAAAGATTTAACGATTTCTGTAAAGAATACGGTAAAGACCTAACATTAGGTTTTGAACCGGGTAAATTTTTAGTAAGTGAAGCCGGTTATTTTTTAGCAAAAGTTAACGTTGTAAAGCAAACTACATCTACAGTTTTTGCCGGTATAGACAGTGGTTTTAACCATTTAATCAGACCTATGTTTTACAATGCCCATCATGAAATAATAAATATTTCAAATCCGGAGGGTAGAGAGCGATATTACTCTATAGTAGGCTACATCTGTGAAACCGATACTTTTGCAAACAACCGAAGAATATCTGAAATTAGTGAGGGCGATATTTTATGCTTTAAAAATGCAGGGGCTTATTGTTTTACCATGGCAAGCAACTACAACTCTCGCTTTAGACCGGCAGAAGTGTTATGGTACAATAAAAAACCTCATCTAATTTCTAATAGAGAAACTTTTAACGACTTAATAAAAAACCAAACTCAAATAGACGTAATGCAACAAGTTACTGCCTAAAACCTTAAAATATGCAGTTTTTAGCACAATATTTGCTTCCTATTTTAGGTTTTATTAGTAATTTTATACTGAAATAATACGAATTTAATCATGAAAGCCCCAATTTTTAAAAGCCTTAGGCTTAGCATTTTAGTTGTGATAACTTCTCTTTTTTCGATAGTTACCTATGCACAAAAAGTAAATTGGCTCACTTGGGAAGAAGCTATTGAGCGTTCTAAACAAGATGCCCAGCCCAAAAAATTATTTGTTGATGTTTACACAGATTGGTGTGGTTGGTGTAAAAAAATGGATAAAGACACTTTTCAAAACCCTGAAGTTGTAGCCTACATGAACAGTAACTTTTATATGGTTAAGCTCAATGCAGAGCAAAAACAAGATATAGTTTACAATGGTAGAACCTTTAAATTTATAGCATCTGGAAGACGTGGTTACCATGAGTTAGCAGCTGCATTACTACAAGGAAGAATGAGCTATCCTACTGTTGTATTTTTAGACGAACAGCAACGAATTTTATCACCGGTTCCGGGGTATCAAAAACCAGATGGATTTTTAAAGATTGCTAAGTTTTTTGGCGATAATATTTATAAAGACAAAAGCTGGGAAGAATACAGCACATCCAAATAAAAACCTCAAAATTTATGCTCTTACCTTGTAAGAGCATTTTTTTTATCTTTAGTACATGAAGAAACTTATACTTAATTGTTTTCTGGCGTTACTCACTTTTTTTTGTAGCTGCCAGCATAAAACAAACAATCCCTTACAAACCATTTTAAACCAATCTGAGTCTGATGTAATAAAAAAAGTTATTGCAGATTTAGATACTTACGAAGTTCAAATTTTACTTTCAGAAGTTCATAAAAACAATGGTAAAATTACATTTACAGATTATAGCTTTAACGTTAATGATAGTACCTACTTTTATCCTGCCAGTACGGTAAAGTTTCCTGTATCTGTTTTACTGCTAGAAGAGTTAAGCTTTAAAGATTTCCCTACAATAAATACCCCTTTTTTTGTAGAAGGAGACACCATAATTACAACTTTTAAAAAAGACATTACAGATATATTTGCAGTAAGCTCTAATGATACGTTTAATAGACTTTTTGAATATTTAAGTAAAGACACTATAAATAGCAGATTAGCACAAAAAGGTTTACTTCCAATAAGAATTTCGCATAGATTATCTACTGACAATGCTACAGATTTAAAAACAAAAAATCTTGTTTTTTATAAGAATGATACCACGCTAATTTCAACAAATTCAGTTATTTCTAAACCCATAAAACCATTACACCTTAATAAAATTAAAAAAGGAATAGGCTTTTACCAGAACGGAGAATTAGTTAATGAACCTATGGATTTTTCTTTAAAGAATTATCTTCCCATAAGCACACTACATGGCATTATGAAACGGGTAATTTTTCCGGAAGCCTTTCCGGAAAACAAACAATTTAAATTATCTAAAGTAAATAGAGATTTTCTTTTAAATGCAATGCAAATTGTTCCTAGAAACGCTGGCTATAACGAAACAGAATATTATGATAGTTATGGAAAATTTTTTATGTACGGAGACACAAAAGAACGTATTCCTGATCACATAAAAATATATAATAAAGTAGGGTATGCTTATGGCTATTTAACTGATTGTGCGTATATTACAGACACCAAAAACAACCTTGAGTTTATTCTTACTGCTACTATTCATGTAAATAAAGACGGAATATTTAATGACGATGTATATGAATATGATGAAATTGGCATTCCGTTTTTGGCCCAGATTGGCAGAGAAATACATGAGTTCCTCCTTAGCCAAAGAAAATAAAAGCTAAAACAGTAGGAGTATGAAAGAGGGTGTTAAGATTTTAGTTGTTGAAGACGAAATGATAATTGCTGCCAATATTGCTCTTCAGCTAAAAAAGTTAGGGTATGAGGTTACCGGTATAGCTACAACCGGAAAAGAAACTTTAGCCCAAATTAAAAATTCTCCACCCGATATTGTTCTGTTAGATATTCAGTTAAAAGGAGATTTAGATGGTATTGAAACTGCTTTACTAATGCAACAAGACTATAATATCCCTATTATATATTTAACAGCTAATGCCGATGACGCCTATTTTATGAGAGCTAAAAAAACCAATCCGTATGCGTTTATTTCTAAGCCCTTTAAAAAATTAGATCTTCAACATGCAATAGAACTCACAATAAATAGAATAGAGAAAAATAAATCTGATGTAAATGTTTTAGAAAAAAGTAATGTTTTAACCGACAGCATTTTTGTAAAGCATAATGATAACATGGTTAAAATATTCATAAAAGATATTTTATACATAGAAGCCGAAAGAAATTACTGCCGTATATTCTCTAAAGACAAGCAATATTTACTAGTAAGCACATTAAAAGAAATTATAAAGAAATTGCCTATAAAGCATTTTTTAAGAATTCACAGATCGTTTATTGTAAATGTTTCACAAATAAACGAAGTGGGTAACAACTACGTAGTTATAGCAAGAAAAACAATTCCTGCCAGTAAAAAATATAAATCAGAAATTTTAGAAAGACTGCAAACTATTTAAATAGCTTTTACCTGCTTAAACTGAAAAGTAATTGCAGTACCTTTTTTATTTATACTCTGCATCGTACCGTTTAATTGTTTAGATAATAAACTAATTAATTGCGTACCAAAACCAGTACCATTAATATGGCTTTTTTGCAGCCTGCCAATACCATTATCTGATACTTTTAAAACCAGATTAGCATCTCCCTCCTTATCTAAAGCTACATTTATTTTTCCGGTTTTGTTTTCAGGAAAAGCATATTTTAAAGCATTTGTAAGCAATTCATTTACAATTAAACCTAACGGAATAGCAGTATCTACATCTAACTCTAATTTTTTCATTTTACAATAAAATTTTATCCTGTTTGATGCCCCAAAAGAGCCTAAAACATGCCTTCCTAACGACATGAAATATCCTCTCATTTCTATAGTTGATAAATTTTTTCCTTGATACAGTCGTTGATGAATTATACTCATAGATTGCACTCTATTTTGGCTCTCATTCATAACATTTACCATATCTGCATTTTGAATTTGAGCCGATTGTAAGGCTAATAAACTTGATACAATCTCTAAGTTATTTTTTACCCTATGATGAATTTCTTTTAATAAAAACTCTTTTTCTTGATTTTGCTGCTTTAACAAAAGATTTTTTTGTTTGTTATTTTGAAAGCTTTTAAACAAAATAACCAGCATAAAAAACAACAATACTGCAATTATAGTTATTAAGCTCTGTCTGGTTTTTTGTTGTTTTAATTTTACTTCTTGCTCTAAAATTGTAGATTCTTTTTGAGCAACATCAAACTCAGTTTGGAGTTTAGATATTCGCTGATCGGCTTCGGCTGTAAATATTTGATTTTTAAGCGAATCGTATTTTGCAAAAGCCTCGTAGGCTTCTTTGTAATTATGATTACCTGCATACGATTTACCGAGTGTTTGGTATGCCTGACTTAAATAAAATTCATCTCCAAAATTAACTGTTGCTATTTCTATGCACTTTGTAACGCTTTCTATTGCGCTTAAAAATTTTCCTTGTAAATATTGTAGTTTTCCAACAGATAGCCAAGAACGCATCAGCATAAACTCATTATCTAATAATTCTGCATATTTTATAGCTTCAATACCGGCTTTTTCTGCTTCTTGGTAGTTGTTTAATAATGCAAATAAATCAACTAATGAAATGTAAACATCACTTAAATTATTATAAAAACCATAACGTTCGCCAATGGCTTTAGCATGCTGATAATAGTTTAAAGCCTTTTCATAGTTATGTAATGATAAATAGTTGTTGCCTACTACGTATAAGGTAAAATCGTAATCTAAATCATTAATTCCCCTTTTCTCAAAAAGTTCTAAAGACTTTAAACCATATTCCAAGCCCTTATCAAACTTAGATTGCTTCCAAAACAAATTGCTCAAATCACTATAAGCTAGAGCTTGCGCTTTTAAATCGTTTGTTTCTTTGCCTAAACGCAAAGATTCTAAAGCATAATCTGCTGCCTTACCAAGTTCTCCTCGACGCTCAAAAACATATCCGAGTTGTGTATTTAAAAATGCTAAATCGCTATTGGTTACTTTAGTAGCTGCTTCTGTTAAAACTGAATATGCCTCTTCAGATTTTTCTTGTCTAAGTAAAATAGCCCCTTGCGTTATTTGAAATCTACCATGCCAAAGCGTATCGTTTTTCTGGGAAGATAACGCTAATCCTTCTTTTGTAAATGCTAAAGCTTTAGTAAGATTTCTGGTATGCCAGTAATAGGCTAAATCGTTTAGAATAGAAAAGGTAAGTGTATCAGAGTTTGTTTTAGTATAGGCTTCTTCAAGCTGCTTTAAATAAGATGCTCCAAAGTTATCTGTATCTACAAATACTTTTAGATATGGTTTTTCTCTATCAAAATCAATAAGCTGACCGTACGTACTACCATAAAATAAACAGAACCACGCAACAATAAGAATATTATAAACAAACGTTTTATGCATTCCTCAATTTAAATTAAACTAACAACTGAGGCACACTAAATATACAACATATTTAACCAATAACTTGCTGATAAATAAAACCTTACGTTCGGACAATTTATAAAGCTACTTATCCTAATTTGATTGCACAACTAACAGAAGCATGTTTCTTTTGCACAAAATACTTACATAAGCTATTCCCCTATATCCTATACCAGTTAATTTTTTTAAAAGATAAAATGAGGGGTATTACAATTTTTTTCTTAACTGTTTTAACTGTTTTTATATCGTGTAAAAAAGATTCGAAAACTGTTTTATCTGTTCCTATTTTACAAGCAAATCTTGATAATTATGTTGAATTATGTTGGAATAAGAAAAACGTTAAGAATGATTTGAAAACATTAGTATCTACCGACTTTAAGCGTAGTTTAAATGGTATTAACGTTGTGCAAAATGCGCAAGAAATGAAAGCTCATATAAACTTATACACAACGGCTTTCCCAGATTTAAAAGTGTCTATTATTAAATCTACTTTCCACAAACAAAAGGTTTTTGTGCTTTGGAGTTTTTCGGGCACCAATACCGGAAATTATGGTGAAATTCCTGCAACCGGAAAAAAAGTAACCGTATCTGGCTCATCTACAATCCAATTTAATGATAACGGATCTTTAAGCAGCGAGGTTACCTACTATAATGAATTAGACCTGTTACAACAATTAGGTTACGAACTCATACCCCCATCCTTAGAGTAAAATTTAAAACAATTAATAACTAAAACATGTAATTATGAAAACAATTAAAATCTCGCTTTTACTATTACTTTTTGTAATGGTATTACCACTTAATGGTATTGCACAAGAGAAAAATCGTGCCTATTTGGTGCATGAAGATCAAGTAAAACCATCTATGACCGATGAGTATGAGGCAATATCTAAAGAATTTATTGAAGCTTGCCAGAAACACGGAATTCAGAATGCAGATTGGTTTACTGCTCAAATAAATGATGGCACCTACTTAAGTATTACTCCTATTGAGAAAATGGCAGATATGGACAAAAGACCTTTTGCGCCTTTATTTGAAAAAATGGGAGAAGAAGCTGCATCAAATATCTTTAAACGCTTTAACAAATGTTACGACAAACATGGTGATTATGTGGTTATTTTAAATGCAGAGTTAACATATATGCCTGATGGTATAGATGTAAGAACAGAAGGTGAAAACTACAGAAAATGGCATTTTATGCATGTTACACCCAATAACATTCAAAACCTAAAAGGAAAACTAAAAGAGTTAAAAGCACTTTTTGAAAAGAAAGGCTCTAAAATGCACTACCGTATTTACCATAATGGTTTTGGTAATATGGGCGATTATTATTTAGCAGTGATATCGGCCAAAAATGCTGTAGACTATGCAGAGAAAGCTGCTGCCAACCAAAAATTGTTAGGAGATGAAGGTAAAAAACTCTTTGATGAGGTATTTAGCTTTGTAGACAGATATGAGGTTAAAGAAGGCGGTATGCGACCAGATTTAAGCTATACATACAACCCTAACTAGAATAAAAAAACATGAAAAAACTAATAATTATAACGCTATTAATAGTTGGGATTATTGCTTGTAAAAACGAGCAAAGATATACGCAACAATCTCCGGAAATAGAAACGATAAAAGCGCTCATTAAAGATTACAACAATAAAGACTATGAGGCTTTTGTAACCCATTATGCAGACACTGCAAAGCTGCAATTTAATACAGTTAAATTTGAAAGCCCGCAAGAAGCTGCAGATTATCATAAGAATGACGACAATGCTTTTTCTTCTCGAGGTATTTTAGACGAAAACCAAGAATATGAAATGGTAATTACAGACGATAATAAAACGTGGGTTAATTTTTGGGGAAGATGGAAAGGTGTCTTGGCAGCTAACAATAAAGAGCTTATTATTCCTGTTCATGTAACTGCACAATTTGTAGACGGTAAAATTGTTGAAGAATACGGATACTGGGACAATTCTCCTATTGTGTTAGGCTTACAAGAAATTGAAGCCCAACAAAAGGCCAAAGAAATGGAAATGGATGAGGAAGAAAAAGATACTAATTAGTTAAAAAACTAAACCACATTTTAAAATAAAGCACGGTACTATACATATCGTGCTTTTTTGTGCACTAAATTTTAAGAATAATTTATAATTTGATACCACTACAAAGTTTTTACTGAAAAAAATAAATAGTTATCTTTCAAAATATTTCAACACTTAGCACCGAGTGCATGTCTTTTGAGCATTTCACAAAAAAAATATTCATATCAGCTAAATTGCAAACAATTTACTGGTGTTGGGCGTGCACAAATGGTTACACCTCTTGGTTTTTGCAAGAAGCTCAATTTTACAGAAACAATACGGTGCTCCCTCCAGACGAATTAATTCAAGCAGGAGACACTTATTCTTGGAAGTGGCACAACTGGAACCCTAAAGAGTCTGGAACCGTTTTAGAGGCCAATGGTAAAGACAAAATTGTATTCTCTTTTGCCGGAGACTGCAAAGTAATGGTTACCCTTAAACCCAAAAACAATTCAGTTTTAGTTACATTAACCCAATTTGACATTCCGGTAGACGATAAAAGCAAATTAGAAATCTACACGGGCTGTAGCAATGGTTGGACATTTTGGCTCACCAATCTAAAAGCCTTTTTAGAACACAACATATTATTAAACGAAACTAAAATTAATTTAAGTAATGAGCCCTTAGCGGGGTTTCAATTTGTAAATATTTAATAAGTACACATCTTTTAAAAAATCATCATGAGGTTTATTTTATTTTTTACAACAGTATTTACAGCTTCTTTTTTTGTACAAGCTCAAGAAGAAAACAAAGACCCTTCTAAATGGACTCCAGAAGATATTATCTTCACAGAATCTGCACGAAGCATAAAAATTTCTTCAGACAATAATTTGTTATTATGGTCTAAACGCCACGCTATTAAAGAAAAAGACAAGTTTGTATCGCACTTATATTTAACTCGTTTAAACAATAAAGAAAATAACGAGTTTGTTACTACGCAACTCACTTATGGCAATGAAAGCAATCACAGTGCTGTATTTGCGCCTGATAATAAAAGTATTTATTTTCTATCATCTAGAGACAAAGGAAATAAACTATGGAAACTTAGTCTTTATGGAGGTGAAGCTAAAAAGGTAAAAGAATTTAAAAACGGTATTAGTAATCTTCAATTTAAAGACAAAAACACGCTTTTGTTTGTTTCTAATGATGGTAAAACTCTTTACGAGCAACAATTAGAAGATAAAAAAGATAATGTTAAAGTTATAGAAGATTCGGTACACTGGAAAGCATCTAGAGTGTATGCTTTTAACTTAAAAAACAAAACAACAACCAGAATAACAGATAACACTAAACCTATAACAACTTATGTAGTTTCTAAAGATGGTAATTGGTTATTTTACGGTATGCAACGAAGCACCAGTTATGCTTCTGATGCACAAAAAGACCCGTTTTACTACCTTAAAAATTTGGCTACCGGTAAAGAAATTCAAATCATAAAAGATTTAGAGTTTCCTGTAGGGAGCGTTCAATTTACCAATGACAATGCAGGTTTTTATTTTACCTCAGAATATGCTTCAGACCCCGAATGGAATGGTGCCGGTATTACTGAGCTGTACTACTACACAATAGCTTCTAACACTTATAAAAAAGTAAACTTACAATGGCCTCTTGGCATTGCAAGAGGCTACCATGTTGCTAACAATAATGTTGTAGTATCGTTAGCTAATAAAGCCAGATTAGCTGTTGGGTTTTATAAAAAAGATGGTAACTCTTGGCAAAAGCAATCTCTTAATTTAAACGAAAAAAAACACCATACCGTTCCATTAGCAGTATCAAATGATGGTACCAAGATTGTTTACCAATATGCAACAGCCTCTAAACTTCCAAAATTTTATGTTGCTTCTTTAAAAAATAATAAACTCACTAATGAAGAAGAGTTTATTAAACTAAACCAAAAGCTTCAAAAAAAATCAATTACCAAAAGTGAAGTTCTGGTTTGGAAAGGTTACAATGATGATGAATTAACCGGTATTTTATACTATCCGGAAAACTATGATCCTACAAAAAAGTATCCGTTAATGCTCTCTATTCATGGAGGTCCTGCCGGAGTAGATTTAGATTTTTGGAGCGAACGTTGGAGTACGTATCCTAACATTCTGGCTCAAAAAGGAATGTTTGTTCTTAAACCAAACTACCATGGCTCATCTAATCACGGACTTGCATTTGTTGAAAGCATAAAAGGGAATTATTATGAACCCGAGCTGGAAGACATAACTAAAGCTATCAATGTATTAGTTAAAGCCGGAAAAGTAGACGCTAACAAATTAGGAGTTATGGGGTGGTCTAACGGAGCCATTTTAACTACCATGTTAACTGTACGCTATCCAGATATGTTTAAAGTAGCGGCTCCCGGTGCAGGAGATGTAAATTGGACATCTGATTATGGCACCTGCAGATTTGGTGTAAGTTTTGACCAAAGTTATTTTGGTGGAGCACCTTGGGATGATGTTAACGGGAAATTTTATAACGAAAATTACATTATTAAATCACCTCTTTTTGAAATAGAAAAGATTAAAACACCAACTATAATTTTTCACGGAAGCGAAGACAGAGCTGTACCAAGAGATCAAGGATGGGAATATTATAGAGGATTACAGCAAGTTGGCAAAGCTCCGGTTAGGTTTCTTTGGTTTCCCGGACAACCACACGGGCTACAAAAAATTACACATCAGTTAAGAAAAATGAACGAAGAGATTAAATGGATTGAAACGTATTTATTAGAAAAAGACGTTACAGAAAATGTTGCTTTCAAGAAAAAAAGTCCACTTGCACAACTTTTAGAAGTAGATAAAGCAAAAAGTACGCAAGGCCTATTTGGTGTTATGGTTAACGGTAAGTTAATTCCTGAAACTGCTTTAACTAAAAAAGATTCTATTGCAATTGGAATTTTTGAGGTTACTAATGCGCAGTTTAAAGCTTTTAGCCCAAACCATACATTTATAGCAGGATTAGATAACTATCCGGTTACTGTTACTAAAGAGCAGGCTAAAAAGTATGTTAAATGGCTCAGTGATTTAACCGGAGAAACCTACAGGCTTCCAACAAAAGACGAAGCTAAAAAACTCCATAAAAAAGCACATAAAGTAGCTCCCAAAGAAATCACGCTTAATTATTGGGCAGGTTATGAAATTACTAAAGATGAAGTTACAATGCTTTTAGAAAAGGTTAAAGAGCTAAAAGCTACATTGTTTAAAAAGGTAGGCAAAAAAAATCCGGTTACAATTGGCGATGCAAAAGTTTACGATTTAGGAGGCAATGTTGCCGAATACTATTCTGATGGTATTTACGGGTATAGTGCTTATGACTTTGTAGATAAATTTAACGACACAATGATAAACAGTAAACATGTTGGTATTAGAGTAATAAAAGAGTGATTAAATAACACTACTATTCATTATACTATTCACAAAATGCTAAGCTTCTTGCTTGGCATTTTGTTTATCATACAAATTAGTAACCTCTCTTCTCTTTCCTGAAGAAAGTAAGGGTATTTCTGTTACATACTCTATTTTAATTTGAGCATCTTTACCTAAGTAACCTTTAAACTCTTTTAAAAGCGCCTCTTCTCTTTTAATGGCATTTTCGGTATTAAGTCTAATTATATATTCTTTTTTGCCGCTTTGTATTAATTGAAATTGCTTAAAATCTCCGTACTTACATAAATGATATGCCAAGTGTGACGATACAACTTGTCCTTGAGTATTATATATAGTGTCTAAAATTCTGCCTTCAATACGTTCTATGTACGGCATTCCATTTTTATCTTTATTTAACACTGCTACATCACCTATATCATACCTAATTATGGGCATGGCATAATTAAATAAATCTGTAATAACCACTCTACCCGGCTCTCCCAAAGGGGCCGGATTATCATTTGTCATATTTAAAACTTCTATGTAATAACTAGCCAGATTTATATAAAATTTATCGTCTTTCTTAAATTGTTGAGCCAACATACCATTTTCGTTATTTGAATACCTTGATACTGCCGGGCAATTAAAGTAGTATTCTAATTTTTGTTTTGTATCAGAATCTAATCGTTCAGCAATTGCTATTATTGATTTTACATTTGTTGGAATTGGGTTGCTACAATTTTTATCTAAGTACTTGCATAGAATCCTAAAAGACGACGAATATCCAATTAACCCCGATCTTCCTCTGAAGGATATTATTTGTTTTAACAATGCATTAATATCTGAATCTGATAGTTTATAAACACTATGCGGTTTTATATTTTTAAGCCATTTTGTTACTGAAAAAAGGCCATCTGTTTTGGGCCATATTTTAATGTAAAATAACCTGTCTCCTACTTTGTACCCAGCTTTTTGAGCCATGTAAAGCGTATCAGCATTATTCCTGTAAACTTTGTTTTTATCTTGATATACTTTAAACGGCGCCCCTGTTGAGCCACTTGTACTGGCTATATGTTTTTTTTTGTTGAGGTATTTATAAGAACAAAACAAACTAAAATTATCTCTAATTATGTTTTTGTTTACAATAGGAAAATCGGTTAGAGTATTTAAGCTACTATAGTCTTGGTAATAAGAGACGGTTTCTTTAGTATGGTTTATTATGGAATTTATATAACTATCTCTACGATTTATGGAAGTTGTATTGGTAAAATTATCATTAATTAAAACAATATCATTCAAATGCTTTTTAATTGGACTTCCTTTAAGCCAATCTGCTCCCCAAAAAAAAATACCCCGAAAATTAAACATATCTATAAAGTTTGTTTAGTGATAAATGGGGAACACTATTTAAAAAGCATATTAATCCATAAGCTTTACTAAATATAGAATTAATAGTATTATTTTGTGAAAAAATACTACAAAAAGGTTAAGTTAATCGACGTATAATAATCGCTATATGATTCTTAAAAGTTTTGCACCTCTTTTTTAGCTTCTTCAAACTCAGAAACAATCTCGTTTATAATTTCTGCTGCAGGTTTAATGTCATTTATAAGTCCGGCTATTTGTCCAATTTCTAATTCTCCCTCATCTAAATCACCTTCAAACATTCCTCGTTTAGCTCTTGCTCTACCTAACAATTCTTTTAACTCATCTACCGTTGGACCTTTTTTGTAAAGCTCTTGTATGTCGTAAAAAAACTTATTCTTTAACAACCTAACCGGCGCTAATTCTTTTAGTGTAAGTTGTGTATCACCTTCTTTTGCTTCAACAACTTTCTTTTTAAAATTAATATGAGATGAGGCTTCATCACTAGCTACAAATCTGCTACCTATCTGTACTCCGTCTGCTCCTAAAACCATAGCAGCCAACATTCCTCTTCCGGTTGCTATTCCTCCGGCAGCAATTAATGGTACATTAATATGCTGTTTTACCATTGGTATTAAGGTAAACGTAGTAGTTTCTTCTCTTCCGTTATGTCCTCCGGCCTCAAAGCCTTCTGCTACAATTGCATCTACACCGGCCTCTTGGGCTTTTAAAGCAAACTTAACGCTACTTACAACATGTACTACTGTAACACCACGCTCTTTTAACCAAGAGGTCCATGTTTTTGGGTTACCGGCAGAAGTAAATACAATTTTTACCCCTTCTTCTACAATAATATTCATAATCTCTTCTATATCAGGGTAAAGCATTGGCACATTTACACCAAAGGGTTTATTAGTTGCTTTTTTGCATTTTTGAATGTGTTCCCGTAATACTTCCGGGTACATAGAGCCAGCTCCTAACAAACCTAAAGCGCCGGCATTACTGGCAGCAGATGCTAAACGCCAGCCACTTGCCCAAATCATACCGGCCTGAATAATTGGGTATTTTATACCAAATAATTGTGTTATTTTATTTTCTTTCATAGTTGTCTTACGAAATTACTCCAGAACCTATTAACTCATCTTCTATATACCAAGCTACAAACTGACCTTCTGTTATAGCAGATTGTGGTTCTGCAAATGCAACATATAATTTATCTTTTATTTGATGTACTTCTGCATCTTGCAAGGGTTGTCTGTATCTAATTCTGGCTTTAACCTTTAAAGATTGTCCGTCATTTAGTTTTAAATCTGGTCTAACCCAATGTTGCTCATCTTTATTTACTAGTAAAGCACTTCTAAACAATCCAGGATGATTTTTACCTTGTCCGGCATAAATCACATTTTCTTCAACATCTGTATCTATAACAAATAAGGGTTCGGGAGTTCCTCCCACTGCCAAGCCCTTGCGTTGTCCTTTTGTAAAATAATGAGCTCCTTGATGTTTACCAACAGTTTTACCATCGGTTACTTTGTAAGTATATTTTTTTGATAAATATGCTAACTCTTCTTCTTTAGTATTAAATTCGGGTTTTTCTTGATTATACATTTCATGACTAGCAGGAATTTCTACAATAACTCCCTCTTTTGGTTGAAGCTTTTGCTGTAAAAATTCCGGAAGTCTTACCTTACCAATAAAACATAACCCTTGCGAATCTTTCTTATCGGCTGTTATTAAATTATTTACTGCCGCAATTTCCCTAACTTGAGGTTTTGTGTACTCTCCAATAGGAAACAAGGTTTTGGCAAGCTGGTCTTGTGAAAGCTGACAAAGAAAATAAGATTGGTCTTTGTTGCCATCTTTTCCGGCTAACAACCTATGCATAGTTTTACCATTCACAGTTATGGTATCTTTTCTGCAATAATGTCCTGTAGCAACAAAATCTGCACCCAAGTCTAATGCTAGTTTTAAAAAAACATCAAACTTAATTTCTCTGTTACATAATACATCCGGATTGGGCGTTCTTCCTTTTTCATACTCATTAAACATGTAATCTACAATACGTTCTTTGTATTGCTCGCTTAAATCAACCGTCTGAAAAGGAATTCCTAATTTATCAGCAACAATCATGGCATCATTACTATCTTCTAACCACGGACACTCATTAGATATGGTTACAGAATCATCATGCCAGTTTTTCATAAAAAGCCCTATCACATCATACCCTTGTTCTTTTAAAAGGTATGCTGCAACACTAGAATCTACTCCACCAGATAATCCTACTACAACTCTTTTCATAACTAAAAATATCTGCAAAAGTATAAAAAATAGTGCGGTTTAGTGTGTTCTTTGTTAGGTAGCATAAATCCTCAACCAAATCACTTTTTTGTTTATTTATTTCACATAAAAATAAAACAAAATATTATTTACAATCCATTATAGACCAATAATATATTATGTTAAATTATTATTAATATTCTATTTTTGTTTAACTTTTTTATATTTTTGTTAAACAATTTGAATAAACAAATTCTACTACTATGAAAAAATTGGTTTACACTCTAAAGTTAATCGTTTTAGTTTTTTCGATTACAGCATTTGTATCATGTTCTGATGATGACAACGATCCTAAACCCAATCAACCAACAACAATAGCTGAGTTGGCAGCAGCAAACCCAGATTTATCTGTTTTAGTTGAAGCATTACAACGTGTAAATTTAGATGTAACGTTAAGCTCTAACGCATCTACATTTACGGTTTTAGCACCAACCAATGCAGCATTTCAAGCTGCAGGTATTACAGATTTGAGTGTGTTTACCGATGAAGAGTTAACTAACATTCTTCTAAACCACGTTATCTCGGGTGAAGTTACTTCTACTGATTTGACTACCGGTTATGTAAACACTTTAGCTGTAGGCCCAAATGATAAAAATATATCCTTACGAGTTGTAGTGGATGGCACTATTACCTTTAATGGAGTTGCATCTCCTGTGCCTAATAGTTTTGACATACAGGCTTCGAACGGTGTTATACATGTTGTAGATGCCGTAATTACCCCTCCTACAGTTACTGATTTTGCTTTAACCAATAGCGATTTTAGCATTATAGTACAAGCCCTTAGCAGATTTGGGACTACCTACACCGATTTGCTATCGGGTACAGATAATGCACCTTTTACGGTTTTTGCTCCAACCAATACAGCCTTTGAAAACTTACTAAAAGGGTTAGGCTTTGATAGTTTAGACGATGTTCCGGATGCCACGTTAGAAGCAATTTTAACATACCATGTAGTGCTAGGAGCAAATGTACAATCTGGAGACTTAACCGATGCTTTAGAAGTTGCTACTGCTTCTAACAACCAAACTTTCGAAATAGATTTAGATCCTAGTACACCACAAATTATAGATGCCTCTCCGTTTCCTGCCAACATAGTAGCCACAGATGTTCAAGGAATTAATGGTGTCATCCATGTTATAGATAAAGTAATATTACCTGAAAGCATCGTAACTGCTTTGGGAGGTTTTAATATAACAGCCTATACTGTTTTTGATAGCAATTTTACCACTCTTGGTGCAGCTTTAGAAGCAGCTGGTTTATTTGAAACTGTTAGAGACACAGACAACCTAACCGTATTTGCTCCTACAAATGCAAGCTTTGAAGCATTTTTAAGCAATAATGGGTTCAACAGTTTAAACGACATCCCAAGCGATGTATTAACTCAAACACTACTCTATCATGTAATCGGAGCTAAAGCAATGGCTTCAGATTTATCTACCAATTATTACAAAACACTCGCCCAAGAACCTACTACACAAAATGAGTTAGATATGTACATTAAAGTAGACGGCAGTGTTGTAATAAATGGCGGTGCAGATAACGGTGGTGCAACAGTTTCTATTGCAGATGTAGAAGCTACAAACGGGGTTATTCATGTAGTAGATGCTGTTATAAACCTCCCAACAGTAGTTACTTTTGCAACATCAGATGCTACTTTTAGTATTCTTGTTGAAGCATTAACCAGAGAAAGCGATTTTACATATGTACAAACGTTAAGTACTCAAGCTGGAGCTTCTCCGGCTCCGTTTACCGTATTTGCTCCTACAAACGATGCTTTTGTAGACCTTCTTGCTGAATTAAGTGTCTCTAGTTTAGATGATATAGACAGTGCTACTTTAGCAAGTACTCTAGAACATCATGTAGTAGCAGGAGCAAATGTTTTATCGGCAGATTTAATGGATAATATGACCATTACAACTTTAGGCGGAGATATAACTGCTAATGTTACCGGCGGAGCAACTTTAACAGATTCTAATAACAGAGTAAGCAATATAATAGTGGTTGATGTGCAAGCCTACAACGGTGTTGTTCATGTAATAGATAAAGTAATCTTACCATAATTTACCACTAGGTAAGAGCCTATACTTTGTCCGAGTTTTAATTGGTTTTTGCACAAAGCCCCGACACGTGTCGGGGCTTTGTAATTTTACTTATATACTAAAGTTATTATCTTTTTTTCTTCTGAGCTTCTGCCTGCTCCATCATCTCTTGCATTTTTTTCTGAAACTTATTCACCTTTTTAGGTTTTTTCTTATTTTCTTGTATTTGAGCATGTATTTTATCTTCGTCTATAATATAGTTTTTAATAACTAGCATAATACCTATGGTAATTAGGTTAGAAACAAAGTAATACAAACTCAATCCACTGGCATAGTTATTAAAGAAAATAAGCATTAATAGTGGCGAGAAGTACATCATATACTTCATCATTTTACTCATATCCGGCATTCCTTCTTGAGCTGGTTGCTGTGCCGCCATTTGCTGCCCTGTAGTCATTCTCATGTAAAAGAATATCGCTACAGAAGCTAAAATCGGGAACAAGCTAACGTGATCTCCATAAAACGGAATGTTAAACGGTAGTTTGGCAATTGTATCATATGATGATAAATCTTCTGCCCATAAAAAGCTCTTCTGACGCAAATCAAAAGCCGAAGGGAAGAACATAAATAAAGCATAGAACACCGGAAGCTGTAATAGCGCCGGAATACAACCCGCCATAGGGTTTACGCCTGCTTTACCATACAACTTCATGGTTTCTTGCTGACGCTTCATTGGGTTGTCTTTAAACTTCTCGTTTATTTCGGTTATCTCAGGGCGTAATACTTTCATTTTTGCCTGAGATAAATACGATTTGTAGGTAATTGGAGAAAGAAGTAACCTAACCAAAATTGTCATGGCTATAATAGCTACTCCATATGGTAAAAAACTACTTAAAAAGCCAAACAACGGAATAAGGAAATAACGATTAATCCAACCAAAAATACCCCATCCTAACGGAACAATCTCATCAAGATTTCTGTCGTAAGCATTTAATATTTTATAATCTGAAGGTCCATGATACCAATCCATTGTATAATTAAGCTCGCCTGCAGATAATTCTAATGGTGCTACAGTTGCAAAATTCTTGGTGTAAACGGTATCAATTGTTTCGTCTTCAACTAAATTCTCTGAGACTAATTTTGTGGTTTTAAACGGTGTATTTGTTAACAATACAGACGAGAAAAAGTGCTGCTTATAAGCCACATAGGTTACGTCTTCTGCCTCTTCTTCGGATTTTGCAGATTGACCTAAATAATCGTCCTTTCCTCCATCATATTCATATACAATTTCTGTATACCTATTTTCATACTGAATACTTTTGGCTCTACGGTAAGCCTTCATATTCCAGTTTAATTGTGGTTTTACAGCGCTATTTAGTATGTTAGAAAGACCCTGAGATCTAACTGTAAAACCAATCATATAATCGTTTGGTTTTATCTCATATCGGTACTCTAAAAATTTATTATCTGAAGCCTTGAGCTTCATAGATAGAATAGTGTTTTCTCCATTTTTGGTAACACTTGGTTCAAAGTATAAATCTTGTGTATTTAATGTTCGGTTGTCTGTAGTTGTAAATGTAAGATTAAAATTGGCGTTACCGTCTTTAATTAAATATACCGGAAGCGAATCATAGGTTACAAAATTTTTCATTTTAGCTTCTACAATTTGCCCCCCTTTGTTGCTAACCTTTAAAGAGAGTAAATTATTCTCTATAGTGGTAACCTCATCTTTAGCAGAAGGCAAAGTAGCAGCATAAGCAAAAGCTCCTAATTGTTGTGCCAAACGGTTTATTTGTAATGAATCTTGCTGTACAACTTCTGGTTTTGTTACTGGTATTTGCTCTTGCTCTGTTATAGTGTCTTGAGCAACCTGCTCTGTTGTATTTGTAGTGTTGGTGTTGTCTGGCGTGGGTTGGTTTTGGTACATTACCCAAATTAAAATTAACCCAATAAGTACAAAACCAATAATAGAGTTTAAATCAAGTTTTTTATTCTCTTCCATGAATTTTAAATTTCAGTGCTAATACCTTTTGTAGTGTTTAAAATGAACGGGCAAAAATACACCCAAAAATGCAAATTACGCCAAAGTGGCATTAGATTTCTGCTTTTTATACTCATGAGCGGCCTTAACAAACGCAACAAATAGCGGATGCGGATTGGCTACAGTACTTTTATATTCCGGATGATATTGCACACCAACAAACCACGGATGTGATGGAATTTCTACAATCTCTACCAATCCGGTTTCCGGGTTAAACCCGGTTGCTATAAGCCCTGCTGCTTCTATTTGTTCTTTGTATTTGTTGTTAAATTCATAACGATGTCTATGACGCTCAAAAATTGTTGTGCTTTGGTACACATCTGCTACAATACTATCTTCTTTTAGCTTACACTCCCAAGCTCCTAAACGCATAGTTCCGCCCTTGTGCGTTATATTTTTTTGCTCTTCCATTAAATCTATCACCGGATACGGCGTGCTCTCGTTCATTTCTGTAGAGTTAGCCTCATGTAAGCCTAACACATTTCTGGCAAATTCTATAACTGCCATTTGCATTCCTAGACAAATACCTAAAAAAGGTATGTTGTTTTCTCGCACGTATTTAACGGCTTTTATTTTGCCTTCTATACCACGTTCTCCAAAACCGGGCGCCACTAAAATTCCATCCATTTTGGCAATAGTGTTATTTAAAACATCATCGGTTATATGCTCTGAATGAATGGTGGTTACCTCTACTTTAATTTCGTTTTCTGCTCCGGCATGAATAAAAGATTCTAAAATAGATTTATAAGAATCTTGTAGCTCTACATATTTTCCAACTAAGCCAATTTTAACAGTATCCTTAGGATTTTTATGTCTTTTTATAAATTCATTCCAACGTGATAAATCAGGAGTATTATTTGCAGGCAAGGCTAGTTTTTTTAAAGCTACGCTATCTAATCCTTCTTGTAGCATTAAATTTGGCACATCGTAAATAGTATCTGCATCTATAGATTGTATTACAGCTTCTCTTTTTACATTGCAAAACAATGCTAGTTTATCACGCAAATCATCAGATAATTCGTGTTCTGTTCTACACACTAAGATATCTGCTTTTATACCACTCTCCATGAGTGTTTTTACAGAGTGCTGGGTTGGTTTTGTTTTTAACTCTCCTGCTGCAGAAAGGTATGGTACAAGCGTTAAATGTACTACAATAGCGTTGTTATCTCCCAGTTCCCATAATAACTGCCTAACAGCTTCTATATATGGTAAACTTTCTATATCACCAACAGTCCCTCCAATTTCTGTTATAACTATATCGTATTCTCCGCTATTTCCTAAAATTTGAATACGTTCTTTTATCTCGTTAGTAATATGTGGTATTACTTGTACTGTTCTACCTAAAAATTCTCCTCTTCGTTCTTTTTCTATTACACTCTGATAAATTCTACCGGTTGTAACATTATTTGCTTGAGACGTTTTAATATTAAGAAAACGCTCATAATGACCTAAATCTAAATCGGTTTCTGCACCATCATCTGTTACGTAGCACTCACCATGCTCGTATGGGTTTAATGTTCCGGGATCTACATTTATATAGGGGTCCAGCTTTTGTATGGTAGTTTTATACCCTCGAGCCTGTAATAATTTTGCAAGTGAAGCTGCTATAATTCCTTTTCCTAAAGAAGATGTAACCCCTCCGGTTACAAAAATATATTTAGTAATAGCCATGAAAGATGCGTTGTGTTATTAACGCGCACAAAAATACAAATTGATAGCGGATTAATAAAAAATGAAGGTGTTAAAGCTAATATTTTTTTGGCTCCGGAAATTGTTTCTGTATTTTTCTAATTACAGGTTCTAAACCGTTAATTTTCAATTCGTAAGCAGCTTGAAGCATCATTCCCAACTTTCCCTCAGGAAAGCCTTTTTGTTTAAACCAAACAAAATAGGCATCTGGTAAGTCTATTAAATATTTGCCTTTGTATTTTCCGAAAGGCATTTTATAGTGTGCTAATGATACAAGAAACTCATTATTTTGCATAGTTTCTTGTTTGATGTAACATAGTCTCTACTTTCTTTTTCCAGATTAATTGTTGTTCTGTATTTCTTGAGAAGTTTGTTTCGGCATCATACTTTTTTTGCATTGTACGTAATTGCTTTAAAATAGCATTATAAATAGCTTCTACCTCTTGCTTAACATTTTTGTTAAATTCTGCATTGGCGAGTTCGGCTCTCATTTTGCGAGCATGAAGCTCAGTAATATCAAAATGAAGCTGTTCGTGAAGTAACATTTTATCTGAAGCCAATTCTTTTTTATACCACGATTTATTTGGATAAAAGTATGCTGTTGCATCGCAGTTTACTTGCATTTTACCATTTATTCGCTCTCCAGATAATCTGTACGAGATTCCACTGGCTGTCACAGCAGCAGCCTTGGTAGTAAAATCAGGATTAGCTTTGAAATATACCCAAGTGAGTTTAAAATTTTCACGCCAAGCTATAGCTTTATCATTATCAAGTTTATTAAAAAACAAACTAAATACTAAGAAAGCTATGCTTAAACCCGTTTTCATTCTCCCCAACTAAACGTTATGTTTTTCTCTATATCAGGATGCAAACTGTAATGAACCGGACAAGTATTGGCTGTATGCTCTAATATTTTTTGAGTTTTAGCATCTAGCACTTTCGGAAATTTCAATGCCACTTCAATTTTAGCTATACGCCTTGGGTTAGAACCCATATGCTTTACAACTTGAGCCGTTGCACCAGTAATATCTACCTCTAAATCTCTTGCTTTAATTCCCATAACCGTAAGCATACAACTAGCTAAAGCGGTTGCAACGGTATCTGTAGGAGAAAATGCCTCTCCTTTACCATTATTATCTATGGGAGCATCTGTAATAAAAGTGTTCCCTGATTTTATGTGTAAACACTCTGTTCTTAGATTTCCTATATATGTAACTTTGGCTGTCATTAGTTTGCAATATTTACTTCTTTAATTTCCATATCTTCATATTTTAAAATATGGCCAGAATTGTTATAATATCCTGAAAAGAATTTTTTGTTATAACTGAATTTATTTTCTACATATTCTGTTTCACCTACTTTTCTAACTACATCAAAAAAATTGGGTTTATAAGCTAAGCGCAGTAATACATCAAAAGTAATATCAAAGCCTCTTGTAGCATATCTGTTAGGTTCTGTTTTAAATCTTTTTTTATACTGTTTTACAAAAAGGTTGTCTTTTGGCGCAATCCCATCTGTTTGAGGAAAATGAAAATTTAAATTAGATAAGTAACTATTAGAAATACTTTCACTATCAAAAGCTTTTGTTTTGTTTGTAGTAAATAGCTTTATAGTATAGTCTTCTAATGAATTTACCGAATTTAAAACAGAGGTTACATTAGCAAGTAAAGACTCGCTTGCAATTTCTACAATAACCCAATTTTGGTTAGTGTTAGATAATAATGGCTCAATGTCTTCGGTTTTTATAAATAAATTTTCTGAAGGTGTTAGCACCTTAGCATCCGGAAACACATTTAAAATCTTGTTTTGAACATGTGCGTGTTCCGTATCTGTAATAACTATAAGGTTGCTACTATCTCTTACTTTTTTAATATATACTATCATTAAATCTCTAAGTGATTCTTCGGTAGGTACTGTTAAAAATACATTTTCCTGAAGGTTTATTTTACTGTTAGTAAGTGGCGATAAAACCGGAATGTTGAATGGTTTTAACTGCTGAGCCATTTCGTTAAAGGCATCCGGATAAATAGGTCCGATAACTGCATTAGTACCCGAAAAACTGTTTTGCTGAACTATATCTCTGATTTTCTGCCTGCTGGCTTCACTATCAAAAGTTTTTACATCTACAAAGAGCCCTAGTTTTTGAACAGAATCTAAAGCTATTAATGCCCCTGAATAAAAATCTGTTGCGTATTTTACCGCATTATCTTTTTTAAGTTTCTCTGCAACGCTTTCCGGAGTACTAAAATCTATTGTATTAACTCTAAACGGAAGAACAAATGCTATTTTAGAACGGTTGCCAACATTTATACTATCTAACAAGTTAAATTTCTCTACAACTACAGAGTTTTTAACATCTAATCCTAAGGCTTTTGCTTTTGGGATTTTTAAAACCATCCCTGCAATAAGTCCTTTTTCTTTCAGTTCCGGATTCCATTCCTGTAGCTCTTCTTTGGTAGCATTAAGTTTAAGTTTTAACCTAAAATACCCCTCTTTAGGTTTAACCTCATAAAACACATAGTTTTCTGCATTTATTAGTTTTTGTTGTACCTCTTTATTAGGTACTTTTAACACCATTCCGCTTTGTAAGCCTAATTCTCTTAACGAAGGGTTAAGTGCCATTAGCTCTTGCTCACTTACACCAAGTTCTTTAGTTAAACTAAACATGGTTTGTTTGGGTGGTACAACGTAATCTTTAAATGCTTTTACTGAAATAGAATCTAAGACTATTTTTTTAGCTTTTGGCACATATAATTGTTCTCCAATATCTATAATCTCTTGCATTTTTGGGTTTAATGCATGCAAGCTATCTACACTTATACCAAATTTATTAGCAATGCTCCACCTGGTTTCTTTAGGTTGTACAGTGTAGGTAGTGAAGTTAAGCGTATCTATTAGTGTTTCTGTTACAATAGGAGTTCTGTATTTTGGTATTTGTAATACCATTCTTCTTTTTAATCCTTCTGAATATAATCGTGGATTATATTTTTTTATCTCTTCTTCTGTAACTCCAAATTCTTTAGCAAGCCCAAACAATGTCTCTTTTCTTTTTACTTTATAGCGAATAAAACCGTAAGGTTTTCTGGGTTCTTGCGAAGTAGTTATGTTAGTTTGCTCTGATTTTTTTGAAGTGTTTTTAACAGCTATAACTAACATCATATTAGGCTGTAACCCTTTTTTTAAATCCGGGTTAAGCTTAAAAATATCGTAGGGAGTTACCTTATATTTTTTTGCAATACTCTCTACAGATTCGCCATCTAAAACTTTGTGCTTAATATGTTGCACCTGAAACGCAAATAATGCGTTACTTAAAAAAACAAATAGTAGTACAGTAAGTGCTCTTCTCATAGGTATTTTTTTATTCCCACTCAATAGTTGCCGGGGGTTTAGAACTAATGTCATATACTACTCTATTAACGCCTTTTACTCTATTTATTATTGCATTAGAAACTTTTTGTAAAAACTTATACGGTAAATGCACCCAGTCTGCCGTCATTCCGTCTGTGCTTTCTACTGCTCTTAGCGCAACACATTTTTCGTATGTGCGCTCATCTCCCATTACTCCTACACTCTCTACCGGTAACAAAATAGCGCCTGCTTGCCACACCTTGTCATACAATCCTTCTTGCTTTAAGGCATTTATAAAAATAGCATCTACCTCTTGTAAAATTGCTACTTTTTCTGGAGTTATATCTCCAAGTATTCTAATGGCCAATCCGGGCCCCGGAAACGGGTGTCTGCCCAACAGTTCTTTATCTATTCCTAACGATGCTCCTACTCTTCTAACCTCATCTTTAAATAACATTCTAAGTGGCTCTACTACTTTTAATTTCATAAAGTCCGGTAAACCACCCACATTATGGTGTGATTTTATAGTTACCGATGGACCGTTTACTGAAACTGATTCTATCACATCCGGATAAATGGTACCTTGCCCTAACCACTTAGCATCTTCTATTTTATTCGCTTCGTCATCAAAAACTTCAATAAAAACCCTTCCTATTGTTTTTCGTTTGGCTTCAGGATCACTAATACCTTTCAAAGCATTCAAAAAGCGTGCCGAAGCATCTACTCCTTTTACATTTAGCCCCATACCTTCGTACTGGGTAAGTACACTTTGAAACTCATTTTTTCTAAGTAGTCCATTGTTAACAAAAATACAATGCAATTGTTTTCCAATAGCTCTATGCAACAGTACAGCTGCCACGGTAGAGTCTACTCCTCCTGATAATCCCAAGACTACTTTATCATTACCAATTTGTTGTTTTAAATTGGCAACTGTCATATCTACGAAATTATCGGGTGTCCAGGTTTGCTTTACACCCGAAATTTTTACTAAAAAATTTTCTAATAGTTGTTTACCATCGGTAGAATGATACACTTCCGGATGAAATTGTATAGCATACGTATCTTCTGCTTCTATTCTATACGCTGCATTCTCTACATCGGCAGTGCTCGCCAATTTAATTGCATTATCGGGTAGTTGTTTTATGGTGTCACTATGGCTCATCCATACCTGACTTCCTTGCTGTATGCCCTCAAAAAAAGGTTCGTTGCTTTTAACAAAAGATAAATTAGCTCTACCATATTCTCGAGTATCTGAAGGCGCTACCAATCCGCCATTAAAATGTGCCAAGTATTGAGCACCATAGCAAATTGCCAGTAAAGGTTTTGTGCCTCTAATTTTTGATAAATCAGGATGAGGAGCATTTTCTGCTCTTACCGAAAATGGCGATCCCGATAAAATTACGGCCTTAAAATCTGATACATTGTTTGGTAAGTTGTTGTACGGATGAATTTCGCAGTAAATATTTAGCTCTCTAACACGACGAGCAATTAGTTGGGTGTACTGCGAGCCGAAGTCTAAAATTAATACGGTGTTTTGCATGCGCAAAAATAGTAAATTGAATATTTAGAGGTCTATTTTTATAGTGTTTAATTTTCGTTAAAAAAAATCGCCCGAGAAAACTCGGGCGAAATCATCATTGCTTTTTGTTGATGTTTGTAACCAACTTAACCTAACCTTTTGTATATATAACAACTAAACTTAAAAAAACCCTACCTTAAAATTTATTTTTTTACAACAAACTATCTAAAATAGCTTTAATGTCTTCTTCTGTAGTATGCGGATTAATAAAGCAAAAACGTAATACCATCTCAAAATCATCGCCTTTTTTCCATTTAGTTGGTGTTACTAAAGCAAATCCTTCGCTGTGGTTTTTATACGTCCAGTTTTTATAATCCTCTTCGGTCCATCCTTTTCTTCTAAATAATACACAAGACAAGCTAGGTTCTCTTACAAGTTCTGTTGCTTGGTGGTTATTAATCATTTCTCCGGCAATATTAGCCAGCTCTATACCTCTTTCTATTGCTTTTTTGTATTGATTGGTACCATGTGTAGCTAAAGAAAACCAAAGTGGCAACCCTCTAACCCTTCTGGTAAGCTGTATTTGGTATTCTGATGGATTAAACCCATATGCTCCCTCATCTTTAAAAATGTCTAAATACGAACCTTCTTGCGCATGTGCTTGTTTTGCCAGTTCAGGTTTTTTGTAAATAACAGCACCACAATCATAAGGAGAAAACAACCATTTATGCGGATCTATAGTAATGCTATCTGCTCGTTCTATTCCATTAAATAAATGTCTAACAGAATCGGCTGCTAAAGCGCCTCCTCCGTAAGCAGCATCTACATGAAACCAAAGATTTTCTTTCTCGCAAACATTGGCAATTCCTTCTAAATCATCTATAATACCGGCATTAGTTGTTCCGCCGGTAGCTACAACACCAAACAGTCTTTTACGTTCAGATTCTGTTAAACCATCTATACATTTTTGAAGCTCAGAGCCTAACAATTTATCTTCTGATGGAATAAGTAACATATCTACATCAATTACTTTGGCCATAGCCTTAACAGAGGAATGCGCTCCGATAGATGTAATTAATAATCCTTTTTGATTTCTGTGCGACTCGTCTTTAGCTCTCCAGTGCTCTCTGGCCGTTACCATTGCAGATAAATTAGCTGCTGTACCTCCGCTGGTAAATACTCCAAATGCTCCTTTGGGTAGCCCTGTAATACTCACCAGCCACTTCATAGCTTCATTTTCACAAAAAATACCTCCTGCTCCTTCCATCCAGTAAGCTCCATGTATACTTGAAGCAGATGTAACCAAATCAAACATTACTGCTGCACGTGTTGGTGATGCCGGTACAAATGCTAAATGTCTTGGATGATCTATAGGTACGGTAGCTTTAACTAAAATATCTTTAAAAAGCTGAAAAGCTTTTTCACCACCAATTCCTTCTGGAGTAACAGTTTCTCCAACTAATTTTAAGAGTTCTTCTTCTTTTTTTGGTCTGCCAAATTCAGGATTTCTATTGGTAATTCTATTAATAGCATACTTCATGACGTCTAGCGTCATCTCTACCAAATCTATATCTACGTTATGCATGATTATATTATAAGGATTGAAAACTGATGCTGCAAAGGTCTTAAATTTTGCAATAAAACATCTAGCAATTGCGCACCGTTTTCTATGTAAAATTCAGAAAAATTACAATTTCTTTCTTGTAATTTTTCTTCAGGGAAAAGTTCTTCGTGAATGTCAGTTAGCCTATTTACATGATCTTTTAACTTACGTTTTTGAGCCTTAAGAAGTCTTTTTTCTAATTTTTCCAGTCCTTTAGTTTGTTTAACTTCTTGTGCTTTAACCGCTCCTAAAAAAGAGGCATCTGTTTTTTTTGCTATTTCATAAAGCGCTTTAAATTGTTCTTGTAAGTACTTTTTTTGCTGAGAAAAATCTATTTCTATATCTGATATCTCTTTTACTTTATTATTTACTAAACTATTTCTATCTAAAAACAGTTGGTTAAAGTTCACTGAAAGTTTATGTAGCTTTTTTTCTTGCTTAGAATTAATTAATAATACAGAGTTTCTTAAAAGTAACATTGGAAATGTAACATTCTCTGCTTTAAACAGTTCTTTTAATTGCAGCCAATATGCTAATTCTCCGCCTCCTCCTATATAACACATATTTGGTAATATTACTTCTTGATATAAGGGTCTGAGCAGTACATTTGGCGAAAATCGTTCAGGATTTTCTTTAATTTCAGAAAGTAATTGCTCTTTTGTAAAGCTAATTTTAGTGTTTAATACTTCAAATTTATTATCTGCTTGAACAATTCGTTCGCGTACCCCTTTTTGTAAATAAAACAAGTTAATATCTCTGGGGTTTACCTGCACCTTGTATCCTAAATCAGAAAGATTTTCTGATGTACTTTTAACTGTTTTAAGTGCGCTTTTATTTTCTATTTCGGATATTAAATACGGTCCAAAAAGCTGTTTTAATACTCTACTATTAGCATCAATAATAACTAATCCCTCTTCTTTAAAAAGCTCGTTTGCCAAATATCTGGTAGCCTCTGCTAATGTTTCATGTTTTAAATAACTTTCTTTAAATAAGGTTACTAGTTTTTGTGCGTTTTCTGTATCTCCTAACTCTTGTTCTAAAACGTCACAAACCTCCTGTAACCCTTTAGTTTTTAACTCTCCTACTGCACCGGTAGCTTCTGTATTCCAACTAATTTTTTTGCCTTTGTATTTAAAGAAATTAATTTCATTAAAATCATGATCTTCTGTAGCCATCCAATAAACAGGTACAAAATTATAATCAGGATAAGCTTTCTTTAAGGTTTTGGTAAGGTTTATAGTACTTACAATTTTATATAGAAAATAAAGCGGACCGGTAAATAAATTTAACTGATGTCCGGTAGTTATTGTGAACGTGTTTTTTTGCTGCAACAGCAATATGTTGTTTTTGGTTTTTTTTGAAGCTAAAACTTTATCATACTGAGCTAAAAGCTCATGTACTAATACCTCTCTATTATTGTGATTAAAATTTGCTGATTTCTCTTGTAATTGAAGTTTAGCGTTTTCTATTGTTGGAAATCTGTTGTAAAACTTATCTAATTCGGGTTTTTGCTCTAAATAATCACAAATTAGCTCTGAAAAAAAACCGGTTTCTTTATACGGAACAGTATGTAAAGACATAGAAAACAAAATTAGAGATGGTAAATATAAAACTCTTTTAGTGGATATAATTCCTAAAAATAAGTTAACGCGCTTTTGGTTTCATATTTATTAGTAGTTTTATAGACACTAAAACTAAATTAACCATTATGAAGCATTTTTGCGCTTTAATAGCCTTTTTCATCTCGGCTGTTACAATTTCTCAGAATGTTAAATCACCAAAGGATTTTTTAGGTTACGAGTTAGGAACTCGCTTTACAAGACATCATCAGGTTGTAGATTATTTTAAGCATGTGGCACAAAATTCTAACATGGTCTCTCTGCAAGAGTATGGTAAAACCAATGAAGGCAGATTGCTACAAGTTGCCTATGTTTCTAGTCCGGAAAACTTAGCAAATCTTGAAAACATCAGAAAAAGTCATTTAGCTAATGCGGGTATAGAAACCAGCACTACAAATAACAACAAAGCAATTGTTTGGTTAAGCTACAATGTACACGGTAACGAAAGCTCAAGCACCGAAGCTGCCATGAATACAATTTATAAACTAATTACAGAAAAACAAGATTGGTTAAACAATGCTGTTGTTATTATAGATCCGTGTATAAATCCAGACGGTAGAGACCGCTACGTAAATTGGTATAATCAGGTAAAGAGTACTCCTTACATTAAGTTACAAAGCGCTAAAGAACATCATGAGCCCTGGCCCGGTGGAAGACCAAATCACTATCTGTTTGATTTAAACAGAGATTGGGCATGGGCTACACAAATAGAAACTCAGCAACGTTTAAAGATTTACAATAAATGGTTGCCTCATATACATGTAGATTTTCATGAGCAAGGTATAAATGAACCCTACTATTTTGCCCCTGCTGCAGAACCATACCACGAAGTAATTACTGGTTGGCAACGTGATTTTCAGGTGCAAATTGGTAAAAACCATGCAAAATATTTTGATGCCAACGGATGGTTATACTTTACACGAGAACGTTTTGATTTGCTTTATCCAAGCTACGGAGACACCTACCCTACTTTTACTGGAGCTATTGGTATGACCTACGAGCAAGCAGGACATGGTAGAGCCGGACTAGGTATTTTAACTGACGAAGGCGATGAGCTAACATTGATTGATAGAATTGCACACCATACCACCACAGGCTTATCAACTGTAGAGATTGCTGTAAACAATGCAGAAAGACTAAATAATGAGTATAAAAAATACTTTAACAACAAAAATTTCACTTACAAAAGTTATGTGCTGCAAGGGGATAAAGACAAACTTAACGACCTAAAAACACTTTTAGATAAACATGATATAAAATATGGGTATGCTACAAGAAAAAAAGTTTTTGGATACCATTACGCAAGAAACGGATTAGGAAGTATTAATGCAACAAACCAAGATTTGGTAGTAAGCACAAATCAACCAAAAGGCAAACTTATTAAAGCGCTTTTTGAACCCAACGCAAAACTAAGCGACTCTCTTACGTATGATATAACAGCTTGGAGCATACCTTACGCTTATGGGTTAAATACTGTTGCTGCAACTAATTATGTGCAAACCACAACTACTCAAGAACAAACAATAGTAAATAACACGCCATTTAAAGATGCTTTTGCGTATGTGAGCAAATGGGATAATTTAAAAGATGCTTCTTTTTTAAGTGAGCTATTACAAAAAGGTATTCGTGTTAGATTTACCGAAAAACCATTTACTACAAACGGAAAAACATATAAGCCCGGCACATTAATGATTATTAGAGGCGACAATAAATCTGTAGTTGATTTTGATGAAATTGTTGTACAAACTGCCAATAAATTAAACAGGCAATTAACCCCTATATCAACAGGTTTTGCAACAACAGGTGTAGATGCCGGATCTCCGGATGTAAAAGAAATTAAAAATCAACAGATTGCTGTTTTATCAGGTAAATATACCTCATCGTTAAGCTTTGGCGAGATATGGTATTTCTTTGAACAAGAGTTAAAATACCCTGTTACAGTTGTAGACACCGATTATTTTAACACCCAAATGTTAAACAAGTTTCATGTACTTATTTTACCCAACGGGTATTATTATAGCTTGTTTAATGAAAAACAGTTAGATGCTCTAAAATCATGGGTAAGAAGAGGCGGTAAAATAATAGCTGTTGGAAATGCTGTTGATGCTTTTGCTGATGCAGAAGGATTTGGTATTACCAGAAAAAAATCAGAAACAACAGAAGAAGATACTTCAAAACCAAATTTAACGCCTTATAAAGATAGAGAAAGAGAAGCTATCTCTAATTACATCACAGGAGCAATATTTAATGCAAAAGTAGATAATTCTCATCCGCTTGCATTTGGCTATCCTACTCAGTATCACACCTTAAAACTTAGCAGCCAAAAATATAATTTACTTAAAGATGGTTATAATGTTGTGTACCTTAATAATGCTAAAGTGGTTTCTGGTTTTGCCGGTAAAAAAGCTTTAGAAAACATGGAAAATACACTTGTTTTTGGCGAGCAGCCAATGGGCAATGGAAGCATAATTTATATGGTAGACAACCCTTTATTTAGAGCATTTTGGCAAAATGGAAAACTGTTTTTTGCTAATGCTGTTTTTATGAGTAATGTAAATTTATTTGAGCTTTAATATAAACGCCCTGTAGTGTAAGCTGCAGGGCGTTAAAAAAATGCTAATTGTAGGATATACAGCTATTTTTTTGTAATTTTTATTCAGAATATAATTATATCATGCAATGAAAAGCATTTTAAATAAACGTGATACTTTTTTTTCTTTAATTTTCGTTTTATCACTTACTTTATCTCTTTTTGGGCAAAACCAACAATTCAAAGAATTTAAAGGAGTAGTAAAAGATTCTGATACTAGAAAACCTTTAGTTTTTGCTGATTTAAGTATAGAAGGAACTAACATTAGTACTATTACCAATACAGAAGGAGAATTTTTATTAAAAGTTCCAGAAGCATATTTGTCTAATACATTACAGGTATCTTTTTTGGGTTACGAAACTAAAACAATGCCCATAACATCTTTAAAACAAGATGATAATACTATTTATTTAACTACAAAGGTTACACAGCTTTCTCAAGTAAACATAAATATGCCTAAAAGCGCATTAAAGCTTGTTCAAGAAATGTTAAAACGAAAAGGCAACAACTATTTTAGCAATAGTACTATAATGACTGCTTTTTACAGAGAAACCATTAAAAAACGAAGAAAAAATGCATCGCTTTCTGAAGCTGTTATAGAAATTTATAAAACTCCATACAACAATGCCAAAAACGACGTTGTTAAGTTAATTAAAGCGCGTAAAAACACTAATTATTCTCGATTAGATACTGTTGCTTTAAAGCTGCAAGGAGGCCCTTACAATACTGTTTACACAGACTTAATTAAATATCCTCGTTTTGTGTTTGATGAAAATAATTTATCTGAATATCATTTTAGTTTTGCTCCTACTACACAAATAAACAACAGGCTGGTATACGTTGTAAATTTTGAGCCTCAACCGTATGTGTCTGTTCCGCTCTATTATGGTAAACTTTTTATAGATGCAGAAACTTTTGCATTGGTAAGCGCTATTTATAATTTAAATGTAGAAAACAGAGAGCTTGCAAGCGAAATGTTTGTAAAACGAAAGCCCAAAAAAGTAAAGGTTTATCCAACAGAAGTTGCTTACAGAGCAGATTACAGAATTGCCAATGGCAAATGGTATTTTGGCTATAGCAATGTTAGGTTAACCTTTAAAATTAACTGGAAACACAAACTGTTTAATAGTGTTTACACACTTTCTAGTGAGATGGCTGTAACAGACTGGCAAACCAACACAACAGGACAAGCTCCTAAAGGAAAAGAGCGTTTAAAACCCTCGGTTATTTTGGCTGATGAAGCCTCAGGTTTTGCAGATCCTGAGTTTTGGGGAGAATATAATATAATTGAACCCGAAAAGTCTATAGAATCGGCTATTAAAAAAATAAGCAGACAATTAAAAAGAAGTCAATCTAAATAACATCTATTTTTTTACAGGCTCTCCGTACAAATCAAACTCTGTAGCATCTGTTATTGTAACATTGGTAAATTCGCCAATTTTAACATAGTGTTTTGTAGCATCTATAAGTACTTCGTTATCTACATCAGGCGAATCAAACTCAGTTCTACCAATAAAGTAATTACCTTCTTTTCTGTCTATCATACATTTAAACACCTTGCCTATTTTTTCTTGATTGAGTTCCCATGATATCTGACTCTGAATTTCCATTATTTCATTAGCTCTTTGTTGCTTCACGTCTTCAGGAACATCATCTTTTAACGTGTAGGCATGTGTGTTTTCTTCATGACTATATGTAAAACAACCAAGGCGCTCAAATCGCATCTCTTTTACCCAGTCTTTGAGCGTGTTAAAATCTTCTTCAGTTTCACCCGGATAACCAACAATAAGCGTAGTCCTGATTGCCATTCCGGGTACAGCCTCTCTGAACTGTTGTAAAAGTTTAGTGGTTTTGGCCTTGGTGGTACCTCTGCGCATACTTTTTAAAATTGAATCTGAAATATGCTGCAGAGGAATATCTAAATAGTTACAAATTTTAGGTTCATTACGCATCACTTCAAGAACATCCATAGGAAATCCTGTGGGAAATGCATAATGAAGTCTAATCCACTCTATGCCTTCTACTTTTACAAGCTGCCTAAGTAAATCTGCAAGTTTTCGTTCTTTATATAAATCTAAACCGTAATAGGTTAAATCTTGCGCTATTAAAATTAACTCTTTTACACCTTGGGCAGCAAGTTTTTTTGCCTCTTCAACCAAATGCTCTATAGGAGTACTTTTATGTTTGCCTCGCATTAACGGAATAGCACAAAAAGAGCAAGGCCTGTCGCAACCTTCTGCAATTTTTAAATAGGCATAATTTTTAGGAGTTGTTGTTAAGCGCTCTCCTATAAGTTCATGTTTGTAATCTGCTCCTAATGCTTTAAGTAAAATAGGAAGGTCTGATGTACCAAAGTATTGGTCTACATCCGGAATCTCTTTTTCTAAATCGGGTTTATAACGTTCACTCAAACATCCTGTAACAAAAACCTTATCAACTACACCCGCTTCTTTTTTTTGTACGTATTCTAAAATAGTATTAACACTTTCTTCTTTTGCATTATTAATAAATCCGCAAGTATTAATAACTACAATATTACCTTCTTCTTCGTGTACTACCTCTTTGTTATTTGCCTTTAGTTGCCCCATTAACACCTCACTATCATACAAGTTTTTAGAGCATCCTAAAGTAACTACATTTATCTTGTTCTTTTTTAAAGATTTAGTTCTCATTTTAACACATTAGGGCTGCAAAGATAGTACTTTATAACTTAGTTTTCTTTGCATTAATTGTATAAAACAGGTGGTTTTCTTGCTTTTGTAAGTTGTTCAAAAGCATACCCTAATTGCAACAATTTATCTTCTTTGAAAGGTTTTCCTATAAAAGTTAAATTAACCGGCTCTCCTGTGGTTTTAAAACCCATTGGTACGGTTAAGCACGGATACTTTGCTACTGCAGCAAGCCCCGCATGGTAATTATTTATAGTTAATACGGCGTCTAAACTGTGCTCTTGCATGGGTTTTGAAAAGAATCGTTTCCCTTTATTGTGTAATGAGTCTTTTATAATACCAAGCGTTTTAATTGAGGTGGTATCTGCTACAATTCCATCAAAAAGTTCTTGATTGTAAGGCATTCTATTTAATGAATCTTGAATATTAAACGCTATAACATCTTTTACAGATTTTACTTTTACACTTGTATCGGCATGATTTAATAAATAATTAGGTAAATCGTGCTTCATATCTATGTTCAAGAGCGTTAAAAAACCTTGTAAAGATTCTCTTTTAGGATTAATTATAACTATCTCTGCCCCTGCTTCTTTAATTTTATTAACATTCATAGCATACAATGAATCGGTAAGCAAGCTCTCTAAAACACCTAAACGTTTTCCTTTTAAAGTGCCTTGCAACGTAATATTAGTATAGTTTATAGAATTGGGAGCACTATTTGTGGCGCTATCTTCTGAGTCTTTACCAAGTAATGCCTGCAACAAAATTGCATTGTCTGTAACCGTTTTGGTCATAGGCCCGGGGGTATCTAATGTACTCGAAATAGGCACTATTCCTGTTCTACTAAGTAGCCCGATGGTTGGTTTAAGTCCTACAACTGAATTTTGCCCTGATGGCGATAAAATAGATCCCGCTGTTTCAGTACCAATAGCTGCAACAGCATAATTAGCAGCAACAGCTACACCACTACCTGAACTTGATCCTCCTGTTTCAAAAACCTTTCTTCCATAAGGATTAAGCGTTTGGCCACCCATAGCGCTATAGCCTACCGGACACCCACTACAAAAGTAATAGGCCCACTCACTTAAATTTACCTTTCCGAGAATTACAGCACCATTATCTTTAAGTTTTTTTACAATAAAAGCGTCTTCTGTGTTTTTATTATCTTTTAAAACATATGCCCCTGCTGTAGTAGGCATACCGGCTGTATTAATGTTGTCTTTTAGCAAAATAGGCATTCCGTAAAGCGAATTAAGAGTATTCTTAGGGCGGTTCTTGTCTAACTCACGTGCTTGCGCAACAGCATTAGGATTTAAAGCAATTATAGCATTTAGTGAAAGCTTGTTATTGCTCTCAAATTTTCGCATTCGGTATAAATAAAATAGGGTAAGTTTTTCGTAGGTTAACGTACCTTCTGTAACCATTTGTTGTAGCTCCGGAATAGATTTTTCTAAAACCAGTGGTTTTAACTTATTGTAATCTTCTTCAGAAAAGTAACGCAATTCTTTATTAGCAATTTCAAAAACTACATTCTTATCTAAAAAAGGAGATTGTATACGCTTAAAGCGCATTCTAGGTAATTTATGCTCTTGTTGTTGTTTTATTTCGGTCGATTCATCGTAGTTTGAAAAAACTACCGGAGGTTGTTCTTGCTTACAAGATAAGAGTAAAAAAAAGAAACAAAAAAAAGCAAATAGAGTTCTCATGAGTTAACTATTTGCTTTTAAAGATATAAAATTGTTTGCTGTTAATTATTTAAAAAACGAATCTACAAATTCATACTTATTAAACACTTGCAAATCATCTATACCTTCACCTACTCCAATATATTTTACCGGAATTTTAAACTGGTCTGATATTCCTATAACAACTCCGCCTTTTGCTGTACCATCTAATTTGGTAACAGCAAGTGAGGTAACCTCGGTTGCTTTGGTAAACTGTTTGGCTTGCTCGAAAGCGTTTTGACCGGTAGAGCCGTCTAACACTAACAATACATCGTGTGGTGCATCAGGCACAACTTTCTGCATAACGCGCTTAACTTTAGTGAGCTCGTTCATTAAGTTTACTTTATTGTGTAATCTTCCGGCAGTGTCTATTATAACAACATCGGCTTGTTGTGAGACGGCAGATTTTAAAGTATCAAAAGCTACCGATGCAGGATCACTTCCCATGTTTTGTTTTACTATAGGCACTTGTACTCTATCTGCCCATACCTGTAACTGATCTATAGCTGCAGCTCTAAAAGTATCTGCTGCTCCTAATACAACTTTTTTTCCTTGTTTTTTAAATTGATGCGCCAGCTTACCTATAGTAGTTGTTTTACCAACTCCGTTTACACCAACTACCATCATTACGTAAGGTTTTTTATTTTCAGGAACAACAAAATCTGTTTCTTCGCCTACATTTGTTTCAGATAAAAGAGCTGCAATTTCTTCTCTTAAAATGGTATTAAGCTCATCGGTTCCTAAATACTTATCGCGCGCAACACGTGCCTCTATGCGCTCTATTATTTTTAGTGTTGTATTTACACCTACATCACTCGTTACAAGAACCTCTTCTAAATTATCTAATACCTCATCGTCTACTTTAGATTTTCCGGCTACAGCTTTACCAAGTTTTGTAAAAAAGCTGTTTTTAGATTTTTCTAATCCTTTATCTAAAGTTTCTTTTTTCTCTGATGAAAATATTTTTTTAAAAAAACTCATAGGTTATCATTGTTTTGCGTTAGGGGTTGAGGCTTTGTTGAAGCTCTTTGCACAGAGTGCAAAAGCGACTGCCGAAAACCCGACCATTACAAAGTAATGGGAACGCCCAAATAGTTATTAAGGGCAAGCAAAAATACAGTAAATATGTGATTTTTAAACATAAAAAAAGCTACTTCTGTGTAGAAGTAGCTTTTAAGTATAGTGATGTTGTGAACTTATTTTTTACTTAGCCAATCGTTTACTAATTCTGGAGCCATAACAGACTCTACAAAGGTATACGCCCCTGTTTTAGGAGACTTTACCATTTTAATGGCTTTAGTTAATCTTTTTGAACTTGTTTGTAAAGTTGCTACCGTTTTCTTTGCCATGACTTAATGCTTTATTTTGATCGTTTCACCAAATAGTGAAAACAATTACTTAATTTCTTTATGAACTGTAACTTTCTTTAAGATAGGATTATACTTTTTAAGTTCTAATCTATCTGGTGTGTTCTTCTTGTTCTTAGTTGTAATATAACGTGATGTACCCGGCATCCCTGAATCTTTGTGCTCGGTACACTCTAAAATAACCTGAACTCTGTTACCTTTTTTTGCCATTTTCTTTGTTTTTTACCGGATTACTTAATCAATCCTTTTGCTCTTGCTTCTTTAATTACTGCAGTAATACCTTTTTTGTTGATAGTTTTTATTGCTGCAGCAGATACTTTTAGGGTTATCCAACGATCTTCTTCTGGAAGATAAAAACGCTTTTTAGTAAGATTGGCGTTGAATTTACGCTTAGTCTTATTCATGGCATGAGATACGTTGTTCCCTACCATTGCCTTCTTTCCCGTAAGTTCACAAACTCTTGACATTTCTATAATTGTTTTGTTGTTTAAAAACAGGGTGCAAATTAACGAATTTTTTATCGGACAGGCAAAAAACTTTTTTAGAAATTTAAAATTTCTTGTTGCAACATTTCTAATGCCTTATTTACAGCTTTGTTTACCACTTTTATACGGTGGTTTCCCATATTAAATTTTTGAGCATATACTTTTTGAGGTGTTGCTATACCAATAAATACTGTGCCTACTTCTGCCTCTGAGTCTCCTTTGGTAGGACCGGCATTCCCGGTTGTAGCAATTGCAAAATCTGTATTAAATAATTTTTTTGCGTTCTCTGCCATTGCTTTAGCTACCGGCTCACTAACAACAGAGTGTTCTTTAATTACAGTTTGGCTAACTTTTAATATATCAACCTTTGTTTGGGTTGCATAGGTTACAACACCTCCTTTAAAATATGCTGAAGCTCCCGGTACAGATGTAATTTTTTCTGCCAATAACCCTCCGGTGCAACTTTCTGCAACAGCTACCGTTTTGCCTTTATCTGCAAGCATTTTACCTATTATGGCTTCTATGGGATTATCATTTTCAAACCCATAAATTATATCGCCAATAAGTGGTTGTAGCTTTTTTATTTGATTGTTAACCTCTTCTTCTAGTTTTTCTTTATTATTTCCTTTTGCAGATAACCGTAATCTTACTTTCCCTAGATTGGGTAAATAGGCTAACTTTATATGTTCGGGCAGGTTGTTTTCCCAGTTTTCTATTTTCTGAGCAATTGCACTTTCTCCTAAACCGTATGTTAATATTGTTTTGTGCAGAATGTAGGGCCTTTTAAACCGTTTTTGAAGTCGTTTTAAAACCTCGTTCTCTACCAGGGCTTTCATCTCAAAAGGAACACCGGGTAAAAACACAAAAACAGTATCATTAAAATCTACCCACATTCCGGGAGCTGTCCCATAATAATTCATTAACACCTCTGCTTTAGAAGGTACTAAAGCTTGGTTTCTGTTTAAATCTGATATTGGGGTAGAAATATATTTTTTAAAAAGAGCTTCTACATTTGCTAAAACAGCTTTATTCAAAACCAATGTGTCGTTAAAATATTCGCAAATAGTGTGTTTAGTAACATCATCTTTTGTGGGCCCTAAACCACCGGTTACAATTACCAAATTTGCTCTGGATTGAGCTTCTGATAATGCTTGTAAAATATGCTCTCTTTGGTCTTGAATTGAAGTTATTTGTTGAACAGATATACCAATTTTATTAAGAGCTTTACCAAGGTAAGCCGAATTGGTGTCTACAATCTGTCCAATAAGAATTTCATCGCCAATGGTGATGATTTCTGCTTGCATTTACAACTTATAATTTTCTTTTAATTGAGCAATACATGCTGTAATTGACTCTTCTATTTTTGGGTATAATGATTTTATACGACTTAAATTTTTATCGTTTTTAGCCTCGGTTTCTATAGCTAAAATTTGAGCCGTAGTTTCATCCATACCCAGCAAATCTACATTTGGTTTAATCTTATGAGCATGTTGGTATATTGCATCATAAGCCTCAACCTCTATAGCTAATTTAAGATGTGATAAGTCTTGGGGTGTTTCTTCTACAAATACAGTAAGAATAGAGGTGATAAAATCTTGGTCACCTCCTGAAAGTTCGTTTAGTTTGTCTAAAGTGTATATCATTATTTTACAGTAACTGAAAACATTTTTTGGGTTTCTAAATATCCTTCAAGCACATCGTTTGGAGCTACTTTGCCTACTCCGGCTGGAGTTCCGGTAAAAATAACATCGCCGGTTTTTAGGGTAAAGTAGGTTGATATATACGAGATTAACTCGTCTATTTTCCAAAGCATAAGTGCTGTATTTCCGTTTTGTACAACTTTTTTGTTTTGGGTTAGTTGAAATGTAACGTTATTAATATCTTTTATATTGTCTTTACTTATCCAATCTCCAATTACAGCCGAGCCGTTAAATGCTTTTGCCTTTTCCCAGGGCAACCCTTTTTGTTTTAGTTTAGTTTGAAGGTCTCTTGCTGTAAAATCTATTCCTAAGCTTATTTGATTATAGTATTTATGTGCAAACTCCGGCGCTATGTATTTACCAACTCTGTTAATTTTAACTAAAACCTCTACTTCGTAATGAATATCATTTGAAAACTCAGGAATAAAAAATGATTCTCCTCCAGGCAAAATTGCAGAATCCGGTTTCATAAAAATTACCGGGCTTTCTGGTTTTTCGTTTTCTAACTCTTCTATATGTGCAGCATAATTTCTGCCAACACAGATTATTTTCATTGCTTGGTTTCGTTTGTGTTTAGTTTTCTAAGCTTTATATTGGTTAAAACTTTTTTGGTATATAACGGAAAATCTGCATTAAGGAGCCACCCAAAATATCCGGGTTCTTGTTCTAAAACGTCTTCTACCTTTTTGCCTTTGTGCTTACCAAATGAAAAAACTTCATCTCCTTTATCATTGTAAATAATAAACCCGGCAAAATCTACCGATTTTTTTCTTGACGTGAATTCTGCCAAGAAATTCATATCGTTCTCAAGCTCATTGTATTTTTCCAGCTGAGCTTTTAAAACCTCATAAGTTGCATTTGTATCTGCTTCTGCGCTGTGGGCATTATTTAAGTCTTTATCACAATAAAATTTGTAGGCTGCTTCTAAGGTTCGCTTTTCCATTTTATGAAAAACTGTTTGCACATCTATAGCCAACCTATTTTTCATATCAAAATCAACTTCGGCTCGAAGCATTTCTTCGGCTAACAACGGTATATCAAATCTATTAGAGTTATAGCCGGCCAAATCACTGTCTTTTATCATTGTGTGTACTTGCTTGGCTATTTCTTTAAAAGTTGGTTGGTTAGCAACTTTCTCATTGGTTATACCGTGCACTGCTGTAGCCTGAGGAGGAATGGGCATTTCTGGATTTACAAGCCATGTTTTGCTTTCTTTATTACCGTTAGGATGTATTTTTAAAACAGAAATTTCTACGATACGATCTTTGGCTACATCTGTACCAGTAGTTTCTAAATCAAAAAAGCAAATTGGTCTTGTTAATTTTAACTCCATTCAAAATATTTTTTACAAATATAAGTATCGGTTTAGGTTTATTTAGGGCATTTTAACGAATAATTATAATTAAAAAAAGCCGTTTAATCACGGCTTTTTTATAGGTTTCTTATTACCAATAAATTAGTTAGATTTCTCTGTTAATATCCCAAGCCTCTAAGTACTCTGCAACACGTTTTACAAACATTCCTCCAAGGGCTCCGTTTACTACTCTGTGATCGTAGCTGTGAGACAAGAACATTTTATGACGAACACCTATAAAGTCTCCTTCCGGAGTCTCTATTACAGAAGGCACTTTCCTGATAGCTCCTAAAGCCAAAATACCAACTTGAGGTTGATTTATTATTGGTGTTCCAAATACACTACCAAATGTTCCTACGTTAGTTACGGTGTAAGTCCCTCCTTGTATCTCGTCTGGTTTTAGTTGATTATTTCTAGCTCTATTTGCCAAATCATTAACTGCTTTAGCCATGCCAACTAAGTTTAGCTGATCGGCATTTTTAATTACCGGAACAATTAAATTGCCATCCGGTAAAGCAGCTGCCATACCAAGATTTATATTTTTCTTTTTTATAATGTTATCTCCGTCTACAGAGATATTCATCATCGGATAATCTTTTAAAGCTTTGGCTACAGCTTCCATAAAAATTGGAGTAAAGGTTAACTTCTCTCCCTCTCTCTTATAAAACGCATCTTTAACCTTATTTCTCCATTTTACAATGTTGGTTACATCTACTTCTACAAAACTTTGTACATGCGCAGAAGTATCTACACTTTCACGCATGTGATGCGCAATTAATTTGCCCATTCTAGACATAGGCACAACCTCGTCTGTAGCACTTATACTTACTTGCGCTGCTCTAGGTTGAGTTTTAGCTGCCGGTGCAGGAGCAGCTTTTGGTGTTTCTTGTACAGTAGTTGCAGTTTGTTTAGGCGCTTGTTTTCTCTGCTCTACATACGCTAAAATATCGTTTTTAGTAACGCGCCCATCTTTACCTGTACCTTGTATTTGCTCTAACTCTTGTAATGATATGCCTTCTTCTTTAGCTATATTTTTTACTAAAGGAGAATAAAAACGTTCAGACTCGCTAAAATCTGTTTGAGGTGCTGCTACTGTTTCTTTTGCTTGCGTAACGGCTTGCTCTACCTGAGCTACTACTTCTTCTTGAACCGGTGCTGAGCTGGCTACAGTTTCTGTTCCGTTGGATTGAACATCGGCTTCGGTCTCTATAATAGCAAGTGTTTCTCCTACTTTAACTACATCATCTACTTCAAAAAACTTTTCGACCAAAACACCCTCAACTTCACTGGGTACCTCAGAATCTACCTTATCTGTAGCTATTTCAAGTACCGCTTCGTCCATCTCTATAGTGTCTCCAACTTCTTTTAGCCATGACGTAATGGTGGCTTCTGCCACACTCTCTCCCATTTTCGGTAATTTCAATTCAAACTTTGCCATATTCTTAATTTGAAGGTGCTTTATTAGTTACAGTTTGCGAAATTAATTAAAAAAAAGCTATTTTATTGTCTTTTTTTTAAGCAAAAACAGTGTTTAAGAGTTTCTTAATGAGCTCTCAAAAGGAATTCTGTTAACAATACTTCTTCCTAAAGTTATCTCGTCTGCATATTCTAGTTCATCTCCTACCGATATTCCTCTTGCAATTGTAGAAACCTTTACATTATATTGCTCTATTTGCTTATAAATATAAAAGTTGGTTGTGTCTCCTTCCATGGTAGAACTTAATGCAAAAATCAGCTCTTTTATCTGACCTTGTTTTACCTTAGTTACCAGCGATGCTATTTGTAAATTTTGAGGCCCAACACCATCTATCGGGCTAATTTTACCTCCCAGAACATGGTATAAACCTTTAAATTGCGAGGTGTTTTCTATGGCCATTACATCTCTAACATCTTCTACAACACAAACCAAACTTTTGTCTCTTTGTGGGTTTGCGCAAATTTCACAAACCTCAACGTCTGATATGTTATGACAACTCTTACAATACTTAATTGTTTCTCTAAGCTTACTTAAAGCTTGCGTAAGTTGAGCGGTTTGTGATTGTGGTTGCTTTAATAAATGAAGTACCAAACGCAATGCTGTTCGTTTACCTATTCCTGGTAATTGCGCCATTTCATTAACAGCATTCTCTAACAATTTTGATGAAAACTCCATGCCACAAAAGTACAATATTTGTTAGTTAATAAAACAGCATTTTTTACAGTTAATATTTTTGTATTTTGGCATTAAATTTTACTGTATGACCGCTACTCAAATTCTGCTGTTAATAGCCATTTACTTTGGCGTACTTATTTTAATTTCTTACCTAACCGGAAAAAACGACAGTAACGATACCTTTTTTAAAGCTGGCAAACAATCTCCTTGGTATGTTGTTGCTTTCGGAATGATTGGTGCATCATTAAGTGGTGTTACTTTTATATCTGTACCCGGTTGGGTAGATGGATCACAATTTAGCTACATGCAAGTTGTGTTTGGTTATTTAATTGGATATTTTGTGGTAGCCTATGTTTTAATGCCTATTTATTACCAATTAAATGTTACCTCTATTTATGAATATTTAAAAGAACGTTTTGGGGTGGTTAGCCATAAAACCGGAGCATTTTTCTTCTTTATATCTAGAGTTTTAGGTGCTTCATTCAGGTTGTTTTTAGTTGCCATTGTTTTGCAGCAATTTGTTTTTGATGCTTGGGGCGTACCATTTGAAGTTACCGTTGTACTCTCTATTTTACTTATCTGGATTTATACTTTTAGAGGCGGTATTAAAACCATTGTGTGGACAGACACTTTGCAAACTCTTTTTATGGTTTTGGCTGTTTGCCTTTCTATTTATTTTATTACTGCAGAATTAGGCTGGACATTTGGTGATTTTCTTGCATCAGATGAGCTAAAAAAATACAGCAAAACTTTTTTTACCGATGATTTTTTTGCAAAAAACCATTTTGTCAAATCTTTTTTAGGCGGGATGTTTATAACCATTTGTATGACCGGGCTTGACCAAGATATGATGCAAAAAAATCTAACCTGCAAAAACCTTAAAGATGCTCAAAAAAACATGGTTTGGTTTAGCATTGTGTTAGTGGGTGTTACCTTTTTATTCTTACTCTTAGGTGCATTACTGTTTATTTATGCCTCTAAAAATAATATTGCTATACCATTAATGGATGGTGCTCCTAAAACCGATTTGCTTTTTCCAGAAATTGCATTAAATAGTGGGCTTAACATTACACTTGCCATTACTTTTATGTTAGGGTTAATTGCTGCTGCTTACAGTAGTGCAGATAGTGCATTAACCTCATTAACAACCTCTTTTTGTGTAGATTTTTTAAACATTAATGCTAAACCCGAAAACCGTCAAAAACGCATTAGAAAAATTACACACGTTGCAATGAGTATATTACTTATTGTTGTTATAATAATTTTTAAATATGTATTAAACCGAAATGTAATAGACAGCCTACTTACTGTTGCAACATACACATACGGACCGCTATTGGGCTTATTTGCTTTTGGGATTTTTACTAATTATAAAATTAAAGACAAGTATGTATGGTTAGTAGCGCTCTCTAGCGTTGTAATCGTTACAATATTGGGTAATATTCCACCCGAAAAACTAGGAGGTTATGTTATTGGCTACGAATTATTGCCGTTTAATGGTTTGCTTACTTTTTTAGGATTAATATTGATTCGTGCTAAGAAGAACTAAAGTACAAGCAACCTCAACAAAAACACCTTTCTCTTGCAGTATTTGGTAAAATTCCGGGTTTTCGGTTCCCGGATTAAAAATTACACGCTTTGGTTTTAATGAAAGTATGTAGCTGTAGTATTGTTTTTGAATTTGTGGTCTTACATATAAAGTAACCGTGTGAATATTGTTGTACGGAACGAGTCCTGTGTGTATGGTAATATCATTGATTTTTCCTGGTTTATTTCCGAAGGCAACAACCTCATGTCCGGCATCTGCTAATCTATTCGCTACCAGATTACTATACCTTTCTTTGTTAGTTGAAGCACCAAAAACCAATGTTTTCTTCATGTGTTAAAGAGTGTTAAATGTTGTTAAAAAAAGTAACAGAATAGCCCCCTGCTCGTCCATTGATTGTAAACCTGACACAAGGTACTATTAAATCATCAATCAAAAAAACAAACTAACTCATGAGAAAATTAATCACTTTATTTGTGCTTTTTGCTTGCATTTTAGTAACTGCACAACCAGCACCCAACGAACCTGCAAACAACCCAATTAAAATTGGAACTGTTAAAGGAAAAGTAATCGACAAAAAACTTCAGCAGCCCATTCCGTTTGCAACTATTGTTATAAAATCTAAAAAAGATGGCGCTACACTAACCGGAACCATAACAGACGACTCTGGTAACTTTACGGTAGAAGATGTTGAAACCGGAAACTTAATTTTTCAAGTACAATTTATTGGCTACAAAACGTACGCTCAAGATATTATTATCTCACGTTCTAACAGAGTAGTTAATGTTGGCACCATTGCTTTAGAAGAAGAAACTACTGCATTAGAAGGTGTAGAAGTAGTTGCAGAACGTTCTACAATTGAGCAAAAAGTAGATAGAAAGGTAATTAACGTTGGTAAAGATTTAACCACAACAGGTGCTACAGCATCAGAAATCATGAACAATATACCTTCTGTAAATGTAGATAGCCAAAGCGGAGAAATTAGTTTAAGAGGAAACCAAAACGTTCGAGTATTGGTAGATGGTAAACCTACAAACGTTCCGGCTGCTCAGTTATTAAAACAAATTCCGTCAACTTCTATAAAAAGTATTGAGCTCATAACCAACCCTTCTGCAAAATACAACCCGGAAGGTATGAGTGGTATTATAAATATTGTGCTTCATAAAAACACAAATATTGGGTTTAACGGTAATGTAAATTTAGGGCTTAATGTAGATATTAATGCCAGGTTTAACAGCTCTATAGATATGAATTACCGTCACGGAAAAATAAACGTTTACGGTAATTATGGTAACAATATTGGTAAGAATGATAACTGGGGATTTGTTAACAGAACAGATAACAACACACTTCAATTATTTGAGTTTGACAACAACAACAAATCTCATTTGTTTAAAGTAGGATTAGATTACTACATAGATGATAAAAACACTATTTCTTTTTACACCAATCAGAATATATACGATGGTAAAGGTTTTGGTACTACAGATATTATTTATAACGATGGTAACCAACCTAACTTCGGACAAGTTTTTAACAATGGTCTAGACAATATAACATCTACTTATAACCTTGCCTACAAACATGATTTTAACAAAGAAGGGCATAATATTAGTTTAGAAGCAGATTACAGTGATTTTTCTAGTGATGAATTTGCCAACTTTAATTTTACAGACAGTAGCGCCAATTATATAGACATTGTAGATAACAAAAGAAGCAATACTACCATTAATTTAGATTATGTTAACCCGTTAGACGAGAAAACTAAATTAGAACTGGGTGCTGAGTTGCGTTTGCGTAGAACCGATAACATGTACGATACAACCAGTGAGAATTTAAACGACTCAGAATACAGCTACGACAGAGATATTTACTCTCTTTACGCAACATTCGGAAAATCGTTCGAAAAGTGGTCGTACCAAATTGGAGCTCGTATAGAACAATATGAAGTTAAGGCTCATTTTGAGCAAGTTGGAGAACCTGATGCAGACTTTACAGATGAGCAGTTTAGCATTTATCCATCGGCATTTATTGTGTATAATCCGAGCGAAAAAAACACCTATCAACTAAGCTTTAGCCGTAGAGTAGATCGCCCGGGATTAGGTCAAATTAACCCAATAAGAGAGTGGAGTACACCATTAATTACATCGGTTGGTAATCCGGAATTGTTACAACAGTTTACCAACTCAATAGAAGTTAATTACACCAGAAGATTAAAGGCCGGAAGCATTACGGCAGGTGTGTTTTACCGTGATATTAAAGACGAAATTAACAGAGCATTATATGTAGACCCAGAAGATCCAACAGGAGATAGATTAATACTAACGTTTGATAATTTTGATGGGAATTCTGCTTACGGAGTTGAAGTTTCAAGTAACTACAGACCAACAAAATGGTGGAATTTTAATGCAAGTTTTGACTTGTATTCTCAAACTCAAAACGGGATTATAGATTTACAACCTGTAGAGGTAGATAACGTAACCTATAACTTTAGAATGAATAATAATTTTAAAGCCACTAAAAACCTTACGTTCTCTATTTTTGGTTTTTATAGAGGTCCTAACAAAGGATTACAATTTAACCCGGAAGAAATGTACTTTGTAAATGCAGGCGCTCGTTATTCTTTCTTAAACAGAAAAGCAACATTTAGTATAAACTTCAATGATATATTTAATACGATGCAATTTGCTTTTGAAGGTGTAAGACCATATCCGCAAAATGGTGCATTTAACTGGGAAAGCAATTCTGTTTATGTTGGGTTATCATACAGATTTGGTGGAGGTAAATACCGTGCCATGAGCAGAAAACGAAGAGATAATGACGAAAAATCCGGTGGAGGAGGAATTTTCTAAAACTTATTAATAGCTACACGATTTTCTTTTTATAGTTGATGGTTAGTGTTACGTGTAAGTTATTAATAAATAAGCCCGGCAAAAGCCGGGCTTAGCTTTTAAATAAAATAAATTACCATTTAATAATTGCGCTACCCCAAGTAAAACCACTACCAAAAGCAGCTAAAACAACTGTATCTCCTTCTTTTACTTTGCCTTCTTCCCAAGCTTCTGTTAATGCAATTGGTATAGAGGCTGCAGTGGTATTACCATACTTCATTATGTTGTTAAAAACTTGGTCGTCTCTTAGCCCGAATTTCTTTTGAATAAATTGCGATATTCTAAGGTTTGCCTGATGCGGAATCAGCATATCTATATCTTCTTTGCTTAAGTTGTTTGCGTGCAGCCCTTCCATAATAACTTCACTAAAACGTACTACAGCGTTTTTAAAAACAAACTGCCCATTCATGTACGGAAAATAGCTTTCATCATTTGGGTCATTGTCCTTTAAAATGTCATTAACCCAACGTTTACCCATTCCTGGAGCTATTAACGCAAGTTCTTCGGCATGCTCTCCTTGAGAGTGTAAATGTGTAGATAGAATACCTTTAGAGGTGTCTTCTTCTCTAGTTAATACAGCAGCACCGGCACCATCACCAAAAATCACCGATACTCCTCTACCTCTTGTTGTTTTATCTAAACCGTGTGAATGCAGCTCACTACCAATTACTAAAACATTCTTATACATTCCGGTTTTTATAAACTGGTCTGCAACCGATATCCCGTAAACAAAACCTGAGCATTGATTTCTAATATCTAAGGCTCCAACTGTTTTAATATCTAATGCCTTTTGCACTTGAACTCCGGGGCCGGGAAAGTAATAATCCGGGCTTAGCGTTGCAAATACAATAAAATCAATATCGCTTTTATCTATTCCTGCACGTTCTATTGCAATTTTTGCAGCCTTAACGCCCATTACAGATGTAGTATCTTCACTACCGGGCTTTACCCAACGACGCTCCTTAATTCCTGTACGTTCTTGAATCCACTCATCGCTGGTATCCATGAGTTTAGTTAAATCGTTGTTAGTTACAACATTATCCGGCACATAATACCCTAGTCCTATAATTTTTGAATTATACATAATATTGTGGGTTTAATTTTTATAAATTCTTAAAAAGCAAGGCTGCAAAATAAAAATATAGTAACAAAATATACGCAATCTTTTTATAAAAATCTGAATTGCCGTATTTTTAAGTACTCATACAGAGTTTAAAAAATTAAACACCTTTTTAATTAATTGTCATGAAAAAAATCACGCTTTTACTCCTTCTATTTATTTCATTTTCAGGAGCTTTCGCTCAAGAAAATATAACGTACCAAAATCCTCCAAAAGAAATTTTAGAGCTGGTTGAAGCTCCTTTAGCTCCAAGAGTTTTGCTAAATCAAACCAGTACTCACATGGTATTGCTTTACAGAGATGCTTACAAAACTATTGCAGAACTCTCTGAAGATGAAATGAGACTTGCCGGATTGCGTATAAATCCGAAAACTAATATTGGTAGCCGCACTACTTATTACAATAATATTAAGGTTAAAAAAGTAACCGATACAGAAGCAAAACAAGTTGTTGGATTACCCAATAACCCAAGGTTAGCAAATTTTGTATGGTCTCCAGACCAACTAAAAATGGCTTTTACACACACTACTGCTACCGGTGTAGAAGTATGGTATGTAAACATTAATGAAGCTAAAGCACATAAATTAACTGAACCGGTTGCCAACGCTAACCTTAGAGATGTAATTAACTGGTTTAAAGACAGCAATCATTTACTTGTAAAAGTTGTAGCATCTAATAGAGCCAATTTAATAGATACTAAAAGTGCTATCCCTACTGGTCCGACTATATCTACAAGTGATGGAAAAAAAGCTCAAAACAGAACTTACCAAGACTTACTGAAAAATAAAACAGATGAGCATAATTTTGAGCAGTTAGCACTTTCAGAATTAGTAAAAGTATCTTTAAATGGTACTCAAGAAAAATGGTTAGAAAGTAATATGTACACAAATATTAGCTTCTCTCCTAATGGTGAGTATGTAATGATTAGCATTGTTAAAAAACCATTTTCTTACTTGGTACCTTACAGACGTTTTCCATCAGAAACCATGGTATATTCTAAAGAAGGCGAAAAAATAAGCTCGTTAGTATCTGTTCCGTTACTGGAAGATTTACCAAAAGGTTTTATGGCTACCAGAACCGGAAAACGTAATTTTTCTTGGCGAAATGATTTGCCTGCCACTTTAGTTTATGTTGAAGCGCTTGATGGAGGAGATCCGGCAAACAAAGTTCCATATAGAGATCAAGTTTATCAGCTTTCTGCTCCTTTTTCTGGAGAGGGAACTCCTATTTTAAAGACCATAAATAGATTTTCAGGCATTTTATGGGGCACTAAAAATACTGCAATTGCATATGATTATTGGTGGAATACCAGAAACACAAAAACCTATTTATTTAATCCTGATAATCCTTCGCAAGAGCCTAAAATTATATCAGATAGAAACTATCAAGATGTATATAGTGATCCCGGCAATTTTGTAACAACATTAAATGAATTTGGAGCACCGGTACTTGCTGTACAAGGCAAACATGCCTTTTTAGTAGGCGATGGATATAGCAAGGAGGGACAGTTTCCGTTTGTAGATAAGCTAAACTTAACCACCCTATCTAAAAAAACTATTTATAAATCTAATCTTACAAATAAAAAAGAGACTTTAGTAGAATATAAACCAAAAGAAAATAAATTATTAGTTAGAATTGAATCTAAGAATGAATTCCCTAACTATTATTTTAGAAATCTTAAAAACAACAAACTACAACAACTTACTTCGTTTAAAAACCCGTTTACAAGCATTCAAAATGTACACAAAGAAGTAATCACATATAAACGAGAAGACGGGCTTGATTTAAGTGCTACTTTATATTTACCTGTTGGATATGATAAAAGCAAAAAAGAGAAAATGCCAATGATTTTATGGGCATATCCAAGAGAATATAAAGATAAATCGAGTGCTTCGCAAAACACACAAAACCCTAATGAATTTACATACCCTTTCTGGGGGTCTCCTATTTATTGGGTTACCAGAGGTTATGTTGTTTTAGATGATGCTGCTTTTCCTATAATTGGTGAAGGAGATAAAGAACCTAATGATACTTTTAGACCGCAACTGGTTGCAAATGCAAAAGCAGCAATAGATGCTGTAGATGCTCTGGGTTATATAGACAGAAACAGGGTTGCCGTTGGAGGACATAGCTATGGTGCATTTATGGTAGCAAACTTGCTTTCTCATTCAGATTTATTTGCTGCAGGAATTGCCCGAAGCGGTGCTTATAACCGTACGTTAACTCCTTTTGGTTTTCAGAGTGAGCAACGAAGTTATTGGGAAGCCCCAGACGTATATTACACCATGTCACCATTTATGCATGCAGATAAAATGAAAACGCCTCTTTTACTCATTCATGGTGAAGCAGATAATAATTCTGGCACATATCCTATGCAAAGTGAACGCTATTTTAATGCATTAAAAGGCCTTGGCGCTACTGCAAGATTAGTAATGCTACCAAAAGAGAGCCATGGTTACAGGGCAAAAGAAAGTATTTTACATATGCTTTGGGAACAAGACCAATGGTTAGAGAAATACGTAAAAAATAAACCACAAGAAAATCAAACTAAAAGTAAATAAAATAAAGCCTCCTCTTTGGAGGCTTTTTTAATGTGTCAGTTTGTCATTTTTTACTGTAATGGTATTTTTTTTGAAAGGTAGTTTATTAGTTTTTCAAAATTAAAAAAAGAGTACTATGACAACCGGTAATATTAATGTATCTGTAGAAAATATTTTTCCGCTAATTAAGAAGTTTTTATACAGCGATCACGAGATTTTTTTACGCGAATTAATTTCTAACGCAACCGATGCTACTTTAAAATTAAAACATCTGGCAAGTATAGGTGAAGCCAAAATAGAATTAGGCAACCCGATTATTGAAGTAAAAATAGATAAAGAAGGGAAAAAACTTCATATCATAGATCAAGGTATAGGAATGACCAAAGAAGAGGTTCAAAAATACATAAACGAAGTTGCCTTTTCTGGAGCCGAAGAATTCTTAGAAAAATATAAAGACTCTGCAAAAGATGCAGGTATTATTGGTCATTTCGGTCTAGGTTTCTACTCTGCTTTTATGGTTGCAGATAAGGTAGAAATTATTACAAAAAGTTATAAAGATGAACCTGCTGCGCACTGGACCTGCGACGGTTCTCCTAAATATACCTTAGAAGAAACCGATAAAAAAGAGCGTGGTACAGAAATTATTTTACATATAGCTAAAGACTCTGAGGAGTTTTTAGAAGAAAGCCGTATTAGAGAGCTCCTTTTAAAATATAACAAGTTTATGCCTGTGCCAATTAAATTTGGTACTCGTAAAGAAACTTTACCACTCCCTGAAGATGCAGATAAAGATACCAAACCAGAAACCAAAGAGGTAGATAATATTATAAACAATCCTAATCCGGCTTGGACAAAGCAGCCTTCAGAGTTAAAAGACGAAGATTATAAAAACTTTTATAGAGAGCTCTACCCAATGCAGTTTGAAGAGCCTCTGTTTCATATTCACCTAAATGTAGATTATCCGTTTAACTTAACCGGAATTTTATTCTTTCCTAAATTAACGAACGACATAAATATTCAAAAAGATAAAATTCAACTTTATCAAAATCAGGTATTTGTAACAGATAATGTAGAAGGAATCGTTCCTGAGTTCCTGACAATGCTTCGCGGTGTTATAGACTCTCCAGATATTCCATTAAATGTATCTCGATCTTACTTACAAGCAGACGGTGCAGTTAAAAAAATATCAAGCTATATAACAAGAAAAGTAGCCGATAAACTTAACTCACTCTTTAAAGAAAATAGAGAAGATTTTGAGAAAAAATGGAATGACATTAAGATTGTGATAGAGTACGGTATGATTACCGAAGATAAATTTTATGAAAAAGCTGAAAAATTTGCGCTCTATCCAACAGTAGATGACACTTACTATACATTTGAAGAGTTAGAGAATAAAATTAAAGACACCCAAACAGATAAAGACAACAAGCTTGTAATTCTGTATGCCAGCAATAAAGATGAGCAACACAGTTACATTGCAGAGGCTAAAGAGAAAGGATATGAAGTATTATTGTTAGACTCACCAATTATAGCACACTTAATTCAAAAAATAGAAAGTAAAAAAGACAATGTAAGTTTTGTTAGAGTTGATGCTGATGCTATTGATAACCTAATTAAAAAAGACGACGAAAAAATTTCTAAGCTTTCTGACGACGAAAAAAATAAATTAAAAGAGCTGGTAGAAGGCGTTGTTGCTAAAGACAAATACACCGTTCAACTAGAAGCAATGGACAGCACTGCTGCTCCGTTTAAAATTACCCAACCGGAATTTATGCGCAGAATGAAAGAGATGAGTGCTACCGGTGGTGGTATGTTTGGCATGAGTAATATGCCAGAAATGTATAACCTTGTGGTTAACACAAACCATGAGTTAATAGATAAAATTTTAAATACTAAAACTAAACCAAAACAAGAGCGTTTAATTAAGCAAAGTTTAGACTTGGCCAGACTTTCTCAAGGACTATTAAAAGGCGAAGAGCTAACTACCTTTATAAAGCGTAGTTTTGAAATGATAAAATAAAGATAACCACATAAAAATCAGTTAAAAACCGCCTCAAAAAATTTTGAGGCGGTTTTGTTTTACATATGCTTTTCATCTTTACATTTGCTTAAATTTAATTACTATTATGTACAAAGCAATAGCCTACCAAATTGCAGAATATTTAGATTTAAAAAACAGTAGAGAAACACTTCCGGGCACACTTATTTTTGGCAATAAAGATGAATTCTTTTACGAATTAGGAGAGCATCAATATTGCTACATTTTTAAATACGGAGTGGTTTGTTTTTTTAATATTCCAGAAAAGCAACAAGAAAACTTAATCTCACACTTACAACGCTTTACCAAACATCCATTACCTCAGAAATTGGCCGAAGAAATAGAGATTAATACAAATGCCGAAGCAAACAAAATATACTTTAATAAAGTTTCTCTTAAAAGTCTATCGCAACAACAAATACAATTAGTCATGTTAAATCTATCGCAATCTGTTGCGTTAGATTATTATGACGAAGCATCAGAACGAATTCTGGCAGATACACAGAAACATACTACAGAGTTAGAGCTTCACGGTAAACTTGATATTTCTGGAAAAAAGCTTAAAAAGTATATCGGAAAAACATTAAACATAAAAAATAAAATTGCAGAAAATCTCTATATTTTAGACTCTCCTCTTGTTACATGGGACAATGAAAGGTTAAGCAAATTAGATACTGCCTTAAAAGGTATGTTTGATATAACAGACCGTTATGAAACCATAAAAGAACGATTAGAAATAGTTAAAGAAAATTTAGATTTATTTAAAGACATGCTGCACCAAAGAGAAAGCAGTATTCTCGAACTTATAATTATTATTTTAATTTTAGTTGAAGTGTTCGATATGTTAATTGCAAAAGCGTTATAACAAAACACAGCTTTACATTTTTTTTAAGTTTTTCAGTAACTTTTTTAATGTATCTTTAAGCGTGTAAAAAACTTAAACCACATGAAAAAGTTACTGCTTTTTGTATTTATTGGCACCTTATTTTTATCCTGTAAAAAAGATTCAAAAAACTCAACAGAAAACAACTATCCTCCTATTGCTAATGTTTTTGAAGCTTATTACCAAGACGGTTTAAAGCTAAATCCTATTCAAGCAACATTTGCCGGAGATAATAGGTATAATGATACACTACCTAATTTTCTTTCAGAAGAATACAAACTAAAACTAAAAAACTATTTTAAAACCTATAAAGAAAAACTAAGTCATTATAATGATGATGAGCTAACCGAAACCGAAAAACTGTCTAAGGCAGTAATGCTATGGGACTGCGAAATTAATTTGCAGGAACTTGAGTTTGAAAACTACACTCCAATAGACCAAATGTGGTCATTAAACTTAATGATCGGACAGTTGGCTAGCGGAGCCAGCGCTCAACCTTTCAATACTGTTTTAGATTATTATAATTGGTTGTCTAGATTAGAAGATTATGTTGCTTGGCTGCACAGTGCTCACAGCAAAATGCAAGAGGGTATTAAAGCCGGAAATGTTTTACCAAAATCGCTTATAAAAAAAGTAATCCCACAACTAGCAAGCGTTGCAAATGCAAAGCTTGAAAACAACATATTTTACAGCCCAATAAAAAACTTCCCTGAAAATTTTTCTGAAGAAGATAAAATCAAGCTTGTTAATGAATATTCTAAAATTATATCAGAACAAATAGTTCCGGCATATAAAAAGCTTCATGATTTTATGAGCACCACGTATTTAAAAGCCGGTAGAGAAAGTAGTGGCATAAGTGCGGTTCCTAATGGCGAAACATACTACCAGCATCAAATAAAAAAATATACTACTACAAATATGACTGCAGACGAAATTCATGAACTTGGCTTACAAGAAGTTGCCAGAATATCGTCTGAAATGGAAAAAATTAAACTTAAAGTTGGTTTTACCGGAACTTTAAAAGAGTTTTTTGATTACGTTAGAAACAACAAGGCATTAATGCCATTTAAAGAACCTCAAGAGGTTATAGATAATTTTAATGACATTCATGAAAGAATGAAACCTCAAATAGAAAAGCTTTTTGATTTAAAACCTAAAACAGCTTTTGAGGTAAGAAGAACCGAAGCTTTTAGAGAAGCATCGGCAAGTGCAGAATATAATCCGGGCTCTCTAGATGGCACCAGACCGGGCATTTTTTATGTACCAATACCTGATGCAACAAAATACAACACGTATTCTGATGAGTCTTTGTTTTTACACGAAGCTATTCCGGGACATCATTATCAAATATCATTACAACAAGAAAACACCAGCTTACCAAGCTTTAGAAAAACATTGTGGTACAGTGCATACGGCGAGGGTTGGGCATTGTATGCAGAGTCGTTAGGTAAAGAACTTGGTTTATATAAAGATCCTTTTCAGTATTTTGGTATGTTAAGTGCAGAAATGCACCGAGCTATAAGATTAGTTGTAGATACCGGGATTCATGCAAAGGGATGGACCAGAGAGCAAGCCATAGAATATTCTCTTGAAAACGAAGCTGAAAGTGAAGCTAGTATAATCTCTGAAATTGAACGCTATATGGCCAATCCGGGGCAAGCCTTGTCTTATAAAATAGGTCAATTAAAAATTATAGAGCTCAGAAAAAAAGCAGAAAATGCTCTTGGCGAATCATTTAACATTAAAGAGTTTCACAATCAAGTATTAGAAACAGGTTGTGTTCCTCTGGCACTTTTAGAAGAAAAAATTAATAATTGGATTAAGGCTAATAAACCTAATTAATTATAAACAACTAATATTAAAGCCGGATACTTTCCGGCTTTTTAATTTTATAGACAATTAAAATAATGCTTTTTAAAAACGGAATAGAAATATCTGAAAATATGCCACAAGCATCTGTGTGGTATTACAAGCATTTTTTAGATAATAACTTAGCCAACACATATTACAATACATTATTAACTGCAATACCATGGCAGCAAGACACCATTACCGTTTTTGGGAAAACATATTTACAGCCTCGCCTTACAGCTTTATTTTGTACTACAAATAAAACATACTCGTATTCTAACATAATAATGCACCCAAACCCTTTTAATAAAGAACTTTTATTTTTAAAGCAAAAAGTAGAGGCACTATGTGGCATAACATTTAATAGCTGTTTAGCGAATTTTTACAGAGATGGTACAGATAGTAACGGTTGGCACTCCGACGATGAAAAAGAGTTAGGGATAAATCCCTTTATAGCCTCATTAAGTTTAGGAGCAGAAAGAGTTTTTAAGTTAAAACATAAGCATCAAAATTTAACCAAAAATTTAACACTTGGTCACGGTAGTTTATTAATTATGAAAGATGAAACACAACACTTTTGGAAGCATCAATTACCCAAAACTCAGAAAAAAATTGGCGGAAGAATTAACCTAACATTTAGAGTTTTAAAATAAAAAAACCGGACACCTCCGGTTTTTTCATACCTAATACCACTTTGGAGGTTATTACTGCCTTTAACTAAGTAGGTAAGCTTGGTTAATGTCCTCGTAAATAGCCTCGTTATATGTAACGCAAAACGTATGCCAAAAATTGTTTATTTAAACAATTCGTTGAGCACTTTTGCCAGTCTCACACCTCCTTTAAGTAACTGATTTTTAACAGTATCGAAATTATAATACATATAATCATATCGAAGTTTTTGTCCCGGCTGTACTTTACTGTAAATAGATATTGCTAGTTGGTGAGATTCGGTTAACCAATCTAGTATTGTACCTTCTTGTAGTTTTTTTATTTTTCTTTTTGGTAAGTTAGTTAAGTTATTTGCCAGCTCTGTATAGCTCATCTCGTAAAAATCTAGCATATTTTCATCCCAAACTCTATGTAAATTACTACCATTGCTAAACCACCTAACCTGAATATCATTACCTCCCTTATCTTCTTCTCTTCCGGCATGTAAAGGCTGGTGCAAATCACCAATAAAATGAATTAAAAGTTTTAGGTAAAACCTTTTATCTTCTTTAGAATGGTTTTCACTAACAATTACTTGTTTACAAAATTCTATAGCCTGTATAATATCTCCTTCCTTTTTGGGTGTGATATCGTTATACGTTTTCCCTTCAGGAATATTTACATAATGCCACGGATTAAACTTTCTGTATTTGCTGTCAGATTTTATTTCATCAGCAAAAGTAGAAGCCATTGCTAATGATTCTCCTTGTAAGAGCTCATCTATACTCTTTTGGGCTTTTCTGGTTAAATATTTTGAAGCTATTTCTCCCACTACCCTATGGCCGGTTTTACCCCAAAAAAATTCATTAGAAAAAGAGTTGTTTACCGATGCTAAAAAAACTATGCAAACTATTAAATACGATTTCATTCTTTAAAATTTTTCAAACAAAAATAAACAAGCTATTTAATATAAGTGTTTGTTTTTGTGAATTTTATATTATATCTTTATGATATCATTTTAATATCACTTTAAATCATGTTGTTATGAATAGAGAAAAAACTATTACCCCGTTAAATGGTTATGTAATGCTTTTTATAACCTTAGGATTATTTTTTGGAAGCATTAGCTTTTTTATAGCTACTAAAAACGGATATTTATTAATTGTCTTCTTTTTATCCCTCTTTCTTTTTCCGGGTTTTATGTTAGTAAATCCTAACAGCTCTCGAGTATTGTTGTTGTTTGGAAAGTATGTTGGTACTGTAAAAGAAAATGGTTTTTTCTGGGCAAATCCTTTCTACTACAAAAAGAAAATTTCATTAAGAGCTAGCAATTTTGATAGTGAGCGCTTAAAGGTGAACGATAAGCTTGGAAACCCAATTATGATTAGTACAATTCTTGTTTGGCGTGTAACAGACACATACAAAGCTGCCTTTGATGTTGATAATTATGAAAACTTTGTTAGAGTACAAACAGATGCTGCAGTTAGAAAACTGGCAAGTATGTACCCATATGACAACTTTGCAGATGATGGCCATGAAGAAGACATTACTTTACGCTCTAGCGTAAATGAGGTAAGTGAAGCATTAGAAAAAGAAATTCAAGAACGTTTAGCCATGGCTGGAATTGAAGTTTTAGAGGCCAGAATTGGATATTTAGCCTATGCGCAAGAAATTGCAAACGCCATGCTTAAAAGACAGCAAGCAACAGCAATTGTTGCTGCCAGACATAAAATAGTAGAGGGCGCTGTTAGTATGGTAGAAATGGCATTAGATGAGTTAAATAAAAAAGAATTACTAGAGTTAGACGAAGAACGTAAAGCAGCCATGGTTAGCAACTTAATGGTAATTCTTTGTGGTGATAAAGATGCTGCTCCTGTAGTAAATGCAGGCACTCTTAGTCATTAATATATTTTAAAACTATGAAAACACTCGCTTTACTAATAGCTGTATTTTCCTCTTTAGTTATAACCGCACAAACCGATTATAAAACAGAAGAAATCATTATTTGGAACGATAGTATTAAACTGCCCGGCACGCTATCATACAAAGAAAATAGCGAAAAGCAACCCCTTGTTATATTTGTGCAAGGCTCCGGAAATCCTGATAGGAATGGTAATCAACCTCAATTTAATGTTAATCCAAACTACATAAAACAATTAGCACACGAACTTAGTAGCAATGGTATTGCATTTTTTAGATATGATAAACGTAATGTTCCTAAAGAAAATCATCCTTTTATTTTAAAAAAATATCATTTTACAGATTTAATTGATGATGTAGTTACCATTTTAAATCATTTTGAGAATGACAGCAGGTTTAATAATGTTATTTTAATCGGGCACAGCCAAGGTTCTCTTGTAGCAATGTTAGCTATTAATAAGCAACAAAATAAAGTCTCTAAATTTATCTCCTTAGCCGGATTAGGGGAAAGCTCAGATAAAGCTATTACCAGACAACTGAGCGCTCAAAATAAAGAGCTTGGCGAAATTGCAGCTCAGCATTTACAAGAACTTTCAGAGACAGGGACCATAAAAGATGTTAATTTTTACTTGCTTTCTATATTTGCAAAACAAAACCTTCCCTTTTTAAAACAATACATTTCTTATAATCCGGTAGAAGAAATTAAAAAAATTACTATTCCAATTTTAATTATTAATGGAGATCAAGACACCCAAGTAACTGTAAATGATGCAACAAATCTTCATGAAGCTGCACATAATTCCAAATTGGTTATAATTAAAAATATGAATCATGTTCTAAAAGAAGTAACCTCAGCAGAACAAAACACACAATCTTACTTAACAGACTCTTTTCCGGTTTCTAAAGAGTTAATAAAAGCCATAACATCATTTGTAAAACAATAATATGCCTAAAAAGAAAGCCTTTGCATTACGTATAAATGAAGATATGCTTAAAGCCATAGAAAAATGGGCTGCAGATGAGTTTAGAAGCACTAATGGGCAAATAGAATGGATGCTCATGCAAAGCCTAAAGAATGCCAATAGAGCTCCAAAAAATAAATCAGATAAAGACAACTAAAACATTAAGTTTTTTTTAACGATTTAAATATTAATTTTATACGCTCATGCCAACCATCAACTCATGAGCAGACTTTTATGTATTGTTGCGAGCATTCTAACATCATTCTGCTTCGCTCAGCAAAAAAAACAATTTACCGTAAAATATAGTACAGAGCCCATAACTTTAGATGGCGCTTTAAACGAATCTGCTTGGCAAACTGCAGATAGTGCTAAAGATTTTTGGCAATACTTCCCTACCGATAGTGTTTTGGCTACCCAGCCAAGTGAAATTAAAATGCTTTATGACAATACAACGCTGTACATAGGAATAACTGTAAAAGCAGCAGGCAATAAATTTGTAACTCCTACCCTAAAACGAGACTTTCGGGCCGGTAACAGCGATAACATAACGTTAATGTTTGATACTTTTAATGATGGTGCTAATGCTTTTTTATTTGGTATAAACCCTTACGGAGTTAGACGCGAAGGCCTTGTCTCCGGTGGAGGATCAGATTTAAGAGGGTTTAACATTACCTGGGATGTTAAATGGAAAGCAGAAACCAAAATTTACGATGATTATTACGTAGCCGAAATGGCCATCCCCTTAACATCATTTAAATTTAAAGAAGGTGAAACCAAGTGGCGGTTTAATAGTTACCGATTTGACACACAATCTAACGAACAAAGTACTTGGATAAATATTCCACGAAACCAGTTTATATTTAATCTTGCCTTTATGGGTGATATGATTTTTGAAAAACCTCTCGGAAAATCAAAAACCCCAATGGCATTAATCCCTTATGTTAACACATTAATTGGTAAAGATTACGAAACTAACGAGACTACCTCTGATTTTAAATTTGGTGGAGATGCTAAAATATCTATCGGAAATAGTATGAATTTAGATATTACTGTAAACCCCGATTTTTCTCAGGTAGAGGTAGATGACCAAGTTACAAACCTTACTCGTTTTGAAGTTTCATTGCCCGAAAAAAGACAATTTTTTATAGATAATAGTGATTTGTTTTCTGATTTTGGAGACAATAGAGAAGCCAACCCTTTTTTCTCAAGAAGAATTGGTATTGCAAAAGATACAGCCGGAAATACCATAGAAAATAAAATTATAGCCGGTGTAAGACTTAGCGGTAAAATTGATGAAAACTGGCGACTTGGCTTTTTAAATATTCAAACAGAAAAAGATGAAGCCAATAACATTCCTAGCAACAACAATACTGTTTTAGCCATACAGCGCAAAGTATTCTCGAGGTCTAACATTGGTTTAATTTTTGTAAACAGACAGTCTTTTAGTGATGAAGATTATATTGCTCCAGAAGATAAGTATAATCGTGTAATAGGTGTAGATTATAATTTAGCATCTGCAGATAATACTTGGGTGGGTAGATTTTTTCTGCACAACTCATTTGCGCCTAATGAAAACAACAAAAATCAATCTGCCGGAATCTCACTAAACTACAACTCAAGAAACTATAAAATTGGTTTTGAGTCTAATTATATTGGTGCAAACTTCAGATCAGATTTAGGTTTTATTCGTCGTACAGATATTTTAAAAATTAACCCTGAAATAGAGCGAATTTTTTGGTCTGAAAGTAAAAGTGTTAATTACCACAGCATATCTTTTGAGCCTATTTTCTTTTGGCGACCTGAATTAGATTATAAAAACTCAGATTATTTATTCATTACAGCTTGGGAAACTCGTTTTAATGACCAATCAGAATTTAGAGCAGCACTTTTTAATAGGTTTACGTATTTAACAGACGAATTTGATCCTACCGGAACAGATGGTGTGCCATTACCTGCAAACCAAGGATATTATTACAATAGTGTATCATTACGTTACCAATCAGACCGTCGTAAAGCTTTTGCATATTCATTAAATCCATCTATTGGTAGATTTTATAACGGTAATAAATACTCTTTCGAAGCAAACATAGGAATTAGAGTTCAGCCTAAGTTTTTTGCTTCTGTAAACGTAAATTTTGATAGAATTGAGTTGCCAAATCCGCATCCTTCTGCTTCAATCTGGTTAATTGGCCCTAAACTAGATGTTACATTTAACAGATCTTTATTTTGGTCTACCTTTATACAATACAGCAATCAAAGAGATAACCTAGGTATAAACACGCGCTTACAATGGCGTTTTGCTCCGCTTTCCGATTTATTTATTGTTTATAACGATAATTACTTTACTAACACTATTATGCCTAAAAATCGTTCTATAAACCTAAAATTAACCTATTGGTTAAACATATAAATAGCACAAATTTTACTGTTTGGGTGTAGGCCATTTTTTGTATTTTGGCAAAAACTTTTTTCTATGGATAAAACTACACCTTTATTTACTCAAGATACAATTACCCTTGGTGTACTTATGCTAACCTTGGGTTTTGTTTTTTACACATCGTCAATAAAAAGTGGATTTTGGCAAAAGTTTTACAACATTGTACCAGCACTTTTAATGTGTTACTTACTTCCGGCCATCTTTACATCTCTTGGAATAATTTCAGATGAGCATTCGCAACTTTATTATGTAGCAAGTAGATTTTTGTTACCGGCATCGTTGGTTTTAATGACTTTAAGCATAGATTTAAAAGCGGTTTTTAATTTAGGTCCGAAAGCATTAATCATGTTTTTTACCGGTACTGTAGGCATTATAATTGGTGGGCCCCTTGCAATTTTATTAATTTCTTTAGTTTCTCCTGAAACCGTTGGTGGTGTTGGTTTTGACGCTGTCTGGAGAGGATTGGCAACGCTTGCAGGAAGTTGGATTGGTGGCGGAGCAAACCAGGCCGCCATGTTAGAAATTTTTCAATATAATCCACAAAAATACGGAGGAATGGTATTAGTAGATATTGTAGTTGCTAACTTATGGATGGCCATAATTTTACTCGGAATTGGCAAAAACAAACGAATAGATAATTGGTTAAAAGCAGACACAAGCGCAATCGAAGAGCTTAGAATAAAAGTTTCTGAATTTGCAGAAAAGGTTTCAAGAAATCCTTCCTTAAATGATTTAATGATTATTCTATCAATTGCATTTGTAGCTGTTGGAATAGCCCATTGGGGTGCTAACAATATTTCAGAATGGTTGGCTCAAACATTCGAAGCGGTAAGAGATAAACAAAGTGCGCTATCTTCTTTTGGGTCTCAATTTTTCTGGATGATAACTATAGCTACTGCTATTGGCATTGCGCTTTCTTTTACCAAAGCCAAAAACTATGAAGGAGCAGGTGCAGGTAAAATTGGGAGCGTTTTTATTTATGTACTTGTTGCCACAATTGGTATGAAAATGGATTTAGGTAAAATTTTAGAAAATCCGGGGTTAATTGCCATTGGTTTAGTATGGATGACCATTCATGCCGTATTACTAATTGTTGTAGCCAAGCTAATTAAAGCTCCGTACTTTTTCTTGGCTGTTGGAAGTCAGGCAAACGTAGGTGGTGCTGCTTCTGCACCAATTGTAGCAGCTGCTTTTCATCCTTCTCTTGCTACAGTTGGAGTACTTTTAGCTGTATTTGGATATGTAGTTGGAACCTACGGAGCAATGTTTTGTGCTTATTTAATGGAAATTGCTTCTAAAGTTTAATTTTTAATTAAGATTCTTGATATTTGCCACCCTTAACAAATAAGTAAACATGAGAAACTTTATTGCGTATTTTATTGTATTAGTTACGTTGCTATCTTGTGGAAATGATGCCACCACAATGAATGTAAAGGGCACTATTAAAGGACTAAAAAAAGGAACGCTTTACTTACAGAAAATAGAGGATACTGCTCTTGTGGTTGTAGATTCTATTGTTATTAATGGTAAAAGTGATTTTGCTTTTTCTACTACTTTAGAAAGTCCAGAGGTGTTTTACCTTTATTTAAATAAAAAAGATGGAAACGAGTTAAATGATCGTATTTTGTTTTTTGGAGAACCTGGAGAAATAACCATTACTACAAGCAGAGAGAATTTTGAAGTAGATGCTAAAATTGAAGGTTCTGAAACCCATAAAGTATGGGAACAATACAGCAAAGGAAAATCTAGATATACTAACCAAAACTTAGATTTAATTAAAGCAACCTTCGAAGCCCAACGTGATAGCAATCTTGTTGCTTTAGACTCTTTAAATAAACTCGCAGAGAAAAACACACTAAGAAGCTACTTATACACAATTAATTTTGCATTAAATAACAGCAACTCTCATGTAGCTCCTTACATTGTTCTGGCAGAAGCGTATGATATGCAAGTAAAGTACTTAGATACCATACACAAAGCATTAACTCCAGAAGTTGCAAATTCTAAGTATGGCAAAATGCTAACAGAGTTTATAAATAAGGTAAAGCAAAAAGAAAGCAACAGCAAGTAAACTTGCTTAATTACCTTGTAAAAAAACAAAAACCCCTCGGCATTACCGAGGAGTTTTTTTAAGTCCATAAAAGTAAAATAAAAAAGCCCCTGATCTTTAAGAAAGGGGCTTTTTATATATGAGCCGGTAGAGGGACTCGAACCCACGACCTGCTGATTACAAATCAGCTGCTCTAGCCAGCTGAGCTATACCGGCAATAAATTTTCCGCAAATATAAATTTCAATTTAAAAACTACAAGGCTTTTTGCGAAAAAAATTATCCTAACTTGTTAATTTTTTCAACAAGCTTGTTTGCTTCTTTCTCTAATTCTACGTTAACTTGCTTTAAATGAGCGCTTCTGTTTTCTACAGTTCTGTCGTTTACTTTGGTAATTAAATCATCAAAAACCTCAATAGCCTTATCTATAATAGCATTACCTTCTTTAGAGTTAGGTTTATTATTAACCATCTCCCATAAATAAACCGCATCTATAATATCACCTAAAACGTAATTAATATCTTTTTTAAGATTTCTTATGCTAGCCATAATTTTAAAATTTTTCGCAAAAATAAAGTATTATTAAATATAAACCTCCAGTAAGGTAGCTTTTTTAGCTTCGATAGTTATATTTGGTAGCACTGCCGGAATTAATACCGTTTGCCCTACAGAAAGCTCTACAGATCCTGATATGCTTTTTATTGTAGCTGAACCCTTAACACACATATAAATGGTAAACGAGTCTCTGTCTTGTAAATTATAATTTATTTCACCGATTACCGGTAAATAATTCGTTATAAAATAAGGTGAGGTTACCATATTATTACTGGTATTTATCTCTTGTTTATAAATTACCTTAAAGTTTTGGTTATTGGTATAATTAATAGCATCTAAAGCTAAATCTGTGTGAAGTTCTCTTAGTTTACCGTTTTTATCCCTTCTATCAAAATCGTAAATTCTGTATGTTATATCTGATGTTTGCTGTATTTCTGCTAATAAAATACCAGAACCTATTGCATGTACTGTGCCGGGTTCTATAAAATAAGTATCACCAGGGTTTACTTTTTCATAATTTAAAATAGTGGTTAATGTTTTGTTCTCTAAATTTTTTAAATATTCTTGTTTAGTAACAGTTTTATTAAATCCAACTATCAAGCGTGCATCTTCATCAGCTTGCATTATATACCACATTTCTGTTTTCCCAAAAGAATTATGTCTTTTTTGTGCGAGAGTATCATCAGGATGCAATTGAATAGATAAATCTAACCTGGCATCTATAAACTTTATTAGTATAGGAAATGTTGTTTTAAATCTATTATAAACGCGTGTACCAAGTAACTCTTGTTTATAGGTATTTATAAGCTCTTGTAGTGTTTTTCCTTTTAAACTACCGTTAGAAACAACAGAAACATCTCCAGGTACAGCAGATATTTCCCAGCTTTCACCAACATTATCTAAATTTATTTGTTTTCTAAGAAGGTCTTTTAATTTATTACCTCCCCAAAGTCTTTCTTTAAATATTGGTGCAAATTTTATTGGATATAAATTGTTATTCTCCATTGTAGGTAACAAAATTTCTTGGTGTTTCATATAATATAACCTCTAGCTCTTTTTCTTCACTAATATGTGGCCTTAATTTATTGTAAATTACTACTGCAATATTTTCTGCAGTAGGGTTAAGCTCCTTAAATTCAGAGACTTCTATATTTAAGTTTTTATGATCAAAAGCTTGTTCTATTTCCGTGTAAATTAAGTTTTTTAAATGCTTCATGTCTATAACAAATCCCGTTTCGTGATCTATTTCCCCATAAACACTTACAATTAACTCATAGTTATGACCATGGTAGTTTGGGTTACTACATTTACCAAAAACTTGTTCATTTTTTTTAGCATCCCAATCCGGCCTATGCAATCTATGTGCTGCGTTAAAATGTGCTTTTCTGCTTACTTTAACCCTCATTTTTTTGGTTTTGAGTGAAATGAGTATAAAATTTATCAAAAATAATTTTAAACCATGCTGTATACCTTTCCGGATACTGCTCAATATCTTCTTTAATTGCCTCTGGACTCATCCATTTCCAATCGGCTACTTCATCTTTATTAATTAAAGGATTTTCATTATAGTAACCAACCAAAACATGGTCAAATTCGTGCTCAGTTAATCCATTATCAAAAGGAGCTTTATATATAAAAGAAAATAGTTCTTTAAGCTCTGTTGTAAACCCCATTTCTTCTTGTAACCTTCTTTTTCCGGCTTCTATATTAGATTCTCCTTCTCTTTGGTGGCTACAGCAGGTGTTTGTCCAAAGCCCTGGTGAATGATATTTACACATAGCTCTTTGTTGGAGCATAATTTTATTTTCGTTATTTATTATAAAAACTGAAAATGCTCTGTGTAATAAAGCTTTTTCGTGCGCCATTAGTTTGGGCATAACGCCAATCTCTTGGTCTTTGTTGTTAACCAGAATAACTTTTTCTTCTAATTGCATATACAAAAATAAGGGAATAAAATAAGCAATAATATAGCTAAAGTGCTAATAAATGGTTAAAGCCATTATTCTATAATTGAGTTTCCTTTTATTTTTCTAACAAAGCAAGGAATACCTCTATTGGTAAGTTGATGCATTTTATTAATTGCCTCTGCCTTTGTTTTAAATTCGCCGGAGTAAACTCTTGTAAAACCATCTTTATAGGTTTTACTAAACACCTCGGCAAAAGTTCTGTATTTTTTTGAAGTATTTGCAGATGCTAAAGCTGCTAATTGCAATGTATAGGTTGCTACATCTACCGATTTAAAATTAGGATCGTTAATTAAATTAGATTCTGGATCTGGATTTTCTTCTATGTAAAGTTTTCTAATAAAGCCTTCTACTCCTTTGTCTTTTAAATCTTTTAAATGTTGCTGTGCCTTGTCTTCAGAGTCAAACATTCCTGAGTAAATACGTGTAAAACCATCATCATATTTGTAACTAAACAAGTTCGGAATATTATTATATGCGTTTAAATTAGGTTCTTTTTTTACTGCTGCAATCTGAACGGTGAATATTTGCTCGTTAGCTATAATAAATTCAGATCGTCTGTTTAATTGATGGTCATGCTTAGAGCATTTAACCCCATTAGAGCATTCGTTAACCAATTGAGTTTCTCCATAGCCTTTAGCAGTAAGCCTGATGGCTGCAACTCCTCTTGCTTTTATGTATTCTAATGTGCTTTGAGCCCTTTTTTCTGATAAAATCATATTATAATCATCAGAGCCACGGCTATCTGTATGTGATTTAATATCTACCAATAAATCCGGATTATTTATTAAAACTTCGGCAATTTTATTAAGCTCTTTTCTTGCACTTAAACGAATGTTATATTTATCAAAATCAAAATAAATAGGATTTAGTTTTATAAGTTTTGCAAGATCGTATCCGCCCACCGGCGATTTAAGTTGCTTTATTAATTCTAAGTTTACTCGTATTGTGTCTGACTTTTTCTTGCCTGATATTAATACGTTTTTCTCTGTAGGAAGGTATCCTATTTTTGTTCCTAACAATCGCTTCTCATCTTCTTCACAACTAACTTCAAAATAGTATTTACCTTCTGCATCTGTTTTTATTTCTTCAATCTCTTTGTTTTCGTGAATTAATGCTACTACTGCATCTTTAATTACTTCATTGGTTTCAATGTTTTTAACAATTCCGGTGATATGTTTTTTACATAAAATGAAACTGTTATCTATTTGAAACACATAAATATCATCGCCACCTTTTCCTCCTCCTCTATTAGAAGCAAAATATCCGGTTTTGGTTTCATCGTTTATAACAAAAGTAAAATCATCATAAGAACTGTTCACCGGTTTTCCTAGATTAACTACCGGACCGAACGAACCATCTTGCCTTATTTCTGAAACAAAAATATCTAATCCGCCAAACCCTAAATGCCCGTCTGAAGCAAAATATAGATTGTTATGATCACTTACATACGGAAATGTTTCTCGGGATTCTGTATTAATCTCAGGTCCTAAATTTCTGGGTTTACCAAAAGTTCCATCCGGCAAAATATCTACTACATAAATGTCAGACATTCCATAGCCTCCGGGCATATCTGATGAAAAATATAATTTGGTCTCATCAGGACTTAATGCTGGATGAGCAACAGAGTAACTATCGTCATTAAACGGAAGTTCTTCAATATCTGTCCAAGTACCATTACTATATTTTGCCCTGTAAATTTTTAATCTTGTGGTGCCTCTTTTGTCTTTTTTGCGCTTTCCGTTTACCACATTATTTCTAGTAAAATAAATGGTTGTTCCATCTTTTGTAAAAACAGATGTAGATTCGTGGTATCTTGTATTTATTGTACTAGAAAAGCGCTTTACGTTATTTTTGGTTAAATCATCTAATGGTGCTTTGTATAAATCTAAAAAAGACTTGTTAGTCCATCTATGAGTAAACTTTTCAAAAACACCTGTGTCTCTTGCAGATGTATATACAAGCGATTTATTTAGTATTGATGGTGCGAAGTCTGACTCTTCAGAATTTATATCTAAGTTTTTAATATTATATAAACTGGTTTGGGTTTTAACAGAATCCAGATAATTTGGAGAGGTTTTTAATAATTGTGATCTAGAATCATTGGGTTTTAAATTTTGAAAGGTCTCTAAAATATTCGAAGCTTGTTCGTAAAGTTTTTGAGACCTTAATGTTTGTGCATATTTAAAATAATACTCAGGTTCTATTTCAGAATTTGTTTTGAAGAGTTTATCGTACCATTCGTAAGCCTCCCTATAGTCTGAATTGTAATAATATGAGTCGCCCAGTTTTTTATATATCTCGGGATTATTATACCCTTTCTTAAGTGCTTTTAAGTAAAACTTAGCCGCTACGGCATAAGCTAAATTATTGAAGTTTTCATCACCTTTTCTTAACTGGCGTTTTTGTGAGAAAGCACTGCTACAAACAAAAAAGCTACATAACAGAATTATAAAAATTCTTAGCCTCATTTAGTGTCTATTTTAATAACTAAAATACTTATTTATACTTCAGTTTTTATGACACTTAAAAGCAGTTTTCAAATAGTTTTTAACAATTTTTAGAAGAATCTTGGAGTAATAATTCTGTCGGCACTACTAAAGAGCTCAAACCTAAGTAAAACCTCAAAAGAGCCATTATTAAACACAGCATTTCCAAGCTCTGTAATCTCTCTGTCGTAGGCCAAGCCAACCATTAATGCCCTTGAAATCTGGAACCCGGCTAATCCACTAACTGCTGCATCCCAACGGTAAGCCGCACCTAAAATAAATTTTTCTTGTATTAAAAAGTTTGCAGATAAATCTACCTGTAAAGGCGCTCCAAATACAGCTTTTGTAAGTAATGCCGGTTTAAATTTAATTGATGGGTTTAAATCAAAGACATATCCTGTGATAAAGTAATAATGTATGTCTTCTTGTACTTCAGATAAACTTGATTCATCAAAGTGTTTTGTTTCTAATAAATTTGGTGCTGATAATCCAACATAAAATTTATCGGTATGAAAATAAATACCAGCACCAATATTTGGTGAAAACCTATTATCAATGTTAGCTTGCGTTAATGGGTCGTCTGAGTATTTTTGGTTGAGTTCATTAAAATCAACATTAAGTAAATGCCCTCCTGCTTTTAACCCAAAAGAAAGTTTAGCTGTTTCTGATGTGTTAATTGTATATGAAAAATCAATATCAAAATAGGTTTCTTGAGTAGGACCAATCTGATCGTTAACAATTGATAGTCCTAAACCCATATTTTTGTACAATCCAATAGGTGAATGAATATTTAATGTTTGAGTAACCGGAGCTCCTTCTAAGCCAACCCATTGTGATCTGTGCAATCCTGTAATACTTGCAACACCTCTTGAGCCGGCATAAGCCGGGTTAATACTTATTGTATTATACATGTACTGTGTATACTGTGCATCTTGCTGGGCAAAACAGAACACCGTTACAAAAACAAATACTATTGATAAGATTTTTTTCTTCATTAACTACTAATTTATTAAGCCTTCTATCTGTTTAAGTATAAATAGTTGGCTAAAGAAACTTTCTTTCCTTCACTATTAACGTATTCTATCACATAATAGTACGTACCCGTTGGTAACATTTCGTCTTGTTTAACTGTAACTCTACCTTTAGACATTCCTCTAAAGTTGTTGTTAATGTTGTTATAAGACTCTGTTTCATAAACCATTACACCCCACCTGTTAAATATCTTCACTGTATTTTCAGGGAAATCTTCTATACCTTCTATTTCTAAGAAATCGTGCTTACCGTCTCCGTTTGGCGTAACAATGTTATACACAATTAACCCTTCTGTTACACCCAATACATCTAAATCATCTCTGTAATCAACATCTCCTGTATTGTTAGTATTTGGTAGCATAGATGCCGGATCTTCTATTTCATCATTAGGATCAGTATCTAAAGCACTTTCCCCTTCGTATCCATCATCTAAACCGTCTCCATCTTTATCAGAGCCTCTAAACGTATTTTCTGGCTCGCCGTCGTTATCAAAATCATGTCCCTCAATATTATCCGGGCTACCATCATTATCACTATCTTCATCCAAATAATCTGGTATAAAATCATCATCAGTATCTTCAGGAAGCAATCCTTCATTTCCACCAAATTCATACACATCTAACAATCCATCTCCATCAGAATCTCCCGGTGTTGGAGGAATATATCCTTCTGTAGGCTGTGCCTCTACATTATCAGGAATACCATCGTTATCAGAGTCTATATCTAAATAATCTGGTACACCATCTCCGTCTGTGTCTGTAGGTGTTGTAGACGGATCATCATCTCCATCCATATTTAAATCTTCATCAACGTCTAAAATACCATCGTTATCATCGTCTATATCAACCGCATCAGGCACACCATCACCGTCTGTATCCATGTTATTAACAGGATTTACTGTAATTACAACTGTTGCAGTATCACAATTAGATGATGTATCACATATTGTATATGTAAAGGTATCTGTACCCGAATAATCAGCATTTGGTGTGTAAGTAACGGTATCATCACTAGGATCGCTAGGCGTACCATTGTCGTTAATAACTACCGTTCCGTTTGCAGGAGCAGTTACTGTTAGTGTTCCATTAGTTGGTACATTTACATCATTTGCTAACACATCTATTGTTACTGCTACATTTTCATCTGTGGTAGCTACATCGTCTTCTGCATTTAATCCAGCGTTAACCGTAACTGTAAATGTTGCAGTTTCTGTTGTAGTGCTACCATCTGCATGAGTTACCTGAACTGTATATGTAAAGCTATCTGTCCCTGTAAAGCCTGCATTTGGGGTATAAGTTACTGTTCCATCTGTCTCTATTGTTACATTTCCGTTTGATGGATTACTTGTACTAATAACAGCTACTGTGCTCGAAGCATTAAAGGTATCATTTGCTAACACATCAATAGTAACCGGCGTACCCTGATCTGTTACGGCTGTATCATCTTGTGCATCTTGTACCGGATTAACCGTTACCGTTACTGTTGATGTCTCTGTTGTTACACTACCGTCACTATGAGTTACTTCTATAGTGTAGGTAAATGTATCCACACCATTAAAGTCAGGATCCGGAACATACGTTATTGTTCCATCTGCTTCTATTGTAACAGTTCCATTAGCCGGATCTGAAGCAGCAACTACAGAAACAGTATCATCGCTTCCATAAGTATCATTAGCCAACACATCTATAGTTACTGATGTATCCTCATCTGTTGATGCTGTATCATCTTGAACATCTGCATCGTTATCTGTTATGGTTCCTATTCCCGTAGCATCGGATATCGTTACACTACTTGGTGTAGTACTGCTTAAGGTAATGGTAAAGTCTTCCGTAGGCTCTACCAAGGTGTCGTCTGTGGTGCTTACCGTTATGGTCTGGGTCTCCCCATCGGTACCCGTAAAGGTTAGCGTGCCGCTTACCGAGGTATAGTCCGATCCGGCTACTGCCGTATTATCTGAACTTACGTAGTCTACCGATACACCGCCCTGTACATCGCCCGTTAGGCTGACCGTAAAGACTAAATCGCCCCCTTCGGTAACCGTTACATCGTCAATCGCCAGTGAGGCGCTATCGTTATCTGTTATGGTTCCTATTCCCGTAGCATCGGATATCGTTACACTACTTGGTGTAGTATTGCTTAAGGTAATGGTAAAGTCTTCCGTAGGCTCTACCAAGGTGTCGTCTGTGGTGCTTACCGTTATGGTCTGGGTCTCCCCATCGGTACCCGTAAAGGTTAGCGTGCCGCTTACCGAGGTATAGTCCGATCCGGCTACTGCCGTATTATCTGAACTTGCATAGTCTACCGATACACCGCCCTGTACATCGCCCGTTAGGCTGACCGTAAAGACTAAATCGCCCCCTTCGGTAACCGTTACATCGTCAATCGCCAGTGAGGCGCTATCGTTATCTGTTATGGTTCCTATTCCTGTAGCATCGGATATCGTTACACTACTTGGTGTAGTATTGCTTAAGGTAATGGTAAAGTCTTCCGTAGGCTCTACCAAGGTGTCGTCTGTGGTGCTTACCGTTATGGTCTGGGTCTCCCCATCGGTACCCGTAAAGGTTAGCGTGCCGCTTACCGAGGTATAGTCCGATCCGGCTACTGCCGTATTATCTGAACTTACGTAGTCTACCGATACACCGCCCTGTACATCGCCCGTTAGGCTGACCGTAAAGACTAAATCGCCCCCTTCGGTAACCGTTACATCGTCAATCGCCAGTGAAGCGCTATCGTTATCTGTTATGGTTCCTATTCCCGTAGCATCCGATATCGTTACACTACTTGGTGTAGTATTGCTTAAGGTAATGGTAAAGTCTTCCGTAGGCTCTACCAAGGTGTCGTCTGTGGTGCTTACCGTTATGGTCTGGGTCTCCCCATCGGTACCCGTAAAGGTTAGCGTGCCGCTTACCGAGGTATAGTCCGATCCGGCTACTGCCGTATTATCTGAACTTGCATAGTCTACCGATACACCGCCCTGTACATCGCCCGTTAGGCTGACCGTAAAGACTAAATCGCCCCCTTCGGTAACCGTTACATCGTCAATCGCCAGTGAAGCGCTATCGTTATCTGTTATGGTTCCTATTCCCGTAGCATCGGATATCGTTACACTACTTGGTGTAGTATTGCTTAAGGTAATGGTAAAGTCTTCCGTAGGCTCTACCAAGGTGTCGTCTGTGGTGCTTACCGTTATGGTCTGGGTCTCCCCATCGGTACCCGTAAAGGTTAGCGTGCCGCTTACCGAGGTATAGTCCGATCCGGCTACTGCCGTATTATCTGAACTTACGTAGTCTACCGATACACCGCCCTGTACATCGCCCGTTAGGCTGACCGTAAAGACTAAATCGCCCCCTTCGCTAACCGTTACATCGTCAATCGCCAGTGAAGCGCTATCGTTATCTGTTATGGTTCCTATTCCCGTAGCATCGGATATCGTTACACTACTTGGTGTAGTATTGCTTAAGGTAATGGTAAAGTCTTCCGTAGGCTCTACCAAGGTGTCGTCTGTGGTGCTTACCGTTATGGTCTGGGTCTCCCCATCGGTACCCGTAAAGGTTAGCGTGCCGCTTACCGAGGTATAGTCCGATCCGGCTACTGCCGTATTATCTGAACTTACGTAGTCTACCGATACACCGCCCTGTACATCGCCCGTTAGGCTGACCGTAAAGACTAAATCGCCCCCTTCGGTAACCGTTACATCGTCAATCGCCAGTGAGGCGCTATCGTTATCTGTTATGGTTCCTATTCCTGTAGCATCGGATATCGTTACACTACTTGGTGTAGTATTGCTTAAGGTAATGGTAAAGTCTTCCGTAGGCTCTACCAAGGTGTCGTCTGTGGTGCTTACCGTTATGGTCTGGGTCTCCCCATCGGTACCCGTAAAGGTTAGCGTGCCGCTTACCGAGGTATAGTCCGATCCGGCTACTGCCGTATTATCTGAACTTACGTAGTCTACCGATACACCGCCCTGTACATCGCCCGTTAGGCTGACCGTAAAGACTAAATCGCCCCCTTCGCTAACCGTTACATCGTCAATCGCCAGTGAAGCGCTATCGTTATCTGTTATGGTTCCTATTCCCGTAGCATCGGATATCGTTACACTACTTGGTGTAGTATTGCTTAAGGTAATGGTAAAGTCTTCCGTAGGCTCTACCAAGGTGTCGTCTGTGGTGCTTACCGTTATGGTCTGGGTCTCCCCATCGGTACCCGTAAAGGTTAGCGTGCCGCTTACCGAGGTATAGTCCGATCCGGCTACTGCCGTATTATCTGAACTTGCATAGTCTACCGATACACCGCCCTGTACATCGCCCGTTAGGCTGACCGTAAAGACTAAATCGCCCCCTTCGGTAACCGTTACATCGTCAATCGCCAGTGAAGCGCTATCGTTATCTGTTATGGTTCCTATTCCTGTAGCATCGGATATCGTTACACTACTTGGTGTAGTACTGCTTAAGGTAATGGTAAAGTCTTCCGTAGGCTCTACCAAGGTGTCGTCTGTGGTGCTTACCGTTATGGTCTGGGTCTCCCCATCGGTACCCGTAAAGGTTAGCGTGCCGCTTACCGAGGTATAGTCCGATCCGGCTACTGCCGTATTATCTGAACTTACGTAGTCTACCGATACACCGCCCTGTACATCGCCCGTTAGGCTGACCGTAAAGACTAAATCGCCCCCTTCGCTAACCGTTACATCGTCAATCGCCAGTGAAGCGCTATCGTTATCTGTTATGGTTCCTATTCCCGTAGCATCGGATATCGTTACACTACTTGGTGTAGTATTGCTTAAGGTAATGGTAAAGTCTTCCGTAGGCTCTACCAAGGTGTCGTCTGTGGTGCTTACCGTTATGGTCTGGGTCTCCCCATCGGTACCCGTAAAGGTTAGCGTGCCGCTTACCGAGGTATAGTCCGATCCGGCTACTGCCGTATTATCTGAACTTACGTAGTCTACCGATACACCGCCCTGTACATCGCCCGTTAGGCTGACCGTAAAGACTAAATCGCCCCCTTCGGTAACCGTTACATCGTCAATCGCCAGTGAAGCGCTATCGTTATCTGTTATGGTTCCTATTCCCGTAGCATCGGATATCGTTACACTACTTGGTGTAGTATTGCTTAAGGTAATGGTAAAGTCTTCCGTAGGCTCTACCAAGGTGTCGTCTGTGGTGCTTACCGTTATGGTCTGGGTCTCCCCATCGGTACCCGTAAAGGTTAGCGTGCCGCTTACCGAGGTATAGTCCGATCCGGCTACTGCCGTATTATCTGAACTTGCATAGTCTACCGATACACCGCCCTGTACATCGCCCGTTAGGCTGACCGTAAAGACTAAATCGCCCCCTTCGGTAACCGTTACATCGTCAATCGCCAGTGAGGCGCTATCGTTATCTGTTATGGTTCCTATTCCTGTAGCATCGGATATCGTTACACTACTTGGTGTAGTATTGCTTAAGGTAATGGTAAAGTCTTCCGTAGGCTCTACCAAGGTGTCGTCTGTGGTGCTTACCGTTATGGTCTGGGTCTCCCCATCGGTACCCGTAAAGGTTAGCGTGCCGCTTACCGAGGTATAGTCCGATCCGGCTACTGCCGTATTATCTGAACTTACGTAGTCTACCGATACACCGCCCTGTACATCGCCCGTTAGGCTGACCGTAAAGACTAAATCGCCCCCTTCGCTAACCGTTACATCGTCAATCGCCAGTGAAGCGCTATCGTTATCTGTTATGGTTCCTATTCCCGTAGCATCGGATATCGTTACACTACTTGGTGTAGTATTGCTTAAGGTAATGGTAAAGTCTTCCGTAGGCTCTACCAAGGTGTCGTCTGTGGTGCTTACCGTTATGGTCTGGGTCTCCCCATCGGTACCCGTAAAGGTTAGCGTGCCGCTTACCGAGGTATAGTCCGATCCGGCTACTGCCGTATTATCTGAACTTGCATAGTCTACCGATACACCGCCCTGTACATCGCCCGTTAGGCTGACCGTAAAGACTAAATCGCCCCCTTCGCTAACCGTTACATCGTCAATCGCCAGTGAAGCGCTATCGTTATCTGTTATGGTTCCTATTCCCGTAGCATCGGATATCGTTACACTACTTGGTGTAGTATTGCTTAAGGTAATGGTAAAGTCTTCCGTAGGCTCTACCAAGGTGTCGTCTGTGGTGCTTACCGTTATGGTCTGGGTCTCCCCATCGGTACCCGTAAAGGTTAGCGTGCCGCTTACCGAGGTATAGTCCGATCCGGCTACTGCCGTATTATCTGAACTTACGTAGTCTACCGATACACCGCCCTGTACATCGCCCGTTAGGCTGACCGTAAAGACTAAATCGCCCCCTTCGCTAACCGTTACATCGTCAATCGCCAGTGAAGCGCTATCGTTATCTGTTATGGTTCCTATTCCCGTAGCATCCGATATCGTTACACTACTTGGTGTAGTATTGCTTAAGGTAATGGTAAAGTCTTCCGTAGGCTCTACCAAGGTGTCGTCTGTGGTGCTTACCGTTATGGTCTGGGTCTCCCCATCGGTACCCGTAAAGGTTAGCGTGCCGCTTACCGAGGTATAGTCCGATCCGGCTACTGCCGTATTATCTGAACTTGCATAGTCTACCGATACACCGCCCTGTACATCGCCCGTTAGGCTGACCGTAAAGACTAAATCGCCCCCTTCGCTAACCGTTACATCGTCAATCGCCAGTGAAGCGCTATCGTTATCTGTTATGGTTCCTATTCCCGTAGCATCGGATATCGTTACACTACTTGGTGTAGTATTGCTTAAGGTAATGGTAAAGTCTTCCGTAGGCTCTACCAAGGTGTCGTCTGTGGTGCTTACCGTTATGGTCTGGGTCTCCCCATCGGTACCCGTAAAGGTTAGCGTGCCGCTTACCGAGGTATAGTCCGATCCGGCTACTGCCGTATTATCTGAACTTACGTAGTCTACCGATACACCGCCCTGTACATCGCCCGTTAGGCTGACCGTAAAGACTAAATCGCCCCCTTCGCTAACCGTTACATCGTCAATCGCCAGTGAAGCGCTATCGTTATCTGTTATGGTTCCTATTCCTGTAGCATCGGATATCGTTACACTACTTGGTGTAGTATTGCTTAAGGTAATGGTAAAGTCTTCCGTAGGCTCTACCAAGGTGTCGTCTGTGGTGCTTACCGTTATGGTCTGGGTCTCCCCATCGGTACCCGTAAAGGTTAGCGTGCCGCTTACCGAGGTATAGTCCGATCCGGCTACTGCCGTATTATCTGAACTTACGTAGTCTACCGATACACCGCCCTGTACATCGCCCGTTAGGCTGACCGTAAAGACTAAATCGCCCCCTTCGCTAACCGTTACATCGTCAATCGCCAGTGAAGCGCTATCGTTATCTGTTATGGTTCCTATTCCTGTAGCATCGGATATCGTTACACTACTTGGTGTAGTATTGCTTAAGGTAATGGTAAAGTCTTCCGTAGGCTCTACCAAGGTGTCGTCTGTGGTGCTTACCGTTATGGTCTGGGTCTCCCCATCGGTACCCGTAAAGGTTAGCGTGCCGCTTACCGAGGTATAGTCCGATCCGGCTACTGCCGTATTATCTGAACTTACGTAGTCTACCGATACCCCGCCCTGTACATCGCCCGTTAGGCTGACCGTAAAGACTAAATCGCCCCCTTCGCTAACCGTTACATCGTCAATCGCCAGTGAAGCGCTATCGTTATCTGTTATGGTTCCTATTCCCGTAGCATCGGATATCGTTACACTACTTGGTGTAGTACTGCTTAAGGTAATGGTAAAGTCTTCCGTAGGCTCTACCAAGGTGTCGTCTGTGGTGCTTACCGTTATGGTCTGGGTCTCCCCATCGGTACCCGTAAAGGTTAGCGTGCCGCTTACCGAGGTATAGTCCGATCCGGCTACTGCCGTATTATCTGAACTTACGTAGTCTACCGATACACCGCCCTGTACATCGCCCGTTAGGCTGACCGTAAAGACTAAATCGCCCCCTTCGCTAACCGTTACATCGTCAATCGCCAGTGAAGCGCTATCGTTATCTGTTATGGTTCCTATTCCCGTAGCATCGGATATCGTTACACTACTTGGTGTAGTATTGCTTAAGGTAATGGTAAAGTCTTCCGTAGGCTCTACCAAGGTGTCGTCTGTGGTGCTTACCGTTATGGTCTGGGTCTCCCCATCAGTACCCGTAAAGGTTAGCGTGCCGCTTACCGAGGTATAGTCCGATCCGGCTACTGCCGTATTATCTGAACTTACGTAGTCTACCGATACACCGCCCTGTACATCGCCCGTTAGGCTGACCGTAAAGACTAAATCGCCCCCTTCGGTAACCGTTACATCGTCAATCGCCAGTGAGGCGCTATCGTTATCTGTTATGGTTCCTATTCCCGTAGCATCGGATATCGTTACACTACTTGGTGTAGTATTGCTTAAGGTAATGGTAAAGTCTTCCGTAGGCTCTACCAAGGTGTCGTCTGTGGTGCTTACCGTTATGGTCTGGGTCTCCCCATCGGTACCCGTAAAGGTTAGCGTGCCGCTTACCGAGGTATAGTCCGATCCGGCTACTGCCGTATTATCTGAACTTACGTAGTCTACCGATACACCGCCCTGTACATCGCCCGTTAGGCTGACCGTAAAGACTAAATCGCCCCCTTCGGTAACCGTTACATCGTCAATCGCCAGTGAGGCGCTATCGTTATCTGTTATGGTTCCTATTCCTGTAGCATCGGATATCGTTACACTACTTGGTGTAGTATTGCTTAAGGTAATGGTAAAGTCTTCCGTAGGCTCTACCAAGGTGTCGTCTGTGGTGCTTACCGTTATGGTCTGGGTCTCCCCATCGGTACCCGTAAAGGTTAGCGTGCCGCTTACCGAGGTATAGTCCGATCCGGCTACTGCCGTATTATCTGAACTTGCGTAGTCTACCGATACACCGCCCTGTACATCGCCCGTTAGGCTGACCGTAAAGACTAAATCGCCCCCTTCGCTAACCGTTACATCGTCAATCGCCAGTGAAGCGCTATCGTTATCTGTTATGGTTCCTATTCCCGTAGCATCGGATATCGTTACACTACTTGGTGTAGTATTGCTTAAGGTAATGGTAAAGTCTTCCGTAGGCTCTACCAAGGTGTCGTCTGTGGTGCTTACCGTTATGGTCTGGGTCTCCCCATCGGTACCCGTAAAGGTTAGCGTGCCGCTTACCGAGGTATAGTCCGATCCGGCTACTGCCGTATTATCTGAACTTGCGTAGTCTACCGATACACCGCCCTGTACATCGCCCGTTAGGCTGACCGTAAAGACTAAATCGCCCCCTTCGCTAACCGTTACATCGTCAATCGCCAGTGAAGCGCTATCGTTATCTGTTATGGTTCCTATTCCCGTAGCATCCGATATCGTTACACTACTTGGTGTAGTATTGCTTAAGGTAATGGTAAAGTCTTCCGTAGGCTCTACCAAGGTGTCGTCTGTGGTGCTTACCGTTATGGTCTGGGTCTCCCCATCGGTACCCGTAAAGGTTAGCGTGCCGCTTACCGAGGTATAGTCCGATCCGGCTACTGCCGTATTATCTGAACTTACGTAGTCTACCGATACACCGCCCTGTACATCGCCCGTTAGGCTGACCGTAAAGACTAAATCGCCCCCTTCGGTAACCGTTACATCGTCAATCGCCAGTGAAGCGCTATCGTTATCTGTTATGGTTCCTATTCCCGTAGCATCGGATATCGTTACACTACTTGGTGTAGTACTGCTTAAGGTAATGGTAAAGTCTTCCGTAGGCTCTACCAAGGTGTCGTCTGTGGTGCTTACCGTTATGGTCTGGGTCTCCCCATCGGTACCCGTAAAGGTTAGCGTGCCGCTTACCGAGGTATAGTCCGATCCGGCTACTGCCGTATTATCTGAACTTACGTAGTCTACCGATACACCGCCCTGTACATCGCCCGTTAGGCTGACCGTAAAGACTAAATCGCCCCCTTCGCTAACCGTTACATCGTCAATCGCCAGTGAAGCGCTATCGTTATCTGTTATGGTTCCTATTCCCGTAGCATCGGATATCGTTACACTACTTGGTGTAGTATTGCTTAAGGTAATGGTAAAGTCTTCCGTAGGCTCTACCAAGGTGTCGTCTGTGGTGCTTACCGTTATGGTCTGGGTCTCCCCATCGGTACCCGTAAAGGTTAGCGTGCCGCTTACCGAGGTATAGTCCGATCCGGCTACTGCCGTATTATCTGAACTTGCATAGTCTACCGATACACCGCCCTGTACATCGCCCGTTAGGCTGACCGTAAAGACTAAATCGCCCCCTTCGCTAACCGTTACATCGTCAATCGCCAGTGAAGCGCTATCGTTATCTGTTATGGTTCCTATTCCCGTAGCATCCGATATCGTTACACTACTTGGTGTAGTATTGCTTAAGGTAATGGTAAAGTCTTCCGTAGGCTCTACCAAGGTGTCGTCTGTGGTGCTTACCGTTATGGTCTGGGTCTCCCCATCGGTACCCGTAAAGGTTAGCGTGCCGCTTACCGAGGTATAGTCCGATCCGGCTACTGCCGTATTATCTGAACTTACGTAGTCTACCGATACACCGCCCTGTACATCGCCCGTTAGGCTGACCGTAAAGACTAAATCGCCCCCTTCGCTAACCGTTACATCGTCAATCGCCAGTGAAGCGCTATCGTTATCTGTTATGGTTCCTATTCCCGTAGCATCCGATATCGTTACACTACTTGGTGTAGTATTGCTTAAGGTAATGGTAAAGTCTTCCGTAGGCTCTACCAAGGTGTCGTCTGTGGTGCTTACCGTTATGGTCTGGGTCTCCCCATCGGTACCCGTAAAGGTTAGCGTGCCGCTTACCGAGGTATAGTCCGATCCGGCTACTGCCGTATTATCTGAACTTGCATAGTCTACCGATACACCGCCCTGTACATCGCCCGTTAGGCTGACCGTAAAGACTAAATCGCCCCCTTCGCTAACCGTTACATCGTCAATCGCCAGTGAAGCGCTATCGTTATCTGTTATGGTTCCTATTCCCGTAGCATCGGATATCGTTACACTACTTGGTGTAGTATTGCTTAAGGTAATGGTAAAGTCTTCCGTAGGCTCTACCAAGGTGTCGTCTGTGGTGCTTACCGTTATGGTCTGGGTCTCCCCATCGGTACCCGTAAAGGTTAGCGTGCCGCTTACCGAGGTATAGTCCGATCCGGCTACTGCCGTATTATCTGAACTTACGTAGTCTACCGATACACCGCCCTGTACATCGCCCGTTAGGCTGACCGTAAAGACTAAATCGCCCCCTTCGCTAACCGTTACATCGTCAATCGCCAGTGAAGCGCTATCGTTATCTGTTATGGTTCCTATTCCTGTAGCATCGGATATCGTTACACTACTTGGTGTAGTATTGCTTAAGGTAATGGTAAAGTCTTCCGTAGGCTCTACCAAGGTGTCGTCTGTGGTGCTTACCGTTATGGTCTGGGTCTCCCCATCGGTACCCGTAAAGGTTAGCGTGCCGCTTACCGAGGTATAGTCCGATCCGGCTACTGCCGTATTATCTGAACTTACGTAGTCTACCGATACACCGCCCTGTACATCGCCCGTTAGGCTGACCGTAAAGACTAAATCGCCCCCTTCGCTAACCGTTACATCGTCAATCGCCAGTGAAGCGCTATCGTTATCTGTTATGGTTCCTATTCCCGTAGCATCGGATATCGTTACACTACTTGGTGTAGTATTGCTTAAGGTAATGGTAAAGTCTTCCGTAGGCTCTACCAAGGTGTCGTCTGTGGTGCTTACCGTTATGGTCTGGGTCTCCCCATCGGTACCCGTAAAGGTTAGCGTGCCGCTTACCGAGGTATAGTCCGATCCGGCTACTGCCGTATTATCTGAACTTACGTAGTCTACCGATACACCGCCCTGTACATCGCCCGTTAGGCTGACCGTAAAGACTAAATCGCCCCCTTCGCTAACCGTTACATCGTCAATCGCCAGTGAAGCGCTATCGTTATCTGTTATGGTTCCTATTCCCGTAGCATCGGATATCGTTACACTACTTGGTGTAGTATTGCTTAAGGTAATGGTAAAGTCTTCCGTAGGCTCTACCAAGGTGTCGTCTGTGGTGCTTACCGTTATGGTCTGGGTCTCCCCATCGGTACCCGTAAAGGTTAGCGTGCCGCTTACCGAGGTATAGTCCGATCCGGCTACTGCCGTATTATCTGAACTTACGTAGTCTACCGATACACCGCCCTGTACATCGCCCGTTAGGCTGACCGTAAAGACTAAATCGCCCCCTTCGGTAACCGTTACATCGTCAATCGCCAGTGAGGCGCTATCGTTATCTGTTATGGTTCCTATTCCCGTAGCATCGGATATCGTTACACTACTTGGTGTAGTACTGCTTAAGGTAATGGTAAAGTCTTCCGTAGGCTCTACCAAGGTGTCGTCTGTGGTGCTTACCGTTATGGTCTGGGTCTCCCCATCGGTACCCGTAAAGGTTAGCGTGCCGCTTACCGAGGTATAGTCCGATCCGGCTACTGCCGTATTATCTGAACTTACGTAGTCTACCGATACACCGCCCTGTACATCGCCCGTTAGGCTGACCGTAAAGACTAAATCGCCCCCTTCGCTAACCGTTACATCGTCAATCGCCAGTGAAGCGCTATCGTTATCTGTTATGGTTCCTATTCCCGTAGCATCGGATATCGTTACACTACTTGGTGTAGTATTGCTTAAGGTAATGGTAAAGTCTTCCGTAGGCTCTACCAAGGTGTCGTCTGTGGTGCTTACCGTTATGGTCTGGGTCTCCCCATCGGTACCCGTAAAGGTTAGCGTGCCGCTTACCGAGGTATAGTCCGATCCGGCTACTGCCGTATTATCTGAACTTGCATAGTCTACCGATACACCGCCCTGTACATCGCCCGTTAGGCTGACCGTAAAGACTAAATCGCCCCCTTCGGTAACCGTTACATCGTCAATCGCCAGTGAAGCGCTATCGTTATCTGTTATGGTTCCTATTCCTGTAGCATCGGATATCGTTACACTACTTGGTGTAGTACTGCTTAAGGTAATGGTAAAGTCTTCCGTAGGCTCTACCAAGGTGTCGTCTGTGGTGCTTACCGTTATGGTCTGGGTCTCCCCATCGGTACCCGTAAAGGTTAGCGTGCCGCTTACCGAGGTATAGTCCGATCCGGCTACTGCCGTATTATCTGAACTTACGTAGTCTACCGATACACCGCCCTGTACATCGCCCGTTAGGCTGACCGTAAAGACTAAATCGCCCCCTTCGCTAACCGTTACATCGTCAATCGCCAGTGAAGCGCTATCGTTATCTGTTATGGTTCCTATTCCCGTAGCATCGGATATCGTTACACTACTTGGTGTAGTATTGCTTAAGGTAATGGTAAAGTCTTCCGTAGGCTCTACCAAGGTGTCGTCTGTGGTGCTTACCGTTATGGTCTGGGTCTCCCCATCGGTACCCGTAAAGGTTAGCGTGCCGCTTACCGAGGTATAGTCCGATCCGGCTACTGCCGTATTATCTGAACTTACGTAGTCTACCGATACACCGCCCTGTACATCGCCCGTTAGGCTGACCGTAAAGACTAAATCGCCCCCTTCGGTAACCGTTACATCGTCAATCGCCAGTGAAGCGCTATCGTTATCTGTTATGGTTCCTATTCCCGTAGCATCGGATATCGTTACACTACTTGGTGTAGTATTGCTTAAGGTAATGGTAAAGTCTTCCGTAGGCTCTACCAAGGTGTCGTCTGTGGTGCTTACCGTTATGGTCTGGGTCTCCCCATCGGTACCCGTAAAGGTTAGCGTGCCGCTTACCGAGGTATAGTCCGATCCGGCTACTGCCGTATTATCTGAACTTACGTAGTCTACCGATACACCGCCCTGTACATCGCCCGTTAGGCTGACCGTAAAGACTAAATCGCCCCCTTCGCTAACCGTTACATCGTCAATCGCCAGTGAGGCGCTATCGTTATCTGTTATGGTTCCTATTCCTGTAGCATCGGATATCGTTACACTACTTGGTGTAGTATTGCTTAAGGTAATGGTAAAGTCTTCCGTAGGCTCTACCAAGGTGTCGTCTGTGGTGCTTACCGTTATGGTCTGGGTCTCCCCATCGGTACCCGTAAAGGTTAGCGTGCCGCTTACCGAGGTATAGTCCGATCCGGCTACTGCCGTATTATCTGAACTTACGTAGTCTACCGATACACCGCCCTGTACATCGCCCGTTAGGCTGACCGTAAAGACTAAATCGCCCCCTTCGGTAACCGTTACATCGTCAATCGCCAGTGAGGCGCTATCGTTATCTGTTATGGTTCCTATTCCCGTAGCATCGGATATCGTTACACTACTTGGTGTAGTATTGCTTAAGGTAATGGTAAAGTCTTCCGTAGGCTCTACCAAGGTGTCGTCTGTGGTGCTTACCGTTATGGTCTGGGTCTCCCCATCGGTACCCGTAAAGGTTAGCGTGCCGCTTACCGAGGTATAGTCCGATCCGGCTACTGCCGTATTATCTGAACTTACGTAGTCTACCGATACACCGCCCTGTACATCGCCCGTTAGGCTGACCGTAAAGACTAAATCGCCCCCTTCGGTAACCGTTACATCGTCAATCGCCAGTGAAGCGCTATCGTTATCTGTTATGGTTCCTAGTTGTATTTTGAGAGGTTGAATTATTATTAGCATCACCACTTGTGGATTAGCTAATGTAAACTGAATGGTTTCTGATGGTTCTACTAAATTATCATCAGTAACACTAAATACACTTGTAGGTATGGTATATGTAGTAACTCCCGCAGGTATTGTTACTGTAACTGTGTTTGAAAAATCTGAGCCTGATGTTGCTGTACCTCCTGGAACTGTTAAATCTACAGTAAGAGGGCTACTTAAAGCCTGATTTAAAATTAAAACAGGACTATCTGTATTGCTTTCATCATCCTCATAAGAAGATGAAGCAAACTCAACTAAAACATTTTGAATAGTGACTCTATAATCTTCTACTTCGCCATCATAAGCAAAACCATCGCTTGTAGAAAGTGTTTGAGAGCTGTACCTGAATCTTGCAAAAGTGATTCCTGCTGTGGCTGTATCAGGTATGGTATAATTAATTGAGTTATTACCTACAGATAAAGATTGGTTGTCTATAATTTTTTCACCTGCATCGGCAAAATCACCATCACCGTTTAAATCTATCCATGCATTTAAGTATCCTGTTGTAGCATCTGAAGATCCTGCAACTACGGTGAATGTGATTGGTTGACCTGCATATAATATTTGATCTTGTAATGAAGATGCACCAATTAAAACTCCGTCGTCTTCTGCTCCATCTCCAGTTGCATCTGCTGAAGGCTGCCCGTCTGTTTCTGCATCAGGAATTGAAGCACCTAAATAAATACTATTACTTAAACCATGTCTTGGTCCGTTTGATGCTAGATTAGTGTTATATGAATTAGGCGCATCACCAAAATCTGTTCTTCTAACTACTTTAGATGATGAAAACTCTGAAGTTGAACCTCCTACTGTAGCAGTGGCTGTTAATAATGTGCCCGAATTTACTCCTGAAGGTAAACTAATAACAAACTCAAACTCATTAGTATTATCTGTATTTCCATCTACATCTGTGTATGATGAAGTAGCTGAAGACAAATCTGAACCTGAGCCTTCAGTTAAGGAAGCCAAAAATGTTTGTCCTTCTCCGTAGTCTTGAGACATTCCGAGTTGGTTGTCTCCAGGAGATGCTGTTCCGCTTGAAATATCAGTTATAAATAACTCTATAATTGCTCCAGGTCTAGCCCATCCTTTTATATATAACTGACTGTCATCTATAACTACTTTATCAAAAACCGGGAAGTTAACTAAATCGTTGCTTCCTGAGTCTGTGTCATTTAAATCATTTAAAGTAACTCCATCAAAAATACCCGATCCTCCTCCATGTAAATCTATACCTAAAAGGTTATTGTTATAAATACTGTTTTGAGTAATAGTATTTGCAGCTGTTGCTCTGCTTTCATCATTTACAGCAACACCAACTTCGTTACCGTATACTATGTTTTTAGAAATAGTGTTATTGTTTGCACCATTTCTGACATTAATACCAGCAGAAATATTATTATATATAGTGTTGTTATCTATGGTATTGTTTCCGGAAGCGACTGTGGTATTCCCTATTTCTATACCGCTTCCGCCATCAGAATCCGGGTTACCTGAACTTGTTTGCTGATTATAGATTAGGTTATATTGAACAAGGCTGTTGTCTCCATTAATTGCTACTGCATTAGCACTATTAGAGCCAGATCCGTTTTGGAAAATTTCATTATAGGTTACAGTTAATGAAGCATTGTTATTTGAGCCCAATACGCCTCCGTCTTGGTTATAAGCAATATATGATGATGTAACTGTTAGTTCTGAAGGGTTTACTAAACGAACTCCATACCCAGTATTTTGTAAAGAGCTACCAGGATCATTACCATTTGGCAAGGTCCCTAACAACATATTACTTACTACTCTGTTTGTTCCTGAACCTCCGTTGCCTGTTGCATTAATACCATGAACCGCATTATAAATAGCTAAGTTTCTAATTACAACGTTTGATGTTGCACCATTTAGCCTTAATCCATTTTTATTATCTGCATTTATTGCAATTTCAGGAAGTTGGTATGTTGGTAATGGTTCTGCATCTACACCAACAGTTCCTCCTGTACCTACTGTTCCTGTATTAGTGTCTCCAATATTAGCTGTTTGGGTTCTACCATCTATATGTGTATTATCATCTGTAATAACCGGTAAAATTGTTGTTGCTGTAATGGTAGCAACTCCTCCAGAGAAGTTAGGATCTGTAGTTCTTCCTAACGGATCGGAGTTAGAAGGTATCATGAATATAGAAACATCTTGCCCTGCTGCCGGATCAAAAATACTATTGGCTTCTATATTTATTCCGCTGTTTCCAAGATTGTTAGCATTCTCTATAAATTGAGCTAATGATCCTTGACCAGTTGCATTTGTATTAACAATTGTATTAAAGTTAAAACCAAAGTCTAAACCAACTGCTCCTTCACTATTTATGGTTACAACAGAAACGGACTGCGCTCCAGTTATAGTACCCGGCCCAGGATCTTGACCTGCAGGATTAGCTCCACCTACCTCGTTAGTTACATCTGTAAAACTACTAAGAGCATAATCCCTTCTGAATGTTTGTACCGGAATACACGTAGAGCAAGAGCTTCCTCCTGTTCTTGTAGATCTTACTGTATTGTTAACTACACGAATTCTATAGATTCCGTTTTGCATTCCTGCAAAAATGTATCTACCATTGTTATTGGTAACTTTAGTGTCTACCAAATTTCCTAAAACATCATAAAGTTCTACGGTAGCTCCCGGTATTGGCACCCCAGATGCTGTTACTCTATCTCTTCCTGAACCACCACCATAATTAACATCTTCGAACACTACACCAGAAATAATGTTAGATGGTACTTTTAAGACCACCGCATTCATTATTACAAGGTCTTGCCCGGTTTGTACATTTGTTGTAACTGATGATTCACCAGGTTGCACATAAGGAGAAACGTCGTAGGTGTCTAAGTCTAGTCCGTACGATGTAGTGTTATTTATGTTAGGGATAACAGTATTATCAAAAATAGTAGAGTTAAAAGGGTTTACTGTTGTAACTCCGTTATTATCTCCATCTCCAGATAATCTAAATGTTCCTAACCCGGTTGTAACAGTTAAATCTTCATTATTGCTCAGTGTTTGGTCTCCTTCCCAAGACATAACTGTTGTCTTAGAGCCATTTGAACCAATTGCAAAAAAACCGCTCAATGTAAATGATGATGATGAGTTATTTTCTGCATTAAATCCTTGGTATAAATTAATGGTAGAAGCAGGTAATGTTAAATCTTCATAAACAATAAAAAGGGCCCAACCACCCAACACTGTTTGATTATTACAATATGTTGCACTATTATCTACCGTTAAATCAGAAAAATCAAATGTATTGGTAGATAGATTGGATATGCCTGTTATAATGGAGGTTACATCACTAACTCCGCCATAAAATGTTCTAGAACCTAACGCTGTAGCGTAAACCCAATCTGCATTTACGCTATTACCCTCAAAAGTAACTTGAGTGTCTGGCGTTGCCCCTGAATGTGCCCAGTATAAATACGCTTTTTGAATAGTTGCACCAGCAGGAACCGGAGACGTTAACGTATTACTGGATGATGATGCTATGGCACATGCATTCACTCCATTTGGTTGTGTTCTAAGTGAGCCTCCCGTTGATGTATAATCTATATACCCATCAAACTCATCAAATAATACCAGTGGTTGGTTAAATTGTATGCTTGTTGCGAATGCCAGTATTTGAAGGTTATCAATAAAAACGTAATTGTTATTTTCCCAGTCACCACTACCCCATGTACTTAAATTTATAAACCTAATTGTAGTGTTATTAGATATAAACGCTGAAATATCTACATTAAATGTAGTCCAATTAGAATTATAAATTGTACCTACCGTAGTAAAATTAACACCGTCTGATGAAACCTGAACAGCTAAATTCTCACTTGTAGCATCATTACCTCCATTTAAAATTGCCCGATAATCAAAAGATAAAAATGCAGTACCATAACCCGATAAATTAGCAGATCTTGAAATTCTTTCATCATTTCTTGAAATAGCCTGAAAAGTAAGCACCCCGCTTTCAATCCTAATATTTCCACTATTAGGATTATTATTGTCGTTATCTTCATCCCAACTACCCGACCAATTTAGTGTACCGTCGTTATTATTATATGAAACTGTACCAAAATTATCTCGGTAAGTATCTTGTGCTTTTAAAGAAAAGGATACTAACAGTAGTAGTAAACTAACTATTGTAAAGTGTAGTTTTCTTGTAGGTGTTAGGAGATCACGGGCAGGTCTCATACGTTGCATTGTTTAGATTAAATTCGTTTTTAATACTAGTAACACAAGGGGCTTGGTACTTTATTAACTAAAATTTTATCACAAAATTATATTTATATAAAAAAAATACTACTTAAACATCAGTTTAACAGATGTTTAAACTAAACAAATTTATTTTTTTATTTAAATGTTAATATTCAATAAACACTATTTATGCAATAAACAAAACAAAAATAGCTTTACAAATGCAATTTTACCAAAAAATGTTGTGTAAAAAGGTTTTAGCGTAGTGTAACCACACTTAACCGTTGTGTTTTTTAACATTTTTTTGCTTAGCTTACAATTATAAGGTTTTAATCAAAAAAGCAGCAATGTATTATTACATTGCCGCTTTAATTTATTTGCTTTAAACACTTTATTATTGCATTATAACAAACTCTGATCTTCTGTTAAGTTCGTGAGCTTCTCTAGAGCATGGTACTCCATTGGCACATTCATTAACAAGCTCACTTTCTCCATAACCTTTTGCTGTTAGCCTAGAGGCATCTATACCTTTGCTAATTAAATACTGCATTGTTGCTTTTGCTCTACGTTCTGAAAGGGCCAAATTATAAGCATCATCTCCTCTGCTATCTGTATGAGAACGTATATCTATTTTTATAGATGGGTATTTTTCCATGGCTGCTATTACTTTTTGCAGCTCTACCTCAGCATCTTTCCTAATTATAGCACTATCAAAATTAAAGTAAATAGGTTTTAAGTCTAATAATTTTGCCAAATCGTCTCCTTGGGTAGCAGAAACCTTTTCTTTTTCTAACTCAAAATCTAATTTAAGAGCAGCCATATCATAAGAAGCATTAACATATTTTTCTTGGGTAATGTACCCTTGTTTTTCTGCTCTTATAAAGTGTCCTTTTTTGCAATCTATCACAACATTATATTGCCCACTATTATTTGAGCTTACAGTTGTTAAAACACTGTTGTTTTCATTAATTACACTTATTGATGCGTCTGCTATAATCTCTCTAGTTTCTTTATCTATAACAACCCCGTTAACCGATTTGTTACATTCAAAAATTACTTCAGTATTCTCTACAAAAGTGTAAATATCATCACTCCCTATTCCTCCGGGTCTATTTGATGCAAAGAATCCTATTTTAGTGTCTTCGTTAATTATAAAAGACAAATCATCGTGAGGAGAATTTACAGGTTCTCCTACATTAATAACCTCATCTACTTGGTTATATGATTTAAGTTTAGTTACGTAGATATCTAAACCACCTAAACCTTGATGACCATCTGAAGCAAAATACAACAACCCATTATTACTTACATACGGAAAAGTTTCTCTGGCCTCAGTGTTTATTGCTGTTCCTAAGTTTTCCGGTGTTCCGTACGTTCCGTCTTCGTTAATTGAAACTACAAAAATATCTGATTCTCCTACGGTTCCGGGCATATCGGAAGCAAAGTATAATTTGGTTTCGTCCGGACTTAGTGCCGGGTGAGCAACCGAATAACTATCACTATTAAAAGGAAGCTCCTGAATGTTAGTCCATTCATCACCGTTTCGAGTAGCTTTATAAATTTTTAGACGATTTATACCTTTTTCGTCTCTATTAACTTTACCATCTTGATAGTTGTTACGAGTAAAATAGACTGTTTTACCATCTTTAGTAAACGCTGTACTAGACTCGTGAAGTGGTGAATTTAAGTTGTCTGAAAACTTTTTAACACCTACAACTCTACCATCTTCGTTTAAGGCTCCTCCATATAAATCAAGAAAAGGCATATTGTTCCAGGTATGTCTTCTTTTTGTTAAAGAACCTGTATCTCTTGCAGATGAGAAAACCAAGCTTCCTTGGTAAAAAGAAGGTGCAAAATCTGAATAAGCAGAATTATTTTCGAATGGCTTAATTGTATACCTTCCCGATTGTAGTTTTATAAACTCTAAATACTCTTCTCTTGCTTTAAAAAGCTGTGCTCTAACATCTTTGTCTTTTATATCATTAAACTGCTGCATCATCTTGTTTGCTTCTTCATACATTTTTAAAGACTTAAGCGTTTGAGCGTACCTAAAGTAGTAGTCTGCTTCTATAACAGAATCTTTCATTTGTATTAACTTACCATACCATTTTGACGCATTTTCATAGTCTGCGTTAAAATAGTAAGCGTTTCCGAGTTTTTTAAGCATCTCGGCAGTTACGTATCCTTTGTTTGCTACATTTTCATAAATATCTATTGCTTTAACAAAAGAATACTCTTCGTATTTTTTGTTACCCTTCTCTGCTTGTTTTTCTTGGGCTGATACAACTTGAATTGAAGCCAGAGCAATGATGAAGAGAATTCGAGTAATTTTAATCATAATTGTATTTTTTTAGAAAAATCTTGGGGAAACAGTCTTCTTAACTTTTTTAAACAGCTCAAATCTAAGCAAAACTTCAAACGAACCATCGTTAAATTCTGTTTTTCCTAAATCTGTTGTCTCTCTATCATACGCTAATCCTAGCAGTAGCTGGTCTGTAACTTGAAACCCGACCATTGCACTAACGGCCGCATCCCAACGGTAAGCTGCACCAAGGATAAACTTCTCATTAAATAAGAAGTTAGCAGAAAGATCTACCTGAATTGGCGCTCCGGAAACCATTTTGGTTAGTAATGCTGGTTTTAATTTGGTGGTAGCACTCAAATCAAACACATAGCCTGTTATTACATATAAATTTACACGCTCTTTTGCTATTGATGAGCTTGAGTTATCAAAATGTTCCGTCTCTAACAAGTTTGGTGCAGATAAGCCCAAATAGAATTTTTGAGTATGATAATAAGCACCAATTCCTACATTGGGAGAAAACTTATTATCTATATTTAATGGGCTACCATCCGGATTAAACTCTGGATCGAAAATAGTGAGTTTACTAAAGTCTACATTAAGTAAGTGACCTCCGGCTTTAATACCTAATGAAAGTTTTCCTTTTTCTGATGTTGGTATAGTATATGAAAAAGAAATATCGAAATTAGTTTCTTGGTTTACACCATCTCCTATTTCATCATTTATAATAGAAAACCCTAAACCAACCCTGCTATTAGAAATTGGTGTATGCATATTTAAGGTTTGCGTTTTAGGTGCTCCGTCTAACCCAACCCATTGAGACCTATGTAACCCTGTTATGCTCATTACACCACGTGTACCTGTATAGGCAGGGTTTACACTCATGGTATTATACATATACTGGGTATATTGAGCATCTTGCTGTGCATACAATCCAAAGGCAGTAAATGCGATAGCTAAGACACTTAGAAAACGTTTATTTAATTGAAATATTAACATATGGTTTTGCTTAAATACTGAATTAATTTATTAACGACTTAGATAAAAATAGGTTGCTATTTGCCTGTTTGTTCCATTATCATCATAATTTATAATGATGTAATATACGCCCACCGGAAGCAACTCTGACTCGTTTACTGTAGCTCTACCGTTAGATCTGCCTCTAAATGCGTTTGATGTATTATTATAGCCAATAGCTTCGAATACTTTAATACCCCATCTGTTAAAAATTTGAACAGTGTTATCCGGATACTGATCTATATTACGAATAAGAATTTCATTACGATTATCCCCATTAGGTGTATATAGCTGATTTACTTGTACCGGTCTATCATCAAAAGCATCTAAATAATCAGGATCTCCGTCTCCATCGGTATCTCCCATATTCTCATCGGCTGTATCTACTCCGTCACCATCATCATCTGTATCTCTGTAATCTACATCTTCTGTTCCGTCTTTATCCGGTAAATCTGTAGCAGGATTATCTATTTCATCATTCACATCAAACCCATCATTAACATCGCTACCTTCGTAACCATCATCTAAACCATCGCCATCTGTATCAACTCCTGTAAATACTTGGTCTGGCTCTCCGTCAGCATTAAAATCGTTTCCTTCTATATTATCAGGAATGGTATCATTATCTGAATCTTCATCTAAATAGTCTGGTAAGTCTGTCCCATCTGTATTAACCGGATCTAAGCCCATGTCTCCACTTCCTTCGTAGGCATCGTCTAAACCATCGTTATCTGAGTCTGTACCTGATGGTGGTATGTATCCAGCAGTTGTTTGAGCCTCTACATTATCCGGAATACCATCATTATCTGAGTCTATATCTAAACTATCAGGGATTGAATCACCATCAGAATCTGAATTACCTTCTAAAACATCTAAAATTCCATCATTATCATCGTCTATGTCAATTCCGTCGTGCACTCCGTCTTGATCTGTATCAGGCACCACCACTATTGTTACAGAAGCTGTATCACAATTACTACTGTTTAACACTTCACAAATAGTGTAATTAATTGTATAAGTACCTTCTGCTGTTCCTGCAGGCACAGAAATATTACCATCTGAATCTACTGTAGCGCCTATGGTATTTGTACCGGCATCTAACGTAATTGTTATTTCGGTGTCGTTAACTGCTGAACCATTTAACAAATCGTTAGCTGTAATATCACCTGCAACACCTCCTGTAAATCCGTTTACCGGATTTGATGAGAAATCATCATCTACAGCATCAATAGCAGAAGAAACTACTTCTACTGTTACTGTAGCCGTATCACAGTTGGTTGGATTTAGCACTTCGCAAATCGTGTAATCTACTGTGTAAGTTCCTGAAGAAGTTCCGGAAGCAACATCTACTGTACCATCCGAATTAACAGTTAAAGGTCCGTTTGTAATCGGTGTAACTGTTACTTCTGTAGCATTTACCAACGTACCGTTTAATGTATCATTATCTAAAACATTAGCAATAGCTGTAGCTCCATCAGCTCCATTAACCGGTGTACCTGTAAGGTCATCATCAACAGCATCAATAGGTGCTGCTGTTACTTCTATGGTTATTGTAGCAGTATCACAATTGCTCGGGTTTAAGACCTCACAAATTGTGTAATCTATATTGTAAGTACCCGCTGCTGTACCTGATGGAATGCTTACATTACCATCGGCATCTACTGTTGCCCCTATGGTATTTGTTCCGGCATCTAACGTAATTGTTATTTCGGTATCGTTTACGGCAACTCCATTTAGCGTATCGTTTGTTGTGATATCACCAACTAATCCGCCATCATAACCATTTACCCCTGTGAAGCCATCATCTACAGCATCTATTGGTGCTGCTATTACTTCTATAGTTATTGTTGCTGTATCACAATTACTTGGGTTTGAGGTCTCACAAATTGTGTAGTCTATATTATAAGTACCTGCTGCCGTACCTGCCGGTATGCTTACATTACCATCGGCATCTACTGTTGCCCCTATGGTATTTGTTCCGGCATCTAAGGTAATTGTTATTTCGGTATCATTTACAGCAACTCCATTTAGTGTATCGTTTGCTGTGATATCACCAACTAATCCCCCATCATAACCATTTACCCCTGTGAAGTTATCATCTACAGCATCAATAACATTAACCACAGTTAAGTTAGCACTATTAGAGTATTGTTCACAAATTAAATCTGATTGAGAAATGACAACTCTGTAATCATAACCATTCATCGTTTCGGTTACTCCTGTTAGTGTTAACGTATTAGTTGTTGCTCCGGAATAAACACCTCCATCAGCAATATCATTCCAAGTTGAACCACCATTTGTACTTTCTTGCCACTGATAAAGCGTTGTTCCAGAACCTCCTGATGTTACAACTGTAAAAGAAGCATTGTCTCCAAAATTAGTTGTTTGATCTGTAGGTTGAGTATCTATAGTAGCTGCTGTTCCTGCATTAGTAACATTAGCATTAGTCCCTGCATAAGAAGCCCCAACCACAGTACCATCGGCATTTACAGCCGGTGGATTCCCTGAACCGTAATATCCATTACCATCGGCATCTGCTGAACTATCATTGTATGCTTCGTTTGCATCTACACAACCATCATTATCGCTATCACTATCAAGGTAATCCGGTGTACCATCGGCATCTGAGTCTACAGAAGGACAACCCCAGGTCATATCTGACAGTAGAATAGTGATTTGATTTGAGCTGTTATTATTTGTTAGATTAGTATAGGTAATTGTTATGTTATCTACCGGCTCAATAAAGTTTAAGTTTAAATTTCCATCATCCATTGCTGTAGCAGGAGGATTGGTAGGTACAAAATCTACTCCATCAAAAACACCCGGAGACACATTTATCTACGGCAGACCCTAATGAAAAGTTTAAATTAACAGGATTAGCTCCGTTAGAAGCCGATACTGTTACTCTTTCTTTAAACAGTTCATAATCTGCAATATCTGTACTCTCATCTATATCTACAATTTTAAAGCTTAAATCATGTACAGCTTGAGAGAATGAAAGTTGATAGGTTATTTGTTCTCCATTATCTAGCTCCTCAATTCTTCCTATAATTTGTAGACCAGGAGTACCGTTTATTGTAAAATATCGTGCAATAAAATTATTAGATATTCCTGCTGACACACTACTAGTAACTGTTACAGTAGTGCCGTCTATTGTTGTTGAGGCTACATTAGGATTCCCCGGTGTTGGATCGGCTTCCGGATCTCCTGTCCATGATGCAGTATCCCAGTCAAGTGTACTAGTAGTGGTACATAAGCCTTCATCTGCATCGGTGATACCATCGTTATCATCATCAAGATCTGAATCATCAGGCACTCCGTCACCATCTGTATCTGGAATAACAGTAATCCATACCGTTGCTGTATCACAAACTTGTGGAGCAACTGCTGTATTACAAACCTGGTAATCTACAGAAACTGTTGTTCCTTCTTCACCTGCAGCAGGTGTATAGGTTAATTCTCCTGTTAAATTATTAAATACAACTGTTCCTGAAGCAGTACCTGTGCCTAAATTTGTTAAAGAAGTATCACTACCAGGTAAAAAATCATCATTAGCAAGTACATCTACAGAATCTGATTGACCTTCACCGACTGTTAGAGCATCATTTTTAGCTGTTGGCTCTAAAGGATGCGGATCTGTACCATCAGGATTTCCATCATTATCATCATCAGGATCTGTTACATCTGGATCACCATCGCCATCTGTATCTACCTGAACAGTTATATCTACAGTTGCTGTATCGGTTAGAGAACCATCTGTGATTTCGTAAGTTATTTGTGGTACAGCCCCAGTAAATGCTGCATCTGGCGTGAATGTTATATCTCCGTTAGTGTTAATTTGAACAGTTCCAACACCAGTAATTGTAGCTGTATCTCCTGCAGAATAAACAGTTGCATCACCATTAATAGTAAAAGTTGTTACTGTAATAGTATCACCATCTGGATCGCTATCTGCTGTAGTTGGGTTAGCTGCAAGAACATTCTCATTCATTACAGTATTTTGTGTAACCGTAAATACATCATTAACGGCTATTGGCGCATTGTTACAATTAGACGCGCTTGATTTATTATTGTAGTCTATACTACCAGAAGTAACATAGTTTATAAAAACTTGATTTTCTGTTGAATTTACTTGCCCGGGTGTTCTTCCTGTTGCATCTGAACGAACAAAATTAGATGCGCTTTGCCAATCACCACACTGGAACGAAAATGTACAACCAACTCCTCCTGCTCCTAAATTAAATGACGGTCCGCCACATGGAAAGTTAGGAAAGTTAGTATCTACATTACCATATGAAAAACCATGGTAAAAACTACCATCTGGACGTCGCACTTGAATTGCATCACCGCTATTAGATAAACCTACTCTAGACCACCTTGGAGTTTCTGAAGTACAAGGCGAATAACTTGGATCTGTTGTAGAAGGTAAATCACTACAACCGTTTAAAGAAGCATGGTCTGCAGGCAAAATATAAACCCCGTCACCATTACTATCAGTTGGGTCGTCTGCAGGTATATTAGGATCTCTATCGTTTTGATTATAAATTAAAATTAAAGACCCCGGTGTTACACTATTAAAAGCCGAACCAAATATTATATGACCATCTGAAACACCTGTAGCAGAGGTGCCAAAATCTCCATTATTATCATCTATAATCCAACCTGTTAAATCTACGGGTGCTGTTGGATTTGTTGCATTTCCTATAACTAAAAGCTCTACCCACTCTTGTGCACCGGATGGACCATTAGACATTTCATTTACAATTAGTCCTGGCGCATCACACTCTAAAACGGTTATTCCTAAAGTTGCTGTATTAGAGGTAGCACCTAAATCGTCTTCTACTCTAAAATTAATACTTGCATCGCCAAAATAATCGGTAGCCGGAGTAAATGTTACATTCCCAGAATTATCTACCGTGTATGTACCTACTCCTGTTATAACTAACGGATTCCCAACAGAACCAACATTAGAAGAATTTGAAGGATCTATTAGCAATACGGTTGAAGGATCTAAATTACCTTCAGGGTCTGATGCTCCAGTTAGTACATTTATTGGAGGGTTAGAAGTAGAATTTTCTAAAACTGTATTCCCTAAATTATCTACAACCGTTGGCGGGTTGTTTGTTATTACGGTGTTTTCGTTTATAAAATTAACCTCTCCTAAAAAGCTAACAGAATTTTGACGTAACCCTCCGCTTATAGATCTACCATTTCTAAAAATTACTTTACTAACATTTGTATAATTTAACCTAACTACAAATTCTGTTCTGTCTTCGTTAATACCAGCAGAAAATGGTGTTGAACTTTGAAATCTAATATAATCACCATTGTTAGATACGGTTAATTCTGTAGGGCAACCTAAACTATTATCTGTTGCTGAAGAGCCTTGCGGACAGCCACCTGGTGTTGGTGATACTCCAGCTTCTAACGTATAACTTTCAGGCACAATAGCCTCAAAAAACTCATTTCCATCAACATCTATAGCTTCTAAAACATAAGAATCTAACGGTATTGGCACACCATCTGTAGAGGCATTAGCCGTACCGGACTCTACAAAAACAATCTCCCATTCAACATAGCCTCCTGCAGCTGTTGTTGTGGTAGATGGTTCAAATCTATTATCTACGCCTAAAGTAGTATCAACTTCATCAACAGTCATATTGTTAAGCTCATTAATCTTAACAACCGCATCGGCATTACTGCTGGTACCATTAACGTTAATAACTACATTGGTATATAAATAACGTGCACCTTGCTGTTTATCTGTACCCGATAAAAGTGTTGGCCCTTGACTGCTTCCAAACGTGGGACTAGATTGTGCATTTACCAATATTAGCCCTAAAAAAAACAGTATAAACGTTACTGTAATTTGTTTGGCTGCTTCATGTAAAGAGAAATTAATTGAGGTAGTAATAAATTTCATAAACTTAGAGGTTAAACTTTTAATACTTAATACAATAACCCCTGAACAAAACCTATTAAATCAACAAAACCGTGGGGCATAGTAATTAATTATATGCCACTAAACTAACCCTAATTGTTTGATTATGTTAAGAATAATCGTTGTGTTTTTTTATAATTTCGACAACAAGCACTTTTTATCGACTAAAAATATTGTAGTCCTTTACTTATCAATAATTTGCCAATTTGTATGGATTAAATTGATATTTTTGCCACCAAATTATGCTTCATGAGTCTTATAAAAGAAATTAGTAAAAGGAGAACTTTTGGTATTATTTCTCACCCAGATGCAGGTAAAACTACTTTAACAGAAAAGCTATTACTTTTTGGTGGAGCTATTCAAGAAGCAGGCGCTGTAAAAAGCAATAAAATAACTAAAGGTGCAACTAGTGATTTTATGGAAATTGAGCGCCAAAGAGGAATTTCTGTAGCAACATCAGTTTTAGCCTTTACCTATAAAGACAAAAAAATAAACATATTAGATACGCCGGGCCATAAAGATTTTGCTGAAGACACCTATAGGACCCTAACTGCTGTAGATAGTGTAATTGTTGTTATAGATGTTGCAAAGGGGGTTGAAGAACAAACCGAAAAGCTTGTTCAGGTTTGTAGAATGCGAAACATACCCATGATTGTTTTTATAAATAAATTAGATAGAGAAGGAAAAGATGCATTTGATTTGCTAGATGAAGTAGAGCAAAAGCTTGGCCTTAAAGTAACTCCGTTAAGTTTCCCAATTGGAATGGGTTACGAGTTTAAAGGAATCTATAATATATGGGAGAAAAACATAAATTTATTTAGCGGAGATAGTAAAAAAAATATAGAAGAAACCATTGCTTTTAACGATATAAGCGATCCTACATTAAGTGAAATTATAGGAGAAAAAGCTGCAGCTGAGCTTAGAGACAACTTAGAATTAGTTTACGAAGTTTATCCGGAATTTAATGCTAAAGAATACCAAGAAGGAAAGCTACAGCCCGTATTTTTTGGTAGTGCTTTAAATAATTTTGGTGTTCGAGAACTGTTAGATTGCTTTATAGAAATTGCGCCTTCACCATTACCTAAAAAAGCCGAGGAACGCTTAGTAAAGCCAGAAGAAGACCAATTTACAGGTTTTGTCTTTAAAATTCATGCTAATATGGACCCTAAGCATAGAGACCGTTTGGCTTTTGTTAAAATAGTTTCGGGTACTTTTAAACGCAATACCCCTTACCTACATGTTAGACACAATAAAAAAATGAAATTCTCTAGCCCAAATGCTTTTTTTGCCGAAAAAAAACAAGTTGTAGATATTTCATATGCGGGTGACATTGTGGGACTACATGATACAGGAAATTTTAAAATTGGTGATACTTTAACCGAAGGAGAGGTATTGCATTTTAAAGGAATTCCGAGTTTCTCGCCAGAGCATTTTAGATATATAAATAACAGTGATCCTATGAAAGCTAAGCAATTAGCTAAAGGAATAGATCAATTAATGGATGAAGGGGTAGCACAATTATTTACATTAGAACTAAACGGTAGAAAAGTAATTGGTACTGTTGGAGCATTACAATATGAAGTAATACAGTACAGATTAGAGCACGAGTATGGAGCAAAATGCAGCTACGAAAACTTTCCTGTTTACAAAGCTTGTTGGGTAGATCCTGAAGACCCTAAAAGTGAGGAGTTTAAAGAATTTAAACGTGTTAAACAAAAGTATTTAGCTCGAGACAAACAAGGACAATTAGTATTTTTGGCAGATTCCTCTTTTTCAATAGAAATGACTAAACAAAAATATCCAAGTGTTAAGCTTCATTTTGTATCAGAATTCAAATAATTAAATAAATACACTTAAAAAGCTTTTTGTTTTTTATAAGCATAAAGACTCAAAAGAAGCAACAAAACACGCTCTACGAGCCTAAAATAAAGCTAAGTAGAATTACAAAATATTATGATTTTTTAAATGTTTATAAATTATAACTATATAAGTGTTTATAACCATAATTTATATTAAAATAAAAAAGCCTCGCAAATTGCGAGGCTTTGATTTTATGCTTCTCCTGTAGGACCAAAATTTAGTGGTATAGGAGGTTGTTCATAATCTTTAATTTCACCATGAGACTGTTCAAACCGCTTTACATTATCATTCAAGGCTTTTAAAAGTCTTTTAGCATGTTGAGGAGTTAAAATAATTCTACTCTTTACCTTAGACTTTGGAACACCAGGCATAATATTAATAAAGTCTATAACAAACTCTGATACAGAGTGATTAATAATAGCTAGGTTAGAATAAGTACCATCGGCTACTTTTTCATCTAACTCTATATTAATTTGAGCTTGTTTTGGTTTGTCTTGGTTACTCATAATTACTTTTAAAAGTTAACCTCTTCTTTACTTGCCACAATTTCGTCGTACTCGGCTTTAGATCCTACGATTATATTCTCGTACTCTCTCATACCGGTACCTGCAGGAATTTTGTGTCCTACAATTACATTCTCTTTTAATCCTTCTAAGGTATCTACTTTACCACTTACAGCAGCTTCGTTTAATACCTTGGTTGTTTCTTGGAAGGATGCTGCAGAGATAAACGATTTTGTTTGAAGCGATGCTCTTGTAATACCTTGCAATATTGGCGTAGCAGTTGCAGGTACAGCTTCTCTGGCAGTTACCAAGTTCTTATCTGCACGACGTAAAATAGAGTTTTCGTCACGTAATTGTCTTGGACTAACAATCTGACCAGGTTTTAAGTTTTCAGAATCTCCGGCATCTTCTACTACCTTCATTCCAAAAATCTCATCATTTTCTTCAATAAAATCGTAAGTATGTACTAGCTGTCCTTCTAAGAAATTAGTATCTCCCGGATCTTCGATTTGTACCTTACGCATCATTTGTCTAACTACAACCTCAAAGTGTTTATCGTTAATTTTTACACCTTGTAAACGGTACACTTCTTGAATCTCGTTAACTAAGTACTGCTGTACAGCAGATGGACCTTTAATACGTAAAATATCATTTGGTGTAACTGCTCCGTCAGATAATGGCATTCCGGCACGAACATAATCGTTTTCCTGAACTAATATCTGGTTAGATAGTTTTACCAAATACTTTTTAATCTCTCCGGTTTTAGATTCTATAATAACCTCTCTGTTACCACGCTTAATTTTACCGAATGAAACTACACCATCTATCTCTGAAACTACTGCAGGGTTAGAAGGGTTACGAGCTTCAAACAACTCGGTTACACGTGGTAAACCTCCGGTAATATCTCCGGCTTTTGCCGATTTACGAGGAATCTTAACTAATACTTTACCTTCTTTAATTTTCTCACCATTATCAACCATTAGGTGCGCACCAACCGGTAAGTTGTACGAACGTAGGGTGTTTCCTTTAGCGTCTTGAATTAGTAAGGTTGGTATTAGTTTTTTATTTCTAGACTCAGTAATAACTTTCTCTTGGAAACCGGTTTGTTCATCGATTTCTACTTGATAAGTTACACCTTGCTCTATATTCTCGTAGGCAATCTTACCTGAGAACTCAGATACAATTACACCGTTGTATGGATCCCACTGGCATATTAAGTCTCCTTTAGAAACTGTATCGCCTTCTTTAACAAAAATATGCGACCCGTAAGGTATGTTATTAGTACTTAATACCATACCTGATTTTTTATCTACAACTTTAACCTCTGATGTTCTCGAGATAACAATATCTACCGGTTTACCATCGGCATTTTCTCCTTTAACAGTGCGTAGATCTTCTATTTCTAACACACCGTCAAATCTTGCTTCTAGTTTATTTTCTTCAGAGATGTTACCAGCAATACCACCTACGTGGAACGTACGTAGCGTTAACTGAGTACCAGGCTCTCCAATAGATTGTGCAGCAACTACACCTACAGCTTCACCTATCTGTACCATTTTTCCGGTAGCTAAGTTTCTACCGTAACACTTAGCACAAATTCCTTTTCTTGCTTCGCACGTTAATGGTGAGCGAACCTCTATTTTCTCTAGCGGAGACTCCTCGATTTTCTTGATGTGGTGCTCCATGATTTCTTCGCCCGACTTAACAATAACTTCTTCTGTAAGCGGGTTGTAGATATCATTTAATGATACACGACCAAGAATTCTTTCTCCAAGAGTTTCTACTACTTCTTCGTTTTTCTTAAGTGCTTCTACCTCTACCCCTCTTAACGTACCACAATCGTCTATATTAACAATAACATCTTGCGATACATCAACTAATCTACGAGTTAGGTAACCTGCATCTGCTGTTTTAAGTGCCGTATCGGCAAGACCTTTACGTGCACCGTGAGTAGAGATAAAGTATTCTAAAATAGATAGACCCTCTTTAAAGTTAGATAGAATTGGGTTTTCTATAATTTCTCCTCCTCCAACAGTAGATTTTTTAGGTTTCGCCATTAATCCACGCATACCGGTTAACTGACGTATCTGCTCTTTAGAACCTCTCGCTCCAGAATCTAACATCATGTACACAGAGTTAAATCCTTGTTGGTCTTCTCTAATACGCTTCATTGCAAGTTCTGTAAGCATTGCATTAGTAGAAGTCCAGACGTCAATTACCTGGTTATAACGCTCATTATTGGTTATAAGACCCATGTTATAGTTCATCATGATAGCATCTACCTGTTTGTTAGCATCATCTATCATGTCGTTTTTCTCTTCAGGAATAATAATATCTCCTAAGCTAAACGATAATCCTCCTTGGAAAGCAAACTTATAACCAAGGTCTTTAATTTTATCTAAGAACTCTGCAGTGGTAGGTACATCGGTAGCTTTTAAAATTTTACCGATAATATCACGAAGTGATTTTTTAGTTAATACTTCGTTTATGAATCCGGCCTCTTCTGGCACAAACTCATTAAATAATACTCTACCAACTGTAGTATCTATTATTTTAGTTACAAGGTTACCGTTTTCATCTAGATCTTTTGTGCGTACTTTAATTTGAGCGTTCAAGTGAACTTTCTTTTCATTGTACGCCATAGTAACCTCTTCTAAACCATAAAAAGTTAATCCTTCTCCTTGAATTGGATATTCTGGAGTAGACTTTCTTGGTTTGGTCATATAGTATAACCCAAGAACCATGTCTTGAGAAGGTACCGTAATTGGTGATCCGTTGGCCGGGTTAAGTATATTATGAGACGCCAACATTAAAAGCTGTGCCTCTAAAATAGCTTCATGCCCGAGTGGTAAATGCACCGCCATTTGGTCACCGTCAAAGTCGGCATTAAATGCAGTACACACAAGTGGGTGTAACTGTATTGCTTTACCTTCTATAAGTTTAGGCTGGAATGCCTGAATACCTAAACGGTGTAATGTGGGGGCACGGTTAAGTAGTACCGGATGACCTTTAATTACGTTATCTAAAATATCCCAAACAACAGGCTCTTTACGGTCTATAATTTTCTTAGCCGATTTTACAGTCTTTACAATACCTCTTTCTATTAGTTTTCTAATAACAAAAGGCTTGTAAAGCTCTGCCGCCATGTCTTTTGGTAAACCACACTCATATAATTTAAGCTCCGGTCCAACAACAATTACAGAACGTGCTGAGTAATCTACACGTTTACCTAATAAGTTTTGACGGAAACGACCTTGTTTTCCTTTAAGTGAGTCTGAAAGCGATTTTAATGGTCTGTTAGATTCTGTTTTAACAGCCGATGATTTACGGGTGTTATCAAACAAAGAATCTACAGCTTCCTGAAGCATACGTTTCTCGTTACGTAAAATTACTTCAGGGGCTTTAATTTCCATTAATCGTTTTAGACGGTTATTACGTATAATTACACGTCTGTATAAATCGTTTAAATCTGAAGTAGCAAAACGACCTCCATCTAAAGGAACAAGCGGACGTAATTCTGGCGGAATTACCGGAATTACCTTCATAATCATCCACTCCGGTTTGTTCTCTCTATTTTGGCGTGCTTCTCTAAACGATTCTACTACCTGTAAACGCTTAAGGGCTTCTGTTTTACGCTGTTTAGAGGTTTCGTTATGAGCTTTGTGTCTAAGCTCATAAGAAAGTGCATCTAAATCTAATCTTGATAATAACTCAATTAAACACTCTGCTCCCATTTTAGCGATAAACTTATTAGGATCAGAGTCTTCTAGGTATTGGTTTTCTGGCGGAAGGCTATCTAAAATGTTTAAGTACTCTTCTTCTGTTAAGAAATCCATTTTATTTAGCTCTTCGCCATCCGGACCTTTAGCAATACCCGGTTGGATAACCACATAACGCTCGTAATAGATAATCATATCGAGCTTTTTAGATGGTAATCCGAGTAAGTATCCAATTTTATTTGGTAGTGAACGGAAGTACCAAATGTGCGCTACAGGAACCACAAGGTTTATATGCCCTACACGGTCTCTACGCACTTTTTTCTCGGTAACTTCTACACCACAACGGTCACAAACAATACCTTTATATCGAATTCTTTTATACTTACCACAAGCACACTCGTAATCTTTTACCGGACCAAAAATACGCTCACAAAACAATCCGTCTCGCTCCGGTTTGTGTGTACGATAGTTAATAGTTTCAGGCTTTAAAACTTCGCCTCGAGACTCGGCTAAAATTGCCTCGGGTGAAGCTAAACCTATAGAGATTTTGTTAAACCTCTGAACTGTATTCTTATCTTTTGTTCTTGCCATAATTAGTATGGTGATAATGAATTAAGTAAAAATTGTTACAGTAGCAGGCTTAAGCCTGCTACTTGTTTATTCTTCTAATCTGATGTCTAAACCTAGACCTTTAAGTTCGTGCATTAATACGTTGAACGATTCTGGTAATCCAGGTTCTGGCATAGCCTCTCCTTTAACGATTGCCTCGTAGGTTTTGGCTCTTCCAATTACATCATCAGATTTTACGGTTAAAATCTCACGTAGTGTGCTCGATGCACCGTAAGCCTCTAACGCCCATACCTCCATTTCTCCGAAACGCTGACCACCAAATTGAGCTTTACCTCCAAGCGGTTGTTGCGTAATTAATGAGTATGGTCCAATAGAACGTGCGTGCATCTTATCATCTACCATGTGACCAAGTTTCAGCATGTAGATAACTCCTACTGTAGCTGGTTGATCAAAGCGTTCACCGGTTCCACCATCGTATAGATACGTATGACCGAATCTTGGAATACCAGCCTCATCAGTCAGTTTATTTATTTCTTCTAACGAAGCACCGTCGAAAATTGGAGTTGCAAACTTTTTACCAAGTTTTAATCCTGCCCAACCAAGTACGGTTTCGTAAATCTGACCAATGTTCATACGTGAAGGTACCCCAAGTGGGTTTAGTACAATATCTACCGGTGTACCATCTTCTAAGAATGGCATATCTTCTTCGCGTACTATTTTGGCAACAATACCTTTGTTACCGTGACGCCCAGCCATCTTATCTCCTACTTTAAGCTTACGTTTTTTAGCTATATACACTTTTGCAAGTTTCATAATTCCGGCAGGAAGCTCGTCTCCTACAGAAATGGTAAACTTGTCTCTTCTAAGTGCACCTTGTAAATCGTTAAGCTTTATTTTATAATTGTGTAATAAATCTGCAACTAGTTTATTGGTTGTATCATCAGTAGTCCAACTTCCGCTCACTAAGTGTGCAAAGTCTTCTACTGCATTTAACATTTTTAAGGTGTACTTTTTACCTTTTGGTAATACTTCTTCTCCTAAATCGTTCATTACACCTTGTGATGTTTTACCACCAACTAAGGCAAAGAGTTTTTCAACAAGCTTATCTTTTAATGCTTGGAATTTGCTTTCGTACTCAAGCTCTAACTTGTTGATGTCTTCTTTGTCTTGAGAGCGCTTACGCTTATCTTTAATAGATCTAGAGAATAATTTCTTATCTATTACAACACCATTTAATGATGGCGGCGCTTTTAATGAAGCATCTTTTACATCGCCTGCTTTATCTCCGAATATAGCACGTAATAACTTTTCTTCAGGAGTTGGGTCTGACTCTCCTTTTGGAGTAATCTTACCAATTAAAATATCTCCAGGCTTAACCTCTGCCCCGATTCTAATCATACCATTTTCATCGAGGTCTTTGGTTGCTTCTTCAGATACGTTAGGAATATCGTTAGTAAGCTCTTCTGCTCCTAATTTTGTATCTCTAACTTCTAAAGAATACTCATCTATATGAATTGATGTAAAGATATCTTCTCTAACAACTTTCTCTGATATTACAATTGCGTCCTCAAAGTTGTACCCTTTCCAAGGCATGAAGGCTACTTTAAGGTTTCTACCCAGAGCAAGTTCACCTTTCTCTGTTGCGTAACCTTCACAAAGCACCTGGCCTTTTTTAACTCTATCGCCTTTTTTAACAATTGGCTTTAAGTTAATACAAGTTCCTTGGTTAGTTTTACGGAATTTTACGAGTTCGTAGGTTTTAGAATCATCATCAAAACTTACTAAACGCTCTTCATCGGTTCTGTCGTACTTAATTGTGATGATATCTGAATCTACATACTCAACAACTCCGTCTCCTTCTGCATTTATAAGTACTCTTGAGTCTGATGCTACTTGGCGCTCAAGGCCAGTACCTACAATTGGAGATTCCGGACGTAATAACGGAACTGCCTGACGCATCATGTTTGATCCCATTAGTGCACGGTTTGCATCATCGTGCTCTAAGAATGGAATTAATGATGCAGAGATAGATGCTATTTGGTTTGGAGCTACATCTGTGTAGTGTACCTTATCTGGTTCTACAACCGGGAAGTCTCCTTCATCTCTGGCAATTACCTTATCTGTATCAATAGAACCGTCTTCTTTTAACGGAATGTTTGCTTGCGCTATGAGTTTATCTTCTTCTTCTTCGGCACTTAAGTAAACCATATCTTTAAGGTCTACTTTACCGTTTTCTACTTTTCTATACGGAGTTTCTATGAATCCCATGTTGTTCACCTTAGCAAATACTGCTAATGATGAAATTAGACCAATGTTTGGTCCTTCTGGGGTTTCTATCGGACATAAACGACCGTAGTGAGTATAGTGAACGTCACGTACCTCAAAACCGGCTCTTTCTCTTGAAAGACCTCCAGGACCTAAGGCAGATAAACGTCTTTTATGGGTGATCTCAGCTAATGGGTTTGTTTGATCCATAAACTGAGATAACTGGTTAGTACCAAAGAACGAGTTAATTACAGACGATAACGTTTTGGCATTAATAAGGTCTATTGGCGTAAACACCTCGTTATCACGAACGTTCATTCGCTCTCTAATGGTACGAGCCATACGCGCTAAACCAACACCAAATTGCTGTGATAATTGCTCACCTACAGTACGTACACGACGGTTAGATAGGTGATCTATATCGTCTATTTCTGCTTTAGAGTTAATTAACTCTATTAAGTATTTTACAATTGTAATTATATCTTCTTTAGTTAGTACTTGTTTATCCATATCGATATCCAAGCCTAACTTCTTGTTCATTCTGTAACGCCCAACTTCACCAAGATTATAACGTTGGTCAGAGAAGAATAATTTGTCTATAATTCCTCTTGCGGTTTCCTCATCTGGTGGTTCTGCATTACGCAACTGACGGTAAATGTGTTCTACCGCTTCTTTCTCTGAGTTTGTTGGGTCTTTTTGTAATGTATTGTAAATAATAGCGTAATCAGACTGTTGGTTGTTTTCTTTGTGCAACAGAATGGTTTTAACGCCAGCATCTAAAATTTGATCTATGTGTTCTTTCTCTAAAATAGTATCACGGTCTAGAACAATCTCGTTACGCTCTATAGATACTACTTCTCCTGTATCTTCATCAACAAAATCTTCATGCCAAGTGTTAAGAACACGGGCTGCTAGTTTTCTTCCTAATACTTTTTTAAGCCCTGCCTTAGACACTTTAACCTCTTCTGAAAGGTCGAAAATTTCTAAAATATCTTTGTCGCGCTCAAAACCAATAGCACGGAAAAGGGTTGTTACAGGTAATTTTTTCTTTCTATCAATATACGCATACATTACGTTATTGATATCGGTAGCAAATTCTATCCAAGATCCTTTAAAAGGAATTACTCTGGCAGAATAAAGCTTGGTTCCATTGGCATGGAAAGACTGACCAAAAAACACTCCCGGAGAACGGTGTAATTGCGATACTACTACGCGCTCTGCACCGTTAATAACAAAAGTTCCAGAAGGTGTCATGTATGGTATTGTACCCAAGTACACATCTTGAACGATGGTCTCAAAATCTTCATGCTCTGGGTCTGTACAATACAACTTTAACCTCGCTTTTAACGGAACACTGTAAGTTAGTCCTCTCTCTATACATTCTTGAATTGTATAACGAGGCGGATCTATAAAATAATCTAAAAATTCTAATACAAACTGGTTACGAGTGTCTGTAATTGGAAAGTTTTCCATGAAGGTGTTGTATAACCCCTCTTTCCTTCTCTCATCAGATTTAGTTTCAAGCTGAAAGAAATCTTGAAACGATTTGATCTGAATATCTAAGAAATCCGGGTATTCCGGAGTACTCTTAGCAGAAGCAAAATTTAGTCTTTCAGTCTGATTTGCGAACATCAATGGACAAAGTTTTTATTAAAGAATGTTTAAAAGGCGCATATACGTTTATATACGCAAAAGGGTTTAGGCCTTGAGGATTCTTATCCTAAGACCTAAACCAAGGTTTTACAGCCAGGTTAGCTTACTTAAGCTCAACCTCAGCTCCAGCCTCTTCTAAAGACTTCTTAAGACCTTCGGCCTCTTCTTTAGAAACTCCTTCTTTGATAGCTTTAGGAGCGCTGTCTACTATTTCTTTAGCTTCTTTAAGTCCTAATCCTGTAAGTTCTTTTACTAATTTAACTACAGCTAATTTAGAACCGCCTGCTGATTTTAAAATTACGTCGAATTCAGTTTTCTCCTCAGCTGCTTCACCACCACCAGCAGCACCAGCAGCACCAGCAACAGCTACAGCTGCAGCTGCAGGCTCAATACCGTATTCTTCTTTTAAAATATCAGCTAACTCGTTTACTTCTTTTACAGTTAAGTTAACTAACTTTTCTGCGAAATCTTTTAAATCTGCCATTTTTCTATCGTTTAAAAATTTTAAAATATAATTAGTTTAAGTGCGTACAAATTTTATTCTTCTCTTTCTGATAAGGTTTTAACAATACCTGCAAGTTTACCTCCTCCTGATTGAAGCGCAGAGATAACATTCTTGGCTGGTGATTGTAGTAAGCCAATAATATCTCCAATAACTTCTTCTTTAGATTTGATATTTGCAAGCGTCTCTAACTGATCATCTCCTATATAGATAGCTTCTTCTATGAAAGCTCCTTTTAAAATAGGCTTATCAGACTTTTTACGGAAATCTTTAATTAGTTTAGCCGGTGCATTACCTTTCTCGGCTATCATTAAAGAGGTGTTTCCTTTTAATACCGTTGGAAGCTCGCCAAAATCTTTATCTGCTGCTTCCATTGCTTTTGCAAGCAAGGTATTTTTTACCACTGCAAGCTTTATGTTTGCTTTAAAGCACGCTCTACGTAATTTAGAGGTGGTGTCAGCATCCAAACCTGATATGTCAGCCAGATAAATGTTGCTGTTATCAGTCAGCTTAGCAGTTAAGTCTTGTATTACGTTTAATTTTTCTTCTCTTGTCATGACTAAAAATTATAACTACTTTAAACTGCCTTTGGATCTATAGGTACACTCGGACTCATAGTACTAGACATATAAATACTCTTAATGTATGTACCTTTGGCTGCAGTTGGTTTTAATTTTATTAATGTTTGAATTAACTCATTGGCATTTCCGGCAATTTTATCTGCAGAGAATGAGGCCTTACCTATTGCTGCATGTACAATTCCGGTTTTATCTACCTTAAAGTCAATTTTACCAGCCTTAACTTCTCTAACTGCTTTAGCAACATCCATGGTTACTGTTCCAGTTTTTGGGTTAGGCATTAATCCTCTCGGACCAAGAATTCTACCTAACGGACCTAATTTACCCATTACACTTGGCATGGTAATAATTACATCAACGTCGGTCCAACCACCCTTGATCTTGTTTAAGTACTCATCTAACCCTACGTAATCTGCTCCGGCTTCTTTAGCTTCTTCTTCTTTATCTGGAGTAACTAATGCCAATACTTTTACGTCTTTACCAGTACCATGAGGCAAGGTAACTACGCCACGAACCATTTGGTTAGCTTTTCTTGGATCTACTCCTAATCTAACTGCTAAATCTACAGAAGCGTCAAATTTTACGTTGGTTATTTCTTTTATTAAAGCAGAAGCTTCTTCTATAGAGTAGAGTTTATTTCTATCTATTTTTGCTCTGGCTTCTTTTTGCTTTTTGGTTAATCTTGCCATTTTTAATGTCTTTTAAAGATTTAAAAAGGTTTCTGTCCTGTAACTGTGATCCCCATAGATCTGGCAGTTCCGGCAATCATACTCATTGCAGACTCTATTGTAAATGCATTTAGGTCTTGCATTTTGTCTTCTGCAATTGCTCTAATTTGATCCCAGGTTACTTTAGCAACCTTTGCACGGTTTGGCTCACCAGAACCCTTTTTAATCTTTGCCGCTTCCAATAGTTGTACTGCCGCTGGAGGTGTTTTCACAACAAAGTCGAAAGACTTGTCTGTGTACACAGAGATAACAACAGGCAATACTTTTCCTTGCTTGTCTTGAGTTCTAGCATTAAATTGCTTACAGAACTCCATGATGTTAACTCCGGCAGCACCTAAAGCGGGTCCAACCGGTGGCGACGGGTTCGCAGCACCTCCCCTAACTTGTAGTTTAACTACTTTACTTACTTCTTTTGCCATTGTTTTTTAATTATAAAAATTTAAAAACTTGCGAAGCATCTTTTAATTATTGGAAGCTAAAGACACTTCTTTTATATGCGTAACAATTTAAATTTTCTCTACTTGCATATAACTAAGCTCAAGTGGTGTTTTTCTTCCGAAAATCTTAACCATTACCTCAAGCTTACGTTTTTCTTCATTAATTTTTTCTACAGTACCGTTAAATCCATTAAACGGTCCATCTATAACCTTTACCGTTTCTCCTACTACATAAGGTATAGCAATACTATCTGTTTTTTCTGCTAACTCATCAACCTTACCTAACATTCTGTTAACCTCAGATTTTCTAAGCGGAACAGGATCTCCTCCTTTAACTTCACCCAGAAAACCAATTACTCCGGTTATAGATTTTATAACGTGAACTATTTCACCTCCTAGGTTTGCTTTTATCATTACATACCCCGGGAAGTAAACACGTTCTTTGTTTATTTTTTTTCCGTTACGTATTTGTACAACTTTTTCGGTAGGAACCAAAACTTCATCTACATAGTCAGAATAACCAAGTCTGGCAACCTCATTTTCTATATAGGCTTTAACCTTGTTTTCCTGACCACTAACGGCTCTAACTACATACCACTTTTTCTCTAATGTTTCGGCCATTGTAGATTGTTTAACTAATTAAATCAAAATATACTGTAATAAGTCTGCTAAAAAAAGTGTCTACTCCCCAAATTGCTAATGAGAATATGATTGAGAAGACAGCAACAACCACCATTAAATGTTGAGCTTCTGCCCATGATGGCCATTTTACATTTGATTTTAGCTCTTCTACCGATTCTTTTACGTAATTAACAATATTCATAACTCTTAGTTTGCACGGGTGGTAAGATTCGAACTCACGACCTTTGGTTTTGGAGACCACTGCTCTACCAGCTGAGCTACACCCGTATATTAAGCTGAAAGGCATCCCGCATTTGCGGGACACCTCAGCTCAGTTATGTAAGTTTTATTAGTCTAAAATTTCAGTTACCTGACCAGCACCTACAGTTCTACCACCTTCACGGATAGCAAAACGTAAACCTACGTTAAGTGCAATTGGCTGGATTAACTCTACAGTAATTGTTAAGTTATCACCAGGCATTACCATTTCAACTCCGTCAGGTAAGTTAATAGTACCTGTTACGTCAGTTGTACGTACGTAGAACTGAGGACGGTAGTTGTTGTGGAATGGAGTGTGACGTCCACCTTCTTCTTTCTTTAAGATATAAACCTCTGCTTTAAACTTAGCGTGAGGAGTAATTGAACCTGGCTTACAGATTACCATACCTCTCTTGATATCGCTCTTTTCGATACCTCTTAATAATAAACCTACGTTATCTCCAGCTTCACCTCTGTCAAGAATCTTACGGAACATCTCAACCCCAGTGATAGTCGAAGTTAACTTCTCTGCACCCATACCGATGATTTCTACAGGATCACCAGTGTTAGCAACACCAGTCTCAATACGACCAGTTGCTACAGTACCACGACCTGTAATAGTAAATACATCTTCGATAGGCATTAAGAAAGGCTTATCTATATCTCTTTCTGGAAGTTCAATCCAGCTATCTACAGCCCTCATTAACTCCATAACAGTTTCTACCCACTTAGGCTCACCGTTAAGCGCACCAAGAGCAGACCCTTTAATTACAGGAGCGTTATCACCATCATAGTCATAGAATGATAATAACTCTCTAATTTCCATCTCTACAAGCTCTAAAAGCTCCTCATCATCAACCATATCCACTTTGTTCATGAATACCACGATTCTAGGTACACCTACCTGACGACCTAAAAGTATGTGCTCACGAGTTTGTGGCATAGGACCATCAGTAGCAGCAACTACTAAGATAGCACCGTCCATTTGAGCAGCACCAGTAACCATGTTCTTTACATAGTCGGCGTGACCAGGACAGTCTACGTGTGCATAGTGTCTGTTTTCTGTTTGGTATTCTACGTGTGAAGTATTAATAGTAATACCTCTTTCTTTTTCTTCAGGAGCGTTATCAATTTGATCAAATGATTTAGCTTCAGATAAACCTGCTTCAGCTAATACTTTAGTAATAGCTGCAGTTAAGGTAGTCTTACCGTGATCTACGTGTCCAATAGTACCAATATTTAAGTGCGGTTTGGAACGATCAAATGTTTCCTTTGCCATGATTTAATAAATTTTAATCTTAGTTATATATTAGTGTACAAATTAATTCTAACTATGAGCCAATGACGAGATTTGAACTCGTGACCTCTTCCTTACCAAGGAAGCGCTCTACCCCTGAGCTACACCGGCTAGTAGAGCGGGAGACGAGATTCGAACTCGCGACATTCAGCTTGGAAGGCTGACGCTCTACCAACTGAGCTACTCCCGCCTGAAGTTTTGCGTAACTTATTTTGCAACGCTTAGTGGGGAGAGCAGGATTCGAACCTGCGAAGGAATAATCCAACAGATTTACAGTCTGTCCTCGTTGGCCGCTTGAGTATCTCCCCAAAAACATCAATTTAATGAACGTTAACCTTAAACTTACCCTCTTTGTTTTTTGAGCCGATAGAGGGACTCGAACCCACGACCTGCTGATTACAAATCAGCTGCTCTAGCCAGCTGAGCTACATCGGCCTTTGAGCACTTTTTTACGTCATTTTTTGACCATAAAAAAGTCCGCTATTTCTAACGGACTGCAAATGTATGATTTTAATTTTTTATTCAAAACATTTTTGAAAAAATTTTATCTAAATATGTGCTTTTAATTTTCCTTTTCGTTTTAACAACGCTCTTTCCAGCGAGTTAGCACATGTATCTATAGCTTCTTCAAATGTTTTACATTGTTTTTTTACAATTAAATCATCGCCCGGGATAGCTACTCTAACCTCAGCAATCTTATTTTCTTTAGCACTGGTATTTTCTACCTTTAAATACACATCTGAGTATATTATTTTATCGTAGAAGTTATCTAACTTGTTTAAACGCTTTTGAATAAATTGCAACAACTTACCATCAGCATTAAAATTTACAGATTGCGTGTTTACTTTCATGTTGTACGTTTTTAAATGGTTAGACATTTGGTTAACAGAACTTATTACTTGTTACGAGGGTGGGCTTTTTGGTAAACCTTTTTCAACTCTTCTATACTATTATGTGTGTAAACCTGAGTTGAAGCTAAACTTGCATGCCCTAAAAGCTCTTTAACCGAGTTTAAATCTGCACCTTCATTTAACAAATGTGTGGCAAATGTATGACGCATTATATGCGGACTTTTTTTTGCTTTTGAAGATGCTTTACTAAAATAATGATTTATTATTCTATAAACAAGATTTGGATACATTTTATTGCCTGTTTTCGTTAAAAAAAACCACTCATTTTTTTCGTCTTTTTTAACGCTCTCACGCATAGGCAAATACTGCTCTATTAATTGTATTGCTGACGGTAATAATGGCACAATTCTTTCTTTGTTTCGTTTACCTAAAATCTTAATGGTTTTAGATTGTAAATCTATACTGTTAATTGTAAGATGAATTAGCTCACTTCTTCGCATTCCGGTACTGTAAAAAAGTTCTATTATTAACCGATCTCTCACTCCTTCAAAATCCGGAGTAAATGGAAGCTCAAACAAAACGGTATTTACCTCTTCTTTAGAAAAAGGTATTTGAATGTTTTTGGTAGTTTTTAAACGAATGTGTTTAGCTAACGGATTAGCTTTTATAGTTTGCGTTTTAAGCAAAAATTTATAGTACGCTTTTAAAGATGATATTTTTCTGTTTACAGATTTTGCAGTTAAGCCCTGCTCTACCAAATTAACAATCCAGCTTCTTATAACTGCATAATTAGCATTGTCTATATTATTTACATTAAAATTTTCTTGACAAAATGTTTTAAACTGATTTAAATCTGTTTGGTATGCGGTAACTGTGTGTTGTGCGTATTTTTTTTCTAAAAGAAGATAATCTATAAATTTATGAATTGCCATAAATAAAAAACCGTTACTAAACAAAGTTACAACTTTATCAAGTAACGGTTAAAGTTTTATGAGGTAAGAAATATTAAATTTCTTCTTGATCTCTAAGGTGCTGAATGTAAGCAGCCTTTTGAATTTGATTTCTTCTCTTAACAGAAGGTTTTGTGTACTGCTGGCGCTCTCTTAGCTGACGCATTCTTCCGGTTTTATCAAACTTACGCTTGTAACGCTTTAGCGCTCTATCTATATTTTCTCCTTCTTTTACAGGTATTATTAACATAGCTTAACCACCTCCTTTCTTTTTGTGCGTGCAAATTTATTACATAATTAATAATTAGCAATAAAAATTAAAAAAAAGTTTAAAACTAGTCTGTTGCAGGCTTATACTGCTTATTGTCTATAATTATTTTTGCTAAAATTTCTCGTAAAATTTCAGAGGTTCCTCCTCCTATTGGGCCTAATCTACTATCTCTAAATAAACGTGCCAACGGATATTCTTCCATATAACCATATCCTCCTAACATCTGTAAGCATTCGTAAGCCACTTTATCGGCTATTTTAGTAGATAGTAATTTAGACATGGTTGCTTCTTTAACAACATACTCACCATCATTTAAACGTTTTGTAGTAGTATAGTTAAAGGTTTTGCACATTTCTACTTCTGCACTTAAATCGGCTATCCTGTGTCTGAGCGCTTGAAACTCTGATATACTTTTACCAAATGCTTTACGGTCTTTCATATACTGCAATGTGTATGCTAAAGCAAACTCGCTTCTGGCATGAGCATTAATTCCCATTACCAAACGCTCTAAAGCAAAATGTTGCATTATGTACGGAAAGCCTTTTCCTTCTTCTCCCATTAAATTTTCTGCCGGAACCCTAACATTATCAAAAGCAAGTTCTGCAGTATCTGAAGCTCTCCACCCAAGTTTGTCTAGTTTAGTAGCCGTTATACCCGGTGTATCTTTGTCTACCACAAAAATGCTAATGCCTTTATGATTAGCCTCCGGATTTGTTTTAGCCGCAACAACTAAATAATCTGCATAAACTCCGTTAGTTATAAAAGTTTTAGAGCCATTAATAACATAATAATCTCCGTCTTTTTTTGCAGTGGTTCTCATCCCGGCAACATCACTACCTCCAAAAGGCTCTGTAATACATAAACAACCAATTTTATCGCCTGATATGCTTGGAGCTAAGTAACGCTCTTTTATTTTATGATCTCCTTCTTTATTAAGATGTGTCATTGCCAAATAGGTATGCGCCCACATGGCTGCAGCAAAACCTCCTGAGTTTATTTTTTGAAGTTCTTCTAAAAAAATAACGGTATAAAAAAGATCTAAATCTAAACCGCCATATTTCTCAGGATAGTTTAACCCAAAATATCCCATTTCTCCGAATTTCTTCCAAATAAAACGATCTATAGTTCCTGTTTTTTCCCATTTTTCAATGTGTGGAACAACTTCTTTTTGAAGAAACTCTCTGAAACTTTTTCTAAATACTTTATGCTCTTCTGTAAAATACAGATTCTCCATCTTATTAAAGCTTTAACATCTGCTTACCGAATAACCGGCAAGGCAGTTTGTATTAAGTTAATTGAGTGTCAAATATAATTTAATTCTATCAATCTTATTGTTGGGTAATTCTTGAATTTTTGTTAATTCTTGAAAAGAAGAAAACTCACCAAGCTCATTTCTTAAATTAACAATTTTCGAAGCCAGCTTATAATTAATATATGGTATAGTGGCTAATTGCGCCTTTGTTGCATTATTAATGCTTATTTTTTGAATTTTAGGTAATGTCTGCACGGTATATTTTTTTAAAACTGTTTTTACAATGGTAGAATCTAACCCATATACATCGTACAGCTGATTATCAATTAAAAAACCTCCTAAAAGAGTTCTGAATTTTATTATTCTTGCAGATAGCTTATCTCCAATACCGTTAAACTTTTTTAGTTGTTGTATGGTAACCTTATTTAAATCTTCTTTAGTTAATTGTACCTGTTTAGCAATTGCAGACTTCTTAGGTGGTATTTTATAATTATTCTTAGAAAACTTAAGCAAATTCGCAATCCGTTTTACAGTTGTATCTGGTAGCTCTGAAACTTTTTTAAACTCTGCAAGAGTGGTTATGTATTCTCCTTTACTTCTGTAAGCTTTGATTTTAACAACTACATCGGTAGGGAGGTTTAAAACATATGCGCTGTATTCACTTATGTAATTAGGATTATATTTAAAGGTAGATTTGCTCTGCTCTCTAACTGCTTTAAGCGAATCTATTTCTTTATTAAATAACAACAATTGCTCTTGTTGTTTATCTGATAACTTAGGCTTTGGATGAAAATCAATTAAAAAAATTAATCCTTGCAGTACAACTATAATAAGTATTAAAAAGAAAGCCCCACGTTGTTGCTGTTTAGTAAACACAAAGTGAGGCTTTAAACTTTTCATTAAGTTGATTATTATTTATTCATACCTCTAATGGCTGCGAGGTATTTATTGAGTTCTTCTTTAACTTTCGGAAATAAAAATAATAGTCCAATCATGTTTGGGAATACTAAAGCTAAAATCATTGCATCCGAAAATTTTATAACTGCATTAAGTGTAGTTGAAGCGCCAATAACCACAAATATTAAAAACAATACTTTATAGGTTAAATCGGCCATTTTACCTCTTCCAAATAAAAATTTCCAAGATTGTAGTCCGTAATAAGACCAAGAAATCATGGTTGAAAATGCAAATAATATAATTGCAACGGTTAGTACATAAGAAAAATGCGGAATCACAGAATCAAAAGCCATCGATGTTAAATCTACCCCTCCTACATATTCTCCAGACGAGTTTATTAAAACAGCACTGTTAGCAGAGCTACCATAATTAAATATACTCTGCATGTTACCACCATCCATATTAAAGAAAATTATAACCATGGCGGTCATGGTGCAAATTACTACTGTATCTATAAAAGGTTCTAAAAGTGCTACAACACCTTCGCTGGCAGGATATTTGGTTTTAACTGCAGAGTGAGCAATAGCTGCAGAACCTGCACCGGCTTCGTTAGAAAAAGCGGCACGTTGAAACCCTACAATTAATACCCCCACAAGACCCCCAAGTCCTGCCATAGGCGTAAATGCTCCGTTAACAATCATACCAATGGCATCATCTATATAGCTAAAGTGTGCAAAAATTATTATTAAAGCTGCCAACACGTAAATTCCTGCCATAAATGGCACTATTTTTTCAGTTACGCTGGCAATACGCTTTATACCGCCAATAATTACAACCCCAACAATTGCCGCTAAAGCAACCCCAATCCAAAAACCAGCAGTTTCAAAGTTTAAACCTACTAAGGTAGATAATTGTGCTGCAGCTTGATTAGACTGAAATGCATTTCCTCCTCCAAATGATGCGCCAATACAAAGCACGGCAAAAAGTACTGCTAAAACTTTTCCAATAGTTCCAAATCCTCTTTCGGCTAATCCCTTTTTTAAATAATACATTGGTCCACCGTAAACTGTTCCATCCGGACCAACATCTCTATATTTAACACCAAGTGTACATTCTACAAATTTTGAAGCCATACCAATAAGCCCGCATACAATCATCCAGAAAGTAGCTCCGGGGCCACCTAATGCAATTGCAACGGCAACTCCGGCAATATTGCCAAGACCAACCGTTCCGGAAACAGCTGTTGCCAATGCTTGAAAATGACTTACCTCTCCTTCTTTGCTTTCATCTTTAATTGTTCCTTTTACATCGCCATCTATGGCCAAATCAGACTTTTCTGCTTCGTGATGATCTAATTCATCGTATTTTCCTCTCACCGTATTAATGGCCAACGGAAATCTTCTAACACTCGGAAAACCAAAATAGATTGTAAAAAATGTTGCTCCAAAAACCAGCAAAAGTAAAACAATAGGAATCTGAAATCCTGCAATTGAAACCGGGTATAAAACTATACCTTCCCAAGCATCTGCAATAGGTTGAAATTCTCTATCTATTTTTTGTCCCCAACTTAGTTCTTGGGTTGCATTTTGTGCTAAAAAAGTTAACGGAAAAATGAAAGACAAAAGGGTAAAAAATACTTTTTTCATAATTTAAAGAAGTTATATAAAATAAGTGTAGTTGGTTAATTAGTTTTTGTTATGAGGTTCACAATATCAATAAAATATATGGTATTCACTATTGTTTTTTTACTTTTTTAATTTAAACAAAAAGCCCGTTTGTACTTAAACTATGTACAAACGGGCTTAAACCAGAAAGTACAACTTAATTTAGTTGTTAAGCTGCCTCACTTTGTTTATTGGGTTTATTTTTTTTGAATAATTCTCCTTTTTTGTACTTGGCTAAGTAAGCATTTAAATCGGCTTTTACTTCTCCGCTCATTAAATATAAACCTATAATGTTAGGAAAAGACATAGCCAAAATCATCATATCTGAGAAATCTAATACTGCTCCTAAACTTACCGATGCTCCAATTACAACAAATACTAAAAATAATAGTTTATACACCATTTCGGTTTTACGGCTTTTTCCAAACAAATAAGTCCATGCACGCATACCGTAATACGACCATGAAATCATGGTTGAAAATGCAAATAAAAATCCTGCTGCAGCAAGTACGTATGGGAACCACGAAATTACACTTCCGAAGGCATCTGAAGTTAATTGCGCCCCTCCTAAGCCTTGTACCTCGTGCATTCCGGTAAAAATTAAAACCAATGCAGTAAGCGTACAAACAACAACAGTATCTATGAACGGTTCTAAAAGCGCCACAAATCCTTCTGATGGCGGATGATTGGTTTTTGCAGCACTGTGTGCTATAGCAGCCGACCCTACTCCGGCTTCGTTAGAGAATGCTGCCCGTTGAAATCCTACAATGAGTACGCCAATAATACCGCCTTTAAGTGCACTTGGCTCGAAAGCTCCATCTATAATTGCAGAAAACGCCGGTCCGATGTTTTCTATATTAATACCAATAACTACTAGCGCAGCAATAATGTAAATAGATGCCATAAATGGCACTACTTTACCGGTAACTTTTGCAATGCTATTTATACCACCAATAATTACTGCACCAACTAAAATTGCTGTTATAACACCAAACCAAAATCCGTTTCCTTGAAGTGCCGGAAACTGACCCGATAATTGCTCAAAAGATTGGTTGGCCTGGAACATGTTTCCTCCACCAAATGAAGCTCCTACTGCTAAAATTGCAAACAAGCCAGCTAAAACTTTACCAAAGCCTTTAAGGTTGCGCTTTTCTAAACCGTAGCGTAAATAATTCATTGGACCACCAAATACACGGCCATCCGGCAAAATGTCTCTATACTTAACACCTAAAGTACACTCAACAAACTTAGATGACATACCTAGTAATCCAGCAATAATCATCCAGAGTGTAGCTCCTGCTCCACCAAGCGAAACTGCTACAGCCACACCGGCAATATTACCCAAACCAACAGTACCAGAAACAGCTGTTGCAAGGGCTTGAAAATGTGTAACTTGGCCTGGAGCATCAGGATCATCAAACTTACCTCTGGCAAGTTCTAGTGAGTGTTTAAATCCACGAATATTTATAAAGCCCATTCTTAAGGTAAAGAATGTTGCACCCAAGAGTAACCAAACAACAATGAAAGGGATATTTTTTGTTTGAGGGTCTCCGTTTGGATGAGTTAATGGCACTGGCTCATCATATTGGATTTCTGCAATATAATGCGCCCCTTGCTCTATAATATGTTCTTTATTATCTGAGTTATAGATAACTCCTCCTTCTTTAACTAAATATCTTAACGTTCCGTTAGCTTCGGCAACAACTGTTACATCTCCGGTTTTTCGGGTAACAATTGCTATTTGATCGCCTTTTTTAACTCTTGTGCCTTCGGGTTTTAGCCATTTTTTTAAAACAAACTTGTCATCTACATCAGGACTCCAACCCGGTGCTGCTATTAATTTAACATCGGCATATACAACCGGATCGTATATACCACTTGCAGCAAAAGGATCCCAAAACAAAACGGCTCCAAGAGCAGAAACTGCAGGTGTCATTTTACTATTAAACACCTCTGTTATTACTTGAGTTTCTACTGTGTATTCTTTAGTAACCGAAAGCCCTTTAGCATCTGTAACAGTAACTGTATAAGGGATGCCTTCGGTTAGTCCTGTTGCTTTGTTAGAAGTAAGCGGAGTGCTTTGATTGCTCCATTTAAATGTATATGGCGGGGTTCCTCCTAATACTTGTAAATCTATAACCCCATCATTTATTCTGTTTGATGGATTGTAAATAGATTCGTTAACGGTTAGTTGCTGAGAAAAAAGTGAACCTGAAAAGAGCAAAAAAGCAATTAACAGAATTTTACTTTTCATAAATGTGAGAATTTGTTTTAGTTTGGTTTTCTAGGGTTTGTTAAGCCGACAATATCTTAAAAAAAGTAAAGCAGGTCAAATTTTTGTTTGTTAAATATAGGTCTCTTGTATATTAAACATCTTGTTAAGTTTTTTTATCTGTTCTGGTCTGCCTAAAACCATAAGTTTTGAGTTGGGCAGCAGCTTGGTATCTGCCTCCGGATTAATTATGTAATTGCCCGATGGTTCTTTGTATCCTATAACTGTACACCCGGTTTTTTTTCTTAAATCTAAATCTACCAAAGATTTGTATTGATATTCTTTAGGTAAATCTTCTATAGCAATCTCTTCTAAGTTTATGGTGTTTTCTCCTTCTATAGACAATTGGTCTAAAAATTCTACTAAATCCGGTAAAACAACTAAAGATGCCATATGGTCTCCTCCAATTTTATCGGGCATTATGGTTTTGTTTGCTCCCGCTAACTTTAGTTTTCTTTGAGAAGCTTCTTGAGAGGCTCTGCTAATTATTGTTAAGTTTTTATTTAATTGTCTTGCAGAGAGCACTACAAAAAGATTATCAGCATCATTTGGTAGTGCACTTATTAAGCACTGAGCTCGATCTACTCCTGCTTTTAAGAGTGTTTCGTCTTCGTTGGCATTACCTTCTACAAATAGTATTTCTTGCTCGTGTTTTTCTATAACTTCCTTGTCTTTTTCGATAACTACAAAAGGTCTTTGGTAGGCTTTTAATTTTGTGGCTGCTTGCATTCCGTTTCTTCCAAATCCACAAATAATAATATGATTGTTAAGTTGATCGATTTTCTTTTTCATCTTTCTTATTTTAACATTTTGTAAAAAACTTTTGGCTAAAATGTATTCTGTAATTACCGAAATAGCATACGCAAAAATGAATACACTTAAGATAATTAAGAAAATGGTAAATAACTTAGTTTCATCATCTACCGGATGCACTTCTCTAAATCCTACTGTTGTTATAGTAATTATAGTCATGTAAAAGGCATCTAACCAATTGTAGTTAGAAACGAGCCTATAGCCCATTACACCAATTGCCAGTACAAGTAATAGCAAAAAAAGTGCTGTGTATATTTTAGATCGGAAGAGTTTAAACATATACTACAAATCAAAAACCGAAGTTCGTTTGGTATATACCATATCTTTTAGTTTTAGCATAAAAGCTAAGGTTAAATATACGGCAAACCAGGCACCAAATGTTGCAAATGTTACATATATAAAAAAAAGTCTAACATTTTTTGCTTTCATGCCCAATCGATCTGCCAAACGTGATGATACCGCATAGCCATGCTTTTCAAAAAAATACCGTATGTTGTTTAACAGTTTCATATTTTGATTTGTAAAACTATTGCTTTATTAAATAATTTCCAACCACGCATTGCAAGCATTTATTTTTTATACAGTTATTATTGTAAGCCTCTAATACAGCTTGTGTTTGAAAAGCCGATTTTAAATTTAACCCTTTTGATTTGAATTTCTGCGTAATAGTGTTTTGCTCAGGATTTAATTGCTCTACTAATCCTATAAGTTTATCGGTTATGTTTTTACCGGTTGATTTGGCGTAGGCAAATTGTATTGGAATAATTGCATTTAACAATAATGTTTGTATTACACTGCTGGTAGTTTTTTTAATTTTATACGGAGATTCTTTACCAAAACTGTAATGTGTATTCCAATAGCTTGATGTGGTTACATTTAGCTCTTTTTCAAAAAAACCTATATTAAACTCGCTTTTTATTGTATTGAAAAGTGTGGTACTTTTTGCATACAAATTAGCAACTTGAGACAACCTAATTGTTGGAAAATTAGAAGGCCTTAATCTATAAAAAACAGGAGATGTAACTCCTAAATCAGATAGATTGTATTTGTGTTTTAAGTATAAATATGCTTCTAACAAAGCATCAGAATAACTATCATTAGTTTCTTGTAACAGCCCGGCTTGCCCCATTAACAAAGCTTCGGTTTTAAAAGCATTAAAACTCTCTTTTCTGAAAACAGAAAACGGAATACTTGACGCAATACTATAAAATGCCTCTGAATTTACTTTTAAACCAAAGGCCTTAAGCAAATTTCTGTACAAAACTTCTTCCCAGTTATTAGTGGTTTTGGCAAGCTCCTTTTGTATTGCTTTGGCTTTGTGTTCTAATCTGGTTATATACAAACGCTCTAACCAATTGGTTTCTATATGTTGGGGTACAATATTGATATCTTTCTCGCAATTAAAAAATTGCTTTTTACTATGTAAAAGAGCAGTGTAGTTTGTTAGTGTTTGTTTATGTACTAAAGATTGTAAAGAGAGTGTTGGTAATGCTCTGTTGTTTTGGTATACAACCAAATCATCTTCCCAAACCACATGCAAAACAACATTGTTATAATTTGTATCTTTCTCGTGACCATGCAAATACCAATCTGACGCTTTTACATGAATCTCTACAGTACCAGCCCAAAACTGATTATCTATTATAACATGAGCATTATAAAAATCAGGACCTGCATTGTGGTTGTGCTGCCCAACTTGTAAAATTTGAATTTTTTGTCCTGACGTTGAAGTTAAATTGGTAGTTGTAAACTTCTGAAATTTCCAGAGATAGTGTAAAAAGTCTTCTTTAATCATTTTTAAATGTAAGAAAGTATTTTCAAGAAGACACAAAAAAAGCGTCAAAAAAAAATTGACGCTTTTTAACATATTATAGTCTTGTTATTTAAAGTGCATCTACAACTTCGCCTCGCCATTCAGAGAAACCTCCTTGTAAATTATACATGTTTATAAAACCAAGTTGTTTCATTATTAAACATGCTTGAGTGCTTCGGCCTCCAGACTTGCAGTACACATAGTAGTTTTTTGTTTTATCTAACTTCTCTAATTCATCTATAAATCCTTGTCCTAAATAAATATCAATATTTATTGCATTAGGAATATAGCCTTCTTCATATTCGTGTGGAGCTCTAACATCTAAAATTACAGCATCAGCATCGTTTGCTAATTGCTCTTTCCACTCTTGTTGCGATAAATCTACCATTTTAATTTAGTATTTAAAACGCAAATATAATGAAGCCTTTTAAGGTAATTATACTACTTTTTAGTTTTTATGGTACACCCGATTGCTTTTGTTTTGGTAACCGAAATTTCTTTACCGGCTAACATAGCATCTATAGCGTTTTCTACATACTTTGTTTCTACAGCACTGGCATCTTGGTAGTTATCGTCTATAGCACCAATGTATCTAACAATATTTCCTTCTTTTGTTTTTTGTAATAAATAAACATGTGGTGTTCTGGTTGCCCCATATTGCGGATATATTTTTTGCCCTTCGTCTAATAAATAGGGAAAAGTAAACCCTTTTTCTTTTGCTCGTTCTTGCATTTTCTCAAAACTATCCCCGGGTTGCACCTCCGGGTCATTTGGGTTTATAGCAATTACCGGAACTCCAAGGGGTTTGTACTTTTTATCTAATGCTATAATTCTGTCTTCGTAAGCTACAGCATACGGACACGTATTACAGGTAAAAATTACCAAAAATCCTTTTGCGTCTTCAAAATCTTTTAAAGACACCATACTGCCATCTATATTTTTAAGCGAAAAATCTGTGGCTTTATCGCCTACTTTGTAGCCATACTCGTTAGTTAGTGTAAAACTAACCAATGCTGCAGAAGTAACTAACACAAGTGCAAATGCAATACTTTTAATTGTTTTCATGTTGGTATTTATTTAATAAATTTTTGAATTTCTGTTTCTAATTCTTCTTGTGTAAATGAGCGCTCATAAAACAAGCGTTTATGTTTGTTATAAATTATGGTAGCCGGTATAGCTCCAGACCAATTTTCTGATACTTTCGGAATCCACTCGTTTTGCTTTGTGTCGTCTAACAATACTACTTGCGATTTAATATTTTTTTCTTTTATAAAAGGCACTAATTTGGTTTCTGCCATTTTCGGAAAATCTAAACTAACCAAAATAACCGCTACATTTTTGTTCTTATACTTTTGGTTTACAGCTTCAAAATATGGCAGTTCTGCAACACATGGTTTACACCAAGTTGCCCAAAAATTTATTACTCTAACTTTATCATCAGTTTTATTTAATAATGGAGACAAGGCCTTAAAATCGTACACCGGAACACTAACTTCATCTTGCTTTATTATCCTCACAGGCTCAGGTACGGAATAGGCAATATCTTTTACTTGCTCTTGTTTTTCTTCTTTACAACCTATAAAAACTATTACAACTAATAAATATACTAAATGCTTCATGAGTATAAAATTATAGGATGTTAAAAAGCGAGCATTAGTTTTTAACAAAAAATTATCACTTTTTATGTAGAATGTGAATGTTAATTTTATACATTTGTATCTACAATTATTGTTAATACAAATGAAAATTGAAACTATATTAAAAACTAGCCAGTTACCATTAGAAAGAAAATCTGTAGTAAACCTTTTATATACAGCAAATATGGTATCTGATGCTATTACAAGTGTTTTAAAACCATTTGATTTAACCCTCCAACAATTTAATGTTTTAAGAATTTTACGAGGTCAAAAAGGTAAACCGGCAAACTTATTTACCATACAAGAACGTATGATTAATAAAATGAGTAATACTACCCGATTGGTAGATAAGTTAATTGACAAAGGCTTAGTAAAACGAAATACTTGTAAAGAAAACAGACGGAAAATTGAAATTTTTATAACCGAAAACGGACTAAACCTTTTAAAAAAAATAGACCCTGAAATAACGGCACAAGAAAAAAAATTGCTCGGCAAATTAAACTCTGAGCAAATTAATACCCTTAATAATTATTTAGAACTAATTAGAAGTTAAACCCTTAAAAATTAATTAATATCATGAAAAAAAATGTAGTTACATCTGTATTAGCTTTAGTAGTAGTGTTTTTCACTTCGGCTTTTACAACAATTGAAACCGACAAGAAACAAGTTAAAACAACAGAAAGTAAAGTTGTCTGGAAAGGTTATAAAGTTACTGGTTCTCACTACGGTACTGTAACTTTAAAAGAAGGTTGGCTGGAATTTGATAACAATAAATTAGTTGATGGCTACTTTACTGTAGATATGACCAGCATTACATCTGATGATTTAAGCGGTGAATACAAAACTAAGCTTGAAAAACACTTAAAGTCTGATGACTTTTTTGGTGTTGATAATCACCCAACTGCTACTTTAGAGTTTACCAACGTTAAACAAACCGGAAAAAACTCATACCAAGTAACCGGCAACCTAACCATAAAAGGTAAAACTAACACCGTTACTTTCCCAATGTCTATTTACGGAAGTAAAGCAACGGCTAATGTAAAAGTAGATCGTTCTCTGTACGATGTTAGATATGGTTCCGGAAGTTTTTTTGATAACCTTGGCGATAAAACCATCTACGATGAGTTTGATTTAGTTGTAGATTTAGTATTTTAACACATCATATTTTTTTGATTAACAGTTAAAAAGCGCTGCAATACAGCGCTTTTTATTTTTATACACTTTTTCATTTGTATTTTACAACAAGCTTTATATATTTGATACCATAAACTATGAAGAACATATTTGTACATACTTGGTGGTGGTTTAAACTC